>CAZMAV010000044.1:0-4411 GCA_964564415.1 uncultured Bacteroidia bacterium | reverse complement strand
GACGAGGACTATGAGGAGGGTCGCAGTCCTACCTTATTTGGAATGCCTCTCTGACCTGGAAAAGGCACAATCCGCTACAGAAAATGAAAGAGTCGCAGTCCTACCTTATTTGGAATGCCTCTCTGACAATTCAGCGTTACGGAGGACATTGCACCGTAAGGATTCGTCGCAGTCCTACCTTATTTGGAATGCCTCTCTGACAGAGACTCCTCATAAAAAAAGCCGGAGGCAGAAACTGTCGCAGTCCTACCTTATTTGGAATGCCTCTCTGACTCGACGACGACGAGGATGAGGAAGACGAGTTAGAGGGTCGCAGTCCTACCTTATTTGGAATGCCTCTCTGACGAGACTTCTAATAAGGAAAGTCGGAGGCAGAAACAGTCGCAGTCCTACCTTATTTGGAATGCCTCTCTGACAAAAAATGAGATGCCAGAACTCGTGGTTGAGAAAGAAGTGTCGCAGTCCTACCTTATTTGGAATGCCTCTCTGACCCCTTTGCTGGCTTTGCTAGCAAAAAAAATGAGATGCGTCGCAGTCCTACCTTATTTGGAATGCCTCTCTGACCCCGCTCCCCCTTTAATTTATTGATTGACAGTGCTTTAAGCCCTATTTTGCTGTGGCTCAGATGGGCCTTTTGTGCAATTTCGAGATTTCGTTGAACGATCATTCAGCGAATCAGACTTGCAAATTTTTACCCAAAGTTATCCACAAAAGTGGCTTCAGGGCCCGGGATCGACGATTTTTATGTTCCGATTTTTCGTCGCAATTTTCACAGGTCGAAATTCTTTGACTTTTTGCGAAGTTCAATACATATTGAAAGTTTGTAAATCGCTGATGTTGAACCTATTTACCCTCAAAAAGCATCGAATATTTTAGTCAATGGAATAGGCGTTTTTTGGGTCGCTTTTTCTCCATGTGGGGGCTTAAGCCCTTCTTTCCTGACTAACCCTACCCTTCCTCCTTCTCCCCCAAAGCTACCTTTATTGCTACAAGATCAATGTGCTTTTTTCTCCTGAAATCTCGCCTGGGTCCAGGTCGTTTTTTCCATAAATTCGCATGTCATTGATCTGTTGGGGAGTTACCGGAAGGAAGATCAAACTGTCTGTTTCCTTGCCCTTGTCCTTCAACATGGCTGTGAGTTTTTCTTCTAATAATGTCAAAGAAGCGCTGTCTAAGTTGCCTAAATATACAGAAAGATTGATTCTTTCGAAACCATAATCCATGATCAGGTCTCCCATTTTTTTGCGTAGATAGTTGTGCTGGATGTCGTAGCAGATGAGATGGGCCATTTTATTCTTCTTCTAAATTAAAATCTTCATCTATATCAAAGGTCCTGATTCTTTGGGCCAGGCGAGCAGCGAGGAGGTAGATCAGGCTCTTGGCTGGAAGCTCGCGATTCAGGAAGAACTTGTTTTTCCGTAGGTTGTCGTTGAAGAGTGGAATGATGTAAGCTTTGCCACTCTTATTCAAAAACATCCCAAACTGGTTCTTGGTGGTATATCCCTGCTCAAGGGTGTTTAGAAAGCATTCTTCGATCAGGAGCCGATCAATCCAGGGCCGAAAAGGCTCAATCAGGTCAAAGGCAAGTACGGGTTTGTTGTATTCGTCTGTGTGGAGGAGGCCAAGATGGGGGTCCAAACCCGCTGCAAACAAGCCTCCCTCCACAACCGAATACAGCATACCATACATATAGTTGAGGCTGGCATTAAACAAGTCAAGGGCTGGTTTTCTGCTCCTCTTTTGAAATTGATATTCTTCCGGCAATGAATCAGCTAGGGCTCTCCAGTAGACCCTGGCGGCATTGCCCTCTAAGCCCATCAGGTTTTTTCTTACCGATTCAAGTGGGCGGGAATCCAATTTTTTCATGCCCTTGGTCTGCCTGTAGATGGAAGCAATGGCCTCTTCCAACTGCTTTGTTTGACCAGGCTTTTTGGCAATCAGGTGCTTGAGGTTGCTGACCTGCCCCTCTGTCTTCAGCTCAAAGAGCTTGATGATCCATTGGGTGGCTTTGGGGCTTTCGGCAAATTTTACCTGCATTCGCCTGAGGCTGGCAATGCTCCCAAAGTAGGGGGACCAGAGGCGGGCCTGGGCCTTGCCAATGCGGTCAAAAAAGAGGATGGGAATCTCATTTTTGATGGCCAGGACCACCGCTTCGGACGAGATCATCACTGACTGGGTGATGGCGATGCTCGTGAGTTTTTTGGGGCTGATGGTTCGGCTGCTGCCTTCCTCGGGTTCGACCAGGAAGGAATTTCTTTTTTTGAGAAGTTTGAGTCCCTTGGTGTCCAGGATGAGTTGCATGGTGCCAGGCTTAGATGTTGTAGGGAAATGAACGCCAACTCACCGCCCCAAAGTCCTCTTCCGGGGGATGGATAGCAGTATAAAAGGCATCCTTCAGTTGGAGGTATTTATCCTTGCGCTTGCCCATGACAAAGCCTGCAAAGTTGAGCCGGCCCCTGATCTGCTGCTTGAGTTGATCGACCCACTTGGATTCTATCTCCCCCTGAAAATTTTGGGCTTCCATCACCTTCGCCAAAGCCTCTATGTCTTTTTCCAGTCCTTCTACATATCCGGGTGCCAATTCGACCTTTTGGCTTACCAGCAAACCGGTTACAATTTTATCCTCTTCGGGCCCAAAGAGCCTGACCTTCTTTTCATTTACCTTAAACCTTTGCTCCTGTATGATGTGTCGGATGAGGTCGATGTGCATGTCAGAAAAACTCTCCTTGGCGGAAAAGCTCATGTCATCTGCGTAGCGGGTATAGGTCCATTGATTTTTGAGGGAAAGCTCGACGAGAACCTCATCGAGTTTGCGGCAGGCGAGGTTAGAGAGGACGGGAGAGGTCGGCGCACCCATGGGCAGTCGACCTTTGTAAACACAGAGTTGGGTCAGTATGCCTGGGAGGTCATGCTGAAAATGAAAGGGAGGGCCCTGAAAGATGGCCAGAACGTCTTTTCTCTTGACTGCATGAAAAAAGTCCTTGATGTCCACATTGAGGAGCCAGGGATGGCCGATGTGTTTTTTGGCATTGGTGAGGACATTTCGCCTGTCGTCCTCATTTTTGACGCCTAGGATAAAGCCATAGGAGGCTGCTGATTTTTCAAAATAGTAAACCGCCTGGAGGAAGCGGTTGAGGGAGGATTGGAGTTTTTTCAGGGCTTGGGAAGGGCTTTCAATGTGTCGTTCTCCCCCTCCTTTTTTGGGAATAGAAAAGGCCTTGTAGCGGGGCTGGCTTTTGAGGAGCATGAGGCGCCTTTTGTCGGTTTTGAGGAGGCGGCACAGATCATTGACGGAGCGGATGCCCAGGAAGGCTTTTCGCAGCTTGAGTTGGCGGGTCTTTGTTTTTTGGTTCATGGCCACAGAGAGATCCTAAAATCATGTACGGAGCCTGGGCCAAGGGGGAGATGGGGAAGGAAAAAGTTTACCTAATGTTAACATAAAGGAAATCCAGGGCGGAACAGGACCAAGCCGTGGATTGGATACTTGTGTCCCAGTCCTACCTTATTTGGAATGCCTCTCTGACGAAGTGATCAGCTTTGCCCTGTCCAGAGGAGTCATTCTGTCGCAGTCCTACCTTATTTGGAATGCCTCTCTGACCCAAGGAGGTTGGAAACTCGGAAACATCACTATCGTCGCAGTCCTACCTTATTTGGAATGCCTCTCTGACCCAGACTGAACACTGAGAATCTTGAGCTGAAGGATGCGTCGCAGTCCTACCTTATTTGGAATGCCTCTCTGACACAAGTGTGCTATAGTCTAAAACTTTAAATATGAAGGTCGCAGTCCTACCTTATTTGGAATGCCTCTCTGACCTCATGTATCTATTGTGTAAGCTTTGGGGCTTCACCGTCGCAGTCCTACCTTATTTGGAATGCCTCTCTGACTTTTATTCACTTTAACAATATGTTTTATGTCAACATGTCGCAGTCCTACCTTATTTGGAATGCCTCTCTGACAGACTATTGTCCTGGAGAAATCGGAAAGATGCCGAGCGTCGCAGTCCTACCTTATTTGGAATGCCTCTCTGACGGATTTCAATTTGGAGTTCGACGAGGACGAGGACCGTCGCAGTCCTACCTTATTTGGAATGCCTCTCTGACACGACAACTGAGCTGGCAACCATGAGTCATGTCAAGCGTCGCAGTCCTACCTTATTTGGAATGCCTCTCTGACGGGCAATCCGTCGTCCTCGTGGGCCGCACGACCGTATCGGTCGCAGTCCTACCTTATTTGGAATGCCTCTCTGACGAGGACTTATTCACCCAGTTTTCGATGGTTCAACTTGTCGCAGTCCTACCTTATTTGGAATGCCTCTCTGACCGAAAAAGAGGTGCACTCCGAAACCTCTGAGGAGAGGTCGCAGTCCTACCTTATTTGGAATGCCTCTCTGACAGAAGGGATTCTCTTCTC
>CAZMAV010000043.1:0-6346 GCA_964564415.1 uncultured Bacteroidia bacterium | reverse complement strand
GACGTTTTCCTTTTGACATAAGCTTTGTATTTTAACCCAAGCTAACCAGAACAACTTAGAAGAGAAATATGGGGTTCGATGGACCGATACGTTATAATATGGCACTTTTATAATATTTTCGAAGGTAGGCTTTTTCAGTTGAGGCATGATGTTGTGCTCAATGGAAATCCCTTGCCATAGAGGGAGATACTTTACCATACTCCGCAGAGGAAGGCCCTTTCCAGGCGATTTTTCTCAGAAAACTGATCAAAAAACAGTTGAATCAGCTCTTTGTCCCTCAGCCAGTTGAGGTGGGAATTGGCTTTGGAGAGTTCAAGCCATTCTCCATACATGCGCTCGAAGGCTTGGGATTTAAGTTCCAATTCCAGGGCTCGCTTTCTGCTTTCGCGGATGATCATATCCAGGATCCTGGCCTTTTCCCCGGTACGCTGGGAGGCAAAGAGCAGATTATCCTCAACGGCAGTATCGGTGTCCAGTTTCTCTTCATTTTCCCATTGCAACCACCGGACAAGGAGGGGCCAGCGCAGGGTAAGCAAGAGCCAAAAGGCAAGGGTATCCATATCCGCAAATTCTTCGTAGCTCTGATTATCGCCTTCGATGTCTAGGTATTCATTGGTAGCCTGCCTGAGTTTTTGAATGGAAGTATGGAAACGCAGGAGGTTGGCAAAGCGTTTGATGCTCCTTGGAGAAGGGTGCAGGTAAGTGGCAAACTTGCCTACTTTTTGCTGGATTTCGCTTTCTTCTTCTGTCGATTCGAAGCCCAAATCGAGAAACTCCTGCTCGAAAACAGTTCTTTCCTCCTGGGTCTTGATCTGTATCTTGGGGGTGGGTTCAGATTCCTGAAGGCTTCTTCCCCTGGGTTCTTTCTTGATTTGGCGGGCCTTCTCCTTGAGTTCCACTACCCGAGCTCCTTCGATCCCTCCTCGCTTAATTCTGATTCTTCTTACCTTTCCCGGACTTGGCAGAGCATCCTCCTCCTTTTCTTCTTTGTTGTCCTCCTGGCTTTCTTCGAATAATTTGGAGACGAGAAACTGCTTTTTCTCCTCAGAGAGGGTGGGAATCAGGAAGGGGAGTTGGATGAATTTATCGAGGAAGTACCACCCAATCGAACCAAATTTATTGACCTTACCCGGGATGCTGCCCTGCATTTTGGCATAAGCCACGTCGATAGATGCAGCTACCATTTCGGCGTCCATGCCCAGGATGAAGTAGCATTTTTTTCGAAAATTGGCGTTCATCATTAGGTTAATAGCCTCAATGACTTCCACGACCTTTTGAGGGGAGCAACGATCCAGGTCATCGATAAAAATAAGGGCAGGAGTCTCTTCTTCGACCAGGAGATCAAATACCCGCTGCAGGTCTTCATTGACTTCATGGAAATAGCCGAGCTTTTTTTCATACTCGGGACTTCGCAGGTATTCCTCATATTTTTCCTTAAAACTCTCTGCGTAAGAGGTCAACCACTTGCGGATGGCGGCCAGAATAGATATGAGGGGCAATCCTATACCCGCCAGAAAAGGACCTGCATTCTGAGGAAAAATGCTTTTGAGGAGGAAGGGGACTACCGCCATTACCAGGGTAATCAGAATCGCCGGGATGGTCTCGGTGATGGCATCTCTGACGGCATCTCGGCGCATGGCCTGCTTATCTATTCTCCGGCTCTGCAACTTGAACCAAAATTCCTCCTGCTTAATGGCGCTCAATTTGGCGACCAATTGGTGGATAATGGCGTGGGCCATCCCAGCGTAGATTTGTTCAGAAGACTGGTACTGCCAGGGGTTGAACCAGACGCAGGGATAGGAGGGAAATTTATCTTTTTGATAGGAATCATCCTGGCTCCAGCGCTCTATCTCTTTCTTTGTTGCCTGCACATGGCTTTGGGCTTCCTCCTGGGCGAATTTCTCCTTTGAGGTCGCCCCTTCAAAACTCCGCTCTATGTAGCGCATGAGGGTGGTTTTTCCCTGTCCCCAGGGAGCAATCACACCTATGGTCAAGGGAGGGCGGGCTTTTTTCCGCTTGATGATCTGCTGTATGTTGTAGGCATAGCGCTCATAGCCCAGGAGGTCTTCCCTGGCCCAGTGGTCAGCATGGAGGCGGGTGTCGAGGAAGGGGTCAGAAGCAGGTTCTGAAGGAGAGGAAGTGGATTTCTTTCCTTCAAATTCGGATGATTCAGGATTATTTTCTTCTTCACTTTGTTCGATAAAGGAAGTCTCTTTTTGTTCATAGATACCTTTAGCATATTCATCTTCTTGTTCCTCCTCGGAAATCAGATCGATAAAGTCCCTCAGCTCTCCTATGAGGCTACTGGCTATTCGCTCAAAGCGTATTTCAAGATCCTTGGATGATTCCATACCCAGGTCTGGATTGCCCAAAAGCGCATGAGCCTCTACCAGCCTTTCGAATTCTGCTCGGGTATCTATGCTCTCCCACCGCAGGGAATTGCGGTAGATTCCATCCAGGTCGCTTATGACTTGCTCCAAGTAAAAAATAGCCTTTTCACGATCTCTTCCCTCCACGTATTTGGGAATAGTGGAAGATAAAAGTTCCCGAAACTCCAGGATAAGAGGCTCATCAGGCAAGAATTTTTTTAATGAATCATCAGGGCCTTTCATCGAAATATATTTGCTACTTTAATGTAAGAAAATATGTCTTGCGGTGCATTCCTCATCCCCGCTGTATTTGCTCATAAAACTTTTTTTCCGTCAATCCGTGCCATTTCCCCACCTTCTTTTGAAAGGACGAATAACTCTCGTAAACTTTCTTGCTAAAAGGATCATTGGCTATCAACTCTTCTATGGCTTCCTCAGCGTGGACCCGCAGTCGTTCCAGCACTTCCTGAGGAAAACTCCTCAACTGAATGTCTTCCTCTTCCATCATTTTCTCCAGGTATTCCCCGTTTTTGGCGTCGGCCTCAGGCAGGGCCCAGGCCTGTACCCGCATGGCCGCCGTCTCCAAAGCCACCTGCAAGTCTCTGGGCAATTCTTCAAATACCTCTTTATTGGCAAAAAACTCCAATTGGGAGCCGCATTCGTGCCACCCTGGAGTATAGTAGTATTTGGCAATCTTGTGAAAGCCCATGAGGTAGTCGTGGTAAGGCCCAATCCATTCTGTAGCATCTATGACCCCTCGTTCCAGAGAGGTGAATATATCTCCGCCGGCTACCAGGACAGCAGCTCCCCCGGCTTTTTCCAAGGCCCTGCCCCCGATACCAGGAAGCCTCATTTTCAATCCCCTGAGATCTTCCACCGAATTGATTTCCTTGTTAAACCATCCTCCCATCTGTACCCCAGTATTGCCTCCCATGAAGGGTACGGCATTAAAATCGGCATACAACTCACGCCAAAGTTCCATTCCACCCCCGCTGATCAGCCAACTCGATACCTGAGCGGCATTCATTCCGAAGGGCACAGCTCCGAAAAATTGTGCCGCAGGGGCCTTCCCCGCCCAATAATAGGCGCAGCCCGATCCCATTTCTGCTGCGCCGATGTAGACATTTTCGAAGGTTTCCAGGGCGGGGACCAGTTCGCCTCCCCCATATACCTTGATGCTAATCCTCCCCCCTGTCAGTTCCTCCACCCACTGGGCATAGAGATTGGCTGCCTCCCCCAAAATGGGAAAATTCTTTGGCCAGGTGGTGATCATCTTCCACCGGTATTTTTTGTTGGTAATGATGTGGGGAGCCTCATTTTTCTCCTTTTTGACAGAAGGCTCACAGCCACTGCCAAGCCCCAGCAGGGCAGCACTGGCCCAAAGGCTTTTTTTCAAGAATTTCTTTCTATCCATAAATCAGAATAAAGCTTCTATGCTGGAAAAAGTACATATATAATTTCCGGAAAGGCGATGACCAGCCCGATAAATACCAGTTGAATCAACACAAAGGGAATGATGCCCCTGTAGATTTGCTGGGTTTGGACCTCTTTTGGAGCCACTCCTTTTAGGTAAAACAAGGAAAATCCAAAAGGTGGCGTCAAAAACGAGGTCTGAAGGTTCATTGCCAATAGGACCCCTACCCAGAGCATATCCATTTCGAGAACATTAAAAATGGGGGTTACTACCGGGACGATAATGAAGATGATCTCAATAAAATCGATAAAAAATCCCGCTACGAAGACTACAGCCATGACCAGGGCCAAAAAAGCCATAGGAGAAAGCTGATAGCGGGTGATCAATTCGATGAGGTAATCATCGCCTCCCAGGGTGCGAAAGAGTAAGGTAAAGGTAGTAGCGCCCAGGAAGATCATAAAAACCATGGCAGTGAGGTGGGTCGTTTCCTCCATGACATCTCTCAGGATTTTCCAGGAGAATGCGCCATTCAACAGGGTCAACATCCCGGCTCCCAAAGCGCCTACAGCAGCAGCCTCCGTGGGAGAGGCGATGCCCACAAAAATTGACCCCAACACTGCCAGAATCAGGAAGAAGGGCAGAATAAAAGCCCGTAGGACCCGCAAGCCAAAGCCCTTGCCCCTGAATTCTCTGACCTCTTCGGCTGACATGGCCGGGGCCACCCCATTTTTTACATTAGCATAGATGGAAATATATAAAATATAGGCCCCAACTAGGATAATCCCCGGCAGTAAGGCCGCGCCAAACATGGCTCCCACGTCTACCGACTGCCCTCCACGATTGGAACTGTTGATTGTATCTGCAAGGAGGACCAGCATGATAGAAGGGGGAATGACTATACCCAGTGTACCTGATGAGGCCACGGTCCCAGCTGCCAATTCGACCTTGTATTTTCGTTTGAGCATGGTGGGCAGGCTGATCAGGCCCATGGTTACTACCGTAGCCCCTACAATGCCGGTGGATGCCGCCAGCAAGGCACCCACGATAACCACAGAAATGGCCAGCCCCCCATTGAATGTCCCAAAGAGCAGGGCCATGGTCTCCAACAGGCCCTCTGCCAGGCTGGACTTTTCCAGCATGATGCCCATGAAGATAAAAAGGGGGACGGCCATGAGGACGGTGGTATTCATAATGCCCCAAATTCGGGAGGGAAGCAGACGAAAATCGGTAAAACTCAAATATTCAGGAAAGAGCCACATGATAACCAGGCCAAAGAGGGCTGAGGCTCCTCCCAAAGTAAAAGCCACCGGATAACCCTGGAGGACCAGGATAAAGATCAGGACAAACAAAAGTATGGCAAGTACACCCATAGCAGTAGTTGTAAGCTGCTTTCGTTTTTTAAGAAGCCCTCTCCTCCACCTGCGAAGTTCCTGTGAGAACGTGGATGGATTTGATGATGGAAAGGAGCCCCTGCAAAAGCAAAAAGGCAAAACCAGTGAAAATAGACCCCTTTAAGAGAAAGAGATGAGCAAGCCCCCCTGCCTGGGCAGAGCTTTCTCTAATCTTGTAAGACATGTAGAGGTAGGGCCAGGATACCTGCATCACGATGACACACCAGGGAATCAAAAGAAAGACTCCCCCCAGTAGATTGACCCAGGCTTGTCCACGCAGGCTCAACCGCTGATAAAAAACATCTACCCGGACATGTCGGTCTTTTTTGAATGCATAAGCCGATCCCCACAAAAAGAGAAAGGTGAAGCAGTAAACTTCCAACTCAATCACCCATATCTTGGTGAGATTGAAGAGGTAGCGCATGGCTACGTCTATACCAATGATGAGGACCAAAAGGAGGGAGAGTAGGCTCACCCCCCTTCCAAGTCCTTCAATCAACCGCTCCAGGATGTAGATGACTTTCTTCATATAAGTCTAGCCACAAGATAAAAAATATCAAATAGTGATGATCACGAATCATTTTTTGCGATACAATCCACATCGCTTTTGGGGTTGAAAACAAGTTACTTTTGATAAGCCCAAAAACACTTTAGCCATTCATTTGTGATGATCACCAATATAGTAAGCCAGGAAAGAAATCTGAAAAAGATGAGTATGCGGCCTAATGTATATTACGTAAATTCGTAACTAAATTTATTCCTTTTCTCCTCCGAATAAAGGAATCAATGCCTTTGGCGGGGGTCTTAATTTTCCATCCTACTGTGTATGATTGTAATGGCAGGTAGCCTGAACGGAATGCTAGCCTATTTTCCTGCTTCTCTTTTTCCCCACGAGGGTATCTTTATTCTAGTACAAATCCTTTTTCTCTTCCTTTTTTATGGGGGACACAATGCGCTCAGGCGCTTTCCTCTCCAAGTTTTGGGTCAATGTCTCTTTGCTCTTTCTTTTTTTTACATCAAGGGTCAAGGGGGATGGCCTATTCTTATTATTCTGCTCTTGGTGGGTCTTTCCTTGAATATTTTTCAGAGGCATATTCGGGCCAATAAAGCAGTTGGTATTGTCCTCTTCCCCCTGTGCGCAACCACTTAAAAGTAGACCAAGGGTGAAATAA
>CAZMAV010000042.1:0-6558 GCA_964564415.1 uncultured Bacteroidia bacterium | reverse complement strand
CATACCCTCTACTATGCCTTCGACATGGGTTGGGAAATCATATCCAACGAGGAAGCCAACCTCCTAAAAAGAAGCGACAATATCTCCCAATCCATTAATCCAAATTTATGATACGAAAAAAGCCATTCCCCAAAAAGAGAATGGCTTCTTTTATCAGTACAAAAAAACTAGCTTTCGTCTTTCTCGTCAGCTTCCATTTGCTGCTTAAGCTTTGCCAAGGCATCGATTTCACCTAGCACAGTAGTACCAGACTTGCTTTGACCTTGGTTTGAACTTCCGCCGCCACTGGCTTTGGTTTTCCGGGGAGTCTTCTTCTTCTCCGGCTCCTCTTTCCAGGTTTTGATGTGAGAGAGTACCAGACGCTTGGCATCCTTGTTAAACTCTATCACCACAAAGTCAGCAGCATCGTCTACCTTGAGCTCGTCCTTTCCTTCCTCGGTTTTCAAATGCTTGGAAGGAACCGTTCCCTCAACACCGTACTCAAGTTCGACAATAGCCCCGCGGCTATCAATGCGCTTGATGGTGCCTTGGTGAGTAGAACCAACAGTAAAGATGGTGGCGAATGTATCCCACACATCCTCGGTCAACTGCTTATGGCCCAGGCTTAATCGACGATTTTCAATGTCAATGTCCAAGACAATCACCTCCAGGTTATCGTCTACTTTTACATACTCTGAAGGATGACCAAACTTCTTGGTCCAGGAAAGGTCGGAAATATGCACCAACCCATCTACACCCTCCTCAAGTTCTACGAAAAGACCATAATTGGTCATGTTACGAACGATACCTGTATGAATGGAACCAACAGGATATTTTTCTGCAACCAATGACCATGGATCTACCTGCAGCTGCTTTAGACCCAGAGACATCTTACGCTCTTCGCGGTCGATGCTGAGAACAACCGCCTCAAACTCGTCGCCCACCTTGTAAGCCTCGGTAGGATTTTTAGAGTGCTGCGACCAGGACATCTCACTGGTATGGATGAGTCCTTCTACCCCAGGCATGATCTCCAGGAATACCCCGTAATCAGCTACAGTTACTACACGGCCGTTTACTTTTGAACCTTCCTGAATATCCTCGGGAAGAGAATCCCAGGGATGTTCCGTCAATTGCTTCATACCCAGACTGATACGTTTCTTGGCGTCATCAAAGTCCAGAACTACTACATTGACCTTTTCATCTAGCTCCAATACCTCCTGAGGGTGATTGATGCGGCCCCAGGATATATCTGTGATGTGGAGAAGGCCGTCTACACCTCCCAAATCAATGAACACACCAAAGTTAGTCATGTTCTTGACAGTACCTTCGAGTACCTGGCCCTTCTCAAGGTTTTGCAGGATTTCTTCACGCTGCTTCTCGAGCTGAGCCTCGATGAGAACCTTGTGAGATACGACCACGTTTTCGTAGGCGTGATTGATCTTCACCACTTTAAATTCCATGTCTCGCCCTACATAGGCATCAAAATCACGGACAGGTTTGACATCAATCTGCGAACCGGGCAAGAATGCCTCAATACCGTCAATGTCAACCACAAAACCACCCTTGGTCCGGCGCATTACATGACCAGTCAAGACGAGGTCTTTTTCCATAGATTCCTCAATTCTCTCCCAAGTACGCAGGTGCTTGGCACGACGACGAGATAGGATTAGCTGTCCGTCCTGGTCTTCTACCTCTTCGATAAAGACTTCCACGCTGTCGCCCGACTTGAGCTCAGGCATGTCCCTGAACTCATTGGAAGGAATGATACCTTCGGACTTGAAACCAATGTTCATCACGATTTCCTTGTCGGTAATCGCAACAACGGTTCCTTTTACAATTTCGTTGGAGTTGAACTCGCGAAGGGTGCCAGCATACATGTCCGCCATTTCCTCGCGTTGATTGGCAGAATACTCATCTCCAGATTTCCACCACTCATCATCGTCATCTTCTTCTCCCAAAACCCCAATGAGTTCTTCTTTGAGGTTTTCGCCAGCCTCCTTCTCTGGCTCGCTGCTGTCGTCGTCGACTTCGGGAAGCTCTTCATCTTCATCAGAGGCGATGATAAGCGTCTCTTCTACCGAAGCTTCTTCTTTCTTCTCAGGTTCGGGAACTTTCTCACTACCTTTTGAGGAAGTGTCAGTTACCTCCTCCTGAGTCTCTTGTTCTTGGTTTTTAATTTCTTCCTCTTTGTTGAGGGATTGATCATTTTCTTCTATCATGCATTGAGTCTCCTTTCTGCCTGGTCTTACCAAGCCTGGCAAAGTTACTAATTAAATTTTCCCATAACCAAAGAAAAAACAGATTTCCGAAGACTAATTTCATCTGAATCAGTAGCTTTGCCCCATATTTTATTCAATCGTATAAAAATTCTCCAGGGAACCAAGAATAAATATTATTTAACCTTGATTATCATAGTCATTTTTAGCTAAAAGACGAATAGCCCTCTTGGCCCTTTGAAAAACTATGTGGGGCTAACTCCAACCGCGCTTTAGCCATAAATCCCTGATCACCCATATCCTATCAAAAAATCATCTGTGGCTTTAACCGAATAATGTCTTACTTTCGCCTCCAAAATAAAACCCTATGTTTGCCAAAATAGAAGCCTTCATCCACTCCCTAGACAGGGAAGTCGAAAAAATCGCTCCGGAAAGGCAGGAAAAGCTCCGCCAACTGGCCCAATATTGCCGCGAACAAATCTCAGAAAAAGAAGTCTGCGACCTCACCTTTATATGTACCCATAACTCCAGGCGTAGTCACATGAGCCAGATTTGGGCCCGTACCATGGCCGCCTGGCATCAGGTTTCCCTTGTCCGAACCTGGTCGGGAGGTACCATAGCCACTGCTTTCCACCCAAACGCCATAAAAGCCATGGAAGACGCCGGCTTTTTTATTCTCCCCCTATCAGATGGTGAAAACCCCCACTACCGCATACAATTTTCACAGGAGGACCCCGGTAAAGAAGTCTGGAGCAAAGCATTTTCTGATAAAAGTAATCCCCAGACCCAGTTTGCCGCTATCATGACCTGTACAGATGCTGACGAAGCCTGTCCCTTTGTGCCCGGAGCTAATTTTCGCCTTTCCCTTCCCTTCGATGACCCCAAACACTTTGATGGCAGTCCCCAGCAAGATGAAAAGTACCGCGAACGAAGCCGACAAATAGCAGCGGAAATGTGCTACGTCTTCGAACAGGCAAAACTTTAAGTAGGCGAGCTTATGAATGATTATCACGAATGAATGGCTAAATCCCTGTTGGGGATATCATAAGTAACTTATTTTTACCCCCGATAGCCCTAGTGATTGGATTGCAAAAAAATGATTTGGGATAATCACCATTGAATTCGGGATTCTTTGGAGACAGTTTTTTTTTGAAGCCAAGGAATTGAACGTGGATTTGGGGTTCTAAAGGGATCCCGATGAATCGGGAAATAAAGGAGGGTTCAGGGAAAAGTAGCCCAAAGAATTACGAAATGAAATTGCGAGACTACTTTACATAGCTCTTCAGCTTATCCACAGCCCGGGTACAGACCGACTTTCCTTTATTGCGGCCTTTGTCCTATCTTTGTAGTATATGAGTGATTACATCGTATCGGCGAGAAAATACAGACCCGGAACCTTTGCCTCCGTCGTAGGCCAGTCACATGTCACCCAAACCCTGAAAAGTGCCATCCTGATGGGACAATTGGCACATGCCTTCCTATTTTCAGGCCCCAGAGGTGTGGGAAAAACTACCTGCGCCCGTATTTTAGCCAAAGCGATCAATTGCCACAACCTCCAGGATGACGGAGAGCCCTGTAATGCCTGCGAGTCCTGCAAAGCCTATAACGAAGGCAAATCCTTCAACATTCACGAACTGGATGCCGCATCTAATAATTCAGTGGACGACATCCGAAACCTGATCGAGCAAACCCGTTATGTACCCACCGGAGGAGGAAAAAGCGTCTACATCATCGATGAAGTCCACATGCTCTCCCAGGCTGCTTTCAACGCCTTTCTCAAAACACTGGAAGAACCTCCCGCACACGTCCTCTTTATCCTCGCGACGACGGAAAAGCATAAGATTCTGCCCACCATCCTCAGTCGCTGCCAGAAGTTTGACTTCAGAAGGATAAAAGCCGAAGACATAGCCCAACACCTCGCCTATATCTCTAAGGAAGAAGGAGTAGATTATGACCATGCCGCCCTCCAGCAGATTGCCCTCAAAGCCGATGGAGCCCTAAGAGATGCGCTCAGCCTTTACGATCAATTGGTGAGCTATACCTCCCAAAAATTGACCTTTGAGCACGTCCTCGAAAATCTCAATATCCTGGACTATGAGTATTACTTCCGGGCGGTTGACATGATCCAACAGCAAAACCACAGCCAACTTCTCCTCGACCTGGATGAAATTATCGGCAGGGGATTTGAAGCCAAAGACTTCATGGTCGGCCTCACTGAGCACTTCAGAAATCTCCTCGTTTGCCAGTCTCCTGAGACCCTCAAACTCTTGGAAACTTCAGAAAATGTGCGCCAGCGCTACCAAGAGCAAAGTACCCAACTTTCACCCTCCTTCTTGCTAAATGCATTTAACCTTTGTGCCGAGTCCGAAAGACAAAGCAAGGTAGCCACCCATCCCAGGCTGACCGTAGAACTCGCCCTGGTCAAATTGGCCCATCTCGCCCAAGCCATCAGGGTAGCAAAGGCTCCAAGCCTCGAAAAAAAAAATCACTAAGTTCAGCTAAGCCACAGGTAACCCAGCCTCCAGAAACGGTAAGCCCACAGAAAAAGGAAGCACCTTCTCCCCCCACACAAGAAGCGCCCAAAATCCGACGAAGGAAAAAAAATTCTGGTATTTCCTCGGGTATTAAGCTTTCCGATGATCCCGAAAAGATGAAACAGGCCATCCAGGAAAAACTGGAGGCCGAAAAAGCTGCCCAAAGCAGAGATAGCCAGCCCATTATCTATCAGAAAAATCCTGAAAGCAGGGTGGATGAAGAGCTTTTTCAAAAAGCCCTAAAGGCATATGCAGAAAAGCTAAAAAAGGTAAACAGGATGAACCTGGTTTCTATCCTCTCTAAAGGGACATCTTCCTTTGACCACAATGAGTGGTATTTCTCCGTGGAGAACGACATAGAGTCCGATCTTCTGGAGAAAGAAAAGGAACTCCTCCCCTTTCTCAGAGCTGAAACCGGAGTGGCTGACCTCTACCTAAAGCTTCAGGTAGACCCGACCTATACCAATAAAATCGATCAGATCCCCTACACCGATGAAGATAAGCTAAAGGCCATGGGAGAAAAAAATCCAAGCCTGATCGAACTTCAGAGAATTTTTAAGACAAGAATAGTCTACTAATCAAAGTTTTTTATTTTTATAACTTTCAATCGTTGCGTTTTTAAAATAAAAGTGTTTGTTTTAAAATATAAAATTGTCTAAAGTTATCGTCTTATTGTTTTGTATTGGTCCATTTAGAAAAATGGTATTTAAACAAAGGAAAAAGATTATGAACGGAGGGATTCATTCGCCCTAAAAATTACTAAACATAAACAATGTAAGGCTATTATTTTGGAATAATAATAGAAAATTTTCCTTAATATTATTCCAAGTTATAGTATATTACCAGCCCAAACTTATTCAACCCATTCTAAATACCCATTAGTATGCATGATAACCAAGACCTGAAGGCGGACCGATTAGACAGACTGGAGCAAAGTCTATTTCAATTGACTGATGTTATTCAAAAGCATCAGGAAATTGTACAGAAGCGGTTTAAGGTTTCGGCGATCGAAATCGATATCTTGAGACTTCTTGATGCTGAGGGCGAAAAGAAGATGAAGGATATCGGAGACCGGGTGCGTGTAAAATTAAGTAATCTGACCAACATCATTGATCGATTGGAATCCCATAAACTTGTTAAACGCATCAACTCCAAGACTGACCGTCGGTCCATTTTCGTGCACATTTCTACTAAGGGGAAAAAGTTGTTGACAGACTATTCTGAATTCCTGCGTGAACTCTCTACCAGAATGAGCTCCGCCGTTCAGGACGATCAATTCAACATCCTTGTAGATGGCCTGGAGAAGATTTCAAAAGTAAATCTCCCGGACTATTAACAGACATTTTCCTTCATTCAGGTGAAAGTGCACTTCCCTCAGGGTGCACTTTTTTTTGTCCTGCCCTAGCTAACCTTAGCCTGTTCTAAACCCAAGCTATTTCTTAACACTGGCTTAGAAATTCATAGCTAGGTTTTGTCAATATCAAAATCCGTTTTACCTTTATGCCGGAGGTGTGGCAGAGTGGTCGAATGCACTGGTCTTGAAAACCAGCATACCGCGAGGTATCGGGGGTTCGAATCCCTCCGCCTCCGCTAGCAGACCCCTAGCAAAACAGGCCTGGCAATCGCCAGTCCTGTTTTTTTATCCTTTCCCTTTCCATCTATTCCCTGATGTATCTATTAATAGCCCTGTAATGCAAGCCCGTAGGAAAATGCTATATTGTGTATAAATAAAATGTTAAAAAAGGAATCCAAATAAATGGAAAATGAATTCGGACCTGTCTTCTTCCCCTACGCCGCCACCGATTGAAAGTAGAATTTCTGGGTTTCTT
>CAZMAV010000041.1:0-11337 GCA_964564415.1 uncultured Bacteroidia bacterium | reverse complement strand
GATCGCCCACAAAAAAAGCCAGCCCTTACGAACTGACTTGTCGTGGCGCAGGGGGGAATCGAACCCCCGACCTCAGGGTTATGAATCCTGCGCTCTAACCGTCTGAGCTACCGCGCCTTTATTGCGGATGCAAATATAAGAATATGCCTGACTTTACGCCAATTTTTTGGGAAAAGTTTGGGGATATTCTTGAATGATTTAGCTTTTTTCTCCACCTAAAACCGGGATCTTTCTTCCCCAACTATCTAGTAAGTAAAGGATATTCACCATGGGTAGGGTCCACCATACCCGGGCCGAAAGGCGAGCCAGAACATTGGCCAGGTTGGCCGTAACGATGGCGTTAAAGACCAACAATAAGACTATGATGAGATAAGCCCACCAATACCTATCGGGCATTCCCCCCCTGACAGCCAGGTATACCACCCCAATCATGGACAAGATCAAAAAACTAATGTAGAGGAAATTGGCCCAGCCCCAAGTCAATTCCCCACGATTCTGCCGAGATGAAGCGTAGGCCTCCAACTGCTCGGGATAGTACTGGCCCAAACGATAATAAGGAGCACTGCCCTCTTCATAGGACCTTAAACCATCCCCCAACTGTGGGGAAAACAACTGAATGAAGGAATCTCTTACACCCTTCCGCAGCATTTCCCAATAATAGGAAGGACTGACCCACAAGTCCCCCAGCAATTCCTGATCGCTTTCCTTAGTTTCTTCCCATCCTCCCTGTAAATAAAGCGGACTTTGGCTGTTCCATACATACTCATAAGCCTTGTTCGGCAGTTGATCCCGATAAGGGCAAAGGGCATAGGTCTTTTTCCCGCAATTTTCCTCCAAAAAGCGCTGCAATATTCCATTCTCCGACAACTTTCCGATCAGGAATACATGGCTGCCCTTGCTCAAAATCAATCCATGACCCCTGACGGCATGCATGGCCACAATGATCAGCAAACAAGCCAATCCAGTCCCAAGAAGCCCTAGAACCATTTTCAATTTCTTTTTCTCCAACAGGTAGGTCAGCAAGATCAGACAAAGGGCTATGAGCAAAAGGCTGAATATATTGGCGTAGTGAACCAAGGCCGAACCCATGATAATAACAAGGTAACCCAACCTAGCCCAAAGCAATCGATCCAGAAAAAACAGGAGCAATGCCATGCCCATCAAACCTGTGAAAAAGTCAGGCATCAGTTGGCTAACAAACCAAGAAACCGAAGTGAAAGCTACCGTAGCGATTCCCCCCAGAAGATACAGTTTCCAATTGAACCGATCTTCCCCGAGCAGGACAAATGTCATTCTCCCAAATAAGACTGAGACCCCAAAGGCCTGTATCCAAAGCGGAATCCAAAGCGAAATGCCCAATTCGAAGACCCGTAAAAACAGGGAATAAAAGAGTGGGCGATCTGCCGGAATCCACATCATAAAGCCATTGTTGATGTAGGAACCCGTATCGCTAGTCACCAAGGGAAAACCATTGACAAAAGCCATTAACATGAAGGCAAATGCCAGAGAAACGGCAACCAACAATGGCGGCAGATACTTTTTTAATTCCATGAGCTCAGGTCAAAAGAAAGTAAAAATTAAATCAGCCCCCTCGATCCAAACAGCCTGCATCACATCCAGGGCCGATGTTCTATTTCTGCTCGATACAGTATATAATCCTTTAGTTTGGAGGCATGATCCTTTTCAATATATGGAATTTGAAGTTGGCCTGCTGCCGTCGAAAGATTAAAGGTAACAAGGTCCTGCCTTACCTGATAGGGGGTTTGACTAAAGGTTACGGCCTGCACCTTGTAGATAGGCAATAGAATTTCCTTGGAGCCTATGATTCCCGAAAATGTCCTGATCATGTCCTGGTTGATCCAGTATCTCCAGCGTCTGTGATAGCGCCTGGCAGCCCATATGGATATGGGTAGCCACAATATGGAAAGCAATGACCACCACTGTACACTGAAATAAAAAGTAATAGAGGCGACCAGGACGGGGATTACTCCAAAATACAGAATCCTCCGAAAAATCACCTTGCTGCTGATCATCGCCCCTTCACCAAAATTTCGCCAGGCTTCGGGATAGAGAATTTTTTGCACCGCCTCGATGTGTTCACGGGTCGAACCGGGAAGTTCGCTGGAGGATTGCTGCCCCGTCGCACTTCCCGCGACGTAGAGCCTTAGCGAATAGACCCCAATGAGTTGGCGGAGGGGATTGGTGCGCCAGCGCATAAACTGAACCTTTTTGTAGGGAGCTGACCTTTCCTGTCGGGTGATTAAACCCGCCACCCATTTAAAACCGGCCTCATATTGCCAGAACCTCAGGCCATAATACCTAAAGACGGTGCGAATCAGCGAAAGAAATACCGAGGCAAAAAACCAAATGGCAAACAGGGCAATGGAATAGCCTACATACTCCTGATAAAGGTCGACAATTTTCTCTGGCTTGAACCGAAATATTTCCTCTGCATAGGTGTAGATACCCCAAAGAAAACCCATGATAAGGCCCATGGTCTGAATATGGTTGGCCGTGAGTCCTATTTTAAGCAGGGTGGGCAATTCGATGCGAAAAATGGAGCGCTCGATCTTGTGCTCTTTTTTGTTGCTTCTTTCCTGATCGACCTCGGGTTCTTCAGGATCCAATTCCTCCTTGGTTTCGAGGATGTGGTCCCTCAGTTTCGCAGCTTTGTCCTTGGATAGGGCCTCCAGGCTCACTTCCTGACCCTGGGAACCTGCCGTTTCGACGTGGAACTGAACCGCATTGAGGCTGCGGTGAAGGATATTTTGCTCAAAATTGATGCCCTGTATGCGCTCGAAGGGAATGGAAATCCGCTTTTTACTGAAGACTCCCCGCTCGATCACGAGTTCGTCATCCTCCACGTGGTAGAAAAATCGAAAGTACTCTACCAGGGAAAGTAGCAATTGATAAATGGCAATCCCCCCTGCTAGGTAAAAGATAAAGACATTGCTGCCCTGCTCGCTTCGATCCCTAAAGAAGTAAAGCAAAATCAAGGGAAGGAGAAGGCGAAACAGCCTTCTTCCGTATTTGAGCAGAATAAAAATAATGGCCAGTGGAGACTGGCGCTGGGGTTTGTAAAATTCATCCATTCCTTTCCTCCTCTCCCTCAGCCTTGCTGTCACTGTGATGGTCTTCTAAAGCAGTTTCTTCCTCCATAGGTGTGTCCTCGCCCAGGTCTTTTTCTTCCTTTTCTAATTTTTCGTCTATCTCTTCCTGTCCCAGATCAGAATTTTTCAGGATAAAAGCCTTGAGGCTACGGGCTTTTTCGGGGGAAAGGCCCGGAATGCTGAGGTCGCTGCTCTCTCCTCCTGCCGTATAAACCTTGAGGCTGGAAAGCTCGAACATTCGCTCAAGTACCCCCTGACTGACCTCTGCATGCTGGACACGATGAAAGGGAATGCTCACCTCGGAGCGCCAGATGTAGCCTGATTTGTAGTGGACATCCCGTTCCCGTATGGCGTAGGCTTTGTAGCGGAACCCCACCCAAGTGAGAGCAAGAGAGAGCCCTACCAACAGGGCCCAGCCGACGAGGGAAGAAAGAAAAACCTGAAGGTCAAACAGGACACCTCCAAAACTAAGTCCGGTAATCAGGAGGCCCAGGATGATAACCATTTGAAATATGCGGGAAAGCATCGTTACTTGCAGATAATTGGGCTGAAGCCTCTTGTAATTGGGTTCATCCGCCTTGGGCAGGTCTTCTATGTCTAAGGCTAGATTTTGAAATGCCATAATTGATAAGGGTTTGAGGGCCTCCGGGTTATTTTCCGACTTTGAGTTGTTTGATTTTTTCGATTGAATAATGCTTGTCGGAATCCATGGCAGCAATCAGTTCATCCAGGGATTTAAACTTTCTCTCAGGACGAATATACTCCAGAAATTCGGTACGAACATACTCTCCATAGATGTCCTCATCGAAGTCGAGGATATAGACTTCATACCCTCTCTCGAATTCTCCAACTGTAGGTTTGCGTCCAATGTTCATCAGGCCGTAATACCAACTATCTTTAATCCTCACCCGAACGAGGTAGACGCCATTAGCGGGGATGAGTTTGTGCTTGCTTTCAGGCTCAATATTGGCCGTAGGATAACCCAGGATACGCCCCATTTTCTCGCCGTGGATGACCCTTCCCCCAAAGGAATAACTATACCCCAGGTATTTGGCTGCCGTCTCTACCATGCCCAGGGTCAGGGCCTCCCTAATTTTAGTGGAACTAACTTTTGCATCATCAACGGCCTGAGGAGGTATTTCTTCTACTTCAAAATTCTGCCTAGTGGCATATCTTCTTAATTCCTCGATTCCTCCCTTGCGATCATGTCCAAAACGGTGGTCATAACCGATGACAATCTCCTCAGGACCTACCGTTTGGAGTAGAACCCGTTCTATATATTGATCGGAAGAAAGCAGGGAAAAATCTCTGCTAAAAGGAATAAGGAGGAGTTTGTCAAGCCCCAGAGATTCCAGCAATTCAATCTTTTCGGGAATGGTATGCAGGAGTTTGAGCCCATTATCGCCGGGGTTGAGAATCATGCGGGGATGGGGGTCAAAGCTAATCAACAAGGACTCCCCTCCCCTGACCTTTGCCTTGTCGATGATTTTTTTCAGGATAAACCTGTGTCCGATATGTACCCCATCGAAGCTCCCTATGGTAACGATTGTCTGGTTTCCTTTCTGGTAGGAACTGAGAGAGCGAAATACCTCCATGCTCGATTTTTCTTTGCAAAATACCCTTTGTATCCAGAACTCACAAGGGAATGAAGGGTTTGGCTGAGCTGAAATTATCCACCTGCAAAGGGTCGATCTTCTGTAAGCCTCCTTTTTTTGAAGCAAAATATTTGTTCGGCCTTGAAGATTCTAGTTACTTGAGTATGCTCCAAAGGGCCTTAATCATTGACAATAAAAAATCACATGGAAGAGAAGAAGAATCAAGGAAATCCCAATCAACTCAATATAGAACTCTCTGCTGAAACCGCTCGTGGTTCCTACTCCAACCTTGCCGTTATTTCCCACTCCGACGCCGAATTTGTCCTGGACTTCATCCAAGTCATCCCCGGTACGACCAAGGCAGAAGTACGAAGCCGCATCATCATGACTCCCCAACATGCCAAGCGCTTGCTCTATGCCCTGGGTGAAAATATCGAAAAGTACGAATTGGCCTATGGAGAGATCAATGTGCAAAAGCGGGACGTACAGCTACCTCCTTCTTTTGGGGGTCCTCAGGGATTCGCCTGATTTTTTTGGCGAATAGGGTTCCGTACAAATCTATTTTAGCGATAAAAACCTAGGTGCTGTTGGGCTTTGAAGCAAGTAATTTTGATGGGTCCCACAGTGCCTTGTCTATCTATTCCTGCTAGGCAATAATATTTCATTTTTATCCTCCGGGAATATTTCTTCCTAAGGAGGGAAAAACGTAATTTTCTTAGGTGAATTTCATTCGTCTTGCATCGGTATACCTCAAAGTTTTGAGGCTCGGATCTTTGACCCTGTCTGTGATCCTTAGTCCCTTATTGCTATTCTCCCAAAAAAATGACCTGAACCAGTATTCGGTAGAGGACGGACTGGCCCAATCTCAGGTATTCGCCATGATTGAGGATACGAGGGGCTATCTATGGCTGGGAACACAGGGGGGAGGACTGAGCCGATTTGATGGAATAGACTTTCAGACCTACAATACACGGGATGGGCTCCTCAGCAATTACATTTCCTCCCTTATGTACGACCATGAAGACATTCTCTGGATCGGTACCAATGTAGGCCTGAGCCGATTTGATGGAAGGGAATTTCGATCTTACATGGGAGAAGGTGAAGAACCCTTGGAGGTCCGGGCTTTGCTTCAGTATGAGGACAGCCTGCTCTGGTTGGGGACCAATCAAGGTATCTTTCAGTTCGAGGAAGACAAACTCCTTCCTCTCAATCCCAAACTCAGCCGACTCGACGTACAATGCCTTCAGCAGGAAGCAGATGGCAGGGTTTGGGTAGGACACCGGGGAGGCCTTATCTCCTTCACGGATACAGATACCCTGATCTATGATTCCCGCCATGGCTTACCCGGAACGGCGGTGAGGGACAGGGTGCAGGACAGCATGGGAAATACCTGGATAGCCACCCTAGGAGATGGACTTTATCAAATGGTAGAAGACCGATTTATCCCCGTATCCGTCATGGATTTTCCTCAAGACATGCTTATCTGGGACCTCCACCTGGTTCCTGAGGGGCGCTTGTGGATGGGAACGCTCAAGCAGGGGGCCATCGCCTGGAATTACAAGGACAGCAGCTACCTCCAATTGGACGATCAAAATGGCCTGCCCAAAAACCATGTCCATACCATCAGTCAAGACGAGTGGGGCAGCATCTGGCTGGGTACTTCCGGAGGAGGAGTCTGCCGGTATTCAGGACAGGAGTTCGTTCACTATGGCCGGGAAAGCGAATTGGAAGGCCAATCCGTCTATGCCCTTAGCATGGGCAGGGATTCCAGCCTTTGGTTTAGCCAAGGAAATCATGGCCTGGGCCGTTTTGATGGGAAGAACTTCGTCTTTTACGATGAATCCAACGGTTTTATGGACCTGACTATCAGAAGCCTCTATACCGATAGGCGGGGCAATATCTGGGCAGGTACCGACGGTGAAGGAATTATCATTATCAGAGACTTCCTCTACGAACAGATAGGTCAGGACCAGGGCCTGGAAAGTCAATGGGTGAGAGATTTTATCGAAGACAAGGACGGCTACATTTGGGTTGCCACCACGGGGGGGATAGCGAGAATTACCGCCTATCAGGACCAGCCAAACGAATGGAAGTACCAGATCAAAACCTTCGATATCGATGATGGTCTGCCTTCCAATCGGGTCAACTGCCTTCACCTGGATATGGCTGGAAGGATATGGTATGGACTGGACGGTCAGGGAATTGGCTTTATTGAAAAGGATTCCCTGGTTCGGCGGGTACCCCTTGAAGAGAGCAGAAGCAGAAAGATTATCCGCTGCATGGAAGAAGACTCCCATGGAAAGCTGTGGGTAGGGACAGGAGCAGGAGTCAGCCGGCTTTCGATTTACGAACCCCTGGGAGTCCCCGATTGGGTGCATTATTCCGACAAACTGACCTCTACCAACGTCTACCTGCTGGCGATTGATGATGACAATGCCCTTTGGATAGGCTCTGAGAGAGGATTGGACCAGGCAAAGCTGGATGACAAGCAGTATATCATCGACGTTAGGCACTATGGCATAACTGAGGGGTTTTTGGGTGTCGAAACCTGTCGCAATGCCGTTGTCAAGGATCATAATGGACATTACTGGTTTGGTACCATCAGTGGGATGACCCGCTACAATCCACGACGCAACGTCAAGAATTCTATTCCACCTCGTCTGAGCATTACGGGTATACGTTTGTTTTACACCCCTCTTCATCAAACTCAGTTTGGCAAATGGGTGGGGCCCCGGAGCCACCTCAAACCCGGCCTTCGCCTTCCCCACAACCGCAACCACCTGAGTTTTGAGTTTATGGGAATCAATTACCCCAATCCCGAGCAGGTGAGCTATCAATGGATGCTGAAGGACCTGGAAAATGTCTGGAGCCCTCCAAGTTTTAAGCGAGATGCAACCTATTCCAACATACCTCCGGGAGATTACACCTTTATGGTAAGGGCTGCCAATGAAGAGGACTTGTGGAGCGAAGCCCTGGAACTGAGCTTTTCGGTGAAGCTCCCTTATTGGGAGGAGTGGTGGTTCAAGGCTGGTGTCTTGCTATTTCTCGTATCCAGCATCTTCCTGATCCTGCGGATACGGATCAACCGGGTTCGAAAGGCTTCTCAGCAGGAGCGAGAGCACCTAATCATGGAAAAATCTCTCATAGAGTTGGAACAAAAGGCCCTTCGACTCCAGATGAACCCTCATTTTATCTTTCACGCCCTCAATTCTATCAATGGCCTCATCACCCGAAAAGACAGCCAGACTGCAAGGTATTATTTATCAAAATTCTCTCATTTGATGAGGCAGGTGTTAGAAAATTCAAGGGAGAGCTTTATCAGTCTTCAGTCTGAAATTGCCACCCTGGAAAATTACCTCGCCCTGGAGAAATTTAGCCGAGACGATCAATTTGACTTTAACATCAGGGTAGATGAGGCCTTGGACCCGGAAGAAATTCTTATTCCCCCTATGATAGTCCAGCCCTTTGTAGAAAATGCCATTATTCATGGAGTCAGGCATCTGGATGATCGCTGTGGCAAGGTCTCTGTTTCCTTTGTCCTGGAGAAACAGCACTTGCTCTGTACCATTGAAGACAACGGTATCGGCAGAGGCGAGGCTGAAAAATATAAATCTCATCATCAGCAAAATAAGAAATCCACTGCCCTATTGGTCACACAAGAGAGGCTTGACTTACTGGTCAATGAGGAGCAATCCGAACCCAGCATTAAAATCGCTGATCTGGTGGATAGCAAGGGAAAGGCTTGCGGTACCCGTGTCGAAATCCTTATCCCCCTCCAGAGATTATGAATCTTTCCCTAAGAATAAATACCACCTTACGCTTTAAATCAGGCCTAAACTTTTTTAGCCATACATTAACTCAATAAAATATTTTAATCCTATTCTATTTTTAATCCAAAATCAATATTTTTAATTTTACCATATATATAGTTCCAATTTCGAATTTTTGGCTCGATTTTTGGCCTTATTTACATAAATTTTGGTATACAAAATATACTAATTGTAAAAATTACTGACCATTTACGAAGCCACAGACTCTTTAAATACAAGCCTTTTATTTTAACCCCTATCAAACAATTATTATGGAGACTTACGGAAACGCTCAATTCAACCCAGAAGCCTTTCTTCAAATTGGGGATTATGTAGCGGCCACTTTTTTCTTTTCTTCTCTTGCCTTACTCATTACCTGTATTTTCATCTTTATAAGATTCAAACGGATACCCCCCAAGTGGAAAACTGTCTACCTGATCGCGGGATTCGTGCCCTTGGTGGCTGCCCTCAACACCTTTTACCGAAGGAGTTATTGGATTTCCACCCAAACCAATCCTGTTGAGTTTAAGTTTTTTGACTGGTTCCTTACGGTGCCTTTGATGTCGATTGTCTTTTACTACCTCCTGAGGCCTTATTGCAAATCCATGTGGATGTTGGCAAGGCTGTTTTTCGCCAGTCTGTGGATGCTCATATTTGGGTACCTAGGCGAAGCTCTCCTTCCTGAGGATTCTGTCAAATGGGGAATCTTGGGGTCCATAGGTTTTGCAGCTCTCATAGGAATAATTATGGGTGAAGGCTATCCCATTATTTTTGGAAAAAAGCCAATCGATCCGGCCATAAAGAAGGGTTATCTTTACCTTTCTCTGCTCCTCCCCATTGCCTGGTCCATTTATCCTATCGGCTACATGACTGGTCCCGGCAATCTACTGGAAGGCAGCATCCCGCTAAACTTCGTCCATGCGATGTACAACATTGCAGATGTATTTGCCAAATGTGGCTTGGCCATTGGGGTCTACTTTACCGTGACCCGAAGTGCTGAAGTCAAGAGCTCCATCATGAGAGAATTCCGAGCCATCACTCCCAGTAGAGTCCAGGATACGGACAAAGAGGACCTAAATGGAGTATTCAAAAAAGAAGTTCCCTCCGAATATTATCGGAAAGACAACTAATCTTGACCCAACACAATTTGAATAATGTTACAAAAAATCAATAAGGAATTTAGGCGATACTTGATTTTTACCTTGCTCATCTCTTTTTCAATTGCCACATATTCACAGGTTCGCCTTCAGAATGGTCTGAAGGGAATTTATTTTTTCAATCAGAAAACCAACCTCAATCTGCCTGGGGCACCCAATGCTGTCTTTAATGGAGCAAATTATGCAGAAAATCGCTTTGGAGTTGAGAATTCTGCTGTTGCTACTGATGGTTTTAAGGAATTTCTCCTCATTCCTACTGGAAGCAATTGGGACCTTTCAGCCGGGCAGGATTACAGCATTTCTCTTTGGATGAGGCCCCAGGATGGAAACCCTGGCTGTATTATATTGAAAGAAGGCGCTTTTGGAATTAAGTGGAACAGCATGAGCCACCCCCTGACCATTTTCAACGGACTCGAAAATGGTTTTCCAAGCGGTAAGTTTAACAACTGGAGTTCCAAGCAATGGTACCATCTTCTTATGGTAAAATCAGGAAATAAAGCTCGGCTTTACATTGATGGTCAATTGGATACCGAACAAGCCTTGGTAAAAGGAAAAGCGCTGGAATCCAAAGACATCTACCTTGGAAGGCATCCTTACTTTTGGGGGGGGTTCAGCGGGCAAATTGATGATATAATCCTGTACCAAAGAGCCCTTAATGAGTATGAGATTCAAACCCTGACCCAAGTAGAAAATATCCCGCTTGAGGATGTGCCTACTCCGGCTCCTATTCCTGACCTATCTAGCTTTGAAGGCAATTGGCAGGGTGTTCTCATCCAACCTGACAATCAACTGGTAGAAAATTTTGCCTATTGGATTCGGTTTCAGAAGATGGAGGACAATATCCTTTATGGTTATTCCCGTATTGAACTCAGCGACGAGATAGCTTACGGGGTGAGTAAAGCCAGGGGCTTCATCTCTGGAAATTCTCTCAACTTCGAAGAGCAGTATGTTGTCCGCCAGAAAAATTACCGGGGATTTGCCTGGTGCAAGAAATTCGGCCAATTGGTATATGATCCAACAGATAAGAGCCTTAAGGGGAAATGGTATTCAAGCAATTGCAAAGATGGAGGTACTGTCCTGCTTTACCGTACCGATAATCCCTTCAATCATTTTGACAACCGCCTTTCGGAAAAAGTCTCTATCAATGAATTGGTCGATGAACTGGAAAAGGAGGAAAAGTCAGAATTCTTGAAGGAAAAGGTACTCACCCTAGACATTAACCCTATCCATTTTCCTACTGGATCTTATGTGTTGCCAGAGAATGAAAAAAACTACCTGCAAAAAGAAATATTGCCTTTGTTAAAGAAATTTAATCAAATAAAGGCAGAAATTACCGGGTACACAGACAATGTAGGTCAAGATGCTACCAATCTTTCTCTCTCCCAACAAAGGGCTTATGCCATTTATAGTTTTTTAACTTCAAAAGGAGTTCCTGCAGACAGGCTGAGCTATGCGGGTTTGGGGGAGGCAAAACCTGTTGCTTCAAATCTCACAGCTGAGGGAAGAGAAAAAAACAGACGGGTGGAAATCAATATTAGTATGATAAGTCCATAATTGAAAATCATAGACTTTTTGTTTCAGGGCTAACGCATCCCCAAGCTCTGTAATATTTTCTCTCTGAAATTCGCATTCCGTGCGGCTTGCTTTCGCATCCGTTTCATGCTCA
>CAZMAV010000040.1:0-15318 GCA_964564415.1 uncultured Bacteroidia bacterium | reverse complement strand
TTTGGCACCATCAAACGACAATGGGGATACGATTACCCCTTGATGAAAGGATTAGAAAAAGTAGATGGAGCGTTTGCCATCATCTTCACCACGTACAATTTGCGTCGCGCCATCACACTATTAGGTGTAAAAGAGCTGATAGAAAAGCTCCCCACCTCTATTTATCCAATATGTTGGCACATTGGGGCGCATTTTAAGTCCCGTAGCACCTATTTTATAAAAATCAACATTCACCGCCAACCCAAAATAATCAGCCTAAATACTCTTAAACGGGCTGCTTAGGGCTTAGATAGAATACAAAATCGGTGATTTTGGGTTTTTTCACAGACTGCCGTTATGCGGCAGCCCTGACCAACATGGGGGGCTTGTATCAAAATAAATGGAACTATGCAAAATCTCTAGAGCTTCAACTAGAGGCGGCCCTGATCTTTGCCGAGTTGAAGGATAGCCTCCGCCTTACCACCATCTACGCCAACCTGGCCAATCTTTATGACAAAAACGAACAGCCCAGGAAGGCCATTTCCTATGCCCGAATGTGCCAGTCCTATGCTGCAAGGCACCTGGATCAAGGCCGGATGAAAGCTCACTTTTATCAAGGATCTACCATTATTGGAGGTGCCTACCTCAACCTGGGTATTTACGATTCTTCTGTCTACCATCAGCGGATAGCTGTCAAGGGATTTTCTGAAGTGAATGACCCCTACAATTCACTTTCTGCCACCAACAACCTGGCTTACGCCTACGAAATGGCTGACAAAGTGGATTCGGCAGCCATCTTCTATGAGCATGCCACCCAGATGGCCCTTTCCCTGGAGGTTCCTAATAGAATTGTCGCTAATGCCAGCAATGCTGCCAACCTCTACACCCAACTCGGAAACCTGGAAAAGGCCCGAGAGTACCTTGATTTGGCTCGTGAGCAGGAGAGAAATGTGGAAGATCCAGAGGCCCTCTACCGTCTACAAAATACCCTTTCCCATTTTGAAGAAGCCCGCGGCAACTATGTACGGGCACTCAGGGCCCAGCGTCTGGCCGTGAGGATGAAAGACAGCTTGAATAGCAGGGAGCGCATAATGTCTATAAATGAGCTAAGCGTTAAATACGAAACTGCCGAAAAAGAACGCAAACTGGCGGAAACCCGGGCCGATCTCAAGCAGCGACAGCTTTATCTCTCTTGGCTGGGAGCCTCCCTGCTGGGCTTAATCTTACTGGGCATGGTTCTATTTGTTCTGGAAAGGAGTCGACGCCGGGAAGCCATACAGAAGGCCAGGATCGCCGAACAAAAGCGGGGACTGGAGGCCGTCATAGAAGCTACCGAAAGCGAGCGCCGCCGCATTGCCCGAGACCTCCACGACAGCGTAGGACAGGAATTGGCCAGCCTCCAGATGGCCTTCGAAAAATTACAGGATTCTCAGGGTCTCAGGGCTATGGACCAATTGCAGGGCCGACTCCGGGGGGCCAGTTCTCAACTCCGTAGCATCTCCCACCAGATGATGCCATGGGCCCTGGAGAGCGCAGGTCTGGTCCCCGCCCTGGATGAACTCGTCGAGAAAAGCACTTCCGGAACCGGTTTGAAAGGTAATTTTGATGCTTTTCGCGTAGAAGAAACCCCTGGGGACATCTCTCTCGTCCTTTATCGGGTAGCTCAAGAACTTATCAACAATGTCCTCAAGCATGCCCGGGCATCTGAGGTGGATGTACTCCTCGCCCGGAGCAGAGATCAACTGTCCCTGATCGTGGAGGACAACGGGCAAGGTATGGAGGAAAGATATCTAAAGGAGGAACTTGGGATGACCAATATGCGCACCCGCCTACAAACGATAGGAGGTAGCCTGGAATACGAAGCAGCCGATAGAGGAGGAACGAGGGCCCTGGTCAAGGTGCCTGTTGACGGAGAAATTCCTAAAAAATAAACCGGACAGCCCTTATGAACTGTCCGGTGATATTTTTATCTAAACATACAGGGTCTTAGACGGAAGCAACGGGATGAACCGTCTTTTTCACTTTGGCCTCAAACTCATCTCTGAAGCGATTGATGGTGTTCCTTACCGGCCATGCGGCAGCATCTGCCAGGGCGCAGACCGTCTTTCCTTCCATGGTATCGCAGAGATCCAGAAGGAGGTCGATGTCCCGCATCTCGCCTTGACCGGAGTCAATCTTTTTCAGGACTTTGACCAACCAACCTGTTCCTTCGCGGCAGGGCGTACACTGTCCACAGGATTCGTGATCGTAGAATTTTGAAATACGGATCAGGAACTTGACCATGTCTACGCTTTCATCGAGAACGCACATGCCTCCTGTCCCCATCATGGTGCCTACGGTCCTGAGAGAATTGGCGTCCATGGTAATTCCTTCAATCATGTCTGCCCGCAGAACGGGAACAGATGATCCTCCGGGAACGACAGCCTTGAGCTTTTTGCCTCCCCGAATACCGCCAGCGACCTTGTAGATAAGGTCCGAAATGAGCATTCCTGTAGGATATTCGTAGACCCCTGGCTTGTTGACATGACCGGATATGCCGTAGAGGCAGGGACCGGGATGTCCATCAGCACCTATTCCGAGGTACCAGTCGGCGCCATTTCTGATTACATATGGGACGTGACCTACTGTTTCTACATTGTTGATGGTCGTGGGATAGCCCCAAAGGCCTTTCTGGGCGGGAAAAGGAGGCTTGGAACGAGGATAAGCCCGCTTTCCTTCCAGTGATTCCATGAGTGAGGTTTCTTCTCCACAAATGTAAGCCCCTGCACCCTTGTGCAGATAGACATCGATATCGACTCCCGACCCCATGATATTCTTGCCAGCGTAGCCCTTTTCGTAGGCATCATTGATGGCTCTTTGCATCATGTCTATCCAGTCCGCGTATTCTCCACGAATATAAATATAGGCGGCATCCATCTCCATGGCATAGCAGGCGATGAGGGCTCCTTCGATGACTGTATGGGGATTGTATTCGAATAGCCGGCGATCCTTGATGGTTCCCGGCTCGGATTCGTCTCCGTTGACTGCGAGGTAACGAGGCAGGCCTTCCTTCTTGGGTGGCATGAATGACCATTTCAGTCCCGCGTTAAAACCGGCACCTCCACGGCCACGGATGTTGGCCTTCTTCACTTCATTGATTACCTCTTTCGGCTCCCACTTGTCTTGAGTCAGGACTGTCTTGAGGGCCTTGTAGCCTTCGCCTTCCTTTTCATATACCTCGATCTTGTGAAAATCGGGTATCTCGGGTAGCAATACTTTTTTATAATTAATCCAATCCATAAAGTTGATTGTGTCCAACGCTTAATTTTTCAAGGGAAAATTAAGCAAATTCTATACGAGTTCAAGTGTATGAACCAGAATTTAGGGTCAATAGTTTTTCTTTTTCCGCTTTGACTTCTCTATGCAAGAGAATGGTGAAAGATATGGTACTTCCCTCTCCCTCCAAGCTACTGACATTCATCTGTGTACCCATCATTTGGGCAAACTCTGCACACATGACCAGTCCTATGCCTGTACCTTTTTCCTTAGAAGTGCCCTCTCTGCTACTGCTTTTGCTCAAGTCAAAGAGTTTTTCCTGGACGCGCTGGGGCATGCCAATCCCATTGTCCATGACAGAGATCTTTACCCTGTCCCCTTTGTTGACAGCGTCCACAATGACCCAGCCTTCAGAGGAGGTGAATTTTAACCCATTTGAAATCAAGTTTCTTAGGATAAAGTTGAGCATATTCACGTCGGTGAAGACCTTTGTCGGCCCTGAAACCCGGGAGTGAATTTCTATCCCCTTTTTCCTGGCGTGTTCTTCCTGAAGCTGTATGTTTTGGTGGATGACCTCCTCAAGATCGTGGACCTCCGGCTGAAAGACGACCTCTCCCATCTGGGATCGGGCCCATTGGATAAGATTCTCAAAGAGGGAGTTAACTTTTTTGGCAGAAGAATGAAAATGCCCGGCAAAACTCTCCAATTTATCCTTGGAAAAGCTGTGGACATCGTTTTTCATCATCCAGGCAAACTGCTCCATTCCTCCAAACTGCCCCCGGAGGTCGTGCGAGATGATGGTCATAATCTTGTTTTGTACCCTGTTGGCCCGCTCCAGCTTTTCCCTGGAGTCCTCCAATTCGGCCACCGTTCGGGTCAACTCATTCATGGTGGCCTCTATCGTTTCTTTCTGACGGGCTAAGAGAGAATTATTTTTTTGCTTGAGCCTGTACAAATGGAAAATAATTGCCCCCACAATGCCCAGCAAGGAAATTCCAAGCAGAGATACATAATATCTATTCCTAACCCGCTGATGCTGATCCCTCAATTTGATTTCCAGATCTGCAATCCTGTGCTGAGTCCTGTGGTTTTGCTCACGAAGCCACTCCGAAGCATTGAGGGTAGGCTCCATACGGGCCATTTCTATATACATCTCGTTTTGGGTGCCCAGATAATCGTGATAGTAGGTCAGGGAACTTCGCCAGTTTCCCCTCTCTTCATAAATAGCCGAAAGCTCCTTATTGCCCTCGAGCAACAAAACATTGGCACCAATGGCCTCTGCCTTTTCCAGTCCCTCTTTGAATGCCGGGATGGCCTTCCGAAAATGCCTCCTTTCCATGTATATATTTGCCTCAAGATAGCGAGCTTCTACCTCCAGGTATTGATAATTTGATTGTTCCAAAGTGTTTTTAAGGGCTCCCAGGATCAAAAGGGCTTTTTCATTTTGCCTTTTAATTTTTTGGAACCTTACCTCGTTCAATTTGTACTTCAGGGTGATGTAAGGAATATCCAGTTGCTCCACGATCATTCCTTGTCTGCTGAGATGATCAAAAATGTAGACTACATCTTTGAATTTCATCCCATAGCGGGTGATTCTGTCGTAGAGGATGGCCGTGGCCGGCTGAAAGGGTTTTTCCAGGGTACTTTCAATATCTTTAGCCTTTTCAAAATTTTTCTCTGCTTCAGCCCTGTCATCCAGCAAGTAGGCCAGTTCACCCAGGTAAGCATGGGTTTCGATCAAAAGGGCGCTGTGTTCTTCTCCGTATTTTCCGAGGGCTTTCCTCACCAATCCCAGGGCTTGGTTGTACTGGCTAAAGGCCTTTCTATAATTGCCTTCTATGAGGTAAATTTGCCCAAGTAAGTTGAGTGCTTTTGCCTCTTGGGTCTCCAGGTAGGGATTAAGGGCAGATGCCATTCCGGCATAATGCAGGGCTTCTATGCCCTTCTTTTCGGCGTTCTTTATATTGCCCAGGCGAAATTGAATCTTTCCGGAAAGTAGATAAAGGGAGGTCTTGAGCTTAAACTCTTCCAGGTTGTACTGGTTTATGTCTTTTATAAGCTGAATGGCCTCATTTGCGGAGGCTTCGGCTTCCAAAGGCCGGCTGTCTCTGTACTGAGTTCCCATTAGGTAAAGGAAACTGGCTTTTCTCATCGGGTCTGAACTGTGGGCTACACTATCTTTCAGTTCCGATATAGAAAAAGCTGCCTTCCCCTGGTGGCAGGTAGTTAGCAAAGAAATGGTCGTTAGTATGGTCGCCAGGTATAGCTTCATGTTAGGGAGTGTATGGATACAAATTAGTCCCAAAATGATTCCATTCCAGAACATTTTCGTCTATCAACTTTCTTGGGAAAAGAAAATACTAAGCATTACTTTTGACACTTGATGAAAAAAAATCTTTCAAATAAAGAGGAGCTGAAACGAGGGCAGGCAGACCCCCTGCCGGTGATGGAGCATTTTTATACCTTACAAGGAGAAGGTGCCTGGACTGGAGAGCCCGCCTATTTTGTACGGCTGGCAGGCTGCGATGTAGGCTGTCATTGGTGTGATGTCAAAGAATCATGGAAGGTAGACCCAAGGCAATATCACCCCAGCAAGGAAATAGCCTCATGGGCCTATGAATCTGGGACTAAGAGGGTTGTCATCACGGGGGGAGAACCTACCATCTACGACCTTAGCCTGCTGACCAAGGCCCTACATGAAAGGGGAACGAAGATACACATGGAAACCGCAGGGGTCCACCCCTACAGCGGAGAATTTGACTGGATCTGCCTCTCTCCTAAGAAGTTTCTCCCTCCCCGAGAGGAATTCTACGCCCTGGCCCATGAACTAAAAATCATCGTCTACAACCGCCATGACTTCCTCTGGGCAGAAAAGCACGCCGCCCATTGCGCTGAGTCCACCCAAATTTTCTTACAAGTAGAATGGAGCAAGAGAAACCAAATGCTCCCCGAAATAATCGACTATATCAAGGAAAATCCAAGGTGGAGACTCAGCCAGCAGACCCACAAGTACCTGGAAATTCCGTAAAGCTTTTCGCTATTTTCTTACGTGCCAGTCCCGAAAATTCGGGACCTCTGGCCCTTTACCAATTGCGAAGTTTCGACCTGAAAGACTTGGCCGAGACCTGTAGGGATTTTCTCCTCCACTCCTGTTATATATGTAGCAGCCCAAAACTATATACCCGAAGAACCTCATGAAGAATTCGCTCACCCCAGGTATTTCCTTACTGATCCTGTTTTTTATGATTTCTGGCCATGAAGCCCTGGCCCAAAAGAAAAAGCCTTCCGATTACGGCATCAAATCCAGAAAAGCCCTCAAAAAGTTTCAAGAGGGCCAGGAATACGATCGCTACCGGGACCGCGGCAAAGCCATCTCCCTCTATCAGGAGGCCATCGCCATTGAGCCGGATTTTGCCCATGCCCATTACAACCTGGGTACCGACTATTATGTCCTCCGTTCCTACGAGGAGGCCCTACCCCACCTGGAGAAGGCTTATGAACTCATGCCCGAAACCTTTACCTCTGCCCCCTTTCTCCTGGGTGAAGTATATTTTTTAAATGAACAATATGAAAAGGCCAGAAACTACATCAAAGACTTCCTGGACCGGGGAATTGGAAGAAGCCAGGACCTCGAAATTGCCGAAAGCCGCCTCAAACACGCCATCTATGCCGCCGAAGCCTACAAGGACTCTGTTACCTTCGATCCCCAAAACATGGGCCCCAATGTCAACAGCGTCGGCGACGAAACCCATCCCTTCCTCACTGCCGATGGGCAGACCCTCCTGTTTACCGGCAATCGCCCCGAAAGCTTTGGCCGCTCCCCCAATGAAGACCTCTTCCTTAGCAAATTTGAGGAGAAAGCCTTTGCAGTAGCTGAAAATATGGGTACGGTCATCAACGATAGGAGAAACCAGGGAGCTGCCAGCATTACCCAAGACGGCCAACGCATCATCTTTACCGCCTGCAACCAGGAAGACGGCTACGGTAGCTGCGACCTCTACACCGCTTACAGGGTTGGCAACAAATGGTCGGAACCCCAAAACCTCGGTCCCCTGGTCAATACCCGTTTTTGGGAGTCCTATCCCACGCTTTCAGATGATGGAAAGACACTTTTCTTCTCCTCTACCCGACTGGACGGAGTGGGAGCAAGGGACATTTGGTACTGCCGTTGGGACGGCGAAAACTGGGGCCCGGCACAAAACATGGGAACCCCCATCAACAGTCCCGGAGATGAAGTCGCCCCCTTTCTTCACGCTGACGGAGAGAGTTTCTACTTTGCTTCCACCTATCATCCCGGCTTTGGGAGAGCAGATATTTTCGTTTCCTACAAAAATGAAGATGGCAGTTGGCAAGAACCCAAAAATCTGGGCTATCCCCTCAATTCCTCAGCCGAAGACCAGGGCATCTTCATCGCTGTCAATGGCAAACAAGCTTTTTATGCCTCAAACAGAGATGGAGGCTTTGGAGGTTCTGATATTTACCAATTTGAAATGCCGGAACCCGTCAGGCCTCGTATTGCCACCTTCCTGAGGGGAACTGTGGTGGACAGTTTCACCCAAAAACCCCTTGTGGCCACCATCAGGCTGCAAGATCTAACATCGGGAGATACCATCCGGCAGGTCAACTCCGACAGGATCACTGGAAACTTTCTTGCCAGCCTGCCCCTGGACCGCCAGTATGCGGCCTATGTAGAGTCCAAGGGTTACCTATTCAAAACCCAAAACTTTACCCTGATCGACCTGGAGTCCGAAGCCTATTTTGACCTCATCCTAGAGATGGTTCCCCTGGAAGAAGGATCTCAGGCTGTCTTGGATAATATTTTCTTTGAATTTGGTAGCTACAAGCTCAAGGAAGCCTCCAAGGTAGAACTGGATTTTCTCTATAATTATATGAAGCAAAATCCCGGCATGGAGATCGAAATTCAGGGACATACCGACAATGTAGGTACTCCTGAGGCCAACTTCGAACTCTCCCAGCAGCGTGCAGAAGCAGTAAGGACCTATCTTCTCGATCGCGGCATTGAACCCTCCCGCATCAGCGCTAAAGGATATGGAGAAACCCGCCCGGTGGCAGGCAACATCACCGACGAGGACCGCGCCCGCAACCGAAGGACAGAGTTTAAAGTTTTGAAAATGAGGTAGGCAGAATTCAAAAGGGCCTGTGATCCTTCAGATCGTCTTTCCCTAAAATTCCTTAACTTTCCCAGGTAATTTTAAAATTTTGGGACAGCTTTTGGGAGCCTGCTGCTGCCCATCCTATAAATTTCGGAACCTTTGGAGCTGTCGCTAAGAAAAATACGACCTTATCTCTATGTTTGGTAAATCTGATGCCACCGACGAGGAGATTATAGAAGGCCTTCGGAGCGATGCGGCTACCCGCAAGAAATACGAATATCTCCTTTTCCGAAAATTTGCCTATCTGGTTCCCAGCCGACCGGGAAAATATCGCCTTGAAGAAGAAGAGGCTAGCGATGCCTACACGGATGCCTTCCTGGCAGTGGTGGACAACATCAGGAGCGGCAAGTTTAGGGGTGAATCCAGCATCAAAACTTACCTTTCCCGAATTTTTAGAAATAAATGTGTTGACCGTTCCAGAAAGAATGCGACTAATAAAGTCGAATGGCTTGATGAGTTTCCCGACATCTCCGACCCCTCCAAAGACTTCCTCCGAAGGCTTGTGGGCGAAGAGGAGATGAAAGGCATCAGTCAGCTAATCCAGCAACTGGGAGAGCGCTGCCAGGAAATCCTGATGCTTTCCGGTCAAGGCTACACCCCCGCCGAGATCGCCGAGAAGATGGAATTCAAGACTGCCCACAGCGCTTCCAGCCAGCGATACAAATGCCTGGAGAAACTGAAAAAGCTCATCGCCTCGACCCAGACCCGATCTACCCGGATCTGAACCCAGGATTTACATTACTGACCTAATGGAAGATAAAGATACAACCTATCAGCTGATCGACGCCTACCTCAATGGCAGGCTCGACCCCGAAGAGCGGAAGGCCCTTGAGAAGCGCGTCCTTCAAGACCCTGATCTGCAAGCTGAGTTCAAGGCTCAGCTACAGGCAGAATATGGCATAAGAGAGGCTGTACGGGAAGCCAAAAAAGCAGAATTCAAAGAAGAATACCACAAACTCTACCCCGCAGGCAGTCGCATCCGAAATTTCCGCCCCTGGGCCCTGCTTGCCCTAGCAGCTGCCTTTGCCCTTTTCCTCCTTCTGAGTTATTCTTTTTGGCGGAGTCCCAAGCCTCTCGATCAGGAATCAATTTTTGCAGAAAATTTCCAGCCAGAGCCCCTTACTTTTACCTCTGGGCAGCGGGGAAATCCCCGGCAGCAGGAAAAAGACAGCCTGGACCCCGAGGATGATTGGATGGAGGCTCAAGAGGCCTACCTCGATCAGGACTATTCCCGTTCCATTGATGCCCTCGATCAACTCCTCGCCGACAGCACTTACGCCTATCTCCCCAAGGTATATTACACCCTGGGAGTCATTTATCTGAAAAAAGCCAAAGAAAGCGGGGAGCCATCACCTGGGGAATACACTCGCCTTGCCAGGGAAAACTTTGCCCAGGTCTCCCCTACTTCGATCTATCATCAGGATGCAGATTGGTACACAGCCCTTTCTTATTTATTGGAAAATAATAGGAAGGCTACTCTAAAAGCCATGAGAGAGATAGCAGCCGACTCCGGAAGTGGCAGACAGAAGGAAGCAGCCAAGATCCTAGAATTGTTGGAAGAGGAAGGGCAAAATGACTGAGTTGGACTGGAATAGGTAAAAATCTGTGGAGGCTAGGGTTTTTACCACCTATCCAGACATTGACCAAAGGCTTCATCTTCCTTATTTTAGCCCCATGGATTTGTTTGGTTCACCTCAGGGCTCAGCCTCTTCTCATTTACCTCCACTTGCTGAGCGCATGCGCCCCCAAAGTTTGGACGAGGTCATAGGTCAGGAGCACCTACTCAAAGAAGGTTCTCCCTTCCGGCAGGCCATCGAGCGGCAGCGCATTCCCTCGATGATCTTTTGGGGACCACCCGGCGTGGGAAAGACTACCCTCGCCCAGATCATAGCCCGTACGGCCGAGCGACCCTTCCGTCAACTGAGTGCTATCTCCTCAGGAGTCAAAGACGTGAGGGAGGTTCTAAAATTTGCCGAAGGCCGGCCCGGCACCATTCTCTTTATCGATGAGATTCACAGATTCAACAAGGCCCAGCAGGACTCCTTGCTGGGAGCCGTAGAAAAAGGACGGATTACCCTGATCGGCGCTACCACCGAAAATCCATCCTTCGAGGTCAACTCCGCCCTCCTCTCCCGCTCGCAGGTTTACGTCCTCCAGCCCCTGAATCAAGAGGAAGTAAACAGGCTCCTGCAGACCGCCATCGAGAAGGATGAACAGCTGGCTGAACTGGACATTAGACTAGAAGAAACGGAAGCCCTCTTTCGGATCGCAGGGGGAGATGCCCGCAAATCCCTGACCCTGCTTGAGATTTTTGTCCATACCCATGAGGGAGAAAGTCCCATTGTCCTGGGCGATGAAGCCCTTATGGCTTCGGCGCAGGAGCATATCGCCCTCTATGACAAGGGAGGAGAGATGCATTATGACCTGGTATCTGCCTTTATTAAATCGGTCAGGGGCAGCGATCCCGATGCAGCCATCTACTACCTGGCCCGAATGCTCGATGGAGGAGAAGACATCAAATTTATCGCACGAAGGCTCATCATCCTGGCCTCTGAGGACATCGGTAATGCCAATCCCAATGCCCTCCTCCTCGCCAATGCCGCCTTCCAAAGCATCCATGTGATCGGTATGCCCGAGGCCAGAATCATCCTGGCTCAGGCCACCACCTACCTAGCCTCCTGCGAGAAGAGCAATGCTGCCTACGAATCCATCAATCGGGCCCTGGGCTACGTGCGCAAACATCCTCTCTACCCTATCCCCCTTCATCTCCGAAATTCACCTACAAAATTGATGAAGGACATGGGCTACGGCAAGGACTACAAATACTCCCATGCCTATGAAGGCAGGGAAGGTAACCAGCAGTTTCTCCCCGATGAAGCGGAAAAGGAAAGGTTTTATCATCCCAAGGCTGTGGGCACAGAAGCCAGGATTCGAAAGTACCTGGAAAGCCTCTGGGGAGAGAAGTACAATCGCTAAGAAAGGTCTGGAAGTGAATGGGGACAGGTTGGGGGTTTTTACTCCTCCATTTTCAAGCAAAAGCCTTTCTCATGAAGAGCTTCTATATCGCTTTTCCATTCCCTGAAAGAAATTTCTCAAAAATTGATCCTTACACTCACGGTACTTGGGGTGTCCCTCCCTTCGGAAAAGAGCCGTAATTTCATGTGGGCTAATGTCAAAGCCTACCTCAGCAAAAATAGAGAGCATGTCCTCATTTTTGAGGGAGAGGGCTATTTTCAGCTTTCTAAGGATGATATTGTGGGTAAGTCTGTCCTCTGCGATGGGCGCTTCGCCCTCCTTTGCCCCTCTTCGTAGGGCAATGAATCCATTGAGAAAGTGGGCCAGGGCCTTGTCCTCGATTCCTTGGAAGGCGGGGTCCTCGTCGCGCTTGAGCCAGTCGCTGACCTGGGCCCGGTCTACCTCCAAATCTCCAAGACCAAAAATCTCGATCATCTGATCATCGCCAAAGTCAAAAATAAAACGAAGCCGCCTCAATACGTCATTGTTGGTCATGGAGCAAGAGAAAATTTATGCTAAAGTGAGCTTCGAATATAGCCAAATTTGATTTCCATGCTGCTTTATCTTCTCATTTTGCTTTTTACTCCACCCCAGCATCCTCCCCCTCCCGAAGTCTGTGAATTAAAGGGGGCGGTCTGCATCAAATCTGTCCCTGGCCTGGCCGACTACCGGGGGAGGGTCATTCCCAGTGGAGACCTAGCCGACCTGAGAGTCCTTCGCACGGAAGACAAAAGACACTGCGACTCGGGAGGACAATGGGCTTACACCACCAATCGAGCCGAAGCTGACTTTAGCATTTACCTGGAAAAATGCCTGTTACCTGCGATATTCTCATTACCTACACGGATTTCCGGGAGGGTTCAATTAACTGTGTCAGGGTTTTGGCAGGGCCTCCGTTTCAAAGGCCCCAACGAGTTAAACCCACCTTCTTCATTTGGACACAAAACTCCAGAGGAAGTATATTTCAATCGGGTGAAAAGAAACATTTGAAAAATCAAATATAAGTTGACTCAAAATGGTCTTAAGGATGGGGGCAGTTAAGTTTGAAAACATCAATGAACAGAGGAATTTGTCAAATCAATAGAAAGAAAGCTGGCATCGTTCAACAATGCGTAACATGCTCACGAGGACTGTGCGCCCTCAGACCGTTTGCACATAACGCCAGGTGAAATGACAATAGCCCGTCTGTGCGTGAAATAAATAAAAAGGACAGGTTTGGGTGAACAATTTAACTGCAAAAAATAGTAACTTCGCTCTCCTGCAGATATCCGTCAACTCAGGCTGAACAGCCAGCCGCCTGGCAAGACGTTAGGCTTAATGAAGCACAACATTAATAATCAGAATCTTATATGAAACTAAATACAAGGACAGCTACCAAAAATTTAAAAAACTATTTTTTTAGATCCTTTTACTTACTGATAGCTCTGACCCTGCTATGCAGCCACGATCTATACGTAAAAATGGAAACCTATTTCTTGCAGCCAAATCAAGAATCAGCCTTAAGCTTATACAACGGGACTTTTGAAAAGAGCGAAAATATTATCACACGAGACCGTATGTTGGATGTCTCTGTTATGGCTCAAGGAGAAAGAGTACCCATCAATCCGAGTCAATGGCAAGACAAAGACAGCAGCATCACCCAATTAAACTTTAAAACCGGTAAAGCGGGAACTTATGTAGTTGGCGTTTCGACTAAAGCGAGAAACATAGAACTCAGCGCCGATAAATTCAATAGCTACCTTGAAAATGAGGGTGTTTTGGATGTTCTCGAATACCGCACTAAAAATAATTTATTGGATCAAAATGCGGTAGAAAGTTATGAGAAACATGTAAAAGCCATCTATCAGGTAGGTGATGTTAAGACCAATGACTGGAATACCAAGTTGGGCTATCCTATCGAGTTTGTTCCACAAGCAAATCCTTATGAAAAATACAGGGGCGACAAGTTAAAAGTACAACTATTGCTTGATGGGAAGCCACTCCCCAACCAATTGGTGTATGCCGACTATATCAAAAGTGCTCATGCTCATAAGCAAAGCGACCACGACCATACACCCGAACATGATGGGGAAGCGCATACCCATACCAGTGGGCAACAGCTTCGCACAAATGACCAGGGTATCGTCGCTGTAAACCTACCGGAAGAGGGTATCTACTACCTACGAACCATCCACATGGGTAATGTTACCGATAGCGATGAATTGACTCATCGGTCTAAATGGACAACATTGACATTTGAGGTGAGCCGCAACTATAATATCCCTACTTGGATATTTTTAGTGAGTAGCTTGCTGATCATAGGTCTTGTATTCTTGGTATTTAGAAAACAGAATTCAGGAGGCCAATAGGTTTAAAACGAGTACTGTCATTCCACATATAGGGCAAGCAAAAATTCCTTGCAAAAAAGTTAGGGAATTTCTACAGCCTATTGATCATCCATGCTAAGGATGGAGAGATTACCTTGCTTTTGGCTTTAGGGGTAGGGCTTCTTAGGTGGAAATCCAGGCCAGCAGAGGTGATGCTGGCCCACAACAGCATCAAGACCACCGAGCGCTACACCCACGTGGCTACCCAGCATCATCCCACCTCTCCCCTCGATCGGCTCGGTTTTCGGGGTCAGAGGCTTGTAATTTCAGGGGAGAGGGGGTATCTTGGCATTGGTTAATTAAGGCTGTAAACGCCATGGTGGCGTTTACACGGATGTTGGCGGGCATGCAAAACAAAAGACAATGGCTACAGAATTGACAACAACACAATGGACTGAAATTCTTCTCGACAAGAATATTACGAATGACTTGGACATAGCCATATTTCAAGGACTTTACTCTTCTGACGGACATAAAGCTCCAGCAAGCCAAATCGGACTTTTACTCGGGTACACAGGTAAAAACACTTCAAGCCCTTTAAACTTAGAAATTGGACGATATGCCAAACGAATAGCTGAACATTATGGAATCAACTTCACAGCTCGTTCAACAAGAAAGTTTGAATATTGGGACTTGTTCTTTAAGGGATGGGAGGAAGAACCATTTTTCATTTGGCAACTAAGACCAGAACTAAAAGAAGCACTTGAAGAAACCAGACTGACAGGAGAAGAACAATATCCAGAAGAAATTCCGATTGACGATCAGGCAAGCTTAACAGAAGGACTGAAAAGGACAATTTCCATAAACAGATATGAACGAAAACCAAAAGCACGACAGAAATGTATTCAACATTGGAAATCAGTCCGCTCGGTTTGCGACTTTGACTTTGAAAAGAAATATGGCGACTTAGGAAAAGGATTTATTCACGTTCACCATTCAGTTCCCGTTTCGGACATTGGACGAACTTTCCAAGTTGACCCAATAAACGACCTAAGCCCAGTTTGTCCAAATTGTCATTCTATGTCACACAAGACCCATCCGCCATTGACGATAGAAAAATTGAAAGAAGAAATAAAAAAGCACGACCCGCCAACAAAGGCTATAGCAAATGCGGGCTGAATGCTTGTAAATGAAGATATTGCAACAAATAAACATTACGGTAAGCCGACAGGAAAGTGCTTTGAAATCCGCCACAAGTCATATGCTCAACCGTTGTGCCTCATTTTAGAAACGACAGAAACCAAGATGTTTAAATCATGATATTTGACTTAACAGATAGTGACGTAGAAAGAATCTTATTGATACACCATTCCATCGCAATCGGATTAGCAATTGAAGTTTCGATTTTATGGGCAAAAGTGAATATGATGAGAAAAGAAATTAAACGACTCAAAGAAAAAGCAAACTAATGCATTTACCATTATTACAAGACATACTCATTCTTCTCGGGTTTTCGGCTGTAATTGTTTTTATTCTTCAAAAACTTAAACTGCCTTCGATTATAGGTTTTCTGCTTACAGGAATAATAA
>CAZMAV010000039.1:0-15471 GCA_964564415.1 uncultured Bacteroidia bacterium | reverse complement strand
ATCATCCCACAGTAGTGGCCCTTGAGAGGTATTATTATGCCAAAAGGTGGGCCATAGAGGTTTTATTTGGGAATTTGAAGAAGAGGATTCCATTTTGAAGATACTCATATCGCTCATCCTCAGAGGATTAACAACCTTATTGCTGTTCTAGTCCCAGCTCGGGTTTGGGCCATTTTAGTAGGACAATGGATAGCCCAAAAAGTGAAAAGTATTCCGATCAAAAAGCATGGAAGGAAAGCTTACAGCGTCTTCAAAACTGGATTGGATTTCCTGAGCTTGAATCTATTGATAAACAACGACTTACAAATGAAAATCAATCCTTTGTCGCGTACTTAGATTTGATTCAAGAATAAGAATCTTTTCCGCCAATCTTCTGTTTATTTGATTAGCTCAGGCTATTTCGTAGGTTATGTGGCCGGCTATCAGATGTGGGCCGGAGCAACAATAGCAAATGATTCATGGACCTGTTTATCAAAAGACTCAGCCATTCCAGGGAGAAGCAAAAAGTAATAGGGATTCGCCTCTACGGCAGTGAGGACGACTATTTTTGTGGCTATGTGGTAGATCATAATGAAGAAATTCTGGCCTTTCAGCGGATTTCTGTTTTTGGGCATGCAGATGGGATCATGGTGTATCCCATTTGGCGGATAGAGGCCATCGATATCGACGACGACTACTGCGAGGGCATTGCCTACCTGGCAAAAGGAATCTATGGCAGCCTCCCCCGCAATGAAAAGCAAATCAATCTTGTTTCGGAGGAGGAGTGGGCCTACAACATTCTTCGCCACATGGAGGAAAAAGAGGAAGCGGTAAAATTGGAATTGGCGGACTTTAATACCATCGGATTGATCAAAGCCATTGATGAAGATTATGTGGACCTTGCAGAACTGCAAAAAGACGGTAAGGCCGAAGGTCGATCCTGCTATCGACTAAGCGATGTAAAGAGCCTGCTTTTTGCCAGCCAGCAGATCAATCGCCGCCTCGCCCTCCTCCAATGGAAAAGTGTCAAGGGTGTCAGGGATATGTGAAGATAAAGTCCTGAGGGAATTGTGAGGTTCACCCTGAATGGCTAAGGCAACCTTTGTTTATTATACATAATCTGTGCTGTCCCCCAAGGGACCATTTGCCTCTATACTTATAGAGCAAGCATACCCCTTGCAAGTCTCTTTTGATATCCTAGCGAAGAAGAAAGTAAATAAAAATCCTTCTACTCCTTTGTTTCTATCCGGCGAATTCCTATATTTGATATATCAATAATTGATACATCAAATTAATGAATGACATTGAGCAGGTATTGCTTTTTCAGATCGACAAGACCAATAAGATCGCTAAAATTCATAGTCAGAAAGAGTTTGACCGCCTGGGAATGGGGATCACGGTAGAGCAGTGGGTCCTGTTGAAAATCATTCATGAAAATGAGGACATCGCCCAAAAAGAACTGGCTCGAATGTCCTTCAGAGATCCGGCTTCCATCACGAGAACCCTGGCCTTGGTAGAAAAAAAAGGACTGATTGACAGGTCATTTACGCCCGAAAATCGAAGGCAGCGCTTAATCAAACTTTCCGCTGAAGGAAAAACTTTTGTCGAACAATACTTTCCTGTGGTGAAACGGCTCCGCAAAGAAAGCATGAAAGGCATCAGTGAAGAAGAATTGATGCTGCTCAACGAAGTGCTAAAGCGGGTACAGCAAAACATGACCTAGATAGGTTGGGACTTTTTCTGCCTTTACTGACTCCTTGAAAAATAATTGTAAATCGAATCGCTCCAAAGGAAATTTTTTTTTACTAAAAATTGATATATCAATTTTTCATCAATCAACTCATTAACCATTATGAAAAATCCAATCGTCTTTTTCCTAATTTCCTTGTTTGTCCTCTCCTTTCAGGGATTGAGAGCCCAGAGTTCAGACGAGAAAGCAATCAAGAGCCTCATAACAGAATTTGCTGAGGCAGGAGACCAAAATGACGCCCAGGCCTTGGATCGAATCCTGGACGAGAATTACAGGGTAGTAATGAACCGGCTCTTTGGCAGTTCAGAGGTTAGCATCATGCCTCGGAGTGTCTACCTCGAAAAAATTGACAATGGAGAATTTGGAGGAGACAAAAGGAGGGTAGATATATCTAGAATCCTGGTCAATGGCTCAAATGCCTTTGTCGAAGCCACCTTGAAAGGCAAAAAAATGACCATGGTTTCCCTCTTTGCCTGCGTCAAGGATGAGAAAGGAAAGTGGAAGCTTTTGACCGACATGCCTACTGTTCAGTAGGTGTCTTCGAAGGTCTGTATCCCGGAGCTTCTTCAATTTGGAGAAGCTTCGGGATCTTCATTCTACAGCCTGACATTCACCCCTATTCCTCCCAGGGCCAGGGCATCGGGACCCCAAAAAAACAGTCCGGGCAGTATTCCAAGGGGATTGCTGATGTGGAGCCAGGAATTTGTCAGGCTAATTTGAAGGCCTACTTTGTCATTGATCCTATATCCCAAACCTAAACGCAAGCCGTAGTCCAGCCCCCAGGTATGTTTGGTAAATTGCCGGTCAAATCCCTGGGCATCCTGATCCAGGCTGCCTGAAACGCTGTTTAAGCGAAGGCCTCCATAAACGCTAAAGGTGGTGTAGAGGCGTCTTTTTTCAAAAAAAGATATTTCGTTACTCACATGAAGCCGAAGGTGAAAATTACCATTGAATTCATTTAACTGACCGCTTACCTCGGGAGAGGCACCCGGAGCGACAAAACCGTGGACCATGAGGCCCAGGTAGCGCTTGAGTCTTTCACTCTGATGAAACCAGTGATTGGCCCTGACTCCAAATCCGATAGAGGGGTCAAAGGCAGCATTTTGAAATTCTATGTCCAGGGAGTGGATAATTTTTTTCGACTCCTGAGCCCTCAGGCCAAAAGCGGACAGGAAGAAGAAAAATGCGAAGGCTATTTTATGCAAATACATGGATTGACCGTTTTATTTGGAGAAAAAGTACTTGAGTGCCTCCTCAAAACCGGGAGCGGCATTGGCGGAGTGTCCCTTCGGATAGCGTTCGAAGCTATGGCTGAAGCTCTCATAATCACGGGAGCCCATGCGCTCTTCGAATTTGTCGAAGAAGGTATTCCAGACTACTGACTCCAGGCTGCCCATGGTGGTGTGGAGGTCTACAGGAAGGTCATTCAGGCTCTCTGCCCGTTGGGCCTCTACTTCCATCAGATGTCCGTCTGCCCACCACAAGGCTGGACTTCCCGCATGAATATTTGGGAAAAGACGAGAGGAATCCTCAAAGCTGAGCATATTCCACAATCCAAAATACCCCCCCAGAGAATGGCCCATCAGGGTGCGCTCTTGGGGATTTTCGGGATAATCCTCTTGGATACGGGAAAGAAGTTCGAATTGAATAAAGTCCCTAAAGGCTTGAGATTTACCTCCAAACTCAGATTCTCTGCTGTTCTTGACTGAAGTAAGGTCATCGATTCGCAGCTCCGATATGCGTGAATATCCCTCCAGCCCATTAGGGTTGAGCCCTGCAAAGGCAATGCTAACCAGGACTATAGGCTCAAGCTCTTCGTTTCGGTGAAGCTTGCGGAGGGATTGTCCCACAGCCGGGAAATGCCAGTGCCCATCGATCAGAAAAACAAAGGGGTAGGTCCGACCTGGATCCAGGGGATTGGGTCGCAGGATTTCTATCCGGTAATCCTGTCCTGTGTTGGACGAAGCCATCTCGAATTCCTCCAATTGGTATCCATCAAATTCAGCTACTCGGTCCTGACAACCGAACAAGAGAAAAAGTAGACCCAGGGATAAGATATATTTTTGCATGTTAAACATGGGTTTAATCGATTTGTATCCGCTATTTTACAGGTATCAACTGAAATTTCATGATATAGGTTGCCTTGGTCAGGAGGAATTTCTCGTGGGTAGCCGGCGCCCAGCTCAGGTCTCCGCCTACTCCCATCATTTGCCCATCTACATAAAAATGAATGTGATCATCTCGCTCTAGTTCATGAGCGTGGCCTTTGGTGGACAGTTCCTCAATGCTAAAGGGTGAGGCGCTGACATTGAGCTTTTCTCCCCTTATCTCTATGCCCAGCCCCTTTTTGTTGCTGATTCTAGCCCAGCGAACTTCGCTCTTATTTCCATTGTGTTGGGGTTTGATATAGGGCACGTACTCCTGGTCCACGGTACTTCGGTAGAGGTCCAGCCTACCTCCGCTTTTTCTGTCGGGGTAGGTAGCTTCCGGACCCAGCCCATACCAGGAAAATTGCTGGGCGGAAGAGTCCATGGCAAAGTGGATACCCACCCTTGGCAGGGGGAGTTCATCTTCGCGGTCCAGTTTGACGATGACGGAGATAGGACCATCTGCTTCGCTGGAAAAGGTATATCGCAGGAGGTATTCCCCATCAAATTTCCGTCCTTCTACGCCTCCCAGGATGGAGACGGTTACTTCCTTTTCATTTTCCTGAATTCGAAAGCGCTTCATGTTGTACTCCAGTTTGTCCAGCCCTGCTTTTTTCCATCTTTTGGCGTAGGATTTGGCCATGGGATTTGTCCCGGCGTCATTATCGGTGGGAGCGCGAAAGAGGTTGATCTTCATGTCCTGGACCAGGGTATCCCCCCCGATGACATAGCTGTCGATAAAGCCGTGGGCCTTATCCAGGATAACCTTGCCTTTGTTGAGTTGAATGGTAAATTTATCGGGAAGGTTTTCGTACTCCAATTTGGAGATGTTCAGGCCTCTCTCTTCCAGGATATAGACATCCCTTACCTTAAACTGCTCCCAGGCCACTTCATGTCCCGCATCTGCCCATGATTCTTTCTCGGCGACTTGTACGCTGAGGTCCAGGAAAAGGCTTTCTCGGGCCCCAAAGACCAGGGAGCCCAGGTCTATAAGTGCCTGAAAGTCGATGCTCTGCTCTTCTTCAGGTGCCAACTCCTTGAGGACAATGACTCCTTCCGCCAGGATGCGGCCTTCGCTCTTGACCTTCCATACCATCTGACGATTTTCGAGGTAGCCGTGAGGGTAGTGATTGGTCAGGGTGAGGATTTCCCTTTCGTAGTCATAGGCAAAATCTATCCACTGCTGCACATACTTGATTTCCTGGAGGGCAGGTTTTTTGCGCCTATCTGGAAAGACCACCCCATTTAGGCAGAAATTACCATCGTGCTGCTTTTCGCCAAAGTCTCCTCCGTAGGCGAATACCTCTTTCCCTTCCTCCATTCGAATAAGGCCCTGATCTACCCAGTCCCAGATAAAGCCTCCCTGCATGAAGGGATATTTTTCAAAAGCTTCCCAGTACTCGTCAAAGTTTCCGTTGCTGTTTCCCATGGCATGGGAGTATTCGCAGAGGATCAGGGGCCTCATGCTGTCTTTTTTTGCCTGTTGAATGGCATCTTCAGGGGACAGGTACATGCCCGCTACAAAGTCAAACATAGCCAGGGGGCGTTCACCTGTGTAGTTGAGCATGACTCCGTCTTCAAAACCTGTCAAAGCCCCAATCAGGTGTACGGGATTGAGACGCAGGGCTTTTTTCAAGGCAAAAGGACCTTCTAACCCTTCATAGTGAATGGGGCGGCCCTGAGGATCGATTTCCTTCATCCGCTCGTACATAGCCACAAAGTTTTCACCTATGCCGGATTCATTACCCAAAGACCAAATGATGACGCAGGGATGATTTTTATCTCTTTCGACCATGCGCTCGCCGCGAATCACCATGGCCTCCTTCCATTTTTTGCGGTCGGCAGGAGTCTTGCCGGCATAGGCATCCAGGTAGTGAGCCTCTATATTGGCTTCGTCCATGACATAGAGTCCATATTTGTCACAAAGCTCATAAAAACGGGGGGTGTTGGGATAATGGGCCGTACGAACAGCATTGAAATTGTGCTGTTTGATGAGTCGAATGTCCTGGATCATCTGTTCTTCGCTCATGACCCTTCCCCTACGTGGGTCAAATTCATGGCGGTTGACACCCTTGAGCAGGACGTATTTCCCATTGATCAGCAACTGCCCCTCTTTGATTTCTACCTCTCTGAATCCTACTTTTTGGCGAATGATTTCGAGGTTTTTACCCTCCTGCTCCTGTAAGGAAGCCTCTAGGGAATATAAATTAGGCGTTTCAGCGGTCCACTTGTCGGGATTATCTACTTCTATGATCCAGGTGTGGAGGGAATCACTGGCAGTTACAGCTAAGTCTCTCTCGTCGATTTGCTTTCCGAGGGGGCTCAGAAGGACGAGATGGAGGTTTTCTCGGTGTGGACCTCCGCCTGGGCGATGGGTTTTTACTGTAACTTCAAGACGGGCATCCCGGTAATCCTCATCCAGGTCCGTGTGGATGGCGATGTCACGGATCATGGTATGGGGCCTGCGAATAAGAAAGACATCGCGAAAGATTCCGGAGAGCCTCCAAAAATCCTGATCTTCGATGTAGGAGCCCTCCGACCAACGGATCACTTCTACGGCGAGGTGATTGGGACCCTTCTTTACATAAGGAGTAAGGCGAAATTCTGCAGGGGTCATGGAACCCTGGCTGTAGCCGATCCTCATACCATTTACCCAAAGATAAAAGGCCGACTGTACCCCTTCGAAGCGCAGGTAGATCTCGTCGTTTTCCCAGGCATCCAGAAGGGTAAAGTCCTTCTTGTAGAGGCCGGTCTCATTGACCTTGGCCTTGATCTTGGGAGGCCTGGCTTTAAAGGGATGGACGATATTGGTATAGATAGGTTGTCCATATCCTTCCAACTGCCAATGGGAGGGAACCCTGATTTTGTTCCAATCGGAAGCATCAAAGTCTTTCCTGTAAAAATGGCGGGGGGTATCGCTGGGGTGATCGATCATGAGGAAGTCCCATTGCCCACTAAGATTCAGAAAATAGGGAATGGGCCTTCCATCGGGATCCTGGAGGGTCGAAAAGGGAAGGAAGGAAGCGTGTGCCTCCTCTTTATTTCTTTCGAATACCAACTGATTTTCCCAGTCATTTTTCTGGGCCAATGCGGGGATAGCCAGGAGCATGCCCAATAAAAGGATATGAGAGCGAAGCATAGTTGCGGGGTTGAAAGATAGAATTCGGAAATGAAGATAAGGGGAATCAAATCTATTTCAAATTAGGGTAAATTTTCCCTTTCTACTCCTTCTACCTCCATGATAAAATCTTTGCCATATAGCCCTGCCGGAGTCTGATGGCCTGCCTTCCAATTTCCTTCCAGTACCCTTTTTGTGATCATAAGGGAGGTCGTGGCGGTGAGGGTATAGCCTTCTGGAGTTTTCATTCGGGCTTCTTTTGATTTCCCCTTCTCGTTCCAAACCTTGCCCCAAACCTGGCTGGAGGCCTGGGCTCGCTTTTCGGGATCGGGACCTGCCGGTCTTTTTTCTACTTGCTTCCTCACAAAATCCTTGACGAGAGAGGTCTTGAGCAGCCAGTTGAATATGCCCTGCAGCCTAACCATGCGATGGGTTTTGGGTCGGGTCCGTGTGAAGGTCTCGATGTTGGGGATGCCGGTGGTGTAGTAGGCCGTTGACACGTCTCCCCAGGGAATGGCCATGCAGTAGTATTCTTTGGCCATGAAGGGAACCATCATGCCCTTATGGCCGAGGGGTACCTTGATGATCTTTCCGTCTTTTCTTCGGGCGGAAGCTTCGCCTAGGCTTTCCACCATGGTCAGGGAGGTGCCGTGGGACATAGCCCCTCCGAGGTTGGCAAATGCCAGTTGGAGGTGGGTGGCATCGGGCAGTTGATCTTTGAGGTAGGCTGCCATACAATCGGTGGGCACGACGTCGAAGCCTACCCCTGACATGAGCATGATGTTCTTTTCCCGGGCGGCGCTATCCTTGCGATGTACTGCTTCGAAGACCTCTATTTCTCCCGTGATATCAAGGTAGTGGACCCCTTGGCGCAGGCAGGCCTCCACCATGGGCTTGGCCGTATACCTGAAAGGACCAGCAGCGTGGAGGACCACTTCGACCTCCTCCAGGGCGTGGTCCAGGCTCTGGGTATCTTCCAGTGAAAAGGCCTTTGTGGGATAGCCAAGGTCAGCCATTTCTTCTAGTTTTCCGGGATTTCTCCCTGCCAGAATAGGGCTGAGCCCATAATCAGAGGCCATTTCGGCGATAAGTCTGCCGGTATAGCCGTAGGCTCCATAGAGTAAAAATTTCATAGGGTCTGAGCTAGGATGAAAGGGTAAAATTGGGTGATTATTCCTGTCTTTGAAGCTTTTTTTCGAGTTTTCTTTGGTAGGCCATCATTTTTTCCATCTGACGGTCAAAGAACCTGGGAAAAAATCGTTTGAGGAAATAATTGCGCCGGGCTTCAAAGGGGAGGACAATTTCTTTTTTCCCTTCTCCCGCCTTTTGGAGGACTGTCAGGGCAACTTCCTCTGCTGAGATGGTGGATCTCTCCATCATTTTCTTTGCAAATACATGATAGGATTTGGGTCCTCTGGCTTGCTTCATGATGTTGGTTGGGAAAAAGGTAGGCATGACGACCGAAACACCTATGCCCTGGGGTTTTAGTTCGTGGTAGAGGGTCTCCGAAAGGGCCCTGACAGCGGCCTTGCTTACGTTATAAGCGGCCATAAAGGGGGCATTGGAGTAGGCGGCGGCACTGGAAATATTGATGATATGTCCGGCGCCTTGTTTTTCCATTTGTAAAACAAAAAAATGGCAACCGTAAATCACCCCCATCTGGTTAATGCCAATCATCCAATCCCAGTCCTGAAGGGGATAGTCAGCAAAGGCAGCCCCATCACCTACACCTGCATTGTTGATGAGGAGATCAATTCCCCCTGCGGTTTGTAGAAAATGAGCGGAAACATCCTTGTAGGCCATTCGGTCGGCCACGTCCAGCATCATGGGCAGAGCCCTTCCTCCTATGGCATTGGCTTCGTCGACCACGGTCTGAAGCTGCTGAAGGTTTATGTCAGAAAGGCCAAGGGTCCAGCCCTCCTGGGCAAGGTGAAGGGCAAACTGCCGACCCAGACCGGAGGCAGCCCCTGTAATGAAGGCCCTTTTCTCAGGAAATCGCTCGCTTAGTCGAAGGCTCATGTGTCTGATGGGTTAGTGAAGTATTCAAACAAACTACAAAATCAGCCCCTGCCAGAAAAGTATAGGCCCCATTCTTTTCCATTAGCCTAAGATCCTCTAATCCTAGCTGTCGGTCTAGGATAGGGCAGGAGGCTTGAGAAAGCTCGATCCTGGGGGGACATTGGGGCCTATCGAGAATTAAACTAAATTGTTCTGGCCTAAGAAAAAAAAACAGCCCTTTTTTTAAAGGGTTATAAACATTTGAAAATAGATAATTATTTCCTGTTCTCGAAAAGTTTGAAGGTTAATTTCTAGGTAAAAAGTGAACCGACAAACATTCTTCCCAAGTGGTTAATTTTGGCTCTAACTTGAGCTTTGCGTTCTTCATTAATGTAGTAATTTCGCTTGTACATATCTGCAATTTGTAATTTTTAATGAGTAGACACACTTACAACTACGGACTGATAGGCAACTGTGCCTACCTTGCCCTGGTCGATACCGAAGCCAATGTAGGATGGCTGTGCTGGCCACGCTTTGACAGCAGCTTTCTATTTGGAGGACTCCTGGACCAGGAAAAAGGAGGAGAGTACTCTATCAAACCTGCTACTGAAAACTACCAGACCAATCAATATTACATTGAAAACACCAACATTCTTGTTACTGAGTTTTTCTGCGTAGATGGGGAATTCAAGGTAGTCGATTTTGCCCCACGCTTTTTCCAGTATGAGCGCTATTACAAGCCCCTGATGTTTGCTCGCAGGGTTATCCCTCTTAAAGGAACTCCCAGGGTGAGGGTCGTATGCCGCCCACGGGGAGAGTACGGCGAGTTGGAGCCCGATGTTCTTTTTGGTTCCAGCCACATCAGGTATATGGGATTGGATAGGCAGGTAAGGCTTACCACCAATATTCCCCTGAACTACATTACGGAAGAAAAGCCCTTCATCCTCAATGGTTCCAAGCATTTGGTGCTGACCTGGGGAGTACCTCTGGAAGGTCCTTTGGAAACTACCATTGATACCTTCTATTCCAAAACCAAGGCTTACTGGAAGCAGTGGGTCAAGCGCACCTCCATCGGGCAGTTTCACCAAAAGGCTGTACTAAGATCGGCTTTGGCCCTTAAAATTCATCAGTATCAGGATACAGGAGCTATTATCGCCAGTACTACGACCTCTCTCCCGGAGTCTCCGGGTAGTGGCCGCAACTGGGATTATCGTTATTGTTGGATACGGGATGCCCATTATACCCTCAAGGCACTGACCAACCTGGGCCATTTTACCGAGTTGGAACAGTACGCGCATTATATCGAAAATGTGGCACTGAGTGTGGATGAAGAGGAGCGTCTTCAGCCCCTCTATTCCATCACTGGCGAAGCTACCCTTACTGAGAAGATCATCTCCCTTGCCGGCTATCAGGGCAACAACACCCCGGTGAGAATCGGTAACCAGGCCTACGAGCATATTCAAAACGATGTGTATGGCCAGGTTTTGACCTCATTGGTTCCCCTCTTTGTGGATGAGCGACTGGCTGACGATGACAAGCGATCCCTCCTTCCCATCGTCATGCGCATCCTCCGCAAGATCGAAGAGACCATGTACGAGCCTGATGCGGGACTTTGGGAATTCAGAAACAAGGCTCAACTTCACGCCTACACCTTTCTGTTTCACTGGGCAGGCTCACAGGCAGCGCTCAAGATCGCCCGCAAATATCGGGACTTTGAGATGATGACCCTGGCCGAGCGCCTGGTCAAAGAAGCTGCCAAGCAAATAGAAGCAGCCTACGATTCTGATCGTGAGGTATATACACAGGCCATTGGTTCAAAAAACCTCGATGCTTCTATGCTGCAATTGGTGACCATGAAGTACCTCGATCCCAGCAGCCAGCGCGCTAAAAAGCACATCAAGGCGCTGGAAAAAGAGCTCAAGACCGAAGAAGATCTGTTTTTCCGCTATAAGCACGAGGATGATTTTGGCAAGCCCGAGACCACCTTCCTGATCTGTGCCTTTTGGTACGTGGAGGCCTTGGCGGATGTAGGCCGTGTCAAAGAAGCAATCGCTATTTTCGAGTCGCTGATCAAGTACAACAATCACCTGGGACTGCTTAGCGAGGATGTGAAGGCCGAGGATGGCTCTCAATGGGGCAACTTCCCCCAGGCATACAGTCATGTAGGCCTGGTCAATGCAGCCTTTGCCATTTCGAGAAAATTGGACAAAGAGCCCTTCATGCTCTAAGGCCTTTCTGCTAAGATAATATAATCTTCCCTTAGCCCTGAATCTCAGGATTTATTTGCTAGCCTCATTCAGGGACGGAACTCCAGGTATATCCAGCGGTATCGAAGTTTTTCGGTACCGCTGTTCTGTTTAAGAGGAGGCTGTTTCTGGAGGGCAAATAGAGAGGAGGCAGTTACCTTTAAGGGGTGAGATGCCGATCCAAGCTCCCAATCAGGACCTTGTATGCCCCTAATTTTTTTTGTTGCTCTTGAGCTTCTTTTATAATGTTAAAGTCTGTAAAGCTGACCCCGTGGCTGGCATATTCAGGGAAATCATCTATCCAATCTAAGAGCATTTCCTTACTAGGAAAATTCAAAGGCTTCCAGGGCATTACTTTTTCCTGATGCGTTGGCCCCTACCAAGACCGTCAGGGGAGCCAATGGGAGAGAAGCTTTTTTACAGCTCTTAAAGTTTGATATATCTATCCTCTCAATCATGGCAAAAGTTTGATGCTAGTGAAGTAATCTGCTAATTTCATTTAGGGATCCTCTCTTCTACTTTTTCCTAATGGCTATCTAAATGACTTGCCGAGATTTGATTCTCTTCGAGGCGGGTTAAAATTTTACCCTTTCCGCTTACAGTTGCCCTCTAAGAACCCGAGTTTACATATCTTTCTCACCTAAAGTTAGTCATTTTTGCGGTTAAAACTTGAAGCAGGGGAGCATCAGTCTGTCCTACCCTGAAGTATCCATCAATAACCCAGGTAAATGGTGCTGAGGCGTTTTTGGTATTTTTCGACTACCTTGAATATCTCCCTGAGGGTTACTTTTTCAATTTTGCTGAGGCTGTCCGGGGGAATAAGGTTGTCGGGGCTTTGCCCCTCCATGATCTGCTGGATCTGATGAGAAAGCCTTAGCCTCATCATGAAATAATAGGCTTGGTGAAGTTCGGTAAATTCTCGTTCGATAAGGACGTTGGCGTGTGTCATCAGCCGCAGACGTTCTCCAGTGTTGGTCACAGGTAACTGTTCGCGAAGGGCGTAGATGCGGGCGTAATCGGTGATGTTCTGCATGGCGCGCTTGATGTTGATCCCCTTTCGATCATCGGAAGTCGTCTCCTGAAAGGAACCAAACCAGCCCAGAGGAGGTCGGTTGACGAGGCTGTGTCTGGCCAACTGTCCCAAAAAGGAGCTTCCGGATTTCTTCAAAATCTCCCGGGTAAAGGCCAGCAACTCCTTCATTAATGAAAAATCTCCGTGGATGGCCTTGGCATCAAAAAATACACTAGCAATCAGAGCCTTTTCTCCCATAGGTTGTGAAATCCAGTTCTCATAATACTGCTTCCAGTCCCTAAGAGGGCGGTTCCAGACGGGATTGCTAGCCATCAGGTTGCCCTCACAGTAGGCAAAGCCAGCAAGATTGAGCTTATCTGATATTTCCTGTCCCAAGCGAAGAAAGTACTGGGAAGCTTCTGCTTCCTCTTCCTCTGGTAGATCTTCATATATAATGGCATTGTCCTGATCTGTTTTGAGGGTCTGCTCTCTTCGACCTTCAGAACCCAGGGCCATAAATACGAAGCGGGCAGGAGGGTCGCCCAGTCTTTGAATAGCCTTTCGGATTACCGTCTGCGTGATGGCGTCGGATACACTGCTAATGATCTGGTTGACGATCTCGGGGCGGGTTCCCCTTTCAAGAAGGTTGTCGACCAACTCAGGTACCTCATTCCACTTCCGCCGTAAAAAGTGATCCTCGTCGTTGTTGCGGATGGACTGTATAAAAAGAAAAGGAGACTTGCCCTGGGAGTTGAGGAGCCTTCCCAGTCCCACGATACCTACGACCTTGTCCTCTTCCTTGACAAGGAGGTAATTGACCTTGCGGCGAAACATCAGCAAAATGGCCTCATAGCCAAAGGCTTTGTTGTCAATGCTGTAAATGGGGCCTCGCATGATGGCGCCTACAGGAGTGTCGTAGGGCAAGCCCTTGGCCAGAACCTCGTTTCGCAGCAACTGATCGGTGATGATTCCGATGTATTCACCCTCGGAGGAGCGGACCATGATATAGCTCCTCCTTCGACGACTCATCTGGGCAGCAGCCTCCTGCATCGTGCTTCCCTCTATACATGCATTGATATTTCGGGAGAACAGTTCGCCCACCTCCAACTGAAAGATGAGGTCAGAGCCCTGAAAAGATTGGTCTGTTCGAGCATTTTTCTGCAATTCGGAGGCATAGCCCGAGTGCAGCATTCTCTTTCCAAATTGTTGGATAAAAAACTCATAGACTGCCTCGTGATCCCTGCATATCTGTTGAAAGATAGGGATGGGAATATTGAGAAGGGTGGTGGTTGAAAGGGTTCGTACGGAGCGAATGGCCTTGAGGTTGTTGAGCAGGATAGATACTGCGCCAAAGCTATCTCCCTCTCCAAAGGTCTCCCTGTAGACCCTCTGACCATTTGGGCGCTCGAAAAATTTTTCTACGGATCCCTTATAGATGATGGACAGGGCCTTGATGTTGGACTGGCCTTGCCTGTAGATGGAAGCACCCTCGGGAAATATAGCCATCTGGGTCTGTGTCTTGAGGCTTTCCCAGCGGTCCTCGGGAATGAGGTTGAAGGGTGGGATTTTCATCAGAAAATCCAGGATCATGGGAGAGAGTTCGCTTTCGGCCATGGGAATGAGTTTGTTGGTGATGAAGAAGGGAGGATCAGTCTCTTTGATCCTTCAGGGGCGGAAAACTATTGTTTTTGGATAAAAAAAGCCATCCTTACCGTGGCAGGATGGCTTTTGATGTATTTCACGTGGAGATTAGTATCGGTAGAATTCGGGCTTGAAGGGTCCTTCTTTCTTGACGCCGATATAACCTGCCTGATCTTCGGAAAGTTCTTCCAATTCGGCACCGATTTTGGCCAGGTGGAGGGCGGCGACCTTCTCGTCAAGGTGCTTGGGAAGTACGTAGACTTCATTGCCGTATTTCTCGTGGTTATCCCAGAGTTCCATCTGAGCCAGGGTCTGGTTGGTAAAGGAATTGGACATCACGAAGGAGGGGTGGCCGGTAGCACAGCCCAGGTTGACCAGTCTTCCCTCAGCCAATAGGATGATGTCATTGCCCTCGATGTTGTAGACATCTACCTGAGGCTTGACGTTGGCGTGGGTATGTCCGTAATTTTCCTTGAGCCAGGCGACATCGATCTCATTGTCAAAGTGTCCGATGTTACAGACAATGGTCTTGTCCTTCATGAGCTTGAAGTGCTCTCCCTTGACAATGTCTTTGTTTCCGGTTGCTGTAACGATGATTTGGGCCATGGGGATGGCAGTTTTCATCTTACGTACTTCGAATCCGTCCATAGCAGCCTGCAAGGCACAGATGGGGTCGATTTCGGTAACGATGACCCGGGCTCCGGCTCCACGCAGAGAGGCGGCGGATCCTTTACCTACGTCTCCATATCCAGCGACTACGGCTACTTTTCCGGCCATCATGATGTCGGTGGCACGGCGGATGGCGTCTACCAACGACTCCTTACATCCGTACTTGTTGTCAAACTTGGACTTGGTCACTGAGTCATTGACATTAATGGCGGGCATGGGCAGGGTTCCCTTGCGCTGACGCTCGTAGAGGCGGTGTACACCAGTGGTGGTTTCCTCCGAAAGTCCTCTGATATCTTTGACCAGTTCAGGATAATTGTCGAGGACCATGTTGGTAAGGTCTCCCCCGTCGTCGAGAATCATGTTGAGGGGCTGGCGATCTTCTCCAAAGAAGAGGGTCTGCTCGATGGCCCAGTTGAACTCCTCTTCGCTCATGCCTTTCCAGGCATATACCTGAATACCGGATTCGGCCATGGCGGCGGCGGCGTGATCCTGGGTAGAGAAGATATTGCAGGAAGACCAGGTAACTTCAGCACCCAGTTCTACCAAGGTCTCGATGAGGACTGCGGTTTGGATAGTCATGTGCAGACAGCCTGCAATGCGGGCACCCTTGAGGGGTTTAGAAGGACCATACTCTTCACGGAGGGCCATCAAGCCGGGCATTTCGGCCTCAGCCAGTTCGATCTCTTTACGTCCCCACGCAGCGAGGGAAATGTCTTTTACCTTATAAGGAAGGAATTTAGCAGTTGCTTCAGACATGAATTTTAGGATTTATTAGATAAGTATGCAAAAATAACCAATCTGAGGTATTTTATGCAAAGATGTAAGAATGATACTTATAACCGAAGGAAAAGTTTAGTCTTAGGAACGATAAAAAAATAACTTGTTAAAAAGTCGTATCTTTCTTCCAAAGG
>CAZMAV010000038.1:0-15763 GCA_964564415.1 uncultured Bacteroidia bacterium | reverse complement strand
CCTCCCTAAAAATTACAACAAACAAACGCTCCACCACAGAATCCCAGAGTACTTACCAAAATTGCCCGAGTAGGGACGGGGTTTGCTGGACGGATACACAGCAACAGCGATTCTACTTCCTGACCTGCCTTGAGGTATTGGCCTGTGAGGACAATATCGTAGGCTTTGCCTCCGAGTGCCGTAGGAGCCAGGTATTGGTAGGACCATTCGAATGCCGATGTAGACAGGGTCTTCATCGAGGGAGGCATCAAAGGCGGCCACAGGGATAGGGGTGTGTCCTACGGCTATGGTATGCCAGACCAATAGGTTGATACCGGCATAGGCCCAGTTGCGATAAGTAGCCTGGGTATTCGCAGTTGTATCCGCCTGAATGCTTTGGCCCATAAGGGAAAGCAGGCCGGCAAAAAAGAAAATGAGTGTAAGCCCTTGGGCATTCCATTACCTCGGTTATCGGTGAAGGGAAATGTGTATCATGCCCGTAAAAGGGATCAGCAACTTCCCTCAAAGATAATTTTGTCAGCTTTTCTTCTTACTCCGATCTGAAAAGTAGCCGAAAGGAATCGAAGGATATTTTCGAGAGAATCGTTTGTATAGGTTGTGGTCAGTGGACAATCGGCCAGGGTTTTGTCGGCGATAGAAATATCGGCATCAAAGTGGCGGTCAAGGGCAATTGTTACCTCTATTAGCGGTGTTTGCTTGAAAATCAAGGTGTTGGATCGAAAGGGAAGGAGGTTGAGGTCGCTATGGGATTCTTTGGTCAGGGTAGCTTTTTCCCTGTCAACAATCACCTGCTCAGGGGGCAAAATTCTTTCCCTCATTTTTCCTGCCCTCACTTCTACCTTGCCGGACTGAAGGATAATCCTCTCCTTCGGGTCATCTTTTCGAGCTTCCACCAAAAAGGAAGTTCCCAGCACCCTCACTTTCAGTTGGGGAGTTGTTACGACAAAGGGATGTGGGCTGTCCTCGACCAGCTCCAAAAAAGCTACACCTTCCAGCTCCAGCCTTCGCCCTCCCTCCGCATTTTGCGAATCGAAAGTCGCCCTGCTATTCCGATTGAGAGAGAGGGTAGTTCCGTCTTTGAGCTCAATTACCTTAGGCTGATCTGCCGTAGCATAGGTCCGGATTTCTGCTGTCGATCTGCTAAACAACCAATAGCACAGAAAAAGTAAAGCCACTGCCGCAGCGGCCAGGCCTACCCATCTGATGCCTGAGGATCGCAAATCGCGAATGTTACCTCCTTCTACCTCTCTTGATATTCTTTTCCAGGCTGCTTCTACATCGAAATTTTCCCCTTCTGATTTCACTCCGGCGAGCATCCGGATTTTTCTGACAGTCCTATACTGAGCCATGTGATCCGGATCAGCCACTACCCAGGCTTCCAGTTCCTCCCTTTCGGCAGGACTGGCATTTCCGCTCACATACTTGATGATGAGCTCAAAATCCTGGGTGTCGATGTTATTCATCTCCATGTTTATACCTAAATATGGGGTTGTTCAGTTATGTTACCCCAACATGCTTACGTACCCTTAGTGAGATTTGACTTTTTATGTAAGAATCCAGAAAATGAGGATAAGCAAAAGATAATGCTGAAGGCGTTCTCGTAGGGTTTTGATGGCCTTTGACATATGCGCTTCCACAGTTTTTGGGGAAATGTCCAGCTCTTCGGCGATTTCCTTATACTTCATCCCTTTGTAGCGGCTCATTTCGAATACCTGAGGGCATTTTTCGGGGAGCTGAGACAGGGCTTCCTCAATCCTGGCTTCAAGTTCCTTTGTCTCTAATTTCAAGTCCTCTTCTCCCAGGTCAATATCAGCCCCCTCAATATCGAGCACCTGGCTTTGGAATTTCTTCTGGTCCCCAAGATAATTGAGGCAGCGGTTTTTGACCATGGTGAAAAGCAGGGACTTGGCCGATCGCTAAGGGTCGATTTTCTCCCGCTTTTCCCAGAGGGTAATAAAAACCCCTTGGGTGAGGTCTTCTCCAGCCTCAGATTCCCTTACCTACTTCCTGGTAAAATTGAAGAGAAAGGTATAGTGGAGCCTGAATAGTTCTCCAAACTCCTTTTTGCTCAGGGGGCTATGAGGTACTTCTTTTGCCATCTACATAGGCCAAAGTAAACAAAAGCTCGGAAAAGGAGGGCCCTAACCTAATCGATAGAGATTCTACTTGTAAAATATTATCTACTTTCGACAAACAAATAAGTCAAATGTGGATTTAGAGGTATCAGAAGAAATCAATCAGTTAATCTTGGTTTTGTAGAAAAAAATGCAGATCACGACGCTTACATTCTTTCGTTATGAAAACATTTGGCCAAAAATTTGGGCCTTTGGGATGATGCAATTTGCACACAAGCCCCTATCTGAGGTGAAGGGTCTGCAATTTTATAAATTGATGGGCTCAGGAAAGGGCTTGGGTTTCAATCCCTATCCGGATTGGACGACTTATGCCCTCCTTCAAATATGGGACTCTGAAGCAGCGGCGGATACCTTCTTTAAGGATTCCAAGCTCATAGGCCGGTACCGGGAGAAAAGTCAGGAAATCTGGACCATTTACATGAAGTCCATCATGGCTCACGGCGCCTGGTCGGGGGGAAATCCCTTTCAGGCCTCAGAAGAACTCGATCCGGATATTCCCCTGCTCTGCATCATCACCCGAGCCACCATAAAATTGTCCAAGCTCCGCAGTTTCTGGAAGTATGTTCCCACCTCAGAAAAACCGCTGGAGGGCAACAAAAGCCTTATTTTCACCAAAGGAATAGGAGAAGTGCCTGTCATACAGATGGCGACCTTCAGCATTTGGGAGAATAAGGAAGCCCTCAGAGAATTTGCCTATAAAAGCCCTGAACACCAGAAGGCTATCAAAATGACCCGCGAACTGGACTGGTACAGCGAGGAACTGTTTTCCAGGTTTCAGCCCTTCAAATCCCAGGGCAGTTGGAAAGGGAAAAATCCCCTGCCTATGATTGCCGATGTAGAATTTGCTAAATAACCCCATCATGATATCAGAAAGCCGCCGGGAGGCCCTTGGCTCCGTCAATATCCTCAGCACCTGCCTCAATTGTGAGAGCCAGCACTTGAAGCCTTACATCAAAACTTCGCCCATGATGTACCGGGCTGATGAGGAGTTTCAGTTTGTCGCGTGCCAGAATTGTGGACTGGTATTTCTCAATCCGAGGGTTCCTGCGGAGAGCTTAGGTCGTTATTACGGTCCTGAGTACCTCCCTTACCGGGGGCCGCAGGCATGGGGGCGCTTTGCTCCTCTGGTAGCGAGAGATCTGAAGCGGGTAGACAGAGAAAGGGTGGCCCTGGTACGCAAGTACGGGAAGATTAAGCCGGAGACCGTGGTGCTCGACGTAGGTTGTGGGAAGCCAAGCTTCCTCAAAGCTTTGAAGGATAAGACAGGGGCTAAGGCCATAGGCTTAGATTTCAGTGAAGAAGGATGGGAAGGAAGGCCCGAAGACTGGCCTGGACTGCAGCTGATTACCGGAGATCCCCATGAGGTTGATCTGTCCGAATCTCCATCCGTCCTTACCATGTGGCACTACCTGGAGCATGATTATGATCCTGCCGCCACCCTCCGCCGACTTGCCGATGTCTCCGCCGAAGAAGCCCGCTTGTTTATTGAAGTCCCCAACCTGGACTGCCTTCCCAGAAAGTGGCAGCAGGAGCACTGGGCAGGCTTTCACACTCCGCGACATACAGCCCTTTATACCCCCGATACTTTGGGCGACCTCCTGAGTAAGCATGGGTGGGAGGTGATCGACATTCGAGCACATGGTAGCCTGGACCCTTATGCCCTTTACTGGATGGGGAAGATGGAGGAAAAGGGATTGGACTGGACCGGGAGCATGGAACCTGAGTTTTGGGGATTCATGCAGGGCAAAATCCTTACCTGGCCCCTCTTTGCCTTACAAAGATGGCTTTCCCTGGGAGTGATGACAGCGATTGCCCGACCGAAATAAGAAAAAACATGGCCAGCTACATTCCTGATCTTAGTTCAGAAGTATTGAAAATAAATACTCCTCAGATGATAGAGGTCGATCGCCTCATGATAGAAGAATATCACATCGAATTGATCCAAATGATGGAGAATGCCGGACGCTGTCTGGCCATTTTAGCAAGGGGAAAGTTCCTGGATGGGGATCCTCAGGATAAGACAGTGGTTGTCCTTGTAGGAAGTGGAGGTAATGGAGGAGGGGCTCTGGTGGCTGCGCGCAGGCTTCACAATTGGGGCTCAAATGTTGAGGTATTTCTGACCGGAGAGGAGGAGAAAATGACTTCAATTCCCGGGCATCAACTTCGTATTTTGAAGCGGATGGGCCTGCCTATCCAATCGGGAGAGAGACTTCCTCCTAATGGAAGCTATGATCTCATCATGGATGGGATCATAGGCTACAGCGTAAAGGGTGATCCCCACGGCCTGCCCGGAGAAATGATTCGCTGGACCCTGAACCGCCATGAACCCGTCCTCTCCTTAGATACTCCTTCCGGTCTGGACCTTAGCAGCGGAACCATACATGACCCTACAGTAAAGGCAGATGCTACCCTTACCTTGGCCATGCCCAAAGAGGGCCTTTTCACCCCAGCTGCTAAAGACCTTGTTGGAGAACTCTACCTTGGAGACATTGGTGTACCTCCAGAGCTTTATGCAGAAGCCTCGCTCAACCTTGAGGCAAAAAATATTTTCCGCCACTCAGATATCCTGAGGATCTTCTGAGCTTGACTATCAAGTGATATAAAGTGGTACAACTAGCCTAGTTAACCTTGACAACGTGGAAGTATTGCTGGAAAATTGCTTTGGCTCGTCCGATTTCCTCTTTTAAGCTCCATGTTTAGTCGTTTTTGCTTTCTTCTTGGAAATACAACCTATTCCTCATTTTTGATAGGATTTGGGAGGGTTTTTGCACAGTCTGACGGTTTGCATAGCCGAAGGCCGACGAATGGAGGCTTTGGAACACACGCATTGTTCGGTGCCGCGTTTCCATTTACAATTTACTCTTGATTAATTTTTTCAATTCCTCCAAGTTAACTATTTGGTTAAATCTTCTTTCCTTCAACCCTCTATGTAACTTTTTATCGCCAGTCCATAATATTCCATCGCTTTCAATTGCCAAGGCCACAAAACTGATGTCTTTCACATCTATTTCTTTTGTTAATTCTTTTGCTGGATTCCAACTCTCCTATGAGATTTGATTCTCATTTATGAACTCCATTCGTTTTAGCACCAAGTATAACAATTCCAATAATTCCTTTTCTGGAATCTTTGTGTATTTTAATATCTTTTCCTTCTTGTCAAATAGTTCAATATATATCATATAGTAAGAAAACTTCTCATACTCTTGAAAATCCTTCAATAAAAAAGTCCCAATTATTCCACTGGAACTCATCAAAGTGCTTATCAGGATATTGGTATCAATTATAATCTTCATGATTCCGAATCCAAGAAGGTTTTATTGACTTCACTCAATACTTGATTGATCTCCTGAGTCATTTCTTCAATATCCTCATCACTTGCTTCACTCTTTGAGACTATCATTTTATATCGAATGAAATCAATAAAGTCTTGAATATCCCTCATATCAATCAGTCATGGACAAACCAAATGAAACAAGTCCTGGGAGATACTAGTTACGGAGGGGAGTTTAAGGAAATGGTAAAAGCTGGGTATCAATGTGAGGTTGTTAGATCAAAAAGGCCATCCTCAAAAAGAGGCTTTGTTCCTCCGAAGGGAAGATGGCAGGTTGAGCGTTCTTTCGGGTGGTTGAATTTCTTTAGGAGATTGTCAAGAGATTTCGAGAAAACCGCCCTCTCTTCGAAGACCTTTGTGTAAATTACTTTTAAAAATATCATTTTGAACAGATGGGCCTAGGTTTTCATTCAAAAATGGTCTTAACGTCTGCGTGTGAGCCTTCATCACTTATTAATGGATTATCACCAATCATTTTTTGCGATATGACCCACAGCGCTTTTGGGTTTGAAAACAAGGGACTCTTCATAAGCCCAAAAGCACTTTAGCCATTCATTCGTGGTAATCATTATTCTGTTAGGTGAAAATGGTCTTACACGATTCAACATTTTCAAAAAAATGGATATGAAAATTCAGTTGCTTCTTCCGGTATTGTTGCTTGCCCTTATCTCCACTTTCTGTACTTACGAGAGTGGCGATACTCCTTCACCCGCTCCCATGCCTTCATCTGCGACGGTTTGGTCAGGGCCTACGATCAGCTTTGAAAAAGATGACGATGCCAATCCCAATCAGGCGGAAAACCAGGATCGCATCACGGACAAAGTCTGGATTACCCGGGGCAATAATGGGGGACAAATCTACAATGCCGTCCTCGAGTCAAACTCCAGCAAGTCTTCCAGCCCGAGTGGAACCCAATGGGCCGTCGGAACGACAAAAGATCTCCCCAACCTGGAATTTGACGATTTTAGGGCTGCTATCGGCAAACCCAAAAATGCCACTGGGAAAAACCTTGTCCTCTTGTTGGAAGAGGAAAATATTGCCATAGATATAAAATTTACCAAGTGGTCTGGAAATAAGCAGGGAGGTTTTGCCTACGAGCGCTCTTCCAATTAACATATTTTCCCATCATGGATGGGTACTTGCTAGAGGGGATTTCTCGGTTTAAGATAAATCCCCTCTAGCTTTCTGATGGTAATTTCTAAGAAGGTAATGCCAAGTGGCTATCATACCATCAGGAGGCTCAAAAATAATATTTGGCATCCTGATGGCATTTCACATGTACTTTTGTCGATTTAATCGAAGAGCGAGATCCCCCAAATGGTAATGGCTCTTTCAGCGGGATTGAGGGTTACGACCAGGTCGTCCGGGCTAATCCCATCTGCAACCGTGCCTCCATTTTGAAAACCCCTGTAAAAAACCAGGTCGATGTAGGTAGCTTGTTGACGGTTGTAATAATTGAGGAAGGGATCAATCAGCTCAGAGATTCGATCGAAGGAAAACCAATTGTCCTCGTCAAAACGGAACCACCAGCTGGCAAATTGAGTGAGGGCCGTAAGGCTTTCGACCTGGTCAGCAAAAGACTTTTCTAGTAAATTTTCTGCTAGGCTACCGATAATAAAGTTGTTATTTTTTTCTTTGGCTATATCATATACTTTACTAGCAACAAAATCCTTAAGCAGGGATGGATTTTGCTCCAGTCGATCAAAGTCTTCCCTATCCAGGGCATATCGCCAATAGTCTACCCTCCAGTTTTCTCCCAGGACCTCACGAAATAGCTCCTGCCTAAACATTTCTTCCGTCGAGAGCCAAATGAATTCAATGATGTCCAGGATCTTATCCTCTCCAATCCCCTTTACATCCAGGACATCCTCCAGTGAATTGAAGCGCTGGCCGCGAAGTGATTTTCTGGCATCCAGGACATTTTGGGCGGACTGCTCCCCGATAGAATAACTGCTCAGTGCCTCCTTGGAAAGATCAGGGCGGTAGGTCTCAATATCGGTTAGGTCTTCGATTTCCTTTGCGTTGTTGAGAAAATCGAGAACAGTCTGTGCCTGTATGGGCAAAATTTCGCTGAATTCAGGTCTGTTCATAGAAGTAAGGTTGATGGGTGTAACTACTGGTGGTGGAAATAAAACGGGACTTATGTTGGGCTCCGTGGGCTGAAGATATTTTGCTAAGAAAACATCTCTACCCCCCTTGGGCCTCTCTGTACTGATTTGACCAAGGGTGTAACCTGCTGCATAGACTGCCCCTTTATGATCGACGGCCAGGGCTTGGATGTTGTCATCTTTTCTTGTGCCAAACTGATGCAGCCAAAGTTGAATGCCCTGAGCATTATATTTTGCCAGAAAGGCATCTGAAGCACCCTGGTTTTTTCCATTGCCCAACTGACCCCTGGTAAAGCCTCCCACATACACATTTTCTTCTTCATCAATGTCTATGGAGTTTATCCCATCGAAGTTGTTGCTGCCCAGTTGCCTAATCCAGATCTGATCGCCCTGCTCGTTGTATTTTCCCAGAAAAGCATCGTCCCGGAAATTTTGTGGGTCGCTCCCTATTCTTCCTTCTGTTACCCCTCCCACATAGAGATTCCCCTGAGGACTACAGGCCATGCCATGGATAAAGTCGAACTCATCAGAGCCTATTCTTTTGATCCAGAGTTGCTCTCCTTCAGGGCTGTATTTGACAATGAATCCGTCTGAACGAATTTCGTCTGCTTCTCTGTCGAAATCCCCCTCCGTATAACCGGCTGCATACACATTCCCTTTTGCGTCTACACAGATGCTTTCTACATAGTCAAAACTGGTATTTACCAACTGGCGAATCCACAATTGATTTCCCTGAGGATCAAACTTTCCTACAAATGCATCTACCTTTGCTTCGCTATTATTTCCATCGAGGCTCCCACTCGTAGCCCCACCTACGAAAAGGTTGCCAGATTGATCTGTGGCCAAGGCTTTGATACCTTCAGATGAGGTTGTACCAATTTGTTTCTGCCAAAGCAGCTTGCTCAGGGTATCATATTTTACCACAAAGGCATCGGTCTGTCCTTTGTTTACCTCCTGACCTATATTTCCCCCTGTAAACCCTGCGGCATAGACCGCTCGTTGGGAATCAGCATGTACGGCACTGACCTGATCAAAATCCTCTGTGCCAATCTGCTTCAGCCAGAGCCTTTCTCCCTCCGCGCTATAACGTGCCAGAAATCCATCTGTCCCACCTGCATTTGAGTTTTGCCCGAGTTGGCCCCTGGTGTAGCCACCTACAAAAATAAACTCTGCCGATTCTAAGGAAACTGACAGGATATTTTCATCGGCAGAGCTTCCGATTTGTTGTTGCCATTGGAGGGTGAGGGTTGTCATTAGGATTGATATTTATTCTTGAAATTATAAGACTACTTAAACATTCTTTGTAAATTAATTAGAAGTAGAATGTAATGATTGTTGCGAATCATTTTTTTGCGATACAAGCCAAAGTGCTATTGGGTTGAAAGCAAGTTACTTATGATAAGCCAACCAACACTTTGAAGATCAAAAATAGCATAAGCCATGTTAGCTCCTGAACTGGAATTGAACTTGGGGGCAGGCATGAAAAAAAATGCACCGCAGGGGCCTTTAAGTTAAGCCATATGCGGTGCATGTTTTGGTTTACTTTTCTGCTAGTTTCTCCGTCTGTTTCGTTTTCCTTCCCTCACCTCGCGGCGATCTTCTCTGCGTTCTCGGAAGTCCTCCATAGACTCCCTTTTGTCTTCATTGATTTCGGCCTGGGTAGCTGCTATATCCGCTTCCATGGTGGAGAATTACTTTAAGAGGGCGACATTGGCAAGGGCTTTTTCCTGGGCAGAGGGCTCAGCAGAAAAAGTAAAAGCTCTGAGCGTAGCATGAATCTCCTTTTGCCGTCTTGTGCGTGAGATCTGCTTCTCAAGGTCCATCTTATCATCTCTTGTGTCCGATTGGTCTCTCGTGTAGAACTTGCTGCCTACTTCTGACTTTGGGTTACCTCGCGCTTGTCCTGAGCGACCTTGTTTTCACTTTGCTCGATTTCGCGTTGCATTTGCGAAAGTAGGTCAGACTTCAGGACGCCAACTTTGGAAAATTCCTTATTGGCGTAGGCTGCCTCAAACTGGGAGAGCTTCGTTTTGAAAACTTCCAACTCCTTGAGGTCTCTGTCCAACTGGGCTTGGTTTGCGGCCATCGCTTGTTGGTTCTGGCTGGCCTCAATCGTATTCCTGCGGACCTGAGCCAGGGATAGCTAGCCAACAAAGATCAGGAAGAGGGTTATGGCAATGGTGCGATTCATGTCATTCATGTATAAGATAATAGCTCAACTTATTCCTTCATGTACTCTTCGAAGTTTTTCCTTCTCTCTTTGATCCTGGCTTTGTACACCTTGTACTGCTCCTTGCTCAGAAGGTCTTTCATGCGGCTGTTCCTTTCCTTGATAAGGGTACTAAAGATCTTCCTATTGGTCTTTTCTGAGTAGTTCGTCCCTCCTAGGGCTACAATTCCAATGAAGAACTCTCGTACAATTTGCCTGAAGGCTGGTTTGTCCATCTCCGAGAGGTTGAGTTCTGTAATAAACTCATTGACATTCTGGACGATGGCTTCTTTTTCCTCCTGGGATAAGATGTCTTGAGCGCTGGCAGAATAGGTCACGCCCACACACAGCAGAAAAGCAATGAAAAAACTTTTTAGGGTGTTCATAAATTTGGGATGTTAAGTGTGAACTGAAATACGACGCAAATTTAGTTGCTGGTTTCCTGAGAACTTTCAACATATATTGAGAAATGAAAAAATAATCAGTTCGAATTGATGGAAATAATTATTCGTATCTCGTGATGGCCTAGCTTACCCGCATGGGATCATCCAATGGGATAGTGCCCGGTTCCAAATCCCTGAGACCTTGAAGGAAAAATGAGAAGCTTTGTCAAGGAATATGCTGCTCCAGAAATAGGGGAAAGGTTATTTCCTTGTGATTTTTCATTTAAAATTTCCACAAGAAACTGAAGGGGCTTGCGGATTGGATTGAGTACACTAATTTTTCAATCCTTAGCTAAACGAATGACGAGCCCGACCCCAAAATCACCCTGAATGAAATGGGATCCCGCACTTGCTCCGACAGCTGCTCCGCCGGTACCTGCATAAAAACCAAATCCTTCAAACTGAATAGGTGTTAGGATACGGCCATGAAATCTTAACCCTAATATTTGAGATAAATAGACGTTTACACCTGCCTGAAGAGCGAAAGACAGAGTCCATTCATCATAGCTTGTCGGGGTAGAGTCAAGGTCGAAGTTGGTGAGTCCGATGGATGCACCTCCGAAAGGCACCACCTTCTCCTGTATCTCAAACCTTCTCCTCACCCCAAGCTGGAGCCAGCTAATTCTGAGGTCAGAGTTTTGATTGAATTCAGCCGGAGCAAAATAATCCCTGTATTCTCCGATGGTAGGTTGGTAAAAATATTCAACCTGAAAGGATACATTGGGTTGTGAGATGATGTTGACAGATAAGCCATAGCTCTCACTATCTGAAATATTCAACTCCCCAAACCTAGAGTAGATTTTACCTCCAATGGTATAGTTGGTCTGAGGGGTTATTTCTATGGTTTGAGATTTCAGACTAATGGTAAGAGTAAGGAAAAACAGAAGGGTGATTAATTGAATTTTACACATAGCAGTGATGTTATTTTTCAAACTTGATGAGATTCCTGTACGCTTGATTGATCAAGACCCAAAGCCTCCGATTGACGTTTAGGCGGATTTGGTTTTACAAGTAAAATGAGTAGAGTGCATCAGTCTCATGGGAGTAGCCCTAAGGATGAACGATAATTACATGAGAGCGCAAAATACACACTTCTGGATGTCCCATCCTTTTACATTTGTTGAAAAATACGGGGGCTTAGGATATTTCTTTTCTGATTCTACTTAACTGGGTTTGAGTCACTCCGATCATGGAGGCGATAAATCTGAGGGGGAATTTTTCGAGTATCTTGGGGTTGGTTTCCAAAATGTATTGATATCGCTCTTTGGCGGTACCATTCAGAAACATGAGGTATCTTTTGAGCAATTCCATTGAGCGATCCCCTATGTATTCTCTAATGAGAATGTTAAATGTCATATTACGGTCAAGCAAATCCCAGACCTTATCCATGCTTGCAATCAAAACTGTGGATTCTTCCAGGAACTCTATGACGATGGGTGATCTTTCATCTGTCCTGACACTGATGATGTCGGACAAGAAATTGTTTTTTTCGAGAATCTCATCGGTAATTTCGTGACCCCTCTCACTTATAAAATACGACCTTGCACAGCCATTTTGTAGGAAACCCAGGTTTTTTATGATGGTATCTCTCTCCTTAAAAAGAGCTCCCTTTGGAAATTTTTTTCAGAAAAAATATTCAGGATTTCTTCAACCTCGTGATCCCTTGGCCTTTTTACCCTTTGGTATATAAAATCTTCAAATTGGTTTGTCCTCGATTGCATGGGGTTGGAATTACCTGAGTACCTAACAAAAATTGAGAAAATTAAAGACTTAATCTATAATAGAAGATTAAATTTCTCTACTCAGGGGTGTAAAAAGACGGATGAAGGTCCTTTGCTCCTCCATACATCCCTTACTTAATGTCTTAGTAGTTGCAGAACAAACCTTTTGTGGTGGAATAGCCCAATATTGAAAAAAATGCGGTTCAGCTAAAGTTGGGTACATTTTAATATTCCCAACTTCGCTGAACCGCAGGCTATTGAAGACTCAAAAACTGATGATTCGGCAGGCAGTTGTACCCGCTTCATCATCCTTACATTTTGTTAGCTGGGATGACAATTCAGAAGGAGATTTGGCAGATTAAGGGGTATATCGCTCTGAAACTTCGGGAAGTGGATATGCCCTCCTAGGCAATTCTGCCACCAGTGAATGTTTGGATAGTACTGCAATGGCCAATATTACTTACTATCATGTAGTTACCGCTTCAGATACTTCCGGTAATGAGTCGGATAACAGTGCAGAGGTCTCTGCCATGTTTATGCCTACCTCTATTCTGGAAGCCTCTTTTGTAGATGTGAAGATTTATCCTAACCCTGCCAGTAATAAGCTAACTCTCTCCGTGGAGAATTTACAGGCATCAGAATTGGCTTTTGAGCTATATAATCTCTCAGGTGCATTGGTACTGTCTAAGACGGTACAATTATCAGCCAATGAGACCCAAATCGAGCTGGATGTGACCAAGATACCTAATGGATTTTATGTCTATCATGTTAAAGCATCAAGTGGACAGAACTCTGGTACCATTCAGATTAGAAAGTAGGTTGAGTGAACATAGATCTCACTACATTTAATGAACTAACATGAACAAAGGAGACTTACTGTCCAAATAAATGTAGCACCTTCATTGCTGGAGGCCACGAAAAAAGACAAAAAACTGACAATTAGAGAAAGCAAGCATAATCTGTTCATGATATTTTTATTTAATTGGACGATCTGCCTGTTTTACAGGCTCAAAATTGAAACAAGGTTTCCTGCGCCTTCGAGCACACTCGAGGGGTTGGGGATAAGGATAAGTGGAGCAGATGAACGGAGTCGAAGGTTCTTATGGAATCATAAACCTGGCAATACCTGACTCCTTGCCGTTTTCCAGTTGGAGGAAGTAACTCCCTGCTGGTAAAGCAGCAATGTCAACCCTAAGGGTTTGTTCTCCCGCTCCGGCAAATGCTTGTTGTTGACTGATCAGATGTCCATTCAAGTCATAGACTCTAATCATTGCCGTGTTGCTCTCCGTTGACATGAAACTGATCCATCAATGGTTTGGCTTCCTGCTGGCGAAGGTGGTGGGTTTGTTCGTGGGTAAGCCCCCCTTCCCTGGCCCTGCGCTCAATGGCATATAGCCCCTGGATCAACTCCATGGCATAACTGGCCTTTTGCTTATCATTGAAGAGGGTATCGTTGAATTTTCTTCTGTCATGAGCCATGCAGCCCAATAGGGTGATCTTTTCTAATCATAGACCTGATAGCGATCGGATTGGAGGTATCCTTCGAAGTCTTGAAGCAACTCCCTGGGCCCCTCCCTCGAACGCCCCTTTCGATTGTCAAAAAGCACCATTTTGTGGGCTGGAGCTTGAGACACCCAGTGAAAACCCTTATAGAGTTTACCCTTCTTATTGCTGGCCATCACCCCAATGGGGTCTCATCCACCATCTGATAACTGGCTTTGAGGATGATTTTCCTGTGCTTTTGATAAAGGGGTTCAAGCAAGAGGCAAATTTCGGCGATCCATGCTGCCATGGTCGAACGGGAAAGGTCGATTCCTTCTCGTTTAAAGATTTGGTTTTGGCGATACAGGGGCAGGTGATCGACATACTTGCTCACCAGCACGTGGGCCAACAAAGCCGCAGTGGCCATAGCCTTGGCGATGGGACGCTGGGGAGGATTTGCATAATGCAAGGTTTCATTTTGGGCATCGGCATAGATGGGAGTTACATACTGCTTGACCGTGAACTTCCCGTGGGTGTAGTCGAGTACCTCGGTGATCTGATCCTTGATTTTTGGAGCTTACAGACTTGGATTTGCCAATCCAGTACCGCAATTTGAAAGGGGAAATACCTGCTTGTTGGCTAAAAGCGTTCTGGCTAAGGCCAGAGGCCTTGAAGTCTGCTACCAGGGAAAGGCCTTGTGAAAGGCTGAAACGGGAGTTGGGCATGGTGATTGTGGGTAATAAGTTCCCAAACAGAGCGATGGCATGCTAGAGGGGGTGCTTGGACGCTTACGCCTTTGTAGGGGGAAGGTCAATGTATTACCCATCTAAATTGTCGGATGTAAGCTTCCAGCCTTCGACCGCTGTGGCACAAAAAAACCACCCATATCCAATGAATTGGAATAGATGGGTGGTTAGTTAGCAGAGAGTGAGGGATTCGAACCCTCGGTACCCTCGCAGGTACACACGCTTTCCAGGCGTGCCCAATCGACCGCTCTGGCAACTCTCTGTTTCATTGTAGCTTACCTAAATGGACTGCAAATATACAAGGCTAAGATGATTTTAAAAAATAAAGGAGGGAATTATTTGTCCAGAAAAATAAGGCCAATCAAAATAAAGGCTCTCTCAGTATAAAGGCTCTCTCAGTTCGAATCCCCCACCTTTTACGAGCTAATATCCTGGGATATTGATTACGCCTTAGCCTCATATTTTCCAGGTCCTACAAAGTTGGCTGTGGCTTTACGATTATTATTGATAAATTTCGAGTATAGACAATTTTAATCTAATTTAGGCTATTTACTTAGTTCCGTGATTCTAACCATCTCTTTAAGCCTAATTCGCTAAACTCCTATTCTAATGGAATGCATGTTAACCTAAGGTTTATAGGCTGCTTTATTTTATGCTTGATGGTTTGCGTCAAAGTCCGCCCGCAAAACCAGCCAACCCTTGATTCTCTCCTGGATGTACTGAAAACCCCAATTTCGAATAAAGAAAGAGCAGTGGGTTTTAAGCATTAAATTTTCGGGTAAAGATGCCTGAGTTGGATTCTGGCCTCTCTTTGATTTCGATCATTTTGCCACGCTTCAATTTCGGTTTTCATTTCTGCTAAATTCGGTATTCTTCCATCGAGACATTGAGTGAATAAGACAGGGATTTCACACTCAGCCATATTTAGCCAACTTCCATGCTCGGAGGTGAGGATAAACTCAACTTTATCGAGCAATGCTTTTGCTTTTGCTGGGGAAAGAACTCATAAAAAGCAGCCGATTTCTGGGTTTGTCCAATCAAGTGTTTGGGGCTTTCATCAAACCCAATCACGGGATTGTTGGGATCATAAGGAGGTTTGTACACCTCCAGCACCTGCTCCATTTTCCAGACAAAGCGCGCATTCTGTTTTGGGGGAATTACCCATCCTTCATTTCGCCAGATCTTCAATTCGTTTTTTTTTAATCGTAGCTACCGCAGTATGGGAAATGCTATCGATCCCCCCATCCTTGATCACTTTCTCGGCAATGAAGTGCAAGGTCCAAGGGGTACGACCCGAAGGAGGATTGCTACGCGAAACCGCAATCACATGCGCTGCTACATCCCCATCGATCTTGATATCCTTACGCCGCTTGCGCTGCTTTCCATTAAGGGCTACCTCAAACCCTTCTTCCATCTCGCTTTCCGAGCCCAAAACCTGATAATTTGTATTTTCGAGGCTCCAAGTCTCGAAGTATGTGGTTGCTTACACTAAAGATGGCAAAAATGTCTATGAAAGCAAGCGTCTGGATCACCTGGGCCTGGTAGCGGGGATGTTTGAGGAGCTGGGCTTGGGCGAGGTGGTAGATGA
>CAZMAV010000037.1:0-30201 GCA_964564415.1 uncultured Bacteroidia bacterium | reverse complement strand
CCTTTGGAAGAAAGATACGACTTTTTAACAAGTTATTTTTTTATCGTTCCTAAGTAGGCGAGCAAATTGAATTCGGTATTCTTTGAAGACAATTTTTTCTGAAACCAAGGAATTGAACGTAGGCTTAGTGGTTCTAAAGCGATCCCGATTCATCGGGAAATAACGCAGGATTTAGGACAAAGAGGCTCAAAGAAGTCCGAGATGAAATTGCGAGACTACTTACAATAAACCCAACAGCGCTTTAACCATTTATTAGTTAAGGTCAAAAACAGCCCTTCCATCCCATTTGCCCGTACCCAGATGCTCTGATTTGAGGTACTGGAGGCTTTTGATCTTACCAGACTCATCCTTCAATAACTGATTAAGAAAATCCTGGAGGAGATCCTTGTTGGGTTCCTCGCCAAAGATTTTCTTGAAACCAAAATCCGTGAAAGGATTTACCTAGCGTTCTTGTAGACCGTATATACCCTAAATACACGACATTGAGTGTTTTTGGGGAAGGAATGGCAATTCACATTTTTACCAAGCAAAAGGAGCTGTCATGAGTTGCCTTAAAGGGCCTTCATTACCTCCTGAGCTACAATTTGACCAGAAATCAAAGAGGGAGGTACTCCCGGACCAGGCACTGTCAACTGCCCTGTATGGTAGAGGTTGGATACCTTTTTTGCCCTGAGCTTGGGTTTGAAAAAGGCCGTTTGAAAAAGTGTATTTGCCAGTCCATAGGCATTCCCCCGAAAAGAGTGGTAGTCTTGTTCGAAGTCCTTCATGGCATAGCTCCTTTTCAGGATTACGTGAGGGCGAACCTCTTCTCCAATCAATTGCTCAAAGCGATCCATGACCAGGTGATAATACTCCTCTCTTTTTTCATCGTTGTCTTTCAGACCGGGAGCGAGAGGGATGAGAAAGAAGAGATTTTCATGGCCTTCCGGCGCCATGCTCGGATCAGTACGAGAGGTTGCTGACACGTAAAACAATGGCTTAGAAGGCCATTTGGGAGTCGTGTAAATCTCTTTGGCATGAAGATCGAAATCCTCATCAAAGAAAAGGTTATGGTGCTTGATCTGTGGAAATTCCTTGTTGGTACCAAGGTAAAACAAAAGGCTTGAGGGCGACATGGTCCTTTTGTCCCAATATTTGGCAGAATAGCTTCGGTGATCCTGACTCAGAAGCCGCTGATCCGTATGCTGGTAGTCGCTGTTGGCGATGATGAGATCCGCCTCCCATTCTCCCTGGTTGGTAATGGCACACTGGGCCTTGCCATTTTTAACCTTGATCTCCTCAACCTCGGTATTGAGCTCAATCTTCACTCCGTTTTCCTTGGCGAGATCTACCATGGCCTCTACGATCTGGTGCATACCTCCTTTGGGAAACCAGGTACCTAGGGTAAGGTCAGCATGGTTCATCATGCTGTAAAGGGCTGGGGTGTTTTGGGGAGTGGCTCCGAGAAAAAGGACAGGGAACTCTAGAATCTTGATCAGCTTGGGATTGGTGAAAAACTTACGGACATGGCTACTCATCGAGCTAAACATCTGAATACGAAAGCTTTCGCGGATGAGCCTAAGGTCCAAAAACTCGAATATGCTGTGGGAGGGGCGAAACACATAGTCCTTCATTCCCACCTCATATTTGTAGGCGGCTTGTCGAAGAAACTCCCGAAGTTTGAGGCTGGACCCCGCTTCGATGGACTCAAAAAGGCCTTCGAGTTCTTCCATTGAGGCGGGAACATCTACGTACCCCTCTCCTTCTCCAAAATAGACCCGGTAAGAAGGATTGAGTCGGTCGAGCTGATAGTAATCAGACACTTTTTTCCCAAAAAGCTGGAAGAAATTTTCAAAAACATCCGGCATCCAGTACCAGCTGGGGCCCATGTCGAAGGTAAAGCCATCCTTTGACCATTGGCGAGCCCTTCCTCCGGGCTGATCGTTTTTTTCGAGAATGGTGACGTCATAGCCTTCCTTGCCCAGCAATGCTGCACTAGCCAGGCCTGCGAACCCTGAACCTATAACAATGATTCTTTTGTCTGATTTCATATATCGGGGGTCTAACTTAGAACTTTCGGACCAAGGTGAAGATTTTTTAGCCTCTCTCAAACTACCTCTCTGATCCTGTTACGATTTCATTAGGATTAAACAAACATTTGCGGTTTTGGTTTTTCCTGTGCTTACTTTCTTTTGCATATAGACCCAAAGCCAAGATATTTTGAATTATTGTAGCCATTGTGGAAGCCAAGACCTAGAGCTGAAAATACCTAAAGGCGATAATCGTCCCCGCTACGTTTGTCCCGATTGTGGTACCATCCATTACAGCAATCCCAAGATGGTCGTCGGCTGTCTGCCTTTTTTTGAAGACCGCATTCTCCTTTGCAAGCGGGCCATAGAGCCCAGGATCGGCTTCTGGAACCTTCCGGCAGGTTATCTGGAAAACGGTGAAAGTGTAGAAGAAGGGGCCCGCCGTGAGACCCTGGAAGAGGCCGGGATAGACGTAGAAATCATCAGGGTCCATTGCCTTTACAGCATTCCCCGAATCGATCAAGTCTACTGCTTCTTTCTGGCCCGCATGTACAGCCCCGAGTGGAGAATCGGCGACGAAACCCTGGAGGCTGACCTCTTTCGTCCGGAAGAAATTCCCTATGAGGACATCGCATTCCCCTCCTCAATCTATGCCATTCGCCGCTACCTTGAGGATAAGGAAAAGGCCATTTTCTACACCCATGTGGGAGGAATGAAAAATTAGATTATTCACATTTTTGGCTTAAATCGCCCTTTTGATCCGGCTACATATTGCTTAACTTTCACAAAATTGTAGCCGTGCTGGTCGAGTATTATTTTCCACAATCTTTATCCCCTTCCCGCCTGGATCGCTACCTTGCCGGAGGCTGGTTCAGGAGTGGGTCCTCCCTGTTTAGGGCTCAGGTATTATGCCTGGACGGGGAAGCTCACTCAGTCGTCAATATTCGCAGCCACCTGGAGAATTTCAAACTTAGCAAGAGCTTGCGCAGGGTATTTCGCCAAAATCAAAAGCAGTTTAGAGTTGAATATGGCCTGGCAGGCATCAGCCCTGCAAAAGAAAGGTTGTACAACTTCCAGAAAAAACGCTTCAAAGGCTTCATTTTTGACACCCTTGAGGAGTTTTTATTCGGTGGAGAATCCGAGCACCTCTTTGACACCCGCGAACTCAGGGTCTACGACGGGGAAAAGTTGATCGCCTGCAGCTTCTTTGACCTGGGTAACAAAAGCATTGCCAGCCTGATGGGACTTCACGACCCCGCCTATCGAAAAGCCAGCCTCGGAGTCTATACCATGATCCTGGAAATCCAATATGCCCTCAGAGCAGGACTCAAATACTACTATCCCGGTTATATCCTCAAGGACTTTGGTGGGTTTGACTACAAACTCAGGATGGGCAATGTCCAGTATTACAATTGGCAGGGCTACTGGAGACCCTTTGAGCGTTTAGAAGTAGAAAAATTTATCCTTCCCGATATCAAGCAAAAAATCCTGGAGGTGGAAGGTTTGCTCACCCACCGGTCTCTTCCCTATCATAGGCTCCTCTATCCCTTCTTCGCCATCGGCTACCTCAGCATGGTAGAAGAGAGCTTCATCAAGTCCATCATGTACCTGAGGCTCGATGCCGCTGTAGACAGTACAGAATCCGAAAGGGAAATGGTCATCGAATACAACCCCGAAGAAAACCGCTTTTTCCTGTCCTGGGTCCGCCCAAATGCAGACTATGTAGACTTCCTGAATGCAAAGTTTTCCGAAAACTTTTTTAAGGGCCAGGTCTTCGACAAGGGACTGTTGGTCAGAGATCGCCTTCTTTATTCGGATAAAAACCCCAAGCGGGTGGTCGACAAAGCCTGTCACCTGCTCGAGGAGCACTCTGATTGGCTGATTGCCTGAAAAATTGCCTAATTTCAGCATCTCAGGAAATTTTCATTACCCATCAACACAGAGGAGACCCACATGCGTGCCATTATCCAACGAGTATCTTTCAGTAAGGTAGAAGTAGAAAAAGAAGTTGTCGGAGAAATATCACAAGGCCTGATGGTCCTCCTGGGCATCACCCACGAGGACGGAGAGGAGGACATCAAACGAATTGTCAAAAAAATCGTCAACCTGAGAATATTCAACGACGAGGAAGGAAAGATGAACCTATCCGTGCAGGATATAGACGGAGGAATACAGGTAATTTCACAATTTACCCTCTACGCCGACACCAAAAAAGGGAATCGCCCTTCCTATGTGCGTTCTGCACCTCCCGATCTTTCTGAGCCGCTATATCAAAAATTTGTAGACCATCTCAAGACCGTATTCCTGGGACCGGTAGCTACAGGAGCCTTTGGTGCCGAAATGGAGGTGTCCCTGCTGAACCACGGCCCTGTAACCATCATCCTGGACTCCCAGCATTCAGAGCTCTAGTCATGAAAAAGCTTCGCCTATTTCTGGGCGATTCCTACACTTTTTTTCTTATCCTGGGCTTTGGGCTGGTCCTTCGATTCCTCTATGGCTTTTATGTTGCCCCTGACTTTCTTCCAGGTGATTCCCATTACTACTGGGAGGAAGCTCATCGCTTAATGCGGGGACAGGGCCTGGAATTTTACTGGCCTCCCGGACTTATTTTTCTCCTGGCACCCTTTACTTTGTTCAGCAAAGGCTCCATTATTTTTTCCCTGCTCATCTGGCTTTTATTTGTAGGGGGATGGGAAAAGGCGGCCCTGAGTTTTCTGCCCCGCTGGAAGGTCAACCTTGGGCACTTATTTTTTGCTATCTACCCTGCCTTTGTGCACCAGTCCCTGATTCCTTTGAGCCAGTTGCCCCTTGCGGTAGTTTTGCTTTGGTCGGTCTATCTATTCTACAAAGATAAGCGAGGCTCCGTCCTCCTGTTGGGCCTGCTTTTGGGACTGATGGGGCTGATCCGTCCTGCTACCTGGATCCTTCTCCCCCTGGTCTTTGTATGGGTCAATTATCTAAAAATAAACATCAAAGCCAGTTTTATCCTGCTCATGGGTCTCCTCCTTTTGCCCCTGGTTTGGGAACTTTTTGCTTATCGGCAAAGTGGAAGATGGATCAAGGTCAACGATGCAAACGCCTACAACCTCTACCTGGGCAACCATCCCCAGGCCCCTCACTATCGCAACTGGTGGCTGGGCTCTCATGAAGTCTCAGAAAATGAAGAATTTCAGGAATTTGTGAGGGAAAGGGACTCCATCCGAAGCCTGGAGAAGGGAAAAAAAGTCCATGAATTCGAGACCAGGGCCCGACACTACATTGGGGCAGATATTCCGACCTTTTTTCTGCGAATGGCCAATCGCTTTCGGGTATTTTGGTCTTTCGATACCCTATCCGGAGCTACCCTTCTCACATCTGGCAAGAAAATCGGTTATGCATTTCTCCTGATCGATGCTCTCTTCTTTGTCATACTCCTAGGTGGTCTTTTTGCTTTTATCACCCAATTTCCCCCTCAGACCTGGGCTTGGCTGGCCGCCTTCCATCTGCTCTTTGGTCTTCCCTACTTATTGGCTTTTTCCCATCCCAGCTACCATTTTCCTCTTATCCCCTTTCTTGCTTTACCGAGCTTAGAAATTCTCGATAAAAGACCGAAATGGAAGGGCCCTACCCTCCTACTTTTGCTTATCTTTCTTTTCATACAAATAGAATGGGGCCTGGATCTCTGGGCCAGACATGGGTAAGCCCTGGTATGTTCATGACATCAGATTTACCTACTTTTTTGACTCCATCTTTAAACCAATTCCTTGTCGAAAAATCCAAGTTTATAAACCATGGACAGAATTCTCTCCTTCCTTTTGATCTTCTCCCTCCTTAGCTGTGAACCTGGGCCTACCGATATTCCCAGCCCTGATCCTGACCCAAAGGAGGAACCTGTAGCCTCCTCTCCTTATTTTCCTCCGGCTGACGAAAGCCAATGGGAAGTTAGCTCTCCCGATAGCCTGGGTTGGGACCCTGTCAAACTGGACAATCTTTATGATTTCCTCCAGCAAAACAACACAAGGGCCTTTATCATTCTTAAAGAAGGTCGAATTGTGGTGGAAAAATATTGGGGAAGAAACCTTCAGGGGAGCGCCGATTTCGATCAAGCCTCCTCTTGGTACTGGGCCTCTGCCGGAAAGACTTTAACAGCATTTTTGGTGGGGCTGGCACAAGAAGAAGGCCTACTGGACATCAACCTGCCCACTTCCACTTATCTGGGAAAAGGCTGGACCTCCCTAGGCTCCTCTCAGGAGGAGGCCATTACGCCCTTCCATCAATTGACCATGACCACAGGCCTCAATGTGGACAACATAAACCTGGACTGCAGCGATCCTTCCTGTCTGACCTTTGAAACAGCCCCCGGCGACCAATGGTACTATCACAATGCTCCCTATACCCTTCTCTCAGAAGTAGTGTCAGCGGCATCAGGAAGCTCCTATAATATGTTCGCGGACCAAGAATTGGAAAGTAAAATCGGAATGAGTGGATCATGGATCAAAACCGGGTTCAACAATGTCTACTTTAGCAAGGCCAGGGACGCCGCTCGCTTTGGCTGGCTCCTCCTCAATAAGGGTAAATGGGGAGAAGAGCTTGTCATGAAAGACAGCAGCTACTTTCAGGCCATGATTAACAGCTCGCAGTCGCTCAATCCTTCTTACGGTTATCTCTGGTGGCTTAATGGTAAATCCTCTGTCATTTTTCCCGGTTTTAAGAATCCCATCAATATTTCTTTGGCTCCCTCAGCTCCATCAGACTTAGTGGCTGCCCTGGGTAAAAATGGACAGTTTGTCGAGGTGGTACCCAGCCTGGATCTCGTCCTGGTCCGCATGGGTGAAGCCCCTGACAATGCCCTGGTTCCCATTCAATTTCACGATGACATGTGGAAAGAACTTTCCGATATTGTCGTAAAGTAGACCCGGTTATCCAGGTAAAAGCCTTTTAGGAGAGGAAAACGATATTTCCGGGGTGGGTTTTGAGGCGAAAACTGTTTCCGGAAATTTCCATGATATTGTCAAGGCGCTGAAAGTCCCTTTCTTCTACCAGGAGAATATAGGGATTGGTATCGTCAAAGAAAGTGTCGAGGTGCATCTCTTCGGTATCTGGAGTATGGGACTGCTTGTTGGATACGGCCTCCCAGTAGGCTTCATACTGGCGCTTGAGCTGGTGCTTGGCCATTCGACGAAAAAGATAGGGGAAGATGAGGTCCTTTTCTACCAGCTGGCTAAAGGCATTGAGCCTGATGCCCTCCTGAGTTTTGTCTTCCGACCAGAGGCCCATCCTTTGTCGCTGGGCATTGAGGACTCCATAAATCATGGCTTGCCGGAGGGGAGCGGCCAGGGTCATATAAAAGTAGGGATAGACCAGACCTGCTGCCAGCAGGCGATAATTTAAGGAAGATTTTATTTCATTGAGAAGATCATCGGTGCTCCATTTGCATCCATCTCTGCTGGAGGTATTACCCGAAAAAGCCCAGGAAATGGGCCTGCCCCTGCGATCTCCATCGTTGACCAGGATGTATCCATCTATGGGGTCTTTGCCCTTTTCATCGAAGGTCTGGGGTCCCCTGCCCTGGTCCAGGCTTATTTCTTTGATCCATTTCCTTTCAAAACCTGAGGCCCACTTTACATCCGATACCCCCAGGTGGCGGAGCAACTTCTCGGTAGCCTTATCTCCGTAATCGGCTGGCTGTCGAAAAAAACCGGTTTTAGGCTTTTGAGCTTTTTCAAAGGATTTGCTCCAAAGATCGCGGGGGGGCAGAAGGGGCCTCAGGCTGTAATGAGTCTCAAGGGCATCTATGCCCTGCAGGCGGAGTTGGAGGCTTCCCTCTCCTTCTTCCAGGCTCTCCTCCAGTTCTTCGCGATGCTCAGTTTGAAGTCGCTCCCAGTAATGTGGCCGGTGAGCTTCAAACATGAGGGAATCTCCGTCGGGAGCGTATCTGACGACGTGAAAATGACCTTTGATCAGGATGTATTCCATATGGGGGACATTGGGGCTAGACAGTTACATTATAATTGTCCCAATGATATATATGATTATCCCCAAAATGTATGAAAAAAGGTAAGAATACACTTGCCTTATCGCCTGGCTCCCCTTCGTGTGAATAGGTTGAGCAAGGCCTGAACGTAGGAGTCTTTGGTATTTATGCTAATAAAGTCAGCTCCTGCACGGAGGAAGTTTTGTCGGGTTTGTTCCAGGTTTTCCCGGTACCATTGGGCGTAGGCATCCCGGGTTTTCTTTTGGGCGGTATCCACCCAAATCTGCTGTCCACTCTCAGCATCAAGGACCCTTGTAAGGCCCATGTTGGGCAATTCTACTTCTCTGTCATCAAATACATGAAGCCCTACCACATCGTGTCGCTTTCGGGCAATACTGAGGGCATCCCTGTAATCCGGTCCGGTATTCATAAAGTCTGAAAGGATAAACACGATGCTTCGCTTTTTGAGGAGATTGGTGAGGTGGCGAAGGGTCTCAGCCAAATCAGTGCCCTGACGGCTAGGCTCAGCATCTACCAACTCCCGAATGATCCTCAGGATGTGGTTCCTTCCCTTTTTGGGGGGAATGTAGGCCTCTGTATGGTCGGTAAACATCAGCATGCCTACCTTGTCATTGTTGTTGGTCGCAGAAAAGGAGAGCACAGCAGCTATTTCCGTCATGACATCCCGCTTGATCCTGTCTTCCCCTTCTTTGTTGGCCTGTGTACCAAAAAAAGTGGAACCGCTGATGTCAACCAGGAGCATCACGGTCAATTCTCTTTCTTCCTCAAATACCTTGACATAGGGATCTTCCATCCTGGCCGTGACATTCCAGTCTATGTTGCGGACGTCATCGCCGTATTGGTAGGATCTCACCTCGCTAAAAGACATTCCCCTCCCCTTGAAGGCACTGTGGTAGCCACCAGAAAAGACTTGATTGGACAAGTCTCTGGTCTTTATTTCAATCTTTCTTACTTTTTTGAGAATCTCTGCTGTGCGATCCGTACCTGCCATGGCGCTTTATTCTGCTACGAATATAAAAAAAAAGCCCTGCCCTGGATGCCCGTTTAACGGAAGATTAACATTTGACCTCCCCTTCCTTGACAGGTTTTGTTTCAATTTATCTAATCTTTTAGGCCATTGGTCGTTAATTTTTGGACACCTGCTTAAAATACCCTTATCGCATTAACAAAGCGGGCATGGCTGACGTTTCAAAAATAAGACTTAGTAGAGAACCCGATTGATTTTGGCAGGTAAAAATAAATTTCCAATTAAAAATGGATAGGGATTTAACATAAAGGCCAAAGAGGAATTGTGAATCTACTTCAGGACAGACTTTGTTCATTCGCCTTCGTTCTCATTAAAGACTGCTACATACCTTTAGGGTGCTCTTCGCTCTGGAATTTAACCTTTGCAAACCAACTACTAACAGATGTCTTCAGCAATCAGTCTATCCTTTTTTGCTACAAAAAAGTCTGGACTTTTCCCCATCCTTCTCTCTCTTGCTCTGTTTCTATTTGCTACGACGGAGACCCTTCGCAGCCAAGATGTAACCCTCTCCGGAAAGGTAAGGTCCAAGGAGTCGGGCGAGACCCTCATAGGTGCCACTGTTGCCATCCCTGAGTATTCGACAGGGGGATACACGGATACTTATGGCTTTTATTCTATCACCCTGCCCGCCAGCGAAGACAGCCTGGAAATAAGGTACATCGTAAACAGCTATAAAACAGAAGTTAAGAAGGTTATCCTGAATAAGGATACGACCATTAATGTCGAACTAAGAGAACTGAGCCTGGATGAAGTGGAGATCACCGCCAATTCTGTGCAGGAGGAGGTCAACTCCACCCAGATGAGCATAGCTCGCATCACCGTGGAGGAGGCCAAAAAACTTCCTGCCCTCTTCGGTGAGGTCGATATCATCAAGACCTTACAGCTCAAACCGGGAGTCTCTGCAGGTTCGGAGGGCAACTCGGGAATATTTGTTCGGGGAGGAGGGTCAGACCAGAACCTCATCCTATTGGACAATACTGTCCTCTATAATCCCAATCACCTCTTTGGTTTTTTCTCCACTTTTAATTCGGATGCGGTCAAATCTGCTGAAATCTACAAGGGAGGCTTCCCGGGCAGGTATGGGGGAAGGCTCTCCTCTGTGATTGACGTAAAACTCAAAGAGGGAAACCGAAAGAAGTTTGCCGGAGCGGGAGGGATAGGACTCATTGCTTCCCGGCTCACCCTGGAGGGACCCATCGTCAAGGATAAAGCTTCCTTTATGATTTCAGGCCGGCGCACCTATGCAGATATTATCACGAGGGGCATCAACCAGCTCAATGAGGACAATGAGAACTTCAATCCCATTCCTGACTATTTCTTCTATGATTTGAACAGTAAGATCAACTATGAAATCAGCGATAAAGATCAGCTCTTCTTGTCTGGATATTTTGGAAGGGATCGCTTCCAATTTGCGGATGATAATTTCAACTTCAATTTCGATTGGGGCAATACCAATGCAAACCTTCGCTGGAACCACTTTTTTAGTCCCAAGCTTTACGCCAATACTTCCCTGAGCTACACCGACTATGAGTATATCATTGCCAATAGCTTTGATGATTTTTCCTTTGAGCTGGGTTCAAAGATTTCGGATGGAGCCTTGCGAACGGATTTTACCTGGCTACCCAATTCTATGCATACGGTAAGATTTGGGGCCTCTGGTATCCACCATCGCTTTGTGGTGGGTCGGCTCGAGGCCAGTGATGGAGAAGAAGACGATTCTGCCTTCAACTTCGACCTGGGAGATACCTATTATGCCATGGAATGGGGAGCCTACATCAGCGACGAAATCGAATTCAACAAGCGCTTCAAGCTCAACCTGGGTCTTCGCCTGACTGCCTTTCAGGATTTTACCTACCTCTATCAAGATCCCAATCCAAGGGAGGACACGACCTTTTATGGCTTTGTGGAGCCCAGGGCCTCTCTCAAATACAGCCTGACAGACAATATATCTTTCAAGGCCAGCTATGCCCGCATGGCCCAATACCTACACCTGGTCGCCAACAGTGGGACCACCCTTCCTACGGATGTGTGGTATCCCTCCACTAAGGCAGTTCCTCCACAATCCTCCCAACAGGTAGCGGCAGGCATCTCCATCGGCCTGGGAGAAAATTTCCTAATCACCAATGAAATCTACTACAAATGGCTGGACAACCAGATAGATTTTAAAGATGGCGCCAATCTTTTTGTCAATGATGACCTGGAATCAGAATTCGTTTTTGGTAGGGGCTGGGCCTATGGCAATGAGTTTTATATAGAAAAGGTAAAGGGTAGGCTTACAGGTTGGATAGGCTACTCTCTGGCCTGGTCGCGCCGACAGTTTGCCGATAGCATCCGCAGCGGCGATGTTGACTTGACCAACGTCATCAACAATGGAGATCCCTTTTTTGCCAGGAATGACAAGCGCCATGATATATCTGTGGTAGCCATCTACAGCCTGCCCAAAGACTGGTCCTATTGGCTGAAGGAAAAGTTTCGCTGGCCTTTCAAGAATCTTAAAGAAATGAGTGTCAGTGGAGCCTTCGATTTTCGATCCGGTGCAGCCTATACCCTGGCTCCGGGCTTTCTTCCCTACTTTGGAGAAAATCTACTAAATACCGTAACCGGTGTAGGCAGCAATCCAGGCGGCAACGGCAATCCCATCAGCTTTGTGCCGGATTTCACCAACAGAAATAATGCCCGGCTACCAGATTATCACAAACTGGACCTGGCCCTGACCCTGGCATTCAAACCCAAGTGGGGAGAGACCGAACTTATCTTTTCTGCTTACAATGCTTATAACCGTCGGAATGCCTTCTTTACCTTTATCGACACCCGTACCAACGAAGCAGGGGTTCCTACCGGGTTTCAAGGCAGGTTGGTCTCCCTGTTTCCCGTTATTCCGTCTTTTTCCTGGAACTTCAAATTTTAATCTCCGCTCAACATGAAATCCATGTCCAAATTCATATACCTCCTCCTCGCTATAAGCCTGCTATTGGGAGCCTGTGGCAACCTACAGCAGGACATTACCCTAGAGACTCCCGAATACGAACCCCGCCTGGTGGTGGAATCCTACCTCCAGCCTGGCCGCCCTTATTTTCTGACCCTGACAAGGAGCCAGCCCTATTTTGATGACCTGGAAATCACCTACATCGCAGATGCCCTGGTTACCATTTCTCATGGTCAGGGCACAGACACCCTGGATGAAATCAACATCAATGTCAATGATCCTGCTTTGGGCCTGATCGCCGATACTGCCCTGCTTAATACCTTTTCTACGATTTTTGGGACAGAGATTACCTTTTACGGTTCTTTTAATCCTGTACCCGCCCTCTATGATGAAGACTTCACCCTACAAATTACCACGCCAGATGATGAGAAGCTATCCGCTGTAACCCAGATTCCACGGCCTGTGCCCATCGACTCTCAGGTCCAGGACTTTAATCCAGATGAAATGGCCTTGGTACTTACATTTTTTACCGATCCCGGCGGCAGCGTAGATTACTACCGGAGGGTGATTGAAGATCAGCGTGTCCTGGTGGACAGCATGGGTGGAATAACAGATACCACCTTTGAGAATCGGGTACTTCAGGATTTTGTCGTGGATGACGATATTTTTAATGGAAGGTCCTTTGCCTTTGGTACAGATTTCATGTTTGAAGAGGGAGATTCCATCTTCAGTAGCCTTTATCATCTTACCCGAGATCATTTTCAGTTTATCACAACCCGAGATGCGGCCATTACGGCCAGTTTGAGCCCTTTTGGACAGCCGGCAGTGGTCCATACCAATATTCGGGGAGGAATAGGAATCTTTACCGGCCTAACATTCGTCACGGATACCCTGGTTGTCAAGCCCTAATCAAAGCGCTCTTAGGGTTATCAAAAATACTTTGTTTTCACCCCTGGAGCCCTATGTGTTTCCAAACAAATTATTCCTCAAATGGGTATGAATGTCATGAAGAAAATAATCCTGCTCCTGTTAATAGCCATGCCTCTTTGGGCCTGTCAGAGCGAAGATGAGCAAGTAGGAGAGTCTGAGGCTCTCTGCGAATGTGTAAAAGGAAAAAAGCCCAATGGTGAATGGGACATGCAGCTCAGCGAAGCCTGCATTCAAATGTGCATCGAAACCTTCGGCCCCGAACTCAAGGGGATGGGAACCTGGTTTCAAGAAAATTGTGGCCTTGACCTCCAACATCCCAAGGTCGATAAGAAAGAAGAGGAGGAAGTCAGAATTTAAACATTTAAGGCTCTGCCTTCATTCAATTCGAGCGGCTATAGGAAAAAATGAGTTTTGTCCCCCCTGTCTTTGGACCTGAATCTTTCTAAAACTGAAAATATTCTTTTCATTTTTATCCTTTCAAATAGGCTACATGTAGACCTCAGGTACTCCCAGGGCCTTGCTCCTGTCATCACCAATACCGAACAGGTCAACCAGGGCCTATCTTTCAACCTGGGAATCAGCTTCCCCTTTAAGAACACCTGATACTCCTTATCTACTCCTGCATAAAAATATGGCCGACCTCTCATCGGAGCTCGGCCTTCTATCTTAAAACCTTAGCATAAAGGTCCTTCTAGGCTTCCTGATTCCAGGAATAGCGGTAGTCTTCTGCCGGAGCAAAGGTCTCCTTGATGGTACGGGCGGAGGCCCAGCGCAGGAGATTCATGTAAGAACCTGCCTTGTCATTGGTACCGGAACCTCTGGCTCCTCCAAATGGCTGCTGTCCTACCACTGAACCCGTCGGCTTATCGTTGATGTAAAAGTTTCCGGCGGTATTGCGGAGTTTCCACATGGCCTGCTCGATTACATGACGATCCTGGGAGAAAATGGCCCCTGTAAGGGCGTATGGACTGGTAGCATCCACCAATTCGAGGGCTTGCTCCCATTCATCCTCCTCATACATGTAAATGGTCAGGACGGGACCGAATATCTCTTCTTCCATGGTCAGGAATTTGGGATCTTTGGTTAGGACCACCGTGGGTTCAATAAAATAGCCCTTGGAACCATCATAGCCTCCACCTGCAAGGATTTCGGCATCCTCCGAAGCCTTTACTTTTTCTATGTATCCACTGATTTTGTTGAAGGCTTTCTCATCGATGACGGCGTTGACGAAGTTGGTAAAATCTGCCGGATCGCCCATTTTCAGGGTTTTGACCTCCTTGAGGAACTTCTCCATCACGGTGTTGTAGATGTTGGAGGGGAGGTAAACCCTGGAGGCAGCGGAGCATTTTTGGCCCTGGAATTCGAAGGCACCCCGGAGCATGGCCGCGACGAGGGCATCTACTTTAGAGCTTTTGTGGGCAATGATGTAGTCCTTTCCTCCGGTTTCACCTACGATCCTGGGATAGGACTTATACTTATGAATATTTTTTCCGATGATGCCCCAAAGGCTCTGGAAGGTGGTCGTAGACCCGGTAAAGTGAAGTCCGGCAAAGTCGGGATGTTCAAAAACGACATCTCCAATCATAGGACCATCGCCGTAGATCAGGTTGATCACCCCATCGGGAAGTCCTGCCTCCTTGAAGACCTCCATGGTCAGGCGGGCAGAATAAATCTGGCTGTCTGCGGGCTTCCAGATACATACATTTCCCAGCATCGCAGGAGCTGTAGGCAAATTACCGGCAATAGCGCTAAAGTTGAAGGGAGTGATGCAAAAGACAAATCCTTCTAAGGGACGGTATTCTACCCGGTTCCACATGCCATGGGGAGAATAGGGCTGCTCCTTATAGATTTGCTCCATGTAGGCGACGTTGAAGCGTAGGAAGTCGCACAATTCTGCTACAGCGTCTATCTCCGACTGGTGGATATTCTTGGACTGGGATAGCATGGTAGCTACGTTGAAGCGGGCGCGGTAAGGACCTGCGATCAGATCGGCAGCCTTGAGAAAGACGGAGGCCCTGTGCTCCCAACTGGTTTTTTCCCAGGCTTCTTTGGCGTCGAGGGCTGCCTTTACAGCTTGCTCTACATGCTCTGTCTGTGCCCAGGCAGCATGACCTAGGATATGCTGGTGATTGTGAGGAGGGCTCAGGGGACGCTTCTCCTCGGTCATGATTTCTTCTCCTCCGATGAAGAGAGGAGCATCTATCTGACGGCTGCTCATTTCTCTAATGGCTGCCAATACTTCTTCCCGTTCTTTGGAGCCGGGCTCATATCCCAAAAAAGGTTCGTTGTAGGGTTTGGGTACTTCGAAAAATCCTCTTGTCATAAGTAGTTTGATGCTAGTTGGACAGATTTTTATAATAAAAATTAATACAAACAACTGATAACCAGGCAAAAGCTCTTTTTCAGCTGCTTTTTCCGTCCATTTTGTGATTGAATTTTTGAGAAAGTGTCAATATAAAAAGATGCCGACGAAATACAGAGAGAAGCAAAGATTAATCTAAACCAGTTGTCCCATGACTTTTTCGGCATTTACGTCCACCCCTACCCTTGAGTTCAGTACCAGAAGGCAGAGCTTTTGATCGACCTCGGTGTACACTGCCCAATTTTTTTCTGCGGCCAGCCTCAGTATCTTTTCGACCGCTTCCGACTTGGAATTCCAGAAAAAAGTGGTGCTGTAAAGGGTCTCTTCTCCCTTTCCTTTGGGAAGATTGATCGTCCAGTTCTGGTCCATTTTTTCTCTAAGGAGCACCCAGTCATTGGGGATAAATACCACCAGAAAGGGATCATTTAATTTTTCAAGGGCTTCGAGGTCCTCCTTCTGATGCCCTTTTAAAAGCAAAAAATTGGCCTTTTTTCCCTTTCCCCAGGCGATGTGATCGGTCAGGGCCTCTCTTTGGGGCAATTGTTGTAGAAAATTCATGTCTGGTTTTCGATTAGGCAGTAAGCTTTCTAAAGGCATCCTCCAGGGTAAAGGTCTCCCGGGTCAGCCCGATCATGGCCTTGTCTTGCTTGACACAGGCTTCAAACAGGGCCTTGCGAATATCTACTTCAGGGGCGGTCTGTATCCGAAAGCGGGTAGGTCCCAGGACTTCCACCGACCGGACTCCTTCCCATTGGCTGAGCGCCGCGCTGTCAAATCCTTCACTTTCTACCTCCAGGAGGAGCTGAACTCCGTCTTGAGCAACATTTCGCAGTTGGTCTGTCGGTTGGTCAGCGACGATCTTTCCCCGGTTGATGATGATGACCCGGTTGGAGATAAACTCGACCTCGGAGAGGATGTGGGAGGAAAATATGATTGTCTTATCCTTACCAATTTCCTTGACCAATTCTCTTATATCTACAATCTGATTGGGATCCAGTCCACTGGTAGGCTCGTCCAGGATCAGGACCTCGGGGTCGTGAATAAGGGCCTGGCTCAGGCCCACCCGCTGGCGATAGCCCTTGGAGAGGGCGCCTATTTTCTTATGCTCTTCAATGCCCAGCCCTGTCATGTCTATGACCTCTGCGATTCTTGCTTTTCTCCTTTTGCTTTCCAATTGGTGAACCCTGGCGGAAAAGTCCAAAAACTCATGGACGTACATGTCCAGGTAAAGGGGATTGTGCTCCGGCAGGTAGCCTACCCTCCGCTTGACTTCCAGGGGAGAATCCTGAATATCATAGCCGTCGATGCTTGCCGTCCCTTCGCTGGGCTGTAAGTAGCAGGTCAAAATTTTCATTGTGGTGCTCTTTCCAGCTCCATTGGGACCCAGAAAACCCAGAATTTCTCCCTGGTCAACCTCAAAATTCAAGTCCTCGATGGCTTTTTGCTCTCCGTATTGCTTGGTCAAGCCTTGGATTGATACCATATTTTTGGCTTAATTTATCTCTTGTTCTTCCAAAAATGCCCCCTTTTCTCTTGGGCCTTCTTATTTAGCCAAAAATATAAAAAGCAACTGCTCCGATGAAATTACCTTTCTACCTTCGACCATTTTTATTCTTGATTCCCTTCCTACTTTTTGGCTGCCAGCAGGGAGAAGAAGAGAGTGATTACACTTCAAAAAACGGGAGGATCATCTATAGGGGTGAATTGTCCGATGAGGTGAGGGTTCACATGCAGGAGGAACCTCAAAGCCTTCATCCTACCAATTCTACCCTGGCTCAAGCCGAGGAAATCCTAGGCCTCGTCTATGAGCGCCTCCTTCAGTTGGACATGGAAAGTGGGGAATTGCGACCCGTCCTGGTCAAAGACCTGCCGGAGGTCTCCGAAGACCAACTGAGCTACAGCTTTGAATTGAGGGAAGAGGCAAGATGGCAGGATGGATCGCCCATCACTGCGGAAGACATCGCTTTTAATTTCAAGCTATTGGTCTGCAAACAGATTGAAAATGAAGCTTTCAAGGCTTACGCCGAGTACTTTGAAGGCATGGAGATCGACGCCGACAATCCCCGAAAGTTTACCCTAAAGATGGGTCAGACCTACTTCCTCAACCCCTATTTTGGGGTGCTGGCCTTTATGATCAATCCCCGATTTTATGATCCACAGGAGGTCCTGTCTGACTTTAGCCTGAAAGAATTGATGGAGGGTGCCGAAAGTGAGGCCTTGTTAAGGTGGGCCGAAGAATTCAATGACATAAAATACGGTCGGAGGGTAGAACTCCTTCAGGGAGGCTCAGGTCCCTATCGCATTCGAGAGTGGCTACCCGACCAGGGCATTGTCCTGGAGGCTCGTGATGATTATTGGGCTAAGGACATGGAGGGCAGGCCCTTTGAACAGGAGGCTCCTGAGATCCGTTTCCGGATCATCAAGGATCCTCAGGCCCTCGTTGAAGCCATACGGCAGCAGGACATAGATATTTCCACCAAATTATCTCCCTCCGCCTATGAGCAGTTGGCGGTTGATTCCCTGGTCCATGCCCATTACCAAATTGACAAGCAGAGCCGAAGCAGCCTGGTCCTCATCATCCTCAACAATCGCCCGGACGGCATTAGCCAGGCACCCATTTTTGACGATATCCGCGTCCGACAGGCACTGGCCTATGCATTGCCCATGGACGAAATTCTGTATAAGCGCCTGGAAACCGACTATGTTCGTGCTTCCGCCCCCCCGACTCCGGGCAATCCCCACGCAGATGCGGACCTATTGCCCTTTGCTTATGACAGCAGTGCCGCCCGCAGGCTGCTCACCGAAGCGGGATGGACCGACCCAAACGGAGATGGAGTCCGCGAAAAGGAAATCGATGGAAGGACTATCCCTCTGACCTTTAGCCTGAATTTTCCTCCCCAAAATACCACCATCGTCCAGATGATGGAACAATTCAAAATTGCCTGGAAACGAGTGGGAATTGAGGTAGAACTTCAGCCTCAAGACATGAGGGCCTACATTCCAAAAATTCAGTCGGGACAATTCGATGCTTCCCTCCTCCCCCTGAGTTCATCGGCCAACCTGCCCTTCGACTACAAGCAAAACTACGACAGCGAGAGTTGGCCTGAAGGAGGGAATTTCTTTGGCTATGCCAATCCGGAGACAGACTCGCTCATCGACCTGATTCGCATTACGGCAGATGAGAAATTGAGAAAGGAAATGGCCTACAAGGTCAATCGTATCCTGGCAGAGGAAGTTCCCGGGCTATTTCTTTACCACCCCACAAGAAAAATGGCCCTGCACAGGAGGTATTCCAATGGATCATTTTATCCCCTGGCACCCTTTGTCCCCTTCAATGCCCTGAAAGTGTACAGGAATTAAATGCTTGGAAAGCCTTTTTAAAGCTCAATTTTGCAGGAGCCTTTCCATCCATTCTTTTCCACTCAGGCTGTGGTCAAGGACCCTTTTCTTATCGTCAAGCAGAAAAATGCTGGGATAGAGGCGAACCTGATAGAGGGCTTCTCCCCCAAACTTTCGGTTGATGTCTTATGTGTTGATGATGCCCTCCTGATACAGGCCAAAATCCTTAAGGACGGTTTTCATTCCTGAGGATCCTCATTCGTGTTGATGGTCATCAGTCGGATGCCTTTTTCTGCAAGGGCATTTTCTCTGAATTGCCTTGCCAGTTTAGGCGTGGATTTTTGACATTTCTCACAGGCATAGTACCAAAAGTAAATAACCGTTCTGCTTGCTTCGATTTCACTCACTTTGTAAAAGCCTCCCTCCATGCCCCTGGCCCTGAAGTCAGGAGCCGGGCTTCCTACCCTGATGTCAGTTATGCGCTTGGGATCGATAAAGGTCGGCCTCGGCTGACTTCTGCCCCCCTCTCGCAGGACAGATCTCCTGGGGTAAACCCCTGTTCTTCCCCCTGATTTCGCCGGATTTACACAGCAGCGGTACGGAGGAATATAGGGCTTCGGCGTTCATTGCAGCCTTACCCAACTGCTGCGCCTTCTATCCGATTTCTGTGCGTCGAAACCAGCTTTTGCTAGGGCCTTCCTTCAGATTCCCCCTGACGGAAGACACCCTTGGCCTTCGCTAGCGCTTCCCATCCGTCGGGGCGCGTTCAGGACTTCAACCTTAAAGAACATGGGAGTGCCCGGCACACAAAGAGGGTTCCCGTGAAGGAACCCTTTGAAAGCTGCGTTTTATTTATTCTTCTAAATCGTCAAAGTTGGTTTTGATCGTATCTTCCTCGTCAACATCGAAGCCTTCCTCAATGGAGAGAATCTTCAATAGCTGGGGAACGCCAATCTGCTTACCCATTACTTTTTTGTCTTTGTCAAGGAGGTACATCCTGGGAGTAGAAATGATGTCGTAGGTAGAGGTGGCCCCAGAACGACGCTGGATGTCCTCGGTGTTGATGGCTCCCTCTATGTTAATCCCGTATGTATCAAGTTTTTCCTTCCACTCTTCTACATCTCCATTGATATTGACTGTAAAGAGGGTAACTCCCTTTTCCTGGAGATTGTACTTTTCGTAGGCTTTTGCCAGCCTGGGGGTTACTTTTTTGCAGTGCCCGCATCCGTAGTCCCAGAAGTAGACGATGGTGTATTTTCCGGGCAGGCTGCTTAGGGTCTGAAATTGCCCTTTGGAGTCCTTTACAGTAAAATTTGGGGCGGGCCTGCCGATGATGGTAGGGCTGATCGCTGTGGCGCGTTCGACCATTTTTTTCTTGGTAGAATCATCCACCCAGTAGGCATCCCCACTCATGTAGTATTGCTCCACCATGTGGACATAGACGGCATCCATGCCCATGATCTTGGACTTTTTCCCCGTGGCAAATTCATTCAAAAAGTAAACCACCAGGTATCGGAAAACATCATCATTGTCCCGCGACTGATCGATCATGTAGTCGACGGACTTGATCATGGAGTCAGGTGTGCGATAGGTGAGGCGGTCGATGTACATGTCTACCCGCTGCTGAAAGACGGGAGTACGAAGAAGGCGGTCATCCTCAAAATCCATCCCATCAAAGAAGTGATTCTTGTAGTATTTGAAGGCAAACAGAGAGTCCAGGGGCTTGCCATCATCGCCTTTGGGAGCCTCGGGGACCTCCGGGTCCTTCATGGCCATGAGAACTTTGGTGAAGAGAAAATCCGGATTCTCCTCCATCAACTCAGCGCGGTAGGCCTGCACCTCTTCATTAATCTTGGCTTGCTCTTCTTTGAGCTTTTCCTCTTCTGCGGGGGAAGAAGCCGCTTTTAGCTTGGCATTGACGGCCTCTATTTCCTGGCGCTTGCTGGCCAGAAAATTCAGGTCTTCGTAGAAAATTTCGTTTTCCTTAGAGCCTTTGACCTCCATGTTGGTGACAAAGTCGGCCGTATCGGTCTTGAGGCTAAAATATTGATCCTTATCGACGAGGATTTCAAAGTAATTGTTGGCAGGGGGAAACACGACAAGGTAGATTCCTCCGTCGAGGCTGGTATCTCCCTCAAAGGTAAAGGCCCCATCAACAAGTTGGGTAGTATCCTTGATGTATTGCTTATTTCCGTAGTAATAAGCGAGGTAGGCCTCTTCGGTGGGGGTATTTTTCACTTCTACCTTTATTTTGTAGCCCTCTTTGACCGGCATGGCATAGGTAGCGGTGGTCGTTTGCCCACAGGCAAAGAGCAGGCTTACGTAGAGTAGACCTAAAAGGTAAATGCTGAACGTTTTCATATGATTCAGAAATAAAGGGTACATCTAACATTGAAATCAGGTGCTGAGAAGGCTGTCCTTGACCCAATATGCTTCTCCAGACACATAATATTTATCCCAAATATGTATGTAGACGGGTTGCAAGGCTCCCCCTCTCATCTGTGCATATTTGTTGAAAAAATGTTCCAAAACAAAACGAAAGACCTCCGGATTTTGCCTTGACCTATCGACGAGCATATCGACGGCCTCTGTGACGGAGTCTCCTTTTTGGGGCACCAACTGGGTGGTGTAAATATCGAGCTTTCTTCGGAAAAAGTTTGTCCTCAGGAAGCGATCGTCGGAAAAATCAGTATTTTCCCAATAATTGGCCTTTAGGTAGCGCCTGGCTTCCTGCCTGAAAGTCGCAGGATCAGCATTTTCGCTCATTTCCTTGGGGACCCTTGGGGTCTGCCCAGCCTTCATCAGCCTTACGGCAAAGAGGTCCGGATCTTCCTCCATGGCAGCCTGAGTCTTTGACTCTATGGCTTCCGATTTTTGCTTCAGTTCCTCTTGAAATTCCTTTCCCTTTTCGCTCTTACCGCCCTCTTCCATCAGCTGGTGCTGAAGGGCCACGAGTTCCGGTACCTCGCGCTGGACCCGTTTGAGATTTTCGTAGAAGAAGTAATTTTCTTTGGAACCTTCAACCTCCATATCCAAGATGATGTCAGCGGTATCGGAGCTCATGGAAAAATATTGATCTGCGTCGATCACAATTTCCAGGCTTGTATTTCTTTGGGGAATGCTGAGTTGGTAAAGTCCTTTTTTGAGGAAGGTATCTCCTTCAAAGACAAAGTGGGCGTAGGGAGTCGCCGATGAGTTCACACGCTTTACGGCCAGGCTGTCAAAAGTAGTAGAGTCGATGCAGATGGAATATTCCAGGCTCGCCTCAGCAGAGTCAGCGATCCTCAGGGTATTCTGATCTCCGTAGTAATAGGCAAGGTAGGCCTTTGCAGGCTCCATTCCCCCAATCTTCACCTGAATATCATAGCCGGGACCAGACTGGGTCTGCGAAGAGGGTGTTTCCTTTTTGCAGGCGAATAAAAGGCTCAGAAGGCAGATAGCAAAAAAAGTGTGGACGGATGCTCTCATGAGAATAGGGGTATGGATATTGGAATTGTTGGTGGATGTGAAATAACCAAAGTTCCGGAAGAAGTAGCATAAAATTCCTGTTATCCTTGCTTTAATAGTCTCGCAAGTTCACCTTTTAACAAGTTCACCTTTTAAAAGGTAGAGATGAAGATGAACAGCTATTTTACTGGAACAATGGCAAAAAGTTTTTCCCCATAAACAACTTAATTTAGTTGAGAATTAACCTTACTTCAACTTTTCATTCTCCTTATGACGGGTGGCATCCCTTTGGGTCTTTTTTTCCATATTTTTTCGAAAGGCTTCTTCCAGGTCTATCCCAGTCTGATTTGCCAGACAGATAAGGACAAAGAGGACATCGGCCATCTCATCTCCAAGCTTCACTTCCTTGTCAGAAGCCTTAAAGGATTGTTCGCCATAGGTGCGGGCCATGATCCTGGCTACTTCACCCACTTCTTCCATGAGCATAGCCATATTGGTCAATTCGGAGAAATACCGGACTCCAATATCATTGATCCAGTCATCCACGGTCTTCTGAGCTTCCTGTAGGGTCATAGGTATAGATATTCGCTTTTTCCTTGACAAAGGTAGGCTTTGCCGGGTAAAAAATCAGGTTTTAAGCCTCCCCTTCTTTTTCAAAATAAATCTGCTCTCTGTCTACCTCTATCCATAACTCCTCTCCATGTGCGAGTTTCTCCGTCCAGGGAAGAAGAAGTTCCAGGATGCTGTTCTTCTGAAAATGCTCTTCCTTGGTTGAAGGATCGGGCATGTAAATCAACCCACTGACCCTCAGATTGCCTGTTATCAAGCCTACATCGAAAAAGAAAAAATTCTCGGGAGAAATATAAGGAGACCAATCGACCTGCTTAAATTCATGCCGGGGTTTTTTCATATGACATCTATATGGTTCAATATCAAGATTCACTGTACCAGGATAATACTTGCTCAGGTCCAGGCCTCTTTCTCGGAAGTAAGGCAACTGAGCCCTTATGGTTCCCTCGGGATAACGGGGATCATTTTTTCTGCCTGAGGCTGCCCCATGCCCCTGGACGATCCGGGCTTTTATCTTCTGTGTAGGATTCATGTTGACTTAATCTTGAGCTAACATCCAAGTGAGAAATATGTAAAACTATGTTTAGAAGCTAATGAGAAAAACAAAAAAGCCCCTCATTCGCTATTTATATTAAACTAAAACATAAAGAGTGCTTCAAGACCAACCAAATAAAATCATTGAGGCGATCAAGCCGATTTTCCGATTTATCCAAAAGGAGATCAATTCGGGGATTATTTTGATCATTGCCACCATTCTGGCCATGATCATCGCCAATTCTCCCTGGGCCCATTTTTATTTTGAGCTTTTTGAAGAAACGAAGATCAGCATCGATTTTCAGCCTTGGTCTCTCAATAAGTCCCTTCACCATTGGATCAACGATGGCCTCATGGCTATCTTCTTCTTCATGATAGGACTGGAGGTAAAGCGTGAAGTCCTCATCGGCGAACTTTCCTCCATCAAAAAGTCCTTGTTTCCCCTGGTAGCTGCACTGGGAGGAGTGATTGTTCCCGCCTTGATATTTGTCGCCATCAATTTCGACAATCCCAAATACATCAACGGATGGGCCATTCCCATGGCTACCGATATTGCTTTTGCCCTGGGAATCCTTGCTGTCCTAGGCTCTAAGGCCCCCACAGAACTTAAGGTTTTTCTGACTTCCCTGGCCATTGTGGATGACATAGGGGCCGTCCTGACCATTGCTATTTTTTACACCGACGATATTTCTTTTCTCCACCTGGGCATCGCCCTGGGTTCCTGGGCATTTTTGCTCCTGCTCAACCAGCTCAAGGTAAGGCTTACCTGGGTGTACCTGGTGGTAGGTGTACTGGCCGTCTGGTATCCCCTGCTCTTATCGGGGGTACATGCTACGGTAGCGGGAGTCATGGTGGCCTTTGCCATCCCCCTTTGGAGACAGGTAGACACTTCTGCTTACATTGCCAAGGTGCAGGATGCCCTGGGTAATTTCCATCGCTATTCGGGAGGTGAAAGCGTCTACAAATTGAACTCCGAACAGTACGACGCTGTCGAAGATATCAAAAGCTACAGTCGGAAAGTAAGCTCCCCACACCAAATTCTGGAGCACAACATTCACGACTTTACCCTCTACTTCATTATGCCCCTCTTTGCCTTCGCCAATACGGGGATAGAACTCAAATCCATTGACCTCAATACCTTGGTTACCACCCCCCTGGCTCAGGGTATCTTCTTTGGCCTGTTGGTCGGAAAAGTAGTGGGAATCCTGTCCTTTATCTTTATTTTTGATAGGCTTGGCATCATCAAAATCCCCCCCACTCTGAGTTGGCAGCACTTGACCGGAGGAGGATTTCTGGCGGGAATTGGCTTTACCATGTCTATTTTCATCTCCGAACTCGCCTTTCACGGAGACTTGTTGATTCCTCTATCCAAGGTGTCAATTCTTACTGCATCGGTATTTTCCGGACTCTTGGGGTATATCATCATCCTCCGCGCCAAAAATAAGGAACTGTAATCAGTCCATCTCCTGGCCAAAGGTAAGGATGTAACCATCCGGGTCCTTGATGCTGAATTCTCTCATCTGGTAGTCCTGAGACTGAAGGGGATCATGGATGGAAACGCCTTTGTTCATGAATTTCTCATAGAGCAAATATATGTTCTGAGCAAAAATGTAAGCTGCCGAACGGGGAGAAGGAAGGGAGTCTCCTGGATTTTTTTGAATTAAATGAATGTAAATTCGTTTTCCGGCGCTCAGAAGGGCAAAATCCATGGGATCACCCCAGCCGGATTCAAGTTCAAATTCCAACTTATCCCGGTAAAAGTTGAGGGAAGTCTTCATTTCACTTACAGGCAATACCAGGGCAAAATGGGAGTACAATTCATTTGGTGACATGATGGCTTTTCAAATATGATTGGTTTCTAATATAAGTAAAATCTAAATCAGTTGATGCCTTTAGCCCCTCGGGAGCAGGTCCTCACCGGGGAAACTTTCTTCTTCTTTTCTCTAAGAATATTTGTCCGATCAAGATTTTTTGCTTTTACTTCTTTAAAAAGCAGAACATAATTTATCTTTAGCTAGTAATAAACAAGAAACGTGCAGTTTTTTGGGGTAAAGATGGACAAAAGGTTTGAAATAAGCTCTTATATCATCTCATCCATGGAGGGTCTGGCTGGCAAGCTATTATCGATCAATATTTTCCTGGGGATGCCTGGGTTGTTAATTTTTAGAAGGAACAGATGAATTCGAACATAAAGCGCCTGGGGATTATTGCGGGGATTATTCTTGCAGCCTTTGCCTTAGGGTACATCAGCGGCCACCTATCTCTGGTCATCGCTATTTTTAAACCCATTCTTCTCATTTTATTTTCCATTACCATCCTGGTGACGGTACATGAGTTGGGCCACTTTCTGGCAGCCAAGGCTTTTGGTATGCGTGTAGAGATATTTTCTATCGGCTTCCCACCTAAGCTTTTCAGTTTTCGCAGGGGAGAAACAGACTATCAAATAGGAGCTACCCCTCTTGGAGGCTATGTCAAGATCGCAGGAATGATCGACGAGTCCATGGACAAGGAGGTCATACAGCGGGAGAAAGCTCGTGAAGAAGCCGAAAAAGGCTCCACCCAAAGTCATGATTATGGTCCGAGGCCCTGGGAGTTTCGTTCCAAGCCGGTTTGGCAGCGCCTCATCGTCATGCTGGCCGGGGTCATCATGAATGTCATCCTGGGCATTGCCATCTTCTCCTCCCTCAAATTGGTCTATGGAGAAACCCGCACCCCCGTTTCCGAAATCGTAGGGGGCATTATCATCCCTGCGGATACTACCTCTCTGGGAAGCCTTACAGGATTTAAGACCGGAGATGAAATTGTTTCTTACAAGGGAAAAAAGTTTGACTACATAGAGGAGTACATTCAGCAGGACCTCCTGATCAACGACAGGGCATGGTTTGAGGTAGAAAGAAAGGGGGAAAATATTCGGATAGATATTCCGCCCAGTATTCAAAATTACCTGGGAGAGGATACCATTTTTCCCTACATTTTTACCTACCGACCTACTTCCCACATCCGGGTATTCGAAAAGCCTAAGCGGTCTCAGACGGGAGAATTGGTAGGTCCGGCAGCATTTCGGGCGGGTCTTAGGACAGGGGACCACATCGTACAGTTGGGGGATAGCAGCATTTCCTTCTTTGAAGATATTTACAATTACAGGCTTGGCCGTGCCAATCAAGCCATCCAAACCCATTATATCCGGGCAGGCGATACCCTGACCACAGTCATTCAACTTGACAGTACGGGCTATCTGGGGGTAGGCCCTTACACTGAAAGAGTGGAATTCGATCCCTGGGCCGCCTTGGTAGCGGGGACTCAGCGAGCTTTTAGGCTGGTTTCCACCAATGCCCAGGGCTTCGCCAACATCGCCAAAAAAGACGTTAAGGCAAGCAAATCCCTCATGGGTCTCCCGCAAATTGCATGGCGCTTTGTGAGCATATGGGAAGAAAGAGGAATACCGGGCTTCCTGGAATTTACGGCAGCCTTGTCTATGATTTTGGCCTTTGTCAACATCCTGCCCATCCCGGCTCTCGATGGAGGTCATGTGGTATTCCTGCTTATCGAGGGCATCACCCGGCGCGAACCCTCGGTAAAGGTACGACTGGTCGCCCAGCAAATCGGCCTCCTCCTCATTCTGGGCCTGATGCTCTACGTTATTTTTAATGATATCATACAAATGGCTACCTAATCTTCAGGCGAGAAAACACGGGAAAGGAGAATAGGACAGAAGTGCTACATATCCTTATTTTCTCCAAATAGTATCCCCAAAAGTGTACATTTTTCTCTCATAGGATATTTACTATTTTGTGCTTCGCCTGATTTATTCTAATCCATGAAGCGATCATCATTCCTTCGGTTGTCCCTGTTAGGGCCCTCTTTTTTTCTTGCTTGCCTCCTCCTTCCCTGCCCAGGTCTGGCCCAGTGGGAGTTAGCAGAAGAAGGCTGGCCGTATGAACGGATTCAGGATCGGCCCTTTCCGGTTTTACAGAGAAATACCCAGCCCGACACCCTCCTCATAAGTGCGGCTTCTCCCTTTTTTGATGACTTTTCCAATAGAGATGGAAAGCCTGATACGAGCAGGTGGTTTACCCCTGAGCTTTTTTTCGATGTACCCGAACTGACCTACGGAATGGCTGTATCCCCGCCCAGCCAGGGAGTCGTCACCTTTGATGGCATTGCCCGCGACGGGGAACCCTACGCCGTCAATGCCCTGGTGAGCGGACTGGGAGATAGGCTATTTTCTCAGTGCATCGACCTTTCCAGCTATGGCCCCGGAGATCAAGTGGTTTTGAGCTTCGCCCTACAACCACAAGGGCTGGGCGACGCACCCGAAAGCGATGACAACTTTGAGGTTCTCTTCAGGACCACCAATCCTCCTCCCAACGATTACCGCAGGGTTTTTACCATACAGGGCAGTAAGCTTCGGAGTTTCCGGCAGTACAGCATTCTTTTGGATCAGGAAGATTATTTTCAAGAATGCTTCCAAATTACTTTTCAGCGCAGGGGGAGCTTAAGCGTCCCGGCAGATCACTGGCACCTAGATTACGTTTATCTGGCGCCCGGCCGTAGCCTGGCTGATACTGCCTTTGTCGATGTATCTCCCCTACAGTGGCTCTCCCCTCCCATTGAAAGGTATTCGGCCATCCCTCTCCAGCACTTCAATCAAGGGGGACAACAGCAGGATTTTGCGGTAGAGCTAAGCAACAACAACGATGGCAATGCAGATATATCTTACCAGCTAAAAGCTTCCGATCCCCGAGGCTTTAATCCCTGGAAGGGAGCAGACTCCGAGATGGGTAGCCAAGGCCTAAGTCCCTTTGCTACCAATACCCTATCATTTACCGCCTTTGAAAACCAAAACTTTGCCCAGACAGGAGGAGTAGCCCTCGATTTTTTGGTACAAACTCCCGGTGATGTATTTCCTCAAAATGATACCCTGCAAAGGATTTTTCCCGTTGACTCCCTTTGGGCCTACGACGATGGGGAGGCAGACGGCCTTTTTGGACTAAACAGGGCTTTGGGATATGGGGTGCAGCTGGACCTCGATGTTGAGGACTCCATTTCGGCCTTGTGGATTCATTTTGAGCCCTTGGTCCACGTCAACAATATCAATGGGCAGACCACCTTCATGAAGGATGAGGCATTTCGAATTATCGTATGGAACAAACCCCATCCCGATTCCATTGTCGAAACAAAAATTCACCGGGTAAGCTATGGCGAAAACTGCAGGGCCTTTATCCGATACCCTTTTAATGCTCCTGTGCCCGTCTCCGGAAGGGTTTGGGTTGGGGTACAACAAATGTCTAAGTTGCCCTTGGGTGTAGGGGTCGACCGCAATTATAACCGGGAGAATTTCATGTTTTACGATTCTCTTGGCACCTGGACCCAGGCCAGAATCGGAGGAAGCCTGATGATCCGACCAGAATCCTTTCATGGTGGACGCTTTACGGCAGGTCTTGAAGAAGGAGAGGTCTCCCCATTTTTATCCATTTATCCCAATCCTTCCCGTCAGGGAAAAATAGGGTTCAAGTCTGAGATTCCCATCGACAGGTTGACATTGAGGAATATTTTTGGTCAGGTAATTTGGCGAAAATCCGGGCCATTCAAGGGAGAAGTAGACCTCCCGGACTCCTTACAACCAGGACTTTATGTCTGGGAAGTGCAATTCAGGGGCAAGAAAAAGCCCAGCAGCGTCAAATGGAAGTACCTGGGAGGGTAGATTCTCATTCAAATGCCTACCTTTGTCCTCACCTAAGACAAAAGCAATGAGCAACAAACTGGATGTTTTGGTCGTGGCTCCTCATCCCGACGATGTGGAGCTGGGCTGTAGTGGGACCATTCTTAAGTTGGTAAAGGAGGGGAAAAAAGTAGGGGTTGTAGACCTGACCCGTGGGGAACTGGGGTCTAGGGGAAGTGCGGAAATCAGGGACAAAGAAGCTGCCGAGGCAGGCAGAATTTTGGGCTTATCTACCCGCGAAAACCTCGCCTTCAGAGATGGATTTTTTACCCATGACGAAGCCCATCAACTGGCCATCATCCGGATGGTAAGAAAATATCGACCGGAGGTCTTGATTACCGGAGCTCCCGAAGACCGGCACCCCGACCATGGACGCAGCAGTAAGTTGGTCAGGGATGCTGCATTTCTCAGCGGCCTGGTCAAAATAGAAACCAAATGGGAAGACAAGGCGCAGGAAGCCTGGCGCCCCAAAAGGACCTTCTTTTTTATTCAGGACTATAACCTTCGTCCTTCCTTTGTGGTGGATATTACGGATCATTGGGGGGGGAAAAAGAAGGCGATCCAGGCTTATGCCACCCAGTTTTTCAATCCCGACTACGAAAGCGAAGAGCCCGAGACTTATATCTCCAACAAATCTTTCTGGCACTTTCTCGAGGCCCGGGCTCGAAACATGGGCCATCTGGTCGGAGCTGACCTAGGCGAGGGCTTCATATCCGAAACCCCTCTTGCCGTAGGATCGCCTTTGGATTTGATCTGATCAGCCTTGGCTAGGCTGTTGTTCACGACTTTCCAGATATTTGGAAATCAGGTCAGGCACCTTCTCAAAGGCTGCGGCCAGCCCTTTGTTCTGGGTAGTGCTGATAAAGTTGATTTCCTCACCTCTGGACACCAAAAATCCCAGGGGGACAATTCCCATACCTGCTCCTGCCCTACCAGATTCTCCCCTGCCCGGGGTTGGCTTGGTCCCGGCCTCGGCCTCGTTACCTCCCGTGCCAAAGCCCATTCCTACCCGGACGACCGGAATGCAGGAATACTCACCTAACTGAAAGGCCTTTCCGATGACCGTGTTTGCGCTGGCTTCGTGCTCCAAAAACTGAGTCACCTGTCCCAGCATTTCACTGAATTGTAAATCCATAATGATGATAGTTGAGTTGTATACAAATTGTTGACTTCAAGACAAGAAGGCCCATAGTACATAGATGGGCCTATTTACAAGATTGACCTCCACATGGTTTTCTTCCCAGAAGTTGATCCTCACCGGCCTCCCCCATGACTGGGCCAGCCACAAACAGATCGGATACAAATCCAGGGCTAACGCATCTCCAAGCTCTGTAATATCTTCTCTCTGAAATTCGCATTCC
>CAZMAV010000036.1:0-32344 GCA_964564415.1 uncultured Bacteroidia bacterium | reverse complement strand
AGCTACCTTTATTGCTACAAGATCAATGTGCTTTTTTCTCCTGAAATCTCGCCTGTCATTGATCGGTTGGGGAGTCACCGGGAGGAACCTTTGTTCTGCTTTGTCATTATGTCAATGAGCGGGTTTTGTTCTTTGCCGGGTTATGATCAACCAAGATCCAGAGCCTCCATCCCAACTTAGGGTCCACCGCCAGCCATGGGCATTTGGATGGTGGAAGTGGAGGCGCTTATTTTTCATGAATATACAGAAAGTTTCCCTTTGCCGGAACCGTTTTTTCCTTTTTATCTCAGGAAGGGTTCAGTTTGTAGGCGCTTGCACCCGCTGTACCCCCAAGCTGAGGCTGGTCGAATCCTAAATCAGGTTGACAGTGATAGGGTTTCAATCAAGCTAAGTACGTCTTTCTTAGAGTAAAGTATGCCTCATTTGACCTTCCAAATGAGGCATATTCATTTTTTCCTCTACGGATGGGTGATTCCTGCATGACATAGGTTCCTCACCTAAGAAAATATCTGTAGTTCTATAACAAAAGTATGTTAGACTGTGCAGAATTTGAGCAGGACTTTGAACAATCAAGGGGCATGATCATATTTCTTCCTTCTTAGGGTTCATTATTCCAAAGGAAAAACCATGTTATATATGGATTTTAATCGGTGTGGTTAGATGGGTCATGGAGTGTAGTTTTATCCCTAGCTCTTAACCTGTGCTGTATGAGTTTACATTCTTCTTCTATTGAAGGCCATGGTAGAAATTCCTTCCTTTCCAGGATAGGAAATATCTTTTTTATACTTCTTACCATTCTCACCTTAGTGAGTTCCCTTCTTGACCCCATCTTTATCACTCCCGGCTTGGGGATAGGCCTGTTTTATGGGCTTGTTTGGATGATGGCAAAAGGAAGGCCTGGGATGGTCCAAAAATGGCGATCGGGCAAGAAAAAGCCCAATTTTCAAGGCAAGGAAAATACCCCTAAATCCAGCTCCACATTCAAGGATGAAGACTATTTTCAGTTGTTTAATTTATCTTTTGACCTTGCTTGTGTAGCAAATTTTGAGGGCTACTTCCTGGAGGTAAATCCAAAATTTGTGGAAGCTTTGGGATATGAGAAGAAGGAGTTGTTGAGCCGCCCCTTTATTGATTTTGTTCACCCTGATGATGTGGAGGCTACCCTTGCGGAGGCCAGCCGATTGACGGAAAGCAAAGACCCTACCGTAAAATTTGTCAATCGGTACAGAACTGTTCATGGGAGCTACCGGACTTTTCAATGGAATGCCACACAGGATATCGAAAAGGGGAAGCTATACTGCGTCGTAAGGGACATCACGGAGCAGAGGAAGACAGAAGAAGCTTTGGAACTCTCCCAGAGGTACCTTCTTCAAGCTCAAAAGACGGCCAAAATAGGACATTGGGCAGTAGATGTGGAAAAAATGCAGCCCATCTGGTCCGAAGAAACATTCCGCATTCACGAAGTTGAACCAGGAGCGGAACCCGACCTGGAAGCAGCCATTGACTTTTTTGAGGAAGAGTCTAAGCGGGTCATCACAGAGGCTTTCCACACATGCATCACAGAGGGCCAATCATACGATGTGGAATTAATCATGACCACAGCCAAAGGAAAAAGGAGGGTCGTGAGGTCAATGGGTCAGCCGGAATATCAGGATGGAAAAATCGTCAATGTATTTGGAGTCTTCCAGGACATTACCGAGCAGCACAGGTTCAAAACAAAGCTTGCCCTTGCCAAAGAAAGGGCAGAAGAGGCCAGCCAGATCAAATCCGCCTTCCTTTCCAACATGAGCCACGAGATACGCACCCCTCTCAATGCAGTTATCGGGGCAGTCAACCTCCTCCTCCAGGAAAAACCAAGGGAAAATCAGCTCGAAATGCTGAAGGTTATGCAGTTTTCGAGCGAAAATCTATTGTCCCTGGTCAATGACATACTGGATTACAACAAGATAGAAGCAGGTAAGATCAGCCTTGAAAACATTGAGATCAACCTGCAAAATCTGACTCAGAGCCTCCTCTATGCCCACGGAATAAAGGCAAAAGAAAAGGCCATAAATTTTGATGTTGCCGTAGGTAAGGAAGTACCTGAATACCTATGGGCGGATGCGACCCGTCTGACACAAATCCTGAATAACCTGATCAGCAATGCGATCAAATTCACCCATGAGGGGGAGGTAAGACTGGAAATCAGTGCAGAAGACATCACGGAAAAGCCTGACAAAAAAAGACTCACTTTTAAGGTAGTAGATACCGGAATCGGTATTTCAGAAGATAAGCTGAAAAACATTTTTGAATCCTTCACCCAGGCCAGCAAAGACACGACCCGCAAGTACGGAGGTACAGGATTGGGACTGGCCATCAGTAAAAATCTGGTAGAATTGATGGGCGGGGAGCTTTGGGTGAGTAGCAAGGCAAATGAAGGCTCCACCTTCGGATTTTCTTTGGAACTTTCACCCTTATCGGGAAAAAGCAAAGAGCCTGAAGAAGAACTGTCCCTGCCTGAATTTGACATAAAAGGGTCAAAGGTACTCCTCGTGGAGGGCATTCCTGTAAATGTAAAAATAGCGGCAAGGTTTCTGGAGAAATGGGGACTCTCCGTTACCCATGCAGAAAATGGGCAGATTGCGGTGGAAAAAGCTTGGTCTCAAAGCTTTGACCTTATCCTTATGGACCTTCATATGCCAGTCATGGGGGGAATAGAAGCAAGCCTTCAAATCAGAGAATTCAACAAAGACATACCCATTATAGCCCTTACCGCTTCCGCACCTGTGCAGGGCAGGGATGAACTGCAGGCCTGTGGGATGAATGGTTACGTACCTAAGCCCTTCAAACCCAAAGAGTTTTATCGAAAAATCAAGGAGTGCCTGGCTGAGGCTCACAAGTCACTGTCCCCAAATTAAGGAATGGGTGATTGTTACGAATGATGGGCTAAGGCGCTGTTGGGGTTATGATAAGATAACTTGTTTCCAAGGCCCTTCGCCCGGTAAAACTCCTTCAGGGAAAGGACTGGGAGGAAAAATCGGAGGTCGATCGGGTTACCTGTTCCAAAAGTCGAAAGCTGCTGATCAAGCATGCCAATCATCTTTTTAGAACAAATAACAAGGCTCATCACACCCACTTCATGCTTAGGATGCTCGAAGCGGCCCACATCCCCGTCATCTGGGCAACCCGGGTGCTGGAAAATCTGGCCAAAAAAGGCCTGGCCACCCGTGCCGAGGTATCTGATGCTGCCGTCAGCGTGCAGGCCGAGGGTGTCATGCTCAACAAGGGTCTCTACATCGTAGATGCGGTCAGAACCCTGAAGAATATCCTGGTAAAGATGTATGCACACACTTCGAAGAAAGAGAGCATGATGAGGCTACTCAAGGTAGCAGAAACCAACGTAAAAAAAATAAGAACCGGAAAAGAGTCCTAAGCAAGTTCATCCCACAAAATCACCAATTCTTCTTCAAAGGTATTTGTCGATGAATCCGGGTTCCTTTGCCCCAGATATTGGAATAGAAAAATAGAAACAGAAAAAGTTTTGGCGAATAGTCACGAAGTGAAAAGGTACTGTCCAGTTTTTGCATTTCCCCTCAAAAACCAAGCCTTCTTGCCATAGGAATAGAGAAAATTTTCCCATCCGGGTAGCCCCTTCCTCAAAAGCACAAAGCGAGGCGGAGGAGCGGAGGTACATTTAATCATAGCAACTCATAAAACTATCTGTTGTGAAAAATTTTCTGAAACAACTAAGCCTCATTTTGGCGGCTCTAATTTTGATGACGACCACCTGCCAGGGGCAGACCGACCCCCTTGCTTTCGATAGCCGGCGCTGTCAAAACTTCCCCTAAATTTTCTCTTGTTGCGGACTCCTTCATTTTTCATGGACAGACAGGCGATGGCAATAGCGAGGAGTGGGCCCTCATCATGCCGGGATTTCGCTATGCTCCAAACTCTAGGACAGCCTTGCAAATAGGCGTCGGTGGCCTCGTTGTGGAGGGAGAATTGTTGCCATTTCCTATTCCTACGGGAAGCATTTTCTTTTCGGTCAATGCATTCCCCCATTAGCATTTGGTAGGGAGGAGGCGCTAGGCAAGACTGGCGTTTTCCTCCTTTTTGCTTTCAAAAAGCATGATAGGATCTCCCAGGCGAATTTTCCCACCCTGTATGACAAGGGCTGTGATGCCTCCGTGTCCCCTCATGGCATTGTAGCCTCCGGGGCCCAGGTTTTCCTCCATTCTGGTGCAGGGGTGGCAGAGTCCCGTGCCCTCCAAGATGACTTCCCCTATACAAAAGGCTTTGTCTTTGAGTGCCAGCAGATTGATGCCCTTGACGACGAGGTTGCGGCGGGTCTCTCCAGGATGGACAGTTTGAAGGCCCAGCATGGAAGCTACTCCCTCCAGATGTTCCTGCTGAATCAGGGTTACTTGGCGCTTTTTGTTTCGCTTGCCGGCATAGTGATCTCCCTCCAATCCATTTTCCTCCGATACCTGCACTTCCTGAACCTCAACAAGGGCTTCCTTGCGGTCAGGACGCAAGCCTATCCAGGTGAGCTTGCCCTTTTGAGGAAGGGTGTCCATGAGCTGCTGTAGGGTGGGTTTCATAGCATCAGAGGTTTTTGAGTGGACATGGCGCTGTTGGGCCTATCATAAGTAACTAATTTCTAAGCCCAACAGCGCCTAATGATCCGTGATAATGATGTAATAATAAGAAAAATTGCCCTTATCCTAATGGAAGAGCTGGGTTTTGAAATTTGTCATAGAGAAAGAGAGACAAACTTTACCTCAGGGTGATTTTCGCGAATGAATGGCTAAAGCGCTGTTGAGCATATCAAAAGTAACTTGTTTCCAAGCCCAAGAGCGCTATGGCTTATTTCGCAAAAAGTGATTCATGATATGCATTCAGGTCTAACTGAAAAAAGGATAGCAGAGCCAGGCGTTTGTTAGTATTTTTCTGAATTTGAAATAAACATTAAGGAAAATAGTAGCCTTCATGGGTATATTCTCTTCTTTATGAGGGCGATAGGGAAATTTCAATACAAAATTATTTGAACATTTAGTAATATTTTACTGTAATAATTTATAAAATACTGATATTGAATTTGCTGCGAATAGTTGAATATTTGTCCAACAAAAGAACAAATCATTAAAATTGAAAGATGTAACTTATGAATAGAATTTTTTTCCCTCAAAGATTCTCTAGCTTTCTGTTTCTATTTTTCTCTTTAAGTCTGGCCTTTGCGGCTCCCCTGCCTATCAAAGAGTCAGAGATTTTTCAAAGGACGGTAATCATCGTCATTGACGATGTCCTGCTTGATGTAGTACCTGGTGAAGGTCCGGTATGGATCGCAGGGAATCCCAGCAGCAATGGCCAGTGGGTCTATGTTGTGGCCGACCACGAAATCACAGACTTTGTCCTGAGAGATTCCAATGGCGATGTCATCGCCGACGAAGAAATCAATCATGATGAATTCAAGTTCTCTCCGGTAGATTTTGAAGATGGAATTTACTACATGCAATTTACCATCCTCGGCAAGACCATTACCAAGACCCTCATCGTAGAGTAGAAAACTGCTTTGTAGGCGATCGAAATCAATTTATTCTTTAGTCATGGCTGGAAATTTTTCCTTGAGAATTTTTTCCAGCCATTGCTTATTGGGCAATTTTGAGCTTTGCTTGAGTTGCTCCCACACCTTGTCCGCCTTGGTTCTTCTGTGGGTTTTCAAAATAAGTTTGAAGAGGCGTAAAAAATTCAGGTGCTGTTCCTTGAGGTTCCTGGGCAGGTTCTTTCTTTGACGGATAAACTTCTGAAGGTTGCTGATTTGGGTGAATAGCCAGACCTCTTCACCAGGATCTTCGGAGTAATTGGCCTGTAAAAGCCTGATTCGAGCGTCGATTTCCAATCTCGGGTCTTTGAATTTTTTGTCCATCAGGAAGCGGATCAATTCCCTGGATTTGTTTTGAGAAAAAAGGAGGTTGGCCTTGGCCATGTGGTAGGCATCCGCTTTCTCACTGGCCCTCAGGAGAGGCTTGAGGGATTCTAGGTATTCCTGGCCGAGGCTGTGTTTTCCTGTTCTGATGCAAAGGTTGATCAGGTTTCTATAATAATAGGCCTGAAGTTTACCGGACTCCAAAAGGAAGCCGTCAACAATCCCCCAGCGTAAAATATCGAGAAGGAGTTCTGCTTTGGACTTGAGAGGAGCCCGGACAAATTCTTTAAGGAAGAAATTGAAGAGAATGACAAAGGCTATTTTCAGGTTATCAATGGGCAATTCCTCTTGCCCCTCCCTCAACTGCCTGAAAATTTCCTGGTAAACTTCAGCCTTCTCCTCATCTGGACAAAAAAGCAAGTGGTGAAACAAAGGAAGCGAGGGTTCAGGAATGGCTTTGGGGTCTCCCTTAATCAATTCCAGGCTTTGCTGAAAAAGTCGGGATGCCGGATTCTCCTGAGCTATTCGATGCACCCTCGGGTCGAGGCCAAAGTTTAGAGTTTCGCAGCACCAAAATTTATAAAACGCCTCCAAAAGTTCAGACAGGTCATCTGTTCCCTCAACTCTTCTGCTTTTGGGTAAGAGTTCTCTGAGTTTACCCGGATTGAGGCGATTTTTTTCCAAATACCCCTGTTTTTCAAATTCTACCCTATACTGATGGTAGAAATGCTCAGAAAGGCTGTCGGTCTTCCATTGCTTAGCTTCCCCCCTTTTGATTCGCTTATAGGTTTTTACAAAATCTTCCACACTATCCCTGTCGCTGAATTCCTTGAGTAAGAATACCTCTCGTTGGCCCCGATTCTTTCGGAATCCCTGTATGGCAAGGTATTCTTCCATCCAATAGGCCAGGTCGCTGCTCAGTTTTCGTAGCCGATGATCATCATAGGATTCATGTGGATAGAGGGCTGTCCATGCTTCTTCATCCTTGGGATCATCGCCCTGATAGGATGCCATCCACCTGGCCAATTGCTGTACGTAGCCCTGTCGATCGTCGAGCTCAGCCTTCAAAAAGCGAGGGAAATGCTCTCGTTCTTGCTCCTCGAATATCTTCCACAAGCGCCATGTTTTCCGATTTGTCATGACAAATTGATGGTGCAAACATAGATGTTTGAATGGTAATATAGTATTTAAATTGATATTAGTGTAAATAAATAGATTAATTAACTGGTGCAAAATGTATTTTTTCGCTCTGTTTTAAGAGTTTGCTCAGGGCTAATTTTATATTAAATGTTACCCCCTAAACCTAGCTTTCAATGAAAAAGAGTAAAACAGCTCAGCACCTTGCCCTTTGGGACCAGACCTTTTCTTATGCAATTGCAGCTGGAATCATTCACCGTTATGCCGAGGATGACCACCTTCAAGGTCGGACCATCACCTTGGACGATAAGGAAATGGTAAATTTCGGTTCCTGTAGCTACCTGGGACTGGAACAGGATGAGCGTTTGAAGGCTGGAGCCATGGATGCCATCCGTCGATATGGCGTTCAATTTTCTTCTTCTCGTGCTTACCTTTCCATAAAGCTGTATAAGGACCTGGAAGAGGAACTGGAAAAGATTTTTCAAGGATCGGTGATGATTTCCCCTTCGGTGACCATGGGCCACCTGTCCGCCATTCCGGTTCTGGTAGAGGACGAGGACGCTGTCATCCTGGATCATCAGGTACACGCCAGTGTTCAGATGACCATTCAGTTGCTTCGTGCCAGGAGCATTCGGGTAGAACAAATCCGCCACAACAGGATGGATATGCTCGAATCGAGGATCAAAAAATTACAAAAGGACCACAAACGAATCTGGTTTTTTGCCGACAGTGTGTACTCCATGTTTGGGGATTATGTCCCCTTCGAAGACCTTAAATCTTTAATGGATAAATACCCGGCCCTTCATTTGTATATCGATGATGCCCATGGCATCGGGTGGTTTGGCCGGAAAGGACAGGGCGTGGCAAGTACCTTTATGGGGGGACACGAAAAGGTATACATTGCCGCGTCCTTAAATAAAAGCTTTGCAGCAGGGGGTGGAGCCCTCATTTTTCCCAACAAGAAGATCCATGAGCGGGTCAGAAAGACGGGAAGTACCATTACCTTTTCCGGACCGATCCAGCCCCCCAGCCTGGGTGCAGCCATGGCCTCTGCTAAGCTCCACCAATCCTCCGAACTTCCCTTGTTACAGGAGGAGTTGAAGAGAAGGGTGAATTGCTTCAACCGGGAAGCAGCCATCAAAGGCCTGGAGCAGCCCATCCCCTCGGATACGCCCATCGGCTTTATCAGGATTGGAGATACAGAGGCTACCTTTGAAATCGTCCAGCGACTCATGAAGCGCGGTTTCTTTGTGAATACCGCAGCCTATCCCAGCGTCCCTTACAAAGAGGCAGGTATCCGTATCACCCTTCACAATCACTTGGAAGAAAGTGATATTGTCGACCTTGTCTCTTGCCTGGACCTGGAAATCAAGGCAGTTCTGGAAGAAATGGAGGTAGAAAGAGAATCCGTCATCCAGTTGTCAAGAGGAGAATAAGAGAAATGGCCTGGAAAGCCTAAAAATCAAATATTCCCGTACACCCTAAGGCTTGTCCAGATTAATGGATGGGCCTTTTTCTAATTGAATAAAAGAAGTCGATTAAGATTAAATTAAGTTTTGAAAATTTTATAAAATGAAGGGTATGGGTTAGTTATTGATAAACAAGGAGGGGGATATGAGGCAATTTGGATTTATATTAGGGATAGTAAATAAGTGTAAATGAAGCAAATTAAGGCGCTATGGGGGTTTTTGTCTAACCTAGGCGTACATTCTGGCCTTGCGTATAGTAAATTCAAAAGGGTAAGAATTCTTAATAGAATTTCTGTCCTGGTTGTTCTGGTGATATCTCCTTATATCTTTGAATATATTTCTATGGGTGCTCCTGTAGCTGCTGCCTTGCAGACCCTTACGGTCTTGCTTATGGCCAGCGTCTTGCTGCTCCATAGATTTAAATTGTATACCCTCGCCAGATTTGTGGCGCTCTTTTCTACCTCTGCCAATATTTTTGTGCTGAGTTCCATCTTCGGAATGGAAAGTGGAGAGCATCTGGGACTCTTCGCAGTTGCCATGGTAGCCTTTGTCATTTTTGATGTAGAGGATCGATGGGCTTTGCTATTCGGGGTATTGATTTGTGTCCTCCCCATCGCCTTTCACGGTTGGGGAGAAGAGATGTTTGCCCCAAACCATCAAATGCTGGACGACCCGGAAGCTACTTACATGAAAAATATGGTCGTAACCTTCGTCCTCCTCATGATGATCGCTTTGTATTTCCAAAGTGTATCCAACAGTCAACTCCTGGATGTCATCACCCAAGGCAAAAAAGAATTAGAGACCATATTCGAAAATGCCTACGACGCCAATTTCTTCATCGACGAGAACAGCCTCAAGATCATCAATGCCAATGAGCAGGCGAGAAATATGTTTCAGTCTGGCGAGTACCGCCTTGAAGGCCGCTCCATAGGAGAAATCTTGGGAGATAAAGCTTTTGAGATAGCTACTGAGGCCAGTCATGGCGAGGATAAATGGAGCATGGAGGCGGAACTGGAGGTGGGTGAAGATAAAAAGCTATGGACCAACATGGCTTTTTCAAAGATAACAGTTTCACGTGTACCTTATATTCTCCTGCGAATCTCGGACATCAGCGACCGCAAAGAGGCAGAGCAGCAACTGATCAAAGCTAAGGAAAGGGCCGAAGATGCCGCCCGCCTCAAGTCTCAGTTCCTCTCCACGATGAGCCACGAATTGCGTACCCCCATGAACGCCGTTATTGGGATGACCAGCCTCATCCTCGACACAGAGCTCAACAAAGAACAAAGGGACTTTGCTGAGACCATCAGGCAGAGCGGTGACAGCTTGCTCAACATTATCAATGATATTCTGGACTTTTCCCAAATGCAGTCGGGCAAATTTTCCCTTGAAAAAAGCGACTTTAGCCTGCACCAGTGCATCAGAGAGACCATGGATATTCTCACCCCCCAGGCCATCGACAAAAAAATTGAACTCCTCTATTGGGTAGATCCTCAGACTCCGGATATTCTCCTGGGTGATGGCAACCGACTGAGGCAGGTACTATTTAATCTCCTATCCAACGCCATCAAGTTTACCCATCAAGGTGAAGTCTACCTCAAGGTGGCCTGGGTTTACGTTCAAGATGGCAAACACACCCTAGAATTTGCTGTCCAGGATACGGGCATTGGCATTCCCCAAGAAAAACTTGACCACCTGTTTCAGAAGTTCTCTCAGGTGGACGGCACCGATACCCGCAAACACGGGGGAACTGGCCTGGGACTGGCCATCACCAGCACCCTGGTCAAAATGATGGGAGGGGAAATATGGGTAGAAAGTGAAGAAAATGTAGGCTCAACCTTCTATTTTAGCCTTACCCTGGAAAAGGGTGATTCATCAAAGATAAAATTACCCTCCAAGGCAGCTTTTCAATTGGAACTGAAAGACGGGAAGGCTTTTGTGGTGGATGACAACCTGACCAACCTCAAAATTATACAGTACCAATGTAAGCGCATGGGAATGGAGGTAGAGGTATTTGATGATCCCTTGAAGGTCATTCCTCACCTGAAAGAAAACAGCTACGACATAGGCATACTGGATATGCAAATGCCCGGGATGAATGGCTACCAACTGGCCTCCGAAATCAGGAAAATCTACGGGAAGGACAAATTACCCTTGATCCTGCTGAGTTCTGTCTCAGAAATCTACAATCCCGAGATCAAGGAGGTTTTTGACGAGGCGATGTACAAGCCTGCCCGCGAGAATGTCCTTTTCAAAAAAATCAATCGCATCCTTCATCCTCAAAAGGTAGGGCAAAGAAGAAAGCTACAAAAGGGAAAGGTTGGCCTTCCAGTTCCAAGGGTTGATCAAGAGAAGAAAAAAGAGGAGCCTAAGCCTTCTTCTTCAGAAAGAATGCCCAACTTTGACATCCTACTGGTCGAAGATAACATCGTCAACCAGAAGGTCGCCTCCCGTATCCTGAAGCGCATGGGCTTTGAAACAGATGTGGCCGGCAACGGACTTGAAGCCCTCGAACTGATGGAGAAAAAGAGCTACGATTTGATTTTCATGGATGTCATGATGCCTGAAATGGACGGAATCACAGCAACACGGGAGATTCGCAAGAAATTTGGTGAGCAAAGGCCTCAGCCTACCATCATTGCCCTGACTGCCAATGTCCTGGAAGAAGACAAAAAGCGATGCTTTGATGCGGGAATGGATGACTTTCTCCCTAAGCCAGTAAAAAAAGACCAGATCAAGGAGAAAATCGAAAAATGGTTCGAGACTTCTTCACTGCCCTACTGATTGCTCTTCCAACTGCTTGATGGCCAACCAGGCCATGAGCCCGGTAGACAGGCGCAGGGCCTCCTCATCGACATCAAATCGCGGGGTGTGAAGGCCATGAACGATGCCCTTTTCTTCGTTTTGGGTTCCGAGGCGATAAAAACAGCCTGGAATTTCGTGGGTATAGTATGAGAAATCTTCGGCTGCCATCCACAGGTCCAGGTCGATGATGTGCTCTTCGCCCACATAGTCGGCGATAAAGTCCCTGGAGCGCAGGGTCAGCTTCTCATCGTTGAAGAGGACGGGATATCCCTTTCGGATTTCTATTTCGGCCTGACCTTCCAGCGATTCGGCGGTAAGTTGGGCGATTCGCTTGATCTTTTCGTGGGCTTTCATTCGCCATGCTTCACTCATGGTGCGAAAGGTCCCTTCGATGTGTACCTCCTCGGGGATGACATTGGTAGCTCCCTCTCCCACTATTTTCCCAAAGGAAAGCACAGAAGGCACCCGTGGATCGGATCGGCTGACCACCTGTTGGAGGGCAGTCAGGGTCTGAGCTGCAATCAGAATGGGATCCACAAACCTTCCAGGCATGGCTGCATGACCTCCCTTTCCCTTTATGTTAAGGTAAATTTCATCAGCCGAGGCCATGTACATACCGGGTCTCACGCCAATCTTGCCCCTTTCCATAAAGGGCTGCACATGCTGTCCGAGAATGGCCGAAACCTCAGGCTTTCGGAGCACACCCTCTTTGATCATGATGGAAGCTCCTCCGGGAAACCGCTCTTCTGCGGGTTGGAAGATTAACTTTATTTTTCCCTTCAACTTGGACCGATGCTCTTGAAGGATGCGGGCTGTACCCAAGAGGGAGGAGGTGTGAACGTCGTGGCCACAGGCATGCATGACTCCCTTATTTTTTGACTTATAGGGAGTATCGTTCGCCTCCAGGATAGGCAGGGCATCCATATCTGCTCGTAGGGCCAGGGTAGGCCCCTCGGATTCTCCTTCGATCATGCCTAGGACCCCATGCCCCCCGACATTGTCGCGAAAGGGTATGCCCAACTCCGACAGGCGGTCCTGGACAAAGCGTGCGGTTTCTTTTTCTTCGAATGAAAGCTCAGGATGGGCATGAATATGCCTGCGATGAGCGACAACCTCATCGAATATCTCTTCTGCCCTTGATTTTATTTGTTGTAAAAGACTCATGGTGTTAAAAATAAGCAAAAAAACAAGAGGAATCAGGGCTGAAATCCATTGATAATGGATTTCTCTATCTGTAGTTTTAGCCATTCGGTATTTTCACCCTGTTTTTCTTCCACCCTGTACCGAATATTAAGTATCATCCAGAATGAAATTGCGAGACTACTTAAAGGAAGCATTCAGCTTGGAAAACTGCACTGGCTTTTATTTATCTTGATAAAGGATAGGGGGTGATGGCCATTTCCTATCTCCTTCCTATTTTTTGCGACAAAAGAAACATGAAAAAACTAAGCTTACTTTTTACCCTTATTTTTCTTCTCTCCCTGCTGGGCTGTGAAATAAACAAGTACGAGTCCGGTCCCAATGTGTCAGTTTTTACCCCAAGAGAACGTGTAACCAATACCTGGCGCTGGAAATTGGCCCTTGAAGGAAACGAAAATAAAACCGGAATCCTTCAGGATTCAACCCTTACCTTTACTAAGGAGCAGGTCGTAAAAATTTGCGGACCTGAGGGTGGATGTAGAGAAGGAAGTTGGGACCTAGTAAGGAAAAATACAAAGATCAACCTCATCTTTGGAAGTAATGCCAGGGTATATGACCTGGAGCTCCTGAAAATCAATGAAATGTGGCTCAGAAGCGATGCTGATGGCTCCTCCCCCAGCATAGAGTGGGACCTGGTTCCGGTGGAAAACGACTAGGACTCAGCCTTTGCGCTGAAGCCTCGGGATGAGCAACCAGCGAAGGTATACACTTCGGGGCTGAAAGTACTCCCAGCTGTTGGCCAATGATTCTATGCAGGCCATTCCAGAGGTAGGCATTTCAAATGGGGCATCCATTTGAAGCAAAAACCTGACAGCAGTCTCCATGGTGGGGTTGTGGCCGAAGATCATTACCTTCTCTAGCGACTCGGGGAGCTCTTGTACCAGGGTCATCAAAGAGCCAACCTCTTCGTAATAGACAGACCTTTCCTCCTTGACGTCCTTTTTGTAGTAAATCTTTTCCCCAATGATCTGAGCGGTCTCTCGTGCTCGCTGTGCCGGTGAACTGATGATCAGATCAGGTTCAAAGGACTGTGCCCCCAAGAGGCCTCCTAAAAAGTTAGCATCATTGATGCCGCGTTCCTTTAGGGGACGCTGCATATCAGGGGTATTGTCCGGCCAGGCGGATTTGGCATGTCTGCAAAAAACGACCGTTTTCATGCGCTAGGTGTTGAAAAGGAAAAATGAAAAAGGAGTCATCTGACAAAGACAACTCCTTTTTTCAATTAAGTTTTTGATTAAAATTTGGCCCACTTCAGGCTGCGGACTTCAGATAGGATCTTGCCTTTTACGCTCACCTCGATCAGGTAAAGGCCCTCTGCTAGCTCTGAGCCAGGTAGTTTGTGCCTCAGTATACCCTCTCTAGCACTAAGAGACTCGGTGGAATAGAGCTTTCCATGGAGGTCCATGATGCGCAGTTTGACCTCTGCGGATTCGGGGAGGTTGAGCTGGAGGGTGGCCTCTTCACGGCTAGGGTTGGGATATACCTGAGAGAAGAAATGGCTGATTTTTTCTTCATCATCTGGCTCTGATACTTCCTTTCGCGGAGCTAGGAAGGACGCTGAGGTCCATACTCCACTGCCATAGGTAGCTACAAAGGTCGTAAAATCATTGCTGATCTCTATGTTGTCCCCTTCCTCTGCCCATGAGTACCTCCTCACGAAAATATCGGTAACAGGGGTGGTGCTGAGTTCGGGAATTTCTTGGGTAATGCTTTCTTCAGCCGCCAGATAAATGCGGGGAACAAAGGGAAATCCTTGGTCCTCGATACTTCCTACAGAGAGCATGCCGGTTTCTGTACCCAGGAGGAGGACACTTTCATTGGTATTGGGATCAATCACCCACTCTGAGGCGTAGATGGGTTGTACCGAAGGCAGGCCTCTTATTTCTCCAAATACAGGTACTGAATCTCTGGCGTTATCGGTAATCCAAAGAGAAGTGGTGATTTGCTGGCTAAAACCTCCATAGCCAGCAAAGGTAAGGATGAGCCTGTCGGGATTTCTGGGGTCCAGGGCCAGGGATGAAATCCAGTTGCCACTGAGGGTCAGTCCGGAAGTCTGAAGGCTGGCATTCATCTTGACCACATTGACATCAGCGTCGAAGTTGGCCAGGTCAATAGGATTATCAATCCGCCAGATGTTGCCAAGGCTGGAAGCGACGTATACGGTATGATTTCCATCTTTTGAGACAGTCATAGCTGTAAATACTTCGTCTGTTCCATCCACAAGATTGGAGGTCAGGCGATTCCAACGGGTCTGAAGGACATCTCCGAAGGGATCCTGAACCAGCCACACATACTGCTGCGAACAGAAAAAGAGATAGCTTTCTACCTGCTGTTGAAGGTCTTCCTCCAAACTTATGTTGTTTCCAATCAGGTCTTGAGGAATGGATTCATCCAAGGTCCAAACCACCTGGGCGGGAGTAGGAGCGTCAAGAAGGTCTCCGGGGGCAGATTCACCGTCGGACTGGTTGATGATGGTATCGACATTAGAGGGCTCAAGGTTAGCTACCTGAGGGTTGACCGGAATGGAGTAAAACTGGTCGAAGGTAAGTCCAAAGTCCAATGAACGAAGCAGTCCTCCATCAGTCCCCTGGATGATCATGGCTCCGGGGAAAACCGTTGAATAGTCTGATTTTGTATATCCTATGGGTGAGAGGGTTCCAAAAGAATTGCGGCTGGGCAGTTCGGTATTATACAAATGATTGACCAGCAGCCTGTTTTTTCCACCTGCGGTTACTGCCTCATAAAGGCGACTTCCGTCTTCATCCGTCTTCCCTGCCTTTACGCTGCTTACCGAAACCAGAGGTTGGGTGCCGTAGCCACGGTTGCGACTGGCAAAGGTCTTGCCCCTGTCCAGAGAAATAAAGAGATCCGTAGCTGTGCCCACAGCCAAAATTTGGGGATTAGTGGGATGAAAGGTGATCTTATACACCGGATTTTCTACAAAGGAAGGATTGGAAGGATTGAAGGACTGGGTGGCCAGTTGCCAGCCATTTTCTTCAGTCAAATTATACCAATTTTCGCCAGCAATGAGAATTTCTTCTTTATTGTCCGGGTATACTTTTAACACAAAGGCATCTCTACCTGAAGTACCAAGAGGACTAAAGGTAGGTCCTACCGTACCCACCTGGGTCCAGGAATCGGCTTGAATGTCATACCTGAATATCTTGTTGACTTCATTGGAAGCCTGTGAGGTAGCCAGGTAGACGATATTGGGGTCGGAAGGAGATACTGCCACTTCGGTACGAACAAAGCCTACCCTGATTCCATTAAAAATGAGTTGGGGAGAACGGACGGTCTCAAAAGTGTTTCCATTGTCCCTGGAGATAAATAAGCTGTCGGTATCTGTGGGATTGACCTTGCTGTTGACTGTGGCGAATATGGTGTTGTTGGCTGCGACTTCAATGTCGAAAACCAGGTTGTCCTGAAAGAATTCACTTCCACTGGCCTTTGTTACCGAAGTCAGTTGGTCATCAGAATAATAGAGACCTTCACGGCTGGCGATGAGAACCCGCTCACCGGAGAGGACTACTTTTTGCACATCGGTAAAGGGGCCCTGATATTCCAGGGTTCCAAATTCCTCGCTGTTGGTAGCATTTTCGACCTTCCAGGTCTGTCCGGCATCTGTAGATACGTAGACTCCGCCTCCGGGCAGTCCGTCGAGGTAGCCCACAAATCCATTTTTTTGCTCCCGATAATCCCAGGAGGGTTGGACTCCCAGCCTCCTGACCACGTAGGGAGTGGTAAATTGGGTAGCCCCGGTAGCTACATAGATCAGGTTTCCGGAAATGTCGATGGAGGTAATGTTGGGATTGCAACCCGCCTCATCGTAGCTCCTGATTTTTTCCCAGGACTCGCCAAGGTCTGTGGTTCGCCAGAGACCTCCTCCCTGTGCGCCAGCATAGAGGTTGGCGCTGTTGTCAAAGGCCAGGGCCCGGGTGATGCCGCTGACATTGTCAGGCCCCAATTGCCGCCATTGGTACTGAGCCTCAACGCGATTCAGCATCAACAATGAAGAAAAAACAAAGAGAATAGTGTACAGCTGTCGTCTCATAGGGAATAATTAAGAAAGGTCGACGCGTAAAATAACATTTTTCGATAATACAAAACAAAAATTAGCTCCCTGCATTCCTTGGGCATCTTGCCAATTTGTGGAGGTAGTTTTCTATGGCCAACAAAGTCAAAGCTTTTAGCCAAAAAAATCAGGGAAACAAAGCAGCATACAATCTACTTCATTTCCCTGAAAATCTATACCTCGTAGGGAACTTAGTCCCAATGTTTTACAAATGGCGCTCGGAGTGATAGCTGGAGCGAACCAATGGACCACTCTCTACATAGTCAAATCCCATCTCGTATCCTTTTTCCTCATAATGCTTGAAGAGATCGGGATGGATGAACTCGTGTACGGGAAGGTGCATCTTCGTAGGCTGAAGGTACTGCCCGATGGTCAGGACATCACAATCGTGGGCACGAAGGTCTTGCATCAATTCGTAGACTTCCTCTACCGTCTCGCCCAGTCCTACCATGAACCCTGATTTTGTCCGGCATCCGGTCTCTTTGGTCCGCTTGATCTGCTCCAGGCTTCTGTCATACTTGGCCTGGGGGCGTACGCGGCGATAGAGAGACTTGACCGTCTCCATGTTGTGGGAGACAATTTCAGGCTTTTCGTCGGTAATGATCTGCAAAGCTTCCCAATTGGCCTTTACATCTGGGATGAGGGTTTCTAGGGTAGTACCAGGAGAATGCTTGCGTACCATTCTGACGGTCTCAGCCCAGATATTCATCCCCCTGTCCTTCTGTTCATCGCGGTTGACGGAGGTAATGACGGCGTGCTTGACACCCATCTTGCTGATGGCCTTGGCGACCCGATATGGCTCCATGATGTCCAAGCTGTCAGGCCTTCCTGTGGCCACAGCACAGAAGGAGCATGAGCGGGTACAGGTATTACCCAAAATCATGAAGGTAGCGGTTCCGGCTCCCCAGCACTCACCCATGTTGGGACAGCGAGCACTTTCGCAGACGGTATGAAGCTTGTTGTCATCTATGATGGACCGAACCTCTGTGTAGCTTTTGCCATAGGGCAACTTTACCCTCAGCCACTTGGGACGAGGTCCATTGCCCGGTAGGTTTTTAGCTGTGAGATCGGTAGTAACTGCCACTGACATATATTTCCTCTGATTTATGTGTGTTCGACTTGGCTATCGTCGATTGTTTCAAATATAAAAGAATAAATTCGTTCTCCTTCAACGGTCATACCCCGATAATTGTTCCTTCAAGGGAACACCGAAAAAGTACCCAATCCAAGGAGAGCTACCAGTTTCCTCCAAAGACAAACCCAATGGTCGCAGCAAAGAGGGCAGAGGGGTTGACCAAATCTTCGTTGGGTAGCATGATGGGTATCTCCGAAGGGAAGAGGTCGGCGTTGATTCCTGCGCGGATTCCGCTAATGGGTCCTGCCTTGCTGTTGAAATCCAGGGTGGCAAAGGCCTTGAGGCTGAGACCCAGGCGAAATTCGGGATTGAATTCATTGGAGAAAAAACTGGCCCTTCCCGAAATGGCTTGATAAGAGTGAATATCCGGATTGAAGGGCTGAGAATCACAGGCCCCATTGATGCTGCAAAGCTTGATATAATAGGGATTGAGGATACCCAGGGCAGGACCTAATTTGAATCCTACCTTCATATCGACAAAATTATAGGAGGAATAGGAGGCTGCCTGATACTGAAAACCAAAGGAGGGGCTCAGTACCCAGAAATTATTGAGCTTGCCAAAAACATACTTGCGGTCTGGAAAAGGATAGGGCTCTACCTTGACCTCGTGAAGGCTTCGCACAAAATAAAAGTCAAGGTTGTAAATCTGCTGCCATCTTCCCCCCCTTCGTTGATAGGTGATTTCTGCCCCCGCTCCTCTGTTAGAGGTCATCAGTCCCACCACGAGGCCCTGTCCACGGTTTTTCTCTCCCTCCTGAGCTACAAGGGCATTTGTACTTAAAATCAAAAAAATAATGGTAAAAAGACGAGCAATCATGGCAATTCAAATGTCTGGGTTCAAAGAAATTCCGATCCTTTCCTTTTCATGTCTAATATAGGCAATGATTCATACATTATACAGGTAAATCCACATACCCAGGACAAATGAATAAATAACTATTTATATATCTATCAATGTAAATGCATGAATTTTAGAGCTCGAAACATAAAAAAATGCAATTGTTTTTTAATGATGATCACAAATCATTTTTTGCTTCGCGACCCATAGCGCTCTTGGGCTTGGAAACAAGTTAGGTATGATAAGCCCAGCAGCGCTTTAACCATTCATTCGTGATAATCAATTTGCTATTCGGCAGTGAGCATTTCTTTTTCTTCTTCCAGCAATTCGAGGAATTTCTTTTCGGCGTCTTCGATGTTGGCCTGAATCCGGGCACCGGCAGCATAAAAGTGTCCTCCTCCTCCAAATTTTTGGGCCAGGGTACTTGCGGCTACATTGCCCTTGCTTCTGAGGCTAAACTTCACCAGTTCGTTATGGGTGGAAATCAAGGCGCCCAGTTTGATGCCGTTGATCGAGAGGGCATAGTTGACCAGGCCTTCGGTATCGCCGGACTTGAGGTTATAGGTTTTGAAGACTTCCTGGTTGAGCAAAATATAGGCGGTATTCAGCTCAGATTTTATGTGGAGGCAGTTGAGCAGGGCATGGCCCAGGAATTTGACCCTGTCTTCGGAGTAATTGCTAAACAGAGACTCATGGATGCTGAAGTTGTCAGCTCCGGCCTCTAGCAGTTTACCTACGATGCGGTGCACCCGTGGGCTGGTATTGGTAAACCTAAATGAACCTGTATCGGTGAGGATGCCTGTATAAAGGCACTCTGCCATGGCAGGGTTGATTTGGTCGGCCATGCCCAGGTCATCGATGAGTCGAAAGATCAATTCTGCTGTAGAAGAGGCTTCATCGTCCCAGTAGGCATGCTGATAGAAGGCTTGGGGATCCAGGTGATGGTCGATCATAACCTTTGTCGCCATGGACTCCTCTACGGCTTTTTCAAATTCATTGAGTCGATGCAGGGCATTGAAATCAAGGCAAAAAATCAGGTCGGCCCCCTCAAAAATCCAGGAGGCCCGGTCGGGATCTTCAGGTCCGATCACCACATCCTCTGTCCCTTGTAGCCACTTTAGATTTTGAGGATAGTCGGTAGGAGAGACGATTTCGACCCTGTGCCCCTGTGATTTCAGAAAGTGATACCAGCCAAGAGAAGAACCAATGGCATCCCCATCGGCTTTGGCATGCATGGTAATGGCAATTCGGCAGGGAGCTTGGAGAAGCTTTTTAATGTCTGAAGCATGCAGTATTTCCATAATATCTTCGAGCGCAACGCGCGTTTTTTTTCTAAAGTGAGAGGGCGAAAATAGTCAATGGCGGGAAATGAAAAAAAGATTTTTTTAACCGCAAAATTTCAATTCGCGAACGAATAGACAGGCAGGTTCCCCACTCAGGTATAAAAAGTTGCAATCTCGACAGGCTTGGCCTATGTTTGCGCCTGGAAAAGTTGTCTTAGCGCCCTCAAAGGCTCATGACCAACTAGAATCAGAACATGGAAGATCATACATTGAATTTACACCTCTCCGGCTGATTCCCTTTCCACAGATCCTTTCATCATTCACTATCAACTAGAAATTCCCATGGCTGAAAACAGAACATTGACCATCATCAAGCCCGACGCCGTAGCTAAGGGCCACACCGGAAAAATCATCGCCCAAATCATAGAAGCAGGCTTTGCCGTCAAGGCGATGAAGCTCATGCATCTGTCCGAAAAAGAAGCCGGCATGTTTTACGAAGTTCACAAGGAGCGTCCCTTCTACGGCGAACTGGTAGAATTCATGTCTAGCGGTCCCTGTGTCCCTATGATTCTGGAAAAGGACAATGCCGTAACCGACTTCCGTAAATTGATTGGAGCTACCAACCCCGCCGAGGCAGAAGAGGGAACTATCCGCGCCCTTTATGCCGAAAACGTAGGAAAAAACGCCGTTCATGGCTCTGACTCCAATGAAAACGCCCGCATCGAAGGTTCCTTCTTCTTTAATGCTACTGAAATCCTAGGCTAATTCATCCTATCTTCCTTTTTTGAAGGGAATATCAAAAATTATGAGGTCCTCACCCATCCCGGTGATGACCTTTTTTTGTTTTTGTTATTAAACCAAAGAGAAAGCCATCGAAAAATTCCCAGGATGACCCATATATTTCAATGTGATGATCACGAACAGATGGGAAGTGGACTGTTGGAATTTTCAAGGAAAATTTTGCTAAGCATTAATCAATTACGTACTCCATGCTAACCCTTCTAAAGATAAAAAAATGAATATACATCCGTTAAATCACCTTTTTAAGACCTTGTTGTCCTTGTTTTTCCTGCTTTCGATGATGTGTCAAGCCACGGCTCAAGCAGATGGTGGAGGACCGGCCCCAATTTTAGAAAATAGAGGCCCCTGCCTGAGTGCCGACCTGCACAAAAGCGAATGGAAGCACATGCAGGAAGAGCGACAAGAACTAATACGTCAGGGTAAGCTCCAACCTTTGTCGGGCAGGGCTGTACAAAATGCACCTGCTTTTGATTTTCCCATGCGGAAACGCTCCCATTCCCCTTATCAAAACTACTATGGTATTACCAATTATGTCGACCACAAATTAGGAACAGGGATAGAGGACTATCAATGCGAGTCGGTTAGCTACGACGGGCACCGGGGTACAGACTACGCTACCTGGCCTTTCCCCTGGGAAATGATGGAAAATGACGAGGTCGAGGTGGTGGCTGCGGCTACCGGGGTGATTATAGATAAGCGTGATGGAAACGATGACAAAAGCTGCGACTGGGGCAGCAAGCCCTGGAATGCTGTCTATGTAGAGCATGCAGATGGTTCTATCGCCTGGTATGGTCACCTGAAAAGAGCCTCCCTCACTACTAAGGCCCTGGGGGACACCATCTATTCGGGAGAATATATTGGACTGATCGGGAGCTCCGGAGTATCCACAGGTCCTCACCTCCATCTCGAACTCTTTGATCCGCAAGGTAATACCCTTGACCCTTACGAAGGAAGCTGTAATCCCACCACTGCCCGTAGCCGCTGGGTCCAACAGCCTGATTACCATAATCCCTCTATCATCCATGTAGAATTGGGAAAAGAAGCCCCTGTATTTGGCTGTGTCAACCAGGAAGCTCCAAACCGTGCGACACAGTTTGAGAGAGGAGATAAACTTTACACATCTTTCTATATGAGAGATTACCTCAATACCACTAATACTACCCTCAAACTGATCGCTCCAAACGGAAACATTTACCACTCCTGGACCCATTCTCCCAATGAGACTTACACCCTCTCCTGGTGGTATTATTTCAGAACCATAGACGCTTCTATGGTGTATGGTACCTGGACATTTACCTTGGAATATGAGGGAGAGAGCCTCAGCAAGAGTTTTCGGATCGGAAATCCCACCGCTCTAGAGGGAAGGGATGACCTGAAGGTCAATCTCTTTCCCAATCCAACCAGCGACTTTCTCCAAGTAGAAAGCGAGGGCACAGATAGCTTTAATTATGCTATTCATGATCTGTTGGGCAAAAAACTCGGAGCCGGTAAAATTGTCTCTGGTAACCATATTGACCTGTCGGGGATGGCTCCGGGCTTGTACCTGATCAGGATTGGCGATCCTCTGAGTGGCAAAACTGTTACGAGAAGATTCAGAAAGGAATAAATCAGAAGGGCTTCGGATTGCTCCGAAACCCTTTAAGATAAGGATAATTTACAACTCGTCTACCCAACCAAATTTATCATCAATGGCAGCGGTGCGGTAGTCCATGAGGGTGTCGTAGAGCCAGGGGCCTATTTTTCTTTCGGAGACGGGGGGCAGGATCCAGTCTTCTCCGGCAAAGCCAATTTTGGCAACATGGGAGATCGTAGCGGCGGTTCCTGTTCCGAAGCATTCCTCTAACTTACCTCCGCGATGGGCCTGTTGCAGCTCGTAGATAGAAATCTGACGGGCTGAAACTTTATGTCCGGCATCTTCCAGGACCTGGATGACAGAGTTTCGGGTGATGCCAGGGAGGATGGTTCCTGTAAGCCTGGGCGTGAGTATTTCTCCATCCACGACAAAAAAGACATTCATGGTCCCACACTCTTCGATAAATTCGAGGTTGCGGGCATCAAGCCAAAGCACATTGTGGTAGCCTTTGGCTTTGGCCATCTTGTCGGGCAGCATGGCAGAGGCGTAATTGCCGGCGGCCTTGGCGGCTCCTACTCCTCCCACGGCTGCGCGGATGTATTCTTTGCTTACCAGGAGATTGACAGGTTCTGTATAGTAAGGCCCTACGGGACAGGTAAATACCACAAAAGTGTAGGTTTCGGAGGCCTTGACGCCGATGTACTCGTCAGTAGCAAAGTAAAGGGGACGGAGGTACAAGGCTCCCTGCTCGGCATTGGGTATCCAATTTCGATCCAGCTTTACGAGTTCTTTGATGCCTTCCATAAAGATATTTTCAGGTATGGGAGGCATGGCCATGCGCTGGGCAGAGTAGTTGATGCGCAGCCAGTTTTGACGGGCACGAAAGAGGACGGGATTGCCGTCGGGACTCTTATGGGCTTTCATTCCTTCAAAAACGGACTGTCCATAATTGAGAGCGGAGTTGCTGGGGCTCATTTCCAGCGGTGCATAGGGCAGAATTTCGGCCTGCTGCCATTTTCCATCCCGAAAATGTGCGATCAACATATGGTCGCTAAAAGCCCGGCCGAAGGGGATATTGTTCATGTCGATCTCAGACAACTTCGATTCGGTAGCCTGAGTGATTTTGAGGAAATCAGTAACTACATCCATTGGATTTTTAAGTTAATGTATACTTGAGTAGATAGTATTTGCTGCTTGAAGTTTTGCTAAAGGGTGAAAGAACCCTTGTGCTCCTGTCCCTTATACTTGAGGATATAGGTATAAAACTTGCCTCGCTCCAAAGGTTTTGTAGAAAAGCGAATCTTATCCAGTCCCGACCTGTCGGTCACCTTTCCTTTGATGTAGAGCTTTTCCTTTTTGTAGTTGAATAGGTGAAGCTCCACGAAGCCGGGCATGCTGATTTCGTAAACGATCTCCACATAAGAACCCTGGTCTACCTCATCCCTTATTTTGAGGCGAAGGGGAGTGATAGGTTCGCTCTTGACCTGAGCAAAAGCCGTCAGGCCCGACAGGGAGAAAGTCAGGACGAAAAACAGTGGAATCAAATATTTCATACCTTGCAAAATAGTTATTTTAAGCATCCATATCAAAATAATCAGGGTAGAAGGCGACTTTGTAGGAGGTAATGGTAAATTTGCTCGCTACCCCCGGATTGGGTGTCGATATAGTTCCTATTCTTACGGGAGATTTCTTCCCTGAGTTGGTCATCTTTTAAGAGTAACTGCAGATACCCTGCTAATCCTTCTTGATCCCGGTAAGAAAATGCTGTTTCCATCTTCAGCAGGTCTAATGCTTCGGGAAAATTCTGATAATTGGGACCAAAAAGGACAGGGCATCCGAAGGTAGCGGCCTCCAGGATGTTGTGCAGGCCATGGTTCCATCCTCCCCCTACAAAAGCCAGATCTCCATAGGCATAAATGGCAGAGAGCATGCCAATGCGATCGATCCAGAGGATAGCGCATGTCGACTTTCGGTCCCACTCTGAGTATTTTTTGGAGACCTTGGGGAAGCGCTCTATCCAGGTATCTATTCGATTGTGATCGGTTTCATGAGGAGCCAGGATGAGGCAGAGGTCATGGTTCTGGCGGCAAGCTTCATAAGCCTCCAGGATCATTTCTTCATCCTTGGCATAGGTACTTCCTCCGATCCAGGTCATTTTACCATGGGTCAGGACTTCGATTTCGGGTAGTTTTCTGAATTCGCTGCGGCTTGCCTTGACCCTGTCAAAACGCGTATCTCTCCCCGCTCTGACCCTGGAATCTCCCAGTTGCCTAGCCAAAAACCTGGCCGAGGTCTCTGTCTGGGTGAATATTTGCCTTGCCTGCTTAAGTACGGGACGGTAAAGCCTGCCGAGCAAGGCCCCAAATGCAGGATGCCCCCTTTCTATCCTCGCTGCAATGATCACCAGGGGTATGCCATGATGATGAACTTCCCTCAGCCAATTGAGCCAGAACTCGTATTTCACCAAAATGAGTAGGGTAGGTTGAAAAAAGGAAAGAAGTTTTTTCATGTTGGAAGGGCTATCCAGGGGGAGGTATCGCAGGGCATCGGGTAGGGAGGAACTGCGGACGACTTCGTAGCCGGAAGGGGAAAAGAAGCTGACCAGAAGAAAGGTATGGGGAAATTCTTTTTTGATTCGCTCCATCAGGGGCCTTCCCTGCTCGTATTCGCCCAGGGAGGCACAGTGAAACCAGATGATTTTTTGGTTGATATGACCCAGATTTCGCCAATCTTCTTTCCATCCTTTCCTCCCTTCCATCCATTTTTTGGCTTTGGGTCGAAAGGAAGCAAGAAGCCGGATGGCAAGGCCATAGGCCTGAACTCCAAGGCTATATAACAAGCGAAGCAGCATAGGTAGAAAGGGATCAGTGGTAATAGGCCTTGGTGGGTGCCCTCTGGTAGATGGTATATATCCAGGAAAATTTGAAACCCCAGATCAGATCGAGGCTGCTTGTCTGGGTGTCCAAAGCCCCGGTGGGGAAAAATACCTGCCTCCCACTAAAGGTAGGAACCTGGGCAAAGTCCAGTCCTAAAGAAAAATTAGCCGCATTTTTATTGTCAAAATAGGTATAGCCGACTCCCTCCCTCAGTCCCCAGCCCCAGCGCATTTGGTCGTAGCCCTTGGCGTAGTCTCCTTCCAGGAGGGCGGTCTCTCCATCGACCACCCTGAAGTTGAAGCGGTGCATCAAAAACTGTCCACCGGCTTCGACATAAATACCAGAATTGTCATTGGGGCCGAAGGCGGGGATGATGTAACCCAGGCTTAGAGGAATACTCAGGCCCCGGCCACTCACGGCTACTTCGGAGAGGAAGCCTTCATCGGTGATGATCAGGCTGCCATTGCCTGTGAGGAGTTGGCTCAGGCCTTGAAAATTTTGGGTGCGGTCGGTAAAGAGGAAGGAGACGCCCAATTGGGTATAAAGATTGGAAGCCAGTTTACCACCGACTTCAAGCCCTAATTGGGAGGTATAGGTCCACCGATCCTGCCATCCCCCATCTGTCAGTCCTCCACGATAAGAGACACTCAGGGTGGCGAGCCGTATCGCGGAGTCCGCAATGCTTACCTGTGCCTGTAAGCCCGAACTGATAAGATGAAAGAAAAGAAAGCAAATAGTTAAGTATTTGTAGGAGAATGCCATACTTTTGAAACTGATAAAAATGAGATCAGGCAGAAAAGTTCTTCATTTTACGGTAAAAATAATTGCCAAATTAAGTCAGTTCCTTCATTTTTCGAAGTCATGGGAATAATATGTCAGGGGAGAAATCTCCTTTACCCCACTTAAAGTTCCTCTGAGGCTAATTATTTTACCACTTATAAATGAAGTATATCTGTTTGGGAGGAGACAGGTGGGGCGAAAACATTAATCAATACCTTTGTTTAATGAAAAAGCCACTTTTGATCTGGCTTACCTTCCTCTCGCATCTCGTTCTCTTTGCAATTTTTACGACTTACAAAAAATAAACCTTAGCTGTATGGAAATTAGGATGGTGGATACCATTACTCAGTATCAGAAAATTCAAGAGCAGATAGACAAGGCGGTGCTTGAGGTTGTGCGCTCCGGGATGTATATCAATGGTCCCCTGGTCAAGAATTTTGCCAAAGACCTGGGAGAATTTCTGGATGTGCCCCATGTCATTCCCTGTGCCAATGGGACCGATGCTCTTCAGATCGCCCTGATGGCCCTGGAACTGGAGCCGGGCGATGAGGTCATCACTCCCACTTTTACTTACATAGCCACGGTGGAGGTCATCTCACTCCTCAACCTTCGCCCGGTCTTTGTGGAGGTCGATCCCCACACCTTCAACATGGACCCTGCTTCTTTGGAAGCTGCCCTTACAGAAAAGACTAAAGCCGTCATGCCAGTCCACCTTTACGGGCAGGCAGCTGACATGGAGCCCATTCTTGAAATTGCCAGGAAGCACAATTTATACGTAGTCGAAGATACGGCTCAGGCCATCGGAGCAAGGTATCACTTTTCAGACGGCAGGACCATGGCTGCGGGAACCCTGGGAGACATCGGGACGACTTCATTTTATCCCAGCAAAAACCTGGGAGCCTATGGAGATGGAGGGGCAATTTTTTCGAGAAATGAAGCCCTAGGCAACTACTTGCAGGTGATCTGCAACCACGGAGCCAAGAGAAAATACTACCACGACAACATTGGGGTAAACAGCCGCCTTGATGCGATACAGGCTGCCATATTGGCCATAAAGCTTCAGCACCTGCATGAGTACAATGCAGCTCGTGTACAGGCAGCAAAAATATATGACCAACTTCTGGTCGATATTCCTGGGGTACAGACTCCGGTCTGGAAAGACGATGGAAGCCATGTTTTCCATCAGTATACCCTCAAGATCGAGGCCGGCAGGGAAGTCAGGGACAGCGTTCGGGAGAAACTGTCCGAAAGAGGCATTCCCTCTATGATTTATTATCCTGTGCCCATCCACATGCAGGGGGGGTACCGGAAGTATGGATTTAAAAAAGGAGATTTCCCTGTATCCGAGCAGCTTACTGGGCAGGTGATCAGCCTACCCATGCACTCGGAGTTGACCCGCGAGCAGCAAGAATATGTCTGCAAGCACTTTAGGGAGGTCTTGAATGAATTATTGACCAAAATCAATTAACTGTTAATCTCATGAAAATTGCTGTAGTCGGAACAGGTTATGTGGGCCTGGTATCAGGAACCTGCTTTGCAGAGGCCGGTAATGAAGTACTTTGCGTGGACAACAACCAGGAAAAACTGGCCATGCTTCGTGCCGGACAGGTGCCCATTTACGAACCTGGGCTGGAGACCCTATTTGATCGCAATACCAAAGAGGGCCGCCTTTCCTTTACAGACTCCTTGTCTGAGGCAGTAAAATTTGCCGAAATCATATTTCTCGCCCTGCCTACTCCTCCTACAGAAGACGGTTCTGCCGATCTCAAGTACGTCCTGGGAGTAGCCAGCGAGATTGGAATCCTCCTGGAAGACTACAGAGTGGTGGTCAACAAATCTACTGTGCCTGTAGGGACTGCCGATAAGGTGCGTGCAGCTATCGGCGATCAGACCGATGTAGCCTTTGACGTAGTTTCCAACCCTGAGTTCTTACGCGAAGGATTTGCCGTACAGGACTTCATGAAGCCCGAGCGCATCGTGGTAGGCTCTAGTTCTGCCCGTGCTACCGAAGTCATGCGCCGCCTTTACAAGCCCTTTGTCATGTCAGGAAATCCAGTGATTTTCATGGATGAAAGATCTGCTGAGGTGACCAAGTATGCAGCCAATGCATTCCTGGCTACCAAGATTTCTTTCATGAATGAAATCGCCAACCTCTGCGAAAGAGTAGGGGCCGATGTAGACAACGTGCGTCGTGGTGTAGGTACGGACTCCCGTATTGGCAAGCGCTTCCTCTTCCCAGGTGTGGGATATGGAGGCTCCTGCTTCCCCAAAGATGTCTCTGCCCTCTTCAAGACCTCAAGCGAGTACGAGTATAATTTTCAGATTCTCGGCTCCGTAATGAAGGTCAATACCAGGCAAAAAGAACTTCTGGTAGACAAGGTCGTGGAGCACTACGGAAGCACCGACCTGTCGGGTAAGACATTTGCTGTTTGGGGATTGGCATTTAAGCCAAATACTGATGATATTCGCGAAGCCCCTTCCTTGGTGATCATCAAGCGCCTGCAGGAGCTTGGTGCTGAGGTAAAAGCCTATGACCCAGAAGCCATGGGTTCTGTCCAAAAGTACACCGATCTGGAAATTACTTATGCACAGAATCAATATGATGCCCTTGGAGGAACTGACGCCCTCATCCTCGTCACGGAGTGGAACGAGTTTCGTACTCCCGACTTCGACAGGATCAAGGCCAGCCTCAAGGCTCCGGTGATTTTTGATGGGCGTAATGTCTATGACCTCGAAACCATCGAAGAGAAAGGCTTCACCTACTACTCTGTTGGAAGGGGAGCCATCACCCAGGCAGAAGAAACTGTTTCTGAGAATGAATAAGAAAAAAGTATTGGTTACAGGGGGAGCCGGGTTTCTCGGCTCCTACCTCTGTGATCGCTTCCTTGGCAAGGGCTTTGAAGTCGTAGCCATGGACAACCTGATCACAGGAAATCTCCAAAACATAGCCCATCTTTTTGGAAAAGATGGGTTTAAATTTGTAAAGCACGATGTAACCAACTATACCTTCGTCGAGGGTAACCTGGACTATATCCTGCATTTTGCCTCCCCGGCAAGTCCCATCGACTATCTCAAACTTCCCATACAGACCCTCAAGGTGGGAGCCCTAGGGACACACAAAATACTGGGATTGGCCAAGGAGAAAAAAGCAAGGGTGCTCATCGCCTCCACCTCCGAGGTCTATGGGGATCCCCTGACTCACCCTCAGACCGAGGATTACTGGGGCAATGTCAATCCCATTGGATTCAGGGGAGTCTATGACGAAGCCAAGCGATTCATGGAAGCCATGACCATGGCCTACCACCGTTATCACGGGCTGGAAACGCGGATCGTGAGGATCTTCAATACCTACGGGCCTCGCATGAGGGTCAACGACGGAAGAGCTCTGCCTGCCTTTATGTCCCAGGCCCTGGGCGGAGAGGATATCACCGTCTTTGGAGATGGATCACAGACCCGGTCCTTCTGCTATGTAGATGACCTGATCGAAGGCATCTATCGCCTCCTCTTCAGCGATGAGCCCATGCCCGTCAACATTGGCAATCCCTCAGAAATTTCTATCCTCGATTTTGCCAGGGAGATCATCGAACTCACCGGATCTAAGAGCAAGATTGTACACAAAGAACTGCCCAAGGACGATCCCAAGGTGCGGCAGCCCGATATCAGCAGGGCAAAGGAAATTTTGGGATGGGAACCCCAGGTTCCCCGCCGCGAAGGATTACAACGTACACTAGCGTATTTTAAAGAAGAGCTACATGGGGTTCAGGAAGTCTGAAAGTGATTTTGACGGGCTATTTGTCCTCCAACCAGATGTATTCGGAGACTCCAGGGGCTTTTTTATGGAACTCTATCAGCAGGACCATTTTGACCAAATAGGCCTGGGAAACCTTCAATTTGTCCAGGACAACCTCTCTTATTCATCCAGGGGAACCCTCCGGGGGCTGCATTTTCAGGCTCCCCCTTATGCCCAGGGCAAACTGGTCTCCGTCCTCCAGGGTCGTGTGCTGGATGTGGGGGTAGACATTCGCAGAAATTCTCCTACTTACGGAAAGGTATTCCATCGCGAAATCGACAGCGAAGCCAAGGAAATGATCTACCTTCCCCCCGGGTTTGCCCACGGCTTTCAGGTCTTGTCAGAGGATTGCCTGTTTTTTTACAAATGCACAGGGCTTTACTACAAAGCTTCGGAGGGGGGACTGATGTGGGATGATCCTGCCCTGGAAATTCCCTGGGCAGATATTGCCCCCATTTTATCTGAAAAGGACAAGCACTATCCTTCACTGGAAGACCTGGAGAGTCCATTCGAATACCAAGTATCTAAAACTAAGGGTTGAGAAGGGGGCTATCCTTTCTCCCTTGTCCCAGTTAACGCCTGAAATATGAAAGGAATCATCCTCGCAGGAGGCTCAGGAACCCGGCTTTACCCCCTTACCATTACCATCAGCAAGCAATTGATGCCGGTCTATGACAAGCCCATGATCTACTACCCCCTTTCTACCCTGATGGAGGCGGGGATCAGGGAGGTGCTGATCATATCCACGCCCAAGGACCTTCCTCTTTTTCGGCAATTGCTGGGGGATGGAAGCCGACTGGGAATGCGCTTTGATTATGCGGTCCAGCCCAATCCAGAGGGACTGGCACAGGCCTTTATCATTGGGGCGGGCTTCATCGGGCATGACGAGGCTGCCTTGATTTTGGGGGATAATATTTTTTACGGACATCAATTGGCCTCTACCATGTCTCAGGCTTCGGAAATCGTAGGGGAAGAAGGTGGAGGAATGGTGTTTGCCTATCATGTTGCCGATCCTGAACGCTACGGGGTGGTAGAATTTGACAAGGGAGGCAAGGCCATTAGCATTGAAGAAAAACCCAGCCAGCCCAAGTCCTCTTATGCAGTTCCGGGGGTTTATTTCTACGACAACCAGGTGGTGGAAATTGCCCGCGACCTCAAACCTTCGGCCCGGGGAGAACTCGAAATTACGGACGTCAATAAGGTCTACCTGGCTAAGGGCGAACTGCGGGTATCTATCATGGATCGGGGTACCGCTTGGTTGGATACGGGTACCCACAATAGCCTGATGCAAGCCCAAAACTTCGTACAGATCATCGAAGAACGCCAGGGCCTTAAGATCGGCTGCATCGAGGAAGTCGCTTACCGGCAGGGATACATCGACGAAGCTCAGTTAGAAAAGATCGCCAAGCCCCTCCTCAAAAGTGGTTATGGAGCTTATCTGATGGGCTTGATGGACTGAGTGGGTTAAATCAAGGTCGCCTGGCTTTATAAGACTGTCTTGTATATTAATAAAATCCCACCCACTACCCGAAAAAAAAACCGACAGCAGGGCGTAAAAAGATATTACTCCAAAAAATAGTAACTTCTATCAACAGGGGTTATCGCCTACCCTGACTTGTGGGTTTCAACCCGCCAAACAGTAGGGCTTACACAGAATTATCATGAGCTTTCGCCTAGCATTCAAGCAAAAAATCAGATTTTTCCTCATCAAGCTTATTTTAAAATATAAAAGATTCGAATCTTCCAGGAGCATTATCATATTTAGTGAAGCAAGGGGAGGGAGTACTTGGTTGATGGAAATTATGGCTACCCTCCTGCCTGTTTGTATAAACTGGGAACCCCTGCATGCAAACAAAGGGGTAGTTCCTAAAAGTAAAAATTTTGGTTGGAGACCTTTTATTCCTCCCACCGATAAAGACCCTTATTACTTTGAATTATTTAAAAAAATTCATGAGTTCAGAATAATTTCAGAATGGACATTATCTAATTCCAGTATTAAGGAATGTCTAAGAGCTAAATATGTCCTCACCAAATATGTAAGGGCTAATTTGCTTCTTCCCTACTTGACAAGAAATTTTGAGTTCCTTCACAAACCGATCTTCTTGATTAGACACCCGATTGATTCCTGTCTTTCTCAAATCAAGGCCTTTGATAAGTCTGAAAAGAACACTGTAACCTATGAAGTGCCCCAATGGATTAATAATGAGAGGTTTATCGAGCATTTCCCTTTTTTGAGTAAGCTAAATTCCAAGTTGGAACTAATGGTGGGGATGTGGTGCTTGAACAACCTGCCCACTTTGGACAAGTTGGATTCACAAAAGATATGCGTGGTATACTACTACGATTTACTGTTAAATCCAGAGGAAGAAGTGGAAAGAATTTTGAATGAGTGTGGATTCGAAAATTACATAACAAACTTGAATACCGTAGATTTCAGGAAGGCTAGTACCACAGACTTTGGGGCTGGCTATTTAAAATCGAGCCAACAGCAGTTGAAGAAGAATATGAACGCTCTTGATTTGGAAACAAAAGATAAAATTCAAAAGATATTTGATTATTTCAGATTCAAATTATTTGACGCCTATTCTGTAGAACCGAAAAAAGAATTTTTAATAAGTAATAAATGACTGCTGAGTACATGACAAAAAAATAGTGGGTTAGTTCCAAGTTGTTAAATTGAATT
>CAZMAV010000035.1:0-32361 GCA_964564415.1 uncultured Bacteroidia bacterium | reverse complement strand
AAAACACACCGATCCAAAGATAATTGAATCGGTGTGTGGAAAAGCTCCCCCGGTTGGGCTCGAACCAACGACCTATTGATTAACAGTCAACCGCTCTAACCAACTGAGCTACAGGGGATTAAAAGTATATTCTTTTCTACAGTCCTACTGATCAATCCCGATGAATCGGGACTCAACCAAATGAACTACAGGAATCTGTATTTCAATACGGAAGGCAGAGAAATATTTCAAAAAGTTACCTTGCCGTTTTGATTTTGCAAAGAAAGAAGGCCTGAGGCACAAATTCAAGTCTAAGACCTAAATTTTTTCAATTTTCAGTAGATGAAATTGCCAACGGCCCCTTTCTCTTCCTTTCCCCGAAATTATCCTATCTTTGTTCACAAACAAAAAAAAGAACCAATCCTATGAGTTTAGTTGTGGTAGGTACTATGGCCTACGATGCGATCGAAACCCCTTTTGGCAAGACTGACAAAATCCTCGGAGGAGCAGCCACTTTTATCGCTTTGGCTTCGGCTTATCTTTATGATGAAGTAAAGGCCATCTCCGTGGTGGGCAATGACTTTGATCCCAATTACATCAAAATGCTGGAAGATAGGGGCATATCCCTCGAAGGGGTGCAGGTTATCCCTGATCAAAAGTCATTTTTTTGGTCAGGCCGCTATCACAACGACATGAATTCGAGAGATACCCTTGTTACAGAACTCAATGTGCTGGCTGACTTTGATCCTAAGGTTCCTGATTCTTACCAGGACTGCGAGTATCTCATGCTTGGCAACCTGACCCCTGCGGTTCAGAAATCCGTCATTGAGCGGCTCAATAAGCGTCCTGCTTGCATAGCTATGGACACCATGAATTTCTGGATCGAAAGCAGCCTCGATACCCTGAAGGCAACCCTCAAAATGATTGATGTCCTCATCATCAATGACGAGGAAGCCCGACAACTCTCACAAGAATACTCCCTTAAAAAGGCGTCCCAGCTCATTATGGACATGGGGCCCGAATTTCTGGTCATCAAAAAAGGAGAGCACGGTGCCCTTTTATTCCACAAAAATGAAGTCTTTTCCGCTCCCGGCCTACCCCTTGACGAAGTATTTGACCCTACTGGAGCTGGAGATACCTTCGCAGGCGGATTTATGGGCTACCTGGCTAGAAATGGAGAAATCTCCTTCCAAAACATGAAAAGAGCCGTAATTTATGGTTCCAGCCTCGCTAGCTTTTGTGTAGAAAAATTTGGAACGGAGCGACTTCAAAACCTATCAAAAGAAGAAATTGACAGCAGGGTCAGGCAATTTGTAAAACTGGCAGACTTCAATATGCTCTCCAAAGACATCAGCGATGCCATTGACCAAAGTGCTTGAACATGAGCAGCCCCATCACCGTTGCGGCATTTGATTTTGACCATACCTTACTTAAGGGAGACAGCATGAGAGCTTTCCTGCGTTTTTATGCGGGCGACAGAGCCTTTGTCAGAAAGCTATCCAAGCTGTCTCCCTTTATTTTTGTCTTCTTTGGTGGTGGCATGAGTCGGGAAAAAATCAAAGAGATCATTCTGAAAGAATTCTTTGCGGGCAAAAGCCGTGAGGATCTTTGGACTCAAGGTCAAAGATTTGCGGAGGAGGTCCTTCCCCGGCTGGAGCGCAGGGAAGCCATGGACAGGCTATATTGGCATCAAAAGCAGGGCCATCGCTGTTACTTAGTTACAGCTTCGATGGACATCTGGACTTATGCCTGGGCAGAAAAAAAAGGCCTGAAACTCATTGCGACCCGCTCAGCCATCGATGAAAAAGGAGTTTTTTGGGGGAAAATTCAAGGAACCAATAACTGGGGGCCTGGTAAAGTCTTCAACCTCAAAAGAGAACTTGAAGGAATGAACATAGATAAAATTTATGCCTATGGGGACAGCGAAGGTGACCGTGAACTGCTGGAAATGGCTGATTTTTCTTATTACAGATCTTTTACCGATTAATCTAATAGAATGAACCTGATTCGCATTGGTTTTGGCTATGACACCCATAAGCTTCAGGAAGGGCGCAAACTGATCCTGGGGGGAGTCGACATACCCCATAAAAAAGGCCTCCTGGGACATTCAGATGCCGATATCCTCCTCCATGCACTCTGTGATGCCATGCTGGGAGCTGTGAATATCAGAGACATAGGCTATCATTTTCCTGATACCAATCCCAAGTACAAGGGAGCCAATAGCAGAATTTTTCTCCAGGACACCCGTCGGCTGGTTCTGGAAAAAGGCTATATTCTGGGCAACATGGATGCCACCATTATTGCTGAAAAGCCCAAAATCAATCCCCATATTCCCTCGATGCAAAAGGTCATTGCCGAAATTCTGGAAACGGATATAGAAAATATCTCTATCAAAGCGACCACCCACGAGAAAACCGATGCCGTAGGTCGGGAAGAAAGCATGATTGCGCAAGTAGTTGTTTTGTTGATGAAAAAGGCAGGTCAGAGGCAGGAATCCTGAGGGGATAAGCTTTGAAAATGCTCGATAACCTTTTAAATTCATCAACCTAAGGCTTTTTTTGCTGTCCTTAGGTTGAAGTTAATTCTACCTCTTCATGGTTTCACAACAATTTGAATGCCCCTCCTGTGGTGGTCCTATAGAAAAGAAAACCCCAGGAGCCCGATCTCTTGTCTGTCCCTACTGTGGTCAGACCAGCCACCTGAATGCCAGTTCCCTGGAAGCTGCTGGTGAAAAACATATGCTCATCGACTATGGATCTGTCTTGAAAGTAGGTGAATCCGGGGTTTTTGAAGGAAGAGAATTTAATGTCCTGGGTAGAATTCGCATTGATTACAAAGATGGTTTTTGGGATGAATGGTATGTCACCTATCTGGACAACGATGAGCCTGCCTGGATACAAGAAGATGATGGAAGTTTTACCCTGTTTTCTAAAATAGGAGAGTTGGATGGGATGCTGAACTTTGAGGGCGTGGAGGTAGGAGGTAGAATCGAGGTGGGGATTCTTCCTGATCCAATCTTTGTGATCTCGAAGTCCATGGCCCAAGTCAATGGGGGAGAGGGGGAACTTCCCTTTAAAATCATTCCCGGTGATCCTGCTGACTTCATAGATGGAATCGTAAATGGAAAAATCGTCAGTATTGAAAATCTGCCGGATGACACCTCAGTTTTTATGGGACATCCCTTTCCTTTATCCAGCTTAGGCTATTAATCCACACCTAATGAGGAGTATACAGACACAAACCAAGCTTGCCAGTGTAGACCAGCTCAATTGCAAAGGCTGTGGAAATGCCCTGAGTGTACTTAACCCCAGGGCTAAGTACATCGCCTGCCAGTACTGCGGTTCAGTCTTGGACCTGAGTTCCGAGGAGCATCAAATCCTCGAAACCATTGGCAAACCGGAAAAGCATGCCCCATTTTCATTTTTGGAACTGGGAATGATAGGAAATTTTGAGGGGAGGACCTATCAGTTGATTGCCCGTACCCGCTGGCGAATGAAATACAAAGAGTACTGGTATGAAGAAGGTGAATCCGGCTACTCCAACGAGGTATGGATTTACGATGAGTGGCTGATGATGGACGAAAATAAAACCTACTTTTACCTGGTAGAGGACAAGACTGGGTACTGGGTATCAGAAGAGATTGTCCCTGAGACGCCTATGCTATTGGATTCCAGCTTGGCCATGCAGTTTTATCACGGACAGCCCCAGCGCCGGGTTCAGGAATACGGGAGTGCGGAAGTTATTTTCTTTGAAGGTGAATCGAACTATACCATCAAAAAAGGCGATAAGATCCGCTTTTCTACCTATAAAGACCGCGGCATAGACTATACAGCCGAGTGGAGAATGGAAAGCGAGAGTGAAGTCAAGGAAATCGAATTCTTCCGAGAAGTGCCTGTTTCGCGTCGCAAGATCATAGAAGCCTTTGGCAGCAACGAGCAGGTAGAACAACTAAGGGAGGATGAAGGCTTTTGGAAATTTGTCTACTATGGCGCTCTTATTGGTGCCTTGGCCATGCTGGTCATGGGCATAGCATCATTGGCTACCAAAGGAAAAGTGATTTTCAGCGATAGCGTAGCCCTTTCAAGCATACAAGACGAAGGAAGGTTGGTGGGGCCCCTGACCATGTCGGAAAAAGACATCCATCGAGTTTATTTGCGGGTAAATGAAATAAGGACCAACTCTGAGTTCTACCTGCTGGGATATATCATGGATCAGGATTCAGCGGTGGTCAATAAGGTAGATGGCACGTACTCCTTTTATCAAGGCTATGATTCTGACGGAAAATGGACAGAAAAAGACGCTTCCAGTTCCATTCGATTCAAGGTGCGTCAGCCCGGAGACTATTACGTAAAGCTTTTTGCCGACAGTGCCCAAGATCAGCCAGGGTCTGCTGTGGTAGAGCTTCGGAAAGGAGGCTTTATGGGCCGCTACTTTTTGATCGCCATGGTCATATTTTTGATTACCGCTTTAGTTTCGAGAAGAAGATACAAGTAACACTATGAGACAGTATAGAAAAATCATCGCAGTTGTCTTGCTCAGTGGAATTGGGATAGGTGCATACGCCTTTTCTACCATAGGATGGGGAATGAAACCTCTCAGGAATCAACAAACCATGTCTACCATCAGGCAAAATTGTCCCGGATATTATGAAAACAGAAGCGCCAATTGCCTGGGTCGAACCTTTAGGAGCTACTTTTTGATCAGAAGCATTTCTGGTGGAGGGATTGGCGGAGGAAAATAATTATTCCTATGAGATTAATGCTGAGCATCATAATCAGCCTTGGATGGTTATTGCTAAGCTATCCCCATACATATGCTCAAGATGATCCTTCACCTGTCCCTGGTTATATCGGAAAGCGCTGTCCGATTACCTTTAACCTGCATACCTTCCCCGCCCTGGCCCAGGCAGAATCTCTCTCCGAGTTAACACCCAACCTTCGAGGCTCGCTTCACTTCGAATATGTCCTTAGCAGGGCCCACAGCATCTATGGCCAATTGTCTTATTTGCAAACGACATTTGATTACCAAAGAGATAGCCTAATGGGAGAAGCCATGCTCCGCGTCCCCGGCATCGAGTTTGGCGCCCGCCTTTACAGCCTCCAAAGGGGAAGTAACCTTGCGCCCTTGGGATTTCACCAGCAACTGGGTTTGAGGTTTGTTCCTTACCAGGTGGATGATCTGGACGGGAATTTTTCTCAGGGCAAAAGTAGACTCGGTAATTTCAGGGATTTGATTTTGGTCTATGGAATCGGTGATCAGCGGATTATTCACCCCTCTATCATTTATTATTTTAATATTCAGGGAGGATGGCTCTTCAATTTCTTTCCCACCCAGCCCACCCAAGAGGCTACAGAAGTCAAAGCTTTGGCCACCAGCAGGCTGCGAAATTTCTCCCTTCTCAATATTAGCCTTGGTATAGGCTTCATTTTATTCTAAAAAAACCAGGACCCGAAAGCCCTGGTTTACTAAGTCATTTCAGCTGAAATGCTAGTTTTTGAGAATTTTCTTGAATTGCTTGCTTCCGTTTACTTCCACCTCCAGGAGGTACATGCCAATCGCAAAGTTGCTCATATCCAAGCGGGTTTTGCCTTCTCCATTGCTGAGAGGAAGACTGACGGCCTCCAGCGTTCTACCCTGCATATCGATCAGGCGAATGCTGGCCTTCTTACTTTGCACTCCATCCAGGTTGATGAGGAGGAAGTCCTGGGTAGGATTGGGCCTTGCAGAGAGCTGGAATTCTGAGAGAGGCTGAAGGTTTGATATAAGGCCAATCTGGAACTCTTCTACACCTACCCAACCCCCATTGGGATCTTCGACGATAAACTTAAAGTTGTCAAGTGCGACAAAGGTACCATTTGATGTGTAGGTAAGCTGATTGTTCTCAATATCCGCCTGGGTAAAGGTATCACCGGCCAAAAGGTTGTTACCGTTGACAGCCAGGCTTCCCACCGAGGGAGTGGAAACAAGGGTGTAGGTAATATCAGCCTCGGAGGTATTAGAACTCTGGGCCTTGAGCATAGCAGGGAAGATGGTTCTGGTAGAACCCACCGGAGGATAGAGGAGGTCATTATTGACGATCTCCAGGTCAGAATTCACTGGCTGGCAGAATTCTATTCCCCAACGGGTAAGCTCTCCTCCATTTACAGCTTGAAAGTCTTTGATCTTCATGGTCCAGGTACCCGTTGCCGACCTCGCATAGTAAAAGGAAAGAGATTGGCTAGGTTGAACTGGTGTGGAGGAAAGCGGTGGGCAGGAGATGTCAGATTCCTGAGCCTCACTGTCGAAGAAAAGGTTGAAATCCCTATCTCCGTTTTCACAAATATCGCTGAAGAGCGACAGCTCAATGTTACCCGGGCTGATAATAGAAGCACTCAGGTCTTTGACATTGTCGTGGGTACCCTCCAGAAAGACATTTACATCCGTGGGGATGGGACCACTGTAATCAAGGGTAGAAACAGCTTCTATAGGAAGGTTGCCAAAGGCATCGATGGTCTTGGGTATATCATTGCTCTCCACCCGGTTACAGGAGCCTGTGCGGAAGGCGTTGATCGGAGAAAAGGGTCCTACTCCACACTCGACTGTGGCGGCTACTCGCCAGTAGTAGGTAGTCAAACCGTCCAAAGAAGTCGGAATAGATACCCCAGTCGATTCGGTGTTTCCACTGCTGATGATATTACTGAAGTTGGGATCACTGGCCAACTCATACACATAGCCGGTGGCGCCAGGTATACTGGTCCAGGATAAGTTGGGGTTCAGTGCAGTGTTACTTACGTTGCTGGCAGCTGTAGGAGAAGGAACAGATGTGAAGGAAGGGAAAACTTCCAGAGAAAAAAGCTCGAGGAAACTTGCTCCTGAAGTCGTTCTACCATTCACGGTAAAATTATAATTCCCTACAGGTGTAACGGCGCTAGCCTGAATACTCACAGTAAAGGGTTCACCGGGGAGGACACTGTCAGGGGTCGTAACCAAGCTTACGCCTGGAGGCAGTCCCAGTCCGGAAATGGTGAATTTCTCATTTACACTGCCAATAGGGCAAGACTCAAAAGGGATATCGGTACTACCATCCTGGCAGAGGTTGATCTTAGAAACAGGAGTTACGAAAGAAAAGCCTTGCTGGGTGGTGGTTTGAATGGTAAAATTAGAAGGCGAGACATTAAAGAATATGTTGTCGTGAGCCCTTACCATGATCCTGCTGCTGGCTCCGGGAGCATTAGGGGCACAGACCTCGAAGTTGCCCGTGTTTGGAACGGCCTCGGCCAGCAAGATATCAAAAGTCAGTCCTCCATCGGTGGAGAGATAAATGTCCACGGTTTGGCAATTGACCGGAAGTTGATCGGTATTTGCTACGTCCCACTCTACGTCGATGACCTGTCCTGGTGAAAGAGCCGACGTGGTACTGTTAGGCTTGGTAACCACAAAAGGACCGGCCTGATCTGTAACTTCGCCACCAATTTGTGCATATGCCCTTCCTCCGCCTGCAGGGTTATTATCCCTTACCGTCAACCTGAAACTCAAGTCTCTGGCATAGGTAGGCAGTTGTTCCAATGGATTGGTAGAACCAGACAGAACATCGTTAATTCTGGGGAAAATACGGAAGGAATCAGAGGTGGGAGGAAAGGAACGGAAAATGGGGGCATTTCCACTGGGATTGTTTAGAGGAGTAGGACTTGGATTTCTGTCATACTGCTCCCAGCAGAAAGTAATGGGATCACCATCGGGATCAGCCCCTGACCCTTCCAAAATGAAGGGAGTTTCAATTGGGATGGTCCATCCCCCTTCACCCACATCTACAGTAGGAGGTTGATTGTTGGTCTGTATAATGGTCGCACAATTGTTACCCGTGCTGAGGCGAGAAAAATTGAACATTTCCTCATAGGACCTTGCGTGATAATAATTATCTCTTCCTGAATTGATTTCACAGGTAGCGTATCCCATAAGGGTGGTTGCACCTGCGGGCTCGTAAGCAGAACCGGAAGATCGCTGCCCCGTACAGATGCCAGAATTGCTGTGGAAGGTGTGTAGAGCTCCAAATTGGTGGCCAATCTCATGTGCAAAGGTCCCAAAGAACCCGGTGTTGACAGGTGAAAGCGCTCCTGTTACCGAATTTGCCTTTACATTATTTCTACATACAGCAGATGGAATCGCAATTCCAGCGGTAAATCCTCCGGGAGCTGTTACGGGAACAGTAAATACCTGACCTAGATCGAAGTTAGCGCTTCCAATCCGCTGGGTAAGGACGGTTTGGTTTTCATTGGCTAGGTTTCCGATAAAAGTACTGGCACTCAGCGGGGGATCGTTGGTGGTGTAGGGATCATCTGTTGCATCAAAGATAATGGTATTGTTATTTGGGATAAGGGTGAGACGAATGGCAACTTCCAGTTCCAGAATGTCATTGGTGAAGTTCACCGTACTTACTATGGCTGAGGCAGAGCCTGTTTTTCCACCATGGAGGTCTGTAAATCTTTCATCGGCAGCAAAAGCCACCCGGTAGACCAGGAGTTCGTCTCCTGTTCCATTTCTCGCTCCGCTTTGGGTGGCCCTGCTTTCGGTTTCACTGATATCAGCCAAGGTCCCACAATTGGGATACATGCCGGGATGAAAGTGTACAGCGTCCTCATTAAGATACGTGATGTAGGTATTGAGTTCATGGAGGGCTAGAGGCTCTATCCAGTAGGTATATTCTGGAGTACGTATCTTGGCGTGGAACCCTAGGTAGGTGTAGTCAAGCCTGATGAATGTACTGGATTCGCTGCTGCTTTTTCCCAGGAAGGTCTTAATGCCGGGATAAACGGCCTGCAGAGGGTCAGGCATGACTTCGGTTTCGACAATGTCGAAGGTCATCATCCTCCCTGAAGGTCCGGGAAGGGCAACTTGGAGGCTATTTTGCTGAGCATTCCACTCTTCTGGCGCCTGGCTGAGATAGGCCTTCAACTGGGTGAAGTCGAGCTGATATGCTTGATATGCTTTTGGAAGAGGATTCTGTCTCTCAAATTGTTGGAGAGAATTGGGAGCGAGTTTCGTCCAATACTGTTGGCCATTTTGGCCCATCAAATGCCCCAATCCTAGCATTAAGAGGAAAAGGATAAAGTGTCTGTTCATTGAACCAAGTTTTGTTAAGTTAAGAAGCGAGGATAATAATAGTAAAAACAGCATAAAAAAACCCTGCCTTAATTGACAATTAAGGATTTACTCAAATCAATTTGTTGAGGGGCTTGCTATCTGTTAAAATTCTAATTTAATAAAAAGATTGGGACTGATACCCATAAAATCTCTAGGCTGGACCATCGCCGAGGCAGGATTTGAGCCTAGAGTCTGATTCTGAAGGTTGGTGGAGGGGATCCAGTCCCGGATATTTTGTCGATTGTAGGCATTAAAAAGAGAAAGACCCATTTGTCCAAAAAATCCTTTTCTGTCAATCAGGGTACAGGCCGCACTTAGGTCCAATCGATGATAGACGGGCAGGCGCTGTCCATTTCGAGTGGAAGATAAGGTAGGAATCATCTCCTCGGACCCGGGCAGAGGATTTACCTTAATAATTTCTGTGATGGGACTGCCCGACATCCACATAAAAACAGCAGAGAACTCGAATCTCTCCAAGTTAAATTTATTGATCCATTTCAGCATGTGCCTGCGATCCTGCCTAGCTGCAAAGGGCTGTCCGCCATTGAGCTCATCAAAATTGTACAGGGTTTTGGATAGGGTATAGGAAATCCAGCCCAGGTAAAACCTATGATGAAACTTGGCATAAAAGTCCATGCCAAGGATGGAAGCCCTACCTGTGGTAAATATTTCAGAGGTATCCGCTGTGAAGCGGTAAAATCTTGGGTCGTAATTGATGTCGGCTCCGGTTAGCCCCTTAGTTTGCTTCCGATAGCCCTCTATACCGATGACCCATTTTTTATTTTCATAGGCAACTCCACCCTGGAGGTGATCTGAGCTGAGGACAGGAACTTCGTCTCCACTGATTCGCCAAAAATTTTCTCCCAATCCCAGGTCGTTGATGTATAAATACTGGCGGAGATATTGAAAATACCTTCCTTGAGCCAGGGAAAACTTCCAGTGCTTGTCTGGGCTATATCTCACGCTCAACCTTGGAGACCATAGTTGTCTTTGCTGATCGAAGAGATAAGTATGACGAACCCCGTACTTTATCACCCATTGATCCTTAGGGGTCCAAGTATCCTGAAGGTAAGTGGCCTGCACCCACTCCTGATCAAAGTCATCAATGTTTAGGCTAATAAGGGTGTCCTGCCAGATTCTACGGTCCCTCACATGGGTCTGAATCCGCTGGGTTTGAAAACCAACTTCGACTTTGTGATGGTCATCGGGTCGCCAGGTACTGTTGTGTTGTAGGGAAATATCTTCCAGGTTTTTCCGCTGTACAGAATACCTTTCCTCCTTGCCATCCTGAAAATAATCTCTGGCTTTATACTGATAGTCATTGTTTACTCCAGAAAACACCAGTCTATTTTGGCTGACAATTTTTTGAGTGTTGTCCTTGTCCCAGTAAATTTTCCAGCTAAGGCTGGCACCGGTTGAGAGCTGGTCGAGCTGGTGTTCGATCCTGCGGCTGAAGGTGCTGCTTCGCTTCTGATTCACATAGGAAAGCTGGTCCTCTCCTCTGAAAAAACTAAGAGAGAGGATATTTTGCTTGCCTGCCAGCCAGTTGACCTTGCCATTGATATCATAAAAAGTATACCTGGGATCCACGAGGATGTCATTGGCGTCCGGATTTTTGAGGTCATTGAATATTAGTCCCTCAGTCATGCGACCTTCAATCAGCCGGCGATAAGGAGGAGTTTGGATAAGTCCAGAGAGGGATGCCCTTCCAGTAACCATGACGGAAGCAGAGGATTTGTCATTTTGGGCCAGGGGAATTTCTGCGAGTGAATTGAAGCTCATGATATTGACGCCTGTACCAAAGCTGGGATTTTCAGTCCGACTTTTTTGTGGTCTGCCTTCCATTTCAATAATACCCCCGGTCCGGCCCCCGTGCTTGGCATCATAACCGCTGCTGTAGAGGCTCACATTTTGTATGGCCTGCTGATTGACTGCGCCTATGAGGCCAAAAAATCTATTGGTGTTGTAGATGGTCATTCCATCTAGGATGACCTGATTTTCTTCTGCACCTCCTCCTCTGATACTCAGGCTTCCCGCACTTTCATTGAGGCCTTGCACTCCAGGCAGGGCTTGTAAGGTTCTGAGGATATCGGGTTCTCCTATACCGGAGATAAAGCCCAGTTCATTGGGATCGATCTTGAATGTTCCGACAGAGTTTTCTATGCTGACGGAGCTAGGTCCCCTGGAGGATGAGTGTCTTCCTGTTCCGATAAGCGCATTAGCATCTCCAGGACCGCCCTGAATTTCTACAGCCGGAATGCTATGAGACTTGGGGCGAAGGGTGAAGGTGTAAAAGTCCTTTTTTTGTCTCAGAAAATCAGTTACCGAGATGAGAATTGGAGTATATCCAAAATGGTATACTTTCAGGGTATCCCGGCCATGAAGAAGCTTATCCAGGTCAAAGCTGAAGCTGCCCTCTTCGTCGACATGTGATCTCACATTGGGGTGGTGGATGAGTCTGATACAGGAGTAAGGAATGTACTTTTTGCTGCTGCTGTCAAGGATGCTGCCACGAACCGAGATGATCCTATCGTAGTGGGGACATGGTTTGATGACATATACATTGTCCAACTGCTCGGTAAAAACGAGACCGGTACCGTCGAGGGCCTTTTGGAGCAGCTCGGGTACCGATCTGAATACAATTCGGCGACTTACCAGGTGGGGGGACACCTGTTCATCACCATAACTTATGTCTACGTGAAATTCTTTCTTGATGTACTGAAGTACCTGCTCAAGAGGTTCTTCATGAAAATTTTTAACCCTGTTACCTATATGACCTTGTCCTTTTGATTGGCATACAATCAAAAAAAGTAGGGATACTACTCCACAAAGCCTGGCTAACGTCATGCTAGATTATACATTAGAGGGTAAAGGAGGGTTTCACTGTCTGGAGAGGTTTACAGCCCTTTTACCTTCAAATATATAATTTAATTCGATGGGATCACAAATTACTTTGAGCGCGTTCTCCAGGTCCTGGGTAAGAAAGACTCCGCTGACCTTACTCTCAATGCCTTTTTCATAAGTTACTTTGTAACCGTAATAGCGTTCTATCAGGTCGGCGAGATCCGAGACTGAGGCATTTTCGATATTGATCTTTCCACTCTGCCAGGCGGGTTGCTCCAATCCGGGCTCCATTTCTGCTTTGACCAGGGCATCCTTGGTCAGGATAGATTTTTCTCCGGGCAGCAGAAGAACTGACTTTTCGCTAGTTTGGACTTTTACCTTACCTGTGAAACAAAGTACCTCAAATTCATCCTCTCTCTGGAAGACATTGAAAGCGGTTCCTAAGACTTCAACTTCACCCAGTTCGGTGTGGACTACAAATGAATTACCTTCGGTTACTTCAAAAAAGGCTTCTCCATCCAATTGGAGTTCTCTGGACTTGTCCCACTTGCCTTTCTTGTATGAGAGAGAGGTGGTGGAAAAAAGGCTTACAGTAGAACCATCGGGGAGGTTTACTTCTTCTTGTTGGTCCAGTCCGGTGGAGATGCTCGTCTCTTTGGGCCAGACAAAATAGCTCAGTACCAGGATCAATCCTACGGCTGCCACACGGGAGAATATCTTAGTCGTATTTGACCAGAGAGGCTTGACGGGGGCTGCTTCCTTTTCTTCCTTAGAAATATTCTCAGAAAGACGTTCCCATGCTTGGGAAGTGGTTTTTTCAGCAGGAACTTCAAGGTTGTCCGCTAATTTAGCCAGCTTCATAAACTCTTCCAACCCCTCGCTTTCCTGTAGCAGTTGGTCCTCGGATATTTCGCGATTCAGGTAGCGAGCAAGGATTTCGTTGTGTTGTAAATCTTCACTCATATATGATATTTTTCCAATTCCTAATATCAATACAATTCCACCTACCTTTACCCTACATCTTTGGCACAGAATATTTCATTTTGTGGATTAAGGGTATCTGGTTGTGTATGAACGGCGTATGGCTGTGATTGACTGGGCAAATTTCCATTAAAAAAGCCCAAGGCCAAGGCCAAAATTCTAGATTTTTGGGTAGAGTTCCCTAAGTTGAATCAAAGCCTTGTGCATCCGCTTTTCTACGGCTTTTACACTCAAATCCAGCCTCTCAGCTATTTCTCGATACGTGAGTTTTTCGATCCTGTTCATCAAAAATACTACCCTGTTTTTTTCGGGAAGAGAAGAAATGGCTTCCTCCAACTTTTTCTTAAACTCTTCTTCCTCCATGATGTATTGTGGAGTTTCGTTGGAGGTAGTGGACACAGGCTGCTGGTTGTACTTCATGACCACCTTCTGATGCTTCACCTCATTGAGAAACAGGTTGTGAGCAATCGTGTATAGGTAGCTTTTCACCTTGTCGGGATCAATATTTTCCCGCTTTCTCCATAGAATCAAAAAAGCTTCCTGAGTCAGGTCCTCGGCCAACTCGATATTCCCTGATTTGTAGTACAGAAAATTTCTGATTGCCTGATAGTATTTATCAAATAATTGCTTAAAAGCTTCTGATTCCGATTGATGAAGAGGATTCATTGAATTTGAAACTGCCTTGGGTCTTTGAGCTGTTTTGTTTGTATAATCCATTTTCTCCGCCAGCAAAGGGATTCCTAGACCTATCCTAAGGATAAAAACCGCCTCGCCTTAGTCTTTGGTGCCTGCTCCTCTCCTAAAAGAGTGACTTAAATGGGTATTGTTATTTCAAATGGAATAAAAAGTTAGCCAATTATCCCTTAGAATCAATGTTTAGAATAGCTTTTCCCTAAGAATTACACAAATTATCTTTTTTGACCCGGATGGAGGGGGTATACCTTGGGAGGAATATTTTTTCTTTTAGAACTTTCTACCCGAAGCTGGGCCTTACAGGAAAACAGCAAGGCATAAAATAAAGATTTACGAGATTCGCTGTCCCATTGCTTTGTCCTTTCATGGTTTTTGATAAAGTGCTGTAAGTCTTTGTCTGTAGACTTGAATGCCTCCATGAGCTCCTGAAGCAGGATAGGCGAAAATTTCCGTTCAATTTTTCCCTTGGAGGGCAAATTTTCCTTTGATTCGGGAAGGTTAATTTTTTTGCGGCCCCTTGCTTTTTTAGCTATTGCAAAAGAGGGAGTGGTCTCCCAAAAATCCAGGCTTACCCTGCTTGGGCCTATTTTAAAATCTTCCCAAAAGAGAGCCTTCTCTTCGATCAAGCTTTTTTTGATGGCCTTATGTAAAGCTTTGGGATCTCTTCGACGCTTTTCCTTTAGTTTTAGAAGGAAATCAGGAAGGGGAGAATGCTGGGCTGCTAACTTTTCCTCGATTTCTTCGGCTTCCTCCCATAGTTCGATCAACTTCCGATCCCAGGCTTCTTTTATGTTCCAAAGTCCTTTGAGCCTTATCCATATGAGGTTTTTCCAAAGATCGTGGTTGGGCATGATGGCGGGGAATATTTCCCGGGGATCATCTACACCCAGTATTCGCTGGTGAATCCAACTCAGATGGAAAGTCAGGTCTTCAAAAGAGCGAGCCTTCAAATCAGCGTTGAGGATAGCAAGGGCTTCTTCCAGGTGATACTTGATAATCTCAGGTGAGGGAAGGATATAGTCGCTTAATATTTCCTCAAAAAACCACCGATAAGTAGGATGAAGCTGATATCCATCCGTGGTATAGATAATGAGGTCCTGGTCTAGAAGGGCTTGTAACTTTTGAGGGTCATCACCCAGTTCCTTCCGAATATCTGGATAGCTAATGTCCTGCCTGTCCTGGTATAGCCTTGATAGCAAGCGGCGGTTTTGATGCAGAAGGTTGAGGCGCTCGGTCAGGGAGGAACTCATGATTCGTCAGCATTTCCCAGGCTTCTTTCCTGAATGCGTCGATATATTTCAAACTGTGCACGGATAGGTTCTCCAGGTCGATAATAGGTCTGGTTTTGAAGATTGTGGTCCAGTTGGGTTGCCTTTACATTGTCATTCCATTGGATTTCCATGAGTTCCAGGATTTCATTTTTTAATTCTTCATCTGTGAGGGGGAAAGCCACCTCTATGCGGCGATTCAGGTTTCGCTTCATCCAGTCTGCTGATCCCAGGAATACCTTTCTTTGTCCACCATGGTGAAAGGTGATGATGCGAGAATGCTCCAGAAACTGGTCTACAATTCTTCTGACAGTGATATTTTCACTCAGTCCTGGCAGGCCGGGTCGAAGACAGCAGATAGAGCGAATGATAAGGCGAATGTTGACGCCAGCGTTGCTGGCTTCGTAGAGCTTATCAATCATGACCGGATCCTCCAGGTTGTTGAGTTTGATAAAGATTTCAGAGGTCCTTCCGGCCTTTGCTTCTTCTATCTCAAAGTCAATAAGATCGAGGAAGCTCTCTTTCATGCCAAACTGTGCCACGAGCAACTTTTGAAAGTCTGCCGGGATATATTCCCTGTCTGTCAGGTGTCGAAAGAGTTCTTGTAGTTCGTGAACGACTTCCTGGTCGGAGGTAAAATATCCCTGATCTGTGTAGAGGGTGGCAGTTTTTTCGTTGAAGTTTCCGGTGCTGAGAAAAGCATAGCCGATTTCTTGGTCGCCTTCCTCTCTGAGTACGAGGGCTACCTTAGCGTGGACCTTAAGGCCTGGGATGCTGTAGACGATTTTGACTCCAGCCTTTTTCATTTCCTCGGCGGATTTGAGGTTGGAGGCTTCATCAAACCGGGCCTTAATCTCTACGAATACGGTAACGTCTTTTCCATTTTGGGCGGCTCGGATAAGGGCATTTACGATCTGAGAATTTGAAGCTACCCGGTATTGAGTCGCAAAAATCCTTTGTGTTTTGGGGTCTGTGGCTGCCTGGTTTAGGAAACTGATGACGTGATCGTAGCTGTGGTAGGGAAAATGTATTAGCCAGTTTCTCATCTTTATGGCGGCTGACATGCTGGCGTAGAGCTTGAAGTCCGACTTAGAGATAGGGGGAGTGGGCTGTCTTTCCAGGTTAGGGGTAAATGGATTGGGAAAACCGAAGAAGTCGGAGTAGCTGTGGTACTTTCCCCCGGGGACGAGTTCGCGCTTTTTTATGCCAAAGGTATCTTTCAGATAATTTAGCATGCTACCGGGCATGGCCTGATCGTAGAGGAAGCGGGAAGGAAGGCCTACTTTTCGCTTCTTGAGGCTCATTTTTACCTTTTCCACCAAGTTTCCGTCGAATTCGTCTTCGATCAGAAGGTCAGCGTTTCTATTGAGCTTTATGCTATGGCAGTTGAGCACATCATAGCCATGAAATATCGACTCGAGGTTGCAGCGGATGATATCATCCAAAAACATATAATAATGACCTCCATCAACGGTTGGAAGTTCTACAAATCGGGGGAAATAATGACTGGGAATCTGAATCAGTGCGTATCTGATGCGCTTAGATTCCGGTTTTTTCTTTCCCTTTTGATCATCCTTTGGGGGGCGGGGCCTATTTCTGAGTTTTACACATAGGTATAGGGCTCCTTCTCTGAGGAAGTGAAGGATTTTATTCTTTCGCAGAAGTTCGGTATGGAGAAAGGCCATTAGTTCCTCCTCAAAAAAAGTTTCGACATATTTCCGGTGAGTGTCGAGCTCGGGTTTTTGAAGGAGGAGGTGAATGTGTTCTTTTTTGAGGTCGGGGAGGATGCTTCCATGAAAAATTTGACCGAAGACCTCCTGTTGGCGGTAGACCTCCGCCTTTATTTGTTCCAGGAGCAACTCTGGATTCATCCCATGGGGCTCTTCACTTTCTTTTTTTTGAAGCTTGATGAGTCCCTGAATGGCGGCAACCCTCACCCGATAGAATTCTCCCATATTGGAAGAATAGATAGCCAGGAATTTGATCCTTTCATATAGGGGGAGGGACTCATCCTTGGCTTCCAGCAATACCCTGTAGTTGAAGGAAAGCCAGCTGAGGTCCCTTGGATATAATCTTTCTTTAGTTAGCGTCATCCTGGGCGATGTTTGACTGCAATTTAAGAGGAAAATGCCAAACTGTAAGTAGGGAATCGCAGAAAGTGATTCCTATCGGGTCCAGGATAAAGGGAGGGCCTTACCGCAGAAATTCTTCGAATTCTTTTTCAATCCTGGATTTGGTTTCGCTTTTGGGTAAGAGGTCGACTGCTTTCCTGACTCCTACTTCGGCTTCCTCCGGGTCCTCTAATTTTCTGGCAAATCGAGCATACTGATACCAATAAAAGGGATTTTTGTCATTGTAGATCAAGGCTCTGGAAATAAACTCGAAGCCCTGGGCGAAGCGTCCTGTCTGGTAATAATGTTCTAATAGCCTCAGCACTACCTCCTTGAAGAGGGGGTTTTTGTCATAAATGGACAGCCAAATACTTTCGGCTTTGGCGGTATCTCCTTGGCTGAGTTTGAAAGAGGCGAGGAGCATTCGATCCTTCTCCAAAACTGAGGCCGTATCCATATAAATACTGGCTTCTTCTTGCTGATCCAATTGAATATAAGCCCGGGCCATTTCCCTACGAATCTCCTTGCTTTCGGGATTTTTCTTTAATCCAAAGCTGAGGTTTTCTACCGCTTTCTCGTGTTCGCCATAGCGGTTGAAAATTCTTCCCATTTCCAGATAAGGAGCGACAGAGGATGAATCGAAGTCTATGGCTTGTCGAAAATTTTCGAGAGCATAGGCAAATTGTCCCAGGCTGTCGGAATACACGCCAATTCTTACCCTTTCGTCGATGTCGAGGGTGGAGAGGTCCCATTCGGTCTGTGCGTAGATATTTTGGCCATAAGCTTTGAGAAGGAGGGCCAGCTCTTTGGAACATTTTTGAAATAATTGGTCGCTCTCGCCTCTGATTTGGGTGAGCTGTTCACTTCCGGCCTGAAAAAATCCTCGATCCAGGTCCATGAGAGCTGCCAGGTATTTGCCTTTATCATCTGCCTGCCTGGAAAAATAATACCTGGCCTTGCTTTCCAATTCTTTTTCGTAATGAGCCAGCCCGAGAAGGTAGTAAGCCTTGGGAGCCTGCTTAGGGCGGGTATTGGCCAGGTAAACCAGTCGGCTTTCACCCAGCTCCATTGAATCCTGACGGAGGAGTCGCCATCCGTCGAGCAGGATAGCCTCGGGGACATAGGCTTCGTTGGCGATGCTTTTAAGCCTGGACAAACCCAGGGTATCTCTTTGGCGAAGGTCGCGGTTGAGAAAGTGATGGTAGGTAAGCCAAAAATCCTGGCTAACCCCTTTTTCATAAGCAGGGGAAGGAGGAGTCATTCTTTTCCCTTTCTTCAATTGCCATACCAGGACATTGGTCCATACACCATTGAATGTCCTGTTTTCTTCGAGAGAGGCTTGAATAAACTTGGCAGCTTCCTTGGGCCTCTCATAGTTGTAGTATAAAGCTCCCAGGTTGGAGAGTAGAATGGGATCACTGGGGTTTCCTTGCAGGCCACGCTTCATCGCTGCTATGGCTGAGTCCGGGCGGTAACTTTCCCAGTAATTCAAGCCTAATTTATTGGTGATCTGCGCCTGCTGAGGCATTCGCTTTTCTGCACGAAGAAGGACAGCCGTAGCTGAGTCCTTGAGTCCTTTTTCATTGAGCAGTTGAGCGGCATTGAGCCATGCGTAGGGGAAGTCAAACTTTTTGACCGCAGCCTCATAAGACTGTATGGCCAGGTTTACACGGTTAGATTGGAGCATGTGGAGGGCTCCAAGGTTGTAGTGGCCTTTGACACTTGTGGCTACGTTTTTGGTGGCCAATTGATAGGCTTTTTCTGCGCGCTCCATGTTCCCTTTCAGCCAGGCTTCATCACCAATGTTGAGGGTGTAGGTATGGGTAATGAGGGTAAAGCTTTTCCATCTTTCACTCCCTTCTGCAACGACGATGGCGCCGAGTGACAGGAGCCAGATGACAAAAAAGTTAAAGTCCCTGGGCTGGGTGAGCAGGTAGTAGAAATTCACTTTCCGCTTGAGCATGTCACTATGATTGGCAACAATGAAAAAAGTATAAAATACCGTTACGGAGGTGAAAAAAATAGCTGTCATTCGGTCCAAGGTGTAGGTGAAGACCAAGTCAGCCCCAGCCAGACAGATGGCGAGAAAGGATAGGACAATTACCGACCAGGCAGCGAGAAACAGGACAAAGACAAATTGACTATTGAGAAGAGTTTTTACCTGGTGGTATTGATTTTGGGAGGTAAAAAGAGAAAATACCCCTGCTACCAGGAGGAGATGGGTAGGCCTTATGCCAAGCTGAAAGTCATTTCCCAGGATTCCCCAGTCAAAAAATTCATGGAGCCAGAGGACCTCGATCAGGATCAAAAGGCCAATCACGAGCATTATAGCCCAAAAGGGCCAACGGTTTTCCTTTTGTGGGCGGTTATTGCCTATCAGTACGATGAGATTGACCAGATCCTTCCCGACATAAACAAGGAAGGGGATAAAGAGAAATAGGTTATAATAGAAACTTCCCTGCATGAAGGCGTGGGCATCGCTAATCTCTCCCCTTGAAATTGGAAGGCCAAACCAAAAGAGGGAGAGTCCGAAGAAAGTGAGCCACCTCAAGGGAGAGGACCACTTTAGCATATTAACTTGGAAAAGAAAAGCAGGAAGAAGAAATGATAGGATAATGCCAAATTCTACCAATCTCCCCATCAGATCATCCTCTGCATACCAAAGTCTATGAACGCCCGAAAAGTGAATAAAGAGGAGGAAGAGAAAATAAAAGAGATAAATCCAGCGGGATTTAATCTGGGTGGTAGCCGTAATGACGAAGGTCCATGCCAAGACTTGCAAGCACAGAAAGACCAACAAGGGAGGTAGGGCCGGAAGGAGGGGGCCGGCAGCCTGTGAGATTTGCTGCCAATAGAGGGGAAATTCCACTTCGAAGTTGCGGTAGTTAGATTCCACCTGCTCTATGACCGCAGCATCCGGGAGGGAGTTTTGCAGTTCGTAGGTATCGAGGGACCAGTAACTTGGATTTTCATATGAAAATCCCAAAAAAACCGCAGCTATCAATACCAGCGAGAGGGCAAGCAGGAAAAGAATTTTCTGTCCTCGGTCAAACAGAAAGAAGAAATATTGGATGGGTAAGTAAGGGAGTCTTTTGAGGTCCATGTTACAAACATATAAAAGCCGGAACACTTCCCATGTACCGACTTTCTTTTTAAATGACTTTTTATATGAAAAGTTACAGTTTTCGAGCTTTTGTGAGGTGAAAAATCATTTGTCTACGACCTTTGGAACCTGGAAAAAGCTGTCTTTTCTTTCTGGAGCATTTTTCAGGACCTTTTCCGAGGGTAAAGCATCAGCTGGAAGATCGGGTCTCAAGGAGTTTTTTTCCTCAGATAGGTGAATAAGGGGCTGATATCCTTCTACGTCTACCTCTTTGAGCTGATCTACGAAGTCGAGTATCTTTTGAAGGTCTTCCCTGATGCTTTCCTTTTCGTGAGCCTCAAAGCGGAGTTTGCTCAGGTCGGCCAACTTGTCTATGAGCGCGTCTGTGATCTTCATTTATCTGAGTAAGGTTAAACTTCCTTTGTAAGCCCGATTTCCGATTCGGACGACATAGTAGTAGACACCTTCACTTGCTTCACCACCTTCACGGGTGAATCCATCCCATCCTATGGATGGATTTCGGATGATGTCAACGATAGGTCGGCCCCAGCGATCGATGATTTCCATGGTAATTTCCTCTTGTCCGGTGTAATCTACCTGGAATCGATCGTTGACTCCATCTCCATTGGGGGAGAATACATTGGGAATAAAGACCTCAGGCTTTTCCACAATGACCACTCCCTTTACAATTTGATCTATACATCCGCCTTCATCGACAATGACCAACTTCACCTCGTAAGTGCCGGGCTGGGTATAGGTATGGACGGGGTTCTCTTCTTCTGATACCCCTCCATCTCCAAATTCCCAATAATAATCCACTGCCCCTCTGGAGGTATTGGTAAACTGAACGGTGGCATCCGGGAGTAGAAGCCGGGTATTGAGGGCAGGTGTAGCAGCAAAATCTGCCATTCCCAGGGGTAGGACCTTAATGGGGTCTTTGCTAATGACTTTTTCGCATCCCGAAGCTCCGACAGCTGTCAGGGTTACTACATATTCGCCTGTATCTGAATAGGTGTGAACGGGATTCACCTCGTTGCTAATCGGAGATCCATCTCCAAAGTCCCAGATGTAGGCCAGGGTATTTTCTGCGAGCGCCTGAAAGTGGACCGTTATCTCTTCGCAGCTCTCGGTAAAAGTCGAAGTATAGTCAATGATAGGTGCGGGAAGGACCTCTATGGGAATGCTTACCTCTGCGTCGCAGAGCCCTTCGATTACAGTAACGGTATAGACCAAGGAAGTGTCAGGCGAGGCTTTGGGATTTGGGATATTGTCGGCGCTCAGTCCTACAGAGGGAGTCCAGCGATAGGTCTCTGAGCCAAAGCCACCCTGGGCGAAGAGTTGGAGAGAATCATTGGAACAAATTCTACTTGTATCGGCGAAAGCCGTGGCTTGCACCGCGGGAAATACCTCCACCAGCATGGTGTCATAGGTGGCACAGGCAGCAGTACGGGCTTCGATGATATATTGGGTGCTCACCCTGGGCCTGGCAATGGGCTCTCTAATCAGAGGGTTGCTAAGGGAAGACTTGGGAGTCCAGGTGTAGAAGGTAGGCTCGGTGCTGCTTCCTCCAAAGCGATCCTCTGTACTGGTCAAAGTAAGCACATCGCCTTCACAGATAGAGGTATCAGACCGGAGATTAACTACTGGTGTGGAGCGCACATTCACGGGTACCTGTAGGGCATCGCTGCCGCATCCGAAATTAGAGGTGGCAGTAAGCTGATAATTGGTCGTAAAATTAGGGCTGGCCATAGGATTGGCGATGCTAGCATCGCTGAGGCCTATGCCAGGACTCCATTTGAAGCTATACTCGGTCGCATCAGGATCTCCACTTGCAAAGGCATCAAGCTGGACGGAATCCAAGGCACAAATTTCAAAAGGCCCTACATCCGTAACGGTAGGACGTGTATGAACCACTACCGTAGTCGAATCTGCTACCGATCGACAACCATTAGAATAAGCTATCAAGAAATAAGTGGTGGTTCGATCAGGCGAGATAAGGGTCGTCGGCCCAGTACTGTCTTCCAGGCCAAAGGCAGGGGTCCAAATGTACTCGTAGGAGGGCCCTGCCTTGGATGCAAAACCAGTGAGGGTAAGGGTGTCGCCCAGACAGAGATCGAGGTCGGGACCGGCTTCAACCACAGGTGAAGGTCGCACTTCCACATTTACAGTACTCAAGGGGTCGACGGTAGACCTAAGGCTGGAGCAACCTCTATTATCCGTCGCGACAAGGGTGTATATGGTCGTTGTGTCGGGACGGGCGTAGGGGTCATTGCTGGTTACAGAATTGGGATTGAGCCCGCTGGCAGGAAACCATTCGTAGGTGTAGGGTCCTGGGGAGGCACCTTGATTCAAGACCTTGCCATCTAGCCTGGTTCCCAAGCCTACTTCGCAGATAGAAGTATCCGGTCCTGCATCTACGATTGGTAGGGGGGAGACATCTACCACAATGTCATTGAATTCACTCGTACAGCCATTGACATCGGTGAGTTGCACGGAGTAGGTTGTTTCTTTATTGGGATTGACGAGGGGGTCGGGCTGATTTCCATTGGGTGAAAAACCACAGTTTCCTGGATCATCGCAGTACCATTGGTAGAAATAGGGAGCACTTCCTCCTATGGGTGTTACGCCTAATTCTACACCTCCTGTACTTTCACAGAAGAAAGTATCACGTCCCGCAAAGGACTTGAAATCAGTAAATACCCTCACGTAAATGGTATCGTTATTTTGCTTAAATGGAGGGCAGATGGCCTGGTCAATGCCTGACACAATGCTCCTGAAGGTCGTTCCTCCACGGTTACAGCCCGCAAAGAAGCATACCCTGCCGAGGATAGAGTCCCCGGTATTTACCACATTAAAAGCGGAAATGGGGAGGTTATTGCCAAATTGATCTTCAAAGGTAAAGTTGTAATCCACTCCTGCAGCACTTGTCTGGTCTGCAATGAAAAAATCGTAACAAGCCGAGTCTCCCACATCAATGAAGATGGTGTCGTTTCGGACGTCTTTATTTTCTGAAATATCATGATCCACAATGGGAGGAATGGTCACAGGCTTTCTGATACGAACATAGGTCGTATCAAAGGTTTGCAGGGAGTTGTCGCATTGTCCATTGTCAGATGCACCTACGATCAGTTGATAGGTCTGTCCTTCGTTGTCGCAACTGGGGGTCCAGCAGACTTGTCCCTGAAGGGGATTCACACCCGAGACGGTAAAGCTGGCCGAGTCCAGTCCTGAAAAGAGGGGACTGACGGTAAAGGACGTAAGGGTATCTCCATTGTTGGGGTCCTGAAACTGAATGTCATAGCAGAAGGGCTCCTGGGCATCCACGATGATGGTATCTCCATTACTTTGGGAGGGGGGTAGGATATGCTGGGCTATGGGGGGATCATTGGGAGGCACATTTACCCTGACAAAAACAGTATCAAAGTCCGTCGCCTGAGAGGAGCAAGCTGCATCGTCATTCACACCCAGAACAAGGGGGACAACCTGATCAGCGAAATCGCAGGAGGGAGTCCAACAAATTTGACCTGCAACCGGATTGGTACCTGTGCGGGTAAAGCTGGGTCCATTAGGATCGTTGAAGATGGCACTCTGGGTAAAGGCATTCAGGACATCCTGTGAATTGACATCATCAGCAAGGTAGTTGAAACAAAAATTCCTGTTGGCGTCGATGATAATGGTGTCCCCGCTGCTTACCAGGCCGCTCACATCGGCATTGATTTGTGGCGGGTCATTGGCGGGCACACTCACGGAGACAAATACGGTATCAAAAACATTGAGTACATTAGAACATTGCCCTTGATCCTCAGCTCCGAATACTAGAGGGATAACCTGATCTTCGAAGTTACAGCCCGGTGTCCAGCAGACTTGCCCATCAATTGGGTTCACTCCACTGGAAGTAATACTGGGACCACTGGGGTCATTAAAAATAGAACTCACCGGCATGAAGGTAAGGGTATCGCCGGTATTGGGATCTACAGAGGTAAAATCGAAGCAGAGATTGGATTCAGCCTCTACGAAAATGGTATCCCCGCTAAATACATTGCCTGCAAGGGTAGAGTTTATGGTAGGAGGATCATTTTGAGGAGTCTCTACACGGACGTAGGTTGTATCAAAGGCCACAGCTGTGTTCTTACATTCGGCCAAATCTTCGGCCCTTACGATGATTTCTATGGTCTGACCTTCAAAATCACATCCTGGAGTCCAACATAGTTGACCTTGAATGGGGTTTAGCCCTGATTGGGTCAATACGGGAGAATTGGCTACGCCGAAGATCGGGCTGAGCCCTACAAGATTGAGTCCGTCCAAGGCATCAGGGTCATTAACATCTATGTCATAGCAGAGGGGCGAATTTGCATCAATAATGATGGTATCGTTGGAGATATTAAGGCCTGGATAGGTGGAAGTGATAGCAGGAGGGTTATTGATATTGGGTAAAATTCTCACCCAAACTGTATCAAAGACATCGGCGATGGTAACACAGTCATCTGGGTCTCTCCCGGCGACGATAAGTGGTATGGTTTGGCCACTGTACCGACAAGAGGGATCCCAGCAAACCTGTCCATTGACCCTGTTGCTACCTACGTAATTGAAGGTAAAGGTAGCTGGAGGAGGGATGAATGTCCCGTTTCCAAACTGAGAACTTACCGTAAAGGGAATGACAGAATCATTGAGCGCTGTATCCTCAAGGGTTACATCATAGCAAAATGACTCTCCTCCGTTGATTATTATGGTATCCCCGTTGGTATTTAGGCCGCTAAAATTATGATCTATGGTAGGGGGGCCATCCTGATCCAGACAGGGGATGACATGAATCTGAAAGTCCCGACGATTTTCGCTGAGGAGAACTCCGTTTCTGTATTCAAATACCGATATGGAAAATACATAAATACCTGACTGGATAGGTGTCACATTGATGAAGCCGGTAAGGGGATCAAGGGAGAAATTTCCGGAACCAAAGGGGTCCGTAAAGCTGAAGCCCGGAGCGAAATTTACATTTTGGTAAGGGGGTGGACCCATAAGGTTGTTTAAATCCACCACGGGAGGGTTTCCTCCCTGCTGAGGGTTACCAGCACCCAGATTAAAATTATTGAGGCCATTGTAGGGGTTGGTCAGTGCGTATGCCAGTGAATCGCCATCTGGGTCTGTGGCGCTATGGTCGAAGCTAAAAGTTTCGTCTTCACAAATAAAAATAGGGGGGACCTGATCGAAGGTAGGCATGGAATTGCAGTCCATGGCCTGATTGCTGCCGGGAACGTGGGCCAGGAAGGTTATACCCTCGCCGAGGGGATCGATGAGGTTGTCTATGGCTTGATTTCTACAGCATCTGGCCCAGGCTATGTCGTAGCCTCCCACTCGTGGAGGCAGGGAGAGTTGGGTCGTATATATCCCTTCCTGAACGCAGATGTTGGGGGTAGTAGCTACGCAGGGTCCATAATCATTTGGATTTATCTGAGGAGTAGAATTTGGAGCAAATACAACTTCGCGGTCAAAAATGTTTCCCGTGCTCGAATCAAAAATGAATAGGGTAACGGTGGCGTCGAAGGGGGCCTGTCCATTAAGACAGTCTCGGTAAAGCTTAAGCGTGATATCATATGTGTTTGTCTGGGGGTTAACACAATCATAATAAAGCTCCGCCCCCACAATATGGGTGGCCAAGGTCTGGTTTCCCCACATAAAGAGAAATAGTACAATAATAAGCGCTAAGAATCGCTTCATCGTTGGCATTTTTTCGGTTTGATACTACAGAATAGGTAAAGGTCCATGCAGCATAGGCACATGTATATGGGTAAATGGAGTAGAACTTGGGATACAATTTTTCTAACAGACAGACGACATAATATCGAATAATGCTAGCCTTTTCCCATGAAAAAGAAACCCTTTGCAGCTCGTGGTGTTTTCCCTAAAATGAAATTAAGAAAATATACACGTTTTCAACATGTATTGCATACAACAGTTTAAGATTTAAGGTGATTTTTTAAGCATTTATGACAAACTTGTCTCGAATTTGCTACACTGCATCGAGGATGACGAGTGCCCGTATTTCTTTTCCCCTGAACAATGAGTACATCCCTCAGAGACATACAAGCCCCGATTGCCGAAGAGCTGGTCTATTTTGAAAAATATTTCAGGTCAGCCATGCGAAGCGACGTGGCCCTGCTCGATCGCATCACCCGTTATCTTCTCAAGCGGAAAGGCAAGCAGATGCGTCCCATGCTGGTCCTCTTCAGTGCAGATTTCGTCGGCGACATCAACCCCTCTACCTACCGGGGCGCCGCCCTTATGGAGTTGCTCCATACAGCTTCATTAATTCATGACGATGTAGTCGACGATTCTAATGAGCGCCGTGGTTTTTTTTCTATCAATGCCCTTTGGAAAAATAAAGTAGCCGTACTGGTCGGAGATTTTTTGCTTTCAAGGGGGCTCCTCATGTCCTTGGAGCACGACGATTTCCTTCTGCTCAAGATCGGTTCAAAAGCCGTTAAGCTCATCTCAGAGGGAGAACTCCTGCAAATGGAAAAAGCCCGGCACCTCAACATCGACGAGGCTGTCTACCTCGATATCATCAGGGCGAAAACAGCTTCCCTCTTTGCCGCCTGCTGCGAAATGGGAGCCGCCAGCGCATCCGAAGATGCAGATACCATCGAACAACTTCGACTTTTTGGAGAGAAAGTCGGCATTGCCTTCCAAATCAAAGACGATCTCTTCGACTACGGAAGTGATGACATCGGTAAGCCAAAGGCCATCGACATCAAAGAACGTAAGCTGACCCTGCCCCTCATCAATGTCCTCAATCAGGCAAGTTGGGGAGAAAGGCGAAAGCTGATCAACATCGTCCGGAGACATAATACGGACCGCCAGAAAGTACAGTACCTCATCGATTATGTCAAAGACAATGGAGGCATAGACTATTCTATCCGAATCATGAACCAGTACGTAGAAGAAGCGGACCAAATTCTCGATGATTTTCCTGACTCCCCCTCAAAGCGCTCCCTCTCCGAATTGATGCATTTTGCCATCAGTAGGAAAAAGTAGGTCCTGTCTTTCATTATTTTTAGCTCAAAGAACGATAGAGCTTGATCCATTGTCCGGCAAGTTTCCGTCCGGAAAACTTCTGAGCATATAGCTTTCCTGCCCGGCCTAGCTTTTTCAAATAGGATGCATCTGACAGCATCAAATCCAAGGCTTCAGCCATGGCCAAGGGGTGTTCTTCCTCCAGGTAATGTCCTCCGGGTCCGGCAGCTTCCGGCAAAGAACTCTTCTTGGTCGTAAGTACAGGAGTACCGCTCGCGATGGATTCCAGTAAGGGAATTCCGAATCCCTCATAAGAAGAAGGATAGACAGAAAAAATAGCACCCCGATACAAGATCGGAAAATCCGAGAAGGGAAAATCGGGCAAAAAGGATACCCTTTCCTCCAAGTTCAGCTCCCTTATCTTTTCTCTTACTCTCTGCAAATACTGTCCCCCCTTTCCGACCACCAGCAAATGAGGCCTCCGGGATTTGGGAAGTAAGCTCATCCCTTCAATGACCAGCAAGAGGTTCTTTCGTTTTATGACCGAGCCTACGTAAAGGATATATTCCTTGGGCAAAGCATAGGAAGATCGCCTTTTGACATCTTCCTCGGGATTGGCCTCAGCCCAAAAATGGTCGGCGCAGGTCTGGTAAATGACATGAACCTTTTCTTCAGAAATGCCATAGGCCCGAATGATGTCCCTTTTGGTGGCTTCTGAGATGGCCACGACCTGATCGGCACATTGACACGCCCGCCTGACTTTCAGGTCATAGATATGACGGTCCAAAAAGCTGTAATGGTTGGGGAAATGACGGAAAATCAAGTCGTGAACACTGACTATTTTCCTGAATGTGGGTCTAGAGGAAAATGGAAGCTCCTGGCTCAGGCCATGATAGATGGGGATTTGAAGCTTTTCGATTTCCCTGCCAATGCGGAAGGAGCGCCAGAGGCTCCCCGGCCAGGCACCTGACTCATGTATCTGAAAATTTGGATGATCCAGGAAATATTTGCTTCGCAGATGGTTGCTGTCAGAAGGAGTGAATAGGTGAAATTCAAAGTCGGGATAGAATTCATGGAGATGGTGAAGGAGGGTACGGCTGTAGTTGCCCAGCCCGGTAAAGTTGTGGAAGACACGCTTGGCATCGAAGGCGACAGAAAGGCCTTTGCCGGTTTCGGTCTTGGTCATGGATCTTTCTTTTTGGTCTGAAGCCTTAAAGGGCTCGGCCAAAGATAAGAAAATACAATGCCTAACAATTCTCCTGATTATTCTCTTTATATACTAATCCTAAAAGGCACTTTTTCGTAGATTATAGGCCATTCCATCCCAATATGATAGATCAAAAATTTCACCTCAACGCCCCTTTTAAGCCCGCCGGAGACCAGCCCCAGGCCATTGAGCAACTCGTAGAAGGTATACGAAACGAAGAGGGTCATCAGGTCCTCCTGGGTGTGACCGGTTCGGGGAAGACTTTTACCATTGCCAATGTCATCAAGGAGATCAACCGCCCTACCCTCATCATCAGCCACAACAAGACTTTGGCGGCTCAGCTTTACGGGGAGTTTAAGGAGTTTTTTCCTGATAACCTGGTAGAATATTTCATTTCCTACTATGACTACTACCAGCCGGAAGCCTACATCCCTTCTTCCAACACCTATATAGAGAAGGATCTATCGATCAACCAGGACATCGAAAAGCTTCGCCTTCGGGCTACAACGGCTTTGATTTCCGGGCGTCAGGATGTCGTTGTGGTAGCTTCTGTTTCCTGCATCTATGGTATCGGTAAGCCCGAAGACTTTGAAGCTAATGTCTACTACGCCAATGTAGGTCAGGTCATTTCCCAAAATGTCTTTCTCGATAAATTGGTGAGGCTTTTTTACTCCCGGACCCAGACCCAATTGGAACCCGGAAAATTCAGGGTAAAGGGAGATACCATCGACGTTTATCCCGCCTATGATGATTATGGAATCAGATTTATGTTTTTTGGCGATGAAATCGAGCGGATTCAGCGCTTTGAGGTGGAAAGTGGAAAGAAAATAGAGGAACTCCGCGATTATACCATGTATCCTGCCAATCTCTTTGTAACTCGCAGGGAGTCCCTCAATCTGGCCATCGAGGAAATTCAGGAAGAACTGGTCAAGCAGGTAGGATATTTTGAGGCTCAGGGCATGTACATGGAAGCCAATCGCCTGAAAGAGCGCACCGAATATGACCTTGAAATGATGCGGGAACTGGGATATTGTTCAGGGATAGAAAACTATTCCCGCTACCTCTCCCGCCGTAAGCCCGGTAGCCGTCCTTATTGTCTTTTGGATTATTTTCCTGATGATTTCCTGCTCGTGATTGATGAGAGCCATGTGACGGTGCCTCAAATCCGCGGCATGTACCATGGGGACCGCTCACGGAAGTTTACCTTGGTGGAACACGGCTTCCGACTGCCCTCGGCACTGGACAACCGCCCCCAGAAGTTTGAAGAGTTTACCTCGCTGATCAACAGGACCGTCTATATGTCTGCGACCCCCGCAGATTATGAACTAGAGATGAGTGATGGGGTAATTGTAGAACAGATCGTAAGGCCTACGGGCTTGCTGGACCCCCCGGTCATCATCAGGCCCCTGGAAAATCAGGTAGATGACCTGCTCGACGAAATTGACAACGAAGTCAAAAAGGGAAACCGGGTACTGGTGACTACCCTGACTAAGCGCATGTCAGAGGAATTGACCCGCTACCTGGGTGATCTCGATATCAAAGCCAGATATATCCACTCTGATATCGAAGCCCTGGACCGGGTAGACATCATTCGGGATTTGCGAAATGGAAAATTTGACGTCCTGGTAGGCGTAAACCTCCTGAGGGAGGGCCTGGATATTCCTGAAGTTTCTCTGGTAGGGATTTTGGATGCGGATAAGGAAGGCTTTCTTCGCTCTTCGCAGTCCTTGATACAGACAGCCGGGCGAGCAGCTCGCCATGAAAACGGTAGGGCTATCCTGTACGCCGATACTATTACAGAGTCCATGAAGCAACTCATTGAGGAGACTGAGTATAGGCGCAAAAAACAGATGGTCTACAATGAGGAACACGGCATTGTCCCCAAAACCATCAAACGAGAAAATAAAGATGTCTTCGAAAGTGCTCTGGGAAGCCGGTCCAAGACTTTTGAAGAATTTGAGGAAAAGGTCAGTGTAGCGGCTGAACAAGCAGCGGAGTACATGAACGAGGATGAGATCAAGAAAAAGTTATCTAATATCCGCAAAGACATGGAAAAAGCTGCAAAGGACCTCGATTTTATAGAGGCGGCCAGACTTAGGGATGAAATGTATGCCTTTCAGGCACAGCTCAAGGGTAAGCGCGTATAAGCCTGCCTGCACTTTATAGAAGAATGGGTCGGGTTCATATCGGGCATCAGTCCTGGTTTTTCAAACTAAGCCTAAAGGGAATATTCACTAGGAACTTTACAGGCTTTTCTTGATATACAGAGGGGGAAAATTGTATCCTGGAGATGTATTTCTGGACCATCTTCAAGCAAATAGGATGACCTGCGCTAATGGCCTTATGCTGGGTAATCTTTCCCTTTTTATTTACCATCACTCTTAGAACTACCGTACAATTAATTTCTCCGGCAAAAGGCGAACGGGAATACTCCTCTAATATGAGTTGCTTTACCTCTTTGAGGTTAATCGGTTGTGGTAATGGGTCTATGTATCCACACTGTGTAAAAACTTCAGGTGGTAGCTCCTGAATCTTTCTCACTTCGAAGTCCTTCTCATCCTTGTAGGTTTCCCATTCCTTGAAATTTCTTTTTAGCTCTTTTTCTGCCAGAGAAAGTACCTGATGCAATTCTCTTAGCTTATCTCTTTTCCTGGATGAATGCTGAGTTGAGGTAAAATTTTCTGAATCCTCTTCTTTTTCTTTATCAAAATCTTCAAATGTAGAAGACGGAAAAGGTGGTGTTGGAGCTATAACTGCTGTGATCGGCGACCTGGTAGACACTTGCCCAGGATGACTTAGATATCCCACCAACAATTTAATCCAGAGATAAGGACCCAGGGAAAAACAGCAAAGAATAAAACAAAGCAGGATTATTTCGCTGAGTCTGGATGTGGCATGTTCTTGCATGGACTTTTCTTTTTTTCTATAAGATTTGAGGAAAGCGAAAAATCCATAAATGGCAGGCTGTTCCCCCTTTCTAGTCGACAAGCTTAAAGGAAAAGGGAATATTTATCCATGCCGGAACAGGTCTTCCCTTCTGTATACCAGGCTTAAACCGAATTTTGTGGACCTTGTTCTCCACCGCCTGAAGCAGGATGGGATGGATGCTCTTGGTAATCTTGTGGGTTACGTAATTTCCTTCCTTGCTAATCAAAATGCGGAGCTCCAAATCCCCGGATATACCTGCGTCTCTGGCCAGGGTGGGATAGCCAATCTCTCTCATGATTTCATGAAGGTTGAGTGCCTGGGGTTCCTGATCATTGGTGGGTATTTCTACATTTTCGAGTATGTGGATTTTCTTTTGATCCAATTTTTTTATGTATTTATAGTAGCAGGAAGGGCTGCTTTGTTGGAAGCAAGGCCTTGCGTTTCTCTCCAAAATCAAGCTCTTCCAAAGAAAAGGACCTGTAATAATGGCCAAGAGGATGAAGATGATCAGGCCCATATTTATGAAAGAAGACAGAGGATTGGATGGGCTGCTGTTATCGTTTGAAGAATCGAATGGCTGTTTCATGATGCTCAATAGTATTTAGATTAGAAATAGGTATGAGAAAGACTCAAATATAATATACAAAAGAGGAAGCTTAAAAGGAGAGGAAATCCAAAAAAATATTTGAAGGTAATCGAAATATTTCGAATATTATGTATTAATGAAAGTAACTATATTTGAAATAAAAAATAAAACTTAAAGCTGTATTCTTTTTTGTGGGAGTGCTTCTACTCTTCGATTCCAGTATTTTTTCTCAGGATCAGGCTGAACCACAGGTAATCAAACAGATCCGTGATCATTATTACGGAATGACCAATAATCTAGCTAATTACAGTATACACACCTATGGCCAAACTCAGGTTTGGTTTTAAGGGGAAGATATTCATCGCATCATCACTGAGCAGGATGGCAACAGGATAGAGGCCTGTTTTGAGGGGAGTGCAGAGCAGCTCAATTTCGTCTATTTCAAAGGAAATGGAGAAGGGGATCGCTATTATTTCTAGGGCTAACGTATCTCCAAAAAAATGAAATATATTTTTGAAAAAAGAAGATGA
>CAZMAV010000034.1:0-34635 GCA_964564415.1 uncultured Bacteroidia bacterium | reverse complement strand
CCTCAAACTCATTGTTGTTGAGGCAATTGGGCGTAGCAGAAATTAGCTGCAGATCGCATGGAGGTGGGGGAGGAGTACAGTCTTCCGCTAGTCCCAGAAGAGTTGTATCGCAGTTGTTCAGGCTTGTATCGCTAACAATAATGTCAACGATGCTTCCATTGGAAAAGGGGCCCAGGAAATAAGTACCTGAGCTAATTCCAGAAAGTATGATGTTGCCCTGAAGGTCTCTGATCTGGTAGCTGTTTCCCGTTCCATTGAAGCTGACTTCCACTTCAAAAGTAGAATCAGTAAGGCATTGAGCTTGTGCCCGAACTACTTCCAGGTCGCAGACCGGAGCGGGGCTACAATCGGAATTGACATTTATGTCTCCATGGTCGGTATAGGAACCTGTAAACTTAAACCAGCCGGAGAGGCCGAGCTCGCCATTTTTGGAATTGGCTCCTGTACCCAATTGAAAGCCAAACTGACGATTGGGAGGATCATGAGAGAGAAAAAGGGTGTCATCATCAAGGGCAGACCCTGGTACTCCTGTCATGGTACTACGCAGGGAGTCCAGTTCCCAAAATGTCCAGTCCTGCTGATTGACTGCCACGACGGAGGGAGGTGCCAATTCGATCTTTACATCCCTGCCCAGGGCTGACCATGCGGCAAAATCCCTTTCTTCTTCCAGCCAGAATCGAAAATCCCATTGGAAAGTAGGATCCGCGACGTTAATGACCCGGCCGGTAATAAGGGCTGTACCATCATGAAAAATGGTCAACTCTCCTCCATTTGCATCAAAAGTATAGCGGGGATTGGCCTGGCCGGGCAGGCTGAAAAGATAAATGGAGTGAAACATGCCCGTCGTGTCAAAATCACTCAGGGTGCATATTTGCTTAGGGGTACAATCAGAAATCAGTCCTGTCAGGGTAGTATCGCAATTGCTGAGGCTGAGGTCTGAGACAGTCAGTGAGACAGGCATCTGAGTCGAAAAGGGCCCAATAAGGTAGGTCCCTGCCGAAAGTCCACTGCGGATGATATTGCCCATGGCGTCGCGGACCTGATAGTCTATGCTATTGCCATTGATCCTTAATCTTACCTGAAAGCTGGAGTCACTGCTGCAAATCGGGGTGGCTTCGACCAAATCCAGGTTACAGGGATTGCCGCAATCTACATTGACATTGATGTCCCCATGTGCGGTGTATGAGCCTGTAAAACGGAACCAGCCCGAAAGGCCGAAATTTCCGTTTTTAGCATTGGCACCTACCCCATATTGAAACCCAAATTGTCGGTTGGGAGGGTCATGGGAGGTAATCAGGGTATCTCCGTCATAGAAGGTCCCTGGCACTCCGGTAAGTCGGCTTCGCGTACTGTCCATTTCCCAGAAGTTCCAGTCTTGCTGGTTGGCAGTTACCACCGCTTGGGGTGCCAATTCTACCTTGACATCCCTGCCCAGCGCGGACCATCCGGCAAAGTCAAGTTGATTGACCAGCCAGAAGTCCACATCCCACTGCAAATTGGAATTGGAAGCATTGACGACCCTACCGGTGATCTGCGCTGTCCCATCGCTAAAAATGGTCAGCAGTCCCCCGTCAGAGGTGAAGTTGTATTCTCGATCCACCTGACCCGGAATAGGCCAGAGGTAGATGGCGTGAAAGACACCCACCGAATCGAAATCAGCCAGTTCGCACTGTTGGACGATTGAAGCCTGAGCATAGGCATTGCCATGTCCAAAAAAGACGAAAATGGCACAGGCCAAAAGTAGGCCTTTCATTTTGTATAGTAATGGTACCTGCATGATTGACAAGTGAGAACGAAAACCCCCGATTTATAATTGATTAGAATAAAGTCAAATTCTCGTACCCTGGAAAAGTACATAAAGCATCACCCCCAAGGCTAAGTATAAGCCATGGTGCTTGGTTTGGGAATGTTATTAGATGGGTGTAGTGGGACTACCTAGCTGCAAGGAAGCTTGGAATTGAAGTAAAATTAAATCATAGATTTAAGCTTAGCAATTTTTTCTTTTGCTGAATCATTCGCAAAAAAGTACGAAAATTTATAATTTTTCAGTCTTGTAAACTCAAAACTCTTCTACTTTCAAGGCAAAAACCATTCCTATATCGCGATTAGTACATATTTTTTCATAAATACTAAATTTAGCTTTTTGAAGGAAGACTGAGATCGAAAGGGTAGAAAGATGAATTGAGATTCGGAATGGATAAAAGGCTGATTAACAGCTACTCCTGATCGGAGCCTATGAGCTTATACATGGTACAGATAAAGATTTGATTCCAGATGAGCATAAAGCCTTTACCCGGCATAATGCTCCGAGAGTTCGCGCAGTTGTCGTTTGATGGCGTGTTGCTGATCTTTTTCTTGGATAATTAAGGGAGCTGATGCCCGCTCTTCGCAGTTTTGAATGCTGCATCGCTGGCAGGTCTCCCCTACTTTGAGCTGAGGGATATCGGGATGCTCCAAAAATTCGATCTTCTTCTTAGAATTGCTGTCTACATTGATGCCCAGGGTGACGCTTACATTGGACTTGGGCGTAGGAAAATTGGGCTTGGCAATAGAAATGCAAAAATATTCACTTTTGGACCCACTGAAGCTGGATCGCTGCACGCTGATCAAGGGACTTTTAATAGGCTTACCATTTTGAAGGGCGTTGAGCTGCCTGAGGATGCGGATAGACACCCAGCGCCTACAATAATGCTCCTCCAGGTCGTTGCGATGGGGAGAGTGTAGGCGATTGAGGTGAATTTCCTTCGTGATGGAGTAATACTCGTCCTCCTTCTTCTGGTCGTTGTTGAACCTGAGGAAAAATATATTGTCCAGGTCAAAGTACTTGGGAAGGAGGTTGGTGGCGCGGCTCAGAAACATCTCAGGGGAGGCCTGGTATTTTCCCATCAGTCCCAAAAAAGCCTTGCCATCCCACGTCTCACGAGAGAAAAACTTTTCAAGATCCGCGACCATCTGCTCCCGATTGAGCAGGAGGGCCACTGAAAAATAGGAGGCCTTGAAGTTGTTCAGCACCTCTTCAAAGGACTTTACTTCAAACATGGAGGAGGTCATGGGTCTTTCCTCCATCTCCAGAAAGTTAAATCCTATTTCCTTGGCCAGCAGAAAGGAGCGCTGAATCCCGGTGAGCTTGGGATTGATCAACAAGAGCCCCTTGTCTTTGAGGTAGACCGAGCGAAAGCGACCGAGATGCTCGCTTTGATGCACGGGTAGTTCCTCTATGCGATAGCCATAATCCCGGATGAGAATTTCATTGAACCTGGTGGAATCCACCGGAGGTTTTACCGAGAGGTCGGCGACTCTACAAAACTCCTGCACCTTCTCTTCTAGTTCATCAAAGTAGTTGTCCTGCATTTCCTGATAGGAGCGCAGGGCAGCGAAGTAGAAGTGTTCCTCTGACATCTCGTAGTTGCGCGCGATCTTGAGTATCGTACTGATAAAGGCGTTGATCTTGGTGGGCGTATTGGAGATGAGTTCTAAAAGGGTAGAAGGATCAAGGCCAAAAAGTTCGAGGGGTAAGGATTCGAGTATACCCGAATTTAGCAGTTCTGCCACCGGAGCCATCTTCTTGTTGAGCTTGAGGGAGACCAGTTGGTCGTAGGAAACGTCAAGGGCCTGGGCCAGGGCGATTATTTTATCGGTCTTTGGATATTTTTTCCCCTTTTCTATTTCGTTGAGATAGGAGACAGAAACTCCAGCCTCCTGGGAGAGCTGCGCAAAGGAAAGACCCTTCTGAATGCGCAGTTGCCTGAGCTTCAGTCCAAAAATCAGGCGTATGTTCTGTTTGTTGATCAGCATGAAATAAAGGGGAAAGTCGGTGCTTCGGGGGATTCTATTTAACCAAAAATGAAGAAAGCCAAAGGTAAAAGCAACATAATTCCGCCAAATATTGACTTTTTTCCATGCGCGAAAGCTAAAATAAATGCGAATAATCACATTTAGCGAATATTCGCTTGATTTTGATTTTCGCTATTCCTACCTTTGGGTCAACCGATTGGAAATACTTTCTCACATATGACGCCTACCTACACAGCTACCTTACCCAAAGGAGTCGAGATCAAAGCTCCCCTTCAGCCTGGCTTTGAGGAAATCCTCACTCCCCAAGCCCTTACTTTGGTCGCCGAACTTCAGCGCAGGTTCAATGCTCAGCGCCAATCCCTCCTTGAGCAAAGGTCAGATGCACAGCAAGCATTGGCACAAAAGGGAGAAATCGACTTCCTCGCCGAGACCCTAGCCATCCGTCAAGGTGACTGGACTGTAGCCCCCCTTCCTCAGGACCTTCAGGACAGAAGGGTAGAGATTACTGGTCCCGTAGACAGAAAAATGGTCATCAATGCCCTGAATTCAGGAGCAAAAGTCTTCATGGCTGATTTTGAAGACTCCAATTCGCCTACCTGGGAAAACAACATACAGGGACAAATCAACCTACGCGACGCCGTCAACCGCACCATCACCTTCAAGGATGAAAGAAAGGGGAAGTTCTACACCCTTAATGAAGGAGTCGCCACCCTCATGGTAAGGCCTCGGGGATGGCACCTTACCGACAAACACATTCTTGTAGATGGCCAGGAAGTCAGCGGGTCCATCATGGACTTTGCCCTATACCTTTTCCACAATGCACATACCCTCCTGGCTCGTTCCTCAGGCCCTTATTTTTACCTCCCCAAATTGGAAAGCTACCTCGAAGCCCGCCTTTGGAATGAAATCTTCATCCATGCCCAAAGCAAGATGGGCCTTCCCCTAGGTACCATCAAGGCTACTGTTCTGGTCGAAACCTTACCTGCTGCTTTTCAGCTACATGAAATTCTCTTCGAACTCAGGGACCACTCAGCTGGCCTTAACTGTGGGCGCTGGGACTATATCTTCTCCTTCATAAAGAAATTTGGCGGCATAGAGGAGTTTCTCATGCCCAACCGCGATCAGATTACCATGACCGTGCCCTTTATGGAGGCATATACTTCCCTGGTCATACAGACCTGCCACAAGCGCGATGTCCACGCAATGGGGGGAATGGCTGCTCAAATACCCATCAAGAATGACCCCGAGGCAAACCAGCAAGCCCTTGACAAAGTCGCTGCCGACAAAGAAAGAGAGGCAAAAGCCGGCCATGATGGTACCTGGGTCGCCCACCCTGGACTGGTACCCATCGCCTACGAACGCTTCGATGCCTACATGCCCGATGCTAATCAGATTCATCGAAAGCGTGAAGACGTCAATGTCAGCGCCCAGGACCTGATTGCTGTACCCGAGGGAAACATCACTGAGGAAGGCCTTAGAAAAAATATAGACGTCGGAATTCAGTACATCGAAGCCTGGCTAAGAGGAAATGGATGTGTCCCCATTTACAACCTCATGGAGGATGCTGCTACTGCCGAAATATCCCGAACCCAGGTCTGGCAATGGATTAAGCACCCTAAGGCAAAACTGGAAGACGGACGGGAAATAAACCTTGACCTCTACCGTGAACTACTCACCGACCAGTTGAGCCAACTGCGCAACAGGGTAGGGGAAGAAACCTTCAACCAGGGTAAATTTGAAGAAGCTGCCAGGTTATTTGACGAACTGGTCGTAGCGGATGAACTCGAAGAGTTCCTCACTCTCAAGGCCTACAAACAAATCTGACCACTCTTTATAGATGATCCTGATTGGGAAAAATGATGAAGGCTCCTTTATCCTGCAATGCTAATGCCCAAGCTCAAACCTTCTGCCTCCACCAAATAAGCTCTGCTTTTAATTGCAAAATCAAAGACAATGAAAAATCGTGCTCAACAAATCGATGCACTCGTAAGCGAATGGCTGTCCAATCCCAGATGGAAAACAACTTCTCGCCCCTACACAGCCGAAGACGTGGTCAACCTCCGAGGTTCTTTACAAGTGGCCTACACCCTGGCTGAAGAAGGTGCCAAAAAGCTCTGGGAAGGAATCCATAAGGAAGGTCCCGTCTGTGGACTCGGAGCCCTGACCGGAAACCAAGCCGTCCAGGAAGTACAGGCCGGCCTCAATGCCATCTATTGCTCTGGATGGCAGGTCGCTGGTGATGGAAACTCAGCCGGACAGATGTATCCTGATCAATCTCTCTATCCTGTGGATTCTGTCCCTAAGATGGTCAGACGCATCAACAATGCCCTGATGCGCACGGATCAGATCCATTGGATGAATGGGCAAACAGACATTGATTGGATGGTACCGGTCGTCGCTGATGCCGAGGCTGGATTTGGGGGTAACCTCAATGCCTTTGAGCTGATGAAGGCCCTGATTGAGGCCGGAGCTGCCGGCGTACACTTCGAAGATCAACTTTCTTCAGCCAAAAAGTGTGGACACCTGGGAGGAAAGGTTCTCGTCCCTACAAACGAAGCAGTAAATAAACTCGTGGCTGCCCGCCTTGCCGCAGACGTCCTGGGAACTTCTACCCTTTTGATCGCCCGTACAGATGCCGATGCCGCTAACCTGATTACCTCCGACGTCGATCCTAGCGACAGAGAATTCCTGACAGGCGAACGCTCAGCCGAAGGGTTTTACTACGTCAAAAACGGCCTCGATGCCTGTATTGCCAGAGGACTGGCCTACGCACCCTTTGCCGATATGGTATGGATGGAGACTTCCAAGCCCAACCTCGAGCAGGCCAGGAAATTTGCAGAAGCCCTTAAGAGCGAATATCCCGACATAAAATTGGCCTACAACTGCTCTCCCTCCTTCAACTGGAAAGCCAACCTTGACGATGAGACCATGAAGACCTTTAGGGAGGAGCTCAATGCCATGGGGTATAAGTTCCAATTCATTACCCTGGCTGGATGGCATGCCCTCAACAATTCCATGTTTGAATTGGCTGCCGGATACGCAAAAGAGGGGATGTATGCCTACAGCCAGTTGCAGGAGAGGGAGTTTGGACATGAATCCGAAGGATACCGGGCCACTAGGCATCAGACCTTTGTCGGTACGGGCTACTTCGACGCAGTTCAGAATACCATTACCAGAGGTAAATCCTCGACCACAGCCATGAAGGGCTCCACCGAAACCGACCAGTTTTTTGGCTAATAAATGATGTTGGTTAAGTATCCATTGTGTACACTGCCATGAATTCAGCGTTCTTTCCAATGGGTGATGTATAGGCGTATGTACCCATAAATGCCAGGCAAGCTTTGGCTTTGCCTGGTTTTTTCGTCTATATAGAAATGAGGATTACCTTCGAGGCACGTAATAGGCCCGCTTCCAGTCGGTGTTGAATTCTCCCAGGTCAATCCCCAGGATTAGTTCGTGAGAGGGACCAAAGGGGCGGTTGGGATCGTTTCGCAGGGGCATGAAATCAGCGGAATAAATGAATTTCATGCTTTTGTGGTTGATACCCAACATAAGTCCTCCAATCCAACCGGTCCTGTAGGAAAGACCGAGAATAAGGCTTTCCTCATTGAGGTAAAACCTGACAGTTCCCTCCATTTGATAAGGAGTAGAGGCAATCTTTCTCATCATGATGCTGGGCTCTATTTTGACATTGCCATAATCGAATTTATAGCCCAGTACCCAAAAGTAATAGCGCTGGAGCCGTGAGAGTACCCCGGACTGGTCGTTAAAAGGAAGGTAATTATTGGTCTGGATGAGGTTAGGGCTGGAAAGTCCCGTGTAGAAATTCTCATTGTGGTAAAAAAGTCCAAAAGCAACATCTCCTGCCAGAAATTGATCAGCGTTGCTGGAGATAGCCGGATCGCTGGGGTCTACAAAGTGAACATTAGAAAGGTCCATTCGGTACTGCAGCATTTTTACTGAAAGGCCCATAGAAAGAAAATTTTGTCCTCGCTCCCTCGGATATCCCAGGGGTAGCCGATAGGAATAACCCAGTTTGACGCCGTTTCTCATGCTATTGCCCCAACTGTCATGCATGATGCTAATACCGAGGCCATTTTTGCTGTCCATAAATCCTGTGTAGGTCAAGACTGCGGTTCGAGGGCTAAAGTTCAGTTTTTGCCACTGTTGTCTGTAATTGAGTCTCACTTCATGGACCCCGTTGTGGGCCAAGGCTGCCGGATTAATCAAAAACATATTGGTCCGGTATTGGGTCAAGATCGGCTCTTCCTGCCCAAAAACAGGACTGAACATAGATCCCAGCAGGGTCAAACTTAGGGTATATAGTAGTTTTTTCATGTCGATGCTTATCTGATGAGGCTAAGGGTTCCGTTGAGTTGGATGATGCGGGTTCCAATGTAAAGGGTGGCCACCCAAAAATAGCTTCCCTCGGGGAGGGCTTTGCCCTCTACACTCCCCTCCCAATCCTGGTTATAGTTCTGGGTTTGGTAGAGCACCTGTCCCCATCTGTTAAAAATTTCAAGCTTATTGCGGGGATAGGACTCCAAGCAGGGGATCTCGAAGAAATCATTAATTCCATCTCCATTTGGAGAAAATCCTAACTCAAGATTCTGACATGGCAGGGCCAGGCTGGGGTCGTAGGGCAAAAGTAGGGTGGAGTCCAGGAGGCAGCCCTTTTCATCGATGATGCTGAAAGAATATTCTCCGCTGGGAAGGCTATCCAGGGCAGGACCCTGGCTTCCGTTTTGCCATTCGATGAAGTAGGGGGGACTTCCACCCCTTACTTCCAATTCCAGGCTTCCGCTCTGACCGCCTCTGTCAGCGACAACATTGGCCTTTACCTCCAGTGCAGGTGGAGGAGCTACTACAAAACTCTTTTCCGAGTTACAACCTGCTTGGTCTTCCACCCTTACCGAATAGGTACCGGGCGGTTGAGACCAAAGGCCGGAAGCGCTTTCTCCATTGTTCCAGGCTATTTGGTAGGGGGGATGCCCACCTTCAATTTCAAGAAGGATATCACCCAAGCTATCCCCGGCACAGGAGATCCCCATGACCATGCCCTCCAGGCTGAGGGTGTCCTCATTTACAAAAATGTCTATTTCTTTGCTGACCTCGCATCCATTTATATCCTCTACATTTAGCTGATAGACTCCCACAGGAAGATTGACCCGCGAAGAAACCCTTGCTCCATCGCTCCAAAGGTACTGATAGGGAGGGCTTCCACCCTCTACGCTGACCTCGACCTCTGAGAGGCTCAAGGCCGAACAAATAGGTGAATCAAGCTCAAAGCTTACCTCCATCGGAAGGCCATCGCCCAGGCTTATGCTGTCGACCTTGCTGTGTCCATTGGCGTCTGTAAGCTTCAAGGTGTAGCTACCTGCGGGAAGGCCGTTTACCTGCTCTGAGCTGTCTCCGCTAGACCAGGACCAGGTGTAGGGTGCTACCCCTCCTTCGACTATGGAAGAAAGGCGACCCTGGCTATCCGAAGGGCAGATGGGTGCTTCAAGTACCTCCAGCATAAGTTGGAGGCTGTCAGGCTGGGTCAAGGTAAGGCTACCTGTGATCTCACAGCCAAGGTTATCTTTTACCCTTATGTCAAAGGTACCTGCAGGCAGTACATTGGCCTGAGGACCAAAAATAGGAGTAGGGGTCTCCCATATGATTTCATAAGGAGCTACTCCCCCGCTTACCTCTACCTTGGCTTTGCCATCTCTTCCTCCAAAATGACTCACTTCAAAACCATTGTAGTCGGATTGAATCCCAATGCTGAGACGAGGTTGATAGATTTCCAGCCGGATGCTATTGGTAGAAATTACAAGGCACTGACCTGCACTGATGCTGCCCAGGTTTTGCAGGGGAAAATAAGTCAAAGCCCCTGAGTAGGAAATCCCCCATAGCCGATACACACCCTCGGGGAGTTGATCGGCTTCAAGGCTATTACCGGCAAATACCGAAATGATGCGGTTGAGAGAATCGGTCAAGGCAAATTGGTAGTTGGCCCTTCCGACGTAGTCTGTGGAGAGAAAAAGAGGGTCGCTATTGGCATTGGCACAAATCAGGGTATCTCCCTTCACGGCAATGTTGGAGGGAGCAGCCTGACAGGAAGGAAATTCCTCCCGCAGTTCGACATTATCCACTCCTATATCACCCTGGCTAAAGTTAGAGCTGGCCCTGAATCGAAAACGAAAATCCTCGGTGTAAAAAGACCTGGGAAGGACAACGCGCTGTGGGGTCCAGCTTTGGTATACACTGTCATTGAACCAAACGGGGGTCCAGCTGACCCCGGCATCCGCAGAGGCGTCCAGCCATAAGGTATCAGAATCAGTGTTGCCCAGGCTAGAATTGATCAAGCAAAAAAACCAGAGCAAATCCGTACTGTCGGTATGTATGCTAAGGTCGATCAAGGGAGAAAGAAGAAAGGGTTCCTCTCCCGGGGCAAGGCCCGAGCTGTGTACCCGGGCGTAAAAGCCTCCTCCCCCGCAGTCCAGGGTAGAAGGACTACCAGCAGAAGGAAGTTGGTCTTGTCGCTCCCACTGGCAGGCGGTACCACTGCAATTTTTGGCCTGGCTGCAGGTCCATCCGGGGGCACAGCTCGAAAACCAGGAATCGAAATCTTCTTCCAGGAATATGCTTTGGCCTTTGCCGGGGAGGCAATAGAAGAGACCAAGTAATAGGAATATCGTCAGTGGGCCATATTTCACAGCACTAGACATAATGGTTTTGATTGGGATGAGGGGGGGCTATCAGCCCATGATCACATTACCCCAATAATAGGACCAAAGACGATGTAAGAAAATCTGAAATGTGTCAGCCGTTAAAATTCAGGGTTTACAGTTCAAACTTGCTGACTGGGATGTAAGGTTTTTCGCCAATTGCATGCAAAATACAAGGCTGTAGGGAAAAGTACTTGAAATTCAGCCAACTATATACAATAAAAAAAGGAAAAGCGCGTATGCACCCTCCCTTTTCTTATTCAGAACGTTTTTTTCCTTAGGAAAGGGCTTCCTTTACCTTGTCTGCAGCCTCGGTCAGGGTAACGGCAGAAGTAACCTTGAGTCCTGATTCATCGATGATTTTGGCGGCCTCTACGGCATTGGTTCCCTGAAGGCGAACAATAATAGGCACCTTGATGTCACCGATGTTTTTGTATGCTTCCACGACTCCATTGGCGACCCGGTCGCATCGCACGATGCCTCCAAAGATATTGAGGAGGATAGCCTTGACTTTTGGATCTTGAAGAATAATGCGGAAACCCTGTTCGACAGTCTCGGCACTGGCACCCCCTCCTACGTCGAGGAAGTTGGCGGGATCACCACCGGACATCTTGATCATATCCATGGTGGCCATGGCCAGTCCGGCTCCATTTACCATACAGCCTACATTTCCGTCCAGCTTGACGTAGTTGAGTCCGTATTTTCCGGCTTCCACCTCCAAAGGATCTTCCTCGGCGATGTCTCTCATCTCAGCAATATCGGGATGGCGGTAGAGGGCATTTCCGTCAATGGACATTTTGCAGTCTACAGCCAGAACCTTGTCGTCGGAAGCCTTGAAAAGAGGATTGATCTCGATCAGGTCGGCATCAGTGGCCTTGTATGCTTCATAGAGGCTTCCGATCAACTTGGTAGCATTTTTGAAGGCTTGCCCTTCAAAACCCAGGTCAAATGCCAACTTACGCAGTTGGAAATCCTGAAGGCCTACCGTGGGGTCGATCCACTCCTTCACAATGCGCTCGGGAGTATTTTCGGCGACTTCCTCAATGTTGACACCTCCTTCTGTAGAGGCGATGATGACGTCCTGCTGACGCTGACGGTCCATCATGATGGAGAGGTAGTATTCCTTGCGCTCCGAAGGACCGTCGTAATACATGTCCTTGGCGATGAGAATTTTGTTGACTTTATTTCCTCCAATGGCCTCATTTTGGATGGTCACCAGGGTACCTCCCAGTATTTCTTTGGCGGCTTTCTCCACACCTTCCAAGCCTTTGACTACGACTACACCCTTGGAACCGGTCTCTTGTACCGTCCCTTTTCCACGGCCTCCTGCATGTATCTGAGCCTTGATGACAAAAAATTGACCTTCAGGGCCTTCTTCATAGAGCGTTTTTGCTCCCTCGACAGCTTCTTCAGGAGTGGAAGCGACAACACCTTCCTGTACGGGTACTCCGTGTTTGTGAATGAGTCCCTTGGCTTGATATTCGTGAAGTTTCATGTGAAAATTTAGCTTGTAAGTGTGTTCCTAGATGCTTTTCGCGCCAAAAATACATGGAATGACCCAATATTCAAACAAAAGCTTCAAGTAGGGAAAAAGCTTCAAGTTTATCCCGATTAAATGGATATAACCCTGTTGGAGTATTCCCAAACAATGTCTTCCTGAACCCTCCAGGACTTGTTGTTTATCGATTAGGTAGATTTAAACAGGCGGGTGCACGGAATATGAAAATACGAGCTGGCAAATGCCCAAAAAAGTAAATGTCCAATACCCAATTGTCCTGAAAGCGAATCCCCTGGCCTAACAGCCTTAGCCATTACCTGAGAAAAGCCGGCCCTTCAGAGCATACCATTTTCATTACTGGCTGTCTTCGGAACCTGCTGGATGGAATCCCAATGCTCACAGATCTTGCCATTTTCATCAAAGCGGAAAAAATCCATGGTCACGTACTCCTCGTTTCCCGGCCATACCTGATGGGTGTGAAGGGCTACCAAATCTCCCTCGCCAATACAGCGAAGAAAGCGCACTGACTTTTCGGGATATTCCCGATGCATGCGTTCGAAGTAAGCGATAAATCCCTCCAGTCCATCTTCTACGACGGGATTGTGCTGAATGTAAGTATCCCCTACATATTCTTCTACCCCACGGCAAGGATCGCCTTCAAAAGCCGTTCCATAAAAAGCCATGGCGTTTTTCTTGTTTTGTTCCAGGTTCATAGTTGATCTTTTGAGTAGAATGATCAAAGTCTTTTATGGGCAATAGAAGCGTAGATTCCCTGATAGCCATAGCGAGAGGGGAGGCTGCCTAATTTCTCTACTCCCTCCAAGCCCAATTCCGCTCCAAGCTTTTCCCATTTTCCATAGGAAATAGGATAGGGAACCCAAGGAGGGTTGGGGCGGTCAGAGTTGTACTCGACCAACAAAAATCTTCCACCTTCTTTGAGGTAGGAGAGGATATGCTTCATTACTCCTTCTTTTTCCTTCACATAATGGAGGGCGTTGGCCATGAGTATACCATCAAGGAGCGGAAGTTCCATATCCCGGGTAAAATCTCCATCGTGGACGACAAGTCTTTGTTTGTGCTCCCGCCAAAGGTCGTAGAGGTACCTTGGACTTTTATCCAAAGCATGTACGCGGGCCTGGTCAGATAGAATGTCCATCAAGGCCTGGGTAAATAGCCCGGTACCGGCCCCTAAATCTGCCCAAAGGAGGTCCTGAGTGCCAATCCCTGACCTGATGAGGGAAGATGCATCCGATAATTCCAAAACAATAAGACTGACTTGTAAAGATATAGAAAAACAGACAGTCAAGGTAAGGGCCTTGCCTGCCTGTTTGAACTTACCACCTAATCAAAGCCGATGCCCAGGTAAATCCCGATCCAAAGGCTGCCAGGCAGACCAGGTCTCCCTCCTTTATCTTGCCCATTTCCCAGGCCTCCGTCAAAGCGATAGGGATAGAAGCCGCAGTCGTATTTCCATACTTCATGATGTTGTTGTGTACCTGAGCCTCTGACCATCCCATGCTTTGGCGCACGGCCTCGGCAATTCTGAGATTGGCCTGGTGAGGGATAAACATGTTTACATCCTGTGGCTGATGGCCGACTTCGTCGAGGGCTTCCTTGATGACTTCTGGAAATTTTTGGACAGCCATTTTGAAGACCATGCGCCCATTCATGACCGGATATTGCTCTCCCTTGTTCAACATCTCCTGGGTGATATGTGGCTTATGATGACCCGAAGGACGAAGGGCAGCCAGCATCTCTGCATGTTCGCCATCCGCATGTAGCTTGGTGGTGAGGACTCCCTTTTCTTCTTCACTGTCTATGGCTGTAAGGACTGCAGCCCCAGCTCCATCTCCAAAGAGTACGGTTACTGCCCTTCCCCGATCGCTAAAATCCAGGCCAGAGGAGTGAATTTCTGAACCGATCATGAGGACATTCTTGTACATGCCAGTGCGGATAAACTGGTCCGCAACCGAAAGGCCATACACAAAGCCTGAGCATTGATTTCTAATGTCAAGCGCGGGTATTCCTTGGGTGTGAAGGCCCAGTTCACGCTGTACCAAGACGCCCGAACCGGGAAACATATAATCGGGATTGAGGGTGGCAAAAATGATCAGGTCAATGTCTTCGGCAGGTATCTGGGCCCTCTCCAAGGCGATCTTGGAGGCCGCTACTCCCATACCTGATACCGTATCCTTGCCTTCGGTGAAATATCTTCTTTCTTCTATGCCTGAACGCTCGCGAATCCATTCGTCAGAAGTATCCATGATCTTGGAAAGGTCATCGTTGGTCACGACATTTTCAGGGACGTAATAGCCTAGTCCGGCAATTTTAGAACGTAGCATATATTATTCAAATAGCTTAGGTGATGAAAAAAAGCATCTACAAAAATAGGTTTTTATCCAAAAGAATAAAACGCCTTCCGCTTCGTTTCTGTGCCAAATGTAGCCTCCCCATTTCCCCCATAATTAGATGTAGGATTTATCCGGGCTTTTGTTCATTTTCTTGGCTCCCTGCTGTTATTTTGCCACAAAAGATCGAGCTAATTTTATTCTCTCACCCCAGACCCTCATCATGAACCCTTACGTCATCATCTACGACGAAGACCTTGGCCTAGAAGATATCCTCCGACGCATGGAGCATTCTGCTGTGCCCTTTCTGGCTGTGGTAGATAAGGCCGGCAAATTACTCGGCAGTATTTCAGAGTCAGAGATACGAAGGGCCATTCTTACCCATACGCATCAGATCGGAGACATTCTCAATCCTTATCCCCACAAAAGAATAGCCGGAGCAGAGGAGCAGTTACCCAAAGGAGGGTTCAGGCACCCTCTTACCCCCTACCTTCCGGTAGTCGACCATGAAATGAGGTTGATCGATGTAGAGAAAATCGAACTGGAGCAGGTGGCCAAGAAGAAAAACAAGGTCGTCCTTATGGTCGGAGGTCTTGGAAAAAGACTGGGAGAACTGACCCGGGAGCTCCCTAAGCCTATGCTTCCCCTGGGCCACAAGCCCATCTTACAATTGATCCTGGAATCTTTTCTCAGTTACGGGTTCAGGGATTTTTACTTTTGTGTCAACTACAAATCCGAGGCCATCAAGGAATACTTTGGCAGGGGCGAGTCCTTTGGCACAGACATCACCTATGTGGAGGAGCATCAAGCCCTGGGAACTGCCGGCCCCCTTTCTCTGATTGAAGAGAGCTTCGAGGAGCCTTTTATCGTCATGAATGGCGACCTCATCACTACCCTCAATTTTGAATCTCTCCTCAATTTTCACCTTGAAAAAGGAGGTTTGGCTACCATGTGCATCCATGAGTACAACTACCAATTGCCCTTTGGAGTGGTGCACACCCGAAATGCCAGGATACTTTCCCTGGAAGAAAAACCCCGACAGAAGTGCTTTGTCAATGCGGGTATCTACGTGCTCGAACCTCAAGCCCTGTCCTACCTCTCTCCTCGCAGCCATACCGATATGACCACACTCTTTGAGCGGATGATGCAGGCGGATGAAGTCCTTCATTCCTATTTTATCAATGAATTCTGGATGGACATAGGTCAGGTGGAGGACTACGAATCGACCAAGGCCGTTTTTAATCAGTACAATTTATGAGCAGGGGTAAGGCTCTTGTAACCGGAGCCGAGGGCTTTATCGGAAGCCACTTGGTCGGCCACCTCATCCGCCAGGGATGGGAGGTCAGGGCCTTTGTTCTCTACAATTCCTTTCAGTCCATAGGTTGGCTTTCCACCCTGGAAAAGGAAGAAAGGCGATCTGTGGAGATTTTTATGGGGGATATACGGGATCGGGCAAGGGTTGATGAGGCCCTACAGGGAGTCGATGTAGTCTTCCACCTGGCTGCCCTTATTACCATTCCCTATTCCTACCTGGCTGCGGAGAGTTATCTGGATGTCAATGTCAAGGGGACCCTCCACCTTCTTGAAGCCATAAAGAAGCAGGGCAGGGCCAGGTTCCTCCTGATGAGTTCTTCCGAGGTCTATGGTACAGCCCGCGAGGTCCCTATCGCCGAGACCCACCCCCTACAGGCCCAGTCTCCTTACAGTGCTAGCAAGATCGCTGCGGAAGCCCTGGCAACCTCATACATGCACAGCTTTGGCTTCCCTCTGACCATCCTCAGGGCCTTCAACAATTATGGTCCCCGGCAGTCGCTGCGAGCGGTCATCCCTTCTCTGATCATCCAGTTGCTCAGAAAACAAAAAGAAATCAAGCTTGGCAACCCCCATCCGACCCGTGATTTTCTCTATGTATCTGACCATGTAGAGGCTTTGGAAATGGTAGCTCAAAAGGAAGAAACCTTGGGACAGATCCTCAACATCGCCACTGGCCATGAAATCAGCATTGGCAAATTGGCCGAAAAACTGATCGAAATGATCCATCCTCAGGCTACTCTGCTCGAGGACCCCCAGCGATTGAGGCCGAGTGGGAGTGAGGTAGAGCGCCTTTGTGGAGATGCATTCAAATTAAGGAAAATCACCGGATGGATCCCGGCTCACAGCCTGAACCAAGGGCTAAAAGCTACGATTGAATGGTATGCCCAGCCTGGCAATCAGGCCCTCTACGAGGGAGATTATGCCATTTAAACAGAGCAGATGATTTTCCAAGCCCTACTGTTTCCAAAATCTGGGCTGAGGAATTTAATTTAACCTTCTCATTATGAGTAGAAAGAAATATTGACGACAAACAACTTAATACCAATACATTGACTGACTATTTCGTACACGAAACTGCCCTTGTCGACGAACCCGCAGAGATCGGGAAGGGAAGCAAAATTTGGCATTTTTGCCATGTCATGTCCAACTCCGCCTTGGGAGAGGGATGCATCCTTGGACAGAATGTCTTTATCGCCGGGGGTGTCAAATTGGGAAACAATGTGAAAGTTCAGAACAATGTCTCCCTTTATTCGGGGGTAATTTGTGAGGACGATGTGTTTCTGGGCCCTTCCATGGTCTTTACCAATGTCAAGAATCCCCGTTCAGGTGTCGTGCGCAGGGGACAGTATGACGAGACCTACCTGGAGCAAGGAGCTTCTGTGGGTGCCAATGCCACCATTGTTTGTGGAGTCAGACTGGGCAAGTACTGTTTTGTGGGTGCCGGATCGGTCGTGACCAAAGATGTGCCTCCTTACGCCCTGATCGTAGGGAATCCCGCCCGTCAAATAGGATGGATGAGCGAATACGGCCATCGCCTGGAGTTCAATGAAGAAGATATAGCTACCTGCCCCGAAAGTCAGCAGCAGTACAAGCGTAGCGATGCAGGAGTAGAGCGGATTTCATGAGGAAAAAAGCCATATTTGTGGCATGAGTCAACTTAAAGAATGGGCCAGGGAGGTGCTGGAAGTGGAAATCCAGGCCCTCCAAGGTCTTACTGAGCGGCTGGACGATCAATTTGAGGAGGCTGTCAAAGCCTTGCTGGGAAGCCAAACCAAACTAGCTGTCTTGGGTATGGGAAAATCCGGCCTCATTGGCAGAAAGATAGCGGCTACCCTTTCCAGCACGGGGACGGCCAGTTATTTTGTCCATCCGGCTGAAGCCATCCACGGCGATTTGGGCATGATCAGCCCGGGAGATTTCATTTTGGCTATTTCTCAAAGTGGTGAAACCAATGAAATCCTTCAATTGCTTCCCTTTTTTCGGGAAAATCACCATCCCTTGATTGCTTTTACGGGTAATCCTCACTCCACACTTGCCCGACAAGCTACCTGGACCCTTTCTACCCAAGTTACACAGGAGGCATGCCCCCTGGACCTGGCACCTACTTCTTCTTCTACGGCTCAATTGGTGATGGGAGATGCCCTGGCTATCGCATTGATGAAGGCCAAGGATTTTCAGCAAGAGGAGTTTGCCCGTTTTCATCCGGGCGGTAGCCTTGGTAAGCGCCTGGTAACCACTGTCGAGGAGGTAATGCGCAGAGATGAATTGCCTACCCTAGGTCAGGACAGTCCCCTACCAGAGGTGATCTATGCCATCAGCAAGGGCCGCTTGGGACTGGTGATCGTCTTGGACGAAGAAGAAAACATCGCTGGAATCATTACCGATGGAGACCTCCGAAGGGCCATGGAGACTTTTCGAGAACGCTTTTTCATTATGGAAGCCCAACAGGTCATGACCCCTAATCCCAAGCAGGTCCGCCCCAATAGAAAACTTGTAGAAGCTGAGTTTCTCATGCTCCATCATAAGATCAATTCCCTCCTGGTAGTCGAAGATAAGAAGCTGAAGGGAGTGATTCAGATCTACCAGATTCCACTCTGATGTTCTCTGTGTAAAAATTGCACTTACTTCCTTAGAGTTGGGAACCAAGGTATAGGGCTATGTTGTGAATGATCTTATTGTGGCGCTTGCTGGTTCCAGCCATCCCGACGATCTTTCTGTCGAGGTACTCGAGTTTTTGAGGGGATTGCCCTTCGATGCTAAGGTATTCCTCCCAACTGTAGGTCTGGTCTTGCTGTATAAATTTCAGGACAGAAAATACCAAGAGAAGTGGATAAATGCAACTGGTATTCAGGAGCTTAGGGGTAATGCTCATGTGCTGAATCCCCGTTTTTTAATCAAACTTTACCCTCTAAAACATAAAAATTGATGTCTACTATTTACACTAAGCTTCGTCAAGCCCCCTTTGTCATTGCCGGCCCCTGCGTGATAGAAAGTCAAGACCTCCTTTTGAGGGTAGGGGAGGAACTCAAACGGCTGGAAGAGAAGTTTGGCCTGACCATCATCTTCAAGTCCTCTTTTGACAAAGCTAATCGCACCTCCATTCATTCTTATCGGGGGCCGGGAATAGAAGAGGGGATTTCGATGCTCGCAGAAGTCAAAAAAAGATTTGATCTCCCCCTAACCACAGACATCCATGAAGCATGGCAGGCCAGCGTCGCCGCTCAGCATATTGATGTCCTTCAAATACCGGCCTTCCTCTGCCGACAAACCGAACTACTATTGGCAGCAGGGGAAAGTGGGAATGTCGTGAATATCAAAAAGGCACAGTTCCTTTCCGGTGAGGAAATGAGACACCCCGTCGAAAAAATCCGCTCCACAGGCAATGAACATATATTACTGACCGAGAGAGGAAGCATGTTTGGCTATCAAAACCTGGTGGTGGATTTTCGCAACATTTCTCTGATGCAAGAAATGGGGTTTCCGGTAGTGATGGATTGTACCCACTCGGTACAGCGACCGGGGGCAGCCGGGGGCAAGACGGGGGGAGATCGTAGATTTGTCCCTCATATGGCCTATGCTGCCAAAGGGTTTGGGGCAAATGGATATTTTTTTGAAGTACATCCCAATCCGGAAGAAGCCCTCAGCGATGGCCCCAATATGCTTTACCTCAAGGATTTCGAGGCTGTATTGGGACGGCTCCTGGATCAGACCTCCTAGGCTGATATCTTCCTGCCCAGTTCCACCAGTTTGCCTACTGTCCTCCAGTTTCTTGTCGTGGCTCGAAGTCCCAGCTTTTTCTCGATGTAATCATTGGTGAAGGTACTTCGGGCATAAGATCCGGGAGCGAAAAGGTAGATGCACCGGCGGCCAAGAGCGATTTCATCCTCTCCCGATACCGTTTGGGCCAGGGTTTGGTATTTTTCTTTGTCAGGGATCTCACCCAGGTAGCTAAGGTGAAGAAATTTGAGGGCTTTATCCTGAGCATCCAAAAAGGGATTGTTCTGATAAGCATGCTCCCATTCGGAGAAGGGAATCACCAGCGCCTTTACTTCATATTGATAGACCTCCCTGATTTTTTGTTCGATGGCTCGCCGAAGTTTTTCTTCCGATAAAATCTCGGATCTGAATAGGAGATTGCCGGATTGGATGTAGGTCATAACATCCTGAAGGCCCAATTGAGCGATCAGGGCCCTTAGGTCAGCCATCTTGATTTTATTCCTTCCCCCCACATTTATACCCCTCAAAAGGGCGAGGTAGGTCTCCATGCTTTTCCTTAGAATTGATAATAGATGAAGGGTTGCTCTCCACCGGTCTGGCTCTGTACCATCATCACCACCCAAATAACGATAGCCAGGGCAAAAGATTTGAGGATAAGGGGGGCCTTGATGAATCCTTTCTGAAAAACTCCGTCGAGGTTGTCCGGGATATAATGAAGCAAGAAGCCCAGGCACATGAGCACCCAGGTCCATTGATTGGCCGGATTGGTCAGGACCTGCCAGGCGACTTCTGCATGGAAATTATTGGCAATCTGCTCCAGAATGGCAAAGGCCTGTTCCAGCGAGGTAGCACGGAAGAATATCCAGCAAAAGCAGACAAAATGAAAGGTGAGAAGGACACCCAGGATATGACTGATCACAGATAGAATCAGGTAAAAGGTACTTCTCTCAAATTTGTAGGAGCGACTGACCCCTCTCCTGGCAGCTCTGGCATCCAGGACATCCAGCATCCGGCGTCGAAGATAAGTCCCGGTATCTTTCAACATCCGGTCAAAGGCAAGGGCGATCCCATGAAGGGCACCCCAAATGATAAATAGCCAACTGGCTCCGTGCCAAAGCCCTCCAAGCAGCATGGTAATGATAAGGTTGACATAAGTCTTGACTTTGCCACCTCGATTTCCTCCTAGAGAAATATAAAGATAGTCCCTCAGCCAGGAAGAAAGAGAAATGTGCCAGCGTCGCCAAAATTCTTGAATGCTGGTTGACTGATAGGGGGCATTGAAGTTGAGGGGAAGGCGATATCCCAAAAGAAGCCCTATGCCAATGGCCATATCCGAATATCCCGAAAAGTCGCAAAAAATTTGAAGGGCATAACCATAGACTGCCAACAGGTTTTCAAAGCCCGTATGAATGGTCGGTACTTCAAATACCTGGTCCACAAAGGTAGTGCTGATGTAGTCGGAGATGACAGCTTTCTTAAATAAGCCTATGGTAATCAGCATGATCCCCTTGCTGATGTCTTCCTTAGATACCTTGATATCTGCCCGTATCTGAGGGATAAATTCGGAGGCCCTGACGATAGGACCAGCCACCAATTGGGGAAAAAAGCTTACGTAAAAGGCAAAATCTAAAGGATTGTTGACGGGTTGGAGCTTTTTCCTAAAGATATCTATGGTATAACTCATCGTCTGAAAGGTGAAAAAGGAAATTCCCACCGGCAGAGCGATATGGGTCAACCCAATGGGCCGATCCAAAAAGAGGTTGATATTTTCTATAAAAAAGTTGGTGTACTTGAATATGGCCAGCATCCCAAGGTTGACGATGAGGCTGAGAATGAGGAAAAAACCCTGCTTTCTCCTTGCTTGATAAGGCGTGTAAAAAAAGTTGACGATGCTATCGAGCATGCTCACCACCGCCTCAAAAAAGGAAATGAAAGCCTCTTTGAAGGGAGAAATGATTCCCCTACCTCTTTGCTCGGAGTCATAGCCAAACCACACAGAAAGGTCTATGAAGTAACGGGTCTTGCCCATAAACTTGACTGGCCGTCTCAGCACTCCTTCATGCTGGTACATGAAGATCATGAGTCCCAGAATATAATCAACAATGGTGGAAATCAGGAGAAGGACAAAGTGCCAGCCGCTGGATTTATAATAAAAAAACAGGGAGAAGAGGGTGACATAGATGATTCTCTTTTTTTTTTGATCTGCCAGCAGAATATAGATGCCCAAAAAAAGGAGGAAGGTGTAAAGAAACCACCGGGAATTGAACATGACCGCCACCTTGGGATCGTGGACAAAGGCCTCATGCAAGAATTCGGGAAGGTTATCTGCGATTCCTGAAAGATTCATATCCTTTGATTAGGGCCTCATACAAAAGCTTTCCCTGCAATTCATAGCCAGGTTTTGTCAGGTGCAATTTATCGTTTTGTGCCAGGTAATACCTGTGCCAATCCTTTATGCTGCCACTTCCTCCCATCAAATTGTAAAAATTCCAGCAAGCCAGGTCATTTTCGGTGGCGTATGTGGAAAGAACTTTGGTAATCTTACCTACAGTAGGATTGGCATAAGACTTTGATTTATAGGAATCCGGAGGAGTGGTAATCAAAATATCTGCGAAACGATTGTGGATTTCAAGGTCATGGATCAAGTCGTCTACTTCCTTGTAAAATTTATTTTCGTTGAAGTAGCCATTGACGGCTTCATTGGTACCCAACGAAATGATGATCAGATCCGGTTTCAGGGCTTGTACATGCTTATGAAATTGGGAAGAGGAATTGTAATTCTCAAATTTAGCTCCATTAACACCGATCATATGATAGAGAATGCCTGATTGATGATAGTTCTCCAAAACTACTCCGTAGAGTCGTGCCAGTCGGCCTTGTTGATCTCCTTGGAGGAAGACATCCCGGGTGGGCCGATGTAGGTAAAACTGTTGCATAAAACTTCCAGAATGGACAAAAGTCTCGCCTGTACCACGCTGGGTTCCTACAGTCTTACTCACTTTAAGTTTCTTGCCGGGGTAGATGACATCTCCTTCGAGGTCATTGATTTCCTTGAGTTCCCTGACACTGAGTCCGTATTTTCTGCTGATAAGGGTAAGGTTTTCTCCAGACTTGATGATGTGATAGGTAGGTGAAGGGGGATTGGCCTCGGAGGTACCTGGGGAAGGAAGGGCCTTAGTTGAAGTCTGGCGATACTCGCAGTCGGAGACCTGTTCATTGGCCCGCCAACCAGAAAATCCATTCTTACTTTCGGTGAAGAGGGTGACCTTGTTGAAGCGGTAGTGCAGGGGAGCAGGACCCTCATCAATGCTCAGCTTGATGAAAAAGTTTCCTGAGTTGGTCTGTAGGGTGATCCCACTGATTCCGGTAGGCAGGGAAGGGCTTCGTTCTATATTGCGGCTTGCCTGCCAGGAGACATTGGAAGTGGAGGAAATATCTTCGGGGCTGTTGGTCCGGGCCACTGAATAGGGAAAAACGAGTCCCCGCCCGGCAGAACCAAATTTTTGCTGAAGGAGGGTTCGAACCTTACCCGAAAACCAGTCTGCCTGAATATGAGAATCTCCGATGTGGACGATATTAAGGGTTCTGATCTGCCCTTTTTCCAGTTGGTCCAAGCGCAGGAAAAAATTGTGCAGGCCATCCCGATGATTGGTGATATGATTAAGTTCCTTTTTTAAAAATGGGTATTTGCTATACACCTGGGACCGACCGGACAGGGGCGATAATAAAAGAAAAGCAGCTGCGACGAAAGAGATTAAAAAGGATTTTGACCACATGAAGGAAGCAGGACTATAAAATTCCGGATTATCACCTCTTGTTTCAAATCCAGTGCCACACATCTTTGAAATACGAAATAAAAATAAAAAATCACTTGAGTACTTTTAGGTCAGACTTGTCCCAAACCTAAGCACAAAAAAAGAGGCTCCGAGAAGCCTCCTTTTATGGTTTTTTATGATTTTTATTCTCCAATGACAGCTTGAAGCACGGCTTTGGGCTGAATCACCCGGCCTACTTTGTCCGAGTCGCTGACAATCTTTCCCTGATCATGAAGGATCTTATAGGCTTCCTTGGCGCTAAGTTCCGGATTGTAAGCCCTCATCATACCCACCAATCCGGCTACAATAGGAGCAGCCATTGAGGTGCCGTTGTAGGCGAGGTACCTTCCCTTGTCTAAGGGAACAGAGGACATGATATTTACTCCTGGAGCGGCTATGGGCTGCTTCAGGCGGGTATTGATATTGGTAAATTTAGCTTTGTTAAGGTTTTCATCGACGGCTGCTACGGTTATCACTCCGGGAATATTAGCCGGAGAATACCTGCGGGCATCGTCATTGCTATTTCCAGCAGCTACCACAACGATGGCCCCTAACTTGGTGGCGTATTTGATGGCATCAACCTGGGCTTTGGGCGGGCCAAAAAGAGAGGGACCTCCCAGAGACATTGAGATCACATCGGCGCCGGATTCTGCTGCGTTGATGATGGCCTTGGCTACGCGTTGATCGGTTCCTCTTCCGTGATCATCCAGGGCAGGATAACCTGTCAGGGTAATGTATTGACCTTCCCAGTTGAGTGAACCGACTCCCTTACCATTGTTGGTTACGGCTCCGGCCAGCCCCGCACAGTGAGTTCCGTGGGAATGAAGGTCGTAGTCCCCGTCAGTACCACTTTTTTCGTAGGTATCCGAAAGGTCTTCGTGATCTTCATCTACCCCTGTATCGACGATAGCGACTTTTGCTTTCTTTTTAGTTTTATGATTTCTGATGAGATCATAAACTCCATTATAGTCCAAGCTTCTGGCGTACCATTGCTGTTGGAGCAAAGGATCATTGGCCCTGAAGTTGAAGCGATTGACTTCTACAGGAACGGGCTCCAGAGGTAGGAAGTCGAAAGAGTGGTTGATGTCCAACTGATCTACGTTTTCTTCATCGGCCCTGAGGTCGTGCATGAGTAGATCTATGGAAAATGAGTCAACAAAGACAAGGTAATATTGAGCGAGGTCTTTGTCCTCATCCAGATCTACGCTGGGAAAGGCTTTTTTAAAGCTCGCGTCATATTTCCTGAGGATAGGTTGAATTTCTTCTATCCTGTCGTCCTCTCCTAGTTCGACCAGGAGAGACAGGGTAGTGGGGTCTTCTTCCAGATTGGAGACCATGGCCTGTCCGAAAAAGACAAGACCGTATATGGCCGCACCAAAGAGGGCAGAGATCAGCCCAGGTCCATAAAACATCTTATACCTTTCCTGCTTTTGGTAGAGGTATATGGAAGCCAGCATCATGCCGAGGCCCATATCCAGAAAGAGATGTGCCATCCGTTCGCCAAAACCCGGTGCGGGATAGACAAAGTGGAAGGAAATGGCTAGTAGCAGAAGGACGAAGGCCGGCAGGGGATTGAATCCGTTGGCCTTGTTTTTTCTTGCGATGCCCCGGCCAAATACAAGAAATGCAGTCGTAGCGAGGATTGTACCAATGAGGTGAAAAATCAGGTTTGACATCATCATATTTTACTCCACTAAATGCAAAGGCAGAAAGTTCGTCGAGTTTCTGCCATGGGTTTATTCTGAAATTTTGGAAATATCTCTAACTTCTACGTCCTGTCCCCACATGAAAATCCCAAATGTGGACACAGGTTGCACGGTTGCTTTGATGCGAAGGCCATCCTGCCTTAACTGTGGGGGAATCTTATCTACAGGCTGATATTTCTGTCCATTATCATCCTCAATTCCCCAAAAACCTCCGGAAAGGTTCACATACCGTATATTTCCAATGATTTTCATCTTTTTCTTTTACGCCCCTCTCTGAGAGAAGTTACGAAGCATAAATATAATAGATTCTCATGCAATATTCCCAAAAGGGTGAATGGTTTTACTGCTAAAAGGGATTTACTCCCTGATATCAAAGGCCAAAACCAAAGGGAAAGAGGGGATTTTCGGAATCGTAGGGAAGGTCTTTTTTTTGCTTTTCTACGGCTTCCTGGTTTCGGGGCAGTTCGAAGGGTAGTTTTCCGCAAACCTCATACATCCCAAAGATTCCCTGGAGTAAGATTTTATCTTCCATACCAAAATGAACCAGTAGCCCCTCAGTAGCCGGAAGGAGGTCGGTAAGGATGGCTGGTCTTTCCAATTCTACACAGAGGATGCTAGGCTTTCTCTCCAGCAGGTTGAGCATTTCTTTCTTTTCAGCATCCGAGTAGCTGATTCTTCCAGCGTGAAAAATTTTCTCCACCGGACCCTTTCTACTCTTGTCATAGGGACCCAGCCTTTTCATGATAATGACATCGGCCTCCTGGGGATTGTCAGTTACCCGGGCAAATTCTGCTGCGATCTCTTTGTCTATTCCCGAGACATATATCTTTTGGGTGGGGGAAAGTGGCAGGAATTGAGATTGATTTTTGAGCATCACCAGAGACTGGCGCTGGGCTTCTCTTCCCATTTGCACGAAACTATCACAGGTGACGACCTGGTGGACATTTTCAAGTTTGACATAGGGATTGTCAAAAAGGCCCAGGAGGAATTTTTGCCTTAGGATACGACGGACAGAGGTATCAATCCGTGCCTCAGTAATGCGCTTATTTTCTACCAAATCAATGATAAGGTCGGGTTTGCTCGCTCCTCCAAACATGTCGAAGCCGGCTTCCAGTGCCCTTTGGGTGAGCTCGATCTCGCTGAGTTTTTCAACTTCCCAGGCCCTTGTTTCGATGGTCCCAAGGTTGCTGATGATGCCCCAGTCGGTACAGACTACCCCTTCGTAGCCGTATTTTTTTCGGAGGAGTCCGCTTATGATTTCCTTGTTGAAGGAAAAGCCGACGTTTTCTTCGGTCTGATCCCGAGGAATTCCATAGTAGGGCATAATGGCAGCAGGATTCGCAGGTAGGACACCCTCCTCAAAGGGCCCGAGGTGGTAATCATATATTTGATTCTTACCATAGGGAAATTGGGGGTCTTCTCCTGATTCCTGAGGTCCTCCACAGGCAAAATACTTGGCCATGCAGGCCACACTGCTGTCTCCGAGGCTGTCGCCCTGAAAGCCAAGGATATAGGCCTTGCTCATCTTGGCAGCCAGGTCAGCATCTTCACCAAAGGTTCCTCGTATCCTGGCCCAACGAGGTTCTGTAGCCAGGTCGGCCATGGGGTGAAGAGCCATTCGGATGCCTACGGCAAGGTATTCATGACGGGCGACCTCCCCAAATGAGCGGGCAAGAGCCGTGTCGCGGGCAGCTGCCAGCCCGAGGGTTCCGGGCCATTTTGAAAAAGTGGAGGTGTAAACGCCAGGTCCTGACATGGGCCCTGTACCATGTCTTGGATCGGTAGCGATGGTCACCGGAATACCCAGACGGGTCTTTTCGGCCATTTTTTGCATGTGGTTATTCCACCTAGCAAGGGTCTCGGCGGGCAGGCTCTGAAAGGTATTGAAGTGGTTCATCTTCAGGTCTGCTATATTTTCGACATTGGTGGGCAGAAAGATCGAAAGAAAAGTCAGAGAGGTCCTGTCAAAGATCCTGGGTTTGTTGAGGGTCATTCCATCCTCGTCCATGAGGGCCATGTTGATAAACATACAGCCCGCTTTTTCTTCGGGGGTCATCTGGGTGAGGAGGTTCTCAACGCGCTCCTCAAGGGGAGCATTGGGATCTTCGTAGGGGTCTACCTTGCCGTTTTTATTCAGGTCGCGGACGGCCCTCCCTCTGTGATCGAGGATGGTCGCTTCTTTTCCCAATTGAGAAAAATGAGCCTTGGCCTCCTGATTCCAAATTACCTGAAAGATGGTAAAGGTGGCGATCATCAGCAGGAGGAGCCCAAGAAGGCTGATACCAATGATCTTCAAAATTCTATTTCCCATGCTAAGGACCTCGTATTGGGATCGGTAAATGTAGGGAAAAAGGTAGGGAAGCTCAAAGGGATGAATAGAGAAAGGTCCCGAAAGGCTGTTTCGGGACCTGGATCAAGCATTATTCATTAAGCTTAGCGGCTGTTTGAGGTTTGTCCTTTCCGTTTACAGTTTTTTTCACGAACCTGAGATTGAATTATTTTCTCAGGTTAGCAGCAGCAAAGCTCAAAAAAATTACTGCCTGTAAACTGAAAATTATACAACCCAACAGCCTCTTGAGTCAGTTTTTGTCTGCTACTTTTTCGACCTTCTCCAGGGAGACTGCATTGATACAGAATCGAAGACCGCTGGGAGCAGGGCCATCCGGGAATACGTGTCCCAAATGGGCATCACATACATTACAGAGGGTCTCCACCCGTGTCATACCGAAAGAGTTATCTACCTTATGGGCGATGACATTGGGTTCTACCGGCTGGGTAAAGGAGGGCCATCCGGTGCCGGATTCGAATTTGGTGGTGGCATCAAAAAGCTTCGTCCCACAGCAGACGCATTTGTATAGTCCAGGCTCGAAAAGGCGGCACATTTCTGAGCTGAAAGCCCTTTCCGTACCCTTGAGACGGGTAATGCGAAATTGCTCCTCTGTCAGTTCTGCCTTCCATTCTTCATTGCTTTTTTCTACCCTTCTGGGAGGTTGGAGGTTGCCTTTTTTGGCGTAATCAAGAACGTCGTTCCACTTAAGCATGTCAGTATAAATGTTTACTTGTAAAAAGAAGGAAGCCTTCTTTTGTTTTGAGCTTTGCAAATATCACTATCCGAATCCAAAAAAGGATGTCGGAAGGCTTACATTCGGAGCTGAGAATCGATAGCCTTCAGGAAACCTATCACCCTGGATTTGGGCATTTCACAGGGCTTTAGGAGATTCTTATGTGAAGTAAAGTAATAGTTGAAACTGATGAAGTTCCTGCCTCCCAATTCTTCTGCATAAACCTTGGTACTCTTTCCCTGATTGAAGTCTTTTCTGCTGAGGCCGTAGGCTTGGCCCTTAAAAAAAACTTTGCGGTACCCCTCCGGAATTTTTCTGATGATGCTTTCCAGGTCGATTTCTCTTTCCATGGTACAAAAATAATCATGCTTGCTTAAAGTAATTATATTCTTTTTCCGTCTTCATAAATGAATGAGGAGGGAAAAGAACATAAGCGACATTTCTGAGGGGGTCATACGGACTTACTACCAACCTCTGGCAGCCTTTATCAGAAGTAGGGTCGGCATGGTGGAGGATGCAGAGGATATTCTCCAGGAAGTGTGGCTTCAATATTCCAGTAGGGATGCCGAAGATCGCCTTCGCAGTGAAAGTGGCTGGCTCTATCGGGTGGCTCGTAACAAGATCATCGATTACTATCGAAGGATTTCTCCCGAATGGCTGGAGGATTGGCTTTTGGAAGGGGGAGAAGAGTGGGAAGAGGAAGAAAGTACCGAGACGGTTGACCTCCAATTGTTTTGGGAAGAATTTTACGAGGTCCTCAACTCAATGCCCCCAAACCAGCGGGAAGTATTTGTGCTCAATGAACTGGAGGGCATTACCCTGAGAGAAATCGCAGAGGAGAGAGGAGAAAAGCTTAAGACCATAATTTCCAGGAAGGGCTATGCCGTGAAAAGATTGCGGGAGCGTCTGGGCGAAATTTTTGGAGATTTTTTGTTGGATTAAAGTAAAACGCCAAGAACCACGACTTCAACTACAGAAAGAAGAGAATAAAAAACAGAAGAATATGTTTGGACATTGGAGTGGTGAAATGCCCACCAACAGAGGAAGAAGACGGATGCGCCCCCATCGCAGGGCCAAGTACAATGTACCCGTCAACATTATCGAACACGACAGGGAATTTGAGCTATGGCTATTTGCCCATCATTTTCCTAAGGAGAACATCAAAGTGGCAGTAGTAGAGGATACCCTCTACATCACCGGGAACCGGACACCCGAGGTCGATAGGCCCAATTTCATCCTGCATGAGTTTCCTATCAAATCCTTCGAGCGTTCCTTCGAACTGTCTCACCGCGTAGACAAATCAAAAGTTAAGGCCCTCTATGACCATGGAATTTTGAAGGTCTACGTAGGTAAAACGGCTCAGGCGCAGAAAACAGAGATCGATATAGAAATTGAATAAAAACCAGCTTCCGAGCTTGGATTGTATCATTTTATTGATTTCTGTAAGGAAATTACATAGCGTTGTCGGGGGCTAATATATTTCTTTATGGACCCTGGCAACGCTATTCTCATTTATTCTTCATGAACCCACATTTTTTTGAGTCGGCAGCTGAATGGCATCAATGGTTTTTGGAATAGAGGTCCGAAGCAGAGGAGCTATGGGTAGGCATCTGTAAAAAGGAAATTGGAAGAGATACGGTCTCTTGGGAAGAGGCTCTTTGTTTTGGCTGGGCAGAAGGCCTGATAAAGCCCCTGGACAGCCAATCTTATGCCATTAGGCTCACCCCAAGGAAGCCCGCTAGTAAATAGAGCCTCAAAAACGTAGAGAAAGCCCGGGTTCTAATTGACATGGGGCTGATGGACCCAGAAGGTCTTACAGCCTTTGCAGAAGGGGACCTGGGACATGAAGAGACAGAGATCAAAAAAAGGCAATACAGCGTTTATCTCCGGAGTTTGAGGAGAGGCTCTGGTCCAATGCTAAGGCATGGCAATATGTTGAGGGGGTAGCACCTTCTTATCGCAAGCAGGTCATCCACTGGGTCATGTCTGCCAAACAGGCCTCTACCCGAGAGCGGCGCTTCCGAAGCCTTATCGAATCCTCCGAGCAGGGACTGAAGGTTCTTCCCATGCGCTAAGGTAAGGGTATGCTGCTCCGGTAACTTTTCCCCAGCATTTGCTCATATTTCCTTCCTGTCAGGAAGAAATTTCCTTTAATTTGTCGGAATACCTGGCCCTGAGTTTCTCCAGTTTTGGCGAGATGATCACCTGACAGTAGGGCTGATCGGGATTTTCCTCGAAAAAATTCTGATGATAGTCTTCCGCAGGGTAAAAGGCCTTGAAAGGGAGGAGTTCGGTTACGATAGGGTCCTCAAAAAGTGGGCTAAGCTCATCAATGATGCCCTGGGCTTTTTCTTGTTGGTCCGAATCGTGAAAAAAAATAATCGATCGGTATTGATGTCCCTTGTCATTTCCCTGCTGATTCAGGGTAGTGGGATCGTGGGTGGCAAAAAATATGTGAAGTAGGTCTTCATAGGAAATGGTTTGGGGGTCAAATTGGACTTGGATGACCTCGGCATGTCCTGACCTTCCGTATTTGACCTCTCTGTAGGAGGGATCTGGCCAACGGCCTCCGCTGTATCCGGAAGTAACCTTTTCGACTCCTTCGATTTGTTGGAAAATGGCTTCTGTACACCAGAAACAGCCCCCACCAAAGGTAGCCAGCTTGTTATGTTCGTTTTCAGGCATCATGATAAAATTGACTTTGGTACAAAGCTATAAAAATACGATACCCAATAGGGAGGCACATCTATCATAAATGCTTGATGCGGGCTAAGCTTGCTTAATCGAGAAGAATTTTCTTGGGAAAGCTTCCTTCTTCTGTCTGAATTTCAAGGATGTAGAGGGAAAGTTGGAGTGAGGACAAGTTTAATTTTACCCTTTCTTGACCCAGTAAGCGCTCTTCAAAGAGACTTTTACCCTGGCAGAGTCTAATTGTCGGGTGCTGTATTTGACCGAAAAAGCAAGCCCATAAAGATTGGTGGCCTGGCTGTCCAGGTTGCTTACCTGTATGGGAATGCTTAGGCTATTTCCTGAAAGGATAGGTCCCTGAGGCATGACAAAATCGAGGTTGAGGTCGAAAGTGGGAGGAGCTAACCTCCAGCTATTGTGGGTGAGTCCGGAATCTACGCGAATATCATGGGTCAGGATGTAAGGACTTCCGGCAAGCCTTTTTGATGAACGGGGAGAAAGTGAAAAGGCGATTAAGCTCCTCAATGAGGTGGGATTCACAGATGTTTTTTACCATATAAGTGCCAGAATGCTCTTGATAAGGCTGTATGTTGCCAGGGAAGACTGGGAGGGGCTGTACCATGGACTGGATGCCTTCGCACGTTTTCTAAAACGCAACAAAAAGCTGGCCAGAAGCCGGAAAGAGGGGCATCTGGGCTTTGTAAAAGCCCTGAGGCAGGTCGCGAAGCTTTAGGAGAGGAAGCCTGACCTCAATCCCCTTGAGTTCAGGAGTAAAACCCGGGCATTGAAGGAAAAGATACTCGGCAGAGAAAGCATAACCAGCCTCAGCTTGATTCTCCAGCAACTTCCGAAGACTCCTTTCTCTTAAAACATCAGCTTTTTCAGGTTGTCCATATAGCCACGGCTGACCCGGACTACATCCCCATTGTGCATGAGTACATCATAGCTGGAGGCGTACTTTTCGACTTCCTTGACATAGTTGAGGTTGATCATGCTGGACCTATGGATACGAATAAAGATATCAGGGTCCAATTTGGACTCCAGAACGGAGATTCCATAATTAGATAAGTAGGATTCCGATTCGGTAATGAGTCGGGAATAATCTCCCTCTGCCTGAATACGGATGATGTCATTTACCGAGATGGTCTTCAGTTTTCGGGCCGATTGGATAAGTATCCTTGTGGGATAGGAGGGCTTATCCATGATCATGCTCTCAGCCAGGGGGGCTAATCCTGCTTGTCCTTCCTGCTTTCCCAGCCTTTCGATAGCTTCTGCAAATCGTTCTCGGGTATAGGGCTTGAGGAGGTAGTCTACCGCATGAACTTCAAAGGCCTTGAGGGCATATTTGTCATAGGCCGTGCTAAAGATGATGCGCGGAATTTCTTCAAGGTGGCTAAGGACCTCAAATCCGGTCATGCCGGGCATTTGTACATCCAGGAAAATGAGGTCGGGCTGAAACTCGTTGATGATCTTGACGGCGTCCACTCCATTGTTGGCTTCTCCTACTACAATGAGCTGGGGATAGGCATTGAGATATTCTTTGATCAACTGTCGGCCGGCGGCCTCGTCATCGATGATGGCGACTTTCTTCATGTAAATGTGTTGCTAGAAAGGGTGCTTAAAGGGAAAAGGCGATTTTGAGGCCTCGAGGTTCATTATCTGAAAACTCGAGCTTGGAGTCATAGCCCTTTTCCAGTCTTAGCTGTGTATGGGTCAAGCCGATACCCTTGCCTATAAGGTCAGTTTTATCCTCTACTCCCACGCCGGTATCAGAAACTTCAAATTGTATTTTATCCCCTATTTTTTTGGCAGAAATATATACCTCTCCTCCTTCAATAAGAGATGAAATGCCGTGTTTTATGGAGTTTTCGACCAGGGGTTGAAGGATCATGGGAGGAACTTTTTCATTCATCAACTCAGGGGGAATATCGATTTCGATCCTAAGCCTTTCTTCGTGTCTGGCCTTTTCGAGATCCAGGTATTTTTTGACAAAGGCTATTTCCTCCTTGAGGGAAACTCGTTCTACACTGGATGCCCTTAGCTGATAGCGAAAGAGATCTGAGAGTTTGGCGATCATCTCCCTGGTCCCTTCCAGTTCGGCAGGGACTGAGGCACTGATGGTATTAAAGACATTGTAGAGAAAGTGAGGATTGAGCTGGGCTTTGATGGCAGCGAGTTCGCTTTTGAGGGCAGCTTCCCGAAGCTGTGCTGCGCGACGCTCCCTTTCCCTGCTTTCACTGTAGTATTCGTAGGCATGGAAAATTCCAAATTGGATCAAGTAAAGAAGGCCCGGAATGTAAATGTCCCATACAGCTCCTACTCCATATAAATGGAAAAGGTCCAACTGGTCCTTGATTCCGTACTGGATCTGTTGACAGGCATAGACAAAAATAGGCAGGAGCAAAAGGTGGGCAGTAAATCTCCAGACCATATTTATGTCCTTCATCCATCGAAAGATGATCCACCAGATGGGCAGGGTAAAGACCAGCATGACCATGTAGCTGATAAAGGTCTCCACCAGGGTCCTGTCGTTGAAAAAGGGGTTGGGATTGTCTTGATATTGCCCCGAATTTATATTCAGGGTTACGTGATAAACGTAGGCGAAAAGGGCGTAGAAAAGAAAGATAGAAAGAAGGTAGGATAGCCTGATCCCAAAGACCTTGCGATGGAGGAAGTCATAAAGCTGACCGGAATATGGAGTACGACTTTTCATTTCTTTTCTTCTGTTCTTTCAGGTTGGGGCCGAATTATTTGAAATATAAGGATTCTCAAAAATTCTTGCTGAAATACCTGGGATCATTTATTCAGCCTCCCAGGTTGAATTGAATCCTTCTATAGTTTTAGGAATAGGATATGGAATGCGTGCTATTTCCTGCATAAAGGTAATTCAATAAAGCCAGAAGGGAGAAGCTTCCCTCGACGAGTGGACAAGAAAACCGACGAATAGTGATTATCACGAATAAATGGCTAAAGCCCTGTTGGGGTTATTATAAATCCCTTTTTTTAAGCCCGACAGTGCTATTTGTTATACCGAAAAAAACGATTCGTGATAATCACGAATACCTAGCAGGGCCGATAAAAGGAATTTTTGATTAGGAGTCGATCCTTTTTCCGGCTTTTACCTTTTTGAGGAGTTTGCGGGAGTTTTTGAGGTGCATGTCATAAACGGGATCGGCGTGGGGATGGGTACCGGGCTTGATTTTGATCCAGAGCCTTTCGAGCATCTCCATGGCTGCTTCAAAGCTGTGGGCAAAAAATCCCTTTTTTACCAGTCCCAGGGCATGAGCGCCTGGGATGCCGCCTTTTTGGGGATAAAATTTGAGGACCAGTCCCGTCCTCCGCTTACCTACCTTGAGCTTGGTAGAGGTTCGGGCTTGGCGGGTCCAGGTATCGCTGTTGAAGGCGGGCTTCCATCCCCCTATGAATGAATCGGGGAGACTGAGATGAGAAAGTTTGGTAAAAAGGAGGTTGTCTTGGGTATAGAGAAAGAGGGACTCCTGACTAAAGAGGCTGTCGAATCCAAGGAGTTCCAGGGCTTCGAGGTTGGCCTCGCGAATGGTCATGGCCTCTTGCCAGAGGTCTTTATCTTCGGCCACCCTGTACCAGCTCCTGCCGGCAGGACTTAGGTAAATCTCTTCTACCCCTTCCAGCCATATGTAATGACCAAGACTGTCGGTGTAGCCGTCTGTTGGAAGAGGGGTCAAGGCTTTAAACACAAAGGCAAGGGATAGAAATAGGTTTCCCATAGGCGGACTTGAATAAAAATAGTGATCATCACGAATGCATGGCTAAAGTGCTGTTGGGGTTGTCCTCTTCCCCTGCGCCGCCATGGATTGAAACCCACTTTCCCACGCTAGGAAGTGTCAAGATATATTTTTTGGAAGGCGGGGCCTAGCAATTTTAGGATCTGCTGGTGTAAGGGCTTTGTCTTCTTCCCCTACGCCGCCACCGATTGAAAGTAGAATTTCTGGGTTTCTTT
>CAZMAV010000033.1:0-36907 GCA_964564415.1 uncultured Bacteroidia bacterium | reverse complement strand
GTTGATCAAAGCCAGAATTTTATCTGAAAGAATTACATAGCGATCTTTTTTACCCCATGAGCCCACCTTTCATCCCCCATAATCCTCCCCAACTACAAGGCACAAACTCCCTCCTCCCAGACGGAGAAAAGAGCTTCAGTTTTGTTGCCGCTCAACCTCATTCTTTACCTTTTTCAACACTTCTTTTAGTTGATCGGCTGGGAGGAAGGCATTCCAGCTGAATAGGATCCGATACTCCGGGTCGAGAAAGACCAGTGTAGGATAGGTCAAGCTACCCTCTACCTCCCCCAATTGCCGAGCCAGTTGGTGGGTGCCCGTTCCGGCTCCCGAGGGCTCAAAGCCAAAGCTCTGCCCCCCAAAAACGACTTCTTCCCTGGACTCCCCATCAAAAGACACAAAGTAAAAGTCCTCTTCCAGCATCTGCCGGATTTCTTTATTCTTGAAGGTAAGGCTTTTCATCGCTTCACAATACCTGCACCAGGGAGCGTGGAGAAAGACCAGCAAGGGACGGGCCTCCTCCCTCATCAAAGTATCCGCCTTTTCAAAAGTAAGGCCATAGTCCTGACCGCTCAAAAAAGTCGGTAAGCAAATAAGGACATACACCAGGTAAGATTTTTTCATAGCAATGGAATATAATCACCTATGTCATTACCTCAGCCTGTACCTAAGACCCAGAAAACCTCTGATCCCCTGGTTGGGAGCATAGACATAAGAAGGATCAAAGCTCAAGGCATTGGGATTCTCCGCCGTGGCAATCACCTGTCCATCGGGGCCAAATTGTACCTTTCTATCAAAGGGATCTCCGGGCCTGGCAATGCTATTGGCAGGGGGGGTAAAGTTGAGGAGGTTTTTGATGCCTCCATAAATTTCACATTTGAGGTCCTTGCTGACATAGGTGGCCTGAAGGTTTTGCAGGGACCACCAGGGTGAAAATTCATCCCTCGGGTCCAACTCGCCCAACAAGGGGAGGCGCATAGGGCCGTAGAGGTTGCCGGTGTAGTCCACCGTGATCCTGGACCTGGAAAAGGTATAAGAAAGGGTCCATGTCCCATTAAAACGTTCGTTGAGGATGGGAATACGCCTTTCTCCATTTTCCACCACATAATTATCCATGAGGGTGGCTCCGGCAATGATTTTCCATCCGCTGGCCAGGGAGATGTCTACATTGGCAGAGATCCCTGAGGCCACAGAAAAGCCCCTAAGGTTGTCATATATAATAAGGTTGGGATCGCTATCGTAGTCGGGCAGGATTTGATTGGTAAAGTAGGTGTAAAATGCCGTCAGGTCGAAGCTCAAGAGGTCTCCGGTAGGGGTAAAGACTTTCTTCAGGTAATTGACATTGGCATTGTAGCTGCGCTCTGGCTGGAGTTCTTCTACGATGTTGACCTCGCGGGCTCCGGTAAGGGCGGCATGATCTTCCGTAAAAAGGCTTACTGCCCTAAATCCCGTACCTGCATTAAAACGAAGAATTTGCTGATCGTCAAACTTCCATTTATAGGCCAGCCTGGGCGTAAAAATGCTTCCGTGGCGGCTGTTGTAGTCGTAGCGGGCCCCCAAAAGGAGCTTGTGCTTGTCGGCCAGGCCAATTTCATCCTGTATGAATATTCCCGGCAGCCAGATGTGATCGGGTTGATTGGTTGACTTCCCCCTGATTGCCAATGCAGTGGCCGTCGTATTGTCGTCATAATAGGTGTAGCGCAGGGCTGCACCTGCCAGCAGGTCATGGCCGGGAAGTTGCTTGTCCCAGGTCAACTGGGCAAACCCGATTCGCTGTAATCCCAGGTATTTCATGTCTCCATAGACAGAATTTTGGTCGTGCTGGTTGAAAGAAAAGGAGAGCAGGAGCTTTTCGGGGCCGGGCAACTCGTAGTTTCCGATGACTTCCCAACGCTCTGTGTAGATGGATTCGCCGTAGACCCTGTCTCCCCCCCGAAACTCAGGTCTCCATTGCATTTCACCCCCCCAGCGGTCTTCGGCAAAGTAGCGCCCGGCCAGGCTAAAAAGACGCTTGTCTTTCCTCTTGAAGTTCCATTTTTGAAATACCGATACCCGCTTTTGGAGGGTAATGTCCGTAAAGTTATCTCCATTGTTGTCTATGGGATTGTCGTAGTAGAATAAATTGACCCCCGTCAAGACTGAGGCCTTTGCCCCTACATTTGCCCTGAACCCCAGGTCTGCATTGATCTCTCCCCAGCTATTCCCAAAAGCGTCTGCTGAGAATCTGGGAGCATTTTCATTCTTTTTGGTGATAATGTTGATCAGCCCACCGACAGCCTCCGAACCATAGAGGGAGGAAGCCGGACCTTTGACAATCTCTACCCGCTCAATCAGGCTATTGGGGATGCCGGTAAGCCCGTAGACCGTGCTCAGTCCGCTGACTATGGGCATGCCATCGAGTAGGACCATGGTGTAAGGTCCTTCCAATCCATTGATGTGAATGTCGCCGGTATTGCAGACGTTGCAGTTGAGCTGTGGGCGAACTCCATTCACATTTTGCAGGGCTTCAAAGATGTTGGAGCTGGGGTTTTTCTTAAAAAAAGTAGGGCTGTAGACCTCTACCGGGACGGGGCTTTCCAGTTTGTTTACCTCCTTGAGGGTACCGGAGATGACTACTTCATTGACGTGGGAGTTGGGGTCAATGCTCATGGAGAAATCCACCCTTTTGTCGCCGGAACTTACTTTAATTTCTTTCTCCTGTGCCAGGTAGCCAAGAAAGCTGGCCCTCAGCCTCCATTTTCCGGGTGGAACTTCATTTAGCATAAAATAACCATTGGAGTCGGCCACAGTACCGATTCTGTTTTCCATGAGGACCACATTGGCATAGGGAAGGCCTTTTTTTCCTTCGCTGACCCTGCCTTTGATTTGGTAGGTCTGTGCTCCTACATGGAGGAGGGGAAGGAGGATGGCTATAATTGTAGACAGGTAAGCTCTCATTTTTTAGTTAAGACTAAACTTTAGTTTATACCTGCAAAAATATAAATTTAGCTGGCTTTGTCAAGCATATTTTTTGTGGAGGTAGGATGAAAAATTGCTAGGTTACTTAGAGACTGGGGAAAAAAATCTAATTTTTTTAAAACAACTATCTTCTACCTATTCTATGTCAGGTATTTCAATAGGTGAATTATATTATTGTTTGAGTAAGTGTTATTATTTCTAAATAAAAGGGAGAAGTTAAGCTCGTTACTTGACCTTTTATCAAGGGTTTTTAGGCTTTTTGTGGAAAATCTGATTTAGATAAAGAGTATGAATTTTTATCAATTTGGTTGAAGGGCCAGGGGAGGTATGACTTTTGGTGTGGCCATTTTGACTATTGGAGAGTCAATGCTTGTTGGCTTAAACTTTTCTTTTGATTATTGCGTTTGAAGTTATAAATTTAAGAAGGAAAGAATCAAGAGACTATGACGTTTTTGCAGTTGCTGTTAAACTTTAGTATTCTATTTGCGATGCTGGTTGCTCCATGCTTCGTCCTCATGGCTTATTGGTATCGTCGGCAGCTATCTCAAACCCTCATGATCTGGAAGAATCCGGAGATGGTCATCGTTACCATTACCTTTTCTGTCCTTTCCCTCATTCTCTTCATCGTTGGTACATCCTGCTTTTTTACTTATTTTGATGTGCTTGACTCCTCCCAACTTCGCATTATAGACGAAGATAAATTTCTGCAAATAGGTATCGTTTGTTCCTTCTCTCTTATTGGTCTCATCCTTTCCTATGTAGCTATCCGAATGCTGCTCGTCCGGGTGATTACGGAAAAGGGAATCGTGGTCAACGACAAATTGATGCGCCTTCCCGACTTAAGGAATGTCATCCAGTGGCATGAGATTTCGGATTATTACCTCGTCTCCGACTACCCCAATGTTATCTTCACCCTCATCGTTCAGAGAGTTTCGCTGAAATACGAGCGTATGTCTATCCGCGTCCCGGTGTACATCAGGGATGATTTTGAAGATATGCTCGAAACAAAAATGTATTCTGCCAGCGCCATGCAAGCCCGCACGGATATTAGTAGCCACAAATTCTCCGAAAATTAATTAACTTGTTTCCAATTTATTCAGCAGCCATGAATAATTTCGCTATTTGTCAATAGCCGATTATTTCATCTAGTAATTCATTGGGGAATGCAGGACGCACCCATCTCTACCCGAGGTTCATTCTGGCTTATCTCAGCCACCTTCTTGCTCTTTCTGAGTGCCGTCCTCTATCTCTATGATGCCGATCGACAGGATTTCGAAATCATCAAAGGCATCGAGAGTGAAATTCAAGAGGACCTGACCACATGCATAAAATTCTACCAACAAACCCCCGAACTCAGCCCGGGGCCGGGTGATCTGTGCCAGACCAGCAGGCTGCTCTTCAATGAGGAGGGCAAACTGATCAATTGGACCCGTGAACAATATCTTCCCGCCCAGCGCTTCCTGGACAGGCTCAAGGACATCTCTAACCGGCCGATTATTACCTTGCAGGGGCGGTCTTTTTACCAGATGCGCAAGGCCTACAGCGATTCTACGGTCATTCATCTCCTTCCCCTTCACATTCAGTATCAGGTCAAAAATGAATTTCTAGTGCCCTATGTATTCATGGGGAGGCATCGCAAAAACAGGCAAAATGACAAGCAGGCTGAAGAACTTCCCGGCCTGATCGTCAATGTCGGCAACAACGAATACGGTGCTCAGATTCAACTTCTTGATGTTCAGGGGAGGACCCTTCTCTCTATGGACGGGATGGAAGCCATGAGCTATCGAATTGGCATCAGGTATGCCGTCCTCCTTTGTTTTATCCTTTCCCTTATATGTTTTGGGACCTACCTGCGGGTTTATACCATTCGCTTTCCGGGGCGTAGGTACTGGGTTAACATCGGGCTCTTTTTCGGTATACTCCTGCTGCGTGGCTTACTTTATTTACTCAACTTTCCAGGAGAATACATAGATGCCAGGCTCTTTTCACCGGACGTCCTGGCCTTTCACCCCCTGGCTCCCTCGCTGGGTGAAATGACCCTAAACATTCTCACCCTCCTGGTCCTGGTTTTTATCGCCTATTTGCAGTTTCGCCGCACCGCCAATAGTCTCATCCGCAAAATTATCGGCGATCACCTGATCGCCTGGCCTGCCATGGTCCTGACCACCGCCATCTCCTCCTTCCTCCTCTATTGGTACTATGGAGTTTTCATGGCGATTACCAAAAATTCCCTGGTGGAGATTGAGTTCTCCAATATTTTCAAGACGGATATCTATTCCTTCCTCATTTTGCTGGACGTGGGCATGCTGCTGCTGGCCTGCATCCTGATCATGCAATTGCTGCTCCGGCTCAACATGCATTACTCCCGAAGGTATCGAATGGGATCCTGGATACTGATATCCCAAGCCATTATCCTGATAGGACTTAATTTTTACCTCAACATAGACCAGTGGGAGGTAGGATTGATCAATACCTTTGCCATGGCGTCTATGCTGCTGGCCCTGTATCGCTTTCCTTTCAATTCCTTCTTCAAACAAGACCTGATCAATTATATTTTTACCATCCTGGTCTTCTCTACCATCGTAACCTTTTGTGTAGAAAAGGGAGTAAGCCAAAGTAATTACCGAAAAGCCACCCAAATCGCTCAGTCGGTGCTGGGATCTCAGGCCGCCAATACGGTTTTTGGCTTTGAAAAGGCGACAACCAAGATGAGCATTGACATGAGGCAGATTCAGTTTCAGTATCGGAACCTGGTCGAAACCTCAGACTTTAGTGATTGGCTGGTAGCCGAATACCTGGATCCCAATTTCAAGGAGTTTGATGTCTCGCTTTACCTCTACGACGAGTCCTACCAGCGGCTGGACAAAAGCTCCGAATCTGAAGAAGAACCGGAGTTTGGCCCTGACTACGAACTGCAAATCCTGGAAAAAGGAGGAGAAAAGGCCTCCGAGAATGTCAAGCTCTATCGGCTTCCCAATTCTGAAAATAAATACCTCGACACCTACCTGGGCAGTTTTGACTTGATTCTCCAACCGGATTCTGGCATCGTCACTCACCTGGTCATGGAACTGCAGCCCTCCTCTAATGAAGTTCGGGGGCTCTATCCCTCTCTTGCGATGGACCAAAACGTGTACGAAGACCTCAAGCGGATCAATTCTCTGGATTATGCCGTGTACCGGGATCGGGTTTTGTTTGTCAAAAAAGGAGAGACTTCCTTTCCCACCATTCTCAATGAAGAAGTAGAGGAGAAGGTACTTATGTTGAACCGGGAAAACGGCTATTATGAATACATAGAGCCTATTGAAAATGGCAGGGCGGTACTGGTTCGCTATCCCGCTCAGTCATTTTTTGAGGTGGTCACTACTTTTTCTTTTATTTTTTATTATTACATACTGGCCACCCTACTTTTTATCTGGCTTCCCTATGCCCTGATCCGCAGGCTTCGGCGCCATTATTCTCCGGAACCGGTGCCTCTGCGCTCCAAAATCAGGTATGGACTCCTTATCATCAGTATCCTGCCCATGATCGTGATTATCGCCCTCCTATATCCCTTTGTTTCGGCCCACTATTATGAGGATACGGAGGAAGAACTGGTAGCAGAAGCCGATCGACTGGCATCGATTCTGGAAAAGGAATACCTAGAGATCAAAAATGATCCCTACGGAAGATTGACCCTCCTGAGAGATTTCAGTAACAAAGTTGAAAACCTGGAGCAACTCCTGCTCAACGATATCAATGTCTATGATGGGAGGGGAAGGCGGATTGCTTCTACCCAGCCCCAGATTTCGGAAACAGGGATCTATACCGACCTAATGCCAGTTTCAGCCCTGGACCAACTTTCTCAGGGGCAGAAATCCGAGTTGGTGCTGGAAGAAAGTATTGGAAGGCTGGAGTTCCTCTCTGCTTACAGGCCCATCGTCGGTTCCAATGGTAAACCGGCAGGCTATATCAACATCCCATACCTGGCCAAGCAGGACCAATTGGAAAATCAGGTAATCGAGTTTCTGGCTTATCTGGCTAATATCTACCTCCTGGTATTTCTTCTCCTCAATGTGATTGCAGTATTGGTTTCTAATACCATTACCCAGCCCCTGGCCGTCGTGCAGCAGCGTCTGTCGGCTACGACCCTGGGTGAAATCAATGAGCCGATTCAGTATAATTCCAGGGATGAAATCGGGGCTATTGTAGCAGCTTACAATCAGATGGTCTCTAAATTGGAGGCTTCCGAGGAGAAAATCGCTGCCAATCAGCGGGAACTGGCCTGGAGGCAAATGGCCCGTCAGGTAGCTCATGAAATCAAAAATCCCCTGACACCCATGCGTCTTTCTATTCAGCACTTGAGAAGGGCCCACAAGGAGAAAAAGAATAAATTCGAGGAGATGTTCCCCAAGGTGATGAACACACTATTGGTGCAGATCGACTCTCTGGTAACCATTGCCAATTCCTTTTCTGAATTTGCCAAAATGCCTGAGCCGGTCAAGATGCACGTTGATGTCGGTGAGGTGCTCACAGAGGTGGTCGATCTTTACTCTCAGTCGGATGAGGCGATCTGGTTGATCGACATTCCCAATGAAAATTTCATTTCCAATGCAGACCGGGACCAGCTTTCGCGCTGCTTTAATAATATCATCAAAAACGGCCTTCAGGCCATCGAAGAAAATGGCATCATGCATGTCTCCATGCGCATCCTCCATGAAAAAGCCCGTATCGAGATCAAAGACAACGGAAAAGGGATGAGCGAGGAGGTTCAGAAGCGGATCTTTGAGCCTAGTTTTTCTACCAAGACCTCGGGCATGGGATTGGGACTGGCCATTGTCAAAAAAATCATCGAAAATATCGGTGGAAGCATCAGCTTCCGCAGCGAGCAACATGTGGGGACGACCTTTATCATCGAAATTCCATCGGTAAAAGCTCAGGAAGAGATGTCTCCCCTGGAAAAAATATAAGGCATGGAGAGGGGTTGGCTGCTCTTGTTGGTTTGGGGCCTGGGAATCTGCCACCTACAGGCTCAGGGCATCTTGAAGGACAGCATGACAGTTTTTGCTCCCTATCCAGACAGCCTTTTCCTCACCCAGGAGGCCATGGTCCCCTTTTCTGAAAAAGTGCGGGACACAGAAGGAAGGATACTGCCTGATTCCATGTACCGGATCAATTATGAGGGAGCCTATCTCATCCCTGGAGAAGACTGGAAATACTACACCCGTTTTGTCATTAGCTATTCAATCTTTTCCCAAAAACCCAAGCAGCAGATTTCCATTCGAAGCTACCAGGGCGTACTGGATACCCTTACCCGGGAGATCAACCCTGATGTCATCGTCCTGCCCCGAGATCCCGACAGCGACTATTTTTGGCCAGAAGCTGAAAACATTCAAAAAAGTGGGAGCCTTACCCAGGGAATCACGGTAGGAAACAGCCGCAACCTGGGCGTCAATTCCGGCATTCAGCTACAGTTGGAGGGTGATCTGGGCAATGGGCTGGAAATCGTAGGTGCCATTACCGACGACAATGTTCCCATACAGCCCGATGGGTCTACTCAGCAGATATCCGACCTGGATCGGGTATTTGTCCGTCTCTCCAAGTCTGCCTTCAGCACCACCATAGGTGATTATGAGGTATTTCGGAAGGGTTCCCGCTTTGCCAATTTTTACAGAAATGTCCAGGGCCTGCAAGCCTCTTACAAAAACGAGGAGGGGAGATTTATGATTAGTGGTGCCGTTGCCAAGGGGCAGTTTCACAGCAATTCTTTTCCCGGCAAGGAAGGCATCTCTGGGCCCTACCAACTTAGGGGGAAGAATGGAGAGCGATTTTTTCTGGTCCTGGCGGGCAGTGAAAAAGTCTACCTCAATGGAAGGTTGATGACCCGTGGCGAAAACTACGACTATGTGATCAATTACAATACAGCCGAGCTTACCTTCACTCCCAAGCATGTGATCACCAACATTACCCGCATTGTGGTGGACTTCGAATATACTGAGCAGGCCTACAACCGTTCTCTTTTGACGGCCCAGGCAGAGCAGCGATTGTTAAATGGACGCCTGGACCTGAAATTTTCCTATGCAAGAGATGGAGACAATCCCAGCGCCCCCTTTGATACCACCAATTATCAGGCGGCTTTGGAGGTCCTAGAGGAGGCCGGAGATCAGGAGTCGGTTTTTACTTCGGGCATCAGGCGGGTTCCTGCAAATTCCGGTAGAGGAAGGTATGAACGAAGAGATACCCTTGTCTTTGGTCAGGCTTACACCTATTACCGCTTTACCCGGGATTCCCTGGCGGCCAATTACAGGATAAGTTTTACCAACGTAGGCAATGGCAACGGTAATTACAGCCTTGACCCCTCCGTCAACGGTGCCAACTTCTTTGTCTGGGTAGGTCCCGATAGCCTGGGTAGGCTCAAAGGCAATTTTGAACCGGTAAGAAAATGGGTGCTGCCCAAATTATTGGAGGTGTCTGACCTGCAGGCAAGCTACGATATCAACAAAAAGATTTCGGCCTACTCTGAAACAGCTTTCAGTCGGCAGGACCTCAACCGACTTTCTTCTCTGGATGATGATGACAATGTGGACGTGGCCTTGAGAAATGGGCTGAGGGGAAAAAAAATTCGCCTGGCAGATTCCTTGCGCCTTAATTTTGATCTTTATCACCAATATATAGGCCAGAAGTATACCAACCTGGATCGACTTTATCAGGCTGAGTACGGTCGAAAATGGAACTTTGATGAAAACGAATCCCGCGGCAATGAAAATTTGGGGGAAGCTAGTTTCAACCTGGATTGGAAAAATCGGATCAGCCTGAATGCAGAAGCAGGGCTGAGGCATACAGGACCGGGTCGGACCAACCAACGACAGGTTTACGAAATTCTTTCTTCTCAGCCAAGGGCTCCTCAGGGAAATCTTAAACTTACCCATCTGAAGAGTAAAAATGACAGCCTGGGCCTGGAGTCCATCTGGAATCGCTATGAGGGGGATGTATTTCAGCCCATATGGAAGCTAAAGTTGGGGAGTGAAATCTGGATCGAGGATCAGAAAAATCTGATTCGGGACTCACTCCTGGGAAGCTCTTTTCGATTTGCCGACCTCAAGCCTTATATCCGCAGTGAGGGGCTGGAAAAATTGGACCTGGACCTCTCCTTCAATTATCGGCGGGACGAGGCCATCCAGGAGGGGGAATGGGTGGAAAGATCCACTGCCTATACCATTTACGCCAGGGGAAACTGGCGTCCCCATCCCACATTTTCCCTTCAACCTACCCTGGCTTACAGGGTGTTGCAGGTGGGGGATAGCAGTTTCAGGTCAGAGGGCCTGGAAGACAGCCGTGTACTCAACCTCAATGTCAAGGGAAGGTTAGCCCCTCTCAAGCGATGGGTATTTGCCAATTTTCTCTATGAAGTCAACTCTGAGCAATTGGCTCAGCGAGAACTTCGCTACATCCGGGTCAATCCAGGTCAGGGAACCCACATTTGGCTGGACTCATTGTTCAACAACGACGGCATCCCTGACCTTGAGGAGTTTCAGTCAGCTGTCAACCCGCTGGTGGCGGACTACCTGCAGGTGGTGGTACCTACTCGTGAACTGCTTCCGACCACCCGGCTTAGCCTGAACGGCTTGCTAAGGTGGGACTTTCGCCAATTGATAGAGCCGAAAGAAAAGAAATGGAAGGAAGTTTTGAGACAGACAAGGCTCACAACCAACGTCAGAATTACCCAGCACAAAAATCGGAATGCAGCCCTATCTTCTTACCTGATCAATGTTGCAAATCCCTTTGCAGATACCAGCCTGGTCAGTGCCAATTACAACTTTCGCCAAGAGATAAGTTTTTTTCAGAATGCTCGCCGTGGCGATATCCGGTTTTACTATTTGAGCAACCAGAGCAAGCTATTTCTGAGCACAGGAGACGAATTGCGTGGGCTGGGTTACCTGGGAGGGAAATTTCGTCTGAACCTTGGAAGCGTAAAGGGAAAGCAGGGCAGCAATCGATCTTTGGAGACGGAAATTCGCCGGGGGAGGAAGTTTGTCCAGGCTTTTCAGTTTCAATCGCGCAACTACGACATTGATTTTTGGGAATTTGACCCTCGTTTCAACCTTCAGCTCAACCGAAGGCTCAGGCTTTCAAGCGGGTATTCCTTCGCAGATAGGAGGAATCAGGACTCCACAGCCGAGGGGGGAGCCAGGGTAAGGTCCCACAAACTTAGCTTTGAGGGTAGGTGGAACATTAGTGGGCGCAACAACCTGAATACCCAACTGGAGCTGGTGAGGATCAACCAGGAGGGCGAAGCTGATCTGGCAGCTGCCCTGGAGCTGGGGCAAGGATTGCAGCGAGGCAACAATGCGATTTGGCGAATTTTCCTTACATGGTTCGTGTTAAAAAATGTCGAATTGGGAATTACCTATGATGGTAGGGTATCTTCTGACAATCCCGTCATACACAGTGGGAGGATTCAGGCCCGGGCATTTTTCTAGTTCCTTCAACAAAACAAAATTTATCTCAAATCACCCTCGAAGTAGCAAAGAGGAGGATAAAAGGGGTTTGGTTTTGTTTATTGTAATTTTTTTATGTACAAATACCTATATAATGAAAATAACACTGCTTTCATTATTTAATGTTGAACCCTCTTGTAATTTCATTTTTCTAAACATTGCGGGGTGAAATCTTACAATTTATTAACAAACCCCCTTTTCGAGGTTTGCCCGATAAGTTGTATGTTCACGTCAAATTCCTTCACCATGAAGAGCTTGTTACTCCTTTTAGGTACCACAGCCTTTTCTTACGTCCTCAACAAAATACTGCTTAGGTTCTCTAATAATTTTGGGGTGGAAAGCAGGCAAAACCAACAAAGCCGCATTCGCTGGGCTACTGCCTCCAAGCCTACTACGGGAGGTATCTCTTTTTACATCAGCTTTTTGCTGGGAAGCCTCATTTTGCTGCTGATCGAACCTCAGATGATCAACAGCAGCCAAACGGGGTCTGCCTACCTGGCCTTGTTTCTCTCTGCGACCCTGGCCTTTCTGATTGGTTTTGCCGACGACGCCTATGGGACTCATCCCGGTGCCAAATTTCTGGGACAAGTAGGCTGTGCACTCATTCTTCTGGCTTTTGACATTCACATTCATTACTTCTCCTACCTTATGTCCGAAGGCATCTGGCTGGACTATGGCCTTACTATCCTCTGGGTTGTCGGCCTGATGAACAGCCTTAACATGCTGGATAACATGGATGGGGTGACCTCCACCATTGCCGCTACCATCGTCATGGTAACCATGGTCATGGTGATTTCCAGGCAGGGACTCAGCCCTATGTTTTACGTGTTGACCATTATTTTGGGAGGCTTCATTGGATTCTTGTTTTGGAACTGGAAGCCTGCCAAGATCTACATGGGAGATACAGGGAGCATGTACATTGGATTGGTCCTGGCCTTTTTCGGGATCAAATACTTCTGGAACCTGCATCCCGCTCCTGATAATATCTCCTTTGTGCGGATGTTTTTGATTCCGGTCATGGTCTTTATTGTGCCGATCATGGATACCACTTTTGTAATATTTTCGCGCCTGAGCAGGGGGATTTCTCCTTTCACCGGAGGCAAGGACCACCTCACCCACAACCTCGCCCGAATCGGCATACCAGAGGCCTTTGTACCTGTAACCCTGGGGATTGTCTCTATCATTTCCGGAATGCTGGCTTTTTTTGCCTTCAAGTCGACGCCTGAATGGAAGGGCTTCTACTCTGGGCTTTTTGCTATGTATCCCCTTCTCCTTTTTGGTTTGTTTTCTTATCTCTACATCAAGGGAATGCGGATCATGAAGGTCAAGGAACTTCTGGCCGCCAGAGAGGCAGAGCAGAAGCGACGGCAGCGAGCCCTGGAGGAAAGCAAGGTATTTGCAGAGGAAAAATCCCATTGACAACACAAGGAGTCAACAGACCTTTTTCGAAATCAAGAATTTGAAATATGCCCGGCCTTCCTGGTCGGGTTTTTGATATAATAAGCCCCGGTATGCACCTGCTTTACCTACAGCAACTCCTCATCCTGCCCGATTCTCCTGGCAATACACGTAGCTGGGAATTTGCCCGGCAATGGTGGGAATCCGGTTGGGAAATTAGCATATGTACTTCCCACGCCCTCTTCAGAGACCATCCCGATTATCCTGATCCCGATCATTTTCCCTACAAATGGAATTATATGGGGATGGAGATCCATATCTTTGATGTAGATTATGATCACATGATGCCATTCAGCCGGAGGATTTGGGCCTTTCTGGATTTTTATAGGAAAGTGTGGGCCGCCCGGCATCGATTTGAAGGGGCAGATGCTATTCTAGCCTATACGGCTCCCCTCTCTGTTGCCGAACTGGGAAGGCGCCTGGCAGTATCGCTGAAACTTCCTTTCTTTTTGGAGGTGGGAGACGTATGGCCGGAAGTGCCCACTGCCATGGGAATCATTCGACAGCCCTGGTTGATCCGCTGGCTCAGAAAACGGACCCAAATGATCTATGAGAGAGCCATCCATATTTTCCCCTTTTCCCCGGACATGAAAAGCCAAATCATGGCGTCGGGGGTAGAAGGACAAAAAATCACCCCTGTCCTAAACGGAAGCAAGATCGAATCCCGGAGAGAGGAGGCCCTTTTGAGGCATCCCAGAGGAAGGTTGAACCTACTCTATGCAGGGAGGATAGGCCTGGCCAATGATCTGGGACAAATCCTGGATGCCCTGGCCCTGCTGGAAGAGGAAGGTACCTTCCAAGTCCACCTGGACATAGTAGGTGGGGGAAATGACAAGGAAAGAGTGGAGGAAAAGGCTTTGGCTTTGGGATTAAAGGGAGTTGTCTTTCACGAAGAGGTAGATCGACTGCGGCTAAAGCGCTTTTGGAGGGAGGCTGATGTAGGGGTGATTTCATTCAAGGCTATCCCCGCCCTTCAGGCCAATGGAGCAGCCAAGTTTTTCGACTACTTGGCGGCTGGCATACCTATTCTGATCAATTATGAGGGCTGGCAGGCCGATTACCTTCGCCGCTACAACTGTGGATTGAGCAGCCCTCAGGGAGACATTGCTGCATTCGCGCAGAACCTCAAACTGCTGGCAATCCATCCCACCTTGCGGATGCGCATGGGAGGAAATGGCAAACGCTTGGCCCAGACCCAGTTTGACAGGCAGCTACTGGCCCGGCAAATGCAGGACATCATAGAGAAAAGCCTCCCTACTTCAGGTTGACCGGATTAGGGATTGTCGAAGGCTGTAATTCCGGAATCCAGGATTTCGCCATTAAAGGCTGTATCGATGGGGCCGAGGATGAGGGAGGGAAATATTCCGAAGAGAAGGATGAGGGCTACCAATATGGCAATGCCAATAGCTGGGAGGCGGTCAAAATTGAATCCCAGGGCAGGACTCTCTTCATCCTTATCCTGAAAAAACATCATGACGATGACCCGAATATAGTAAAAAGCACCTACCACCGAGGTCAGGATACCCACCGTAGCCAAAAAGACCAGATTTTCCTGAATGGCTGAGACAAATACCTGATACTTGCTCATGAAGCCAGCCAGGGGAGGGATGCCTGCAAGGGAAAAAAGGAAGACGGCCATGGCTCCGGCAAACAAAGGAGACCTTTTTCCCAGCCCTTTCCAGCGATCCATTTCATTATCCTCAAATTTTTGCTCTACCATTCCTATCATGCCAAAGGCACCTATGTTCATCAGGGTGTAGATGAACATGTAAAAGATGACAGCCTGAAATCCAAGGCTTCCTGCGCTGAGCCCCAGCAGGAGATAACCTGCATGAGCTACACTGGAATAGGCGAGCATACGTTTGAGGTTATTTTGGCGGGCGGCTACGATATTTCCATAGATCATGGTAAAGAGGGCCGAGAGGGCGATTACCTGTATGACCCTGTCGAAAACGATAAGGTTAAGTTTTTGCATGAATACACCCAGGGCAACAAAGGCAGCCATTTTACTGGCCGTCGCCATAAAGCCTGTCAGGGGAGTGGGAGTACCGGTATAGACATCGGGGGTCCAGTTGTGGAAGGGAAAAGCAGCCACCTTGAAGAGGAAGCCAACCAGGACCAATCCTCCCGCAACGTAGAACAGAGGACCGGCAGCTATCAGTTTTTCGAGCATCTCCGGAGTAGAAAGTACACTGAAATTGGTAAATCCTGTGATCCCGTAAATGATTGAAATGCCAAAAAGCAAGAAGGCTGAGGCAAAGGACCCAAGCAAAAAGTATTTGAGACCAGCTTCGTTGGACCGAACCTCCGTCTTGTAAAGAGCCGCAAAGATGTAGAGACAGATCGACATGGTCTCCAGTCCGATGAAGGTCATCATCAGGTCATTGGCATTGGCCATGAGGATCATGCCAATAACGGAAAAGATCATCAGGGCATAGACGTCGGGGATGTTTTTTTCCTGCCTTTTGAGATAATCCTGAAGGAAAAATAGGGTCAACAGCCCTGCCATGCAGAGGAAAACATGGATGATAGGGGCGATGCCTCCGGTCTCCATCATCCCGAAAAAGGAAATTCTCGAGGTATCAGGCCCACCTACGTAGGCCAGCACTGCGGATGCGATAAGGCCCACAGCAGCAATCCAGGGGAGGGAGCGGTGCACATTGAAAGCATCCATCATCATGAGTACCAGGCCGGTAATCAACAACAATAGGATGGGAAATACTTCTGAAGAGGAAGCGCTAAGGGCCTCAAGGCTAAAGGACAAAGAATTCATCCTGAATGGGTTATAGTTCCTTTTCGAAACAAAGTACAGTTTTCCTGTACAGACTTCCTAAAATTAGTATTTCGTCCTGCACCGTCAAAATATTCAGGGCTTTATTGTCCGGAAATCCACCAGGGATGCCGATCTTAGGGCAGTTTTTGCAGGAGACGATTGAAGCGAGGATCGGTATTGAGGCTTTCAAACATAGGCTCGGCCAGGATTTCCTCCTTGGTGAGGTCGGAGAGTTTGATGGATTTCTCGATGTCTTGGATGGCTTCGAAGCTTTTGCCCAATTTGGCATTGGCACAGGCCCGCTGCCAATAGGCCAGGTAATAATTGGGGTCTACCTCCATTGCCTGTGAAGCCAGAGAATAGGCCCAGCGCACCTCACCTATGTCGAGCAGGCTGGTGGCCTTGTAGGTCATTGCGTCTACATTTTCAGGAGAAATTTCCAAAATCTGGTCGTAGATGTGTATTTTTTCCTCGCTCTTATCTTCTATGGATGCCCTTCTCCATAGGCTCTGCACTTGATTGGTGATGGTCAGCTTTTCCTGGGTCTTAATCAGTTCGACAGATTTCTCCTTGAGGTCCTTTTCCAAAAGGGTAAGCCTTGCTTCGTAATCGGTGGTTACCTTTTCGATCTTTTCTTCCGTAATAGACTCCACCCTTCGTTTGATATCGCGGAGGGATCTCCACCCCAATATGACCAGGATGGAAGCGGCGATGGTGATGATGTAAAAAATGTTGGTGGTCATATCGGTGGTATAACTGATAGCCCTGTCGGCGCTGCTCAGCTCTGTTTCAGCGATCTTTTCTATGGTCTCCTTTTTGAGGTCGGCCTGATCCATCCGCAACTGCTTGAGTTCGTCCAGAATGTAGCGCTCGATCAGGGGCCTATCCAGAATGGAATGGATCCGCTCTAAAGAGTCCAGCCTGGTCTTGGAGAAGCCCTGATTCAGAAGCAAGAGGGGCATAACGAAGAGAAGGCTTAGCTTGATAGGTGTGATTGTCTGTTTCATTAAAGTTTTTGAAGATGGAGCGGTATAGCCTTTGGAGATCCTTTTGGGGAAATTTCTTTACGACAGCCACCTCCGGGAGTTGCTTCGGAGGTGGCACGAAGGAAATAATTAAGGGGATAAAATGAAATAGATGGAATCAGCAATGAAAGATTGCTGATAAAAATTTATTTTTTCCTTCACTTTAAGAGGAGGCAAGTGGCAAAAGTCATCTACTTATTCAGGTAAATTTGCACGCAATTCAAGCAGGATTTCCTCTAAGCCAGCCCCGGGCGAAATGACTTTATGGCGACCATTCATCTCGATTCTCAGGGGTTTTTCTCGGCTGAGTATAATTTTTTTATTCTCCCTACTCAGGTGTAATCCCCTTTGATCCCAAAAAGCCAGGGGATCGATTTTGATCATTTCCTGCCATAATCTCAGGCCCAGGTAGTCAGGAATCCACAGTAAATGCAGGGTGGTGTACCTCAGCGCGGCATCCAAGGCTCCCAGGTTGCTCAGCTCTGGCCATTCTCCCCCGCCAAAAAGGGGAATTTCCTTGCTTTCGCCTCCTGTCAATCCCCTCCAGATATGACCTTCTTCCAAATAACCCATGGAGTGTGATTCAGCGACCCCGGTCTTCTTGGAAGTTGCTGGGTAAGATAAAATATGTAAAGGAGTCTGGAATCGATGAAGCTCTACCTCCTGGACTGTCTTGTCATAGGTGATCATTTGTTCGAAGAGGGCTTCTGAAGGTGCTTCCAAAACTTCTCTCAGCCACTCCTCCAGAAGTTGATGGCTGGCATAGGGATGAGGACGGAGGGGAAGGGCTCCTATACCCCTTTCGTAGAGCTGATGGTACTGAGCCTGGCGGGTAAATTCGGACTCTTCATTGGGGTAGGGAAATAAAACCAGGGCTCCCAGGGCTTTTTGGGCTATTTTCCCCTTGATCTCCCGATTTACCTGAGGAAGGAGGGCATCCCTGTATCGATGAAGCTGGTCGAGGGCTTCTTTGGGGACTTCAAAGTCTGAGGAACCTTTGGGTTTGAGTTGGAATTTGCTGTCCAGGAAGAAGATAAAGGGATTTTCAATGCCTGCCTTGTAGACCTCCATCCATATGTCCGGTCTTTGCTGGCCTACTTCGGTCTGCCCTGATTTTTGATACCACAAAATGACCCTGCTTTCCCCATCTCCCATGCGGTAAGAAAAATTGAGCGATTGACCATGAAGGAGCCTGCTAACACTCCTTCCCTGGTGAAATTCCAATAGATTCTGGAAGTCCAGGTGGGCCTCAGTAATTTTACCTACCATTTCTGCCACTTTGAAAAAGCACCAGTATTCATAAAGCTGTGGGAGGTCCTTGAGCCCGAGTTTGAAAAGAGGGAGTTCTCCCAGGCTGAGGGAGCTCAACAGGGAAACGTAGGTCCTGTACCATCTTTGGTAAGCAGGTGGCAAATAGGTCGGGAGGCGATACCTGAGTGGAGAAAAACTTCCCCACTCCTGGCGAATAAAGTCCTGTATTTCTCTCTGGGCTTGGGGATAGCGTTTTTTCTCAGTGAGGAGAGGGAGAAGGTCCAGCAGAGACTGTATCAGCCAGCGATTGAGGGCTGTGTTCACCTCAAGGCTTCGCTTTTTTACCCATTGTTTGCCCAGGCTTTTGGTATCCGAGTTTTCTCCTCCTTCAGGAGGTTGGGACTGCCACTTTCGGTAGAATACCCATTCTTTTTCCAGGTGAAAGCGAAGGGCCTTTAATTGGATCAGGAATTCTTCGACCTGCTGATCTTCGAGGGAGGAGGGGATTTCCTTGTACCAGGGAAGGTCTGGTCTGGCGGGAGCCTGAACGGGTTTTTGGCCAGCTCGGGCCAGCCCTTTCATCCAAGATTCCAATTGGCGAAACATGAAGGCTTGCTCTTCTCGATAGGGCAAATGCAGGGTAGCAATTTCCGTTTCCCATTTCCAGATGGTGGTTGCCTCCCCATCTTTAAGGCTAATGTCCAGTTCGCCTATCCACTGCCTTGTATTCCATTTGGCCAGGTAAATGCGGTCATTAAGGGCGCGGGTGGACAGGGCCTTTCCTGAAATGAAAAAGCAGTAAGGGGGTTTTCCGCGATCTTCCCCTCGTTCATAAGAGAGTTCGATTGGGGAATAAGGCTGAAGGCGGGGTTTTTGAGGGCCGGAGCGAAGGGGTGGACCACTAATGCCAAATCGCAGGTCCGCTCCGCCTGGGTCTCCCCCGGAAATCTCTCCCGAAATTTCTATGCTAACGGTTCCCTTTCGGGCATCCCTGAAGATGAGGCTAGGCACATTTATTCCTGCTTAATTTTTTCATTTATATAGGCGATGACCGCTTCGATGCCGGCCTTGTCGTAGCCGGGCACAGCCTCGTAGGCGGGCATGGAGTTTTTTCCATTGAGGATGAGCTTGTACATCTCCTCATTGCTAAGCTTGGTCATCTGCAGATTCTTGGCGCCAGATTTTTGTATATTTCCCTCCTCACCATGGCAGACTACGCAGTTGCGGGTATAGAGGGCTGCTCCGTGGGCGATGCGATCATAAGATTCATGGGAAGGATCGGTGATGAGCTCCTCCGCGAGTTTTTCTTCGTTACCTCCTACCTTGTGCACTTCTCCCAATCCGTAGGCGCCCACGATGAGGAGGACGGAAATGGCTGCCAATAGCTTATTGCTCCTTCGAAAGCCGATGACCGCGATGGGAATGGAGGCCAGGACGACCCCTACCTTGGTCCAGAGTAGGGCATCAATTTCTGCAATGAGAAACATCATCCAGACACCGGTAGCCAGGAAGAGGAAACTGATGATCACCTCCGGAATTCTGCTGGCTTTGGTGAGTTTTTCGAGGGCCGCTTGTTGGTTGAAAATCAATAGGCCACCCTTGACCAGGTAAAGCAGCAAAAAGAGGATAACGGCCAGGCGATGGGTATGAAGGAGTCCTGTGTACATAGGAAAAGTTGTAAGGTAATTTCAACCTCAGAAAGAAGAGGCTTTCTTTTACTTATCACCAAAAATAACAATTCCACGGGATTTATATGGGGAATTGGTATTTTCGAGGAGATTCTTCTTCTACCTATCTTTTTTAAGATTGAACCCCATGGATTTAAGCATATTTCTGACTGCGGATGGATTGATAAGCTTGTTTACCCTAGCGATGATGGAGATCATCCTTGGGATCGACAACATTGTCTTCATATCTATTGTGGTGACCAAGCTTCCCAAACATCAGCAGGCCCGGGCAAGAACCCTGGGATTGCTCCTGGCCCTCTTGTTCAGGATAGCCCTGCTTTTGTCCATCTCCTGGATCGTGGGTCTGACCTACACAGTCTTCAATCCCTTGGAACTGCTAGGTCTTGAAGTTCCGGAGCAACTCATGGAGAGCTTCAACCTGAGTTGGAGGGACCTTATCCTCATCGGTGGTGGACTCTTCCTCATGACCAATACGATCAATGAAATGCACCATAAACTGGAAGGAGAGGACCAATCCGGTGAAGAAAACCTCAAGGGGGGGAGCTTTAGCAGGGTCATCGCTCAGATTATAGCCTTGGACATTGTGTTTTCCTTTGATTCAATCCTGACAGCGGTGGGACTGGTCGATCATGTACAGATTATGATCGCAGCAGTGGTTATTTCCCTGGGGATCATGGTGGTATCAGCGGGTACGATCAGTGATTTTATCAACAGCCGACCCACGATGAAGATGCTGGCCCTTTCTTTTCTCCTCTTGATTGGTTTTATGTTAGTGGCCGAGGGATTCGAACAGCACATCGACAAAGGCTATGTCTATTTTGCTATGGCTTTCTCCTTTATTGTCGAACTCCTCAACAATCGCCTGAGAAAAAACAAGGATGTAGAGCCTGTGCAGCTGAGGGAGCGCTTTCGCGACGATGAGGGCGAACTCCTGGGCTAGGCAAGACCCATACATCATACGATATTCATGGCCTTCTATCTGATCAAACGCATCCTACTTATCCTGCCAACCCTGGTGGTGGTTTCACTATTGGCCTTTTTTATCCAGATAGCAGGTCCCTACCATCCCCTTGATGACCTTTATGCCCTTGAGCGACTGGGGGCTGGGGAGAAAGAACTGAAGGAAAAAATCGAAAAGTGGGCCGATAAGTTCAACCTTGACAAGCCTCCCTTTTACTTCAGCATTCAAAGTATGGGTGGTCCTGACAGCCTGTATCGCATTTTGAATCGAAGCGAAAGGGAGGTAGCTAGAAGATGGTATTTTGATCACGGACATTGGGAGGCCATCGAAGCTTATCGAAAGGCTGCCATGGCTTGGAAATCTGATCTGTATGTCCAACGTGGAGATAGGGAGTGGAGGAAGCTCTATCCCCTCATCCGCAGGTTGCTTGAATTTTCCTCCCTGAACGAGGGCTATTGGGAGCAGCTTCGTGAGGCCACACCGGAAAGGGTAGGGGAGGTGGACAGGGTGGAAGATTTGTACCGTGAGTTTTCTTCCCTTCGACCTTCCTGGACCTTTTACCTACCTTCTCTTACCTGGCAGGGCTGGGAGAATCGCTATCACCTTTGGCTTAAGGGCATCCTGAACGAGGGAAATTTTGGTTATTCCATCCTCGACCGGGAGCCCGTGGGAGAAAATTGGGATTACTTTGTAGGGATGACCCTGCGATTTACCCTCCTGTCGGTCTTTTTTGCTTATCTGCTGAGCTTGGGCCTGGGTACCTGGATGGCGGTAAAAGAAGGAAGCAGAGGAGAAAAGTTCCTGGATCGCTTACTTTTGGTCATTGATGCCATCCCGATTTTCTGGCTCGCTACCCTCCTCCTCCTCTTTTTTGCCAACCCTCATTTCCTGGACCTTTTTCCTGCGACCTATCGGCCAAATGAGGATAATCTCCTTCGAGAGATCTCTTCTATGGTCATGCCATTGACGGCCTATGTTTTGGGTATGCTGACCCTCCTGACTCGCCTCATGAAAAGCAGCATGGTCAGAGTTTTTGGGGAGGATTATATCCGAACAGCCTTTGCCAAAGGGCTTCCTCCGTGGAGGGTTTACCTGGTTCATGCCCTACGCAATGCCCTGATCCCGATGATTGCCGGATTGGCAGGTATATTCGTGTTGCTTCTGGGAGGGTCAGTCATTGTAGAGCAAATTTTCTCTATTCCCGGTATGGGGGATAAGGTACTGAAGGGAGTAGGCAGTGGAGATACGCCTCAGATCCTCATGATCATCTGCCTGACGGGGCTTTTTACCGCCCTCGGCTATCTCCTGAGCGATTTGCTATACTCCTGGGCTGACCCCAGGATAAGACTGGAAAGGAGGGAAAAATGAAGATCAGAAACTCAGAACTTTGGCTCATCATTTTTCTCCTCTGGATAGGAGCCTGCCTCTTGGGCAGGGAGTCTCCTTCTTTTTCTCATCCCAATCACCTTCCCCCCCTTTCTTGTGGAGGAGAGGGAGAATTTTACCTCCTGGGGACCAGCAAGGATGGAAAAGACCTGTTGAACAGCATTTTGTACGGAGGAAAATTCTCAATCGGCATGGGGCTGCTGACTACCCTTTTGATTGGTCTGCTAGGCATAGGAGTAGGAGGATGGATGGCCTGGGGAGACCCTCAAAAGTTTAAGTTGGGCTTTTTTCGGCTTTTGGGATGGGGCATTGGGGGAATCTTGGGTTACTTTTATGCTTTTCATCTCCGTGTTTATACCATTTCAGAGGCTGCCGAAAGGGGCAATTGGGAGGGATTGGGAGAGCTACTTCTTTCCCTTCTTCTATTTTTAGCTTTGATATGGGGACTGGGGCAGGGGGGAGGCTGGCTGGACAGGCGGACAGGTTGGAACTTTGGAGCTTCGCGAGACGGGTTTTTGCTGTGGTTGTTGCAGGTATTGGACTCCCTTCCGGCTCTCCTGCTCATCGTAGGGGTGGTGGCCATTTTTCAAGAGAGAAGCCTTTGGATCGTGATGCTGGTGATCGCTTTTACCTCATGGGCTGGAATTGCCCTGTTGATAAGGGGGGAAATTCTAAAAGAACGGGAGCTGCCTTACGTAGAGGCTGCCCGCATGCTGGGATACTCCCGGTCTTACATTTTTTTTCGCCATCTCCTGCCCAATATTTTTCCCTCTCTGGCAGTAGTTTTGTTTTTGACCGTTGGAAAGGTGATTGTGGCGGAGTCATCGCTAAGCTTTTTGGGTTTGGTAGACGACTTTGAAGGCTGGGGGCAGCTCTTGCGTGAATCCAGGGAATATCCCCAGTACCCCTGGCTGGGAATATTTCCGGGCTTGGCACTGGCCATTACCTTGATTTTGCTCCACCAGATCGGTGAAAGATTCAAGATATTTGGAGAGAAAAACAAATTATAGCAAATGAAATTTAATCGAAAAATACATTTTTTGAATTGAATTTTATTATCTGATAATCAGATGTTTAGGTGTAAAATAAGTCATATTTACAGGAAATTTTTCCATTGATACCCGGATATTACCTTTTAGACAGTAGAATTGAGGATTCATCCTTTTTGATGTTTTTCAGTGAAAAATTTTGATCAATTTGAGGGATAAACCTTGCTAAGGGGAGTTGACTTATATTAAAATAAAAGAGGGAGAGTTTGAAGTTTGCATTTGAAGAATATTGGATTTGGCTCCTTGGTATTCCCGTGAGTTTGGGCATCATGTTTTTGGTCTACAAGCGGGTGGGTCAAATCACGGATACATGGTTCAGCGCAGATCAATACGGTCGTAGCTATCCATTTTTGAAGTTTGTCCTTCGTGGGTCAGCTTTCACCCTGATGTTTATCGCTTTGATGGGGCCTTACATAGAAACCCGTGAAGAGCAGGTCAGCATCATGGGGAGGGAGGTCTATATTATAATGGATGTTTCGGCAAGCATGAACGCTGCTGATATTCAGCCTTCCCGGCTTACCAAGGCCAAGCAGGAGCTCAAAATGCTGGTTAACTACCTCAAAGGAGACAAGATAGGCCTCATTGTCTACACGGAGCACCCCTACAATCAATGTCCCTTAACCCAGGATCACGAGGCAGTCAAGCTATTTATAGACATGGCTAAGACCGATCAGTATGTGCAGACGGGGACTCAGCTACGTTCAGCCCTGGTCATGGCCCTGGATCGCTTCAAAAATACCCTCAAGGGTGCTTCTCAGGTTAGCCGGGCTATTATTTTGGTCTCAGATGGAGAAGATTTTGGTGGAGGCTATACCTCTTTGATTCACAGGCTGAAATCAGAAAATATCAGGGTTTTCCCTGTAGGAATAGGGACGGAAGAAGGGGCTCCGGTCCCGGTGCAGCCCAATGGAAGGGACTTCAAGCGCCTGGAGGATGGATCGGTGGTGATTTCCCGCCTAGAAGACGAAAATCTCAAGGCCATGGCCCGAGAATTTGGTACTACTTACATCTGCCTGGACAGCGACTTGAAGAACTTGGAACCTCTGAAAAATCAGATTTACTCCATGACAGCGACTCCCTTGGAGGTCAGCATCGAGCAGGTCGCCAACAACAGGTTTCAGTTTTTTCTCTTTTCCTCCATCATTTTACTCTTTGTAAGCATGGTTATCATGCCCATAAGAAAGGTTTAGGACATGAAAAATTGGATACTCCTGGCCACGATATTTACGGGTTTTGTCTCCGGCAATGGATCGCTGAGGACGGCCATGACCCATTATGAAAAAGAGGCCTATGCCCAAAGTATCTTGGCCTACCGGGAAGCCCTGACCCATTATCCCGAAATTTCTACCCAGATTTACTACAACATAGGCATCTGCTTTCTCAAGATGGATTCCGTAGCCAAGGCTGTCAACTACTTTCAGCGCAGCATACAGGGTGAGGATGGAAAGGCTGCTTCGATGGCAGCTAATGATTTGGGAGTGATTTTGACGGATTTCTATCGGGAAAAGGAGGCTTTGCGCAATTTTAAGAAGGCCCTGACCCTGGACCCCTCTAATGAGCATGCCCGCTTCAATTATGAAATGCTCAGAAGGAAGTTGGGGGATCAGGAAAAAGATGATCCCGATCCCGAGGAAGAGGAATACCCGGGAAGCTCACAATCTCTTTCTGAGGAGGAGTTGCTTCAGTTGCTGGAGGGAATCAATAAATACCGAAACATGGCTTCCGGCAAGGATTTCTTTGCTCCTCAGAGCCTGGACAGCATTCCCTTACCCATTGCCCGTCGCCTCCTCGAGGAGAAACGCAGGTCAGAAACTCAATTTATCCAGCAACTGAAAAAGGCTCCCATACAGGTAGACAGCCGCAAAAAAGGGCCGGACTGGTAGCAATCAGTGTAATTTTTCCCTAAAAAAGTCGATGCTTTGACTGAGGACCATGTCAAAGGCAGGGCTGCTACCCTCAAAGGGATGGCGGATGTCAAAGGTATGTCCCGTACTGGGGATCATACGCATTTCGGTGAGGGAATTGTCCCCAAAAATCCCCAATTGTTCGGCCTCATAAGGCGGTACGGTTTCATCTTCCTGTCCGTGTAGGATAAGGTAGGGACGCTTGAGGTTGCGGACTGCATGGAGGATATGGAGGTCTCTTTTTGTCCTGTTTTTGATGTCGTAGAGCATAGGCTTCCCCATCCTAAGGGTTTGGCCTGTCCGGCTGTTGATGACTTCCTGATAGCCTTTTTCTTCCCACTCCTGGAGTTGGGTCTTGGAGTAGCGGTCAAAGCTGGAAAGCCCTGCCCAGGTGGCAATGGCCTGTACTTCTGGTTGTCGAGAGGCGGCCACGATCGCTACACCTCCTCCCCGGCTGTGCCCGATCAGGCCCAGGCCTCCATGTGCTTTTCCTCCAAAAAAATCGGAGTGACAAGATTTCTTGATGACCTCTTGTAGTTCTTCTATTTCAAGGCTCACGCTGTTTTGTTCGAATTTTTCCTCCTCCGAAAAGCTCTCCATATCAGGCCCTATGCCATTATGGGAAAAATTGAAACAAAGAAAGGAAAAGCCTTGCTGGGCAAAGGTCTTACCGGCATGGGGGACAAAGGCCCAGTCCTTAAAGCCCTTGAACCCATGGGCGTAGATCAGCAGGGGCTGCTCTCCAAAGGAGGCCTCGGAATAAAGGGTACAGGAGAGAACATCTCCCCGGGGGGTAGGAAGGGAAAAGTCTTTGCGCATGAAAGTTTACTTGATAGATCGGCCTGTATCAAAGGGGGCTCGCTTCAGGCAGGGTCCATCTTATCCAGATCTGCTTTCAGCTCCTCTATCCCTTGATTGACAACTGAATTGAACTTATCGAGAAAAGCATCCGTCTCGGCTACCGAAAATTCGTTTCTTTTGATAGAATTGATGACCTGATCGAGCCGCTGCTCCGAAAACTCACTGATCCCCATGTAGCCCACTACATTGGCCTTTAACTTGTGAATCATCTCTGCGACTTTTTTGAAGTTCTCCTCGCGGCGGTAGCCGTTCATATCCTCCAGATAATCCGGAACTTTATCCACGATTTTCTTCACCGTCTTTTTCACCAAAAACTTATCTCCTCCATACATAGAGGTCAATCCAGAAAGGTCGGTATATCTCGTGTCTGCCATAACCGAAACTGTAGGTACATTTTTATCCTCTCCCTGAACGTCATTTTCAGGGCTTATTTCTGCTCTTCTTATCGGGGATTTATCAGAATCAGAAGAAAGGAATAAATATGTTACAAGTTTACGATAAAAATTGTCAGTTTCTATGGGTTTTGACACATAATCGTCCATTCCTACCTTGAAACAGTCGTCATCGCTCCCGCTTATGGCATTGGCGGTGAGGGCAATAATAGGAATCTCCGACAGGGGCGGGGCCAATTGCTGCCGAATGAAGCTGGTCGCTTCGAGGCCATCCATGACAGGCATTTGCAGGTCCATCAGCACGAGTTGGAAGTCGCCCGACTTCAGTAATTCAATGCCTTCCTCTCCATTATTGGCGATGGAAATTCTGGCGTTCCATCTTTCGAGCAACTTTTCGGTAACCAGCTGATTGAGAGGGTCATCCTCAACCAGGAGTATGTGCATGCCCCCGAGGTCCCTGTTTTCGGCGGGTTTCACAGCGCTTGACGTTGTGTGCTGAGGAAAATTGACTTTTCCATCCAGCTTTTCCGAATCATCAAAGGGGAGAGAAAAGGAAAAAGTGGAGCCCTCCCCAAGTTTGCTTACCACCTCCAGGTTTCCCCCCTGGAGGAAGACCAGTTGGCGAACGATGTTGAGGCCCAGTCCAGCCCCTTTGTCGCGGACCTTGGGGATGTTCATGTTGTGAAGCTGCCGAAAGCTCTCAAAAATAAGGTCGAGTTGGTCTTCGGGAATGCCGATTCCCGTATCGCTGACCTTGAACCTGAGCCATGTCTTACCCTCTTCCTGCTTTTCCTTTGAAACCTTGACCTTTACACTTCCTTCCTGGGTAAATTTAATGGCGTTGGTGATCAGGTTGATCAATATTTGGGAAAGCCGTACAGCATCACCATTGAGGATCATGGGAACCTGACCCGGTCCCCGGTCGATGTCGAAATCCAGGGTTAGGTCCTTGTTTTCAGCGTGGATATTGAGCAGGTCGTAGATTTGGTTGAGGATATTTCCTATGGAAAACGGCTCATTGTTGAATTCGATGGTTCCCGCTTCGATCTTGGAGATGTCCAAAATATCGTTGACCAGAGCCAGAAGGGTTTTGGCGGCGTGTTGGATGGTTCCAATTTGTTTTTTCTGCTCAGCATCCAGATCGCTTTCGAGGAGAATGTCGGTGAGGAGGAGGATGGGATTGAGGGGAGTACGGATTTCATGGCTGGTTTTGGCCAGGAATTCCTGTCTGATCTTGGCTTCCTTCTGGGCCAATTCTTTTTGTTGAATGGCCTCGTCGAGTTTTCTTCTCTCGCTAATATCCTGGGCCGTACCTTCGATGTAGCGCAGTTGGCCCTGGGAATCGAGGATGGGCTTGCCGGTGAGTGAAAAGTATTTGACCACAGCCTTACTGCCCTGGGTGAGCACCTTATGGATGACGTCAAATTCCTTTTTTTGAAGGGCTGCTTCTTCAAATTTTTTTCTGACCCTGTCCCGGTCTTCTTCAGGGATCACGTTGAGGAAATCGCCAAGGCTGCGAATAGGTTTTGTGGGGGGCCTTTCGAGCATTTCTTCTATGTAGCCGACCCCTCTCCACTCCATGCTGATGGGATGGACTTCCCAAAAGCCAAGTTTACCGAGGCGCTGGGCCCTGGCCAATCCACGGGTCATCTGCTTGCGCTTGATGGCATATTGAATGGCTCTTTTGAGGATATGGCTGCTAAGGTGTTCTTTTTCGAGGTAGTCCTGGGCTCCTTTTTCCAGGGCCTTCATGGCGGTATGCTCTTCGTTTCTGGCCCCCGTCATGATGATGACCGGAAGTTCTGGAAATCGCTCTTGCACCCGGTCAAAGGTTTCAAAGTCCCTGGAGTCGGGAAGTTGTAGGTCCAAAAGGATGATGTCTATGGTCCTCTTGCCCAAAATACCTAGGCCTTCGGCCAGGGTAGAAGCATAGCTGATCTCGAAGGTCTGTTGTCGGATTCTGTTTAGATGAAGGGAAATAAACCTTTGGTCAGCGACTTTGTCTTCGACCAGGAGAAGGGAGATTTTGCCCTGCCCCTGTTTGGGACAGGGGTCATTGGATGTCTGATGGGAGTGTAACAATGTTGAACCAAAAGTTTTCAATGCCTCGGATTACTTCGATGAATCTATTGATGTCCACGGGTTTGGTTATGTAACAGTTGGCGTGTAGCTGATAGCTGTGAATGACATCGGGCCCCGCTTCGGAGGTGGTCAGCACCACGACAGGGATGTGCTTGACGCTGTCGTGGGTTTTGACTTCTCCCAAAACTTCTCTTCCGTCTTTTCGGGGAAGGTTAAGGTCCAGGAAAATAATGTCGGGAGTGGATGCCTGAGTGTACTTGCCTCGTTTGAGCAAATATTCCAGGGCTTCTTCTCCGTCAGTAACGATGTTTAAGTCATACTGAAATCTTCCTTCTTTGAGGGCCTCCTGTGTGAGCCTTACATCTCCGGGATTGTCTTCGACCAGCAATATGTTTACGGTCTGTGTGATCTTTCTCATGTATTTTAAATCGGAAGGGTAGTGTATGAAACCGTTTTTTGAACTTCAAAAACGGGGTCAATATACAAATTAGAAAAAACAATCCGACAGAAATACAAACAAGTTTTTCCCGGTAAAAATCACGCCAGCATAACTTTGCCGCCTCATTAAAAAGGTATTTTTTCGCAGAGAAAAAAACACCCAAGCAAGGCTAATCTTACATTTAGAAAAAGGCTTAGATTGAATGACTTTTCAAATGATAGAAATAAGTTTGGCCTTTCACACCCCACATCGAAAAAGGGGAAATTTACCCAGATGGACCGTTGTTTTTGCCCATTGAGAAGAAATGAGGCTGTGGAGATGGGTAACAAACTATTTTTGATACACCCCAGTTGCTGTACCCATCTATTCGTGATAAACTTTATTTTCTTAATAATTTTTATGCCTTTAGAAAAAAAGACTAATTTTCAGTATCAATAATTTTTACGTCTATACCGACAGAGATGAGAGAAATACAATTTCGTGAAGCCATCCGGGAAGCCATGAATGAAGAAATGCGCCGCGACGAGCGCGTATACCTCATGGGAGAAGAGGTGGCAGAATACAACGGTGCTTACAAGGTAACCGAAGGAATGCTCGCCGAATTTGGAGCCAAGCGTGTGGTAGATACCCCCATATCCGAATTGGGATTTGTTGGAGTCGGGGTAGGTTCGGCCATGGTAGGCCTAAGGCCCATCATTGAGTTCATGACCTTCAACTTTTCCCTGGTTGCCATTGACCAAATCATCAACAACGCCGCCAAAATGTACCAGATGAGCGGTGGGCAGTTCAATATTCCTATCGTTTTCCGTGGTCCCAGCCAGACCGCAGGGCAGTTGGGCGCTACCCACTCCCAGTCCTTTGAAAACTGGTATGCCAACACCCCCGGCCTCAAGGTCGTTTCAGTTTCTACTCCAAAGGATGCCAAAGGCTTGCTCAAGTCAGCCATACGCGACGACAACCCCGTCCTTGTGATGGAATCAGAGCAAATGTATGGGCTGAAAGGAGAAATACCCGAAGAGGAGTACCTCATTCCCATCGGTCAGGCTGACATCAAGCGTGAAGGAAGCGATGTTACCCTTGTTACCTTTGGTAAGATGGTCCATACCTGCCTGGACGCTGCTGCTGAACTAGAGAAACAGGGTTTGAGCGCCGAGGTGATCGATATGCGCTCCCTTCGCCCCATAGATTATCATACCATCATAGACTCGGTCAAGAAGACCAATCGCTGCGTGGTCGTGGAGGAATGCTGGCCCCTGGCTGCCTTTTCCGGCGAACTGACCTACATGATTCAACAAAGGGCCTTTGATTATATGGATGCCCCCGTCAAGAGGGTGACCGGAAGAGATACCTCCGTCGCCTATTCTCAGCCCCTGGTAGATGCCTTCCTGCCCAGTGTCAAGCGCATCATCGAAGCCGTAAATGCAGTTTCCTACAAAGCCTGAGAGCCTGCATAAATAAGAATTGATTAACAATGTCCCTCTTAGTCGTTTGATTAAGAGGGATTTTTATTGTTTAAAAATGAAATCAGACTTGCAAAAAAATAGAAAAAATGGTCTAGCCTGAGCCCCTCCTGGGCGTACATTGCAATAGGAAACAAGACAATCACACAACCCTATTATTCTAAGTACAAATGGCTATTCATCACCCACATATTGACAGTCTGAAACGCAATCCCCAACAATCGACGGATGAGGATCTGGTCCGGCTCATCAAGGAGGAGGGGCGATCTGAATTGTTCGGTATTCTCTACAATCGCTACAGCGAGAAGGTCTACCGCAAGTGCATGTCCTTTGTCAAAGACAGCGATATCGCCCAGGATATGGTGCAGGACGTCCTGCTCAAAGCCTTCTCCCAACTGTCCAAGTTCAAGGGAAACAGCCGCTTCTCCACCTGGCTTTATGCCATTACTTACAACTACTGTGTGGAGCAGTACCGCAAACACTCCCGCTATACCAAGGTGGACCTTAACGAGACCTACGAACTGGCTGAGGTGGATGAAAGTGAAGAAAAAGCCCGCTTCGAAACCCGGAAAAACTGCCTGAAATGCTCCCTGGAGGAAATTTCAAGGGACGATAGGGTCATTTTGACCATGAAATACCAGGAGCAATCCTCTATCAAAGAATTGATGGACCACCTGCATATCTCTGAGAGTGCCGTGAAAATGCGGTTGGCGAGGGCAAGAAAAAGACTTAAGGCCGTCCTGGCAGAAAGTGAGCAACAAACTGTGGTCATGGGATAATTATGGGGGACCTCCCCAGAGTTCCCCTTCCCATGACCCATGTGATCTTGATTTTCATAAAAGTGATGATCAGGGATAAATCGGTAATGCCTGTCTGGCCTATCAAGCATAATTTATTTCCAAGCCTCATGGCTCTTTTTGTTTTTCTGTATAAAAAAGATTTCCAATAACCTTAATATATATAGCTTTAGTAAGTAAAAATTGTATATTAAAAACGGAGGTTAGGTAAGGCCTCCATTTTTTGCTATATATGAATTCGCATAACCACTATCTCCTCACCCTGGCCCTCACCAAGGGCCTTGGACCAGTTTCTGTCAAGAATCTTATTGCCTACTGCGGCAGCATAGAAGGTGTTTTTACTGCCACAAAGGGCAAACTGCTGAAGACTCCTGGTGTAGGCAAGCACCTGATCCAAAAGTTACAGTCCCGGAAGGGCATGCAGCGGGCCGAAGAAGAACTGATTTTCTGTCAGAAATATGGAATAGAAATCCTCTCCTACCTTGATGCCGACTATCCTGATTCATTAAAATACATTCATGATGCTCCCCTTCTTCTTTTCAAAAAGGGAAAGGCAGACCTGAATGAAAGGCCTGCCATTGCCCTGGTAGGGACGCGAAAAGCTACGGACTACGGAAAGGAACTGGCGGATCGCTTTGCCCGTTTTTTTGCCCTCCGCGGTATAAATGTGGTCAGTGGATTGGCCTATGGAATCGACATTTGCTCGCATCGGGCGGTCCTGCAGGAGGGAGGGATGACGACGGCCGTCCTGGCCCATGGTTTGGATACGATTTATCCCGCCTCACATGGTCAGAAAGCTCGTCAGATGGAGGAAAAAGGGGCCTTGCTCACAGAATACTTTACGGGAACTAAGCCTGATGCTCCTCATTTTCCTGCCCGCAATCGAATCATTTCGGGAATGTCTAAGGCCGTGGTGGTCATCGAAGCCGGAGAGAGGGGAGGGGCACTGATCACGGCCAGGTATGCCTTCGACCAAAACCGGGAAGTTTATGCCCTGCCTGGTCGGGTAGGGGATCCCTTTTCCAAAGGATGCAATGCCCTGATCAGAGACAATGTCGCCAAACTGGTCTCACAACCAGAAGAAATCCTCGAAGACCTCGAAATACGCTGGCTGCAGCACGAGGAGCGAAGCGATCAACTTCAGCTTTTATTCAGAGAAAAACAGCAGCATTTCAGTGCCGAAGAACTCAGGGTCCTCAATGTCCTCGAAAAGGGAGAGCAAGTCATAGATCAACTTTCTCTGGACACCCAGATTGGCACTGCCCAACTTTCCGCTCTCCTGCTAGGGCTGGAGTTCAAAGGAGTCGTCAAACAAATGCCGGGAAAGCGATTCAAACGAAAATGAGGAATGGACTTATGGCTGAAGGAAATGTTACGAAGATTGAGTACCAGACAGACCTGGATCAGCATTTGGGTTATTATCGATTGGCCATAGAACCGTCAGGGATCAGGGTTTTTCCCTGGTAGGCGGCATACTCCTCCATGATGAAACGCTTGACGATGTTGCCTACCTTGACGGCTCCCCTGCGGTTGGGGTGGGCGTAGTCATTTCTGGCGAGGGAGGGATTAGATTTTACCCACTGTATCATAGAATTTCTTCCTCCCATGCGCTGGTAGAGGTTGAGAAAGCCTGAGCGGGTCTGCCTGGCCACGTGTTCCTGTGCCTTGACGATAAGGGGAACGGAGGGGTCGGTCTGCAAGGAGCCTTTGATCCGGGTGCTCTTGTCAGAGACGGACACGATAAGGATATCGGCCTGGGGAGCATGCTTCTGAAAATGCTCCACTACCCGCTTCATGCCTTTTTCGTAGCTGCTGAAATTTTTACGCCGGGTAGAGACTACATTAAGGCCAAACTGAAGGACGATGAGGTCATAGTCCAGCAAAGCGCTGAATTCGGAGAGGTTATCGCCGGGGATTTCGATCAGGTTCATCCCGCTGTGCCCCCTGGCGGAAAAATTGTCTACAAAGATGCCGGAAGAGCTCTCGAAACTAAGGCCAAAGACGGGCATATCCTCGGGAATCCTAAAATTGAGCTTGACTTCCTCGGTGGGCTGGGTAGAAATCAGCTGTTCGTTGACCAGGGATTTGCCTCGGAGGTAGAAGGTGTCCTTGCCGGCATCGGTACGGACCGCCACAAAATAATTGTCCTGGTTTTGGCTGCCATCTCCTTGTCGGCCATAGAAGAGCCGCACATGATCGAAGACCTCGGTGCTGTTGTACTCGTCGGAGCCTTTGTAACGAACCCATGTCCTGCCTGCAGTCTTGGGTTGAGAAGTCAGGAAATATTCGCCCGAAATGCCAAGGCCGTACTTGGGTCGGGTGGGCTTCATGAAATTCATGTCCTCCCAGTCGCTGGAAAAGCGATGCCAGATGGTGCGCCTGTCCCCATAGTTGGCGTAGATCACAGGGACGAAGCCCACACCCCTTCCACCGTATGTTTTTTGGAGGTCATTGCGCAGCGACTGGGTGATTCGGTCGCCTTCGATCATAGAGTCGCCAAAGTAGGCAATGCGGACCCTGGATTTGTCGGGCTGCATATCAAGGTTTTGGAGAGCGGCCAGGAAGCGGGAGAGGGGCGGTCTGTCGGGGTCTTCTTCTTCGGATGTGGGGGCAGACCAAGCTTCGGGGTCCGCCATGATGATTCCCGCCAGGTAGGAATCCACCGGAGCAGGAAGGGGCTGGGGAGAGGCCACAAAAGCAGGCAACTCCTCTGTGTAAATGGGAGGTTCGGAACCGTACCATTTTCCCGCACCCACCATGGCCGCTGCCAGGAGGAGGGTCAGAAAACCTTGTGTCAATGTACCAATCCGCTTCATAGGGCGATTCCTGCCTCTGAGTATTCTTTTTTCACCCCTAGATTAGGTGACAAAAAGGGAGCTTACAAGTCAAAATAAGGAAAAATATAAGTATCCAAACTTGACCTCAGGTGTAGTTCCTTTGCTTTTTTTATCAAAATCCAGTGAAAAAACTATGCCGATTTTTGCGTTTTTTCCCTAGGTGGAGAAAAAATAAAATTTTCACTCCATTATATCAATATCGCTCTCGGAGTTAAAAGCAAATTATTCTTTATATAATGTCCCAAAGGCATTTTCTTTTTTGATGGGAAAAATTTAAGTCCCTATTTTTGAAGCGAAAAACTGAATGAATCCAGCCTTCACACATAAACATCTCCCAAAATGAAAAATACGTCTCTCATTTTTATCCTGGCTCTCCTAATTTCAGCAATTGGATGTAAGCAAAAAAGTCCCGAGGAACTACCCAAATACAAGCGGAAGTTCAGGACGCAAATTGCGAGCTTTGAAAAGGTAAAAGCCCAGACAGATGACAAGGTCGAGGATGGGGTATCTTTGCTCACGGGCATCCAGGAAGCCATCGGAAATGCAAAAAATGTCGACAAGGAGTTTCGGCAGGTCTACACCAAGTGGGAAATGGTCTCCAAGCAGGTGGATGACCTGGAAAAAGAATACAGCGCCCTTAAAAGTGATGCCGAAAACCTGTTTGCTGCCATGGAAAGGCAGACGGCGGCCCTCCGCGACCCCAAGACCCGCAACCAATTGGAAGAGGCCCTTCGAAAAACTCGCACGGACTATACCCTCACCCTCAACAAGACCAAGTCCTCTATTGAAGACCTGAGGAAGCTATATGACGAAGCCAAAGATGTGGTTTCTGCCCTGGAGGTGGCCGTGGCCATGGGAGAGTTTCAGAACATCAATGAATCCCTGGCCAGCATCGAGACAAGGGTACAAGACATCATGAACCAACTGACAGAGACTGTGGACGAGTCAAAAGCCCTCTACGACCAGAAAATCGGTAGTGTAGGGAGTTGATCGTGCCGCTCGACCATTCGAAGTGATAAAAAGTGACGTCGGTCTTTCGGCATTTTTTTATTTTACTTCAAATGAAACGACAGTGTTATCTACGGAGGAATGGAAACTCAGAGAAAGCTTTGATTTTGATGGACGCAGCCTTCGTTGGGACAAAAGGGGGCAGGGAAAACCCATGGTGTTGGTACATGGAACTCCCTGGTCTTCCTTCAACCTCAGGTACCTGATTGAGGGGCTCGCCCGGGATTATGAGGTATGTTATTTCGATCTGATGGGCTATGGTCAATCAGACAAAGCCCTGGGAGATGTCTCTCTGGGTATACAAAACGATTCCATGGCTGCCCTTTTGGAGTACTGGAAACTGGACAATCCCATCTTTTTGGGCCACGACTTTGGGGGAGCTACGGTCTTGCTCTGCCACCTTCTGAATGAAAAGCCCTGTGATCGCTTGATCCTCATCGACCCAGTGGCCCTTTCTCCCTGGGGTTCCCCCTTTTTTAGGCATGTAAGGGCTTATGAAGCGGCTTTTGCAGGGGTCCCCGACTATGTTCATGAGGCTATTGTTGAGGCATATGTCAAAACGGTTGCTTATCAAGACCTGTCCAAAGAAAGCCTGGAAGGAATCCTGGATCCCTGGAGAGGAAAGGGAAAGGCGGCTTTTTACCGACAGATTGCTCAGGCAGATGCTTCCTTTGCAGATGAGGTGGAAGACATGTACGGAGAGATAAAAGTTCCGACCCTAATTCTATGGGGAGAAAAAGAAGAGTGGATTCCCGTATCAAAAGCTCATCAGCTTCACAAAGCTATACCCCATTCGAAGCTAAGGCTGATTGCCAAATGTGGACCTCTGGTGATCGAAGAAAAACCCGAAGAGCTACTGAAAGAGATGGCCGATTTCCTGTCTTAAATCGGGATCTCCTGAATTCGGTATTTATTCTTATCTTGGATCAATGCCTAGAATACTTGCCATAGATTACGGAAAAAAGCGGACCGGATTGGCCTGGACGGATATCAACCAGATCATCGCCACGGCCCTGGATACGGTAGACACCTCAAAGCTCAAGCCTTTTCTGAAAAACCTGATCGAAAAAGAACCCATAGAAACCCTGGTTCTGGGTTATCCTACCCGGAGCGACGGTTCGGACACCCACATCACCAAAGAGGTGAAGAGTTTTTCAGTCTATTTGAGGAATACCTTTCCCGGTCTTAAGATAGAACTATGGGATGAACGCTTCACCTCCAAATTAGCGATGCAGGCCTTGATCGACGGGGGGATGAGCAAGAAAAAGCGAAGGGACAAGCGGGAATTGGACAAGATGAGTGCGACGATCATGCTTCAGGAATACCTGGGGCAAGGCTAAGGACATTTTGAAAGGTACAAACCCCTTGCAGTCTGAGATAGATGAGTTTCCGAGTGGAAAAAGGGGTGTGGAATGTATAGAATTTCCTAAAGTAAAAAATTTCAAGGCATAAAATCTTCCCCGGTCTCATACTGACCAACTAGGCGCGGCCCTCAGGACTGGGGATTGGAAGGGGAATATGGCGCCAAGGCCTGTTTATGTTTTTGCCTTAATAAATGTGCAACCTGAATAGAATGGGCTAAAGGCGGTTGAGGTATTTGTCGATAATCTTTTTGGTTATGCCTAAGACTCTATTTTAGCCTGAAGGTAATTTTTCCTGGGGTTGAAGGTGATACATTTATGTGGACAGTAAGTTTAACGAAGAACAACTTACTTAGGCTATGCCAAATAATAGTACACCTCAGTTTAGTGGATATGAATATTCGTACAGTGCTGAGACGCACTGATTCAGATGCCGATGTAAATACAGAAGACGTAATAGTCATGGCGACTTATGAAGGTGGTGAAGCGCTATTGATTCAAGATCTAAACCATTGGTAAATGTGTGATTTTTGATATTGCGATAAAGAATATCGCAGTCTCCGTCAGATTGCTTTAAAGCTTCGGTCTTTAAAAAGATCTTACCTCGCCATCCTTCAATAGGCTTGAAAATGACTGAGCAACTCGAGCCAGATTCAGGTTTACAGCATTCATCTCTGGAAGAATCATTTCTGAAGATGGTAATTCTGATGTACTTAATTCCTATGGAGATGTTTCGGAACATCCTG
>CAZMAV010000032.1:0-40164 GCA_964564415.1 uncultured Bacteroidia bacterium | reverse complement strand
GAGACGTAATCCTGCCGAATAAATAAGGGCAAGTATGGTCTTGTGTTTTAGGTTTTTGACTGAATTGAGTAGTTGTTGTACCTCCTTTTCGCTGAGAACCTGGGGCAATTTTTGGCTTTTCTTAGGCCTCAAATCATAGAAAGTCCTGTCCTGCTTTAGAATTTGTTCAAAGTAAAATTTTATGGCATTAACAGCTTGATTCTGAGTTGATTCGGACCATCTTTTTTCCTTTATCTTTTTGAGAAGATATTCTTTTATTTCTTTTTGGGAAATATCTTGGATGTCCTGATCCTTGTGATAATGGAGGAATTTTGCAAAGAAATTTTTGTAGGATTTTACGGTGTAGTAGGAATACCTCCGGAGCATTAGTTCTGTCTGGAAACGAATCCATTCCTCCTGATGAATTTCAGGAATCTGGGGCTTGTCTGGTGGCGAAGCATCTTGTTGTTGTGTAAGTGTCTGTGTTTCTACCTGGACCTGAAATGAGGGGAAAAGTTTTCTCAGTTGATTTACTGATGCTTCGTTGTTGGGAATTAACCATCCAAGCTGGGGTTTCCAGAATACTCCTGGTAATTGTTTTATTTTCTGGGAAAGCCCAGGTATAAATTCACGTGGCTTAAGTTGAAGCAGATTTTTTCCCTGGAAGGAAATTTCTTTTAGAACAAAAATCATGGCATGCTTTTGAGGGGTGCTAAATTGTAGTTAATATATGTATATTATTTTGAATTTGGTTCCTTGTTTTTAATTCTTAATAAATTTGAGTGTTGAGGTATGAGCTTCATTTCAGGGCTATACGTCAATAAAAAGTGGCTTTTGATGATCTGAGAGAAGGTTTTATTGACGTGTATGGGATGTAGCTTAAATTTCTTATACACAGCTGTCAATCATTCTCTGCATACACGTCAATAAAAAGCGGCATTCAATGATTTGAGAGTAGATTTTATTGACGTGTATGGGATGTAGCCCGAATTTCTTACGCAAATCTGTCTATTATTTCTCTGTATACACGTCAATAAAAAGCGGCATTCAATGATCTGAGAGAAGATTTTATTGACATGTATAGGATGTAGCTTAAATTTCTCAGGTACAACTGTCAATCATTCTCTGTATACACGTCAATAAAAAGCGGCATTCAATGACCTGAGAGTAGATTTTATTGACGTGTATGCAGTGTATTCTCCATTCTCAAACCCCCTCCCTTTCGAATACACCCCTAATAACCCCCCTCCCCAAAAACCTCCCCACAAGTTCAACCCTCCCCACAAAAAAAGGCTGGCCCTCAAAAAAGACCAGCCATCAATCTCTCTTATCCCCTTTCCGCTATTCGTCCACCTCTTCCTTAAGTTCAAAGTCCTCCAAAAACCTGGTGGTAAAGTGGCCCGACCTGAAATTCTCGTCCATCATCAATTGAGCGTGGAAAGGAATGGTGGTATTTACTCCCTCTACGATGAATTCCTCCAAGGCCCTCGACATCTTATTGATTACAGCCTCCCTGCCCTGGGCAGATACAATCAATTTTCCGATCATGGAGTCATAATAAGGTGGGATGACATAGCCGGAAAAAGCATGGGTATCTACCCTTACGCTGTGCCCCCCTGGCTTGTGAAAGTAAATGATTTTACCAGGAGAGGGACGAAAATCCATGAACACATTTTCTGCGTTGATCCTCACCTCCATGGCATGTTTGCCAGGAATAGGCTGATAGGGGGTAATGGTCTCACCTGCAGCTACCCTGATTTGCTCGGCAATGAGGTCCACATCATAAATTTCTTCCGTCACGGGATGCTCCACCTGAATACGGGTATTCATCTCCATGAAGTAAAAATTGCCGTGTTTGTCGTAGAGAAACTCTACCGTTCCGGCCCCTTCATAGTTGACAAATTTGGCGGCTTTGACTGCGGCCTCACCCATGCGCTGACGGATTTCCTCATCGATAACAGGCGAGGGAGCTTCCTCGACGAGTTTTTGATGGCGACGCTGAATAGAGCAGTCCCTTTCACCCAGGTGGTAAACATTGCCATGCTGATCGGCCATCACCTGTATCTCGATATGACGGGGTTCCTCTACAAATTTTTCCAGGTAGAGGCCATCATTTCCAAAGGAGGCGGCAGATTCTGCCTTGGCAGAATTCCAGGCGGCTTCCATTTGATCGGGGTTGAAGACCTTTCTCATTCCTTTGCCTCCACCTCCGGCAGTAGCCTTGAGCAAGACGGGATATCCGCTCTCCTCGGCAACTTCGAGGGCTTGTTCGAGAGAATCCAAAAGGCCATCCGAACCCGGTATGACAGATACACCGGCTTTTTTCATAGAATCCTTGGCGGTAGACTTGTCGCCCATGGCATCTATGACCTCAGCGCTGGGGCCGATAAACTTAATCCCGTGATCTTCGCAGAGTTGAGAAAAAGCCGCATTCTCTGACATGAATCCGTAGCCGGGATGAATGGCGTCTACCCCTGTTATTTCGGCGGCTGAAATGATATTGGCCATGCTAAGGTAACTCTCCGAACTCTGGGGAGGACCGATGCAGACGGCCTCATCGGCAAAGCGTACGTGTAGGCTCTCTTTGTCGGCTGTTGAGAAAACAGCTACCGTATGTATGCCCATTTCCCGGGCCGTTCGGATGACTCGTAGAGCGATCTCTCCACGGTTGGCAATGAGTATTTTTTTAAACATAGGAGTCCTTGTTTACTGCTAATCCTTCGCCTCTAGGCTGCTGAGCCTGAGAGCCAGGGACTTAAGAAAAGAATGGCTGTGGCAGTGGCTTATGCGCCGGGTTCGATCAAAAAGAGGGGCTGGTCGTACTCCACAGGCTGAGCATCCTCAATGAGAATCTTGACGATCTTACCAGCTATTTCTGACTCGATTTCATTAAACAGCTTCATGGCTTCTATGATACAGAGGACCTGACCCTTCTCGACGGTATCGCCTACTTTTACGAAGGGAGGAGTCTCGGGATTTTGAGAGCGATAGAAGGTTCCAATCATGGGTGATTTGAACTCCACGAGGTTGTCGCTGGCAGCCTGAGGTTCAGGAGCGGGAGTTTTGCCTGCAGGAGCCTTGTTTTCCTCTTTTTTCTCTTCCTGGTTTGGGGGAATGACCATGGCTTGTGGGACCTGTACCTGTGAGGAGGATCCCACGGATGGCTGCTGAGCGTAAATGACGTTGCTTTCAGGAGCCTTGCGCTTGATTTTGATCTTGAAGTCTTCCTTCTCAATCTCCACCTCGGTGAGGTTGGTCCGGTTGACCAGCTTCAGTATGTCTTGAATTTCCTTGAATTCCATGTGTATAGGAGTATTAGATAGTATGTATCCAGGGGGGTGAATGATTTATTTGATCCGCTCCATGTAAATCTTGGAAGCGGTATCCACCTTGACCTTGTCGCCAATATTGATAAAAAGAGGTACGCGGATTTCGGCGCCTCCCTCAATGGTGGCAGGTTTCAGGGTGTTGGTGGCCGTGTCTCCCTTGATCCCGGGCTCGGTATAGGTCACCTCTCGTATCACATACTGCGGCATTTCTATGGTGAGGGGAGAGTCGTCCTCTGTGTTGATAAGGATTTCTACCACCTCGGATTCGGCCAGCAGTTCTACGTTGTCTATCAGGGTCTTGGCAATAGGAATCTGCTCGTAGGTTTCCTCATGCATGAAGATAAGGTCAGCGCCCTGTTCGTAGAGGTACTGATACTTATGTCGCTCGACACGGATGTCTTCGATCTGAGCACTTGCCTGAAAGTTGTTTTCGATCACTTTTCCCGAGGTTAAGCTTTTCATCTTGACCCGCATGGAAGCAGCACCTCTGGCTTTTTTGACGTGCTGAGTCTCGAGAATAGAATAGATGTCTCCGTTGTACCTAATGCAAAGGCCTTTGCGAAGATCAGAAATACCTGCCATAGATGTATCTATTGTAAGAATAAGTAACCAATAACAACCTGCCCTAAATGCTGGCTGTTGTGCTTTTTTTAGAATGGTCGGCAAGTTAAGAAATATTGCGGGATATTTTAATGCTCCTCCCCTATGTAAAAATAGCTGGCCTCCATCTTTTTTCTGATAATTCCTAAATCCTGTAATTTTCGATCTTTTATATGGTAGCTTCTGAATATACTATCTGAGACAAGGAAGACCCGGGATTCCAAAAAGTCGACCTCCAGAGCTTTCACATTTTTGGAAAAAAATACCTCTCCACTTTCATTCAAATAGACGTTTCTCGTCAACTCTTTTTCATAAGAAGATCTGAAAAATGGAGAATTTCGGATAATCACAAAGGGAGTAGGAGTAGGAGGGAGGACAAGCTGCCCATTGTTCCAGTCGATTTCCGCCAAAAAATAGTCATTCCCCTCTGACATGTGTATCAGCATAGACCGCCGGTTGTCCGATTGAAGGTCGATGATAGGATAGGGAAAAGAAATACTGTCCAGAAGGCTAAGGCCCCGCTCATGATAGGTAAGCAAATGCAAGGAGTCCAGGGGAATGAAAAATTTCCCGCTCCTGTATATAGCCTGGCTCGGTTTGCCAGTTAGGCTACGTAAAAAAAGCTCATGATTTTTTCTGTGAAAAAATCCCAATTGCTGCTCCACCGTGTCGCAGATCAGGATATAATCCTCTCCCTGAGTCAAAAAATGAGGATTTAACCCCTCTATCGAATGGTTTCTGGTCTCCAGGCTCTCCAAGTCGATCTCCAAGAGGCCTCCTCCTTCCAGTCCCAGCCAAAGCTGCTGCCTAATTCCCGCCATAGAACGCAAGCGGGAGGGCTGAATCCCAAAACTGCTTTCTACCCCTTTGATCAGGCTGCTATCTGCAACTTCCCAAATCTCCTTGGCCTCATTATCGTGAGAAGAGAGGAGGAAGTAACTGCTTTGGGTGACCGGAACGAACCTCTGGTCGTCGTCCAGGGTACAAGACGAGAGGAATACCAACAAAAGAAGGTAAAAGGCCTTTTTCATGGCAGATCGGACATGCTTATGCTAATAGGCCCACTTGAGGTAAATGGATCCCCAGGCAAAACCTCCACCAAAGGCTGCCAACAGAAGATTATCTCCCTTGTGGAGCTTGTCTTCCCATTCCCACAGGCAAAGAGGAATGGTGGCATTGGTAGTGTTCCCATATTTGTGGATATTGATCATGACCTTTTCTTCCGGTAGACCGGCCCGCTTGGCAGTGGCGTCGATAATGCGCTTGTTGGCCTGATGAGGAACCAAATAAGCGACATCGTCGGAACTCAGGCCATTTTGCTTCATCACTTCCTCGGTAATGTCAGCCATACCCTTGACAGCGGCTTTGAATACTATTTTTCCGTCCTGATAGATAAAATGTTTTTTGGCTTTAACGGTCTCTATGCTGGTAGGCATAGCCGAGCCTCCGGCCTGTTGCAGCAGGTAATTGGCACCCGAACCGTCGACAGCAAACTTGGAATCTAGGATGCCTACCTCTTCATGGCTGGGTTCGAGGAGGACAACTCCGGCACCGTCGCCAAAGAGGATACAGGTATTTCTATTTTCATAATCTACCCGCATGGACATGTGGTCAGCACCGACGACAAGCACTTTTTTGTGCATGCCAGATTCGATAAACTGAGCACCCGTCTGCAGGGCGTATAAAAAGCCCGAACATGCCGCATTCATGTCAAAGCCCCAGGATTGTGGCGCTCCGATTTTATCCGAAATGATATTGGCAGTGGCAGGATAGACGTAGTCGGGAGAGATAGTGGAGCAGATGATGAGGTCTATGTCCTCAGGGCGGGTGGATGACTTCTTCAGCAGGTCTTGAATTGCCGCTGCTGCCATGTCAGAAGTAGTTTGACCATTCGCCAGGATACGACGCTCGACGATTCCTGTCCGTTCGCGAATCCATTGGTCATTGGTATCGACCATTTTTTCCAGATCCTTGTTGTGGAGTACCTTTTCGGGGACATAGCCACCGACAGCAGTGATAGCAGCTCTGAGCTTCATGAAAATAAATGTTAAATTCCCTTCAATCCGGTGGATAGAATAGATACAAAAAAGCAGCAATTAAATAGAAATAGCAATATTTCACAGGTCTTTTTTAAGTATGGATTATTAGAAATGAATCTGCAAGGGCATTTTTTTATTAAATCATTAAATTGAATCTGTATATTTTACAAATGCTAATAAAAATCATGCTCCTTTGGGCACTTCTTTTGGCAGACATAAAAATATCTTTCTTTTTTGTGGCTTAAATCGATTTCGGTGCTAAACAGGCGATAATCCTATGTATAAATATTGATATTTGGCGGTGAATGTCTGTAAGTTTGACATTGTAAAACCAAGTGTTTGCCTAGATTTTTCAACCTATGAATTTGAAGAGAATAGGAGTATATACATCCGGCGGTGATGCCCCTGGTATGAATGCCTGTCTAAGGGCCGTGGTCCGCACTTCTATCGCCAATGGCATGGAGGTGGTCGGAATCCGAAGGGGATATCAGGGGATGATCGAGGGGGACTTCGTCAAGATGGAGGCCCATTCGGTAAGCAACATCATTCAGCGGGGAGGGACCATCCTGAAGTCCTCCCGCTCGGCTCAGTTTCGGACTCCCGAAGCAAGGCAGCGTGCCTACAATCGCATCAAGGAAGCTGGTATAGAGGGTTTGGTAGCGATCGGAGGGGATGGAACCTTTGCAGGGGCCAACCTTTTTTGCAATGAATTCAAAATCCCTATCGTCGGCGCACCAGGGACCATTGACAATGACCTCTACGGAACGGATTTTACCATCGGTTATGACACAGCCTTAAATACGGCCATGGAGGCCATCGATAAGATCAGAGATACGGCAGACTCTCACAATCGCCTATTTATCATCGAGGTCATGGGCAGAGATGCAGGCTTTATTGCCCTCAACGTAGGCATTGCCGGAGGGGCCGAGGCCGTCCTCATCCCTGAGGAGAAAACTTATATCGACGACATCACCGACAAGTTGGAGCAGGGTTGGATTCGCCACAAAACCTCCTCTATTATTATCGTAGCCGAAGGGGATGATGCAGGAGGGGCCGACCAGGTAGCCCAGCAGGTAAATTCACGCTTTTCTCATTATGATACCCGGGTAGTCGTCCTGGGGCACATTCAGCGAGGCGGAGCCCCCACCTGTATGGACCGTGTCCTCGCTTCCCGCCTGGGACATGCCACCGTCGAAGCCCTCAACGAAGGCCTGGCCAACGTCATGGTCGGCATGGTCAACAATAAAATCGTCCATACCTCCTTTGCCAAAGCATGTAAGCTCAACCAGGAGATGGACCCTAACCTGATAAACCTCCTCGAAATCCTTTCCGTATAATGGGGCGGAATGTAAAGGGGATATTAAGACAGGGTAAAAACCAAAAGTAACTCTTCTCCGATTTGGAGGTCTAAAAGCGTAAACTTCCTGATATTTTCCCAGCTTATTCATTAGCAGCAAGACTCCATGTATCTCAATATTTTCAAATCAAAAATACACCGGGTAAAGGTTACCCAGGCCGAATTGAACTACGTCGGTTCCATTACCATAGACAGGGCCCTCATAGAAGCTGCCAATATGATGGAAGGAGAGCGTGTGCAAATCGTCAACATCGACAATGGGGCAAGGCTTGAAACCTATGTCATCGCCGGGGAGCGCAACAGCGGTACCATCTGTCTCAATGGTCCGGCAGCCAGAAAAGTGCAGGTGGGAGATAAAATTATCATTATCAGCTATGCCCTGATGACACCAGAGGAAGCGCGAGAGCACGAGTCCACCATTGTCTTCCCAGATGAAAACAACTGCTTGCCAAATTAATTTCAGCTCCTGCCCGCAAATTTTGTTGTTGGGCAGGAGCCTTTTCTTATCTGTTTCTGCTTTCTTGTAGGATAAAGGGATTGCTTCTTTTTTCTTCTCCAATTGTCGTTTCGGGGCCATGTCCGGAATATACCCTTACCTCATCTCCCAGAGGAAGAACCTTTTTGAAAATGCTTTCCATCAAAATCGAATAATCCCCTCCGGGTAAATCCGTCCGGCCTATGCTTTGGCGAAACAAGACGTCTCCCGAAAATAAACTCCCCGAAGCCCGATAGAAAAAGCTGATATGTCCTGCCGAGTGCCCGGGAGTAAAAAATACCTCCAGCACCTCATCGCCAAGCCTTACCTCGTCCCCTTCTTCCAGAAACCGATCGGGTGCAGGAGAAGGCGAAGGTGAAAGTCCAAACATCGCTCCGATGGCCAGGTTGGCTTCGAGTTCGGGGACTACTTTTCGATGAGTCAGAAAGGGGATATCGTATTTTTCCTTGACAAAACTATTGCCCAGCATGTGGTCGATATGGCCGTGGGTATTGAGCAAATAAATCGGCTGTAGACCTTCCGAATCAATGTAGTCGCTGAAGCTAGCCTGCTCCGAAGCTGAGTAGCAACCCGGATCTATGATGGCACAATGGCCTTTTTCGGTAGAAATTACATAGGTGTTTTCCTGGTAGGGATTGAAAGTAAAAGCCTTGATCCTAAGCATAAAAGGGAAATTTTATGTTTTCTAATTGTTAAGCTAAGCTTGACCCAGTGATAAAGCAGCCGTAGAAAAGCTACTTTAGGAGGGGAAAATAGAATTTCTTCTACAAAGAAGCGGAAAATCATTACTTTTACCTCAATTATTCTTGCCGCTTAGAGAATTATGATTCCTTGTTTCTTGTCCATCAGACACTATTTACCATTAGCCTGTTTTCTACTTTTCCTCTTTCCCTATGCTCAGGGACAAGATCAGGACAGTACACAGCAGGATAAGGTCAGGGTCATCGTCCAGGTTGCCAATGAGTCGACCATGGAACCCATGGCAGCCACGGTTCAGGCCAGAATGGCTTCCAATGGCCATGTCATCGCCATCGCCAAGGGCGACAAAGACAATGGCTTTCAGTTGAACCTGCCTGCAGGGACAGTCTACATGGTCGAGGCCCAAGCTGAAGGATATATGATCTCAGCCAGGGAACTAGACCTGAGTCGCAGGCCCGAAGCCGGCCAAATAACCCTCAACCTTCTTATGGGAAATTCAGGGGGCTATGTACAACCCAATGATATCGATGCCCCTATCACCCTGGTTTCTTCTATTTATTTTAAAAAAAATTCAGTGGATGTGGATTCTGCCGGCATGTCAGAATTGAAGCGCATCTATATTTTGCTCAGGAAAAATCCCGAAGTAAAGATGGTCCTTTTGGGCCATGCAGATGTGAAAGGTTCTATCTACAGAAATGTCGAAGTCTCTGAGTTAAGGTCCCGGCAGTTGAGGGCCATCCTCATTTCCAATGGCATCGCTCCCTACAGACTTAGCTATTATGGCTACGGCAATACCCAGCCGGCCTCAGGAAGGGATGAGGAGGACTACCTGAACAATCGGGTGGACTTTCACCTCATGTTTTAAAGACTTTGGGGACAAGAATTATTTATAAAATATCACGGGTCAGGAACTCGGTAATCTCTCTTGATCCCAGCCTGATCTTACCCTGACTTCCTGGCGAAAGGCAACTTACTACATGACTATGCGCTACCTAACATTGATTTTTCTGGGAATAATGCTTATTTCCTGTATGGAAGAGAATCAATCTTCCCAGCCCCCATCTCCCTTTGATCAGAAGGACCCAGCAATGAGCCGCTACATAGACCTCTCTGATAGCCTGGAGATTCTTGCTCAAGGCTTTAATTGGAGCGAAGGCCCCCTGTGGATCGAGGAAGGTAAATTCCTGATCTTTTCGGATGTGCCTGAAAATAAGGCCTACAAGTGGAAGGAAGGGGAGGGCAAAAGCATTTACCTGGACCCATCGGGTTATACCGGGGAAGGGAAGCGTGAAGGTTCCAATGGCCTTCTTCTCGACCTTGAGGGAAGGCTTCTCCTCTGCCAGCACGGAGACAGGAGGGTCGCTCGCATGGGAGCTCCTTTGGATGCTCCAGTTCCGGCTTTTGAAACCCTGGCAGACCGATTCGAAACCCGCCGATTCAATAGTCCCAACGATGCTTGCATGGACAGCCAGGGAAATCTTTACTTTACCGATCCCCCGTACGGACTGCCCGGCGGCGAGGATGACCCGGAAAGAGAAATCGACTTTATGGGTGTGTACCGGGTGGATACCAGCGGGCAGGTCCATGTCCTGCTGGACTCTCTCACCCGTCCCAATGGCATCGCCCTATCTCCCAATGAGGACATCCTTTATGTCGCCAATTCCGATCCCAAAAAGGCCATCTGGATGGCTTATACTTTGGATGAAGAAAAAAATATCCAAGAAGGCAAACTGCTCTTTGATGCTACCGAATGGGTGGGCGAAGAGAATCCCGGCCTACCCGACGGATTGAAGGTGCATCCCGATGGCAGCCTCTTTGCTACTGGCCCGGGAGGAGTCCTGATTATTTCTTCCGAAGGCAAGCACCTCGGGACCATCCGTACTGGGCAGGCTACAGCCAACTGCGCCTTTGGCAACAAGGGAAAGTACCTCTACATGACAGCAGATATGTACCTTATGAGGCTTCCTATCAAATAGAGACAAACCGGAAATCTGTTTTTTTAGATCGGTCAGTACCAAGGTTTTGCCGCTCAGCTATGAGAGCCTTTGGTTTTGCTTTTTCCCCCTTACTTTGAAGGCATGAAAGGAGGAAAACCTTACAAGCCCTCCTTAAGGGCAGTCATGGTCGAATGGAGTTTTCCTTTTACCTTGCCCACAGATTCGATATTTCTCCTGCCTTTATGGAACTGATTTTCATCGGGATAATTTTCAGTAGCCTGGTTGTACTGTTGATTGCGACCAAGATCAACCCTGCCCTGTTGTTTGTGGCTGCCGTGAGCCTCTGCATGTTTTTGGGATATATCGAAGCCGAACAATTGCTGCCCTGCTATGCCAATGAAACCCTGGTAGGCTTGCTCCTCCTGCTGATGATCTCTGCAGCCATAGAGCGAACAGCCTTTATTCCCATGCTATCTCGCCGGATTTTCACCTCCAAAAGGCGGGGATTTGCCCTTTTTCGCCTTTCCTCCCTGGCGCTCCTGCTTTCTTCCCACCTCAACAATACCGCCGTGGTGGCCTCCCTCATGGGTTTGGTTAAAAACAATAAGTATTTTCCCCCCTCCAAACTACTTATTCCCCTTTCTTACGCTGCCATCATGGGGGGAGTGCTTACCCTTATCGGGACTTCCACCAACCTGATTATCAATAGTTTTGTTGAAAAGGAAAACCTGCCTGGAGTCTCATCCATTGGGTTCTATGACTTTTTGCCTGTAGGACTTCCCCTGGTGCTGGTGGGAAGCTTTTATATTACCTACATCCTTCCCCGTATCCTCCCGGCCAATACCCTTGAGGAGGGGGAAACTTCAAAAGAATACTTCCTGGAAGTAAGGGTGGCCAGAAATTCTCGCCTTATAGGCAAAAGTATTGCTGAAAATGGCCTTCGAAACCTCGATAATCTTTTTTTGGCAGAAATTGTAAGGGATGACCAACTCCTATCCCCGGTCACCCCTCAGGAGATTCTCAGAGCAGGAGATCGCCTGGTATTTACGGGGGACATTACCCAGATTCAGGAATTGAGAAAATTTGATGGGCTGGTCATCCTGGAAGCCGAAATGGATGAGGTTCTTCAATCCAACCTCCAGGAAGTGGTGATTCGCCATAATTCCCCTGTCATCGGTAGGCGCATCAAAGATGCCCAGTTCAGGACCAAGTTTGACGCCGTCGTAGTAGGGGTCAACAGAGGGATGGAGGAGTTGTCGGGAAAATTGGGTCAGATCGAACTGAGGGCCGGGGACAACCTTATTCTGGCCGTGGGCCAGGATTTTGCCAAACACCAGAATCTTAACCGAAACTTTATTTTTGTAAGTCCCCTCACGCCGGAATCGGCCTACAATTTTAAGGAGAGCTACCTTTCAGTGGGACTTTTTGTCATGGGAATATTTGCCGTAGCCATTCAGTGGCTTTCCCTCTTCGAAGCCATGACTCTTCTGCTCTTTGTCTTCCTTGGCTTGGGACTGCTTAAGTTAAAGGACCTTAAAAACAACCTTAATCTTCCTCTCTTACTCATGATTGGGAGTTCGCTGGGGCTATCCGAGGTGCTGGTCAACCAGGGGCTGGCAGAGCAGATTGGCAGCTTCATCATCGGTATCTTTGGGCTCCAGTCGCCTCATGCTTCCCTGCTGGGCATTTACCTGACCACGGTGATTCTCACAGAATTGGTAACCAATAATGCCGCTGCCGCACTGATCTTTCCCATAGCCCTGGCCATGGCCCAAAAACTGGGGGTTCACCCCATGCCTTTTGTGATGGCTATCGCCTATGCAGCCAGTGCCAGTTTCCTCACCCCTATTGGTTATCAGACCAATACCATGGTTTGGAGTGTAGGCAAATATCGCTTTGTCGATTACCTCAAAGGGGGATGGCCCCTGACCCTGGCCTATGGCATCATTGTCGTGTGGCTTACTCCCTACTTCTTTCCATTTAAAGGACCTCCTGGGGGCTGAACCACTTTTTCAGCATATTCTTGATTTGTTCTGTCTTGACAGGCTTACTGATGTAGTCGTCCATGCCTGCTTCCAGGCACCTTTCCCTGTCTCCTTTTAATGCATTGGCGGTCATGGCAATAATGAGGGGAATCTTTTGGTGGATGTCGGGGAGGTTCCTGATATTCTCCGTTGCGGTCAACCCATCCATTTCTGGCATCTGCATATCCATGAAGATGAGGTCGTAAGGCTTCAGTTTCCAGGCTTCGATGGCTTCGAGCCCATTGGCAGCGACCTCGGCCTGATAGCCCAATTTGGCCAAAATCCTGAGAGCTACCTTCTGGTTGACGAGGTTGTCCTCCGCCAGGAGTATGCTGATATCTTTGCGGATAGTTACTTCCTTTTCCACAGAGTTGTTGTGGACCGCAGAAATGATTCCCTCCTCCAGAGATTGTGAAAACGCTTTTGTGATATGGCGCAGGAGAACTTTTCGCCTAATAGGTTTGGACAGAAATGAATTGAAGTACTTCCTCTCATCTTCTTTAAGGGTGGAACCCATAGAGGTCAGCATGATGATGGGAAGGTCTGGCAAGGAATATTTTTTTCTGATGCTTTGGGCCAGGCTTATCCCATCCATTTCTGGCATCTTCATATCCAGGAGGACAAGGTCGAAGTCGCCTTCTTTTTCCAATATTTCTACCACCTCCATAGGATCCTGGCATGACAGGGTTTCTAAGCCCCAATGCTTGCATTGCCTTTCCAGTATCTTGAGGTTGGTGTTATTGTCATCGGCCAGGAGTAGGCGTTTGCCCTTTATTTCTTTGAGTTCGGGGATGAGAGCTTCCCGCTGATCGCAGATTTGGGCTTCTATGGTAAAGTAAAAGGTCGATCCCTTGTCTACCTCACTTTCGATCCAGATTTCTCCCTTCATCATCTCCACCAATTTTTTGCAAATGGCCAATCCCAGCCCGGTTCCTCCATATTTTCGCGTAGTGGAAGCATCTACCTGAGAAAATGATTTGAAGAGGCGGTCTATTTTCTCTTGAGGTATCCCTATGCCCGTGTCGGAAACGGCAAATTTGAGCAGGCAGTGGTCTTGTTTGTCAGCTTCTAAGGCTTCCACACGGAGGATGACCTCTCCCTCTGAGGTAAATTTAATGGCGTTATTGATCAGGTTGACCAGGATTTGACTGATTCGGGTGGGGTCAGAGATCATGCTGTTGGGAAGCTTGACCCTTGGATCGTAGGCCAGTTCCAGGTCCTTTTCATGGGCTTTGGTACCCAAAAGATCGAGTACATCCTCTATAGTTTCTTCCAGGTTGAAGGACTGAGATTCCAGTTCCAGTTTGCCGGAATCTATCTTGGAAAAATCCAGAATATCATTGATGACAGTAAGCAAATTATCTCCGCTGATCCGGATGGTCTCCACAAATTCCCGCTGCTCGTGGGTCAGGGTGGAATCTATCAGGAGTCCTGTCATTCCTATGACGGCATTCATGGGGGTGCGAATCTCGTGGCTCATGGTCGCGAGAAACTCCGCCTTGGCGACGGCGGCAGCTTCAGCCTGATTCTTGGCCTCTTTAAGGGCGGCTTCATATTCTTTTTGTCCGGTAATGTCGGACTGCACTGCGATGTATTTGACGATGTTGCCCTCATCGTCCAGAATGGGTGTGAGGTGGAGGATCACCCAGTAAGGTTTGCCGTCTTTGGTATAATTGAGGATTTCCTGACTGAAAGTTTTCTTCTCTCGTAGCTTTTTGCCGATGAGGCTCTTAACCTCAGCTGAGGTTTGGGGCCCTTGAAGGACCTTGCCCGGCTTTTTACCCTTAATTTCCTCCAAATCATACCCGGTAATTTTTGAAAAGCCCCTATTGACCCATTCCACTCTCCCCAGGTGGTCGGTAATGACCACCGCATTATCGGTCTTGCTTGCGACCAGAGAAAGCAGCTTGAGTTGTTCTTCATTCATCTTCCGCTGGCTAATGTCATTAATGGTAAGGCCAATACCATTGTCAAGGGGGGTGGCCATGACGTGTAGCCAAGTCTCAGCTTTTCCCTTTTTTTTCAATAAAAACTCTTTTTCCAGAGGCTGCCCACTCGTATATGCGGATTGGAGGAGCTGCAAATGCTCCTGTTGGTGGAAAAAAGGCCAGCTTTCGCTCAGTGGCCTTCCCAAGAGTTCTTCCTTTTCCTTGTCGAGAATGCCTTCTGCTGCATGGTTGACCAGGGTCCAACGGAAATCCTCGATTTTCCCTTCTGCTGTAGGAATGACTTCCAGGGTAGCAATCCCAGAGGTAGAACTGGCCAGAAATCCTTTCAGAAGATCTTCGGTCTTTCTGCGATCCGAAATGTCAGACAAAAAACCTAGAAGTCGAACAGGATGGCCATTTTCTGCCCGGACAGCCCTCCCCCTGATCAGTACCCATACATAATGTCCCTCCCGGTGGAGCAGGCGAAACTCCTCAAAAAGGGAATCAGTTTTACCAGTCAAATGAAGTTCTAATCTGTTCTCTACACGGGACCTGTCTTCCGGATGGATCCAGGATTTCCATTTTTCGAGATCAAAGTATTCCCTTGGCCCCTCGATACCCAGAATTTTTTTGTAGCGCGAAGAAAGAAAGACTTCTTGTTTCTCCAGGTCCCAGTCCCAAAGGCCGTCGTTGGCGCCTTCCATGGCCAAAGCGTAGCGGGATTCACTCTCTTTCAGGGCTAATTCCATTCGATTGGCCTCCCGATTGTAGCACACCTGGTCATTGATGTCTCGGCCAAAAATCGATATGCCCGTGAGTTTCCCTCCTTCTACGATGGCTCTTAGCGAAAACTCAAACCAGTGATTTTGACCATTGATCTTGAAAAAAGAACAAAAAGAGGCAAATTTTCCATCAAGGGCCCTATTGTAATGGGAAAGCCAGTTTATATGCTGAGATTCCATGGGAAGAAGCCCTTTTAGATCAAGACCCGGGTGAGGGATAATTTGGAAAATATGGGTGAAAATCCTCGCAAATTGCCTATTGAAGGTCAGAAGTTTGAAATCCTTGTCCAATGCCCAGATAATATCCTTGCTATTCTCGATAATAGAGCGGGAAAGGCTCTTTTCTCTGCCTAGTTCCTCCCTTTGCCTTCTCAAATTACCTATGATACTGAGACCTACATAAGACACCTTCCAGTTGATGGAAAGGACGATGAGAAAAATCGTAAACTGAAAGCAGCTTTCCGCTAGAGAAATGTCGGAGGGAGCTATAAAGTATAGACCGGTCAGTAGGACAAAAATTAACCCCAGGTAGGTATATAAATCTCTTACCTCTGGCAGGAAGGTAAAGATCAATTGGATGACTACAATCAAGGGGACCAAATAGAAAGTGCTGAAGCCAGAATGGTAAAGAAAGTATAGGCAAATAAGGGTATAGGCGTACATGGAAAGCTTGGAAACCCACCTCCAATATATCGATCTGTGTAAAGAGGTAAATGAAAGTAGCCCTAAAAAAACGAAGACTGCGCCGATCAGGAAGCGATGGCCGAGTACCATAGGCAGATCTGGTCGGATAAAGTGAATAATCTCTGCAAACAAGGGAATACAAATTCCCCCTATGAGAAAAAAAATCCTCGAAAAAAGAAGAAAGGAAGCATTTCCCCTTCCTCCACCATGATCCTTTGACCTACCTTGAAAAAAACTTGGCACTTCTTTTACACTCGCTGCCACATACTTCATAATCTGATAATTTTACGAGTGTAAATAAATCATATTAGGTAAAATGTAAAATATGAAATATCGCTTTGCCTTACCTAGGTGGGGGGGGGATTTCTTCGACCTTTTCTAGTGAAAATGCTTGTGGACGTGCAGCAAACAAGGTTTTGGTTTTGGGCCATACCTTCTGAAAGATATCGCTGTGCCGGTAAGCTTCAAGGCTTCCAAGGTCCTCCCAGTGGCTGTAGGTAAACAAAACTTCAGGACGCAAAGGGTCGCAGTGCAATTCCAGGTGAAGGCAGCCGGGAGTCGATCGGATTTTGTATTTATAATGATCAAAAAGCTGCCTGAATTCCTCTATCTTATCCTTTTGGAATTCCATTCTTACAATTCGTAAAATCATATATGTTTTACCTTAGACCTCAAATATACGCTTGAGATTCCAAGAAAGGAACTCATCCTCCTCTCTACCAAGGCTCTTTCCACTTGGGGCACTTCAGGTGCCCGCCACATGAAATAAATGCCTAACTTAAGGTCACATCCGAAAAACCCGCATGAAGGTACTAATTATCGAAGACGAACCCCTGGCCGCCGAGCGATTGGCACAGTTGATCCACGAATATGAATCACACATAGAGGTGGTGGACATCCTGGATACCGTGGAAGGGGCAGTAGAATGGCTCAAAAGAAAACCCCGCCCGGACCTGATTTTTTTGGATATACAGCTCGCCGATGGGCTGAGTTTTCAAATCTTCGAAAAGGTGAAGGTAGAGGTGCCAGTCATCTTCATTACAGCCTATGATTCATATGCCATACAGGCATTTAAGATGAATAGCGTAGACTACCTGCTCAAGCCAATCAGTTTCGAAGAACTGGCCCAGGCCATGGATAAATTCGTCAAGGTATTTTGGGATAAAAAAGCCCCCCAGCAGGTAAAGGTAGACTTGGAAGTCCTCAAAGAAGCCCTGCGGCCCAAAATCTCCTCTTACAAAAGTAGGTTCGTGGTGAAGAGGGGAGAGCAACTCTATCCGGTATCGGTACAAGAAATTCTATATTTCTACAGTGAGGATAAGGCCACCCTTTTTAAGACCAGGGATAAACAGCGCTTTCTTATCGAAGGAACCCTCAATGAGGTAGAAGCCAAACTGGACCCTCAGCAATTTTTTAGGGTGAATCGAAAATTCATTTGCCGAATAGAAGCGATAAAAGAAATAATCACCTACTCTCAAAGGCGATTAAGGCTCAAATTGCGTCATGCGGAAGATGAAGAGGTCTTGGTTAGCCGCGAAAAGGTACAGCAATTCAAAGATTGGCTGGATCAATAGCTGGGTCATCCCAAAATGGAAGAAGGGGTTTTTATGAGGGATTTCACAGGCTTACCCCCGATAAAGTGCTCCTCAATAATGGTTTTGAGGTCATCTGACTTTACCTTGCCGTAGCAAATCCTGCCGGGCAAGACTACCATGCTGGGACCATTGGGGCAATTTTTAAGGCATGAAGAAGAATGGATTTCTACTCTGTCTTCCAATTTGTACTCAGCGATCAAAACCTTCAACTTCTCAACCAGGACTTCGCTACCCTTATCGCTACAGCAACCTCCCCCGAAGACCCGTGGCTTGTGACTGATACAAAGGAAAACTCGGTATTCAACATGCATATATAAAAGTATAAAAAATTATATATGTAAATCAAGCCATTTTAATATATTCATTTTTGCATAGGCAAGGCAAAAAAAGAGAAGTTTGACCTGTAATGTGCCTTTGAAATTGAAACAGAAAGCCATGGTAAATGTTTTAATATACATCTCAGAATCATCGTAAATTTCCACACGAATTCGACTAAACAATCCTTAACGGAATGAAAAAATACCTCTCACTGGTCAAGTTTGCTCACACCATCTTCGCCCTTCCCTTTGCCTTACTTGGGCTTTTTTTAGGGTTCAACTATCTGGAGATCAATGGAATGGAGGCGGATAAGCCCTGGTGGCTTTCCCTGCTTTTGGTCCTCTTGTGTATGGTGTTTGCCCGCTCGGCAGCTATGGCCTTCAACCGCTATGTAGACCGGGACATAGATCAGAAAAATGTCAGGACAGCCAAGCGAGAGATTCCTGCAGGTGTCATTTCTCCCAGACAGGCCCTGCTTTTCGTGGTCATCAATTCCCTGCTTTTCATTGCCACTACTTTTTTCATCAACCCCCTTTGTTTTTACTTATCCCCCCTGGCCCTTTTGATCATATTGGGCTACTCCTACACCAAGCGATTTACCGCCCTTTGCCACCTCGTTTTGGGGCTTGGCTTGTCCTTGGCCCCTGTTGGAGCGTTTATTGCTGTAACGGGTCATTTTCAGTGGGAGCCCATTATCTTGGGTCTTGCCGTGCTCAGTTGGGTAAGCGGCTTTGATATCATCTACGCCCTGCAGGATGAAGGCTTTGACAAGGAACATCACCTCAATAGCGTACCTGCTCTTCTGGGTAAAAATAGAGCCCTTACGGTGTCGATTTGGCTTCACCTTCTCACCGCAGCTATGATCATTCTCTTCGGAATGCTGGTAGGAGGAAGTTGGGTATTTTGGATAGGAACGGGAATTTTCCTCCTTCTTTTGATCTATCAGCACCTGATCGTCAAACCCAACGATCTATCCAAGGTCAATCTGGCATTCTTTACGACCAATGGGATTGCCTCGGTGGTATTTGCCTGCTTTGCCATCGGTGAATTTATGCTAATGTAGGGACTTATTTCCACTCAAGGCTGTTGACCGCGTGAATGACCTCCTCTTTCATGTAGTCAATGACCGGGCGAAGGGAATCATTCCTCAAAGCTGTCTGAAAATAGAATGACATCATCATGACCTGGGACTCGCTGCTATCAGCAAAGAATACCTGTGCAGGCGTTCCTACATTGCCATAAATTTCAAAAAAAGTTCCCGAACCCTTGGGCCCGGAAATAGGTGTCTCCTGTATTCGGGTTGCTTTTTTGGTGTGCTTATAGATTAGCCTTCTATACTCTTCAAAGTGGGTTGGCAGGTCTTTTTCCGTGGAGGCAACATCTCTATAGGTAATGTGCCACTTAAGATCGTAGGGCATCATCTTAATATCTGTCCAGCAGGAGTCTGCCGAACTGCGGGTGATAGTCCCAAAAGAAGGGTATTCAAAGCTGAAGGGACAGGAGGCCATGTCAAAAGTTTGGTAACTGCGCTCGGCCTGCGCTGGAATATCAATGCGATGGTAGCCAAATTTTCTGGCGTAGGGCGTGTAGTCCTCGCAGGAGCTAAGCAGAAAAAACAAGGCAGCAGCAAAGAAAAAGGTCTTATTCATAAGTAATATTTCTATTGTCTAATGTAATGGGCCAGGAGAGACCCTAAATGCGCTTTTAGGGCAGAAGCGCTTGTGGGGTTATCATAATCAATTGGTTTTAACCCCAAAAGCACTGTTACGGCTATTATGATCAATTTATCTCATCACCAAAAGCGCTTAAGCGTAAAGGCGAAAACAGAAAAGGAATTTCTAGGAGGCATTCTCTTTTTCCTCTGGGTGAATGAAAAGCCGCACCATGGTAATCCGGTTTTTGTTGACACCATTTACCCTAAGCTCGAAGTTTTGATAATGAATAACATCTCCCACCTTAGGAAAAGAACCATTGAGTTCGAGGATAAGTCCCCCCAGGCTATCGCTGTCTCCACGGGCATCTTCAAAGGTCTGGTCCTCCAGGCTGAGGATACGCCTGACATCGTTGAGGGGAGTACGCCCCTCGAAAATATGCTCCATAGGTGAAATTTCGGTATGAATCCAGTCATTTTGATCGAACTCATCGTTGATTTCTCCAAAAATTTCCTCTATCACATCCTCCAGGGTCACTATACCTGCTGTTCCTCCAAATTCATCTACGACGATGGCGATGTGAATGCGCTGCGTTTTGAATTCCTCTAGCAGGTCATCGATTTTTTTGGTTTCCGGAACAAAGTAGGCTTCCCTCATGACTTCCTGAAGGCTGGGAGGGGAAGAATTGGCTTTGAGGTAGGGGAGGAGGTCCTTGATATGGAGGATGCCTCGAATATTGTCCAGGCTGTCGTCGTAGACGGGCAGGCGGGAATAGCTGTTTTTCTGGATAAAGGAGACCAATTCGTCAAAGGGCATCTTTATGTCTATGGCCCTCACATCGACCCGGGCCTTCATGATGGACCTTACCGATATTTGGGAGAATTTGACAATGCCTTTTAGGATATCTCCATCCGAATTGTCTCGATTTTCCCGGTCCTTGTTAGAGGTAATGTCGATGGCATGGCTAAGGTCCTCCAGGGAAGTACCCTTTGTAGGTATTTTGAAGCGTTCATCGATAAACTTGGTTCCTCGGATCAACAGCCAGGCAAGGGGCTTAAAGAAGCGGGTAAGAAATCCGAGGGGAAGTAGGACCACCTTTATGAGTTGTACCCGGTTTTTGGCTGCGAACACCTTGGGTATAATTTCTCCAAAAAAGAGGAGTAGGCTGGTGATAAGGCCAATTTCCAGTATAATCTGGAGGGTATCTGACCATTCGATGAGGTCGTGATAATAGCGCAGGATGCTGGAAGCCACCAGGATGGCCGCCACATTGACGAAGTTGTTGGTGATCAGGATAGTTGCCAGGAGCCGTTTATGTTTTTCCAGCAGGGAGAGGATGTTTCGCGTCAGGCTGGGATTGCTTTCGTTCAGGTCTGCCAGGTCGGACTTATTGAGGGAAAAAAAGGCGACCTCTGCTCCTGAGACCATAAAGGACACGGCCAGGAGAAAAAACAAGGCCAGGTATTGGCCCAGAATTTCCCAGTTGGCCGTCGAACTCAACAAGATGAGAAAATTGCTATCCTGTAACATGAAGCTTTTCCAGCCCCATATACTACCAGGCTCTGTTTCCACTTCAGTAACTTTTAATAGGTTGATCGAGAATCACAAAAGGCTGCTTTAGAAAGGTAAATCATCATCTCCTGCTCCGGTGTCGGAAGTGGGGGAGGAGGAATCTTGGGTCTGCGAAAGAGGTTCCTGCTGGACCTGAGTATGGCTGTGCAGGGGCTGTCCTGCCTGCTGAGGGGGTCTGCCGTCCAGCAAGACCAGACGGATTCCTTCTATATCGACACGGCTTCGTTTTTCTCCCTGAGGGGTCTCCCAGGAGCTGTTGCGTAGGCGACCTTCGACAAACACCGTGGATCCCTTGCGAAGGTAGCGGCTGGCAATTTCTGCCTGACCTCTCCACAGGGTGACCCTGATCCACTCGGTACGATCGGTGTAGTTGCCTTCACGATCTCTAAAACGCTCGGTACAGGCGAGGTTCATCGTGGCATACATGACTCCCTTGTCGGTATGTCGCACCTCCGGGTCTTGGCCGAGGTTGCCTATCAATTCTACTCTATTCAGTCCGTATTTTGCCATTTTGTGCTTGATTTGGAAAGAAAAAGGCTTCAAAACATCCATCCCCGCTCCGGGTCGGCCCTGCCTCTTTCTTGATTTCCAGCCTCCTTTAATATAAGGTTTTATCGAATATTTTTAAAACGGCCTTAGCAAAAGCGAAGGTAGGAATTTCTTCCAGAGAAATGAATTGCACTTTTCCCCAATCACTTGGTGGAACTTCTTCTAATTCAAAGACATGGATCATCATATCTACATGGGTGAGGACATGCTTGAATTCGAAGAGGTACTTTCCGGGATAGGGGCTTTCCTTTTTCTGCCAGGTCTCGCTCTGGCTTTCCTCATTGGGAATCTCCCACAGGCCTCCCCAAATCCCCTCCTTTGGACGCTGACGGATGAGGACCTTGTTTATTGCAGGGCCGACCAGAAAGAAGTTGAGGTAGCGGGTGGATCGCTTGAGCTTTTTTTCCTTGTAGGGTAGGATATGGGTGAGGCCATCTTTAAAGGCTACACAGCCTTCACTAAGGGGGCAAATGAGACAACCGGGCTTTTTGGGGGTACAAATGCTAGCTCCTATGTCCATAAGGCCATGATTGAAGGCCCGGGAATCTATTCCCGCTACCCATTGGTCTACGATCTCCTGAAATTGCCTGCGGGTGCTCTGCTTGTTGATCGGGGAGGAATCTCCCAAGTAGCGGCTCATGACCCGGAGGACATTGCCATCGATCACACCCGTGGGATTGGCAAAGGCAAAGGATCCAATGGCCCTGCAGGTGTAGGGGCCTATGCCTTTGAGCTTCTGTAGTTCGGAATAGTGCTCAGGAAATTTTCCTCCATACTCCTCTACCAACTGGGCAGCGGCCTTGTGGAGGTTCCTTGCTCTGCTGTAGTAGCCAAGGCCCTCCCAGTATTTGAGGACTTCATCCAGGTCGGCGGCGGCAAGCTGGTCGACAGCCGGAAAGCGCTCGATAAAGCGATAAAAATATCCCACACCTTGTTCGATCCTCGTTTGTTGAAGGATGACCTCGGCAATCCAAATCTGGTAGGGATCATAAGTATCTCGCCAGGGGAGCTGGCGGCCATGGTTTTGGTACCAATCGACGACTTTTTGGCCTGGATTCAAGGGTAGAGTTTGATTAGAGAATAAATATAAGCGATAATTTTCAGGCTTTTCAAGCGGAGAAAGTCAAAGAGCAGGGAAGGAGACATAGAGATTTAAAGGAAAAAATAAGTGATTTTATATTTGAATTTTATTTTTATTATAAAATTCTATAATTGAAAAAAATACTGATCAAAAGGAGAAGTAAGCCTGAATGGGCCTTACTAATCGTGCACCTATTTTATAGGTTTGCCCCTCAATTACAGGCTTTTTCCCTGAAAAGTTTTGCTATTCGCTTGTTTCTGCTAAATTTGCGAGGCGTATTTCTCTCTTAATCAGGACTCTTTCAACCATAAGCAAAAATATATTTACTGTGACTAAGGCAGAAGTTATCGTAGAAATTTCTCAGAAGACGGGCATTGACAAAGCTGATGTATCCGCAACACTCGAAGGTTTTTTTACAGTAGTAAAAGGCTCTTTGGCTAGGGGTGAGAATGTCTATATCCGTGGGTTTGGTTCCTTTGTGGTGAAGCATCGCAAAGAGAAGGTCGGGCGGATCATCTCCAAGAACAAACCTATCGTCATTCCAGCTCACTTTGTACCTAGCTTCAAGCCGGCAAAGGTCTTTGTCGAGAATGTTAAGTCTGCCGATATATCCATTTCTGAAAATTCCTAAATCTATCCTTGTTCCTACATGGAAAAAACTAAGAATTCTCCATCTGGTATGTTATTGAGGGGAGTTGTGTTAGGAGTAGGAGTAATTTTATTCGTACTTTTGCTCCTGGCTGACAAAACCAATCTTACCAATAGGGAAAAGACGGGCCTCAAAGTGGCAGAAGCCACCCAAGGTGCCGTGGAACAGCGGGTCGAGCTGCCTGAATGGGAGGATCAAACCTATCAGGACTTATTACGTAAGCTTGAAGCCGCTGAGGGTCAGCAAAGAATTCCTGTATTGGATTCTATGGTTTCCCTGGCAACAAAAAATGGGCGTCTGGCACATGCGGCCAATTACGCCGGTGAGCGCGCCGCGCTCGACAGTTCTTTAAACAGCCAACTACAAGCAGGTATTCTCGCCTACCAAGCGACCAAGACTCCCCTTGTTATGGGAGACTCTGTTCGCTTTAGGAAGTTTTCGGACCGGGCCATGTCCTACCTCGAAGAGGTAGTAGCCGCCCAGCCCCAAAACGAAGATGCCTTGCTATATTTGGGATTGTCCTACACAGAGTCGCGCCTGCAGCAAAATGCCATGCGCGGCATCATGACCATCAGAAAGGTCCTGGACATCAATCCCGATAACGCAGACGCCAGTTTTCAGTTGGGAGTATTTTCCATGAGAACCGGCCAATACGAGAAGGCTACCTCTCGTTTCCTTAAGGTACTCGAGCTCAATCCCCAAGATGACGAAGTCCGTTTTCAACTGGCCTTGTCATTCGCACAGCAAGGAAAAACAACAGAAGCCATAAGCCAACTCGATAGAGTTATTGCAGAAAGCACAAATGATGAGCTCGTCGCTGCCGCACAGGAAGTGAAAAGCAGAATTTAATCATTTAACAAAAAAACAAGAACCATTATGCCTTGTGGAAAGAAAAGAAAAAGACATAAGATCGCGACACACAAGCGAAAGAAAAGGTTGAGAAAAAACCGACACAAGAAGAAAAAGTAATCTCCACGACCTCTTGAGGTCCTGGACTATTTTCGTTTCTCTAAGCATGTGGGATAATGGGTCCAGTCGCCCCTAATCCCCGTTTAGGTTCATCGCTTACTTACCCCTCCGCACCAGCAATGCTTCAGCTCTATTTTCCAGCTCGGCAAAAGAAGCCAGCGGGAAGAGTAAGCCCAACAGAACAAGAAGTGAATGAACTAGTCGTAACTAAAAACGAAGATGGTCTCAGAATCGGGATTTTACAGGATAAAAAAATAGTAGAACTTCACCATGAAAAACTTGTCGAAGGTTTTTCGGTTGGAGATCTTTTTTTAGGCAAGGTCCGGAAAGTAGTTACCGGACTCAACGCCGCTTTTATCGACGTAGGGCATCCTAGGGATGCTTTCCTACACTATCTCGATCTGGGACCGCAGGTGAAATCCCTGCTGAAATTTGTCCGTGCCGTTCGTCAGGGAAGAAGGGATAAACCCATCTCTATCGAAAAGATCAGAACCGTCTCTGATATCAACAAGCACGGAAGGATGACCGAAGTGCTCAAGCCCGGACAGGAAGTACTGGTACAGGTAGTCAAAGAACCCATTTCTACCAAGGGACCTAGGCTTTCCAGTGAACTATCTATTCCCGGACAGTATGTTGTCCTCGTACCCTTCTCCAAAGCCGTATCGGTATCCAAAAAGATCCGTTCCAGCGAAGAAAGGAGGCGACTCAAAGTGCTGGCCGAAAGCCTCTGTCCCAATAACTTTGGGATGATCGTCCGTACCGCTGCCGAAGGCAAGGATGCCGCCAGCCTGAGCCGAGACATTTCGACCATTGTCGATAAGTGGAATGATATGGCCAAAGCCCTGCAAAGGGCCAAGCCGCCGGCCAAGGTACTCAGCGAAAACAACCGGGCTACCAGCATCCTGAGAGACATGCTGAGCCAGGGCTTCGACTCTATCCATACCGATGACCCACAGTCTCATGTGGAAATCGAGGAATACCTCAAGGCCTACCAGCCCAACATGCTCAAGGGCCTTAAGTTTCATAAGTCGAAGACCCCTCTCTTCAACGCCATGGGCCTTGAAAAGCAGATCAAGGCATCCTTCGGAAAGGTCGCCTCTATGTCCAACGGTTCTTATCTGGTCATCGAGCACACCGAAGCCATGCACGTGATAGACGTCAATTCAGGAAGTAAAAACCTGAAAAATAAGACCTTAGAAGAGACAGCCCTCAAGACCAATATGGAGGCGGCCGAGGAGATCGCTCGCCAACTAAGGCTGAGAGACATGGGAGGAATCATCGTGGTGGACTTCATAGACCTGAAAAGGCCGGAAAATCGACGAATTTTCAACGATCACTTCCGCAAGGTCATGAAAAAGGACCGAGCCAAGCACTCCATCCTACCGATGAGTAAGTTTGGCCTGGTACAAATCACTCGCCAGCGGGTAAGGCCACAGATCAACATCCAGACCTCGGAGCTTTGTCCCAGTTGCAACGGGACCGGAAAGATCCAGGCCTCTATCCTGATTGCAGACGAGATTTCCAATAACGTGGATTTCTTGATTCGTCAAAACAAGGAGAAAAAGCTCACCATCCGGGTCAATCCCTTCGTAGCGGCTTATCTGAAACAGGGCCTCTTCAAAAGTCCTCAGTTTCAGTGGTTTCATACTTACTGGATGTGGGTACGCATCAAACCAGATGCTTCACTGCCCTTCACCAAGGTAAAGTATTACAATAGCAACAATGAGGAGATAAAATTTTAACAAAAGCCGGGCTAGCATCCCGGCTTTTTTTTGTTCCATCCCGGAATGCACCGGAAAGCCCAGGGGCAGGAATAGCCTTTCCATGCCACAATAGCTGCTGCAAACATGGCCTCATAGCATCAAAACGGACTTGTGTGGGGTAGACAGCCCTGCAACTACTGGAAAGTCTGTTCCTTTACGAGCTGGCCATCCTCATCATAGGTCTTCCAACTGCCTTTTTTCTTGCCGTGTTCGAAGCAACCTTCGTCCCAAAGTTGACCATTGGAATGGTATCGCTTCCATTCACCGTGCTTATTCTCTTCATCATCAAAGCCGCCGGTGGCTCGTGGTTTGCCATCCTTGAAGAACCATTACCAGGGCCAGGGACCTAGAATCTTACCTTCCTTGAAACTGCCGGAGGATTGCATCTGGCCATTGTTGAGGAAGTATTTCCACTTTCCAGATTTCTTTTCGTTGTCGAATTCACCCTCACAGGAGACAAGGCCATTTTTGAAGAACATTTTAAAATGGATTGATTTGGAGTATTAATGGCCAGGGGTATTTGGTGCAATAGTTTGGTATTTGGTTAATGCCTTAGCATTTCTCCCTAATACTACATATTCAAAGTAGTCAGGAGTTACAGTTTCTTGGTTGAGGGGCAAAATGTCATTCCCTAGAAAATTTACCTTTATACCAGCTAGATTTTTTGACTTTTTATATGGGGAATCCTCTCCATTTAAGTTGAAAATACTGATTGTATTTGGCTCTGTAACTTCCTTTAGGTCCTCTATGCCTTTTACCAAGACTATTGGCCCATCATCGTTCAAAAAGCTAATCCTTTCGTTTTTAGGGGTTGGGAATTGGTCATTTTTTGGAAAATATACCTCGCTATCTATATGATAAGTTACAATGCTGCTTACTTTAGCGAAAAAATCAAAGCTTGATTCTTTCAGCCTTGAAGCAAAAGGGGCTTCTGTATTTTTCCCTACTGGCTGTTGCATTACGTGAAAATAACCGAACAAGCCATAGAATTTCTCATCCTGAAGATTTTTGCTCTTTATATAATCTGTCAAATTTTTTATCATCGCAGAATCGCGACTCATTTGAGATGAAGTATCGCTGTTATCTTTGTCAATACCTAGAACCGAAATCCTAAGGGAATCAGGTAGACTTTGATTATATTCTCTTACTTTTTTCCATTTATGGAATAACTCCATGCTGGCCTGTTGAGGAATTTCCTTTCCTACTCGTAGGATCACTTTTTCTAAGGTACTTAAGTTCCCAAGGCTGTCCCTCAAATAGGAATTTAGCATTTCACCGGTTTCCCTATCCATCTCGGCTATGTAATAGCGCAAGTCTATTTGTCTGTTCAGGTGTTTTAATAAAGCTAAATCGACTTCTTGTACATCTGCAAATCCATGGTTTTCTCCCAATAAGAAGATATTAGATCTATAAAAATCCTCTTCAAATGCCCCTTCAAAAAAGTCCTCTCCTAAGGTATTTAGGGGGGTTGATGCCACATTTACCTTCAGGTATTCTGTGTTTTCTTCATTGGTACTGCCTAAATATATACGGTTACGGATCAAAAGATACCCTCCGATTAGCAGGTGTATGCCAACTACGATAAGGATAAATCTCCCGATAAATCTTATGGCTCTTTTCATGACTCCTGTCTTGGTTTTTAATTTCTCCTGACAATTAGTGATTATCGCGAATCATTTTTTGCGATACAATCCATAGCGCTTTTGGGGTTGAAAAAAAGTTACTTAAGATAAGCCCAAAAGAGTTTTAGCTATTCATTCATGTTAATCACTATTGCCTATCCGCTTTATCCTGAAGGAAATTGTGTCTGTCCATGGTAATTTACCGTTTCTTTATTTTTATCATGGTATATTCTCTTTTAATCAGCTTCCCTGTTTCTCCTTTTACCTGGTCCGTCCATTCCTTGGTTTCTACCATTCTTAAATTTGTGTCTTCCAATTGCAGGGCCAGGTCAGCCTGTTCGTAGAGCGTGAATCTGTCTCTGACGAAAGGCATTTTTTTGGCAAAATCTTTATCTACAAAGGTTAATATGCAGCATCCGTCTGGCTTTAACACCCTTTCTATCTCTCGTATTAGTTTGTGGGGATTTGTCCAAAAATAAATGGTATTCACACTTAAAACTCTGTCAAAAAAATCTTCAGCATATGGAATTGACTGCCCATCATAAAGGTTAAATTCAGCCTCCTTATCTGCATTAATTTTCCTGGCTTCAGTCAGCATGGTTTCAGAAATCTCCAACCCAAAGTATTCAATATCCACCGCTGTAGCCAGTAATTTGCTCAAATGCACACAATCACCGTGTCCAAATTCCAAAATGAAATCTCCGGCTTTCAACTCAAGAAATTCAATTGAGTTGAAAATCATTCCAGCATTGGATTCATTCATATTTTTTCCAAGCTCAATTCCGAATTCTCCGCTAGGGCAACTGAGTTGTTTTTCCAATTCTCGAAGTTGATCCTCTGTAAATGCTTGGTTCATCTTTTGATTTAAGCTAAGGGTGAAGGTATTTGCCATGCCGATAAAGGAGGTTGGATCGGCCGTCCCTTATTAGAATTATCCATTTGTTTTTTCACTGTCTTATATCTTTTCTTTCTTGAGATATCTTGTTCTTTAAAAATAGAAAACCGAGGCCCGCTTGAAATCCGCGCTGCCACCCCCATCTGAAAGTACACCAATTGATGCTCAGAGGCGTTATTTCCTTGAGCTATGTTGAGGAAAACATGCCAATCCAGGCTCCTGAAGGATAAGCATAAAGGGAAAGGATAAATCCTAAACAAGCTCTCAATTTCTACAAAAGGCTAAGTGGGTAAAGACTCCTATTCCTCAAAATAATGCTGCACACCCTTATACCTGACCCTAGGCTACTCAAAAATTGGCTTGCTTTAACTTGCCTCTTTGAGTCCTAATTTTCTCGGCTTTCATCATTCTCCTCTTCACGCTGTTGAGCACGCTGCATGGGATTACCGGCCCCACTGCCGCCTCTACGTCTGGGCTGACTTTCAAACAACTCAAAACGGGAAGGCTCTTTGTACTTAGGCCAGTAGTTGTTGTCCCTGTCAGTGTCGGCGGTTTCCAGCAAGGGATCGAGGGTGATTCTCTCTACTTCCTTTTCGAAGAAAAAGATCTTGCTCACATGCTCATTGTCCTTCTGCCAGATTTGGACGGGAACCCTGACGATTTCAGAAGTGCCGTCGACAAACTCAAATTCCAGGATAATGGGCATGACCAATCCACCCAGGTTGTCAAATTTGACGGAATAATAGTGAAAACCATCATTGAGAAAGGCTTTTTGTTCTGGGCTTAAGCTACTAAGGTAGCGTTCATAGGCTTCCTTGTCCTTAGGAGTTACATCTAAGGGATCATAGCTGTTGTAGAAATCCTTCATGGAAGGATCGCGCTCCACCAATGACTCCATGGCTTCATATCGCTGATCGCCAATGTACCTTCGGGCTTTATCCCTTTTGATTTTTGCCAGGGCCTTCTCTATTTCTGGATTCTTGGTATCTACTTGTAACCACCTTACCTCCTTAATAGCCAAATCAACGTGATCTGTCGTGTAGAACCAACCTCTCCAGAACCAATCTAAATCTATTCCGGATGCGTCTTCCATGGTGCGGAAAAAGTCAGCTGGAGTGGGATGCTTGAACATCCAGCGATTCGCATATTCTTTGAAAGCCATGTCGAAGAGTTCGCGGCCCATGATCGTCTCCCGCAAAATGTACAAGGCAGTTGCAGGCTTGGAGTAGGCATTTGGGCCGAATCTTTTTATCGACTCTGAATTGGTCATGATGGGAGAAAGCTCCTCTTTTGGCAAAGACATGTAGGGAACGATGTTGGCGGGCTGTGCACCCCAGTAGTGATCGGTTTCCCACTCTTGACCTGCTACTGCATCCAAGAAGCTGTTGATGCCCTCATCCATCCAGGTCCACTGACGTTCGTCAGAATTGACGATCATGGGAAAGTAATTGTGCCCGATTTCGTGGATGATGACGCCAATATGCCCGTATTTCATGCGCTCGGAGTAGGTGCCGTCAGGCTCTGTACGGCCATAGTTGAAGGCAACCATGGGATATTCCATCCCCATATTGCCATCTATGGACCAGGCTACAGGATAGGGATAGTCAAATGTCATTCTGGAGTAAACCTCGATGGTATGGGCGATGACCCTTGTAGAATATTTCTTCCAAAGGTTATACCCTTCCTTTGAGTAGGCCGACATGCACATGATGGTCTTGCCATTTTGCTCCAGGGCCATTGCATCCCAGATAAACTTACGGCTGGAAGCAAAGGCAAAGTCGCGTACATTTTTTGCCTTGAATGTCCAGGTTTTTTCCTCTTCAGACTTTTCTTTTTCATTTTCAATCGCCTCTTCCTTTGTCACAATCATCATGGGGCTATCGGTCTTCTTACGTGCTGCGCTTAGTCTTTTGCGCTGCTCGCTGGTGAGGACCTCCTTTGGATTTTGCAAAGTGCCTGTGGCTGCGATGATGTGATCCGCAGGTGCCGTAATGTTTACCTCATAATCCCCAAATACCAGGGTGAATTCTCCTCTTCCCAGAAACTCTTTATGCTGCCACCCTTCTACCTCATTGTACACACACATCCTTGGAAAAAACTGGGCAATGGTATAAATGTAGTTGCCATCCTCTTCAAAGTATTCTGCTCTACCTCGCCCCCCAGAAGGAACATTGAACCACCACTTTACCTTAAAGGACACCTTTTCACCTGACTTCAAAGGCTCATCCAGGTTTACCCGCATCATGGTCCCTACGATATAGTGCTGCATGTCTTCATCCTCCGCATTTTTTACATACTCGATGTTGTGTCCTCCATCAAAGGGATTGTGCATCCTTGACAATTGCCTGAAGCTCATGCCATCGTGGATTTCTCCCGTTTGTATTTGCACAGGTTTGGAATCTTTTGCCCTTACATTTTGGTCCAGTTGCACCCAGAGATAGGTCAGGACATCGGGAGAATTGTTGTAGTAGGTCATCACCTCATCCCCATAGATTCTCTGATTTTCATCATCCAATCGGATATTCATCTTATAATCCGCCTGTTGTTGATAATATTCGTGGCCAGGGGCTCCTGAAGCCGTACGGTAGTTATTCGGAGTGGGGAACTCCTCTTTTAATTGCTTGAACTTGTTGTAGTTCAGGTTGGGATTTTGGGCCTGAAGCACCATTGCTATAAGGCCAAGGAGTAGTGTCAGGGAGATAATTTTTTTCATAGAATTAGGCTTGAAAAATGAGAAAGTAACTGGTATTAAAATCAACCTGAGCAAAATTCTCCTATCCCTTGGGCTTTTTTGGCTCAGGTGTTATTCCAAAATAGTTAAGGTAAAGTAGGGCTTAGATCAAATGAACTCTATATTGATGGCTCATTTTACTACAGGATGTGTGTAAATTTAGTATGCAAATTAAAAAAGAAATGCCTAATTATTAAGCTTTTTATATGTAAATCGGAATGGGCACATCCGTTTAAATGGATACTGTAAAAGCGCTATCAGCTATCTTCTCTTTATTCTAAAAAAATCCGATTCTTTCACTCCACCCCTATCCTCAAAGATTCAACCAATAGGTAAGCTTGAGTACCAATGCTCGATTTTTACTCCCGAAGTTTTCGGGGAGGTAATTTTCTGTGTAGACGATGAAGAGGTCCGAGGCCGGCTGATAGCGCCATTGAAAGCGGGCGTTTAGGTTGACATTGTTCAGCACATTGTTGTACTGGAGATAGGTGGTTAGGAAGATTTTGTCTGTAAAGGTCAGGTCGATGCGGGGGCCAATGAGAAATAGTTGTTCCTGACCATAGGTTTCTGGAAGCCGCAGGTCGTTGAAATCAAAGCGCAAAGCGACATTTCCGTAGGGTTGATAGCGATAGCTAAGCTCTCCACTCAGGTTAAAGTTTTCCCCATTGTAGAAGCCGCCATAACTGCTATTGATTCTATAGAAAAATTTCTTTCTGGGATTGCTGTTGTATTCAATGGAGAAGGCATTCCAGTCATATTCTTCCCCCTCAAGGAAACCTGTAAACTGATCAGGATCCAATAAATTGAAGTCATGGGTGAGCTTCTGGTAGACGTAGTTGTAATTCAGCTGCAAGGAAGAGGCATTGTTGAATTCGAACTGATAACCAAGGGTATAGCTCTTGTCAGTATTGGTGCCTCCTGGGATGTAGGTATGGCTTAGGTCCAAGATGGGTCCCATTCGGATGATGGATTCGGTTTTGGGGAAAATTTGATAGGACAGGTTGCCAAAAAAGGTATACAGCCCAGGATAGACCTGTATGCTGGGGGCAAAACCCGCCTCTGCATTGAAAAATTCATTGATAAAACTGAATCCGGCGAATGCGCCAACTCTACGGGTGGAGTAGGAGCCAAAGACCAGCCCCGACAGGTTTTCCCGACTGTTAAAATCATCAAAAGATTTTCCAATAAAGGAACTATGGTACCATTTGGCGTCTTTGCTCGTCATTTCCAGATCGAGGCTGAGGACCCGATTGTAGGTATTGGGCCTTAATTCGCGGCGGTTGCCTAGCTGTACCTCACGGAAAACATTATCGCTAAAGAATTTGCTGGAATCGCCTAGCTCTACCCCTAGACTCTGCTTATTCACGAAGCTCAAGGCGATGTTGGATTGTGCCCAGAAGTTTCTTTGGATCGCCGCAACGGTGTAGTTTTGAGCGGGCAAACCAATGGAAACATCCTCTCGGGTTTGCATATTTAGGACGTTTACCCGCCATTTTTCATTTAGAGACCCACTGAGTCTGGCACCGTATAAAATGGGAACCTGCCGAAATAAGCCCGAAGAATCACGAGCCAGGCCCACCCGTCGGGAAAAAAAGGGACGTGCACCCGGGAAACCCACCTGGTCGAATAAATCGCTATTCTCTAAGAAAAACTGTCTCCTCTCTGGGAATTGAAATTCAAAGCGGGTCAGGTTGATGATTTGATCGTCTACCTCCACCTGCGAAAAATCTGGATTAATCGTAAGGTCCAGGTTTAAGGAAGGAGTTACAGCTATTTTGGCATCGAAGCCCGGATTAAAACCATCATTCCTCTCCACAGGATCAGCCCCTCTGTCTACAGAAGAATTGGCGGTGAGGTAGGGGATGAGGGAAATGTTGGTTTTAGCAGAGGGGACGGGATCATCCCAGATCAATTGGCCTCCGTAGGGAAAGGAGGAGGAAATGAATTGAATAGGAGTGCGAATCCAACTGGTCTTTCGATTTCGCTTCAGCTCCCAACGGTCCATGGCGATGTTCCATTCACGGATGCCGCTTTTGTACCTGAAGCTTTTGAAGGGAATGGCCATTTCGGCGATCCATTTATCTGGGTAGCGAACCACTTTGGAGTACCACTTATTGTCCCAGAAAGCACTGTAGGAACCATCGCTGGTGCCTCCTCCCGTAACCGTACCTTCCATCTGAATCCCCGCGGGGGTAATGACAAAGAAAAAGCCGTTTAGTTTGTCGTTATAAGGTCCGATGACCAATCCAACATTGTCATTCAGGTCATAATCAAAATCACGCCTAAGGGAATTGATAATGTCTTGTGTTTCGTCATCATAGCAAACAAAGGAAGCATAGAAAAACTCGTCGTCGAAGGTGAAGCGACCCTCCGTTTGGAAAGGGGCTCTTAATGTATCTACGGGATAGTTGGTGTACCAGTCCTCAGCTACATCGGCAGCTAGCCAGTCGGGTTCATCCACCACTCCATCCAGGACAATTTTACCCAGGGCCTTTTTGATATGTAAGGCGGTGCCAGGTTGATTTTGACCATATCCATAGTGAAATGACAAAAGAATGGCATAAATCAGGGGCAGGATTGATCGAGCATTCACCATCTTCCAAATTTGTTTAGGATTTACAGAAAAGGTGTAAAAGCTCGGTTAAATTAGGAATAAATTAGATACTTACTTTTTCGCTCCGATATAAAAAGCTAGCAATCGAGATAGGAGATCAAGCCAAACTTTTGGACCCAGTTGAACCTATCTTTCCTTTAATTGCCTTAAAAAAAACGAAGTTGTTTTGATACCGTGTTGATGACAATTCCAGCTATCACAAGAAGGGAGACAGTTCCAAAAATCAAGATGTAGGTGTAGAATTCTTCCGAAAATTCCTGCTTAAAATAGGGCAGGAGTTTGATAAAGCCGAAAATATATATCACAAAGCAAATAGGGGGAACGATATAGTTAACCTTCAGCCTTATCGAATAGTGCTTTCTTAGGTATTTTCTGTAGGATGGGTTGTCCAGTGAGATAAGCTGGCTTTCTTTTCGGTAAATCGTTATGAATTCTAGTATGACTCGAAAAGTAAGGCTTGAAATCATCAAAAGAAGTCCAAGGGCAAAATCAATCCTAACCGTTATTGGCATACTTGGCGGCAAAGGCGATCAATATAATGGTGGTTATGGAGAGTATCGCTATGGTACCGCTATGGTAATATATTGATCATTGCGCTGTTTGCGGGCTTTTTTTATGATCTTATCTGGCTGTTCAAGGGGTGAATCGCCTTTCTGACTGTTCCATATTTGCGACAATTGATCATTTTCCATTTGTGATACATTTTAAAAGTGAATTTCTGATCCTGCTCAACCTTGTTCTCAATGCACCGTGGGCCATTCTTTGTATTTTTGCGATGGTAGCCTGAGGAACTTCTTCCAATTCCAGCAGTATGATGGCCTCTCCCAGGCCCAACTCCTCAAACATCCCTGCCACTAGCCCCAGGTGATTTAGCCGTTTGCTCTCATAGACATTTTTCCCATCTTCGTTGTAGGCAATCATAATTTTTGGGCAAAAATACTCAAAAATATATCTTCTCACTTTTTTGTCTGGGAAAGTAGGTTAAAAAATCTTTTTCCGACAATTCATTTGGCAAAGTCAACAAATTATTTTCTGTACTGCTGCTTCGCAGCAAATGTCCTGCAATCAAATCATAGTTTTCGGTGTTGTTGTTTTCAATTTCTTCCAAATAATTTGGCAGCCATTCATCATCATCATCAAGGGAAGCGAAATATAAATCTTCGGAAATTCCGTTTTCTTTTATGATTTGCCCTACAGATGTGTTTAATGCTCCTGCATAATTTTCAGTTCGATAATTTTTAAAAATGTGGAAACCAAAATTCACACACAATTTTTCTTCTATCGGGAAATTATCTGCTGTTGAATTTGAAATGATGTAAACGAAATTAGGTTGTCGGCTTTGCTCTTTTATAGATTTCAAAGCCCTTGGAAGCAACTCTATGCGATTGCAGGTAACTATAACTGCCGCTATTCTCATTAACAATTACTGAAGTTGATTAAGAAGTAGTTTTATTTCATCAATGGATGATACTGGAATCAGCAGGTCAGTTTTTCGCTCATCAAGATTTCTTCCTGCGAGTTCCTTTGCCCAGCCATCAAATAGTGTTACACAAAGCACCTTTTTATCAAGCTGCCAAGCAAAAGCGATTTCAGAGAGTGTTCCTGCTCCTCCACCTGCTGCAATAATGATGTCGGCTGTCCGCACGATGATAATGTTTCGTGCTATGCCTTGTCCTGTCGCAATTGCTGTGTCAATAAACGGATTTGCGTTGGCGGTTATATCATCTGGAAAATCCCAACTGTCTGTCCGTTGAATGTGTCGGGGGATAGTTTAACGCCTTTGCAAACTGCTTCCATAAAAACCCCCAAGTCCACCGCTAACAAAAGTTCTGTCCTTTGTTGCGATTTGTTGTCCAAGTTGCACACCAAAGTCGTAAAGTTCTTTGCTGCACATTTTGTTATTTGGTCCTATTATTCCGATTTTCTTCATGTAGTTTCTGTTTCTTGTCGTGCGTTGGCAAAATTCAAGCTCTTTTGGTTTTTGGTGTGTCGGCTTTGTGCATTTGCAAAACCAAATGTGCTTGAATGTGCGGTTGGCTACCCGACGGCCGAAGCGAATGCGAAGGCTGGCCGGGTAGTGTTTGTTGCAGGCTGGCTTGCCTTATTTTAAACGCTTTAATTCCTCCAAAAAATCATCAGCATTAATTACTTCTACTGGTGAAAACTTCACATCTTTTAATATTTTGAAGTGGGTGTCATTAGAAACAAGAAATTGAACATTGGCAGATATGGCGCAATCAACGAATTTATTGTCATCAGGTTCGGCGGTGATCAGATTCCACCTGAAATATATCTCTGTTTTCTTCACATTATCCAATTGGGTAATTAACTCGCTCAGGTTTTGAGCTATATCCTCGGTTGTTTTTCTCCCAATGATTTCTTTGTATTCCTGCAGAATTTTTTCCGAGATGGCCAGATTATAGTTTGCTTTTAATAGTCCACCAAATATCGGACGATAGTTTGAGATCTTCGGAATGGACATCAAAAGCATGTTAGTATCTATGAAGACTTTCATTTGTCCTCATATGCTCTTTTGACCCCTCTTCAATCTTTTCCTTTCCCCAGTCATTTGCCTCAAATAAAGCATCCATCTCCGAAGTGACCTTTTCAGCGAAATTAGGGATCAAAAGAGATTTTATCTTCTTGACCTGCTCATCACTCATATCAAAACTGAATACCTTTAATAGTTCTAATGGCAGGTTACTTAATTTATTTGCTGCTTGTACATTTCGGATTTTTCAATAAAATAATCGTTATGTTGGTTATTTGCAAGTATTACGATCTACGTTGACGTTTAGTGCATTTCAGCTATCATCCCATCCGCCTATGATCATCATGATCTTTTTCGTTAAACTTACTGTCCACATAAATGTAGCACCTTCATACTTGAACCGTTTTTGCATTGGATCAAGTATCTTGCAATCCGAGAAGCAAGTATAGATTACTCCGATGCTGCTCTTATACTTGACCGATATGCTGCCAGCTCCCTCCGGTCGGCCGCAGCATATCGGTTTTCGGGGACAAGCCCCCGGTGAGACCGGCAGCTTTCTTCCCTGCGGGGAAGAAAGGCAGCAGATATCCCCAAAAACCCTTACCTGCTATAAAGACAAAAACATAAAATAATTTGAATATGATCTCGATAGAATAGTTAACTGCCTGTAAATCAAATGGATAATTTAAATTGAGTTAGGATTGATTTGGAACAAAATTGTACGTATCCTTGTACAGATTAATGTACAAAAAAAGTAAATAATGAAAGCAGTATCAGTTTCTTCATTAAGAGCTAAAATGAAAGCTTATTTTGATTTAGTTAGTAAGTCATTGGAAGTGATTATCGTCCCACGAAACAATAATGATGATGATGCAATTGTAATCATGTCAATAAAAGAATACAACTCGTTAAAAGAAACGGAATATCTACTCTCAACTAAAACTAATAGAAATAGACTTGAAGAATCTATTGAACAATTAAATGTCGGAAATACGGTCAGATTCAATCTTGAAGACTAGTTTAGAAAATCATGATAATTGAATTTACCAATAACGGTTGGGAAGATTTTGAGTATTGGATCGAAACGGATAAAGATATCGTCAGCAAAATCAAGGATTTGCTCAAATCAATAAAAAATACCCCATTCAAAGGAATTGGAAAACCTGAATCTCTCAAATATGGTTTGAAAGGTTATTGGTCAAGAAGAATTACTCAAGAGCATCGATTAGTCTATAGAATAAGTGGAAAGAAAGGAGATGATCAAAAATGTTCAATTATTCAATGCCGATTTCATTACGATGATTAATTAACTGACGCTCAAGAAATAAATTCCGCTTTTGACTTGATCTCTTGCCCGCATACTTCGTCAGAAGCTCGTCTGTGGGTCCCTATATCCCACAGTCTCGCGATTGGCCCGCCAACCACTCGGTGTTTCATTCGAGCCTGGGTCCCTTAATCCCAGCCTCTCATGGTCTGCGAACAAGATCTCTGCGCAAAATCGGGAGGTTATTTTTCTCGCGCTACTTAACTGAGAGTTTGGTGCTTCGTAACCCCCTACTTTTCATATACCAACCGTAGTCAGAATTATAAAATACCAGACAGAAATCCATCAAGTACTCACATCTAGGATAATTGAATACTAACCCGAGATTTGTGTACTCGCCCCAGCACATTCCAATCCTATATTAGGCGTCAGTTCAATATCATTAAAAAGAAGGAACATAATGATTATTGCTATTTCAATCGCCGTTGGAATTATTATTCTTGTTCTAATTGGGCGTACAGCCAAGGAAAAACTAGTCGTATCAAAAGAATTTGTGCAATCTGATAAGATCTTTCCTCCAGGCAAGACGAGAGTCGAATTTGACAGTGTAAATAAAAAAGGAGTAAAGATCGTCGGTAATATCTATGGTCCCGATGAACACCAGGAAGGCGAAAAAAGACCCGGCCTGCTGGAGGGTGTCGAGCGCTTTTTCAAGATGCTGCAAGGGCCGGCGGAGAAGACAATGAACAAGATCAAAGGCTCAGACCATTTCGAATTCTACTGGAAAGACGAGTACGTGGATCAGGCGGTGGCTGGGCTGGACCGCTTTTACAAGCCGTACATCTAATCCACAATCCTAAATAAACAAAATCATGACAAATCAAAAAGTAGCTTTCATTACGGGTGCTTCTACGGGTATTGGTCATGCATCTGCAAAGAAGTTGTTGGAAAATGGTTTCAAGGTATATGCCACGGCCAGGAGAACCCATTTGATGAAAGACTTAGAGCGATTGGGAGCGGTGGTGATGCCCTGTGATGTTACCAAGGATGAGGACGTTCAAAAGGTGGTGGATACCATCATCAAGCAGGAAGGCGGCATCGATGTGCTCTTTGCCAATGCCGGATTTTGCCTGCTTGGCCCGGTAGAATTACAAAGTATTGAAGATGTCCGATATCAATTCGATGTCAATGTGCTGGGCAATGCCAGAGCTTTTACCGCCGTGCTACCCCACATGCGAGAACAGAAATCAGGCAGGATCATTATCACCTCTTCTGTTGCCGGACACATGGGCTCTCCTGGGATGGCCTGGTATCCGTCTACCAAGCACGCCCAGCAGGGGGTCGCGGACGGCTTGCGAATGGAGGTGAAAGAGTTTGGCATTCACGTATCCCTTATCGAGCCGGGGTACATCAATACCGATATTCCCAATGCCAGTTTGCCTTACTTAGACAAATGCGAAAGCCACCCCCATGCCACGCCCTATAAAGCGCAGATAAATACTTTTAGGGAAAAATGGAGTGCCGGTTGCAAGAATGGCGCTTCGCCCGACACCATTGCCAAAGTCGTGTTGCATGCGGCGCAAAGCAGCTCTCCCAAAAGAAGATACGCCCCCAATCCCGATGCCAAGCTGGGTAAGTTCCTAAAAAGGTGGTTCGGCTACGGGCTGATAGACCGCATATTACCCGGCCAATCAATCAAATAGCCTCGTCAGGCTTATTTTGAACTATTTTTAACGCTCAAAAATTTATTTGACATGAACGAAAAAATTTTAGCATTAATCGACCCCGAGATGACAGAGGGCATGAAACTGCTCCCGCCTCAAATGCTAGATACGGCCGAACAGAATTACCGCTCAATAAGAGAACTGGTCAAACAGATGGAAGCCCTCCCCTTTGAAAGTGAAACGATCTCTATGGAGGAGAAAATGGTGAATGCGGAGGGAAGAGACTTACGCCTGTACATCTACCGACCCAAAGATATGAGCCAGCACTCGGGCATTTGCCTTTACTGGATACACGGTGGGGGGAATATTACGGGTTCGGCCAGGGAAGACGGCGTAGCCATGCTGTTTGTGGAAAGCCTGAAGTGTACCATGGTTTCCGTGGATTACAAACTAGCCCCTGAGCATCAGCACCCCGAAGGCATGGAGGACTGCTACGCCGGGTTGGTATGGACCGCTCAGCATGCCGAAGAGCTCGGCATCGATGCCAACAAAATCGCCATCGGCGGTGGCAGCGCCGGGGGAGGAATGACCGCCCGCACCGTGCTGCTCAACCGGGAGCGCCAAGGGGTGAACATCGCCTATCAGCTATTGCAAGCCCCTATGATCGACAACACGCACGACACGCCATCAGGCCGTGAGTCAGGCTATTTGGTGTGGGATCGAGTAGACTCTTTTTTTGGCTGGAGAGCTTACTTAGGCGAGAATCCTGGAAAAGAGGCTACCCCTTTGCAAAGCCCTTCACGTGCCACAGATCTCAGCGGTCTGCCACCCACATTGGTGTATGCAAGTGCCGTGGAGCTGTTCCGCGATGAAGCCATTGC
>CAZMAV010000031.1:0-46795 GCA_964564415.1 uncultured Bacteroidia bacterium | reverse complement strand
AACTGGATTGGATTTCCTGACCTTGAATCTATTCAGAAACAACGACTTACAAATGCAAATCAATCTTTTGTCATGTACTTAGATATTGTTTAAAGAATTACACATGTCCCCCCATAAGATTTCGTTCGAGAGCAAATAGAGGTCTAATTCTCACAGGATTCGAACTCGTTCAGTTACATTTTACGGGGAAAAGATGAAAACTCACCTTTATCTGGTATTAAGCACTTTTCTGGCTCACTTGGCTTTCCTAAGTGGCTCAGGTCAGGTGGTGACCAATGTCCGTGATTCCGGCCTCGGCTCGCTGCGCTGGGCTCTCACAGAGGTAGAGGAGGGAGGAGAAATCACCTTTTCATCGGAAGTTTTGGGAAGGACCATTGTGCTATTTAGCCCTTTGGAGTTTCCCGATCGTGTAACAAATTTTAGTATGGCTGGCCCTGACCGACAGATCATCATTTCTTCTCCAAGGAGGGCGGTATTTTCCAGTTTAGATAAGGGTAAGCTTCAAATTTCAGGTATATCTTTTCGGGATGCCCAGTGTATCATTTCAACAGAGATAGGAACCTATTGTAATATAAAGAATTGCAGCTTTCGGAATATCCAGCAATGCTTTCCCCAAGTCCGGGGAGATATTTTTATCTGGAATTCATCCTTTTATAAGAATGGAAGCGTCATCGAGGAAAGCAGTGGTAAAGTAAGCATGATCGAATCTACCTTTGACAGTAACAAAGGATTAATCATGGGTTGCTCCAGCCGGTTGGAGTCTTTTGTCCTAAGGGATTGCACGGTTCAGTTCAACCAGGCTCCCCCTCAAAAAGGTCTCTTCGATTTCCATATTAAAGGGAACAGAAGTGCGACCATCAACATCTCGGGGTCGACTTTCGAAGAAAACAGCATAAATCTGGGCATAATATTTCGATACCTGGTACAAGGGGGAAAGAATCATCAGATTGACTATAGACATAACAGGGTCAAAACTCCTCAAAACCGCATTATGCTCTGTATATTGGATAATGACAGTCAGGTAGAACTCCACCCCCCTCAGCCTACACTGGAGGAAGATGACTGCAAAACTTGGGAGGCGAGGAACAGGAAGACAGGTTCCTTTAAACTAGATGATAAGGTATTTTCTCCATCTTGTGAAGGGTCCGTGATTGTCAAACGTTCTTCAGAGGCAAAGGTCTTTTTGAGAAAATCCAGTGAGGAGACCAATCATCCCCCTTTGGACTGTTGCCTAAGTGAGTTGAAAATATACTCCCCAAAATAGCTCCTGAGATTCCTTCCTGGATAAGGGATTCGAACTCCCACTATTTCCCCATTCCCTGAATAGCAGAATATTTGAAAATGGTAAATTATTGCTGATCACATGATAATGGTTGGCGATTTTTGAAAATCTGATTTTTAACATTGGTAAAAAACGCAAAAATACTTTTTCTGTCTTAGAGATCTGCGCATTGACCCAAAGAAAAAATTGGGCCTTTCTTCCCTTTTTCAGATATTCAAGCCTCCTTGTATTGAAAGAGACAGAAAGTGGGTTTAAAGCGTCTCAGCCTATGAAAATGCATCATTTTTTCTGGGGAAGTCTCTTCCTTCTGTTTTTATTGCTATTGCCATTCTGCTGTGCTGGACAGGAAATCATCCACGAAGTATATCCTTCTCATGAAATATTTGAGAAACATAATTTCCAGGTAAACTTGGAGAATGATTTATTTGCGGGTATCCGAATCAATGATGACCGCAATTATACCATGGGTCTGAGTTTGGCTTATTCTGATCCGAGGATGTCGAATTGGAGGTTATTTAACTTTCAGAAAAACTTGTTGCTCCATCTTTGGTCATTTGGCAATGAAAAAAGTGTAGAGGTGGGACGTAGTCGTTTGGAGGACCTCTCACCGAGCCTCACCCTCTCCAACAAATCATTTACTCCTGAAAACTTAGCTGCCATCCAGCCAGTCCGTACTGACAGACCTTATGGCAATGCGACCATGTTATCTTCATTCGTTCGTCTTTATGATCCCCAAAAAGTGAGGGTACATAAGTTGGGCTTTTATGTAGGTCTCCTGGGTAGTCCCATATCAAAATGGGTTCAAGTAGGTTTTCATGAAATTCATCGCTTTGTATATCCTCCGTCTCAAGTAGCGGTCCCACGGGGCTGGGACAACCAGGTATCCCACCCGGGGGAACCTAGTTTGCAGTTGTATTATGGGCGGGAAAGGTACTGGTACCGCAGTCCTTGGGAGATCAATAGGAAGCGGGTTTTTGTCGATTTGAGAGAAAGCCTAGATGTGTATGCAGGATATCAGACCGCTGTCAGTTATGCGATCACAGGTCGTTGGGGATGGCGTGGGGGTCCGGGAGATAAGCGGTGTTGGTTTGTTTATGGCCGACTTCGACCTCAATTGGTGCTTTATGATGGTTTGCTTCAGGGTCAATTTTTACCTTCAGTGTACAGGTTGACCTACAATGAGGTCAATCCATTGTTGGTAGACGGTGCAGGCGGATTGGGAGTAAGTTGGGATTGTAAAGCAGGAAGATTGTACACGGCCTATGGTTGGTATTGGCGAAGTGCAGAGGCCAACTTTGAGGATGCTCCGAACTTCCATTATTGGGGCAGGTTGCAAGTGGTTTACCAGTGGTAAGGGCAAGGGTAGAACAGGAAAGGGGAAAGTAATGGGGTGGGAAAAGAGGTTTGTGAAATGATTTCGATTATCAAAAATTTTTTTGGCACTGATTATTGACTGTTTATCCTCGAAGTAAGCTTTCAAATAATGACTTATTCGTCCTAAACCGTTTAGAACGGATTTATTACTGATAGTCAACTCATTAAACTGAAAATCAGCAATACTTTCTGAAACGTTCTAAACCGTTCAGGATACTTTATTCACTGACCATCAGCCACTTAATCCTAAATAGCCTTCAAATCATAACTTATCCGTTCCAAACCGTTTAAAACGGATTTATCCTTAATAGTCATAACATTAACCTACGAATTAAAGCTACTTTCTGAAACGTTTCAAACCCTTCATAACACGCTACCCCCTGACCATCATCTACTTACTCCAAAACACCTCTTCAAATTATAACTTATCCGTTCCAAACCGTTTAGAACGGATTTATTACTGATAATCAGCTCATTAAACTGAAAATTAACAATACTTTCTGAAACGTTCTAAACCGTTCAAAACACTTTATTCACTGATCATCAGCTACTTAATCTCAAAATAGCCTTCAAATCATAACTTATTCGTTCCAAACCGTTTAAAACGGATTTATCACTGATAATCAAAACATTAACCTACGAATTAAAGCTACTTTCTGAAACGTTTCAAACCCTTCATAACACTATTCTCCCTGATCATCATTTACTTACTCCAAAACACCCCTTCAAATTATGAGTTATCCGTTCCAAACCGTTTAAAACGGATTTATTACTGATAATCAGCTCATTAAACTGAAAATCAACAATACTTTCTGAAACGTTCCAAACCGTTCAGAATACTTTATTCACTGATCATCAGCCACTTAATCTTAAATAGCCTTCAAATCATAACTTATTCGTTCCGAACCGTTTAAAACGGATTTATCACTGATAATCAAATGATTAAGCCACAAATTTACCCCCTACCTGAACCGTTCCAGCAATCTACAACACCTCTCCCATTGTCCATCACCCTATTATTCCACGCCCTCTCACATGAAGCCACAAAAAAAAGTCTGGAGATTTCCAGACTCTTCAGTTGCAGGGACAGGACTCGAACCTGTGACCTTCGGGTTATGAGCCCGACGAGCTACCAACTGCTCCACCCTGCGATATATCTTTAGTTTTCTTGATCTTTTTTCCGCTAGAAGTGCATAGTTAGTGCTTTCCTCTTACATTTACAAAAATATTTCAAATTTTCTTTATGAATATAGAAGACTTTAAAGGCCATAAGTCAGGTTTTGTTTCCATTATAGGAAAGCCCAATGCAGGAAAATCAACCCTGCTCAACCGCATTTTGGAACAGAAACTCAGCATTGCTACTCCAAAAGCCCAAACCACCCGACACCGAATCTTCGGCATCGATAGCGGCAAAAACTACCAGGTCGTCTACTCCGATACCCCCGGCCTGATCCGCCCAAAATACAAACTCCACCACCGAATGATGGATTTTATCGGAAACTCCCTCGAAGATGCTGACCTCATTATCCTCCTCATTGCCGTCAACGAAACCTTCCCAGAGGAAGACCTTATTGCCCTGGCTGAAAAAACCCACATACCCAAAATACTCGTCCTCAACAAGGTAGACGCCGTCGAGGAAGACAAAGTGTTCCTTAGAATGAAAGAACTCCAGGACCAAGTCTCCTTTGTAGAAGCCGTCCCCATCTCAGCCCTAAATGGACACAATGTAGACCTCCTCAAAGACCTTATCGTCAAATACCTCCCCGAAGGACCTCCATACTTCGATAAAGACCAGATTTCAGATCGACCCGAACGCTTTTTTATATCCGAAATGATCCGCGAAAAACTGTTTATCCTCCTCCAACAAGAAATCCCCTACTCCACAGAAGTCGAAATTGATACCTATCAGGATGGAAAAGACCTGGTCAAAATCGAAGCCACCATCCATACCGAAAGAAATACCCAAAAAGCCATGATCATCGGGAAAGGTGGGCAAATGCTCAAAAAAGTCGGAACCATGGCCCGAAAAGATATAGAGGAATTTGTCGGAAAAAAGGTATTTTTGAAGCTTTATGTCAAAGTATCTGCCGGCTGGAAAAACAACAACCAGTTTCTAAAAGGCTTTGGATATCAATAAGCAGGCTTGACACCCAGATAAATCAGTTGATCAGAAATGGCGGGAATCGTAGCGATCGTAGGAAGACCCAATGTGGGTAAATCAACCCTTTTCAACCGGCTGGTTGAAGAGAGACAAGCCATCGTGGACAACCTGAGCGGGGTCACCCGCGACCGGAACTATGGCCAGGCCCAGTGGAACGGAAGGACCTTTAATATCATTGATACCGGTGGCTATGTCCCTGATTCAGAAGATGTCTTTGAAAAAGCTATCCGCGAACAAGTTCACATCGCCATGGAAGAGGCCGACATTCTCCTTTTTATGGTGGACGTGCAAGCTGGCCTTACTCCCTTGGACCGATCCTTTGCCAATATGATCAGGCGGCAATCCCACAAGGTCATCATGGCCGCAAATAAGGTAGATTCCAATGCCCAGCGCGATGATGCCTATGAATTCTATGAACTGGGCCTGGGAGACCTCTTTAGCATTTCCGCCATGAGCGGCGCAGGAACAGGAGACCTCCTCGACGCTATTGTCGAAGCCCTTCCTCCCGATCAGGAAGAAGAAGACCTGGAAGGTATCCCTAAGTTTGCCGTAGTAGGTAGACCTAACGTAGGAAAATCCTCCATGGTCAATGCCCTTATCGGACAAAATGTCAACATCGTAACCCCCATCGCTGGCACCACCCGCGATAGCATAGATACCCGATTCAACGCCTTTGGGCAAGACATCATCCTCATCGACACCGCAGGACTCAGAAGGAAAAGCCGGATTCAGGAAAATATTGAGTTTTACTCCACCCTCCGAACCGTGAAAGCCATCGAGAGCTGCGACGTGGCCATTCTCCTGATCGATGCTACCCTCGGCATTGAATCTCAAGACCTCTTTATCCTAGGACTCGCACAAAAACAAAAGAAAGGTGTCGTCATCGTGGTCAACAAATGGGACCTCGTAGAAAAAGAAACCCAAACAGCCCTCCAATTCGAGAAGGTCATCCGAAAAAAAACAGCACCCTTCACCGACCTGCCCATCGTTTTTACCTCAGCAATTACAAAAAAACGCCTTCTTAAAGCCCTCGAATTAGGCCAACACGTCTACGGAAACCTCAAGCGTAAAATTCCTACCGCCAAACTCAATGAGGTCATGCTCAAAGCCATTGAAAGACACCATCCCCCCACCCACAGAGGAATGATCGTCCGGATCAAATACGTTACCCAGGTTCCCGGTAAAAACCCCACCTTCCTCTTTTTTACCAATCACCCCAACCACATAAAGGAGTCCTACAAACGCTACCTGGAAAATAAATTGAGAGAAAACTTTGACTTCACCGGAGTACCCATGAACCTCTTTTTTAGGAAAAAATAATAGCAATGAACCCACAACTACCTGCCCACTTCTTTTGCATTCATCTTCTAAACCAAAGATTTTTTCAAACGTAACCTAGAATAATCCTGATTGTTAAAAATACTAAATATGCGAGCATATTGAATTCCAAAATGAAATTGCGAGACTACTTAATTCCACGGAGGAGTAAATAGAATCTCATCCGTAAAGAACCTGAAAGCGCACCGCAATCTTGTCCCATTTGTCATATCGCAAGATTCCAGCTGCTCTCTACCCTTTCGCTAAAGCTATTTTCAACATGAGTATCAATTACCTTAGCTATGTCCCCCCTTGCCATTTTCTTTCCTACCCTTTCTTTTAGCCTGCTCTTCTGCCTTTCTCCGATCCAAACAAAGGCGCAGAACCATTACTACCTTATCGTAGGCAGCTACCATAGCCTGGAAAAAGCTACCCTCCAGCAAGATCAATGGGAGAAACTTGGCTATGAGCCCAAAATATTTCCTCCTACCCCACCCTCTCGCCTCTACCGCCTTTCCCTCTTCGATGAGGATAGTCGATGGATCGTCCAAGACTTTCAGCAGCGCCTACCCGCATCTGCCTCCTCATGGATACTTCAGTTGCCCCAACCCATTTCTGTCCTCCCCCAATCCCGTGGAGATAGACGAGAACTTGCCTTTCACCTTGTCTACGGCAACTTCCAAGACTACCAAAAAGCAAAACAATGGGTAATCATACTGAGGGAAAATAACTATCCTGAAGCCCGGGTCATCGGTCCCCTTAATCATGGAAAGGAAACCTATTACCAGGTCTCAATTTCTAATTCTTACAACAAACTGGAAATGCAAAGACTTGCTATCAACCATTTTCCACGTACCAAGACCCGGATCATCAGGTATTAGAATCATTTTTAGCCTCCCCTTTTTTCCCTTACTTTTGACATCTACCCCTGGCCGACTGCCATCAAAATGGCTATGTATGTAACCGATTTTTGTCCTATAATAAAAAAGAGCCACCGAATGGCAGCTCTTTTCACTTTTGTTTTATGAGAAAGATCAAGCATAAACGCTTTCTTTTCCAAATTTCTTGACGAGTAGGTAGTAGAAAATCGCACGGTACTTACGCTGATTTTTGCTTCCGAACGTCTCGCAAACCTCTTTGATGGCATTGTCCAGTTCTGGACCATCTTTCAAACCCAGCTTTTTGATCAGGAAATTTTCCTTTACCCGGTCAGTCTCTGACTTGTCTGAGCAGGAAACCCTAGAGGAATCCTGGTTGTAAATGGAGGGTCCAAGACCACGGGTGATCTTTTCGAGAAGATCGTTATCAATACCGGACATGCTGAGGGTACCGGCCATTTCTTTTTTGTAAGACTCCAGGGCTTCTTCAAACTTGTTCATGTGCAAATACTTTAGACGTGATTTAAAGCAATTATTTATGAGAAAAAGCTACAAAATTTATTCGAAATTTTATGCGAATGGACCGATTTAGCATGCTTTTTCTCGTAATTTCTTCCATAAAACGAAAGAACTTCAGTTTTAAGATAAATCTTTTCCCCACACGTCACATATTTTCTTCAAAAGCGAATTATTTTTTTTCCTTCTATCTCAAGGGCTCAAATAGTCCATAGAGCACAGGATTTTCCTCCCAAACCTCTACCTGCACATTAGCGATTTTCATCTTGATTCCCCCTGTGTTCCAAACATAGGCCTTTAGCCTGACTCCCTCCTCTTCTTCTTTTCCTCTTAGAGAGGTATGCCTGCCACGAATGACCAAATGCGCCCTGTTCCAGGCTTCGGCATCAACCGCAAAGTCCTTCAAACTCACCTCCTGCCGATACATGGAGATCCATTCTCCTCCCTTTTCCTGTTCGAAACTCAATACCAAACGACCTCCTACTCCTTCGCCCCAAAAATCTGCCGAAAACCAGTACTGCCGAAAGGTCCAGCCCTCGCCCAAACTATCTTTTTCTATCTCCAATGCCCTGCTATATTCCTCGATTTCTTCAGCTCTCCTACCCTGAATAAAAAGGCTGCTATCTCCCCTTCCCACTTCCAGGCGACGGGTCAACAAAGGTTGTTTTTCCTCCGCTCCCCCCGCCTCGGTACTCAATACATAAAGTTCTGAAGTAAAATATAACCTTCGCTCCTTTATGTAAGGAAAATACTCCCGCGCTATGGCCACATAAGTCAAGGGCAAAGGCTTGTTGACCCAGGATAAGGAAAGATATGCCCCTCCCAGGCCACGCAATCTTTGGTGAAAATCCACATAATTCTCAGGGTAAGGCAAGAATACTCCCGAAGAAGAAGAGTCCAGGTATATATTTCTGTAGAATGTATCATTTTGTACCATTAAGCTGGGAAAATCCTCACCCACCTCTTTTTCCCATGCCCTGCTATCCCTGACCACCTGCTCGTTTCCCCTTCCTAGCATGACCTTATAATGCTGTCGCTGGACAACCAGGCTTCCCAGCCCCAGCAGCCCCAGCAGGAGGACCATGATCACCTCCCACTTAGGTAGCATCTTGGGGATAAAGGAGGCTACAAACAGCAGCAAAAAAGGAAAGGCAAAGTAAAGACTCCCTTCATGTAAAACGGGATTTATCCAGTAAGAATATAGATAGCCCACAAGCAATGGGAGAAGGAATGCCAGTCCTGTGTACCTTCGATAAGCCCTTTTCTCAGCTCCCAAAGGATACTTTTGTGAGACTCCAAGCATCCAGGAAAAAAGAATAAAAGTACCAAACAGCCACGAGTGATGGAGCAAATAGCTTAGGTAATCGCGCAGGAAATTCCACTTTGGAGGGGCTAACCAGCCGCCGATTCCTCCGGTCTCCAATTGTGCCAAAAATATGTTCCAATGAGGAAGATAGAAGAGAAGCATAGCCAAACCAGCACCCACAAAGGGAATTCGATCGGATCTTTTCACAAAAAAAAGGCCCATCATCGACAATACAATTACCTCCAAGCCCGCAAAATAATGTACATAGGCAGTAGCTGCCCCAGAGATGACCATACCCGCCCAGTAAAGCCACTTGGAAGCAGTAGTTTCTTCCACCCGCCATTTATCCCAAAACCAAGTAAAGACCAAAACCAGACACATGCCCGGAGCATAAGGACGTATCTGTATGCCAAAAAATAAAGGGTATTGTGTAAAGGCCATGAAAGCCGTAGCCAGAAGTGCTGCACTGTCATGAAACCAGCGCCTGGCAAGCAAAAATACCAGATAGAGGGATATCAGGGAAGTTATGACAAAGGGAAGACGAAGCAAAAACTCATCCATCCCCACCCATTTTTTCCAATAAAAAAGAAAGACCTGCACAGCAGCAGGATGGCCATCAGGCTTGACCCCCTCCTCAATAAGTGCAGCAAAGTTAGGAAACTCCAAACGCGAAAGGGCGCTCAACTCATCATTGAAAAAGGGAATCTCTCCCAGGTACATAAAACGCAGCACCCCTCCCATCAGGAGGATCAAGATAATCACTAGGCTAAGCTGCTTATGAGGAGCAAAACTGGGCATGAGCTAAAAAAGGAGAGGACAAGCCTCTCCACTTAAGTCTTAGGATTCTTCGATAATTTCGACACTGGTCATGGAGTCGCCCTGACGGAGCTGGTCGATGACATCCAGTCCCTCTACCACCTTGCCAAAAACAGTATGGTTGCGATCCAGGTGCTGGGTATTTTGACGATTGTGGCAAATAAAAAACTGAGAACCACCTGTATCCCGGCCAGCATGAGCCATGGATAATGCTCCACGATCGTGGTACTGGTTGTCTCCGTCCAACTCGCATTTGATGGTGTAGCCCGGTCCTCCCCGACCCGTACCCGTGGGATCTCCCCCCTGGACCACAAAATCAGGAATCACCCGGTGAAAGGAAACCCCATCGTAAAATCCTTCTTTGGACAGCTTTACAAAATTGGCGACAGTATTGGGAGCATCCTTGTCGAAAAACTCCACCGTCATATCGCCCTTATTGGTATGGATAATTGCTTTGCTCATAGATATTAAATTAGGCTCAAATAAAAAGAAAAGCCTTTTGGAATCAAAGTAAGGCTAATTTCCTGTAACACGAATACTTGATTTTTCTACACACATGTACATCCAAATTAGGAAGTTCCTTATGAATTTGGAATTTTACAATGAAGTCAAACAATACGCCCATGAAAAGAATTATATACCTCATCTTCCCCTTCCTTTTACTATCCCTTTCTTCCTGTGTAAGCAGTTATCACCGCATCACGTCTCAGTCCATCACCCTAGAGGAAAGCCGGCGCTTTGGGGAAGTAAAATATCGCTACAGTGCCCATCTGATCGATCACATCAACCACAACATCTACCAACTTCACGCCCGTAACAAAAATATTCGTTTGTATGCAGTAGAAATAGAGAATATTGGGATCGAACCCATTCATTTAGGCAGAACCCATTTTTTCAGGGTAAATGGTCAGCCTGTCATCCCCCTGGAGACTGACATTTTGCATGGGAAACTTAAAAAGAATTATAGCTCATTTTTTCCAGCCTTACTGATATCTCCCCTCATGGGTATCTTTTTTCTGGGTGAGGATAATATGGGTCAGGAGGGATCAGAAGATGCCAGCTATGCATGGGCTTTTTTGATCGGGCCTACCTCTCTTTTGATCTCGACCCTGGCCCATCTGGGAGATGATATAAGCCTTAAAGAAGACCTAAAGACCTATAACCTTGCTGAAAAAAGAATAGAAACTGGGCAAAAGATATGGGGCATTATCGGGGTAGAGTTTGAAGGCGATAGGTATGAAGACCTTGACCTTTATAAATTGGAAAGATATTGAACAGGTGGGATAATACCCTCATGATTATCACAAACCACCTTATAACCCCAATTTCCTCGGAAAAAGAAATTCGTGATAATCCTGGTTTTGACATGTCATTCCTCACTGGCCTCGATTGAGCCTGATTACCTTCTCACGTCAACCATAGCGGCAACTGGGGGCGAAAGGTCGATCCTTGGCCGGGCCATGACTGCGGTACTATTTCTCCACCCATACGCTTCGCCATTTGCTGAGCGATGGCAAGACCTGCCCCTGCTCCGACCTGAGGCACATCAACCGATCCATGGAGGTGCTGAAATAACTGAAATAGTTTATCCTGAAATTCTAGGTCGAAGCCAATGCCTTCGTCTTTTACTTCAAGAAGCGCAAGATCACCCTCCTGAAAAAGATTCACCGTCAAAGAAGCTACTTCGCCTTCCTTGGAAAATCTGATGGCATTGGTAAATAGTTCTTCAATGATAAAGCGCAAAAAAATGGGTTCAAGTCTTACTTCTAATTTCTCCAGAAGGGCAGTGAAGTTGAAAATATGAAGCCGATCCAGGTACCCAAATACCTGATAAATCTCTGCATCCAGCCTCATTTCCTTAAGAGAAAAAGGCCGGGTAAGGGCAAGATGATAATCCATCATCCCCCTGATCTGCTCCTGCATGATTTCCAGATTTTCCTCCAACCTTTCTACCAACCAAAGATTTTTCTCCCCTTTCTTTTCAACTAACTCTGCTTTGAGAACCCTCAGATAGCTACTCATGTGCCTGACAGGGGTATTCAGGTCATGAGAAATAGCAAAGGCGAATTCTTTAAGTAGAATTTCGGAATCCTTCTTTCCTAAGGAATCTATCCCTTCAAAGGGTGTATGAGGAGAGGGAATGTAATTGGGTTTGATCTGCTGGCCTTGCATATTTCTTCTCGTGAAAACTAAAGCCATGATACAATTACAAAATAATTCTACTTATAAAATATATACACCTATTAAAGGGCCAAAACTAACATATAAATTCGATCAAATTATCTTTTTTTCGATATAAAAATTCTCTTTCGGAGAAGATTGAACTTACCCCAAAAGTTATAGGTCTGGACCAGGGCTTCTTTGAAGTTGTCAAAGTCTACGGTTTTTTCAATAAATGCATTGGCCCTAAGGCGGATACAAGTCATGATATCTTCCCGCTGCTTGGAAGCAGAATACACAATAACCGGAAAATTATCAAAATTCTTCCGATACAGGACTTCCTTTACTTCTATGCCTGAAATTCTAGGCATTTTCAGATCTAATAGAGCAAAAAGTACATTATCGTGGTTTTTTTGCTCGATGTAGTCCAGAAACTTTCCTCCATCGTTGAGCCATACGATTTCTCCCTCAAAGCCTGCATCTTGTGATAATATCATCGACACAAATTCAGCATCAAACTTATTATCCTTTATCAACAAAATTTTATCCATAAATGAAATGTATTAAGGAGCAGGTAAATCAAATTTAAACATTGCTCCCTCATCCAACTCGCCGTAGGCATCTATCTTTCCCCCATGCTTTTGGATAATATGGCTGACATGGGCCAGCCCTATTCCGTGACCTTCAAACTCTTCGCTGGAATGCAATCGCTCGAAGGGTTAAAAAAGCTTGTGATAATATGACATGTCAAAACCCACGCCGTTGTCTCGAAGTTTGAAGTGCACCTTATTTCCTACCTTTTTACCTGTAAGTATTATGATGCTTTTCAGCTTATTTCGACTGTATTTGAGTGCGTTTTCAAGCAAATTCCTGAATACCGCCTTCACCATTACTTCATCTGCTTTGATATCAGGCAGATTACCTACTTGCCAATCTATGTCCTGGTCCGTACTTAACTCGAGCTCTTCGATGAGTTTTTTAACCAGCACCTGGGTATTTATGTTTACCCGAACAGACTCACTTTTTTGGGTCTTTGTGTATTCTAGCAATTCGTCCACCATTCCCCCAATATCCTTAGAAATACTTACGATATTCTGGAGATAAACCTTTCCTTGTGGGGAGATAGATTGATCCTCTCTAGATTCGAGAAGCCTGGCATATCCCATGATCTGGCGCATCGGCGATCGCAGGTCATGTGCTACTGTATAGGCAAACTTGTTCAATTCGATGTTGGCCTCTTCCAACTGCATAGGCGAAGGAATGCGTAGCGCAGTCGGTAAAATTCGAATTAAATAAATCGCTGTAATCAGGGATACGACTCCGGTAATGATCTTTATCAGGGCTTCAAGACGGTAAGAAGGAACCCAAATGGTGATTATATCTATGATATGGCTAGTCCCACAGAAAAAAATAAATGCTCCAAATAACCAAAGAACAGGAGCGATGACCGACTCCCGTCGCTTTCGATTAAAATAGATCAGAACAAAGGGAATCATAAAGTAAGAAAGTGCAGTGAGGGCATCGCCCATCAGGTTGGTCCACAGCACCTCAGGCTTCCACATATAGCAATGGCCATGGGGCATAAAGATATCACTTTGGAAAAGCTTCCTGAAAAATTCCACACTCGAATCATTTAGGTTTAGAAGGGAAAAGAATGTGGCGAATCCAGCAGTTTATCTCCAAAAGAAAGTATCCTGAAAGATGAGACAGTAAACTCCAAAATCGCACATCCAAGGCCTGAACATTAATGATTATCACGAATGACTGGCTAAAGTGTGGTTGATTGTATCACAAAAAAATGATTCGTGATAATCACTATTACACCTAAAGTAAGCAATGATGGTCCCAAATGATAAAGTGTGTAAGGTTCTATGACAATTTGTGGAAAATGAAAAGGGTGTATTTATCTTTTGGAAGTGGAGTCAAAGCGGGCTTTGAAGGCAGTGAAAAATTTCTTGGGACTTTCGTATTCAGAGAGTTTTCCTCCCTCTTCAAGTTCGAAAACCCTGCCCGGAAAGTGGCGAATCAGGCTGTATTCATGTGTCGCCATCAGCACCGTGGTACCGACATGGTTGATTTGTTCCAATAGTTTCATCAAGCGATAAGAGGCTTCGGGGTCTAGGTTGCCGGTGGGCTCATCAGCAATGAGGAGAAGGGGTTCATTGATCAGCGCCCTGGCTATGGCGATTCGTTGTTGCTGCCCACCTGAGAGCATATGGGGACGCTCATGAGCCTTACCCGTCATTCCCACCTGCATCAAGACCTCACTGATCCGCTTTTTGATGTCCGACTTCTTTTTCCAACCCGTTGCCCTCAAGGCAAACTGAATGTTTTGATACACCGAACGATCTGCTAAAAGCTGGTAGTCCTGAAACACAATGCCCAACTTCCTTCGCAAAAAAGGGACTTGCTTCGGATTTAATTTGTCCACCCGATGCTCACCCAGTACCACTACTCCTTCTTTAGGAAATTGGTCAGCATAGATCAACTTTAGCAAAGTAGACTTTCCCACCCCGGTTCGCCCTACCAAATAGGCAAAATCTCCCTTTTTTAAGACCAGATTGACCCGGTTCAGGATAGCCTGATCTTCGAAGGAAAGGCTGACATGGTCCATCTTCAAAACCAGATCACTCATATTGATATTGGTAACTTTAGGTCTTTATCGAACAAAGGGAATGAATTATATTTCCACCTTTTTCAATTTTCCATATTCTGTCATTTCGTCAATTTCCTCTTGCAGCTTTTGTGCGACTCCTTCATCTTTGACTACTTTTAAAAGGCGTTCTTTTCTGCCAGGACGAAAATAGCCTATGAGTGTCAGGTCCTTGTCCCTCAGTTGTATGTAGTCGGGAATTTTAGCTTTTCCCTTAACCTTCATCAGGTAGTAAGTCTCCATGTGCACAAGATATAGAGGGAAAGAGCAAAATGAAAGGAGATCTTTTGCCTGAAGGCTTTACAACTGCTCGTAAAAATACTCATCCAGGAGCTTTACTTCTCCCTTGTAGGCGTATTTGATTTCGGCGATGTCCGCAGTGATTGGTTTTCCTATACTGCTCCTGAAAGTCCACTTACCAGTAGGCAGGCCATTTTTATAGGCTCCTTCAAGCAGCAACCTGCCCTTTGAATCATACTTGACATAGGCACCATTCCTATTATCCTGAATGTAGGAAATCTTTTCCTTTACCTGATCGCTGTCTTCATAATAGTAAGTGGCCGTTTTTTCTTTCAAGCCATCCTTAAAATATTCTTCAGAGATCAATTTACCTTTTTCTGTAAAGGTCTTATGCAGTCCGCTTTTTTTATTGTCTTCGTAAGGCTGGATTTTCCTAATCTCTCCATTCCGGTAGTACTCGATGGCGCTTCCCTCACGCTTGCCCCCTTCCATAGGTACAATCTTCAACAGCTTGTCTGAATTAGAGTAATAAAGGCGGGTGGTATCCTCCTCGACGCCATTGACATAGGGAATGGTCTTCCAAAGCTCTCCATTTTTGCGGTAGACCTTCATAAGTCCCTCCTTGGTTCCCTTGGATCGGTTGCAAGGGACCTCGGATCGAATCGTCTCTCCATCACCATAATAGGTGTAACAAGTTCCGTAGGTATCACCACAACCGAGGGCCAAGCAGGCTCCCAGTATCAAAAGAAAAATAGATCGCATAGGTTTGGACTTGTCCAGTTCGCTTACTGTACCTTAGAATTGTTGTCGTAAGGATCGAAATTGGCTGGCAAGACGATCGATAGCAAGAGGTAAAGCAGGATGGTCATAGGCGCAAAGGGAGGTATGAAAAGACCTGCTACAAAGGCAAATCGGATCAAACTTACAGAGGCACCGGTGTACTCGGAGATGCCTCCCGCTACTCCGGAAAAGACGCGATTGGCCCTGGACCTGCGCAGCATCTTTCTGCCGGGATTAGTGTTGGCATACGTTCTGCTGCGCTGACGATACCTCTCTCTGGCCTGCTGACGACTGTTATCCCGGCTACGGGTCCGGTCCGTGTTAAGGTTGGCCTTAGGAGCAGGTTGGGTCTTTCGGTATACGTTGAGCGCGGGAAAGTTCAATTCTTTACGCCTGAATACGAGGTTGATCATCTTAATCAGGCCATAACCGAGGGCTCCGACTCCTACTGCGGGAAGGAATACCTGTAACATCCGCAGGATAGGCTCCGGAGAGGGTAGGATGCTGGTGAGTAAAGCTCCCAAAAGAATAGAAACTCCGGCCACAAAGGCCATCATGCCCGCCGAACCCAGCTTATTGTTCTGGTCTTTTTCCTCTTCTTCTTCCATATTTCGAATTTTCTCAATGTCATCGTACATCAAAGAGGTATCGAAATCGTCATTCAATCTACTGCTGCTGCTTCTATATCTTTCTGTAGCCATATGGATTGTTCCAAAAATAAGATGAGTTGCTAATTTATTTACGAATAAAAATCGAGAAGTTTTCACCAAAAACAAAGGAAGATTTACCTTTTCGCCAATCCTCCAGAGCTTTGAAGATTTCTTTCTCTTCCCCCATCACTTTCCCGCTTCTTCTCTGCTGAGGGCCTCCCCGCTTTTTCTCAGGTTTTGAGGGAGGATGAGAATCTTGTGTTCCAAAAGCAAAGGGTCACATTGGGGCTTAAGCCATTCTACAAATTCATCCGGACTGCCATGAAGAGCGGCCAGGCTCCACACCCTTTCCTGTACAGCCTGATCGGGATTGACCTCGGCCTTGATTTCATGGATACGGTCAAAAACCTTGGAATGCTTGTGCCGGATGACCCGGTCCGCTTTTTTATGAAGATTTTCGATGAAATGCCGGGTTTTCACTTCCAAAGCTTCGGCCGAGCGAGAAAGGGTCTTGGATATCTCTCCGTGAATGTAGTGCTTTAGTTCGACGATTGAGTCCAAAATTTCTTCTTGCCGGGCCAAAAAAGAGCTGCCATCCCAAAGCCTGGGGGTATATTCCTTAAAAATTTCAGCCCTGGACTTGCGAATATCTTCAGCTTCCAGGCCCAAATCCCTCCATTCCTGCCACAAAAGCTCAGGAAAAAGGGTAGCCGAAAAGCGAGGCAATAGCAGGGGAAAATTTTCACCCACCGCCTCGAAAACTCCCTTTAGCTGCATCCAGTATGACAATTCTCCCCAACCCCCTATGTAGGCAAGATTGGGCAAAATGCTCTCCTGGTAGAGGGGCCTGAGGCTCACATTGGGGCTGAATTGCTCGGGCCTTTCCCAAAGTAATTTTCTCATTTCTTCCTTCTCCCAAAACATATCTCTGTCCAGGACCCGAAAGCCTCCTTCGGCTTCCTCGATGCGGTTTCTGCCCTTCTCATCAAGGTAAAAAAGATTGATCTCTCTGGGATGTACTTGAAGTTTATATCCTGCAGCCTCCAGAGACTCGGACTGCTCCTGCACTGCCCGAAAGGATATTTGATGGAATACTTCCTTTTCAAATATGGGAGAAAAGATGGCCTTGAGGGAAGGCTGAGCAGCATCCAGAATGACCAGCCCGTACTTTCCCATCAACTCGTGAAAGAATTGCCGATAGGCTTGAGCCATGCTTGCTCCCTCCTGCCAGGCTTGCCTTAGATTTTCTCCAAAATTATCCGGGATCAAAGAACGAATCTCCGGCTCCAGGCGGTGAAGGCCCGTCGCAGAGGCAAAATCCCCTCTGTAGGTGTGTTTTCGCCCAAAATCTTCGTAGAAATGGTTGATTTCCTCGAAGTCATGGTCCTCGGTATGAATCCAAAAAACCGGGATTACCCTTTTTTGAGGAAATTTCTGATTGAGTTTTTCTGAAAGCCGAATGATGCTGAGCACCTTGTAAACGGTAAACAGAGGGCCGCCCATGAGTCCGAGTTGATGCCCGGTCGTCAAGGTATAACTATTGTCGTTCAAGAGGGCATCTATATTGTCCCGGAGTAAATCTGGAAGCTCATAACCCTCATATTGTTCCAAAAGAGAGGCATGAAGTAGCTTTCTCTTTTCCTGGAAAAATTTCTTATCCGCCATGATCGCAGCAAAATCCGGGTCGGTGAGTGGGTAGGAATAAAAAGGCCTGAGTGCCTCATGACCAGATAGATAATCGGCCTTGATCTGTCGGTGTGTGGATGGGTTTGAAGTCATTGAGCTGAACGTTATACGGGGCTGGATGAAGATTTCCCAGAAGGAAGATGTAGTAAAGATCGGAATTAAATCAATGTTTAAACAAACATATTCTTAAGAACCCATCCCCGATCGCCTTTGTTTGGACTGAAAAAGTAACCTGTCCAGCAGATACAGCAGGCCAATGATCAAAACAAATAGAGGTCCCATGAATTCAGGAGACCAGATGATTAGTCCTCCCAGTACTCCAAGTACCGTACCCAGATATTGGATATAGAGGAGCTGTTCATTGGTGGCCTCCCAAATCATTCGCTCCAGCTTGGCTTCGTCAAAGTGAGACATCTGACGGGCCAGGAGATCAGTGATGTCAATGCGGTCCAGGAGTTCTACAAATAGATTCATGAGTTGCTCCTCGGTATCTCCCATGCTTCGCCTCACGTAAGCAGCTACCCTATCCACCCGATTTTCAAACTTATCCACAACCTGCTGGGCCAATCCAGGTATTTCTTCTGCGATCTTGCTGATGGCTTCTTCGTATTTCTCTTTGTTCATCCGCTTATAAGTCTGCAGGATAAAGCGCTCCATCCCTTTGCTGAGGTTCTGCTCCAGCCGCTGGTCGACGATCAACCGTATCTGCTGCCTCACATCTTCTTTGGCTACAAATTCCTTTACCGACCGGTTGATCCAGTCTTTCATCTCTCCCCTTAGTTCTTCGTCGCTCAGCAATCCGACAGTTCCTTCCAGGGCCAGATTGTTTAGTTTTTTCACCAAACCCGATTCCTCTACACGCTTTCGAATGAGTTCCTGACTTAGGATATGTTTGTGAAGGCCTTGGGCAAGGGTATAAATGATTCGGTCTTTTTGCGAAGGAATGAGGCCCTGCCCCCAGATGGGACGGCGCTCTACCGGGCGGAAAAGCATGCGAATAGCGATGTAATTGGTTCCATAACCGATAAGGCCGGATACCGTCAGGGTCTTGACAATGTCGATCATGGTATGGTTTACCTCATAAAATTCAGCCGCATAGCCCAGGAGGGCAATTTCACTCCATCCGGCAAATCGGGCCATCAAAATGATGCCGAAGGTCAGGGCAAAGAGGGAGGCACAAAGCCAGGGACTCACCTTAAGCGCGCCAAGAATCAGCCGCTTGCGGAGAGGCAGTTGGAAGGAATTAAAAGATTCCTTGGGTCCGGAAGTCTCGGTTTTGCCCAGCAAGCCATTAAACGAGAAATGCCTGCGAAAATATTTTTTTACAGTATCAATCAAAGGATGTTGATCTCTGGGTTCAGCAAGTGTTGTTTTTTCCTGATTCATAAGACGAATAAGGCTAAAGCTTATGCTAAGAGTTGCCCCCGGATTCGACAATGAAAGGACAGATGCCAGGGTTGATTTTTTTGAATACTACACATATACGAGGAAAAGTGCTACATGGATAGGAATGTATGCCCTGCCACAGGCCTAGAGGGACCCATCCCTGCGGCTTTTCATCCGATCTTGGCCTAATCGATCAACTCCCATTTCCCTTGATTTTCTTCGAAAAGAAAGGAAAGGGACCAGCGAGGATATACCCACCTGAGATATGCTTTGTCCCTGATGTTCACCTCTTCCTCTTTAGGGTCGCCGTACAGGACAAATATTCGACCTCTGTCTGTCTGCCAACCTTCTCTTCCTTCCTCTGCGAATAGGGAGTCTGCACGAAACACCTTTTGGTAATAGGTCTGCATTTCCTCCTGTGCCTCTTCCCCATAAAGGGTTTCCCAGGCATCATCGAATTTAATCTGCCGCTCGCCGGGAGTTTCCTTGCCCAAAATTTCACTGATCAGAGAAGGAGGACTGATGTGAACCATCATTTTTATGGAGCGTTCCAATTGATCGTAGATTCTCTTGTTGATGTCACCTCCCTTGACAAAGCGGGCCCGTTCCAGTTTTTCTTCTCCCCCTGCTTCTACTAATACCCAAATGGTATACGTGCTGGGAGCCAGATCCCTCAGGTCTAGGGTATCCCGAAAGAGAAACTTCGACTTGCCCTCAGGGTAGATCACCCTGTTGGTTTGCTGGATAGATTCAAAGGTCTGGGTACTCCCGCCTCCCTCTTCGTCGGTCTTTTCCCTAGCCAGAATAGCCCTGATCCGCAAAACCTCATAGTCGCGTGCATATAGGTATACCCCATAATGTATATAAGGCTGGTCCACATCTATGACCTTTTTCAGGACTGGCTCTTGCATTAGGCTTCTTTCCGTTCCGTCAAAGCTCAAAAAGAGGTCTGAGGTTTGTAACCTCAATTTGCCATGAACCAGGAAGGGTTCTTTGAGGCTCACTAAGATGTGTTCTCCCGTGGCAGGTTCGCTAATATCCACATCAATCTGGTACTGCTGATCCACAGGAAGGCGGATGTCCTGGATAAATATTTCTGATCCCCTGCTGCTGAGCTCCACTTCCTTGCGAAGGAGAACGGGAGCAAGGGCGGCGGGGTCGAGGTGAAAATCCCCAACCATCTGCTTATTCTCAAGAATTATGGGGGTCTCTGATCTGCCTTTGGGGCGAATGTCTATGCGCTGCAGCCGGTAAGTGGCTTCCAACCGCAAGGGCCGAACCGTAATATCCGCTACGAAGTTGCGGGCTTGCTCCTCTTCTTTCTGGTATCCCAGGTAAATGCGGGTGTTGTTGGGACCCATCCTTAGGTTTTTTACCTCCAGGGTCCACTGGGCAAAAGATTGACCTGAGAGTATGGCGATCAGGCAAAAGCCGGCAAGGGCATAACGAAAGGCTAGAGGAATCGGTCTTGGCATGTCATCGCTTCGAGGTTCCTATCAAAAGTAAGAAATTATTGGAATTCAAAGAGGGGAGGCTGAGGCAAAAAATCCCCTTATGAAGCCTTATCCTGAGGGACAACTTCACCCATCAGGTCAAATTCCATGGCATCTTTTACAACAACCGGATAAAATTCACCTATTCGAAGGGGTTCACTGCTCCTGATGATAACTTCATTGTCTACTTCGGGAGAATCAAACTCTGTTCTACCTACATAGTAGCCGTTTTCTTCCCTGTCAATGATGGTTTTGAAGGTTTTACCTACTTTTTCCCGGTTCAAATCAAGTGAGATCCCCTGCTGGAGTTCCATTATTTCTTCGAAGCGCCGTTCTTTGGTTTCTTTCGGAATCCCATCCTCATATCGATCTCCTGCATGGGTATTTTCCTCGTGTGAATAAGTAAAAACACCTAGCCGGTCAAAGCGGGTCTTTTCGACAAATTCCATCAACTCCTCGTGGTCAGCTTCTTCTTCACCGGGATGCCCGACCAGCAGGGTGGTCCTGAGGGCAATATTGGGAATTTCTTCACGGATTCTATCCACCAGTTTGAGGGTGCGCTCTTTGTTGATGCCCCTGCGCATATGCTTGAGGACATTGGAGGAAATGTGCTGGAGGGGCATATCCAGGTAACTGCAGACCTTTTCCTGCTCGCGAATGATAGGGAGTACATCTGTGGGAAACCCAGAGGGATAGGCATAATGCAGGCGAATCCATTCCAATCCATCCACCTCCGAGAGCGCGTTGAGCAGATCGCCCAACCTACGTTTGCCGTACAAATCCAGGCCGTAATAGGTGAGGTCCTGGGCTATGAGCATAATTTCTTTTACCCCTTTTTGTACCAAAAAACCAGCTTCTTCCTGAAGGAGTTCTATGCTCCTGGAATTGTGCTTGCCCCGCATCAGGGGAATGGCACAAAAACTACAAGGACGGTTGCAACCCTCGGCAATCTTGAGGTAGGCGTAGTGGCTGTCGGTACTGGTTTTCCTTTCCCCAACCAATTCTTTTTTGTAGTCGGCTCCCAGGTATTCGACCAGGTCGGGCATGTCCTGGGTACCAAACCAGGCGTCGACCTCGGGAATTTCGCTACGGAGTTCGTCCTTGTATCGCTGGGAAAGACAGCCTGTGACAACCACCTTTTCCACTTCCCCCCTGCCTTTTCTGTCTATATATTCTAAGATAGTATTGACAGATTCTTCTTTGGCCTTATCTATAAAGCCACAGGTGTTGATGACCACTGTCCCGCTATCTCCCGGAGCTTCGTGGGCCGCTTCGATTCCATTGCCCTCCAACTGTGAGAGGAGCCGCTCGGAATCCACGAGGTTTTTCGAACACCCCAGGGTGATGACATTTATGTTGTTTCTGGCTCTTTTTTCCTGCTTGAAAATATTTGTATGCATAATTAAAGATGAAACGCTTCCAACGCCTCCTTGTTTGATAGGTATCTCAGCTTTTTACCCCTTCGAACATAGAATCGATAAACTCTTGTGGATCAAAAACCTGCAGGTCTTCGATCCCCTCCCCTACTCCGATAAATTTTACCGGAATTTTGAACATATCGGAGACGCCTATGACGACTCCTCCCTTGGCTGTACCGTCAAGTTTGGTCAGGGCCATGGCGGAAACATCCGTGGCCTCTGTAAAGGCCGTAGCCTGAGAAATGGCATTTTGGCCGGTGGATGCATCTAGGACCAAAAGCACCTCGTGGGGGGCACCTTCCAGGACCTTATTCATGGAGCGTTTGATCTTACCCAGCTCGGCCATGAGATTTTTCTTGGTCTGTAGCCTACCTGCCGTATCTACGATCACCACGTCATAGCCCTCTTCCATGCCCTTGTTGACTGTCTCGTAGGCCACAGCGGAGGGATCGGTGTACATGCCCTTAGAATAAAATTCAGCACCTACCCTGTCTGCCCAAAACTTGAGCTGATCCACGGCAGCTGCACGGAAGGTATCCCCCGCTCCCATCAGGACGCTTTTGCCCTGGTTGCGGAAACGATGGGCGAGTTTACCTATGGTTGTGGTCTTCCCGACTCCATTTACCCCAACTACCATAAGGACATAAGGCACTTTTTTACCCTGCAGGTCCACTTCCGGGATATTGAAGTAATCACGGCTTTCAGGATGATTTTCCAGGATCATTTCCTGAATCTCGTCCTTGAGCAAGAAATCCAATTCGTCAGAGCTGGTGTATTTTTCCTTAGATACCCGCTTTTCGATGCGCTCTATGATTTTGACGGTAGTCTTGACCCCTACATCGCTGGAGATCAGCACCTCTTCCAATTCGTCCAGGACATCCTCGTCAACCTTGCCTTTTCCTACGATGGCCTTTCCCAATTTGGCGAAAAAGCCTTGTCTGGTTTTTTCGAGGCCCTTGTTGAGCTTCTCTTTATTTTCTTTTTTCTTAAAAAAATTTAGCATGTGTGTATAACTTTTTCCAAAAGGCCTACAAATATACGAAAATAGGCCAAATTATATACTGATTTTCAGGAGGCTGTACCTCCCTCTTCCCCCCTGCCCAAGACCAGGATCCAGTCTTCTATCTTCTCTCCGTAGTCTTCTTTTAAGGTCCTATCGATCAGATGGAGGTGGTCAGGATGAAAAATTTCTTTGCCGTGAAGGGCTCCTACCCATGCTCCCAGCCATTGTAGGTAGGAGTCGGTATCTCGACCAAATAGCAAGAGCAATTCCATGGCAGCCAGGGGCCTGTGCCTGCAAATTTCAAGACAAGCCAGGCTTACCGTCATCGGAATCCAGCACTCCCACCAACTATGGGCATTCAGTTCTTTTTCTAAGGCCTCAAATAAACGGCGGGGTACAGCACGGGCATCCCTTCCCATCCGTATTCCTGCTTCCATCCACCGCTTTACTTCCCGATCCACAAAAGGCGTCTGCCCAAAACCAAAGGGGTCTGTCTTTATCATAGCCTCTAATCCATCTTCATGCCGAGCTTCGGGCCTAAGAATTTCGGCAAGACCTACAAGGGTAGCAGCCGTAAAGTCCTTGGCCTGGCCTGAGTCGAAGATGGCCAGTTCCCAAGCCTGTCTGTAGATTTCCTCTCTCCTCCCCACATAGCTAGCAGCCAGAGGGAGGAGCATCATTTGCCCGACGATGGCCGGCTTTCCTCCCCACATTCGTTCGGGGGGAAGGCCCCCCTTTTTTCCTCCAATCCAGCGAGCCGTATGGCGAAACTCCTCCAGCCATTCCTCTTCATATGGACCCAGGTGCTGTTTTTTAAGAAAATAGGCGGCCAGGCTCTTTGAAGTCAAGGGCTGAAAAAGATTTATGGCCCTTAGCAGCATCACCTTCAGGCGGCTGTCGTCAGATAGGGTTCCGGCAGGGGCAAGATCCTTCCAGGGGCCGTAGACAGAAGCCTTTCTTTGATAAGGGTCCAGAGAAAAATTTCCTTCTAAAGCAGCCAGAGCAGCGTCATTCAGAGGATCATCCAGAGAGATGACAGGAGGACGAGGGGCTGGATCGGAAAATTCCCAGGGGCCTCCGGCAGCATCTCCGATCAGGCTTCCATAAAGAAGGCCTTCTATCCGAGGCCTTAACTTTTTCACCTCTAAATCATCCTTCATACATTTTGCCTTTTTCTACTCAAAAGACGGGGACAGCTATAAGTTAAGTTGAGGTTAAAGCTTAAAGCCCAGCTAACAAGACGATACAAAAGGGGGTTTATTGTTCACATTAAAGCCACAGATAGATAGGTAAAATTCAAAAACAGGGGTCTTTGAAACTATCTATCAACTAATCCAGTATCAAATGAAGTATTTTTTCACCCTCGTGCTGAGTGTTGTTGCCTTCTCCCCACAGTATCCTTTGGGGCAGTTTTTTATAAATTCCGAGTCGGCAAACCGGAATTCAATGAATCCCGAATTCAATCTACTCACCCATTCAAGCCTAAAAATAATCATGAAATCGACCGACAAGAAAATTGACCTGGGGACATCTCAGGATATGGATCGCTGGTACATCACCAACGATGGAGTCATGGGAGGTCTTTCGCAGGGCTATCTCCGCGAAAATGACAGCAGCTTGGTCTTTTACGGTGAACTTTCTCTTGAAAACAACGGGGGCTTTTCCCGGACTCAGCGGCGAATGGAAAACATTGATTACAGCGATTTTAAAGGAGTCAGAATGCGCATGCGTGGAGATGCTAGGACCTATACCTTCACGGTGGAGAGCCATTCGGGCTCTTACGGTCCAAGTTATCAGATGAAATTCAAGGCAGAAGGAGAATGGAAAGAATACTTTTTCCCCTTTGAAGAACTCAGCGGCTCAATCAGAGGAAGAAAAACCGGAAAGAATTTTGACAATCCCGAGGAGCTAAGGCGAATCGGAATATTGCTGGCCGACAAAGAAGCAGGATCCTTCAAGTTAGAAATCGACTGGATCGACTTTGAATAGAAAAAAGGAGGGGAGGAAAATCTGAAATTTTCCTCCCGCTACAGGAACTACTACCACTATTGAGTTTTAACAAAGCTTCTGTCGGAAAATTTCTTTGACCTACAAAAACTTATGCTAAGCCCTTTGATTTTAAAACGATGGAGGGAAGAAAATTACATCTTTGGTTTTCATATTATTGGAAAGAGGATAAAAAGCATGAGCCTTAAGCTTCCATAATTTTTTTCCCATATCTGTTGAAAAATTCTCCTGGCCAGCACGGGTATTTCCGAGTAATTTATTTATATATCACAATATACCGGGCCAAAAATGGTCCATTTTACATTCATTGAGCCGAGGAGTAACCCATGCAGTTTGCCCATTTACATAATCATACTGAGTACAGCCTCTTGGATGGAGCTGCCAAGATCAGTGATATTACCCAAAAAGCCGCTGACCTGGGCATGAGCCATGTGGCCATCACCGACCATGGCAACATGTTTGGCGTTCCCCGCTTTTTTCTCAACGCCAAAAAGCAGGGGCTCAATCCCATTGTAGGCTGTGAATTTTACATCATCGAGGGGGATGCCACCAAAAAAGAGAAGGGCCAGAAGCGCTACCATCAAATCATGTGGGCCAAAGATGCCGAAGGGTATCAGAACCTCGTCAAGCTTTGCTCCTACGGCTATACCGACGGCTACTATTATAAGCCGAGGATAGACAAGGAAATCTTGCGCCAGCATGCAGCCGGAACCATTGCCTCTACTTGCTGCCTGGCCTCTCAGGTCAACCGGACCCTCATCGACAAGGGGGAGGAAGAAGCCGAAGAGATGCTCAAGGAGTACATAGATATATTTGGCAAAGAAAATTACTACGTGGAAATCCAGCGCCACGGGCTGAGAGACATGGACAAGTGCAACGAGTGGCTCATCCGCATGGCTCGTAAGCACAACCTTATTATCATCGCCACCAATGACGTCCACTACGTCAACGAAGAAGATGCTGAGGCCCACGACCTTCTCCTGGCTCTGCAGACCCAGTCAGACTACTCCGACCCCAATCGCTTCCGCTTTACCGACGATCACAATCGCCTCAATCCTCGCTTCTTTTTCAAGACTCAGGATGAGATGCAGGACCTTTTCAAGGATATTCCCGAGGCCCTGGACAATACCCTTCACCTTGCAGAGCGCTGCGTCTTCGACATGAACCTCGCCGGCGATATGATCCTGCCTCAGTACAAGGTACCTCCACAATTCGCCTCCATGGATGACTATCTTCGTCATATGGTCTGGGAAAAGGCGCCCAAGCGCTATGGAGAAATTACCGAGCTACATCGGGAGAGGATCGAAAGGGAACTGGCCATCATGAAGAAAATGGGATATGCCGGATACTTCCTCATCGTACAATCCTTTACCACTGTGGCCCGGGAAAGAGGGGTCTATGTAGGCCCGGGAAGGGGCTCGGCCGCCGGTTCTGTCGTGGCTTACATCCTTGGGATCATCCACATCGATCCCCTGAAATACGACCTGCTCTTCGAGCGATTTCTCAATCCCGAACGAGTCTCTCCTCCGGACATAGACATTGACTTTGATGACGAAGGCAGGCAGGAGGTCATCGACTATGTGGTAGAAGAATATGGGCGAAAATCTGTCTCTCAGGTGATTACCTATGGTACCATGGGGGCCAAGACCGCCCTCAGAGATGTGGGCCGCACCCTGGGCATTCCCCTGGCAGAAGTCAACCGCATTGCCAAATTGGTGCCCGACAGGCCGGGGATGTCCTTCAAAAAGGCCCTGGACCCGGAGAATAATCCCGATACTGCACAGGAGCTCGCAGAGCTATTTAAGAGTAGCGATCCGTCTGTCAATAAGATGATGCGCTTCGCCAAAACCCTGGAAGGAACTGCCAGGCATACAGGGGTGCACGCCTGTGCCGTTATCATCGCTCCTGAAGACGTCACCAATTACGCTCCTGTCTCTACCGCTAAAGACGGAGTCATTATCACCCAGTATGATGGTCCCATGGCAGAGATGTGTGGCCTGCTAAAAATGGATTTTTTGGGGCTGAAGACCCTCTCTATCCTTAAGACAGCCATAGAACTGGTCAAAGAAAATCACGACATAGAGATAGACCCGGACGAAATTCCTTTGACCGACAAAAAGACCTACGAGCTTTATCAGAGGGGAGATACCATCGCTACCTTCCAGTTTGAATCCGATGGAATGCGCAAATACCTGCGCCAGCTCAAGCCTACTAACATAGAGGACCTCATCGCTATGAATGCCCTCTATCGCCCGGGACCTATGGACAATATCCCCAGCTTCGTAGCCCGTAAGCATGGCAGAGAAAAGACCCAATACCTTCATCCCATCCTGGAACCCATTTTGAAAAATACCTATGGAATCATGGTCTATCAGGAGCAAATCATGCAGGTGGCTCGTGAAATGGGGGGATATTCCATGGGAGGTGCCGACCTTCTTCGCCGGGCCATGGGCAAGAAGAAGATGGAGATCATGGAAAAGGAGAAGGTCAACTTCGTCAATGGAGCCCTAGAGCGAAAGGTAGACAAGGATACTGCGGAGGAAGTCTACGCCTTGATGACCAAATTTGCCTCCTACGGTTTCAACAAGTCTCACTCGGCAGCCTACTCCGTCCTCGCCTTTAAGACCTCCTACCTTAAGGCTCATTATCCGGCTGAGTACATGGCCTCCGTCCTTACCCACAATGCGACAGACATCAAGAAAATCACCTTCTTTATTGAAGAGTGCCGCCGCATGGGTATCCTTGTCCTGCGTCCCGATGTCAATGAATCTCAGGCCCTTTTCTCGGTGAATAAAGATGGGCAGATCCGCTTTGGTTTGGAAGCCATCAAAGGAGTAGGACACAATGTCGTAGAGGCTCTCATCAAAGAAAGAGAAGAAGATGGTCCCTACGAATCCATCTTCGACCTATGTGTTCGCATGCCCATGCGTTCGATCAACAGGAAAACCCTGGAATCTCTGGCTTATGGAGGTGCCATTGACTCCTTTGGGATAAAAAGGTTCAGGTATTTCCTTCCCGTATCAGACAAAGATCCTTCCAATGTCCTGGAAAAGGCTGTCCAGTATGGGTCAAAGGTAAAACAGGAAAAACTATCCCCCCAGGTGAGCTTGTTTGGAGGAGACTCCACCAATGGCGTTTCTATCCCCGAACCCGTAATTCCGAGCGGGACCATAGAAGAAGGACATATCCGCGAGGAGTGGACCGAGTTGGAAAAGCTCAATTATGAAAAGGAGATGATAGGTTTTTACCTTTCGGGGCATCCCCTTGATCGCTTTCGTTGGCAAATAGAGTCCTTTTGCAACACCCGCATCGAGGACCTGGAAGAAAACCGACCTCGGGAGGTTCGCCTGGCAGGAATTGTAACATCGGCCCGTGAAAGAATCTCCCGGCGTGGCAATAAATTCATGACCTTCGTCCTGGAAGATTTTAAGGATTCTAAGGATATCGCCCTCTTTGGAGAACAATATGAAAAATTCAGGGGATTGATACAGGTGGATGAAATGCTCTACATCGTGGGTGCCTACCAGCCCCGAAAATACGATCCCTCAGAGTACGAGCTCCGCATCAATGAAATTCGCATCCTCTCCGAAGAGCTCTTTGACAAGATGTCCAAGACCTTTTACCTGGAATTTTACAATGAAGAACTCACAGTGGAATTGGTAGAAGAATTCGAACGGTTATTCAGCCAGCATCAGGGCAACAAAACCTTGAAATTCAAAATCAAAGACCGACAGTATGCCGCTGATATTACCATGCTGGCCTCCGATTGGAAAGTAGCGCCCAATGGAGACCTGATTCGCGAGCTGGACGACCTAGGTCTTAAATACTGGTTGGGATAATCGGACCATGCTTCAACAAGAAATTCAATTTTGGGGATTATCGCGGAGAAAGATTCGTGATAATCCTTATTATTTTTGAAGTCCTCACAAATTTTTCTTTTCGCCTATCTGTTGGTATTTTCTAATAAAATACCATGATTTCTTTATGAGTTATGCCTTACAAAAACCTCGAAGCAGTTTCTGGTCTGTAAAAACCCTGAAAAAGCTGATTATCCCAGTAATTTTTTTATAAAGGGGGAATACTAATTCAAAATTTTATCGATCATCCCTGGATCGTAGCGTCTGGATTTAGAGGCTTATTGGCCAAGTTTAGCAAAATCATCATCATTGCATCCATATGCTAGGGGCTGATTGAATTTCTCCAGAAAAACTATTCCAAGAGCCTACCCAGGACCTGTGTAGAAATGAAACCGATTTCTTCAAACGGCCATTGGAACAAAGCAGAAGAAGTTGGAGAAAAGAAGAGCCAGGGAGAATAAAAAAAGGGAGGCCTAAACAGAGCCTCCCTTTTTTAATTTCATATTATAATCATCCTCCAATTATCAACGCTTGCAGATAGTAGGTACCCACTCCTGCAAAGTAACCGATTACGGCCAGCCAGGTGATTTTTCGCAGGTACCAGACAAAGTCTATCTTCAGAATACCCATGATGGCCACACCTGCGGCAGAACCAATAATGAGGGCGCTACCTCCTGTTCCGGCACAGTAAGCCAGAAGTTCCCAAAATTGATTGTCCACGGCATACACATCAAGGGGATACATACCAATAGCTGCAGCCACCATGGGGACGTTGTCGACGATGGAGGAGAGCAGCCCGATCAGGATGTTGATGATGTAGATATTTCCTTCGAAGGTGGAGTCCAGTGCCGTTGCCAATTGGCCGAGGTGGCCGGCAGTCTGAAGGCTCGCCACGGCAAGAAGGATACCCAGGAAGAAAAGAATTGAAGGGGTATCAATACGAGAGATTACCTTGGAGACGAGAAGGGAGGTTCTTCTGTCCAACTCTACCTTTCTGCGGTGAATGATTTCGGTGGTAGTCCAAATCACACCAAGAGAGAAAAGAATACCCATGTAAGGAGGCAGATGGGTTACGGTCTTGAAAACGGGGACGAAGAGCAAGCCCAAAACGCCCATCCAGAAGACCAAAAGCTGTTCCCACTTGTCAATTGGGGGAGCCATATGGCTGGCCTCGTCCTGAACCGGACGCTCCACATAACCTTTGAGCAGAAAGGAGGCAATGGTCAGGGGAACCAGCAAACATACCATCGAGGGGATAAAGTCTGTCACAATGATGTTAAAGGCAGAAATCTGCCCACCAATCCAGAGCATGATGGTGGTTACGTCGCCGATGGGGGACCAGGCACCTCCGGCATTTGCGGCTATGATAACCATTCCTGCAAAGAACCAAAGGTCCTCCCGCCGTCGAATCAACTTGGGAAGCAAGGCCGCCATTACAATCGAGGTCGTCAGGTTATCCAAAGCAGCCGAAAAGAAGAAGGTAATGGTGCTGATGATCCACAAAAGTCGGTTTTTTTTTGTGGTTTGAATGCGGTCGGTCACCACCCGGAATCCTTCATGGGCATCGACCAGTTCAACAATCGTCATGGCTCCCAGGAGGAAGAAGAGAATTTCTCCAATTTCGCCCAGGTGCTCAATCAGGCTTTCTTCGATATAGTGTCGGGTAGCCTCGTGAGGATCGGCTTCGGCAGCATGGGCTTCTGCTTCGTGGTGAGCCTCCTCACCAGCGTGGCTTTCAGCATCACCAGCGTGAACCGATTGCTCCTGATGATGAAGAACTTCGGGTTTGTCTCCGAGGATAACATCCTGTCCAATCACGAGGAAGGTCCAGCAGACCACACCGGTAAGTACAGCAGAAGCTGCCTTGTCGATTTTTAACGGGTGCTCGAGGGCAATCGCAATGTAGCCAATTACAAAGGCTACCAACATCATGATATACATGGTCAATGATAGGTTTAAGGTCCCCAAAATGCCCTCCAGGATAGAAGGCAACAAACGGTCCGCAAATAGCTATTTTTCGAGGGATTAGACAATTTTTCCCGTATTTTTCCTTATCCCCTCTCCTGTCTGGAGATTCTCACACATTTATCTCTTGATCAAAGCAACGCATTTCCCCCTCGCCGGGTCTTTTCAAAAGCATTACAGACACTGATTTATTTAATTCTAGGAAAAAATAATGCCCATGCTATTTCTTTTACTCAAATTATTATTCCTAAAAATTAGTAAGTTGATGGTGGATGTAAATCCCGACTTCCTGAGGACTTCAATATTTCAACATTTACCTAAGCGAATGTACCCTATTCACCCAAATAGACTTCTGTATGAACACATATCGACACATTTTTTTCACCTTGTTGCTCGCTTTATTTTTCCTTCCAGATCTTGTCTTGGCTCAGTCTCCCAGGGGATTTTCCTATCAGGCTGTAGCCAGAGACGCGGCGGGAAACATCCGTCCCAACACCAATATCAACCTTGAATTTTCCATCCTCGATCAAGGTCAAACCCTCGTCTACGAAGAAGATCATCTGGGAATCCTGACCAATGATTTTGGTTTGTTTTCCCTTACCATAGGCAAAGGCTTGAGCAACCAAAGCTTTTCCAATGTAAATTGGGGAAGTGGAAGCCATTTTTTGGTGGTCACCCTTGACGGATTGCCCCTGGACACTACCGAACTGGCAGCTGTTCCCTATGCCAAAGTCGCTACCGCTATGCAAGTGAGCGACCTCACAGATGTTAGCATTTCAACCCTGGGTAGTGGAGATGTACTGAAGTGGAATGGAACAGCCTGGGAGGGGGCTGTGGATGAGGTCGAAGATGAAGATGCCGACAGCACCAACGAAATCCAATCCCTCTCCCTCGATGCTGATACCCTCGTACTTTCTATGTCTGCCGACCGTATTCTCCTTCCGGATGCAGACAGCAACAATGAACTTCAATCCCTCAGCCTAAATGGAAACAACCTTGAGATCAGCAAAGGCAATAGCGTTCAACTTCCCATCTACACCGCTGGTTTTGGGATAGACATCAGCGGGCAGGTCATTACCAACACAGGAGATCCTGATCCCACTGACGACCTTACCCTGACTTCCTCTGCTCAGGGAGACGTAAATGGGAACTTTTCTAATTTGACAGTCAATGGCATTCAGGGCAGACCAGTCTCTACCAATCCTCCTTTCAACAATTATGTGCTAAAGTGGAATGGCTCCCAGTGGATCCCTGGACCAGATGAGGAGGGTACGCCTATCTGGTCCACCATTGGCAACCACATTTATTACCCCAATGGACGCGTGGGCATACAAACGACCAACCCCAGCAGCCCTCTCACTGTCATCCATCCCTCGGGTACGGAAACCACGGCTAAGATTGAGCATACCGGGTCCATGGTAGGCAACCAAAATATATTAGAGCTGAAAGTTCCTGCCACTACCCCATCCTCCAGTCACTTTTTGGAGATGATCAGGGGCAGCCAGGTCAATGCCTCTGTAGATGTGGATGGGGATGCCAATTTTAAGGCTGTGACGGTAAGCGAAGAACTCAGTAGTTCTGCAAATCCCGAAAAAGGAAAAGTTTACGCCAATGCCCTTCCTATCGCCTACGGTTATATTTCCAGTACACCTAATGTAATCAAAGGCTTTGGGATTGCATCGGTAAGCAGGCCCTCCACGGGAACCTACGAAATACAGCTTAGGCAGACACCCTCCGGTTTTCCCGTCGTGATCGCTACATCTTTTGGGACCTCGCCTGACAATGAAATTATTACGGCTTCCTCTACCAATAACAGCAACATCATCCGCATCAACATTGAAGAGGGAGGCTCTTCATCCAATTCCAACTTCTATTTTGTGGTCTACGGTGATGTGCAGTAAAAGCTCTTGACCAACCTCTTCCTCCTTTCTAAAGGAGGAGGAGGCCATGGCATGATTCAGGCCTGTATCTCGAAATCATAGCTTATCTTGATATTGGGGTCCAGGTTATTTTTTACGGAGCAATACTTATCTACGGCCAGTTTTACTGCCCTGGCGGCTTTGTCCTCTTCTATATTACCCATGAGGATAAAGTAGAGATGTATCTCCGTAAATACCTTGGGAACCTGCTCCTCGGCCCGTTTTCCCTCTACCTCAATTTTAAGGTCTCGGAGTTCCTGCCGCATTTTTTGTAGAATTAAAACCAGGTCTATCGAACTGCAGCTGGCCAGGGCCATCAAGACCAGTTCCATGGGTCTTACCCCTTTTCCCTCTCCACCTTCAGTAGGAGAACCGTCAATTTCTACCTTGAGCTTATCAGGATTCAGCCCCTCAAAATGAATGGCTTGGTTTTTTCTTTGGATAGTTACTTTCATAGGTCAAATATAACCATCCCCAACAGAATTCGACCAGCAGAAATTGATTGAACTAGGATCAGCCCCTTTTACAAGAATAAAACAAAGAGGCTGACCTGATTTGATCAACTGATTGATGATCCCCATTCATATACCAAAAACTACTTAACAATCAGTAAACAAAATTTTTTAAATAATATACAACTGAAAATCAAAGCTTTAATTTTAATAATTCTCAAGTATTAATCTCAGAATACCCATGATATGTTCTATTTTTTCAACAACCAATGTATAGGTGCAGCGTTATGACATTAAAGGTATTAAGTGACTAAATGCCGATTTTAACAGGTTCGCAATTTTTCAGTTTACTGTCATGTGACATATATGGAGGAAGCAGTGCTGATGACGAAACAAAGCCTTTTAGGGAGATTGAGTGAGCTTCAATTCCGCTTCTGATTATGCCTTACCTTTTGGGAACGTCATTTAATGAATATTGTCTTTTCAAACCTATCACAAATACAAAACACTTATGAAACAGTTTAAATTTTTACAAAAACTAGCCATCTTGGCTTTGTTTATGGGTTTATTCCTGGGAGGGATGGCCCAGCAAACAGCCCGGGTGCAGATTATTCACAACAGTTCTGATCCCAATGCAGACTCCGTAGATGTCTATGTGGATTTGGGCATTGGAGGAATTGTAAAATTTGACAATGTAGCTTATCGTACGGCTACAAGCTTTCAAACTCTACCTGCAAACGTACCTGTCAAGGTGGCGGTAGCTCCAAAGACTTCTGCAAGCATAGCAGATAGCTTGAGGGAATTTAACATTACCCTAGTTCCCAATACGACTTCTCTAGCGGTCGCTACTGGTGTACTCAATCTCCCCGGCACCAGCTTTGACGCCAATCCTGATGGAGTGGACAACAGCTTTACCCTTCTTTTTGCTGAAGGTCGTGAGGCAGCCGCCAATCCTCAGGAAGTGGATATTACTGTGGTTCACTCTTCTACTGATGCTCCTTCTGTGGGTATCAATGTCAATGGAAATGTATTGCTCGACAGCGTGGCCTACACCGACGTCTCCGGATATGTAAATGTAGCTGCCAGAGACTATCGCATCGATGTAACCGCTGCTAATGATCCCAGCAACATCATCGCACCTTTTTTCCTGGAGGCTACTCCCCTCGCAGGTGCTTCAGGTGCTATCTTGGCTTCTGGATTCTTAGATCCCGCTACAAATGAAAATGGTCCTGGTTTTGGGTTGTTTCTCGTTCCAGCTGCAGGAGGAAACTTTGTCCCTCTGACACCTGTAGGTAATGCCCGCGCTCAGATTATTCACAATTCTGCTGACCCTAACGCAGCAACAGTAGATATTTATGTGGATGTAAATACAGATACCCTCCTGCTGGATGATGTCGACTTCCGTACCGCTACTCAGTTCCTGGACCTTCCTGCATCTTATCCCCTGGATATCACTGTCGCCCCAGGCAACAGTACCAGCATAGGAGATGGTCTTGCTACCCTTCAGGCTACCCTGGCTGATGGTTCTACCAACCTTGCCATCGCCTCTGGTGTATTGAACCTCATGGGTACTTCCTTTGATACCAATCCTGACGGTGTGAACAATGGATTCACGATTCTCTTTACCGAAGGCCGTGAAGCAGGTGTCGGAAGCGATGTAGACGTAACCGTCATTCACGGTTCTACTGATGCCCCCTCCGTAGGTATCAATGCCAATGGCGGGGTATTGCTGGACAGCGTGGCTTATCAGGATATCTCAGGATATGTAACCATTCCCCCAGCTGGGTACAGGATTGATGTAAGTGCCGCTAATGATCCTTCTAACATCATTGCTCCTTTTTACCTTGATGCCAGTGGCCTGGGAGGCGGAGCAGCTGCCATACTGGCCTCCGGATTCCTCGATCCCACCACCAATGAAGATGGTCCCGCCTTTGGACTCTTCCTGGCTCCCGCTGCCGGAGGCGCCCTTCAGCCCCTGACTGCCGTAGGTGCCGCTCGTGCCCAAATCATTCACAATGCTGCTGACCCAGCTGCTGCCGTGGTTGACATTTACCTAGATATCAAGGTAGATACCATCAAGCTTGATGACGTACCCTTCCGCGGAGCTACCGGCTTTTTGGATATTCCCGCTGAGTACCCACTCGACGTCGTCATTGCTGGTGAAAACTCTGCCGATATTACCGATGCCGTTGTCGCTACCATCCCTGTTACGGCTACCGATGGCGGTTCCTTCTATATCATCGCCAATGGTGTGGTCGATCCCAGCAATTTTGCAGCCAATCCCGAGGGGGTATCTACTGCCTTTAACCTTTTTGTAAAAGGAGGAGCTCGTGAGGCAGCAAATCAAAGTGCCAATGTTGACCTGGCTGTCTTCCATGGAGCTACCGATGCCCCAGCTGTAGATGTTATTGCCCTGGGTGCAGGTGAAATCGTAGACAGTGCTGTCTATACCGACATTACTCCCTACCTGGAACTGGCTCCTCAGAGCTACGACCTCAACATTACTCCTGCAGGAGATATCAATACTGTGGTAGCCACCTTCCGCGCCGACGCCAACAACTTGGGAGGAGGAGCAGGACTTATTCTGGCTTCGGGTTTCCTTGACCCTAGCGCCAACAATAGCGGAGAGGCCTTTGGTCTCCTTCTTGTCCTACCAGATACCGCCTTCCTTCTGGATGTCGTAACCAGCAATGAGCAACTCTTCAATCCTGAACTTACGCAAACACAGATATATCCTAACCCTGCTACCAATTCTCTGACCGTAGAAATGGACCTTAGCAAGGCTGGACTTATTGATTACCGCATGGTTGATATCCAGGGAAGAGAGATTCTTCGTGGCGAAGAAAACATCGCTTCAGGAAAGCAAAGCTTCAAGTTGGATGCCAGCGATCTCAGCAGAGGAGTAAAATACCTCATTATCAAGACAGAAAGTGGACAGATTGTCCGCAAGGTAGTCCTGAAATAAAGGAACAATAGGAATAGTTGTTGATGATTACTTAAGTAAAGAGCCATCTCTGCAAGGGAGATGGCTCTGCTTTTTTTGATGTTTCACTTCATTAGAATCTCCATCCTAAGCTCAGTGCTGGAATGCCCGGGCGGGGATTCGCATCGGAGGAGGGCATCAACTTGCTGGCCCACAATGACTCTGGGTGAAATTGCCAATAAAAGGCTCCCGCCTCTCCATCCCTCTCGGCCAGGCCTCTTTGTTTGAACAGATGTGTCAGGAGCAAAAAGCCTCCCATTGTTCCCAAACCCGAGGCCAGAAGCAGGGGCCGAGCCTCCTCATCAGGTGAGGCAAGAAAGGTAACCCCCGCAAGAAGCCCTCCCGTAGCCAATGAGCCTAACTGAATAAGGGTACCCTGGCTGGCCGTGTAATCATAGTCTTGAGTGATCCTATGAGAAAGAATGGTTCCTCCTACTGCGCCAACAAGGGCTGAAGCCGCATACAGGCGAACTTCACCCTCTGTTTCCAAAGCCAGGTCTTTTCCACCAAAAGCAAACAGAAATCCCAGGGGAAGATAGGCCGTAGCGATCTGACCAATGCGTGTCACCCGGGCATCTCCCAGGGAGTAAGACTGGGTCTGAGAGAGCTTATAGCCTGCATACATGCCTATGCCTGTACCGATCAAGGCTGAAGCAGCTGGCAAACGAATGTCTCTGGGAGAAGGATCGATCAGGGTACTCAACACCAGCCCAGCGCCAAAACTGGCATCACCCATGACTCCAATCATTCCGGTATTACCTGGAGTGAGATTGTTATTTTTGGCGATGTGATAACCTGCCACACCTTCTCCTACACTAGCAGCAAGGCCTGCAAATAAGAAGGGATTCGAATCTTCAAATTCAGGATCTATCAATGAAACAATGGCAAATCCGTGCAAAATACCCCGTGTAATACCCAAAAGGTTGAGATTGGACTCAGCCGGTGTGACCTCGCTGTCTCTTGTAATGGCCAGGGGAAGGAAAAAACCAGCCGAAGCCGTAAGGAGGTAAACGGCAAAAGCTGGCCGGAAATTTTCAAGGTCTATCATCGAGGGAACGGCCCACCCGTAATAGCCAAGGGAAACGATGGCATTGTTCACAATGAAAGTGGTGCGACCGGATTGGTCCAGCTCTCCTTTCAGTTCTGCCGGTTCAGCCGTGCTGACTTTTTTTACTTTTTCCTGGATAAGGGCAGCTACCATAGCGGAGTAGACCCGGTATTCCTGTTCGCCCATGATCCGTACATCGCGGTGTAGTACTTTATCCTTGTAGTGATAGATCTCCAGGACATAGACCCCTTCTTCCTTTTGGAATATCCAAGCTTTTTCAAAACTTTCATACTCCGTGTAGAGGCCCAGTTTTTCGCTCAAAAATTTGTCGATGACCAGGCGAGTGTTTGCACTGTCAATGCTTACCTGCATTTCCTGTGCCTGGCCTGAGAGGCCGCTCAGCAGCAGAAAGCACAGCAAAATAATATTAGTGAGATTTTTCATGTTTGAGTATATTGTGTGGGTGAATAAATTGTGAATAGATGTGTAGATTTTAATTAAAATCAAATGATATTATTTCCCTAATGAAATTTCGCAAGCCTTTCATCTATTTTGGGTTTTTTGCCAATTCATAGCAAGATGAGTACACCTGATTCTGATTTTTCGAAAGCAAGCAAGCTGAGCCGGAAAGCTCAAAAAATTGGATGCAAATTCTGGCAGAGCAAAGCTGGGAGGTCGAGCTTATCGTCTCAGGGGTAGCTATTTTTGGAGCTCTGAGGCTACCCGAGGAGCTTTACCGCTTGATCGACTGGTTGCTGATTCACCTAGCAGACGATTACCTGGTTTTTGCCTCAATTATGGGCCTTTACCTCTACGTCAGCATTCAGGTGATGATTGCGGGATTCCGATTCACTTTGCGCTAAGGGTTACATGGATTGGCTTTGTAGGTCTCTACTCCGTCTATCCTGAGATCAAGCAAATCTCTCTTTACAGCGAGGACTTCAATCAAAAATTGAAAAAGGGTTTTCCCGGATTAAAGACCTATGTCAAGACCCTTGATGATACCTCCAGTGTCGTATTTTCTGCTGCTAATTTGGGGGTTCTCTCCCTGCTTTCCCTCACCCTGACAGGCTTGGTGATTATCATTATTTCTGCCATCATCCACAACCTGCTTCCTTCATTATCAGTATTTTTGATATTCTTTCTTCTTCTCGCTGTCCTATTTCTCCCAGGCGTCTTCGTTTCCCTGCTCCATCTGAAATTTCTGCGAGAAAAAAACTGGGTCAAAGCTATTCATTACCCCCTCTTTACTTTTTCTTCCGGAATAGCTCTTAACTTTACTTTTAAGCCTTTGACCTATATTCTCCTTAATTTTTATTCTAATGTCAAATCACAGCGTTTCATAATTATCTTTCTCTCCTTGTCCTTTTTTCTGGGCTTCGTGGGATCTGGAGGCCTTGTTTTATCCAATATCGCTTATTTTCTAAAGGATAATTTCTTTGTCCACGGTGATAATAAACTCGCAGCCAGGCCTAATCTTTATGAGGATAAAATTGCTGAAGATGATATTGTGATTTCAGCTCTTATTCCCTCCCTCAAGGTAGAATCTCCCTACCTGGAAGTTTTTGTGCCTTCATTTCGAAGAGAGCGGGCAGCAAGAGAAGAATTATGTGGAAGCTACCAAGAGGATGAATCCCTCAGCGAAAAAGAAAACGCAGCCAGAAAAGATTCCTTTAACCTGGCTTGTATGCAGCAGTTTCATCAGTTTTATATCGATGATAGCCTGGTCCAAGCCCTGGATTTTTTACAATACAGGAGGTTAGAGGGCCGACAAAAAGGAATCATGGCTACCCTCGATCTTCAATCCCTTTCATCCGGAAAGCACCTCCTCATCATCAAGAAAAAGTATTTTGACGAAGATGGATCTCCCCGAAGGCTCAATATTCCCTTTATCTACCGCAAATAAATAAGTCCACCTATATAAGCCAGTATCTCGTGATGCTTATTTTTCTCCTGCCAAAAAAGAAAACCCAGGAATCCCGAAACGAGAAATGAATCTTACCTAAAATCCATAATTTAGGCCAAATTGAAGGCCTAGTGTCCCTGGAAGCATTTGTACTCCAGTCTCTGGGCTCCAGTCCTGCAGACTTTTTTGAATCTGTAGACCCGTACTCAATCCCCAATGCTCATCCAGTTGATAGCTCAATCGACCTGCAAGCAAGGCATTAACTTTCAATCTATTGTCAATGATTCGAGTCGAACTCCCATTGTAGCTGATAGGGTCTTGTTGGAAAGTGCTTTTACCGATGTTTTGGGTGTAAATGTTCAGGCTACCGCCCAGGAGAAGGTCTACCATCCACTTGTTGATGTCCCAGCTTTTTCCCAGAGCAAATGGAATTTGCCAAAGTTCGGTCTTGTTGTAATGCCTGACCCTTCTTTCGGCCTGACTTAAAATTTCCACATTTCCCCTGATCAAGGTCTGCTTACCTGAAAGAACATTGATTTGCTTCTCAATAATGGTATCCCTAAGGATTATCGTATAATCCTCCAAGACAAAATTTCGCTCAAAACGGCTTTCAAGCCTCTGGTATTGCAAACCAAACATCAAGGTCCAGTTGTTTTTAAGTCCTTGGAAATAATTGGCCTGAACCTGGAAGGAGGGCAGAGCAGTTTCGTATGCCTCTCGCTCAGGCTTCATTTCCCCATAAAGAGGCTTCCAAATGGCAGGACCTCCCACAAGAGAAACTTCTCTTCTCTTGTTCTTCTTTGGGTGAACAAATGGAAGGATTGGCTCAAGCTCAACTGACGCAGAAAAATCAACAGGAATAGGATCTGCCATTCCTGTGAGGAAAAGTACGTCAAGAAAATTACCGCTGTCAGCCTTGTCCCAGGCCAGTTCTTCCGACAAAGAAGGGAGAAAATTTTTGTCCTTATTCAAATCCGTAGTGAAATTCACAGATTTTTGCCCGGCATTATCTCTTTTGGAGATACTTGCCTCTTTTCTAAATGACCCTATTCCTTGATTTGCCAAAACATTGGCTTGGGCAGGTCTTTCGCTTCCCCGGTCTACCCCATGTATTGAGGGCTGCATAGGCTTGGAATTCTCTTTTTCTGCCGATTCATTGCAAAAATATTCGGAAGAATCTATGACGAGGGCATTCTGGACCATTTCCCCAGGTGTAGCTTTGTTCCCGCCCCTGTAGAGATTGATCAGGAAGGGAAGGGCAATCAGCAGCAGCAATACGGCAAGACCTACCTTCCAATAGGGAAACAGAATTCCTTTTCGAGAATTTTCCAAATCCTCCATTTTCGCCAGGATTCCTTCTTCCATCTGTTCCCAGCTAAGTTCTGCGGGCAGGGAGACCTCATCTTCTGACATCAACTTCTTGATATGTTTGTTTTCAGATTCCACTTGTCAAAAGGTTTGGATTGGTTTTTAACATGTATTGCCGAAGCCACTTTTTGGCTCGCGATAGTTGGGAGCGAGAAGTCTCTGGGCTGATGTTCAGCATTTTTCCTACCTCCTTATGAGAAAAGTCGTCGATAATAACCAGCAAAAAGACCTGTTTGTATCCCTCGGGCATCTGCTCGATAATAGCTTTGACGTCCTCTCTGGCCAATTCCATGATACCCTCGCCATCATCTCCTTCTACATCACTGATCTGATCCATGGATACAAATAACTTAGACTTTCTATGTTTTCGGTGGTACTCCATGCATTGATTGATGGTCAATCGGCGCAGCCAAAACTTGAATTCTCCCTTGTTTTCATCAAAAGTATCAATGCTCAAAAACAAGCGAGCGAAGATTTCCTGGATCACATCCGGGTGATCATTTGTATTAGAGATGTATCTACGAACTACGGAATATACATAGCCAATACAACTATCATACATTTCTTTGAATGCAGCTTTCTCACGTTTTTGTACAGATACTATTAGCTTTGAATCAACCACAAGTGTTTAGGTATATCGTTCTTATTAGGAATCCTGAAGACCCTGCTAGGATCTTCAGGTTTCTGTTGCAAAGGGACCATTGCCTTAACAGCCGTCAATAAAGTTGCAAACCTCTGTATCGCTGGTAAAGGTCGTGGTTGAGCCATCACTTTGAAGGGTGATAGATACATTGTAAAGCAAGTTGATAGCATCGATGTTTCTGGAATACATGTTATACACATCCAGATACTCCGTCAGGTTATTGAGGGTGTAAGTAACTCCCTCAGCTTCGACTTGTACAGGGTAATTGATGCTATACCTACACTGTGTGCTACTCGTGTTGAAGAAAAGCAGGGCATGTGCTGGGGTGTTGCAGGAGGTATTGTTTGTCGTGGTGTCTACGATGACCAGGCCGCAAGCCGTTAGGGCATTCAATAAGTCTTCTGAGTCATTGACCACGGTGATTCCTCCTGCGGAGTCCTGAAGAGAAAAAGGGAGTTGAAGCTCAACATATAATCCGCTCAAAATCAGGTTGAAGTACTCATTGCCATCATTTACCTTTTGTACAGGTCCATTTCCGACGATTACGTCTACTGGATATACCAATTCATAGCAGGCAAAATTCACAACCTCATATCCATTGGGCCCTACCACAGGAGGATTCACATCATCGCAAGAGTAGACAATGTCAATGAATTCGTTCAGGTTGTTAATCGTAAACTGGGTACCTGAAGAATCAACCGTAAAGGGAGTGGAAAAGAAAAGAGGTTGAATGGTGGTAACCAGGTCAATGAACTGAGAATCACTCGTAACCACATAGGCAGTTCCGCTTGAATCCTGCAGGTCTACTGGATAAACAAGGTCAAAACAATAGTTGTAAAACAAATAGGCAGGTATCAGGGGAGTGCTTCCATTAGTAGTGGCCATTTGCCAGCCCCTGGTAGGCACACAGGAGGCATATTTTGAGCCCAGTTCCTGGTTGTTCTGAACCAGTTTAGGTTCTCCATTCTCCAAAATGGACAAAGGATATACCAGATCTGCTACCCGACTGGGCGCTTCCTGTTCCATGGCAGTCTTAAAGGCTTGTTCAGAATCAATGCTAATTTGGTCCTCAGTCTCAAGTTCTACTGTAAAGGGATATTCTATCAGGATACAGCCGAGGCTTACGCCTGCTGCCTCCTTGGTTTCCATAGCGGAAAAAAGGCTGTTTACCTTGACTATCTTGGGTTCAAATTCTGGATCCTTGGGGATGATTTCATCCACATTCTCTCTCCCACAGGCCGCAAAAATTAAGACGGCACAAAGTAGAGATAAATTTAGTTTTCTGAGTAAGTTCATTTTTTTACTTGTTTGTAATAAAGTGGAATTTCACACGCTTACTTACCCATATGCAACCACCTCTGAAAACGTTGCACGACCCCCAAAAAAAGCTGAACATCTCTATCATGCCATCAGCATCCTCCAAATTGCTTCAAATTTTACTGCCAATCATACATTGGAAAAGGCTGCCCCAAGATTTCTTAAAAGCATTTTTTGGTAAATATTCCCTTTATTTACGGTAGCTAAGTAGGCAAGCCTGTTGGATTGAAATTCTTCAGTGACTATTTTTTTTAATAAATATGTATTCTACATGGGTCCTGATGCATCGGATTGCCATCCGAGATTTGGGAAAATGGATTTGCGAGCCTACTTACCACATCTTTCTAACCCATAATGATTATCACCAACGAATGGCTAAAGCGCTTTGGGGATTATCAGAATAGCTTGGTTTCAATTCCGAATGCGCTATTTTTTGGTAACCCCAAAAAATAGTTCGTGATAATCATCAATGATCACCCTATCGATGAAAAGAATAGTTGCCTTTTTTGTGTCCCTCCTTCTAATTCTACTCCTTGGCTGTACCCCTGAGGGACCCAAACCCCTTCGCGAACTCCTCACTCAACAAAGCTGGCGACCTTTTCAGGTGGAAGCAGACAGCGCCAGCCCTGAGCAGGTGGAGAATTATCGGGATTTGCTGGAAGAAATGAGAATTACCTATCAGGAGGAGGGCAGTTATACCATCAAGTATCTTCAAGGAATAGCAGCCGAGGAAAAAGGTCAGTGGACACTATCTCCAAACGATAGCCTTATTACCCAAAATCCTGAACAGGGAGGCAGTCGGCAGCTCAGCATCGAGGACCTCAAGGAAATTTCCTTTGTCTACTCCCTCGAAGATAGCATTGGCAGGGTGAGGGTATTTTGTGTAGGCGAATAAGGGCTTATTTCTTTTGGGGAATCCTGGCAGAAAGTCCAAATTCCCAGAAGTAATAGGGAGCATCGTTAAAATTTCCCAAGCCCGCCGATAGATCCAACTGTATATCTTTGGAAAGCATGGAGGTGAGGCCCCCATCCACCTGAAATTGATTACCGGGAATAAATCGGTCTCCTGCAATTTCTACAAAGAGGGAGATTTGTTGGCTAAATTGTTGAATCAAAGCCAGGCGGAAAAAGGCCAGAGGAGTCCAGCCAAAATTGTTCAGGTTGACCCCCAGATTGGTAATAAGGTTGAGCGTGGAACTAAGGCTATTATCGGTACTGACAAATACGTAGGGCCGAAACAATCGGGGCCTGAAGGGTTTGCTCACCAGGGGGGTGGCAAATACAGCCTCCAGGGCAATAGCGGGTATACTTCCTTCATTTTCGGTAAATCTGTAGCGAAGACCTACATCCGCAAGGCTCAGGCTCCTGAATCCCGGGGCTTCCAGCCGACCAAAACCTCTTTCCTGAAAGGTAAAATAGGTTCTGATTTCCATCGCCTCACTCAGACCAACTCGAAGAAGTTGAGGATAATAGCTAAATCCCTCACGGGTATTGGGAAAGGCCCGATAACCCAGCCCCCCTTCCCAGGCAAGCATTCCCTCTCCAATAGAATAGGGACCATAAAATAGGCCCGGCCTGCCAGACCTGTAGTATTCTGTAACCTGGGCGGAGGATGATAGGGCCCAGACAAAAGTCAAGATTAGAAGTATAGCTCTCTCCATGTCGAATGTTCAAATGCCTGCTTAAGTATTTCCACTTACTTAAGATTAAGTCAATTTTTGGCGGAAACTTAGGGTTTTAGCCAGGAACGATGCCTACAATTAACAAAAAAAAAGACGCCTCCCAGATACAGAGAGGCGCTCAACTTAGTTTTATAATGGTTTGAAGGAATTAGACTTTGGACAGATTTTCTAGGATCTCCCTGTTTTATGGTTATGCCTAATGTGATAGGAAAAGGCAGCACGGCTTCCCAGTTAGTGGCGTGAACAATTCCCTGAGCTACCGATACTGCCTTAAGTTGTTGAATACTTCAAGCGACCCCTCCCTCGGGGTCACCCTGCCCGAGCAGCCCCTGCCCCAGGCCTTGACCCGCATCGAGCGGGCCACCGAGTGGCGCTTCAGATACAACCCCCGCGAGCTGCGCGACGCCCAACAGTCCCTAGGGACGACCATGAACGATTGGCTGCGCGGGACTGGGCTATACTGGGTGATCGGGGGGCGGGTGCTGCTGTATCGCCGCCAGGGCCAACCACGGGGCGAAGCCGAGACCCAGGCCGCCCGCGTGAGTGGCTATGTGACCGACGCCCAGTCAGGCGAATGCCTGCACGATGCCAGGGTAGCAGTGATCAACCAGCAGACGAGCAGATCCATGCCCCTTGCCGTTTGCAGTTAATGCTGGCGGTTGCGTCGCGCTGGCTCCTGTCGGCTTTCTGGCGGAGCGAGTTGATCAACATCATGGGCCGCAAATGGAAAAATCGACCCTGGTTAATTCAATTAATAACATATTCTACACATAGGCAAAACTACTGCTGGACAGGCTTGGGCTTGGGTTAGAACATTTTTCTTATCTTGTTACCCTCTCAATCAAATTTTCTCAGCATGCGCGGGTGTTTTTTCATCATTCTCTCCCTGTTCATTCCGATACTCCAGGCTCAGCCTTACCAGCCGCTCTTTCAATCAGCCGACGATCCGGCGGTCTGGGTGAAGGAGAACTTTGGGGCCATGCGTAACAAAAACGCGGACTCAGCCCGCCACTACGTCAGCTTGGCGATCGCCCTGGCTGAAGCGCAAGGAAGAACGCCCCTGGCGGCCAAGCTCTACCAATTGCGTGGAATCGCCCATTACTACCTGGGCAACTATCCCGAGGAGTTAGCCAGTCATCAGCAGGCCCTGCGGCTGGCCGAAACCACCGGGGACAAGGGGCTGCAAGGCGAGATCTTATTGGAGCTGGGCCTAGCGAGCAACCGACAGCAGGAGATGGATCAGGCCATTGCCTATGGTCGGCGGGCGGTGCAGCTATGTGAAGAAGCTGGGCAGCTCGACTGCCTGGCCTCCGCCCAGCGCAACCTGGGCCGCTCCTACCTTAAGCAAGAAGAGCTGGAAAAAGCCATTCCCCTCCTCAAAGCCTCCCTGGCCCTTCGCCGGGAGATGAACGACTCGGTGGGCATTCCCTACGGCCTGAACGATATGTCGCAGCTGGCATTGGGAGCGAGGGATTACGCCGCTGCGGTGAGCTATCTGGAGGAATCTTCTCAGATTCGGAAGGCAATCCGCGACACGGCCGGTCTGGCGATTGACCTCAACAATATGGGCGAAGTGTACCATACGCAGGGGAAGCTAGGGGCTGCCCGGCAAGCATTCGAACGCAGTTTGGTGCTTTCGCGGCAGGTCAACTATGTCAACTTACAAAAACACACCCTGGGCTTGCTGGGAGAGGTGTACCGCCGACAGGGAGACTACGAAGCGGCCTATGCCAACCTGCAAGCAAGTGCGGCCCTCCAAGACAGCCTGTATGGCGTAGAAAAAGCCCGGGCCATCAGCGAACTGGAGGTCACCTACGAAACCGAAGCCAAAGAGCGGACCATTGCCATCCAAGCCGCCGAGCTGCGTACGCAACGACTGATCGCTATCACGGTGGTCCTGAGCCTCTTGCTCCTTGCCTCCCTGCTCTACTACCGCTTTTTCCGGCGGCGCAAATACGAACGGGAAATCGCCCGGCTGAACCTACAGCGGCAGATTCACGAGGAGCGCGAACGCATCAGCCGGGACCTGCACGACAGCGTGGGGGCCAACCTCACCCGCATTATCACCGACCTCGACCTGCTTTTGATGTCCAATAACGGGAATAATGAACCGGTGATCGCCCAGATTGATGACACGCGAGATTTTACCCAAAATACCATCCACCTGCTGCGAGACACCATTTGGGCCCTCAACAAGGATAGCTTTAACACCACGGAATTTGTCACCAAAGTAAAGGCCTTTTTAGCGTATTACCTGGGCAAACGCATTGATTGGCGGGTAGAAAGCCAGGTCCACACCGAACGGAAGCTCAGTCCGGCAGCCGTGCTCAACCTGCTGCGTATCTTACAGGAGGCGACGCAGAATATGCTCAAGCACGCCGAAGCCAGCGAGTTTGTGGTTCACATCTTCAGCGAAGACGGATACCTGACGTTCAGCATGACTGATAACGGCCGGGGTATGGACCTGACGCATACCCGGCCAGAGGACCATTATGGCCTGGAAAATATGCAGCAGCGCGCCCGCGACAT
>CAZMAV010000030.1:0-47593 GCA_964564415.1 uncultured Bacteroidia bacterium | reverse complement strand
ATCATCCCACAGTAGTGGCCCTTGAGAGGTATTATTATGCCAAAAGGTGGGCCATTTTAATAGGACAATGGATAGCCCAAAAAGTGAAAAGTATTCCGATCAAAAAGCATGTAAGAAAAGCTTGCAGCATCTTCAAAACTGGATTGGATTTCCTGACCTTGAATCTATTGATAAACAACGACTTACAAATGCAAATCAATCTTTTGTCATGTACTTATATTTTCATCATTAAAGGCCTCCGCAGGCGCATTGAAGGTAAGAGAAATCATATAGCTGTTGTCCTGTAAAAGTCCACCTGCACCATAGTTTTTTTAGGTGCTTTGGAACTGAGTCCGTCATTCTGACTCATCCTACCAAACATACCTGCGGTATAAACCTCGTCCATGTATTTTTTGAAACTCCAGGGCAGACCCATCCAATTGGTGGGAGATTGTAGAATAACCACATCCGCCACACATGCTTTTCCACCTCTTCATCGGCATTCCAATCATCTTTCATGGTGGTCGTCTGGATTTCGTAGCCTAGGCTTCTAAGATAATTCTCAATTCTCCCGGCGATTTCTCGGTTTAAATCACCTACTTGGAATGGTTATTCCTGATGAGCGTTGATGATAAACGCTTTTTTTATAATTGCTTATGCTCAGAAGCCAAACATGCCATTGTTGTTGGCCAGGCCCTCAGTCGGGATGGGCTGGATGACATCCCAGTGTTCTACCGCTTTTCCGTCTTCAATGCGAAACAAGTCGTAGAAAACATTGGTGCTTCCATTCCACTCGCCCTCACTTATGGTCAACACAAAGTTTCCTTCACCTAAGACTTTGTGAATCTTGGTGTACTTGAACATGTTGTTTTGAGAAGTCAGATACTCCACAGCCTCTACAATACCCGTCAGTCCATCTTTTATGTCTGGATTGTGCTGGTCGTACTGTTCTGCACTGATATACTCGGTAATCTTATTGGGATTTTTACCCATCAGGACGTCTTCTACCAGGGCCTTAGCCAATGCCTTATTTTCGGCGGTCTTGTCCAAATCCTTGGAGGTGGTAGGACCATCGGTCTGGGTCCTTCCGCTGGCAGTTTCCTGAGCGACAGGGATCATGGCATCCCAGTGCTCTGCTACTTTGCCATTTTCGTCCAGGCGGATAATATCAAAGGATACCATCTCATCTGCACCGAAAGGCTTTGCATTGCTCCATTCATTGTGCATAAAAACATAGTTTCCGTCCTGAAACATCCGTATGTTCTTGGCTACAGTACCATTTTCCTGCAAGATGGGCAGCATTTGAATGAAGGGCTCCAGTCCTGTGGGGATAAAAGGATTATGCTGAATGTAATCGGCATTGGCCCGTTCCCGCATGGTTTTAGGGTCATTCTGGATCGCAGCACTCAAAAATGTACCTACGGTTTCTTTTTCGCTCATTTCTGAAGATTTAGGTTTTTGGTTTGCATCGCTTGTTGTCTGAGTAGAATTACAGGCTGCGAAGAGGCCGGTAATCAGTAAAAATGAAATAAATTGTCTCATGTATAAAATTTATTACTTGCTATTTGAAATCAAAAATATATAAATAACTTTCTAATTGCAAGTGATATTGAAAATAAATTTTAATTTGCAAGTAATACTAATACAGGGTTAACATGGAGTATAAATTTCGCTGCGATTGTCCTTTCACCTCGGCCTTGGATATCTTTGAGGATAAGTGGTTGTTGGTAATCGTGAAGCAAATGCTGGTAGACGGCAAGGAAACCTTCAAGGACTTTATAGAAAGTGATGAAGCGGTAGCTACGAATATTCTTTCGTCGAGGCTTAAGCTGCTGGAAGATTTGGGAGTCTTCATCAAGACGAAGCGGCCAAATAATAAGAAGACCAATCTTTATCTGTTGACTGAGAAGGGGCTGGCGTTGGCGCCGATATTGGTGGAACTCGCCATTTGGAGCGATAAGTACCTGAGAGAAATACATCCCGATCTTCGGGATAGAAAGGAAATGGAAGCCTTGCTAGATGACAAAGCAGCCTTTGCAGAGGCTCTGGAGAAAAGGTACAGAGAAAAACCGGCCACCCTCATGCCGGGAATTTCTGTGGGTGATGCAGCCATCATTGGGGCAAAATCCGTCGTACCAAGGATGAAGAGCCCTATGCGATAGGGGGAGGAAATCCCGCCAAAGAAATAAGGAAAAGGTTTTCTGAAAAAGTAATTAGCACCCTTCTTGACACAGAATCGTGGGACTGGCCCATTGAAAAAATAACTGAAAACATCCAGGTTTTAACCGGAAATAAAATCGAAGAGCTTAAGTGGTTGGGATAGGAAGGCGAGATACTTTATCCAAAATTTCATCCCAGCCATTTCTCACTCTGTAGAAAAGATGTGTTATAAATACCCTTGGAGCAGGTATTCCAACCATACCCCAAAAAACACCCCGACCTCTATCTCAGGCCGGGGTCGGATTTTATAAAATGAAGGTTAAAAGGCTTAGTTTCTATTCAGGCGCCAGGCACTCTTCCCTTTGAAGGGATGAATTTCTTTGGAAGCGGGACCGATCTTGCCTTCCATCAGCTGGGCGGCGATCAGTCCGGCAAGTTTGGCCTCATCCTCCTCCAGTTTTTTGTCCAACACTTCAGGGCTGAAGTGGTTCTGCACAAAGTGAGTATCAAAATGCCCGGAGGTAAAGGCCTCATGCTCCATTACATAGCGACAAAAGGCCAGGGTAGTTTCAATCCCTACGATCTTGTACTCGTCAATGGCTCGTATCATCTTGCGAATGGCCGAGGGGCGATCCTTGGCATGAACGATGAGCTTGGCAATCATAGGATCATAATAAATGGGAATATCCATCCCTTCGCTAAACCCGTCATCTACCCGAATCCCAAGGCCCTGAGGACGCTTGTAGAGGTGCAACTTTCCTATGTCGGGAAGAAAATTATTTTTGGGATCTTCTGCGTAGACCCTCACTTCTAGGGCATGGCCATTGATCTGAAGGTCCTCTTGGGTGAAACTCAGAGGCTCACCTTCGGCGATTCGAATTTGCTCCTTCACAATATCTATTCCCGTGATCATCTCCGTGACGGGATGCTCCACCTGAAGGCGGGTATTCATCTCCAGGAAGTAAAATTTGTGCTCCGCATCCAACAAAAATTCCACGGTTCCTGCATTGACATAATCGCAGGCACGGCAGACATTGACAGCGGCTTCTCCCATCTGCTTTCTCAACTCCGGGGTAAGAACCACAGAAGGAGCTTCCTCAATGACCTTTTGATGGCGACGCTGGATGGAGCATTCCCTTTCAAAAAGATAGGTAGTATTGCCGTGGGTATCCGCCAAGACCTGAATTTCTACGTGGCGGGGAGAGCTTACGTATTTTTCTACAAATACGGCTCCATCTCCAAAGGATGAGGTGGCCTCACTGACCGCCCGGTTCATCTGCGATTCAAATTCTTCGGGCTTGTCGACAATGCGCATTCCCTTGCCTCCCCCTCCTGCAGAGGCCTTTACCATGACGGGAAAGCCAATTTCTTCCGCTACCCTCTTAGCCTTTCCAATATCGGTGATGGCGGTGTCCAGGCCGGGAACCAGGGGTACCTTATACTGCTTCACCGCCTGCTTGGAAGCCAATTTGCTACCCATCAATTCCATAGCCTCCGGCGAAGGACCAATAAAGTTGATCCCCGCATCCGTTACCCTGCGGGTAAAGTCGGCATTTTCAGAAAGGAAGCCATATCCGGGATGGATGGCGTCTATGTCGTGATCTTGGCAGAGCTCTATGATCTTATCCCCTCGCAAGTATGATTGATTGGAGGGGGGAGGGCCCAGGAGATAGGCTTCATCGGCAAAGCGGACGTGAGGAGAATTTCGGTCTGCTTCCGAATAAATGGCGATGACCGTAATGCCCATTTCGCGAGCAGAGCGCATGATGCGCAGGGCTATTTCGCCACGATTGGCGACCAAAAGGCGTTTGATTTTTCCCATTTAGGTATAGTTGTGTCAGAAAAAGTGAAGGAAAGATAAGGGTTCTGAGGAAATATTCTAATGATCCAAGGCTTGGATCAAGGATTTCAAGGTAGGAAGTTCAGAATTTATCCCTGCATAGGCCTGGGTTCGGGAGGAAGGCTCCCAGGATTTTAGCTTTTCCCATAAATTCCGAATCCAGGTATCATCCTCCCAGGCTCCCTTTTCGACAGCAAAACCAAAGGGATACTCCCTATTTAAAGTCTCCCAGGCCTCATCCGCACGAAAGAGAAGAGGCCTGCCAAGAGCTGCAAATTCATAAAATTTGGTAGGAATTTTACCTCGAATCTGTGGAAGTAAATGGTAGAAAGCCGTCCCAAAAAGGCAATTCCGAATCAATTCGACGATTTGCCCATGGTCCACATAGCTTCGACCTCCGACAAGGGTAAAATACTTGCCAAACTTCGTCTGGGGGACTTCTTTTTCCAAAAAATTCAAAACAGCTTCGTCGTATCCATGCCCTGCTACGATCCAATGCAGGGGCCTTTGTTGGCAGAGGGCCCGCCAAAGGTCAAAACTTTCTCTTATGCCCCAGGGCCAGGCCAGGGTCCCCGTGGTCAGCATATAAGGTTGGGAAACATCCACAGGTGCCTCTCCTTTTACAGGGTTGGGAGGGGAGTACTTATTCCTGAACACATATCTTCGTTTTTCTTCCACAGGAAGCATCCCTTCATAACAGTCTTCGGCATACACAAGGGCATCCAGGTAAGCCAGGGCTTTGACTTCCTGCTTCCTTGTCCATGCGGCCAGGGGCTTTCGCAGGAAAGCTGGATAATGAGTGGCGTGGAGGATATTTTTAGCATAATCCTCATGGGCATCGTAGACGATTTTGGCCTTTCTTTTCCTTTTGAGCCACCTGCCCAGTCCCAGGAGTTCGGGGCTGTGAAGGACGTAGATATCCGCTTCCAGTTCGAGGGCTCTTTTTCTTTGGGAAAATGAAAAGAAAAGGCGGCGAAGGGAAAGCCTGGAAAAGTTTCCGCTTCCGTAGAGCATGATCCCCGAATCTTCTCCTTGGCCTCTTTCCCCCTGAGCCAGGATGCTTACCCGGCATCCCAATTGCCTGGCACAAAGGCCCCAGCGGTTGAAAATACGGCTGTGTTTCAACGGATTGAGAACAGAAAGGTGGCAGATATGGATCATACCTGTATGGACTTTATCTTGGATAAAGAAATCAGCTTGAGCAGGTAGCTGGCCAATAGGGTGATGCCAAAAACCAGGGCACTGACTCCCCACCAGGGCCAGGCCATTCTTTCAAGACCATAAAAACTTCCCCATATGATAGCACCCAGGAGGATAAGGCGAAGCATTTGCCCGTAAGGAATCCTGATGGGAAGGGCCAGCTCAATGTAAATCAGGTAAAGCAGTCCCAGCAATCCATATGAGATCACCGTGGTCCAGGCCGAGGCAATGGCTCCGTATTTTGGAATGAAAATAAAGTTGAGGACAATATTGAGGATGATGGAGGCGATAGCCATGGCATTGACCTTGTTTTCATGGCCTGTAGAAGTCAGCAGGGTGGAAAAAATAGCAAAAACCCCATTGATGGCCAGGGCGATGAAGATGGCCCTCAGACAGGCTGCAATGATGTCCAACTCCTCCGGGCTGCTTTGATCGAAGGGAAAAAGCAGCAATTCTCCGTAGAACCATACCCAGACCGCCACAAAAATCAAGGGAATGGCCGTTATCACCTGTCCGAAGTGAAGGAGCTTTTCTTTTTCTTTTTCTTGGCCGAGGAGGAAGGCAAAACGGGCAAAGAAAATGGGCAATACCGTCCATAGAAACATCGACATAGCCTCCAACCATCGGTAAGCCGCCGCATAGAGACCATTTTGAAGGTCTCCATCCATGGGTCTCAGCCGCTCTAGCATGACCTGATCTACCTTGTCATGGACAGAATATAAAATGGTCATCAGGGCCAGTCCCAAGCTGGACCGAACGATACCCTTGATAAAAGGCAGATCCAGCCTGGGCCTGAACCATCCATACATTCGGATGATCAGGGCGTAGAATATAAGGACCGTCAGGCCAATGGCGATGAGACGGGCATAGACAAAGCGATCGATGCTGAGTTCTGTAAAAAAAAGATAGGCAGTCAGCAAAAGTAGGAAAATCCGATCCGCAACAGAAAGCAGGCCATCTAATTTGAAGCGCTGAGAAGCCTGCACATTGGCACGAAAGAACTGCATCAATTGCCCCCCTCCATGAACAAAGCAGAGCAAAAAGAGGAAGTAGATTTGCCGCTCCTCGTATCCGATCAGGATTCCCACCCCTATCATGAGGAAGGGGTAGAGAAACATGATGAGGAGCTTGAAGGAAAAAAGATTGGGGAAATAAGTCTCGATCAGTTCGGGCTTTCCGGCGAGCATTTTGGTCGTGTACTGGTTGATGCCCAGGTCGGAGAGGCTCAGGAATAAAAAGCCAAAGGCCAGGAGTGCCGAGTACATGCCCCAGTCGGCGTGTCCTACCTCATCCTGGATGCTCATTTCTACCAGCAGCCAGATAGGTTTGATCAAGAGATTGAGTAAAACGACGACTGATATGTTGGCAAAGAGGGATTTGATGGTCTTTTTGGGGCAATATAGGCAAAAAGGCTGCTCTCAGGCCAAATGCATTTACAATAATATATTCATTGCTTTAATCTCTAAGGCTGTCCAGTTCATCTCTGACCGCGTCGAGCAGTTTGTCGCATACCCCTTCGAATTCAAAAATCAGCCCTTCCAGTTCGTCCCAATTCTTATTATTCTTGGCCTTGTCTTCGAGGTCTTTGACGATGTTATTGAGATGGAGATTTCCTAGAATATTAATGGAGGATTTATATTTGTGGGCAGTGGCAGACAAGCTGGAATAGTCGCCTTTGGCTAATTGTTCCTTCATTTCTTCAAGGACTTCGGGAGATTGATCCTCAATGATTTCCAAAATTTCAATCATAAAATCTGCGTCCTCTCCGGTAAGCATCCTGAGCTGCTCGAAGTTCAGCTCCAACCTTTCCTCTTTCATGATATTGGTTCTTGCATTTATTACAAATACCGTAATTTTTATAAAAATAATGTAGCTACAATCTATTAAATTTTAACATCGGTATTTTCAATGGTGTAATATTCCGGACCCTTGTCACTTCCTTTTTCCTTTGGTGAAAAATATTTTTACGGAAAATAGAAATTACCCCATGCAAAGAAAATTCTCCAACCGGGTATTCGTAATCGAAGACGACCTTGTTTTTGGAAAAGTCATACAAAGAAAGCTTGAGCAGAGCGACGATTCGCTGGATGTGCGGGTGTTCAAGAGCGGTGAAGATTTTTTTGACAACCTCCACCTCAATCCCGAGATCGTAAGCATCGACTACAACCTTCCCAACATGAACGGGCTGGACATTCTGAAAAAAATCAAGCAGTACGACCAGGATATTTCTACTGTCATTCTCTCCGGGCAGGAGAAAGTCGATGTCGTCGTCGAAGCTTATTCTAATGGTGCGGCTCAGTATATCATCAAAAACGAGAATGCCCTGGTGGAGCTTTCCAATGTGGTGAAAAACCTCAGCAGCAACGTCAACTTGCGAAAGGAAGTCGAAGAACTCCGCCAAGAGGTAGAAGACCGATCCAAGTATTCGAGTGTGGTGGGTGAGAGCAAGAGCATCATGAAGGTGCTCCGACTTATTCAGAAGGTAGAGAAAAGCAATATCCTCGTCCTTATCACCGGCGAAAGCGGGACGGGCAAGGAGGTCATTGCCAACACCATTCACTACAATTCTCCCCGAAAGAAAAAGCCCTTCGTCGCGGTCAATGTAGCCGCCATCCCCTCTGACCTCATAGAATCCGAGCTGTTTGGACATGAAAAGGGTGCCTTTACGGGAGCTACCGGGCGGCGCATCGGCAAATTTGAAGAAGCCAATGGAGGGACCATTTTCCTGGATGAAATCGGCGAAATGGAAATCGGCCTTCAGACCAAGCTTCTCAGGGTCCTGCAGGAAAGCACGGTAACCCGTCTTGGCAGCAACAAGGAAATAAAACTGGACGTCCGGGTACTGGCCGCCACCAATAAAAACCTCAACGAAAGGGTACGTGAAGGGCTTTTTCGCGAGGACCTTTACTACCGTCTCCAGGGCTTCCTCATCCAACTTCCTCCCCTCCGCGAAAGGGGCAACGATGTGGTCATTCTGGCCAAGCACTTCCTCCAAAACTTCCTCAAAGAAAATCGAATGGCTTCCAAAACCTTGAGCAAGGGAGCCTTGAGCGAATTGCTCAACCATTTCTGGCCCGGCAATGTCCGCGAACTCAAGGCCATGGTAGAGCGCGCTGTCCTCATCAGCGATACAAATGAAATCACCGAAGAGGACCTGATCTTCTCAGATATTATCTAATCAAAATCATTACCCCATGAGCAATAAAACCCGCTTAAACCCGCGTCCGGCTTTTTTTCCTACTCTCCTTGTATGGACCCTGGGGGGAAGTTTTTTTCTTGCCATCCTCTTTGTATTTATCCTCAAACCAGAGTCCCTGACAGTCGCAGATTGTAACTTTACCTATACGGGGGACACAGGTAGCCTCAGCCTCAATCCGGGAGACTCTGTCTGCATCCCCGGCGACCGAACTTTTACAGGCAGCGTGAGCAGTTTTCCTGCCGGAAGCAAAATTACCATCGAGGCCGGCGCTTCTTTTAGGCCCGCTTCTATGCCGGCAAGTGGGGGCAGACTCCTGAACCGAGGCGAAGCAATCATCCCAGGTATCATCCTGGATTCCGGCTTTACCCTCATCAACGAGGATACGATCAGTTTTGAGGGGAGCTTTGCCGTAGATGGCCCTACACAGATATTGAATGCCGAACAAGGGCGGATAACTTTGGCCTTTCCCTTTGACCTGGACGAAGGGGCCCTTTTGAACAATGAAGGCATTGTATACACAGGTTCTGATTGGAACCTTGGAGATGGGTCCGAAATGAGCAACAATGGCTATTTTTTTGGTGCAGGCTCCAGCACCCTGGATGGAAATATCGATAACTATGGCCTCTTTAGTTGTCAAGGCAGCATCAGGCTTGGGCCAAATGCTCAGGTAAACAATCAATGTAGCTTTATCAGCGCATCGAGCTTCACCAACGACGCTCCTAACACCCTAAATGCAGGGATTATCCTGGTAGAAGGAGGGGGTGGATTTCCCAATGATTTGGTAGAGATCAACCAGCCTCTTGAAAACGGAAGCCAGGGATATATTGCTGGCATCCGTTTTATCAATAATTCGACCATAAGGGGAGGAGGTAACTTTTACTTTTCCGGAGAGACAGAAAACAATGGGAGCTTTGGTGCCGATGGAAATGGGATTAACTTTTATGACGCTTCCTCGCCTGCCAATCTCATGGACATCGAAAACGTGGTTCCGGACGCTTCCGTTACCCGTGACATTTCCACCATTCCAGATACCTTTTATGTTCCTGGCGGCTGTGATGTCAGCTTTTTCCCTTCCTTCCTGCCGGTAGAGTGGGAGGACCTTTCGGTGTCTCTACAGGGGGATGAGGCCCTGATTCGATGGTCTACCCGTCAGGAAGTCAACCACGATCGGTTTGAGGTGGAGAGATCTTTGAGCGGCCGTGATTTTACTTACATGGGTATAGGGGTAGAAGCTCATGAGTCTTCAGGAATGGTAAAATCCTATCGTTTTGTAGATAAAAATGCAGATGAGGAGGGGAGAAAGGAGCTTTACTACAGGATAAAGCAGATCGATATAGATGGTCGGACCAGTTATAGCCGGGTACTAAGTCTATCTATGGCTCCATCTGAGAGGGAATTGGAGGTACGTATCCCTAATCCTGTGAGGGGGCAGCGATTCAGGTTGGGACTAACTGCCAGAAGGCCTGGAGAGGGAGAGTTTTTACTGAGGGATGTACAAGGCAGAATCATCCTTAGAGAGTCCATGCATGTGCTTCCTGGCAGCAGTAGCAGGTACATTGGCATAGGCCCTCTGTCAGGGGGGATGTACATCGCAGAGGTTAAATTCGGGGCGAGTTCTTACAAGCAAAAAATCCTGATCTACAGCGAGTAGGAAAGGAAAAGGCTTAAAAGCCTGGGATGTTAAAGTTTCTTTAGATTGAGGTACAGGTAGGTCTACAAAGGGTGGTTGTTTTTCCTTTGGAAAAACAACCACCAATTTTTTGAGCTTTATTGAAATCAAAGAGCATCCGCCTTGTGGATAACAACAGTCAACTGGATGAAATTATAGGTTCTAACAATGCCCCCAAACAACCGTGATCTTTCCCAACGGTGGGGAAAGCCTTGCCGGTCCCGACGTAATCCTCCGGTGGAGCAGTTCTGATGCAGATGGGGACCCTATCAACCATACCGTACAGTTTAGCCCAGACAATGGCAGCACCGGAAATGGCGTTGCTGTCAGCCATACCTATCAGGACATAGGTCCTTACACGGCTGTATGGCTGGTAAGGGATAAGGAAGGAGCATCGGGAGATGCCTCCACCTCTATCATCGTTGTAGAAGAGAGCGACCTGGGTGCCCCGACAGACCTGCTGGCTGACAACAGTACAGCCTATCTTGTTCCTCTTAGCTGGAAAGATAATGCCACAGGTGAACAAGGTTTCAATATTATTCGGAACGGACAGCTTATTGCCTCTGTAGGTGCTAATGTGGAGGAATACACCGATACAGTAACCACCTTTGGTACCCCACTCGAATATCAAGTGGAGGCTTTTGATGCCAATGGCACTTCTGATCTTTCTAATGTGGCAACCTACAGCATGCCTGCTGCTTTTACTCCTATTCTCTCAAATGTGGCGGAGAGCTATTTTTCTATCCTCTTGCCTTCCATTTTTCGTCCGGCTTGAAACAAGGTCAAGCTCTTTGCCTTTCCATCCTCCCCGAGGTTAAAGGTGATTTCAGCCTGGAATGCTTTGGGGTAAAAGACTTTTTCCGAACGAGGATATACCGGAAAAGAAGGCTGTCCGGTCGCCTGAATAGAAAGCTGAGTCCCTTCTCGCCTGACCGTCAGGATAAAATTGGGAGCCAATTCATAATCGCCTATATACTTTTCGAGTGTCTCCTCGGATACCTCAACCTCTTTGGTCAGGTTTTCTGTATCTATTTCCATGCCTTCCAATACCTGTATGGCGTTGAGGTTGCCGGGATTGAGCTGAAGAGATTTCTTATAATTTGCGACGGCTTCTTCTTTTTTTCCTTGAGCAAGTAGGCCTTCCCCCAGGCTGTCATAAACATTGGGCGAATTTGGATAGGCTTCTACATTGAGGTGGAAGACGGCTACCGCCTTGTCTACTTCATCCTTCTGCATATACCGGTAGCCTAGGATATTCAACTCGTCCTCCTCAAAGTTGTAGTTTTCCGCCTCCTCTTTTTTCAATTTTCTGTATAAGGCAGTACCTGCATCTATCCCCTCTTCGTCGATTACTTTTTTCAAGGTGGCACCTATAGCGATTTTTTCCTTTTGCAAAGGAAATTCTGGATTGAGGATGTGAATGCCGATATCGTCCACCGAGCGGGTCGAATTGCTAAGGACCACAACTCCTTTGGAACCATCCTCCAAAAATCCAGCGAAGGCCTTATAGCCCCCTGTTCCTCCGTTGTGCCAGATAATATCCTGACTTTTTGCTTTCAAACGATGCCAGGCTAGCCCTACCCGGGGTTCTGCCTCCTCTCCGCGGGTATTTTTGTGGGACAATTGCATAGCAGGATAAAGGTCTGTTTCAATTTTCCCCATGTTGGCTCCGATGTAGGTCAGCATATCTACTGCATCAGAACGAATGCCCCCTGCTGCAGCCACTGCGGGTGAGAGATCCCAATTGGAGACCACCCGCCCATTGCTATGTCCCATGGCCAAGCGCTTTTTCATATCCTGGCTCATCTTGACCCTGGTATGCTTCATGTCCAGGGGATCGGCTATGGTAGCAATCATAACTTCTTCAAAGGTTTTTCCCTGAGTCTTTCCAATCAAAAAGCCCAAGAGGCCCATCCCACAATTGGAATACTCATAGGCCGATCCTATCTCTCTCTGAAGCTCTAGGTTATTAAGGAAATCGAAAAGCTGCTCCTCTGTGTAGTCCTTGTAAGGATTCTCCGGATCGGAAGGAGTAGAATTATTGGGCATTCGGGGAAGGGAGGAAGTGTGGTTGGCCAAATGTACAAGGCGGACAGGCTCACCTTCGTATTCCAGAGATGCTACATCTTCGGGTAGGTATTCTTGAATCTCATCCTTGAGGTCCATTTTGCCCCGCAACACCATATCTGCCAACAGAATTCCGGTGAAGGTCTTGGAAATGGAGTCAATCTCAAAAATGCTGTGTTTATCTACCGGGAGTCCATCCTCTACTGAGGTGATTCCATAGCTGTAATAGTGCCTGCCTTCCTCGTCCAGGACCCCTATAACTATGGCGGGATTGGTCCTATTTTCGACTCGCTGTCGGATATTGTCTTCTAGTTCCTGTGGGAGCTGAGCCTGTATGCCAGCTATTCCTATTAGGATAATCGTCAAAAAAGTAAGTACAAGGGTTTTTATATTCATAATCAAGGTTGACTGTTATTACTCATAAGACAAAGGAAAGGCCGGGAAGGTTGGGAATCCTTTTTTCACTTTAATTCTTCCAGCAAAAATTCTGTAATCAGGCCGTAGAGATGCCTTCGGGTGCCGGGTCCTTCGTAGATTCCATGCGAACGATTGGGGTAGGCCATCATCCGAAACTGCTTATTGTGGCGGATAAGTTCGTTGATGAGCATTTCGCTCCCCTGATAATGGACATTGTCATCGGCTGTCCCATGAATCAAAAGCAGTTCTCCCTCCAGGTTCTCGGCGTGGGTGATTGGTGACCCTGCCATGAAATCTTCTTTGTTTTCTTGTGGGAGGCCCATATACCGCTCCTGGTAGATATTGTCGTACAACAATTGATTGGCAACGGGTGCTACCGATACTCCTACCTGATAAATTTGGGGATACTGAAACATCAGGTTGAGGGTAGATGAACCGCCTCCACTCCATCCCCATAGACCTACCCGATCCGTATCGATGTAGGGCAACTTTAGCAGTTGGCGAGAGGTTTCTGCCAAATCCTTAATGTTGATTCTTCCGATCTGTCTGTAGATGCTTTTTCGCCACTGGCTTCCTTTGAGACAGGGAGTTCCACGATTGTCGATGTCTATGACGACAAAGCCTTGCTGGGCGAGAAATATATTCCACAGACCAATCCATGAATCTTCGGCTACCTGTCTCCAGGGTTCGCCGTAGACGTGAAACAATACCGGATACCTTTGGGTGGGATCGAAGTCTACGGGTTTGATGATGCGGGCATCCACGGCGAGGTTTTCGGGAATATCGACCGTGATAAATTCTACCTCTGGCATGTCTATACCATCTATCTTGCGATTGAAGGTCTGGTTGCTCATCAGCATTTCGAGGCTGTGATGACTGGGCAGGGAAATCATCCTCGTGGTCGCAGGTACCAGGGCAGCACTGTGTCTATGTATGGCAAATTTTCCGTGGGGGGATACATTGTAGGTATTGATGCCCTTCATTTCGGCGAGGGTAAGCAATTCGGCTTCTCCCTTGCCATTGAGGGGTAGGCGGTAAAGGTATCGCTGGGTGCTATTTTCAGGGGAAGCATGTACATAGGCAAATCCTCCGGCTACCCCTGCCAGGGAGGCTACATCATAGTCACCGGGGCTGAGGAGTTCTTTTTTTCCACCATCGATGTAGATTTTATACAAATGCCTCCAGTCCCCGGTTTCGCTGAGGCGTAAAAAGGCCTTGCCTCCATCCACCAAAGGCAGGTCATTCTCTCCCCAATTGCTGGAACTTACATCGGGATATTGAATGTCTACCCAGGTATCTTCTTTTTCAGTATAGACCTTGGTCAGTACCTCTTTTTTAAGGTCGTACTGCCAGATTGTCAAGGTATTCTGAAGCCGGTTGAGTTGCTGAATCAGAAGTTTGTTCTTGCTGATCCATTGCATTCCGGGGATATAATTTTGAACGGGAGAACCCTCGATGGGAATCCAGTGTATCTCACCATCATCCAAAGAGACCCAAGCGACCCGGCAGGAGGAAGGATCTTGTCCTACCTTTGGATATTGAATAGGGATGGGACGAGAGTAAATAGAATCCGTATTATTGATCATGTAGAATGTCCCGATCTTGCTGGCGTCAAGTTGCCAGAAGGCGATTTTTTTGCCCGAAGGGTCCCACATGAAGCCGTCGCGCTTGCCAAATTCCTCTTCGTATGCCCAGTCAAAAGTCCCGTTGATGATCCCCTTACCCCCGTCCTGGGTTAATGGAATGACTTTTCCATCGCTTAGCTTCTCCACATATATGTTGAAATCCTGAACATAGGCGAGATGGGAATTGTCTTTGGAAAACTTGGCAAACATCAGGGAAGAGGAGGGGAAGTTGCTACCCACCCGACTCAGTTGATTGCTTTTGAGGTCGTACATCCAGTAGTCTCCCCTGGTATTGGCTCGCCAAACCCGGGCAGAGTTGGTGAAAAAAAGCAGGCGGGACTCATCAGGAGAAAATGTAAAGTCCTCAATGTATATGGGATTCCTCTCTCCCTGGGGGATCAGTTGATCGGCACTGACCATGACCTTTCTTTTAGAAGTCTTGGATTCGTAGCTGACCAGTTCTTGCTTACCTGCTTTGTTTCTCTCGACCTTTACATAGACATCCCCTCCCTTGATCCACTTTAAAGGTCCCAGGTAGTCCTGGCGAAACTCATTGGAGGAAAAAATGCGATCCAGGGTAAGTTGGGCGTCGCTCTGGGTTGATTGGCCCAGGGAGGCAAGGGGAAGGAACAAGGACAGAAGTAGCCAAGGGTATTTCATAGAATAGGGGTTAAGGGTAATTTGTGCTTGGAGACTAGTGATTATCACCAGTGAATGGCTAGAGTGCTACTGGGGCTTTTATAAGTAATTTGTTTTCAGCCCCAAGAGCGCTATGGGTTATGCCGAAAAAATAATTCGTAGTAATCCTTGCTGCTTGGCTTTGTGATTTCCACTCTACAGGCTGGACTCTAAGGTTCTGAAGCAGCAATTTTTTGAGCTTTAGTAGAGCTAACCTGAGCAAAAAAAGCAAACTCAGCTTCCTGAAAAACAACTGTAAACCGAAAGGATAAGCCTTAAACAACCACTTATACAAGGTAAATAAAAATATGAGAGCAAAGGTCCCTGGATAAGGAGGAGCAAATTGAAGACAGAGTCCGGGTCCAGATTCTAAATTATTCCTCCTGACCCAATTAGGTCAGGGCTTCAATCTCATCTATGATCTCCTGGCGATTGCGCTTATCTTTCAACCTTTCCCTCACATATACCAGGGCATAGATCATAAGAGAGAGGGCATTTCCTTTTTTTATGGATACCTTTTGAGTTATCTTTACCCCGTCCATCCTGTCTTCAAAACTGGTGATATACCACACCTCCCCTCTTAGAAAATTCTTAATTTCTTCTGCTTCCTCATCTGGCCTTCTTTCGTAGCTTTCGATCTTGCCGATGCCGTATTTCATGCGAATTTCTTTCTGTGGCCGGACTCGTACATCACTCAGGATAATTTCGATGTGCTGGCGCTCATCTCTGACTGTGTAGGTCAAGGTCTCTCCTTCCCGGATCAGGTCTCCCCGAGAGGCCGAGATCAGGCTGACCAGTTCCATCCCATCCCGCCTAATGCTTCGTACCAGGTGTTCTTTGCTGAGAAAATACCTGAAAGCAAGAGACAGGTCCTGGCGAACCACGAAACTATGCCTGTAAACAATCATTATCAGAGTCGATCAATAGCTATATGATGATGTTGGATGAAAGCCAGAGCCTTAGGGGCTGTTTTGTCTTATAATTTTTAATTTACAGGCGATTTTAAGAACCTTTAAACGGAATGGACAAAACTCAAAAGAACCTCTTACACTTCTAGGTATTCCCAGGCGGATTTGTAGGCTTCCAGATCCTCTACATACCTCATAAAATCGCCATAAAAGGCATGATTTCCAAGGGTCCCGCTGTCTCCGACCAAGACCAATTTTTTGCGGGCCCGTGTCAGGGCTACGTTCATCCGGCGGGTATCTCCCAGGAAGCCGATTTCCCCCTTTTTATTGGATCGAACCAAGCTGATGTAGATGACATCCCTTTCCTGACCCTGGAATCCATCTACCGTATTGATGGTGATGCGACCTGCATATTGGTGGAGCATGGGGATGTTGTCCAACTTATTTTTTAATATTCTCACTTGTTCCTTGTAGGGAGCGATGATGCCTACCTTGAATCCATTTTCCAGGACCTGCGGTACTTCCCGTTCAATTTTATTGAACAGGAGGGCTACGTGCTTGAGTAGCAGTTGAGCTTCTTCGGGATTTCCGGTAGACAAGGATTCAGGATTCTTCTTTTCATCGAAGCCACAGCCTGCCGTATCGACAAATTCTACAGGATAAAAATCAGGTCCCACCAAATGATGCCTGACACTTTCGTCGGCGATGAGCCTGTTGTTGTAGAATTTTTGCCCTGAAAAACCCATGATTTTCTCATTCATCCGGTACTGTTGCTCGAGCATGACAGCCGTTTGAGGCTTTTCTTCCATGATTTGCTCGAAGAGGGTACGGCTCAGTCCTCCCTTGTCTGCCTCCCTCGACTTTACGGTGGGTGGAAGTTGGCAGTGATCCCCCGCCATGATGACCCTATTGGCCCTGAGTATGGGTATCCAGCAAGCTGGCTCCAGGGCCTGACCTGCCTCGTCGATAAAGAGGGTATGAAAACGCTTGCCACCGAGTACTGAGGCCGCTGCTCCGGTAAGGGTCGCTGTGATGACCTGACTTCGGTTGATGACCTGATGCAAGATGTAGTCCTCTAGCTTGCGGGCCATTTGTTTGAGCTCGCGGGCCTCGCTAAAGAGCTCTTTGCGTCGCTGATGCTCCCGGTTGCCGTACTTCCGCTTGAACTTCTGGGCCTTCTTCCTGACATCCTCAGCATCCTTGCGAAGCTTTTTCAGGGCCGAGTAGTCGTCGTGCTTCATGATGCTTCCATCGAGGGTATGGCTTTGAAGGGTTTCTTCTACCCTTGCAGGATTGCCCAGGCGCACCACATCCAGGCCTTCCTCGAGGCAGCGCAGGGTAAGCAGGTCTACCGCAGTGTTAGAGGCCGCACATACCAAAACCTGATTTTCTCTGTACAGTGTTTCTTTGATGGCCTGTACCAGGGTCGTGGTCTTTCCCGTACCAGGAGGACCGTGGATAATGGCTACATCTTTGGCTTCGAGGACCTGCTGAACAGCCTTGTTTTGGGAGGGGTTGAGGTCTTCATTGTGGTAGAAGACATTCCACTCATTGAAAAATTCAGGTTCATCTTCTCCGATCAGGACTTCCCGCAAGGCCTTGAGTCGTTCGTTTTTACGGGGTTTGAGAACCTCCCCCAGGGCGGCGTTCATTTCCTGGTAGGTCTTGTCGTCAAACTCGAGGTCTATGCCTAGTTTGGCGTGGGTCAACCAGTCGGGAGGATTTTCTGCCGCCAGGGCAATCCGCATCTGGTCCGACTTGAGCATGGAGATGACCCCGGTGAGTTTGCCGATAGGCAGGTCGGTAGACATTCCAAAAACGGAGACCACTGACCCCGTCTGGAAACTCCCCGTTTTCTTGCCCCCATCTCCCCGATCTACCTCTATGATGAGGCGCTCGCCGATGCCATAGTACATTTTCCTCAAATGAACGGGAGACCAAGTAACGCCTTTCTTGATGCGCTCCTTCAGGCTTCTTCTCAGAACGGTATTTTGATATATACGAAGGTCTTCCTCACGCTCTATTTTTAGGAGCTGCTGAAGATGAACGATTTTTTCTTTGCTGGTCATGGAATCAAATAATGCAAACGGGGAGCTATTCCCAAGCGGAAGTTTTTCCCCTCATTGGCTAACGGATTTAGGGTGCCAATGTTCCTTCCGAAAAAGCGCCTGCATTATTTTCCTCCTACATCCTCACAAAACCGCTGATTTGCGGACCAGGGACCTGGGGGATAGAGTAGCTGAGGTGCAATTCTTTGCTATCATAAACCAGGTAGGCGTCCAGGTCAAATATTAAGGGAATGCAGGAAACAGCCGTTTTATCATTGATTTTTATTTCGCCTAATTCTATCTTTCTGACCTTGCCAATTTCGTCCCCATCAAATACTTCTCCCTCTAGTTGTAGATAACAATCTTCCTGGACGAGGGCAGCCCGGCTTGGAGGATTGAGTCGAAGGGTGTCATTTCCATAGAAAAAGAAAAGGGTTGAACGAGATCTTTCGGGAAGGAGGATAAAAGACTCTGCCACCTTGAAAGGATAATAGGTAGTGTCGTGAACCTGACTATCCAGGTAAGTACCAGAATGGGGCGTAAAATATTCTCCAAAAAAATATTCATTTTCCCGCTCGAATACCTCCAGGATGAGGGTATCACCTGTATATTCAAAGTCTTCTTCCAGGGACTCACAAAGGGTGATGAAGCCTTGGAAATAGGTCTTCTGACCTACCTGGGGATTTCCGAGGTCAACGGTGTTTTGACCATTGAAGCGGGAGGAGGGCAGGATTCCATCTGAACCGCAGCCCAGCAGGAAAAGAAGAAGGAGAGTAAGAGAGATTGATCTTTCCATGATTTTTTTGTTTTAATGACGAAGGGGAAGGAAAAAGTGCTGCCGGCATGCAACTAATTCCCCTTCTTTCTCTTCATGAGTATATGTGCGTGAAAATTCCCTTTCAAGGCAGGTATCATTTTATTAGTTTTGGAGGCCACTATAAGAAGAATTCGTGCTGATGAACCTCAGGGAACAAATTGATGTCCAGAACCTTCCTCGCCATATTGCTATCATCATGGATGGAAATGGCCGCTGGGCCAAGAAAAAAGGCAATGAGCGGGTTTTTGGTCATCGTTCGGCCGTTAAGGCGGTAAGGGATGCCACGGAGGGGGCCGCAGAATTAGGGGTGGAATTCCTTACCCTCTATGCTTTTTCCACGGAAAACTGGAGACGCCCAAAGACGGAGGTCAATGCCTTGATGATGCTCCTGGTAGATACCATTCGGAAGGAGACCTCTACCCTGATGGAAAATGACATACGGCTGAGGGCCATCGGCCATCTGGATAAATTGCCCGGCAAATGCCAGAAACAACTGGAAGAAGCCATGAAATTGACCGAGGACAACCAACGCATGACCCTCACCCTTGCGTTAAGTTATGGGGCAAGGGCAGATATGATCCTCGCCGCTCAAAAGTTGGCCCAGCAAGTGAAGGTCGGCCAGATAAAGGTCGCCGATATAGATGAGAGCGCCTTCAGCAAGGAACTGAGTACCGCCTATGCCGCCGATCCGGAATTGTTGATTCGCACATCGGGAGAGCACAGAATTAGCAATTTCCTCCTTTGGGAGATTGCCTATGCAGAAATATATTTTACTTCAAAATTATGGCCTGATTTCCGTAGAGATGACCTCTACGAAGCCATTTTGGACTTCCAGGGCAGAGAAAGGCGCTTTGGAAAAATCAGTGAACAAATAAAGAGCAGATGAAAAGAAGTTTCCAGTTGTTGATCCTATGTATGGCACTCAGCAGCTTTGGTCTAGCACAAGATGTCAACTCTGAAGAAGGGGAGACCTACCTGCTATCAGGACTCGAGGTCGAAGGGGCAGAATATTCCGATGAATCCCTGGTACTCAGCTTAAGTGGACTGGAAGTCGGAGAGACCGTAACCATCCCCGGGGTACAAATTTCTGATGCCATCAAGCGACTCTGGAAAGAAAATATCTTTTCGGATATCTCTATAAGAACGGATAAAATTGTGGGCAATAAGGTCTTCCTGACCGTCGTCGTCACAGAAAGACCCAGGATATCTCAATTCTCTTTTCAGGGGATTAGCAAATCTCAAGCAGATGAACTTCGGGAGAAGATCAATTTTATCCGTGGAACCATCCTGACCGATTCCAAAAAGCAGACAGCAGAAAGGGTCATTAGAAACTTCTACGTCGAAAAGGGCTTTTATAACACCACCGTAGAAATCGTTGAAAATCAGGATAAAATTCTTAAAAACGGGGTTGTCGTCAACATCAAAGTGGAGAAAAACATCCGCGTCCGGATAGATGAGATTGTGGTGAAGGGAAATGAGGAGTTTTCGGATGAAAAGTTTAAGCGCAAGCTTAAGAAAACCAAGGAAAAAAGATGGTGGAGGTTCTGGTCGCGTTCCAAATACATTCCTAAGCAGTACCGCGAAGCCAAGGAAGAGGTCATTGCAGCCTATCGCAACCTGGGTTACAGGGATGCGGCCATAGCAAGGGATACCGTATACAAGGTAGAAGATGACCTGCTTCGGGTAGAAATTGAAATGGACGAGGGCACACAGTATTTCCACAGAAACATCGAGTGGTCCGGCAATTACCAATACAATGCCGAGGTCCTCAGCCAGGTGCTGTCTATCCAGAAAGGCGATATTTATGCTAAGGAAAAGGTTGATCAGCGGCTCTTCGGAGATCCCCAGGGAGGGGATGTAAGTTCCCTTTACCTGGACAATGGTTATCTCTTTTTCAACCTCGAACCAGTAGAGGTGGCCATTGTAGGTGATTCCATCGACCTGGAAATGCGGGTCCGAGAAGGTCCCCAAGCCACCATCCGCAAGGTGCCTATCGAGGGCAATACCAAGACCAGCGACTTTGTGGTCCGTCGGGAACTCCGTACAGATCCCGGAAACTACTTCAGCCGTGCGGATATCATCCGGTCTCAGCGACAGGTCATCAACCTCAATTACTTTGACCAGGAAAAACTAGGCGTTGTTCCTACCCCCAACCAATCTACAGGAACTGTGGACATCAATTATAGCGTAGAAGAGCGGCCTTCTGACCAACTTCAGCTACAAGGAGGATGGGGACAGCCCATCCGTGATGGAAATGGCAATGTCCTGGCCGGAGGCTTTGTGGGAACCATTCAGCTGGCCTTCAACAATTTCGCTGCCAAGCGCATGCTTCAGGCTGACCAGTGGAGGCCCGTTCCCTCCGGAGATGGGCAGCGACTCAGTGTTTCTTTCCAGATGAATGGGCAAAACTTCAAACAGTTTGCCTTTTCCTTCCTGGAGCCCTGGTTGGGAGGCAAGAGTCCCAACTCGCTGGGCGTCAGTTCTTCATACTTCGTAACACAAAGTGTGGTAGGATCTTCCATCCTGTTTAGAAACAGCATCTTGAGAACTTCCATCGACTATGGTCAGCGCCTCCAATGGCCCGATGATTTCTTCAATTCCAGGACATCGATTGGTTTCAGTTACTATGACATCACCAATCCCTCCCGCATTTTCAATGGATTTGACGGACCGGGCGAAGACAGGGCATTTATCAATATCATAACACTGACCCAGTCGATCAGCCGAAGCAGTGTAGATGCTCCTATTTATCCCAGAAGCGGTTCTAGCATCTCCCTCTCGGTAGAAGCCACCCCGCCTTACTCCTTATTCCAAGACAATACCGATTTTCGCGAGCTTTCAGATTCGAAGAAATTCAACTTCTTGGAGTACCACAAGTGGCGCTTTAACACCAACTGGTTTTTCCGCCTGGTCAATAACCTGGTGCTGAGTGCCAAGGTAGAAGCCGGATTCCTGGGAGTCTACAATAGAGATATCGGAATCCCTCCCTTCGAGCGTTTTTATCTGGGAGGAGCAGGTCTGGGAGCCCTCGGTTTTGGTGGCTTCGACGGTAGAGAGTTTATCGCCCTCAGGGGATACGAAAGCCAGAGCATCATCAATGCTGCCAGCGCCAATGATCAGAATGGTGCCGGATATCCCATCTATAACCGAATGGTGGTAGAATTCAGATACCCCATTTCTCTAAATCAATCTGCCCCTGTTTGGGTACAGGCCTTTTTGGAAGGAGGAAACGGTTACGATACCTTCAGGGAATACAACCCCTTTAACATTAGGAGATCTGTAGGATTCGGACTTAGGGCTATGCTTCCCATGGTGGGACTGCTGGGACTTGACTGGGCCTATGGATTTGACAGGGCCAATGACCGTCCCAACAGCAATCCGGGTATTTCCGGTAGCCAGTTCCACTTTATCATTGGGCAACAGCTTTAAAAGGAAGAGGATCAGATCCTCCTAAGAGAAAATAGGAGCTAGCTACACGGATTTGAAAAAAAATGATACCTTTTGCCAGAACGATCTTCTTAACTTTGAGAGATCGTTCTGGCTTTTGTAGAATGAATATGCGTGTGACCTTAGTTTTCCTAGGGCAAACCATTTTCCCTAAAAATCCTTACGATGCAAGACAAGCTAAAATCACCTCATAAACCCATGATTTTTATGAAAATAAACGCAAAAAATATGAAACTGCTCATGCTGGCCTTTGGCCTGATAGCCCTTGCCTTCACCACCGCCCAAGCCCAAAGCCAGAAAGTAGGCTACGTAGATACGGGTTTGATTTTGGAAAAAATTCCTGAATACAACATTGCCCAGCAGGAGATCGACCGAATTTCTCAGCAATGGCAGAAAGAACTGGAAAATAAATATTCCGATATCGAAACCATGTATGCAAATTACCAGGCACAGGAGGTCTTGCTTTCCGAAGATGTCAAGCGTCAGAGACAGGAAGATATCTTCCAGGCTGAAAGGGAGGCAAAGGAATACAGAGAGAAGAAATTTGGGTACGAAGGAGAGCTTTTCCAATTGCAGGAGGCAAAGGTCAAGCCTATCCAGGAAAAGGTATTCAAAGCCGTAGAGACCATCGCAGAGCGCAAGCGTTTTGCCTTTGTATTTGACAAGGCTGGTGAGGTAACCTGGCTCTTTACCGATGCCAACTGGGACCTCACCGAGGATGTACTCGGAGAACTGGGCGTAGAAGAAGACAACAAAAACTAGGGCAAGCCCAAGGAGGAATTTCAAAATTGGAGGCCGAGTCAAGAGGCAGCAGATGCTCTTCTGTCCTCTTTCTCCAATAGAGACTTCTTCTTCCCCTTGTATTTTTCATAACAGACCTTAAGACTTTCTTAAGAGAATCCGTAATGACGGGTAGCATTAATTTTCGTAATTTGCAAAAGCTATTTTAAACTAACGAATGAGCAACTTCAAGACAATGAACTTTAAAAATGTATTGATGGTGCTGGTAATAGGTCTTGGCATACTTACCACCACCTTTGCGCAGGATTTGAAAATTGGTTACGCCAATATCGAAGGGCTTATCGCTTACATGCCTGCCACCAAATCCATGAACCAGGAGCTCGCCTCATACGAGAAAAAACTCGCCGAATCTCTTCAGCCTCGCCAGGCTATGCTGCAGCAGTTGTATTCTGAATACCAGCAGGCCGCCCAGGTTTTTCAATCAGGACAGGGAGGAACAGAGAACGAACTCCAAGGTCAGCAGCAGGAAATAGTCAAACTGGAAGAGGAACTTCAAAAAAAGACCCAGGAGGCCCAGCAGAAACTCATGACCAAGCGTCAAGATCTCATGGAGCCTATCCTCGATCAGGTAAGAAACGAGATCGACAAGCTCGCCAATGAGAAAGGCTATACCTACATCTTTAATGCCGTAGATGGTTCCGGTTCTTCTATTATCCTTCATGGACCTGAAGCCGACAACCTGACCCGCGAACTCGCCAAGAGGCTCGGCATCGACATCCCCGAAGAGGCCAACCTGAGCGAAAACTAAGGTAAGGCTCCTTTTAATGATAGAGGCCACTTTTCTACCCAGAAAAGTAGCCTCTATTTTTGGCGAAAGGGATTCGCCATTTCAGCATTTATATTCTACGCTTCTTTGGCTATTTTTATAGGTAAACAGAGACTTCTCACATTCCCTACTCAAGAGCCTATGCTTAGCCAGCTAAAATTCCACGGCATTTTCTGCTTTTTTCTCCTGGGTCTCTTGCTTCCTACCTCTTTGTCGGCCCAATATTTTGGAGCACCCTCTCCTTTGAATCCCGCCTGGACCCTGGGTCTACGCCTGGGTGGAGGATGGATTGACGGAGACATCGCTCCCCTTTATCCCAATTTTGACCTGGGCATCTATGGTCAAAAAAATATCAAGCGACAGATTGATGTAAGATTTGGGATCAATGGTGGAATCTACAGGGGCCAAGACTTCCTGCCCAGCAGAGGTTATCTCGCCAATCCTACCCTCAATGGGCAGGTTGATTCCAATACCGTATACCGTGAAAGTGATGTCTACTTCCAGAATTTCCAGACCCGATGGGCAGACGCTTATTTCCACCTGAAGATCAACCTCAACAGACTTTTTTCAGACTATGGCCAGGAAGCATGGGACCTTTATTTGCTGGGAGGGGTAGGAGCCTTGTTTTCCCAAACTCGGGTCAATGCCATGAATGAAAGCCAGGGAAGCACCTACGATTACAGCAGTGTGATCTATGACGTAAAAGAAAAAGTCGAGATTTGGGAGGCCCTGGATCAAATTCAGGACAATACCTACGAAACCCTTGGAGAAAGAGACTTTGTCAATACCACCATCGTGGGGGGATACGTGCTTAACTCTCAACTTTCTACCGGCGCTGGCCTCAGATTCAAGTTGGGGGGGAAGTTTTACCTTGGAGCTCAGGTAGAATACATCTTCGTAGGCAATGACCTCCTGGACGGGCAACAATGGATAGAAACCCAAAATGGAATACAAGCAAGTTCCCAGAGCGATAAACTGCTCAGGATGGGAATTACCCTTGAGGTAGAACCCTAAGAAGGATTATTCTTCAAATTCGTAGTCGATTTCTACGCCCTCTACCAGAGGATGAGCCTGGCAAGTGAGGATATAGCCCTCCTCGATCTCCTTTTCAGATAGGGCAATGGCATTTTCCATGTAGACCTCGCCGCTGAGCTTCTTGGCCTTGCAACTTGTGCATAGTCCAGCCATACAGGCAAAAGGAGGATCCAAATCGGCCGCTATGGCCGCATCAAGTATGCTTTGTTCGGCACTTACCTCAACCTCGAAGGTCTCCTCTCCAAATTTTATCCTTACCCTTCGATCTTCCAATTGGGGAAGCTCCTCCTCCTCTTCGACTTCATCTTCCTCCGGCAGCGGCTGATTGAAATATTCCCGGTGTATGTCAGCCGGGTGTACCGCGTGTCGCTCCAAAGCATCAGAGACCTCTGCCATCATGGGAGGAGGTCCACAGAGATAGTACTGCTTGCGATATTCATCTCTCATGAATAGTTCCAGGATTTCCTGGTAGACATACTCCTCATTTACCCTGCCTATTTCGCCTTCCCAGTCTTTGCCGGGCTTGCTAAGCAAATAATGAATATCAAATCGATCGGAGTAGTCCTCCTGCCATTTGTCCAACTCATCCTTTAGGATAATATCCTCCTCCTGCCTGTTGCCGTACCAGAGGGTAATCCTACTCAGGGGCTCCAAAGAAAGAAGGGTCTTGATGATGGAAAAGAGTGGAGTGATGCCAGAACCGGCAGCAAATAACAAATAGTGACTGCTTCTGGTTATATATTTTGAAAGGGTAAAATTACCCTGGGGCTGCAAAGCTTCGATGATTTGTCCCTCCCTTAGGTTGTCTCGAAGATAATTGGACATTAATCCCCCTTCAACTCGCTTTATAGTAAGCCTGAGGTTTCGATCTACCTCGGGAGAGGAAGATAAAGAATAAGCTCTCCTTACTCCTTCTTCATTGATCTCAGTGATCAGGGTCAAATATTGGCCTGATTCATAGTAAATCTTTGCGGTTTCGGAACTTTCCAGGTACAGAGAATAGCTATCCGCTGTCTCGTCTTCTATCTCAACTACTCTTAAAGCCAATCGCTTGCTTGCCATATAAAAACTTTGATTTGTAGGGCAAAATGATCCAGCTCGAACTTAGGTATAAGAATTTGGAAAAAGGGCTTTTTGCTCAACTTCTATTCGCGTACTGCGTACAATAAAACAACTTCCAGGAGAAATTGAAAATTATGAAAGCAATTATTCCCGAATCGGACTTACCACGTGTCATAATTATTGGTGGAGGTTTTGGAGGCATTTCTGTAGCTCAGGGCCTCAAAAATGCCCCTTTTCAGGTAGTCATGATCGACCGCCACAATTACCACACATTTCAGCCTCTGCTGTATCAGGTAGCTTCGGGAGGTTTGGAGCCTGACTCCATCGCTTTCCCCTTTCGAAAGATGTTTGCCAAGCAGGACAACCTTAGCTTCCGCATGGCAGAGGTTCAGCGTGTAGATCCGGAAGAAAAATACGTCCATACATCCATAGGTGCTATTTCATACGACTACCTTGTCATGGCGACTGGAACAAAGACCAATTTCTTTGGAAATGAAGAGGTAGAGAAAAATGCCGTGGGGATGAAGTCCATTCCCGAGTCTTTGGACCTTCGCAGTTTGATTTTGCAAAACTTCGAGCGGGCCCACGACTTTGCCCGCACCCAGGAACAAGATAAATTGATGGGATTTGTCGTCGTAGGAGGAGGACCCACCGGGGTGGAAACTGCCGGGGCCCTCGCCGAATTGAAGCGACACGTCCTGCCCAGTGATTATCCTGAGTTGGATATTGATCTCATGGACATTCACTTGATAGAAGCCGGAGATCGCCTCCTTAAAGGAATGTCTGATAAATCGAGCGAGGATGCCCAAAAAGGCCTTAAAAAACTGGGCGTTCACGTACACCTCAATACGATGGTGACTGGATTTGACGGAGAACTGGTCAAAACTCAAAGTGAAGACCTTAGCATTGAAGCTACTACGGTAATCTGGGCAGCAGGCGTAAAAGGAGCCACAGTTGAAGGCCTGGAAAATGCCATCATCGACCGCCCCAACAAGCTAAAGGTTGACGAGTATAGCAGGGTTGAAGGTTACGAAGATATCTTTGCGATAGGAGACATCTCCCTCATGCAAACGGAAGAATATCCAAGAGGCTTGCCCGGTGTAGCACCAGCCGCCATGCAGACCGGGTCCCATCTGGCCAAAAATCTGATATTGATGGAAAAAGGCGCTCCCCTCAAGCCATTTCAGTATTTTGACAAGGGGTCTATGGCTACCATCGGTAGAAATAAGGCAGTCCTCGACGTTGGAAAACTACACCTAAAAGGTTTTATCGCCTGGCTGGGCTGGATGTTTGTCCACATCCTCTACCTCATCGGCTTCCGAAATAAAGTGGTCGTATTTGTCAACTGGGTATGGTCTTACTTTACCTATGACAAGGGCACAAGGCTGATCATACGCCCCTTCCGAAAGAAGAATGAGCAAACTCCTGAGAAAGCAGTTGCCGAATAGGGAAAGTAAGGAAGAAACACATAGGTAATAGGGAGGTGCTTCATGGTATTTCCCTATTTTTTTTAGGCCTGTTTTGATGGCGAATTCATCCATTATATGGAAGAAAGAAAAATGCCTATCTTCCGATCGAATTCTGGAAATTTTTATTTATTTCTGTATTTGAAAATAAACAGGCTTTGCACTTTTCGAATACTTAGAAAATCAGACATTTAAGGCTTCATATATTTCCTTTATGAATGTATCCATCCAACTCCACAAACGCTTTTTCGGGCTGGTGAGCGTAGCATGCTTCCTACTTCTGTTTATTCCTACAAACAAACTTCTCGCACAACGGGCGGCCAAGATTGCTCTTGGGTCTGGAACTACCTATTACAGTGGTGATGTCGCGGATGGGTTTATGAACAACCTGTACCGGCCGAGCATCAATTTTGGGGTCTCCTATTACCTCAGTCCTCATGCATCTTTTAGGGGAGAAATCAATCAGGCCTGGATCGGAGCGGCAGACTCCCTGGTCAGCGATCCTATTCGTTCGCAGCGGAACCTACATTTTCGATCTGCCCTAACTGATTTTTCAGCTCAAATTGTCATAGACCTCTTCAAAGATGAGAGTATTGATAAGTCCTGGGGAACTACCAGCCACTTTAGTCCCTACATTTTTGCAGGAATTGGAGGTTTTGCTTTTCGGCCACAAGGACTTTTTCAGGGAGTATGGTACGACCTTCACGCCTTAGGAACTGAGGGACAGTATTTTATTGATTCTAACCTGGAACCCTACTCTCGTTTTCAACTCAATATTCCCTTTGGTGGGGGTATCGAATATCGCTTCAGTAAGCACTGGGGCCTGCAGTTGGAGGCCAGCTATCGCTATACCTTTACTGATTACCTGGACGATGTGAGCACCAATTTTCCCGACCAAAGCCAATTTCAGGATCCGGTAGCTGCCTATTTTGCCAATCCTTCCGGCGACTTCGATCTATTTGCCGAGGGTTCGCCCAGGGGAAATCCTGAACTCGACGATGCTTATATTTTCGTATCGCTGAAGGCTGTGTATTTCTTCGAAGAAGTATCCCGCTTCTCTCGCTGCCTGCGATAAAAAATTGTCATATAACAAAAAAGAGCTGCTCTCGGGCGGCTCTTTTTTATTTTGCGGAGCATGATTACCACGAATCATTTTTTGCGGTATAAGCCATCGCATTTTCGGGGGCAGAAAACAAGTTACTTATGATAACCCCAACAAGGCTTTAGCCATTCTCTCGTGATAATCACTGGTGTTTGGCTTAATAATTTTCCCCTACAGTTGTCATTCAACAAGCTCCTAGTCCAAGGTTAATTCAAGCCATTCTTCCAATTTACCCATGAGGCGGGACCTGTCCTCATCAGAAAGGTTGCGGATGCGGGCACTTCCGTGGTGCTTGCCTTCCATCACGAAGGAAATGGCATCAACTTCATTTGAAGGGGTGACTCTGGTAGCAGACCAGGTATCATTGGCTCCATAGAGGTAGATAAATTTATTACCTTCCTTCCTTAGCCATTGGTCCACGGACTGAATCAGAGAGGGATCAAAATCCTCCTCGCTTTCGATGGGACTGAAGGCTGCATGGGGATTGGGCTTAAGAGGCAGGGCCTTGAGGTGCCTGGAAAATTCATCCGTGCGATATCCGTAATATCCCATCTCAGTCGCCGCCTGGTAATAATGGGATGCGTAGAAGGCTATATCTGTATCCCCAAAAAAGTCAATTTCAATTACTTCAAAGAGGTAGTTGAGGTGGTCTTCGATGCTGGCCTGCTTATCCGGAATATCAGCACAGTCTCCTCCCCACTGCCAAAAAGAAAAGGGAAACTCTAAGACGGTCAACTCAAAGGCCTTTTCCAGTCCCAAACGCTTGAAAGACAATCCTTTTCCCTTTGCGTACCAGTTGACGAGGGGCAGGAGTTTGTCTCGGTTTTTGAGCAGTCGAATCTGAAAATCCTTGATATCTTTCCTGCAAGCGTCAGTGCCTACCGTATCCAAAAAGGTATAAATCCTGGGATCTTCGAATTCCAGGTTTAGCGGAGCCACATAGGGGATGCTGACGGCTACATCTTCGGGGTAGAAATAACGGTAGAAGATAGTCGTCTGGCCTCCCTTGGAGATTCCGGTGGAAATCCATTTATCTGAATAAATCCTTCCCAAAAGGTAGCGCACCCGGTGAAGGTCGCTGGCTACCTGCTTAAGATTGAGGTACTCCCACATCATGGAGTCCGGGCTGGAATTTCCAAAATAACGATGTTCAACCGAAAACTGATTTGCCTGGAGCAATTCCGCCACCTCGCTTTGATTGTTGCTTGTGGAATAATAGCCATTGGTGACCAGAACATTAGGGCGGTCAAATCCGCGGTGGGTCAACCATACGACCTGGTAAAAATATCCTGAAGAAGGATTTTCGTGATCGATGGGTTGCTTGATTTGCAATTTATACGCTGCCTCTGCATCATGAGGGGAAGTGATCGGTTGAAATATCACATCCGGCAATTCAAACAGACGCTGGGTAAGGTTGGTCTGTGCAAGGGAAAAGCAAAAGGAGATTAGGAAAACCAGGAGAAGAGAGGTAGACTTCATGTCGCTTATTTTCATTAAGGCATCATCAACATAATCGGGTTAAAATAGTAAGGAATATATTGGCTTGCCAAATTTTAAGGCCGAAAAGCCGCCCTTTCTACAGTGGGAAAGCTCATGAACTTCGATCCTTTGCACATAGAAAAACTTGCTCAAACCCTGCGCTCTCCCTTGCCGGGCCCAGAAGCTCACCTGCACATGGCGCCTCCCATGTTCAGGAAATTTGCCGAACAAATGAAGGTGCCCCCTTCGGCGAGGACGGCAGCGGTATTGCTGCTGCTTTATCCCCATGAAAACAGGCTCTATATTCCTTTTATGCGCCGGACCCAGGATGGAAGGGTGCATGGAGGGCAAATTAGTTTTCCGGGAGGAAGGGTGGAACAGGAAGATAAGGACCTGACGCATACAGCATTGCGCGAAGCAGAGGAAGAGATCGGAGTGCCTGCCAGGGAGGTAGAAATCCTCGGTTCGCTGAGCGAACTCTACATTGTCCCCAGCAATTTTGTGGTTCATCCCCGGGTCGCCTTTCTAGATCACAGGCCCGAATTTTTCCCCAGCGAAGAAGAAGTGGATGAAATTATTGAAGTCGAAGTGGATATTCTCCTAAGGCCAGAAACCCGACAGCTGATGTCCAAGAAATTTACAAACGGAAAGATCTTGGAAACTCCCGCCTACGTGGTGAGGGAAGATGTGACAATTTGGGGAGGAACCTCTATGATGTTGGCAGAATTTTTAAAAGTATTTAAAAATATTTATTGAAATGCCCGTATACGGGTAATGATACTTTAATAAATAAGTATTATGTCTTAAACAAAAGTAGTTCGGGTTGTATATGTTTGACAAAAACCGACCCGATGAAAACATACAAAGTTACTTTGACATCAAGTGAGCGAGGGGTATTGGAGGTGTACAAACCTCCTTATGATCCCAACAATCCCGTGATTGGGTTTGATGAAAGCCCCAAACACTTGATTGGACAAACCCAGAAATCGGCTGCTTTTTATGAGTTCTTTCCCCAGCAAAAGCAAAAGCATTGCTCGATAAAGTTGAGTTTATCCTCACCTCCGAGCATGGAAGTTGGCTAAATATGGCTGAGTGTGAAATCCCTGTCTTATTCACTCAATGTCTCGATGGAAGAATACCGAATTTAGCAGAAATGAAAACCGAAATTGAAGCGTGGCAAAATGATCGAAATCAAAGAGAGGCAATCATCGACTGGCCATTTCAAGATCAAGAGGCCAGAATCCAACTCAGGCATCTTTACCCGAAAATTGAATGCTTAAAATCCACTACGTTCAATTTCTTGGCTTCAGAAAAATTGTCTCCAAAGAATACCGCATTCAATATGCTCGCCTACTTAAAGTATTTTTTGCAATAAATTAAATTCATAAACCCATTTGATCCACTTTCTTAAAGATCGTCTTTGTCGGCCCCTCCCGGGCATTCACGCACAACTGGAATTGTCCTCAAGGCTCAGGGCAGATGACTGGCTGGCCCCGCCTGCTCACAAAAAAAGCGGAGTCTTGATTTTGCTTTATCCAAATGAAAATGACTGGCAGTTGGTGCTGATGAAGCGGAGTACGGACGGGCGCACCCATAGCGGACAGATTTGTTTTCCAGGCGGAGGGAAGGAAGAAAGTGATCGGGATCTCATGGTAACGGCCCTAAGAGAATCTCATGAAGAACTGGGTATTTCCATTCCTTCGGTAGAGATTTTGGGTCATCTCACCGAATTGTACATTCCCGCTTCTAATTATCTGGTGGCTCCTACCTTGGGATACAGTCAGGTGAGGCCGGTATTTTTACCCTCTCCGGCTGAGGTGGCTGAGGTCATCGAGGTTTCACTTACTTACCTTCTCAGTCCCGAAAGCAGAACTTATGCAGAGGTTTACACCTCCTCTGGTCTACACATGGAAGTTCCTGCTTTTAAGGTGGGTGGTCATATAGTGTGGGGAGCTACGGCTATGATCCTCAACGAATTTCTCACCCTCGTCCGGGAGGCTCCCCGATTCAGCCGGGCATAGCCTTCAGTCGGGTAGGTATGGCTTCGAAGTCATAGCCGGCTACCTGCAATCGGTCTAGGATCTCGGGGAGGGCTTTTTTTAGCCTAGGGAAGGCCTTCTCACTGTCGTGAAAGACGATGACAGAGCCTGGCCGGACATGGCTCATTACGGCCTCTACCACATTTTCCCAGGAGAGCTTCTCATCAAAATCTCCACTAATGACGTCCATCATGATGATTTGATGGCTCCTATTGATGTACCTGGCCTTAGTTTGGGTAATGTGGGCATAGGCCGGGCGAAAGAGGCGGGCATATTTGCCGGTATACTCATAGATGCTTTGCTGGGCTTTGAGAAAATCCCGCAGATAGGCGCGTAGAGAGGTTTTCCATCCATCAATGTGCCAGTAACCATGGTTGCCGATGCTGTGCCCACTGTCGATCATCCGGTGGGCGATTTCCGGATGCTTCTCTACATTTTTTCCCAAAAGAAAAAAGGTAGCCCTGGCATCAAAGGTGTCCAGGACATCCAGGACCCAATCCGATACCTCTGGGGTGGGACCATCATCAAAAGTAAGGTAGACTATTTTTTCACTGGTAGGAAAACTCCAGACCAGTTGGGAGTAATAGTTCCTTACAATTTGAGGTATTTTTTTCATATACAATTTCAAGGATGCTCTCCTTTTTTGCTTAACCAAATACCTGAGGTGCCAATTCCATGGCCTTGTTGAGATGATGTACTTCGAGCCCTGTCTCTATACCTTTTTGTTGGCAAAAGTCCAGGAGGGATTCCGTGGCGATGTTGCCCACGAGATCGTCCTTGGCAAAGGGACAGCCACCAAATCCTTTTAGCGCCACGTCAAAACGCCTACCACCCTCATCGTAGGCTGCTTCGATCTTACCCATCCGATCCTCGGGGAGGGCGTGAAAGTGGGCACCTATGCTGATATCGCCAAACTTTAGCAAAAGGTTGCCAAATATCCTGCGAATCAATTCCTGGTCTGCATTTCCTACGGTATCTGCCAGGGCAATGATACCGATGCCCATGTCTCTCATTTCATGGGTCCATTTTTCCAGAATTTCTACGCTCCAGGGATCTCCATAGGGGTTGCCAAAGGCCATAGAGAGGTAGACGACCATTTCTTTTTGATGGGAAAGGCAGAGCTGCTGTATTTCTCTGACGATCTCGACAGAGGCTGAAATGCTCTTTCTGGTATTTCGCTGCTGGAAGGTCTCTGAAATGGAGAAGGGATAGCCCAGGTAGTCGATCTTGGAAAATTCAAGGGCATTTTCAGCTCCTCGGCGATTCGCTACGATGGCCAGCAATTTGCTGGAAGTCTGCGATAGGTCCAAACCTTCCAAAACTTCTGCTGTGTCCGCCATTTGGGGAACTGCCTTGGGAGAGACAAAACTTCCGAAATCGATGGTATCAAAACCTACTTTGAGGAGGTGGGTGATGTATTCGATTTTTAGTGAAGTAGGAATGTGCTGTTTGATGCCCTGCATGGCATCCCGGGGACATTCGACGATCTGCATCATAGGTCAAACTTCCTTTACTGGCAAAGCAAAAGTAGGAATTATTGTAGGAATAAAATAAGGAAGTCGCGGCAAAATGATGCCTAACCTTGTCGCAATTCCTTGATTCTTTTTCTCACCTCTACCGAGTATAGGCTGCCCGGGTAGGTGGAGAGAAACTCCAGGTAATACTTCATCGCTAAGTCCTTGTCTTTGAGGGTATAATCGTAGATGCGAGCCTTGGTGAACAAGGCGTCGTCGCCGTAGATATCGTAGGGAAATAGTTCAAGGATGCGATTGGCATAATTCAGGGCCTCTTGTATGTCATTTTGTTTGAGGTAAATGGTGGCCTTTTCCCAGAGAATTTCGTCTGCCAGGGGGTGATCGCTGTATTTTAGGGCCAGTGAATCCAGCATGACCATGGAGCTGTCGTACTTGCGCTGGTAAGTCAGGAGTTGGGCGGTAGCAAACATTTCCAGGGCGGTGGTAGTGGTATCCAGGCCTGTATTATCGATAATGGTCAGGTTGAGCTTGATGGCATCGTTGGAGATGTCATTGGAGGTATTGTCTTTGATGGCGCTGAGCAAGGCCTGGGACAAGTTGAATTCGCCCTTGTAGTAAGCCAATTGAGCCAGTTTGTACTTAGCGAGGGCCCCTAATTGGCGATCCTGAAACATTTCGCTGACCTCGGTAAAAATCAACTTGGCCTTGTTATACTCCTGCTGGATCAGCAAAATATCTCCCAACAAGATCCGGGCCTTGGCCCAGTTTTCGTCGTTGAGTCCTGAACGGCTAGAGGTAAGGCCTTCTAATTCTTTCTTGGCAGCGTCGAGGTCATCCAGATAAAAGACCATCAGCTTGGACATGCGATAGATGGGCTCATAAAAGGCGGGTTTGCGCCCAAATTCTTTGAGCAGTTCCTGGTAGGCGCTGACAGCTTCTTTGACCGCGGCGATATCAACCGGAATCACATCAAAGGCCTTCAGTTCGGCGTTGATGGCCTTCTGGAAGTGGGCCTGAAAAAAATACTGGGAATTTTTGTGCTTCTTAATAATGTAGTCGTAGGCCTGATCGGAGAGGTCGTAATTCTTACTGTTGCGCATGGTCTCGGCAAACTGAAAGACGCGCAGGCCATTTTCTTTGAAGAGCTTGTCGATGGATTTCACCTGAATGAAGGCCTCCATGAAGTTTTCTGCAAGGACATAAAACTCAAAAAGCAAGTTTCTCAGGCCCCGGTCTGAGGGGCGCTTATCCACAGCCTTTAGAAGGACGGACTCGATAGCGTTGGTGGTCCCGGGCCTTATCATATTGAGGATGGAGAGGTTTGCTGCGTTGTAATTATTGGGAGGATCCTGATAGTAAAGGTTCAGAAACTCTTCAGTAGCCTTATCATATTGGCCTTGCTGAACATGGATATTGGCGATTTCATTGGCAAAAATATACTCCTGATCCAGGCGCTTACGGGCTTTCTCGTAGGTTTGCAGGGCCCAGTCGAGTTTTCCTTCCTGGTAGAGGTAGGATCCTATTTTGATAAATTCTCCTTCCCCCCTAAGTTCTTTATTGATGACTTGCTCATATATTTTGGTGGCTTCCTTAAACTGCCCGGTTTTTTCGAGCATGTTAGCTTCGAGGATGGGATAGATGGGTTGACCTTTTTGGCGGCGGCTGGTGCGGGAGAGAAATTTTACCGCTTCTTCAAATTGGCCGAGGTTTTCATAGCAGGCTGTTATCCTTCTCACATAGGCCTCCTCAGGACTGCGACGGTTGAGTTTCTCGTAAAGTTCGAGGGCTGATTCAAATTCGCCATCTGAAAAATATCGGTCGGCAAGCTTGGCCTCCTGGGAGATCTGGCCAAAAACCAAGGCAGAAAACCCCCAAAATAGGGCTAATAATGCAATCTTTCTCATAAATGGTAGACGGGATGAGGGGACGTTTAATTTTCTTGAATAGAAAAGACCCCTGTATATACCTTAAACCAACGGAAATTAAGGGAGCTTGGTTAAAGAAAAACAGGAAAAATCCCCGGACTCTGACAAGGCAGGGGACTTTTCATTTCTAATGTCGGAAGAATTTCAACGCTCCCGAAGCCTGTCCTCCCATTGTTTAAGGCTGTTTTGAACCCTCTTTTTCCGCAAAAACTTAGGGAAAACGGATTTATGCTCGTTGGCATCATCTTGAATTTGGAGGAGGTCAATGCCATTTCCCTTGCGCTTGAGGAGGTTTTGCAATTCTTCATCCATCTCCACGCCAAAGGCTGCGTCTAGCTTTTCTCCTAATTCTTTGATCGACATCTGAAAGCGATCTTCGGCATTGCGCTCTAGGTTTTGGAGGGCGGCTTCCGCTTCATCAGGGCTTCCTGCCATTTGGAAATCCTGTAGAATCATCTCCATGAAGGTCAGATTTGACAAGCGGGTGAGGGCGCGGTACTCCAGGGCATTCATCTTTCTGCCTAGTTTGGCTTCGATGGTCGACCTGGCTTTTTGGCATTCATCACGAAAAAGAGAGGGATAGGACATGAGCTCCTTTTCTGTAAATTACGGAAAGGATGAAAAATGGGTTAAGTAGGCATGCACACTGAATTCCGAAATGAAATTCCGAGACTACTCAATTGATTTGGGCTAGGTTTAGGCCTCGGTGCCTTCGATTTCCTGCTGATAGGCCTCAGCATCCATGAGATGGCTTTTATCGGCATCCTCGGCAATCTCTACCTTGATCATCCATCCATCTCCATAGGGGGTATCATTGACCAATTCAGGTTGATTTTCAAGGGCAGCATTTACCTCCTTTACTGTTCCACTGATGGGCATGAAAAGGTCGGAAACAGTCTTTACGGCTTCGACAGAACCAAAAACCTCGTTGGCAGAGACTTCTTCCCCCTCAGTTTCGATTTCTACATAAACGATGTCTCCCAACTGATCCTGAGCAAAATCAGTGATGCCAACCGTTGCAATGTTGCCTTCTATGCGGACCCATTCGTGATCCTTGGTATATTTGAGTTCCTTTGGGAAATCCATGATAAGTGTATTTGAGGAAATTTGGTTTACAGGTCGAATTTAAAGGAAAATCTCGTTATAGCAATCGGGAAAGGCCCATAATTGTTATAATAAAAAGAGTGAGGCGATTGATTCACAGTGAACTTTTCATAAGTTCCCAAAGATACATGTAACGCGACCCATTATGAAGCTGCATACAATTTTCATTCTTCTTCTTGGAACCTTTTCCATTTTTACAATTCATGCTCAACAGGAATACCGACTCAGCCTTGAAGCCGGAGGTAAGGCCTTTTTGTTTGGTTCGCTTTCTGTGGAATCTTACTGGGAAAAACCTCAGATTGGAATAGGCGCAGGACTTGGCTTCAACTCTGTGGAAAATTTTGATTTCATGAGCCTGGATAGCAGTATCAACAAGATGGTGAATTACAGGGTCACTGAAGTTAGAATTCCCCTTACAGCCTACGTATACAAGACCTTTGGCAAGGGCAAAAACCGATTGATCATTCCTCTGGGCTATTCCAGTCTTTCGGAAGTGGGGTGGAGATCCTCTTCGGAGGATACCCAATGGGACTTCCAATTTATTCCCCTACCTTTTGCGGGTGCGGGTTGGGAATCCCGGGGAGAGCGATTTATTTTTCGTCTTCCCCTTTACGTCCTTTATCTAGGTGAGGACCCCTCCGGAATTTTTCCAAGTGTATTCCCCTGGCTGGGTCTGGGCATTACCCTGAGATTGGGAAAAAGCTAAATGTGCCGGACCTAAGATTGCATGGATAATGATAAAAGAGAAGGAATATCAGCCACAATGAGAAATCATCTCTACCCGGGAAAAAAATGGAGAAATTCCGAAAAGTTCTCCTCGGCGCAGAGAAATGAAATGACAAGGCTAACTTTTTTTCCTACTTGTATTATTTTGCTCTCATGAATATCCTCATCACCATCTGTGCCAGGGGCGGATCCAAGGGAGTGCCCAACAAAAATATCCTCGAAATCGGAGGTAAGCCCCTAATCGCACATACCATAGAAGCTGCCCAGAGATTTGACCGGCAGCGAGAAGCTGATATCATCCTTTCTACCGAATCTGAGGCCATCAGAAAAATCGCGGGGGACCATGGACTAGAAACCGCTTACCGCCGGCCGGAAAAACTAGCAGGAGATCGAGTGGGCAAGGTCGCCGTCATCCGGGATGCCTTGACCTGGGCAGAGGAAAAATCGAATAAGACCTACGATTTTATTCTTGACCTGGATGTAACTTCTCCTCTACGCACACAAAAAGACCTGGACCAGGCCCTGGAAAAAATTATCAGCCTGCCAAAGGCCAAGGTTCTCTATTCCGTAAGTCCTGCTCGCCGCAATCCTTATTTTAACATGGTCGAAGAGGCTGAGGAAGGCCTGGTCAAACTGGCTAAGCGGCCCGAAGTTCCCTTCCTCTCCCGGCAGGTAGCCCCCAAGGTCTACGACATCAATGGCTCCTTTTACTTTTATCGGAGGGAATTTTTTACTGAGGGATACGAAAGTGTGACCCTGGACAATCAGTCCACCGTTTACGTGATGACCAGTTTGTGCTTCGATATCGATGAGGGGCTGGACTACACCTTCATGAAGTTTCTGATCGAGGAGGGCCATGTAAAGATCAATGATGAGTAAGCAAGCATTCCTTGGGCTAAGCCATCCTTTTACATGATTTTTTCTGCGTGGTGGCCAAAGACCTCATCCAAAAAAGGAGAGAGGTCTTTCCAGCGGTCGATGTAAAGCTGAGGGGTAGCCTGGGTGAAGGAAAAGATGGAATCAAGTGAGTAAAAATAGCGTATTTGTGAATCAGGGTAGAGCCGGGAAAGGTAAAAAACAGTAGAAGAGAAGGGGGAACAAACATAGTCCACCTTTTCTGAGATAGCTCCGAATAAAATCTCCATGTGCAGGCTTCTAAGTTCGGGCCTGTCCCAAACCAGGACTTCAAGATTTTTTGACTCCAGGTACTCCCTGACCCTCTGGGTGATTTCCCGGTCCTGGCGGGGATGAGGCTTCAACAGAAAGGAATAGGATTCTGTCTTGTCAATTTTTTTCAGGCAGCTCTGCATAAAATGATCCCAGTAGCTGGGGTCCACCTGAAATTGTTCCAATGCTTGGAGGGCGACCAGTACCCATCTCTTTTCTCCTGGAAGTTTGACTTGATTCAGCTTAGGGAAGAGGCCCTCAAGTTCCAGGTCTTTTGCCAAAAATCCTTCTTCAGGCAATAAGGGCTTGATAAAAGAATGGTCTTTCCCCTCTTTCTCGTAATAAGCCTTTAATTCGGGGGCAAATACGCAGTAAAACGAATCTCCCCTCCCTACCCTACTTCTCACATCCAGGTAATCTCCCAGGCCGTGCTCAAAGTATCGGACTTCGGCCTTATCGAAGAGTTTTTGAAGGGGGCGGTTCAGGTGTAGAACGGGTTGGGTATGCAATTGGACTTCGCCATAAGAAGAAGCGAAGTAGGTTGGAGCCTTTGATCTAAGGGCTTCAATCAGGTGCTGATCTTCCCGTGCCAATTTGAATCGGTAGAGAAAATCATAGATCTGTTTGAATCCGGGACGAGTCTTGAGCTTTCGGGTCAATTGCTTTCTTTTGCTCGGGACCATAGAGGATACTTCCTCCATAGGTCGGGACATATCGATAAAAGCTGAATAATCGTGAAGACCACTGGCCTGAAGAATCAGGTCTCGCTGTGAGGGCTTAAGCGAGAGGGCATCCACCAGGAAGACATCATCCAAATGCGGAGAGGCTGTTTTTTGGGCAAAAATTGACAGGTAAAGGGCAGATAAGCCCGAAGAACTGATAAAAACCCTTAGCCCCTTATCCATGATTTAGAGGATATTTTCTTTGTAAAGGAGATCTTTGATTTCCGACTGGCTCAGCATGCGCATGTTGTCGGAGCTGTAGTTGGAAAAACTGGCCTGGGTGTCCGGCTGAAAGGAATCGTAAGGAGAATTGCGCAGGATGAACATGTGGTCCTTCTCCTCGATAAAGGGGCGCTCCTCTTCGGTGAAGAGAGCCTCATAGAGTTTCTCCCCCGGCCTTAGCCCAATGACCTTAACCTTTATGTCCTGGGCTTGAAATCCATGACTTGCCGCCAATTCTTCTATCATCACCTCTGCGAGGTCCAGGATTTTGAGTCCATTCATTTTTAGAACAAAAATCTCTCTTCCACTCATGACCTCAGTAGCTTCAAGAATGAGGGATACCGCTTGAGGAATGGTCATAAAAAAGCGGGTCATGTCCTCCGATGTTAGGGTTACAGGGCCTCCCTTGGATATTTGATCCCGAAACAATGGGATGACAGAACCCACAGAGTTCAGGACATTGCCGAAGCGGACGCAGGCAAACTGGGTGCTTGAGGTGCCGATAGGCGCATTGATGATGATTCTTTCTCCCAGGAGTTTGGTAGCTCCCATGGTATTGATGGGGCTTACGGCCTTGTCGGTAGAAATTCCCACCATTTTCTCCACCCCATTTTCGATGGCTGCCTCTACGACATGCTTGGTCCCGATGACATTGGTGTAGACTGCCTCAAAGGGATTGTACTCACAAAAGGGGACATGCTTGAGGGCGGCAGCGTGAAAAACAAAATCTACGCCTTCGGTAGCTCTCATCATCCGGTCCCTGTCCCTCACATTACCGATAAGGTTCCTGATCCGATCTGATTTTACCTTTTGATTCAAATAAAAGTGGCCAGACTCATTGTGATCCAGGACGCGAATCCGCTGAGGGTCAAATGGGAGCAATTGTTGGACGATTTCAGAACCGATAGAGCCACAGCCTCCGGTCACGAGGATGTCTTTTCCTTCGAAAATCTCTCTCATAGTCGAATATGCTTGGGAATCAGGTCTTGATGAGGGGGGACCTAGAGTTCCTTCATGATGCTTTTCAGGGTTTGATGGACATAATCTATTTCCTCCTCTGTCATTTGAGGATAGAAGGGGAGGATGACCATTTCGTGGCTGAGCCTTTCTGCGACAGGAAAATCTCCCTCTTTGTAGCCAAAACTCTCTTTATAGAAATTTTGCAAATGGATACAAGGGAAGAAATAGGCTTTGGATTGCACGCCTTCCTCATTGAGTTTTTCGATGAGGGCATCTCTCTTTTCCGCCGATACCCGAATTCCAAAGACAAACCAGGCGTGCTCATTGCCCTCGCCTACCTGTGGGAGTTTGATGCCTTCTATATCCGCGAGGCGATCCAGGTATTTGCTGGCCAGGGTCCTACGTTGTTGAATAAAATCGGGAAGGCGCTGGGTCTGAACGACACCCAGTGCTGCTGTCAATTCATTGATTCGGTAGTTGTATCCCAGGCGATCGTGGGAAAGCCACTGCATGGAATCTCCCCGCCCCTGGTTGCGCATTGATCGCGTCAACTGGTAGATTTCCTCGTCGTCTGTGATGATCATTCCACCCTCTCCGGTGGTCATCTGCTTATTGGGGTAAAAGCCAAAGGTCCCACAATCTCCTATGGTGCCTGAGATTTTGCCCTGATGGGTGCCTAGGGGAGCTTCGCAGGCATCTTCGATGACCTTGAGCTTGTACTTTTCGGCCAATTTCATGATCTCACTCATATTGGCACACTGACCAAAAACATGGACAGGGAGAATAGCCTTGGTGCTGGGGGTGATGGCTGCCTCAATCTGAGATACATCCATGTTGAAAGTCTCTTCGTCTACGTCCACAAAGACAGGAGTAGCTTTTTCGAAGAGGATACAATTTGAAGAGGCGATAAATGAAAAGGGAGAAGTGATGACCTCGTCTCCTTCTGAAATGCCCAGGGCGCGGACGCAGAGGTGGAGCCCTGAAGTGCCTGAATTGATGGCTACGGCATATTTACTTCCCATGGTTTGGGCAAATACTTCTTCGAATTCCTGGGTCACGGGTCCGAGACTCAGGCGGGGAGAACGTAGCACATCGTTGACGGACTTTATCTCTGCTTCGCCAATGTCTGGCTTGGAAAGGGGTACTTGCAGTCGAAGTTTCATTCTTGATCCAGTCTTTTTATGATTTTAATGGGTCTACCTACGGCTACGACATTATCGGGAATGTCTTGGTTGACAAAACTAAAGGCGCCAACAATGGAGTTTTCACCGATCGTAACCCCGGGCATGACCACAGAATGCGAACCAATGCGGGCATTGCGCTTAACGGTCACCTTGCCCTGCTTGTCGTCGATGGTACTGAGGCTGTAGATGGAACAATGGCTTCCGATCTGCGCCCATTCGCCAATATCTACCCCATGCTTAGCATTGATATAGGTAAAGGCACCGATGTCGGACTTGTATCCAATGATCAGGTTGTCCTTGTGTTGGACCATCCAGTTCCATTGGGTGAGCTTTCCGTCTTCTACTTCAGGCGCTTTCCAGCCGTCGAGTCTATCCTTATCTCCTTCCATATGAGGTAAATGTTGGAACAAATATCTAATATTCTATCTGCTTTTGAAGCAAATCCGAATCTATTTTTAACCCGAGCAGGTGAGAAAGGATACGATCAGCACTTTTTCCGTCTCCATAAGGATTTTTTGAATCGGAGAGCTGGTCCAGGAAAGCCCGGTCCGCCAGGCATTTGTCTATACCTCCCAGAATTTCTTCGCGGCTGCTCCCTACATCTACGACGTTGGTTCCACGGAGGCGGCCCGCTTGCCTGCTGCCCACATTGACCACAGGGGTTCGAAAAGAGGGGGCTTCGATAAGTCCGGCGCTGGAGTTGCCCACCATGACGGCGGCGTGTTTCATGAGGCTGAGAAAAACCCTTCTTTCGAGGGAGGAAAAACTGCGAAGCCAGGGCCGTCCCTCGTAAAGCTTGATGATGTCTATCATTTTCTTACCTCCGGCATCTGCATTGGGGTAGACGACCACGGTCTGCAACTGACGGGCCTCTATGGCAAGCAGGCTAGCTTTGATTTGCTTGTCGGCTTCCAGGACTTCTTCGCTGACGGGATGCTGGATCAGCAGGGCCAGGGGGAGGCGGGGATCAAATTTCAGATCCACAAACAATTCTTCTCTGTCCAGGAGGTCCTGGTCAATGCCGTCCAGTCCGGGAGCCCCCACTACGAAAATTCGCTCTGGAGACTCACCCATTCTCAGGATTCGTTGAGCGCTGTCCTTGGTGGCGGCAAAATGAAGGTGGGAAAGCTTGGTAATGCCATGTCTCACCGCTTCATCCACGGTAGAGGTAACTTCTCCTCCGTGTATGTGGGCTACAGGAATACCCATGTAAGTGCCTACGGTGGCTCCCGCCAGCATCTCCCCCCTGTCACCCAGGACCAGGATAACTTCGGGCCTAAGGTCCAGGCATACTTCCGTAATGCCCTGTATGCATTTGCCTACAAAGGCAGCCATGGCGCCGCGGGTATCTGATTCGAAAACGGCTTCTAGGGTCCTTACCTTGAAACCATCTTTTTTTATCTCATCGAGGGTATAGCCCCTGGTCTCCATCAGGTGCATACCGGTAGCCAGGAGGGTGAGGTCCAGCCGTGGATGGGCTTCTATGGCCTGAAGCACCTTTCTCATCAGGCCATAATCTGCTCGGGTACCGCTTAGGTAGAGGATTTTTCTCATTTCAACAAGTCCCACGAAAGTACTTCTTCTGCGAGTATTTTCCGATTGCTTTTTTTTCCGATGACCTCTTCCAATCGAGCGGGTGAAATTCCATTGCCCGGCCTTTTGATGACGAGCATTTCAGGAGAGAGGGGAGTGTCTGCCGGAATATCCATAGCGGCTACCAGGCTCTTGCGAGCTACGTCGGCGACCGCCTTTTCGCTTTCGGTAGGAGCTTTGACTGCCCTACCTTTGATGACTTCGACCAAGCGAATTTGCTTGACCATTTCGGCAAGTTCGGAGGGTTCCAGCGAGGCCTTGTGGTCAGGGCCTTCCATCTTTCTATCCAGAGTAAAGTGCTTTTCGATCAGGACAGCTCCCATGGCGACGGCAGTCGCTGGGACGATGATCCCTTCAGTATGGTCAGAATAACCCAAAAGGCTTTCCGTTTCTCTGCCGAGGCTAAGCATAGCCCTGAGGTTGACATCCGGCAGGGGGCAGGGATAATTAGAGGTGCAATGAAGGAAAATCACTTTCTCATTTCCGGTGGATTGGATAGCGCTGTGTGCAGCCATCACCTCTTCCATGGTAGCCATTCCGGTGGATACGATCATGGGTAGTCCCTTGTGAGCCATGTGAATGAGGTAGGGAAGGTTGGTCAGGTCTCCCGATCCCACCTTAAATGCCTTTACCCCAAGGTCAAAAAGGAAATCAATGGCTTCTTGATCAAAGGGGGTAGCCATAAAAATAAGCCCCAGGGACTCTGTATATGCCTTAAGCTCGGCAAAGGCTTCGTCAGGCAATTCCAGGCGCTTGAGCATATCGTACTGGGATTCTGCCTTGCCCAGGTTCCGACTCTGATATTCGGCCTGACGGGCAGATTTGGTCACCAGTTTGTCGGCATGAAAGAGTTGAAATTTCACTGCGTCGACCCCGGCGCTTTTGCCTAGGTCGACCAGCTTCTTTGCCAACTCCAGGCTTCCATTGTGGTTGACGCCAGCTTCGGCGATGATGAAAGCGGGAGATTGGGAGTGAATTTCCTTATGAGCAATAGAGATGTGTTTTTTCATGCCTATCCATTATTCTTAAAAAAGGGACGGAGAAGGGGGCTGAGGCCTAACTTTTTACCTATCTGCCATACGTAGGTATTGACATCGGGAGAGAGTTCCAGCCTTAGCATGACTCCCATGAAGATCAGGGTAAAAAGGACTGAGCGAAGCAGGAGATCGACCAAAAAGGGTAGCTGTGGAATGAGTTCCACCAGCCAGAATCCCAGTAGGCCTGTGCCAATGATGTAGAGCATTTTCCAACTGAAAGGCTGAAGGTCATAGAGGTACCAGACCGCCAGCACCCTTAAGGTATTAATGCTCACGATGGAAATAGCCGTTGCCATAGCAGCTCCATATATACCATAAATGGGGATGAGCCAGAGGTTGGTGCCAATGCCTATGCCAATCAGAGCCACCTGAAAGATCATGTCATAAATAAATTTTCTGGAGGTACTCAGGATGATTCCGTTGAGTCCAGCTGTCATGTCAAATATCCGGGCAAGGCCCAGGATCAGCAGGACGGGCAGCCCCCGGGCATAATCCCCATTTTTCATGATGCTGACGACGTTTTCCCTGTTTATCCAAATGCCCAAAAATAAAAATATCCCCACCATCAGGCTAATGATGGAGGTCCGTTGATACATTCTTTGCAATTCCTTCATTTTCTTCTGTTTCCAGAAATCAGCTACAAAGGCACCGGAAATTCTCATTAAGGCCTTAAAGGGTATGATAATCACGGAGGTCATAAAGACCATGATGCTAAACACTCCTATATCTGCCTCTAAAACGAAAAAAGTGAGCATAAACAAATCCAGGTAGCTGAGCACGACAGAAGCAGAATACGAAAGAAGGGTCGCCAGGGTATATGTTCCTATTCTTTTGTAAAGGCGCTGCCAAATCCTCCCAAAATTCGGTTTGAAAAACAGTTGGCGGAGGTATATCAGATAGACAATGGGCACGAGTGATGCCACACCTACCAGGCCAACATAAAGGAAGATAAAGGTTTCAAAATCTATCCAACCAAAGAAATAGAGGGTAATTCCTACCGTTACAGGAAGTCGAAAAAGGATTTCCTTCACAAGGGTCATGACAGAAATTTTGTAGAGGGAGCGAAGATAGGCCTCAAAAAAATTGGTGAGCAGGTAAAAAAAGGCAAAAGGAAAGAGGAGGTAGAAATAGCTGTGGAGCAGGGGGGTGTTTTCAGCCCATTGGGCGAGTATGCGGTCTTGGAAAAGGAGAAAAATCAAGGAAAAGATGGCAAAACCAAGGAGGTTGATCAGGGAAAAACCCAGGAGAAAGCCATTGTGCTCTTTTTCTTTTTGGCGGAAAAAGGGAAAGAATCGCAGGGTTGCATTGGCAGAGCCCAAAGCGGCAAACTGGGCAAACATCAGAGAAAGGGTGGGAAGGAGATTGGCAAAACCCACCTCAGACTCCGTCAGCAGGTTGGTAAAAAGGACGACCTTGTTAAAAAAACCCAGGCCAACCCCCACATAGGAGATGATGGTAGATGATATACTTTGTCGCTGAACGACTCCCATGACGGTTGATGGTTAGGAGGCAAAGATGAGAAATAAATGCATACCCAGGGCTTTGGATTACCCCAAAGGATTTTATTCATCTAGCTCGAAGGTTCTACTCAGCGATGATCGCCGATTCTCCTTAGGATACCACGGACCACTTCTGAGGCCAGTTCGGTTTCGACTTCATCCAAAAAGCGCCAGAAATCCACCTCTGCATTGTGGTCGGCTGTATCCGAAATAGTTCGAATCACGGTAAAGGGCACCCCAAACTCGTAGCATACCTGAGCTACGGCGGCCCCTTCCATTTCTACACATAAGATGGAAGGCAGTTCTTTTAACAAGACGTCTTTGGCTTCCTCCTGGTTAAAAAACTGATCTCCACTGGCGATATCTCCCCGGAGGACCTCGTGATATTGGGTGCCGAGGGCATCCAGGTATTTGAAGGCATGGTCGGTGGACCAAAAATCCTTGGCGGATTCGAAGGCAAACTGAGACAGATTGGAATCGGTTTCAAAAAAGGCCTTTTCCAGTAGAGGAACCTCAAATCGGGGGAAGAGTGGACTGCCATTCATGTCGTGCTGGACAAGTCGCTGTCCCACGACGATGTCCCCGATCTGTAGCTTGGGCTGAATGGCGCCGGCCACTCCGGTAAATATCACATGGGTGACCCCAAAGCCCAGGATCAGGCTGGAAACCGTGGCCCCAGCCGCGACCTTACCACAGCGGGAATAGGCAATTACGACCTCCATCCCCTCTATTTTTCCCGTCGTAAACTCTCGCTGTCCGATTTTCCTCAGCTCCGGCTTACGGACCATGGGTACGATCGAACGAATTTCCTGAGGCATGGCACCTATAATCCCGATTTTCATTGGCTCATTTTTATGAGGTAAACATCCAATATCAATCCCTTTCTTACAACTGTTTTACGCTTTATAATTCACAATAATGCAGGAAAATAGGTTTATCGGCAAGTCGTCCTTGCTAAACCTGCCCTCAAATCCATGAGCCACAAAAATCTCGTACATCCTCCAGGAGTTATTTGTCTGCTCTCCTACAGTTCAGAGAAATAGAAGGTGTAGCCTCCCCAGGATAAAAGATGATCCCCTTTACGTGAAGACAAATTTTGACCACGTCGACCGAATCTACTAGGTATTTACCCGGCTGTGTAATGATCAATGTGCCCACTGCTGCAACATGAGTGGCCCTCGAGGCAGCCAGATTCCTGAAGAGGAATGTATGGCCATTATAGAAAACCTGCCTCCCAAGCTAGACCGCATTACCCTGAGTGGCGGTGAGCCCCTTGCCGAAGGAAAACTGCTCTACAAAATTCTCGATCGTTTGGAGGAAAAATATCGGGGACAGCTTTTTATCGCCATACAGACCAACGGCGACCTGCTCAACGACAAAAACCTGGATACCCTGATCGAAAAGGGAGTCGGCCGCTTTTCCATTGCCGGCATCGACCGCTACCATAAGAAACAGGGAGCGAGAAAGGAAGAACTTTCCCGCCCCCTGTTTGAAGCTCATGGAGGAAGGTTTCTGGATGGCCAGCCATCACAGAGTAAGACCGAGCTAAAGACCCGCAAGGACAGCGACCTGACTTACAGTTTTTTTGGTGCAGATGAGGATATGTGGCTGGGTGGCAACTGGGCTAGAGGCAGGGCCATGCAAAAAAAATCCGGAAGCGGGATGGAAGCCATAACTTCTGCGCCATTACCAGTGGGGCCATTGGATTTCTAAGCAATGAAGAGGCCGACATCACCCAGGAGGTGTCCATCCAATTGTGGCAGGTCAATCCCTGCTGTCCCAGCACCAAAAAAGCCATGGGCGACGCCCGTACTGAAAAAATTTCCGATGGCCTGGCCTGACCCGAGCCGCCAAGTCTCCCATCATGCAACGCCTTAATCAGGGAGATGCCTATGGAATGGGTGAAAGCATAGGGGTCTCCCACGAGTACGGAAAACAGCGCGCCATAGAACTACAAAATGTATGCCTCTGGTGCGATGAATTCTGGTTCTCTGACAATTTTAGCGGGAAGAGCAGAAAGTACGACCCTTCTAGGGTCGAAAAATCAATGCTCCCTAGACTACCAAGGTGCAACCTCTCCGAGGTTGTGCGCCCTATGAACCCCAGAGGGGTTCAACCTATGGTGTGCCGGGCATGTGCATGTGCTAGCAGGGTGTGAGTCCCTGTTGAGCCTAG
>CAZMAV010000029.1:0-48597 GCA_964564415.1 uncultured Bacteroidia bacterium | reverse complement strand
AACCGCTGTACAAGGTTTTGCAGACCTCTGCCTAACCACTCGGCCACGTCGCCTTTACAAAAGGATAGCAAAAATAGCACTTATTCCTGCCTTTAACAATGTTTTTATAAAATTAATAGCAGCAAAAATGCCCTTCTTTCCCCTCCCCAATACATCTACAAGGCTACTTCCTATATTCCTTTAGAGACAAAATTTTCCTTACCCCAAATAACTATTATACCTATCCATTCAACTACTTGGTGCAAAATTTGACAAATATTATATGGAGTAAGTATTTGAAAATCAGTCGTTTGCGGTTTTGTCTACATAGATATAGAGGGGTAGGTTTTTTTCGATTTCTCCTGGTTTTTCCGCTGAGCTGTAGGATTATCCCCCCAAGTGTGAGTAAAAACCGTGTAAGAATTCCCTCGCTAGCGGTCAAATTTCATCTCCACATAGGTCTGAACACAGGCTTCCATGGCATGAGGGCTAACCTTGCTGACCCTAATCCGAATGGAATTCAACTCCTCAAAGGATTCCATCATCTCATTCCCCAGTTTTTTGCAGAGATGCTCCAAGAGATGAACCGGTGTCGCCATGATTTCAATCACCTTTTTATAGGCCTGAAAATAATCCAGTGTGTCCTCCAATTGATCGGAATCTGCCGCCTTTTCCATGTCCGTCTTCATGTAGAGGTCGACGATGTAGAGATTGCCTTTTTCCTTTTCATTTTTATATACCCCGTGATAGGCATGAACCTGTATCCCCTCTACGGCAATCAAACTCTCGGCCTTGTCGATTTTCATAAAACAGCGTCGCTTTAAATATTAGTAATGATCAATAAAGGAAAACTAAAGAAATTTGGATATTTTTTAAATCAGTTATATTTAAGTTGTGGATTTAACATTTTTTTTACATTCCGTCACGAAATGTGATTGAAGTGCTTGTTCAATGCCTCTTCCACTTCCTGGTAATCCACGTTCCTCCTTAGTTCGCCGCGCAAAGCTAAGGAAACTTCCCTTCTTTCCTCAGAGGCTACCAAAATTATTGCATCGCTTTGTTCGGAAAGACCAAGAGCTGAGCGGTGCCTGAGTCCGAGTTCCGGATCAAGTCGGTCGGATTTGCTGATAGGAAGAATGGCCCGCACTGCTGCGATCCTATGTTCATGGAGGATCATGGCCCCATCGTGAAGGGGACTCTCTTTTTGGAAAATGGTAAAAATCATCCGGGAAAGGATGGTAGCATCAATCCTGTCTCCCGTTTCCTGAATATCCTCCAAAGCATTGTTGCCTGTCACCACGATCAAGGCACCGTTGCCGGTAGCCCTGAGAGACTTGAGCGCTTCTACCACCTCCCTGATGCTCTGCTCGATCCGGGAACCGGAAGCAGACTGGCGAAGCAAGCGATCCAAAATTGGGTTGGTGGTGAAAGCTGCCAGGAAGCCCCTGATCTCAGGAGCAAAAATAATTACCACTGCTATGGCTCCCAGACCGATCACCTCAGCCATAATGGAAGAGAGCAGGCGAAATTCAAATAGGGCCACTACCTTCCACAAGATAAACATGGCCAGAATCAGGCTAATGACCCGGACCGCCAGTCTACCCCTTAAATTTTCATAAAGCTTATAGAATAAAAAGGCTACCACCGCAATGTCCAGCAGGTCAATAAGTCTTACGGTGACAAAGCCTATCTTAAATAATTCCATTTTCCTTCAGGTATTGAAACAGTTCTACCGTTCGTACCGCTTCCTTAACATCGTGGGTGCGCAGGAGGCTGGCACCACTTTCCAAGGCTTTAAAATGCAAAATACTGCTCAGTTCTACCACGTCCCTGGGGTCAGTATCGAACAACTTGTAGAGCATGGACTTGCGAGAGACCCCCACCATTAGGGGAAGACCTAACTCCGAGAGTTGGTCCAGTCCAGCCAGAATCTGATAGTTGTGGAGGAGGGACTTGCCAAAGCCAAAGCCCGGATCCAAGACAATGTCCTTGATTCTTCCTTCCTTCGCGTAGTTGATTCTTTCTATAAAATAATCCCATATCTCCTCGACCACATCCTCATAAGTCGGGTTTTGCTGCATGTTCTTAGGATTGCCTTGCATGTGCATCATGATGTAAGGCACGTCAGGCTGGGCCTTTAACACCTCTATCATAGGCATCTCCTCGCCATCTCCGTAGAGGCTACGCCCTCCACTGATATCATTGATAATGTGGACCCCCAGGTCTATCATCTCTTGGGCTACCTTGCCCCGGAAGGTGTCCAGGGATATGAGCGCCTCCGGAAAGCGATCCATAATGGCGCGGGTCGTTTCCCCGATTCTCCTCAGTTCTTCATCGACGGAAATATGGGTGGCCCCCGGTCTGGAGGAATATCCTCCAATATCAAGGATGGCTGCGCCTTCCTCCAGCATGACTTCGGCCTGCTTCAAGGCTGCATCCTTGAGGGTATACTTGCCCCCATCCGAAAAGCTATCAGGAGTCAGGTTGAGAATGCCCATGACTGCCGGTTTGTCCAGGGACAGAAGCCTTCCCCGGCAATTGAGGCTGTAGGTCGGAGTGAGGGTATGCATTTGTTTTTTAACTAAACGATTAGTTGGTTTGTGATTGCGGCCAAGGTTGAGCACTTTTATACACAAAAACCGTCAAAGACTCAGCTAAGCGAAGGTACACAACTTTCAGATGAATCAAACCAACACCCAATACCAGCAGGTCATTAAGGAATGCCGCAACCTTTTTATGCACAAGGCCAGGGACTATGGCACTGCCTGGAGAATCCTGCGCATGCCTTCTGTTACGGATCAAATTTTCATCAAGGCAGAACGCATTCGTTCTCTTCAGGAGACAGGTGTCAACAAGGTGGGCGATAGTGAAGAAGGAGAATTTGTCGCCATTGTCAATTACTGCGTCATCGCCCTTATGCTCCTGGACTTCGAAGGGGTCGGGCAGGAAAAAATTGACGAAACACTGGATACCCTTGAATTGTTAGCTGATCTGTACGATGAAAAAGTGGAGATGGCCTACGAGACCATGCAAGGCAAAAACCACGACTATGGCGAGGTATGGAGGAAAATGAGAATCTCATCTATTACCGATCTGATCCTCATGAAGATTCTCAGGCTCAAGCAGATAGAGGATAATCGTGGAAAACTCAGCGTGTCAGAAGGGCCGGAAGCCAATTATATCGACATCCTCAACTACGCCGTTTTTTCTTTGATCAAAATCAATGAGGAGAAACCGCCTCATACCGTTCACGAAACCTAGGGAGCTGCCAAAGGGTATTTCCCGTATCAAGCATTAGAAAGCTCATATCATCCTAAATTTTACATAGCAGATGAATACTTATCAAATAATCGGAATGCTCTTTGCCGTGCTGGGCATCGGTTCCATCCTGAGTCTGATCAATGAGGCCCGGAAAAGTAAGGGTCTGGACCTGGGCTTTATGCCTATGACCTCAAGCCTCATGTGGATTACTAGGATAAGTGTAGGTCTTTTGTTCATTTATTCTGGCTTTGTAAAGGCCAATGACTACATTGGATTTGCCTACAAGCTAGAAGAATATTTTATGGTCTTTGGGGAGCACTTTCCCTTTTCCAAGCCCTTCTGGGATATTTTTGTGCCTATTGCCGGCCCTCTGGCCTGGTTTATCAGTGTATTTGAAATCGCCTTGGCTTTTGCCATTATCGTAGGGTGGCAGATGAACCTGACCATGTGGCTGACCATGCTCATGATGGTATTTTTTACTGTATTGACTGGATACTCTCACTTCACCGGGGCAGTAACCGACTGTGGCTGCTTTGGTGATGCCCTCAAATTGGCACCCTGGGAGTCCTTCATGAAAGACATCATCCTGACCGGAGCCCTAATTCCTTTGTTCCTGGTCAGAAAATCCATTATTCCCTTCCCCAATGGACGTATTGCTGGGGCCGTAGTGGCGCTTTCTTTTGTGGCCTCAGGGTATTTCTCCTACTATTGCCATGAAAATCTGCCTCTGATCGACTACCGTGCTTACAAGAAGGGGGTAAACCTCAACAAATGTACAACCGAATTTACCGCTGAGGGACTGATAAAGTGCAAGGACTGGTATCCCTCTTTTGAGGAGGAAGAGATCGCCCTGTTTGAAGGGAAGACCCTCATGGTCATTGTCTATGACATGAAAAAAGCCCCGGAAGAAGCCCTCAAAGAGAGCGGTCAACTACAGCGAAACCTTCAGGGCAGTGATATCAAGGTGGTGGGATCCACAGCGAGCCCTTCATCTGTGTGGGAAAAAATCAGCAAGGAATACCGCCTGGATTACCCCATCTCCTACCTGGACCAAACTGTTTTGAAAACTGTCATTCGTTCCCATCCCGGCTACGTCTTGATGAAAGATGGAGTCATTTTGGAAAAGTGGCATTATAACAATGCTCCGACTGCCGAGGTAGTGAAAGCACTCACAGAGGGCTAATCTGTATAGGAAGTAAGCATCTGAAATAAGAATAACAAATGGCCAGCAGCTACTATAGCTTCCATGCTTTAGTCCTGTTGGCCTTGGTTTTTATCTGGCTTGGGATCATAAGCCTATGATAATTTACAGGCTTTCAACAAAAAAGCCCGAACAAAAGTCCGGGCTAGAGGCATAATACGATACGTAATATATTTAAAAAGAGCGAGTGTTTACAAAATAGGGTGGGAGATAGCATCGCGCCATCTCCCACTGATTCCCCCAATTAATTAAGCACGACTACCAAAAATTTTGATACCTTCCAGAATTCCTCTGGGTTAGTAATTTCCAGGCCTTCCAACTTTCCATCAACTTCTTTAAGGGTATAAGAATCTTCAGGATGATAGCTGACTACTTCGGCTTTTTTACCTTCCAAGGGAATAGAAGTAGTAGATTGGATATTTATCTTGATAAAATTTTCTTCTTTGAAATTGTCTTTCATCACCAGACGGCCGCCAATACCCAGAAAAGCCCTTTCTTTATCAATGATGTTTTTTTCACGCAGTTCTTTTGATTTTCCAACTGCCAGGAAGCCCGTATTCATTTCTTCAGTCTGACCCTCTATTTGGTCATTTTGAGCTTCGAGAACTTCCTTTTGGGAGGTCAACTGAGCGCTTTGGTTGGTATTTTTCTTGTTGAGTTCAGCAATAGAAGTTTCCAGGCTGGCGATGTTTTGGTTGAGTTCCTCAATCTCATAATCAGCCTTTTCCAACTGAGTTTCAAGGGTAGCTATCTGCTTGTCCTTGTCGGAAAGCTTGGTTTTCAGTCCATTGACCATTCTTCTGAATTGGCCAGCCTTAGCTTCGGACTTATCTACCTGCTTTTCCAAGTCGGCAATGATTTCTTTGTTGGATGCCAGCAGATCCTGAATGACTACCAGGTCATCAAGAATCCTGGTTTTGGAATCTGCCTTTCTCTCATTCTCCTGAGGAGTGATGATCATCTGCTCTTTGTCGCGGATGGCGGACAGGTTGTTTTCGAAGGTCTCGAAGGAAGTGGCAAAATCATTGAGGAGTGAATCTCTGACCTGCTGTTCTTCCATCAGGGCCTTGTTCTTTTCTTCCAGTTCTTCCACTTTCTTTTGGTTACAACTCATCAGGCCTAAACCAAGAAAGAGTAAAGCAACATATATGAATCTGGTTTGCATAGCTTAATATTTCTTTAGGTCTATAACTTACATTGGCAAAGCATGTTCCAAGCCAGGAGTTAGCTTTTAATATGTTGGTTTTCAGTAATTTAATTTTTGACTAATTCCTTGATGCCTTCCATATTGGGAGGGATATTCCCAAATCGAGAAAGATGATTGAGGATTTCAGCTGCGATCAATAAAAAAATTAGGCATAAAGGCCTAATTTTTCCTATACTTGTGCTCAACAGCATATATTTAAAAAATCGTGAGTGATCACGATAGTAGGTGATGAAGCCCCGGACTTTGTGTCTGGGGTTTTTTTAAAGTATACAGTAAGGGCAAGTTAGGTAAAAGGGAATATGGCAATTTAATGGCTAGAGCGCTGTTGGTCCTATCATAATATTGTGTTTTACCCCAAGGGCGCCATTCATTTCATTGTTAAATAGGTTCGTCCTAATCATTGATTCAGGATCACTCTTCCCTCATTGACGGGGATAAATGTTGAGGTAGCCATGTACACTTCCTCGGATCCACACCCATATGTAAATAAAGGAGATAGGGTGAAAGTCCGAGGTACCCATGTGGAAGTAATCCAAGAGGGGGGATACTTGGAAGATTGTATTGTTAGAGTAAAAAACAGACTTCCGGCTTCTCAAAAAAGCAGGAATAAGCTCTTCCAGCCAATTCCTGCTTAGGTACGCTTTAGTTTTAAGAGGTCTAATAGAGGGCCATGCTGAACCTGGGCCTATATTTTTTACTTAGGGGATGATCTTCACCCAAAAGGTGAAAAAGGGCTATCATCAAGCGGCGTGGCAATTCATTCGAGAAATTCTTGTCCAGCATGACACTTTTGACCAATCGATCCAGGGCATCTTCGATCTTCATGGCTTTTAGGGCTTCTCTGGCTTGGGTGAAAGCCTGAACAAAGCTTTCCTTTCCTTCGATCTCTACCTGGGCAAACGCTATCATGGCCTTGAGGTCTTCCCTCTCTTCGATCCAGCGATCATCGGCGGCGTTTTGTTGGAGCCATTGGCTGGCGGCATCGGGGTCCTTGGCAGCCCCAAAAGCATGGAGGTAGAATCCGGGTTCTTTTTGGCCGGGATGCTCTTCTACGTACTTGAGGAGATCTTCGAATTTTTCCTCGTCGGGATTTTCACGGAAAGATTGGAGCAGGGCCTTCATCGCTTCCTTTTCAGGATTGGGAATATGCTCGTCCAGCCACTCCTGTATCTGATGCCTGGGTAGGGCTCCTGCAAATTCAGCCACCACCTCTCCCTTGTGAAACATTTTTACGTTGGGGATGCTCATGACCTGGTATGCCTGTGCGATCTCTCTATCGGCTTCGGTGTCTACCTTTACCAATTCCCATTTGCCTCCGGCCTCCTTGGACAACTCTGTAATGACAGGGCCAAGAACCTGACAGGGCCCACACCAGGCTGCCCAAAAATCTACTACAACTGGTACTTCGTGGCTTCTGTCTATAACCCTGGACTGAAAATCAATGGTAGCCATCTGTTTTTTGCTAAATGTTTTACTGTAAGTAGGTCGGATAAATTACCCTCTAAGATAGGGACTCCCAATACTCCACAAAAATTGAAGGAAGGGAAAGAAAATAGATACTTTTCTTCCCCCTCTTATTCGATTAAAAGTTTGCTCGGTTTCATTTAATCTGTCAGGTGTAAACTTTGTTACAAAGTCTCTTCATTTTGTTCAATAATAAAAAATATATTTATATATAATAATATTTATAAAGAATAATTTTTGCGGTACAGCAAATAGCGCTTTTGGGGTTGAAAACAAGTTATTTATGATTAAGTCCAACAGCGCCTTAGCCATTCATTGGTGATCATCACTAACAATTAAAATTTGGGTAAAAAGATATTCTTCCTTTGCTATGCCCTGTTTCTGTTATCCCGTCTAAAGGCCAGTGAAAAGGTCAATTTCAGAGTATTTTTGACAGATGGGAAGGTATACTTGAAATGGGAAAAGGTCCAGCACTTCAAGGTAGACCGCTACATCCTCCTCCGAAAGGTAGGCGAAGGAGAGGAAATACTCATGGGTCGGATAGAGGCAAGCGAGGAAAGCGCTGTAAGTTCCTATCTCTTTATCGACGGTTATGGAAGGGCTCAAGGCAAAACCCTTCATTATAAGCTCATTGCTCTTTCGCTTAGCGGTAAAGAATTATTTGTGGGTCGTTTATCGGTAGGAGCAGAAGAAGAAGCCATTTGGATGAGGCCCTTTCCAAACCCAGCAAAGGATCAGGTCAGGGTAAAGCTATCTCTGCCTCATCCCTCTGCCCTTCGCCTCAGGCTTTCTGACGCCAGGGGACGAATACTTTGGGAGAAAGATTATCTCAAAAGCAGTTCAGAGCTAGTCCTGAGTCTCTCTCTGGAGGGAAGGGAAAGGGGCTTGTACCAGCTGGCTTGTTTTTTTGAGGGAAAGTATATCATCCGGAGTCTTTTGTTGGAGTAGGAGGGAGGCTTGGATACCAAAATAAGTTCCTTGGAAATGGCATTAGAAAAGAGGTAATTCATTTCGAATGAGAGCTATATTCCTATTTTTTACCTTTTTACTAGGCTTTGCCCTTACCTCTACAAGCCAGGGCAGTGGTTTGCAATTGACCCTTTTGGGGCAGCGACAGGTCGCCATGGGAAATACGGGGACAGCCCTGGCCAAAGGTCCGGGTGTGACGTGGTTCAATCCGGCGGGGATGAGTTTCCTGGATCGCAGGGGCTATCTTCAGATAGGAGGCTCAATTTATCGTCCTCTGACCTCCTTCTTGGAGGCACCTCCGGCTTTTGACTTCGAGGCTATGGATACGGTGTCGATTTCTCCGGCATACCTTTATGGAGTCTTTCGACCGAGTGGGCAGCCGCGATTGGCACTGGGAGTCAGCCTAAACTCTCCCTACGCAGCGGCTACCCTGTGGCCCGATGATTGGAACGGAAGGTTGCTCGCACAGGAATTTCGCCTGACGAGCTTATTTTTTCAGCCGGCTCTTAGCTATCGACTTAATAAAAGCAGCAGCCTGGGCCTGGGCCTGACCTATGGGATTACCAGCATCCTGAGCCGCAGAGCCATTGACATCTCGGGAAAGGACAATACCCGTTCAACGGTATCTTTTTCGGGACAGGGCCTGGCTTTTGGGTTAAATTTGGGTTTCTACCACATTTATTCTGATAAGTTGAGCATGGGGATAACCCTCAGGTCGCCGATTCAGGTCAATATCAATGATGGATTGGCGAGTTTCAATGTGCCAAATTCTCTGGAAGCTCAGTACCCGAACCAGGGATTTTCAACGGAAATCTCCCTCCCTTTCAAAGCCAATATAGGTCTTGCCTACAGGCCGGAAAGTCGACTGGAATTTGCCCTGGACCTTAAGTATAGCCATTGGAGTTCCCTAGATTCTCTGGACTTTGTACTGGAGGAAGAAGTGGGAGGCTTGCTAAATTTTCCCCGGAGAGCCTGGATGAATACCTTTAGCTTTCATGGGGGGATGGAATACCTGGTCAATGAGCACCTGTATCTTCGGGCGGGACTTTCTTATAACAATTCACCTGTACCGGATAATTTCATGATCCCCGACCTTCCGGACGCCGACCGCATCGCTATCCATGGGGGGCTGGGCGTATCTATGCTGCGCAACCTTGTCATCAATTTTTCTTTGGGATATAATTATACTGGTGAAAGGACCAACAGCCTGCGCACAGCCAGTTTTGGGGGGATTTATGAATCAATCGCCTATCATTTTTGCATAGATCTGGGTTATCGATTTTGAGTTTGGACCAGGGCTGTTGGGGGTATGACCTGGGAATACCGCTGTTGGGGTTAAGACAATGAAACTTTTGATAAGCCCAAGAGCGGTCGGAATGGGCTTTCCCATAAAATTTTTCAAAGCTATCAACGCTTTCCTTCGTTTAAACGATATAAGAATACGATCTGACAGCAAGGTCTACTGGCCCTTTGCATAGGTTGAGCATTTCATCTTTTGAAGTCCCTTACATGAAGCAGGTATACATAGGTTTAGCTATTCTTCTGGTTCCTACATTTTTCATGACGGCTTGTGCGCCTCTGATCAATCCGGATAAGAAGCCTACCCTGGGAGAGCTTCCCCTGCAGGATGTAATGGCGGTAGGCGACCGCTATGTGGCAGGAATGACAAACGGCAGCAGGGAGACGGGAAGCTTGCTCGGCCTTTATGAGGAAGGTCAGCGTTTTGCCTTTCCCAATCTGATCGTCGAGCAACTCAACAGCCTGAGTGAGGAAGAAAGAAAAAGAGAGGTCATCTTTCGTCAGCATCTCAATCCAGTGGAGGGATCGGGTTATTTTGAATTAGAGGAAGTTAAATTCAGAAGCTGCGATGGGGAGATCATCGCTGAGCAGGTCCGGCTGAATCCCGCCATTCCCGACTGGATCGACCTCAGGCCTGAAGCCGGGGAGGTAGATAATTTCGGAATTCCTTTTTTGCGTGTGGGGCAATTGTCCAAGGCGAATGTTCTTCCCGCCAATCCTTTTTTTCAGCGAATGATAGGTCCTGGGCAGGAGGTAGAGCGTTTTGAAGACTTATGGAAAGATCGGGAGCCTTCTCTTCTTTTCCTGTGGATGGGAATGGAAGATATACTTGCCTATGCTACCCGCGGTGCTGCCAATACGGCTTTTCCCTTGACTCCGACTTCTCTTTTTTCCCAAAATCTTTCCAGCCTGATGGACTCCCTTGAGGCTGCTTCTCAGGATGATTTTTTGGCTGTGCTTGGAAATATTCCTCAAATTGATCGCTTTCCTTATTTCGATGCCCTTCCTCATCGCTTCCGTACAGGAGAGGATTGCAACGAGTTGAGTGCTGACATTTACTATGAAAATAGTGATAGCCTGGGAGGGATTCGCATAGCCACCACTGAGGTGAGTTTCCTTCTCTCTCTGCGGGGTCGGATCGGAAAAAACCAAGGCGGTGGAGCTTCTTTTGGACTTTCTCGGGAAAATCCCATTCCCGATTATTTGGTGCTTGATCCCTCAGAAAAGGAAGACATCAGAAGGGCTATTGAAGCCTACAACAGAAGCATCGACAGCCTGATCAACCAGGCCAACGAGGGCCTTGATCGTCCTAAATGGGTACTGGCTGACCTGGCGAGTGTCTTCGAAAACCTCGAAGGGGGAATGAATGAAGGAGGGCTTTCTGTAGGGCTAGGCCATCTTTCAGGGGGAATATTTTCCTTGGATGGCCTGACGTTTTCCGCGCGGGGAAATGCCGTCATCGCCAACGAATTCATGAGGGCGATCAATCAAAAAGCCGATCGCGGAGCTCGTCTTCCCCTGTTTTCCCTACCCGACTATCCCGGGGTGATATTTCCTTGATTTTTTCCGAAAAGCCTTATCTTTCCTTCGACCCTATCACAAGTTTTGATTGGTGATCCCATGGATAGGGCTGCTGGGCTTCCCCCTTATAATTTGTGATAAACTTTATTCTAATTTTACCGGCTAAGCTAGATTCTTATGTCTTTTCAGGAAATAGAGGTGAAAATTTTGGAAGTCAATGTGCAGGAGCTGCGGGAAAAGCTTACCGCCATGGGCGGAAGGCTGAGCTTTGATGCAGAAATGAAGGCCTTATTCTTCGATACTTCTGCGGGTAGCATCAAAGCCGGAGGAGATGTCCTCAGGTTGAGGCAGGAAGGAGAGGAAGCAGTCCTGGCCTATAAAAAGCATGTATCCAGGGGGGCAGCCAAGGTCATGGAGGAGATCGAGACCCGAGTGGAAGATCCCGAATCGATGAGGAAAATTTTAGAAGAGGCGGGGCTAGAGGTGGTCAAGCAAACCCGAAAATTTCGGAGCCAGTACGAACTTGAGGATGCCTATGTGGTCATTGATGATTACCAGGACGACCTGGGCCACATTCCTCCCTTTATCGAGGTGGAGGCCCTAAGCATGGCCCGCTTAGAGGAGGTGGTAAAGGCCCTGGGTTTTTCTATGGAAGACTGTCTCAACTGGTCTACCCGGGAATTGGCTATGCATTATGCCAAATAAAAAAGCCCCCTGGGAAGAGGACTCACAGATTCCTTGTATACAAGATGTACAATCGAATCTTATTTGATTAGTTGATCGACAACCTTGATGGCTTCGTCGTACTTGGGTTCTTCCCCTATATTGGGCACCAATTCGGAGTACTTGATGGTGTTGTCTTTGTCGAGAACAAAAACGGCCCTGGCAGAAAGTCCCTTGAAGGGGCCGCTGAGGATTTCGGTATTGTATTCTTCGATAAAATCTCCGTAGCGATAATCGGAGCCTACGATCACGCTGTCGATTCCCTCTGTTTCGCAGGCACGGGTCATGGCAAAGGGAAGATCTTTGGACAGGACAATACCTACGACGCCCTCTTTTTTTCCAAGGACCTCGTTGAATTTTCTGGCTTCGGCCCGGCAGACTCCTGTATCGAGGCTGGGTAGGCCGATCAGAACCTTTACCATGCCATCATAGTCGTCGTAAAGGCTACTCTCTGAAAGGTCGCTCTTGACGAATGTAATGTCATTGCCCACAATACCCACCGCTGGAATATCGTCTTTGATAGAATACTTTTTGCCGTCTAAAATTACGGAAGACATAATGTAAGTTTTATTTCTGGTGAAGTACGGTTACAAAGCTACATAAAATAGAGATTGTTCCATGGATTGTGTAAGAAAACTTTTTTTCCAACTACTGATACATAAGGTAAGTCTATTGTACCACATGCTAAAGCGGGATTTACCGGAATGGCAATAGCAAATGACAGCGAAAGAGCAGAAATTCTTGGCTTTGATCAATGAAAACAGGGGAATTATCCACCGGGTATGCCACCTCTATGCCTTCGATTCTGATGACAGAGAGGATTTATTCCAGGAAATTTTGCTCCAACTGTGGAGGGCCTATTCCTCATATCGGGAGGAAGCTCGCTTTTCTACCTGGATGTACAGAATTTCACTGAATACTGCTATTTCGGGGATTCGTAAGCAAAAACGAAGGCCCATCACTGCCAGCCTGGAAGGAGTGGATGAAAAAGGAGAATCTGGCAATGACTTGGAGAGAAGCGAAAGGCAGGAAATATTGTGGAAGGCCATAGCCCGCCTTTCCAGGGTAGAAAAGGCCATTGTCATCCTTTATCTTGAGGAACACAGCTACGAAGAAATTGCTGAGGTGATGGGACTGACGGTCAACCACATCGGTGTCAAGATCAACAGGATCAAAAAAAAATTAAGGGGAATACTCAACCCCCATTTGACATGAACAAAAGTATGGACGAACTGAAGACATTGTGGAAGGAGCATCAATCGGGACTGAGAGACAGCTGCGAGATCGACAGGAAGATGTTCAAGGCTGTGATCAAAAGCCGGTCCCGCTCCGCCCTGGCAAGGATAAAGCGAAACATCTGGTTAGAAATATTTGCCATCGTCCTACCCATGTGGCTGCTTTGGAGTTATGTGATGTGGCGAGGGGAATCCCAGCAGTTGCTTCTGCTCGGCCTTCTCTTTCCGGCTATCTTAGCCCTGATCTTTTATGGGTCCAAGCTGTATTTGCTCCAGCAAAATCCCGTCGAAGCGGCAAACCTCAAGCAGAGCCTTCGCAAGTCGGTTTGGCTCATGGGCAGTTTTATGCGCATCTATTGGGTCTTGGGGAGCATCCTTATTCCCCTGATGGCTATGGGTGGAGTAGTGGCAGGCTTTGGCCACTCAGCCTTGGGTAGTGGGCAGAACTTATCCTCCATTAGCCTAAAAACCTACATATTTCTTGGTATAGGGGGATTGGTTTATGCCTATCTTGCTCATCGGTTTTTTCGTTGGTATGTCGATAAGCTGTATGAAAAACACTACCGGGAACTCAAATCCTGTCTCTCCGAAGTGGAGGAAGACCTGGAAATGGAACAAGAGTAATTTTAATATTCAACTTTAACCTACATGAACGCGACCAAATATTTATTTCTGGGCCTTGCTGCCCTGCTGCTTACCTTTACGGGCTGTAAATCCAGCCAAAAAGTCAGTTCCATCCCCAAGGTAGATGAGAACAAAAGCCTGCTCTGGAAAATCTCTGGAAAGGACCTTTCAACTCCCTCCTATCTTTATGGGACCATTCACATTATTGGCGACAAGGATTTTTTCTGGCCCAAAGGGACTGAAGAAAGCTTTGCCGAAGCCAAGCACCTGATGCTGGAACTGGATTTCGGAGACCCTTCTCTGATGATGAAGGTGGCCATGGCCTCCATGATGAAGGATACAACCATGGCAGACCTCCTGAACGAGGAGGAATACGACCGCTTCAAGGCCTTCTTCAAAGACAGCATTAAGGCTAAACCCATGGAAATGATGGCGGTAGAACGGATGAAGCCAATGCTTGGAATGGGCTTGGCCTATCCCACAATGGTCAATGGAACCATGGTCTCCTACGAAGAAAAATTTTCCGAGATGGCCAAGGAGCAGAAAATGGAAGTCAGTGGCCTCGAAAGTGTGGATGACCAAATCTCGGTCATCAATGGGATTCCCATACAGGATCAGGTAAGCATGATGATGACCATGGTGGATTCTTTTCATTTCCAAAAAATGATATTTGACCGCATGATCAGCCTCTACAAGGATCAAAACCTGGAGGACCTGGTAGCCATGATGAGCGAATACGAAGAGGTCTCCAATGTTCAAGCTGAGTTGTTGGATGATAGAAATGAAAGGTGGATTCCGAAAATCATCCTTCAGGCCAAAGAAGAACCTACCTTCGTAGCCGTAGGTGCTGCCCACCTCTTTGGTAAAAAGGGTGTAATCCAACTGCTGCGCAAGGAAGGCTATACGGTAGAACCTCTATCTTACCAATAGAGATAGAAGCGAAGATTACCTTCCAAATATTTTCATTTTCTTTGATTTCCATTTTCGGGAAATGATCTAAAATGAGGTGAAAATTCCGGGTCCTCTTCTACATTAATGCATAGTTTTGTGGGAACTTCACTGAGGTTCCCATTTTTTTATTTAACTCATCCAAATAATGACTGAGGCACAAGAAAATTTTCAGCGATTGATGGACATGGTAGACGAACTCCGGGAAAAGTGTCCCTGGGATCGGAAGCAGACCAAGGAAAGCATCCGCCACCTGACCATCGAGGAGACCTACGAATTATCCGATACCATTTTGCAGAATGACTACAAGGAGATGCGCAATGAGCTGGGAGACTTGCTGATGCACACCGTTTTTTATGCTTCCATGGCGAAGGATAAGGGTAAGTTTGACATGGCGGGGGTCCTGGAGGAGCAGATCAGCAAGCTGATTCGCAGGCATCCCCATGTATATGGAGATTTAGTAGGCGCTAGTGAGGAGGAAATCAATGCCAATTGGGAAAAAATAAAAGCCGAGGAGCGACGACTCAAAGGAGAAGGAAGGCGATCGGCCCTTGCAGGAGTACCACAGAGCCTTCCTTCACTGATCAAGGCCCAGCGCATGCAGGAAAAAGCGGCCAATCTGGGCTTTGACTGGGAAAAAGAAGACCAAGTCTGGGCCAAGGTGCAGGAAGAAGTTGGCGAAATGCTGGCTGCCGATTCTCAAGAAGAAAAAGAAGAGGAAATGGGAGACCTCTTATTTGCCCTGGTCAATTACTGCCGATTCAAGAAAATCAATGCCGAGGATGCCCTTGCCAAGGCTTCCGACAAGTTCAAGCGGAGATTTGCCTACATTGAATCTCAGGCCTGGGCACAGGAGCGGAAATTGGAAGAGATGGACCTGGAAGAAATGGAGGGCTATTGGCAGGCAGCCAAAGAGGAAGAGAAGACAGGATGAGTCAGAGCCGGCCCAGGTCCAGGTATGAATCCTTTATGGCTGCTGTAATTCTGGATTTTTGCTGCTCAGGAAGGAGAACAAAGCTAATCTTGACAGACCTTTCTCCCCCCCTGCCATCCTCTGGACCTGGAGGTAAATGGTCTAAGTTAAAGTTGTATCTTCCTTGTCCATTCCATGAGGATTCCCCTAAGAGAGGCAGAAGCATAGATTGATCTTCCTGATTCGATCCAGGGAGGTAAATGTCTTGCGGCAGGCTGACGGCCAGGAGGGAGGTCCCATTTTCAAGTCCTGGAAGGTATAGGTCCAGGTGAAGGGGATTTTCCTGAAGTTCTTTAGTATTTTCTAGGTGGTGGAGTTCGAGGATGGTTTCTTTCAGGGTGTAATCCCCGGAAGAAAAGTCTAGCAATTCCAAACCCCTGCTTTCAAATTGCTGCTTTATGAAAAGATCCGAGTCGGGAATCCGAAAATGACGAGCAGAAGAAGAGAGGCTTACCTTGGCCTTGAAAGTTCTATGTGGGTGTATCTTCAGTTTTCCTCCAGCAAGGCTGAGGGCTTCCTTGCCTATCCTGCCCAGGCTTAGTAGAAGCTTGATGTCGATGTGGGAGCAAAACCATTCCTGGCCCTGCTCACCCTCCTCATAATTGGAGCGCATCGTGTCCATGATTTGCTCATATAACTCGCTGAGGCTGTGGGAGGAAGCTGTATGGAGAAAGGGTATTTCTCTGGTGCTGATAATCAGGGTATAATGGTGGCTAGCCTGATGGGGACTTTCCTTTTCAAAATTGGAGAGTTGAAACCCCTTTTCATCGACCCGAAGGCTTGCTCCGCTCTTTACTTCCTCATTGGACATTTCCAGGCTGGAATAATCAGGAGACTGATAGACCCCAACTACATAAAACCTTCTGTCAGATTCATTAATCAGCTTAATCCTGAGTGGTGAACTTTCTTCCCTCTGATCTACATCCAGGCTAAGCTGAATTTTGGTATCGAAGGAAGTTTCCGGGCCATAGGTCAGGCTGTGTTTGAGTTCTTCCCGGGTTGGGGATTCCACTACTACTTTGAGTCCCCTGGCCTCCTCTCCGGTAATGCTGCATGTGGGATTTTGGAGCTGTCGCAGTCTTTCGTAGGTGGCCAAATGGAGGAGGAGCTTTGAAATCGTGCCCATGCGAGACGTTTTGCTACCTTCTTCAAACCGTTTGATTTGTAGGGCTTCCGGGGGCAATGGGAGGGGAAGCCCTGTTTCTGTATATCGAAGGCGGTAGTATTCCTCATCAATGTAGAGGGCCACTGTAGCCTCCTGCTCACTGACCCGCACTACCTTCTCTTCATCTACATTTTCGTGGGGAAAGGGAGTCCCAATGTTGAGGCTGTGCTCGACTTCTTCGCGAAACATCCATACATCTATATGTCCAGACCTTTGGCCCAGGAAATTGCTGGGCAAGCGGGTAAAATCACTGCGATCTCCCTGCAGATAGACATTGTATTTGTGAAGAGGGAGCCGCTGGGGTAGAGCCCTAAGCATGTCTGAGGCAGAGGGTATGCTCTTCTTGGCAGTGAAATCGCAAATGCTCTCATTGAGTAATATGCGCCGGGTGCTGGCAGTACCGATAAAATCCCCCCCATCCTGGACAGACTTATAGATATTAAAACTGGCCTTTTTCTGTGTTTGCATGCCATGAACAGCGCCTATGTTGACGGTCCATTCACCCTCTTTATTTTGCTGGAAGTTGAAAAAGTGGAGGTGAGAATTTCCCCCTCTGGGATATTGGCTCTGCCTGGAGGGAATGAGAAAATTTTGGTGGAGGGAAATCCCTCCTGACACATCTATGCGGGGATGCTGGGTATCAATTTTCCAGCGATTGTGGACAGCGCTTATGCAGGCGTGCTGCAGGTTTTGATAGCTAATTTCGGTCTGGGTTTTCTGGAGAGCGTCGAGGAGGGCTCGGGTAAAATAACCACTCCTTGTCTCTTTGCCATTTTCTATGAGACGCCCTTCCCAGGCCCTTTCATTGTGGCTACAGGCGGCAAAATGAATTCGACGTGGCCCCTCGTCTTTGGGGGGCAGGGCATATTTCCCATGGATGAAGACCCCTTGGATAAAGCTATCCACGGGGCGTAAAGAAGGGGGAGAATCTGGATTTTTTTCCTTGCTGGTCCCCGGGACGAATTTATGGCGGGTGGCGGAGCCGGAGTGGCAACTGTCGAAGATGGTGATCACTTCTGGACCCTGTTCACCTTGGTTTTGAGAACCTATGCGATGAATGAGTAGCCTCAATTCCTTGTCGGCGATGTCCCAGACCTTGGCCTCTCCTCTTTCATAGTTGCTGTCATAGGGACAGATGGTCTCGTGGGTGGGGCCTCCATTGTCCAGGTAAAAATGGGGATCGGAGGGGGAAAGTTCATAGCTGCCATGACCGGAAAAGTAAAAAAGGGCAATGTCCTCAGGCCCGGCTTTGGAGAAGAAGGTAGAGAGTTCTGAAAGGAGGGCTTCGCGATGGGCGGCCTGGTTGTGGAGGAATTTATAGGCAAAGCCTATGCTCCTTTGCTGGGTAAATGTTTGTAGGAAAGCCTGAATCCGCTGGCTGTCTCCCACACAGCCTCCAAGGTCGGGGATCTTAGGGTCCTGGTAATTGTTGATGCCGACAAGAAGTGCGTAAATCATGGATGGGTTGAAAAATCTACCTGAATAGGTCTCTATTAGTTACCGGAAGCCGGGTTTCGTCATGATCGTTCAAAATCACATATCCTCCATCTTCCCTCGAATGCTCTCTAAGAAACAGTTTATTGATTAAGTGTCCCCTGTGGATTCGTAGAAAGTTATTTTCAGATAGAAGCTTTTCAATTTCACCCAAACATCTTGAAGTATCTACGATTTCACGGCTCCAAAGGAAAATTTTACATCGATTGTTGTTGGCCTGACAGCGGACAATATCATCGGTGTTGAGATAGCGGTAGCCATGACTGTTAGGGACCTTTATCCTCCGAACAGGATTGGAATTTCTGGATCTTTCTAATTTGAGGTTTGCTCTTTGGACCGCGTCTACCAATTCTTCTGGTAAAAAAGGTTTTACCAAGTAGTCAATAGCATCCTCCTTGAAAGCCTTTCGCATGTATTTTGGCTCTGCGGTAATGAAGATAAGCTCAAATTTGATGTGCCTGAGCCGTTCCAGGACACCAAATCCATTCATATCTCCGAGTTTTATATCCATGAATACGAGGTCTGGCTCTTTCTGGTGAATGGATTTTACAGCTGAGGCTCCACTGTTGCAGACATCTATGATTTCTACAGCGGGACAGTTTTCCTCAAGCTTTTGAATTAGGTTTTCCTGAGCCAGTTTTTCATCCTCGACAATGATTGCTTTCATTTATGGGTCAATTACGTTGATGAGAAGTTCAACCTTTGTACCACTGACCTTGCCCTTTTCCGATCCCAGGTCGATGATTTTGATGGAGGCTCCCTGTTGCTTGTCGATCATCTCGATACGCTCATTGATGATCTGGCCGCTATGGGACTGATGTCCTTCCCTTTTCGACTTGTGATAATTCATGCCAACTCCATTATCCGTGATGGCACAGTAGAGGGTGGTCTCATTCTCCTTCAAAAATTCTATGGTGATGTTTCCCCCTTCTTCTTTGGGTTGAAGGCCATGCCAAATCGCATTTTCCACAATGGGCTGCAGGATTAGGGGAGGAATCATGATTTGATTGGGATCTATGGACTGGTCAATGACAAACTCATGATTGAGTTTATCCCCCATTCTGAGCTTTTCGATTTTTAGGAAATGATTGAGGGACTCTATTTCCTGAGAAAGTGAGATGACTTTTTGACGGGAGTGATCAAGGATGAGTCTGGCCAATCGAGAAAAATGAATGAGATAGGTAGAGGCTTCCTTGTTTCGATTGGTGTTGATGAGGGTTTCGATGGCGTGGAGGCAGTTGGAAACAAAGTGGGGATTCATTTGGGCTTGGAGGGCCTCCATTCGAGACTCCGATTGCTGTTTCATGGCACGGAGGCGCATTCTTTGGAAAAAGAGGAAAAAGATGGCGACCGCCATGGCAAAGATAAAGCTGTAGATCAGCAGTGAGATGGTCCTTTCCTGCTGATATTGAAGTTCTTTTTGCTTTAACTTAAAGTTCCGAAAATCATACTCTTCCGCAAAGCTAAGGGTCTGATTTTCTTTTATTAAATTGAAATAAGTAGCATTCGCTTTATCCAAAACTTTTTGACAATTACCTTTTTGGGAGCATAAATATGAGTAATCAATCAGGATATCTTTCAAGGAAGTTGCATTTCCTTCTCTTGCAGCCACATCTATTCCATGCATACAAAAATATTTAGAGGAGTCAAGGTATAAGTTCTTCTTCTTTTCAGTTTTAGCAAAATAATCACCTAAAAGATAGAGGTTACCCAGCGATCTATAAATTTCTGAACTATCGGAGGAGGCGATATTCAGGGCTTCGCGGAGGTAGGCACTGGCTTTCCTGAGGTCTTGCTCCGTCCCGCTGTCGTAGTGGATATCCTTGTAGATTTCTCCTAATTTTTGGTAGGATTGCTTCATGACATAAATGTCTCCCAACTGCCGGGCCTTATGAAGGGCTTCCTCCCCATAGAAGATAGCATTTTTAGATGATTTTAGGTTGAGATAGGCCATGGCTATGTTGCGAAGGCTGATGATTTCATCCTCGAGGCCCTTCGTTCCCGATTGTTGAAACAATTCCCTCGCATATGCCAGATGGAAGATGGACCTTTTAAGGCTGTCACTGAGGGAAAAAACACTGTCTTTTCGGGGGTTAAAAACCGCTTGATTAAGGACTGCTACTCCCAGCGATTTGTAATTTTCCCCTATCAGATGCTTGATATTTGGATCGGATTTGTCGAGCTGATTACAGAGATCCAAGCTTTTTTTGATGAAAAATCGGGTAGAGTCGTATTCCTTGCGAGAAAGGTAGACCGCTCCAAGGAGTTTGGAATTTTTTGCCTGGAGGTATTTATCCCTAAGAGACTGGCCGATGGAGATTGCCTTTCGCGCAAAGGTTAGGGAGATCAGGTTTCTGTTGCCATCTTTTTCTATGGCATAATTCAGGAAGCCGAGCCAGTAGAACAACTCGGCTCGGGCTTCCTGGTCTCTGCTTCCCCGATGCCTTTCCAAAACTTCCTGGGCGTATTGAAAAGCTTGATAGGCGTCCTTTTGCTGTATCCTGTCGATCTCTTCGAGTTCGGACCTGAGGGTCTCATCCTGCTGAGTACGCTGGTACTGTTGGATAAAATAGGTGTAGAATCCCCTGTTGTAAGTCAATGAGATGAAGACTAAGCCTATTATTCCTATTAGGATGATCCAGGAGGAGCGGTTAAAGTTTTTGATTGACATGGATATTTAATTTGGCTATTGGATCGGGGGATCACTGCTCAAAGTTTAAGGTTAGGACATAAGTTTGGGATCATCTCCTCCATATGTTTGGCGCTTAGGCTTTTCATTTTTTATGAAGGTAATGAAGTTCTCCACATCTGAGACCTGGGATTCGGTTAGGCTGGACCCGGGCAGGGCGGTTTCCAACTGATTGATAAGGTCGTAAAGGTCGTCGGTGGAGTCTTCCGGATGATCATCGAGGTGCTCGGCTTCGGCAATGATCTGCTCAATCAATTGTGAGATTTGCGAGTCTACGGACTGAAGGTCTAGGACTAGCTGCTTGTAGGGGCTGTAATCGATCATGTTAGGATAATTATTAATGTTGACTTTGTATGTATGACTATGGAGAAAATTAAAAAGTATAATACATTTAATACACGTAATCGCTTTGCCAGATCAGTCTTTTCGCCACAATATAATTTTTCATTGGTAGAAAAACGACAACTGTCTCCAATTAATTTTGTGGTATTCAAGTAGGAGATAAGCTGAGTAAGTATGATAAAGAGAAAAAGGAAGAAGACAAAAACCAGAGCTAGCGAGTAAAAACAGCTGGTCAATGAGTGAATGTAGCTTTTGAGGTGGTGAAATAGAATTACCCTCTTTAGCAATTCCATTTGGCTATTCCTTCCTCCCCTGCACAAACAAATTCTTCTGGTCGGAATGAGTATAATAGTGATTATCACGAATCATTTTTTTTGTGATACAATCAATAGCGCTGTTGGGAGTGAAGACAAACTACTTATCCTAACCCCAACAGCGCCTTAGCCATTCATTCATGATAATCATTAATGTCCAAGTGGAAATACAATTTTTAAGAATGTGTATTTCTTAATTCATATTTATTTTAAAGTGTAAGAATATGTAAAATATTTATTCACTTGCTCAAAGCCTGCTTTTACTTCTTGTCAACACCTTTCTACTCGTTGGACCTGTTGGAATACTATTTAAAATCTTATTATTAGTCATAATCAATTAACGGAAATGAAAAGTTCTTTCACACAATTTAGATTCTGATTTAAGTAGCTATCCCTGGGAAATACTAGACAATATGAAAAGCTCTAGCCAAAAAAATTTAAGAATATACCAGGGAGTTTAAGGGGGAAGGCGCCTCTGATGTCCTTTTCCCCCTCCTTTTTGGAGCTGCTTCGCTCAGAGAAAGGCAGGAAAGAATCGTCAGAAACCTAGATTCACTCGTTAGTTACAGGCAACATAACCATAAATCAGCACTTTGAGAACACATCGACAATTAGCAAACAGCACAGCTCATACGTTAGCTTATCAGGAATTTATCCTAGGAATTGAAAAGCCCCTGAGTACATAGATTAATTATCGCACAGACAGCAAGACATACAAAAGTTAACCAGGGAGATTATTAATGAAGGGAATAGGCGTGAGCCTGTCCCTTCTTTTTATTTGGCCTGGGATGAGGAGCTGTATTTTTTTCAGGTAATTCGAAGTTTGAGTTAGTAAAATTCATCAAAATAAAATGAAAAGAATAATGGGTGATAGGAAAATTATTCTAACTTTATGTTCGCAAATAATCAGATATTTTTGTTGATAGAATTCATTAGACAAGGACAATATATATACACATAACCCCTAAGTATTGAACCCATGAGGCAAGACCTACCCAGACCCTTGATCCGCTTATTCCTTTTGCTTATCCTTTCAGCTTGTTTGATTCCCTCTTCCCTGGCCCAGGACCCCGTGTTTGGCCTTTATTTTGCCCAGAAAATGTACGTCAATCCCGCTTTTACCGGCTATGACAAAGGGGTTGTTTTTTCTTCGGGTATGAGGGATCAGTGGTATAGAATCGGAGGATCAGATGCTATTTTTCGGACCTACAACCTGGAGCTGGGCATAGATGCCTCACAAATCAATTCCGGATTTGGGTTTCAGTATCTCAACAGCCAGGCCGGCTCCTCTCCCGACAGTAAGATTGGCTGGAACAGGGCCAGTTTTTCCTACGCTTTTCGGCTCCGGGATTGCTATGGCAGGCCCAGAAAATTTGAATTTAGCCTAGGTCTGAGGGCGAGTTACAACTACTACAACTTAGTTTCGGATAATTTTCGTTTTCCCAGCCAGTTGGATCCTCTGATGCCGGGCATTCTGGGTCCCAGTCCCCTTGGTCCACTAAACGATCTGATTGGTTCTTCGGTAGATTTTTTTGACCTGGATGCGGGAGCCTTGCTTCGCATCTCCGGCTTAGGACTGGGCAAGACAAGAGGTGATCAACTGCTTTTTGGTTTTGCGGGGCATCACATTCCGGGGCGCATGGGCTTTCTGGAACTTCAGCCTCAACGGACTTTCAGGGGAACTTTCCACCTCTCTTATGGGAGGGGAGAACTCAGAAAAGGAGGCCGACAAAAGCTGACAGGTATGTTTCGCTCGGACATGGAATTTGCCACGGCCTACTTTCGCCCTCAGGGTTTTACGTCCTGGTCCAATCAACTCGGAGCGGTATGGACCATAAGAGAGTCAGTTTCCACCAGCAACAAGAGAGAATACTGGTTGGGAGCCTGGGGTCAGGGCCGCGTAATGCCTAACGGAGCCAACAGGGGCTTAGATCCGGACAATCCCGATAACCGTTTTGAGACACAGGCCAGCATATACACGGCCATCCTTTCCATGGGGATGAAGGCCGATCTTCCCGGTAATTCCAGGCTTTGGAGCCAAAGCTTCAGGTTGGGCTTCAGTTATTCCTTCCGCCTCAATGGGGTGATCAACGGAGGAGGGCGAAGCATAGAAGCCTTTTTGATCTGGCAGTTTCCCAATGCTACCCGATGCAACTGCTACGTTCCCTTCAATAGCTAAAATTAATTCTTATACATCCAGATAACTCATACAAAATACCCTATACCGTGAAATTCATTACACCCCTGTTTCTCCTACTTTTGTTGGGTTTTCAGCAAATGAATGCGCAGAGCTGTGGATTTAATTTCAGTCCCAACCGCCCTGTATGCCCCGATGAAACCCAGACCTTTAACGCAAGTACCAACTTTGGTCCTAATCCCAGCTTTGAATGGAACTTTGGGGATGGAACTACAGCTAATGGTCAGAGTACCAGCCACAGTTACCCCTTCAATACGACTCCCCGGAACTATCAGGTAGTGCTGACAGTGGATACCAATAATGTGGTCGCCTGCCGGGATACTCAGGTGGTGAGTGTCAACTACCAACCTGAGATTAGCTTTGACCCTTTCAATGCCAATATTCAGAACTGTTCTGTAGGTAAAGCCTGCAACAGTGGCTTTACGGCTAATTTCGACTTCAATTCAGGGCCTGCCTTTGCTACCCTGACTCCGCTATTCGTGGATTTTGGGGATGGCAATGATACCCTGACAAATTCACCTGTCTTTACACACACCTATCAGACTTTCGGATCTTTTCCCATTGTAGTCAGGGCCAGTGGGTCTTCCTGTCCATTGGAACTGGACCGAGCGCGAAACTTTACCCGACCGGATGATCCCACGCTCAATATTCCTCCCTTGGATTTTTGCGAAGGGGATACGGCTTTTATTGAATTTAGCCTGCCGGTGAGTTGTCCCGAAAATGTGGATTTTTACAGAATATATTGGGATTACGCCAACAATCCCGGGGACTTCGAAGATGTGGACACGGTGGGTACTTACACCAATATTTATGATTTTATCCCTCCCTTTTTGAATTCTCAGGTATCCCCTGAAATCAGGGTAGAAGCCATCAATTCTTGTGGATACCGGGCTTTTAAGCAGTCTTCTCTTAATGTATATGTGGTGGCGGATCCCGGATTTACCTACAGTCCTGACCCTGCCTGCTGGCCCCTGGATTCCCAACTGACCTTCATTCCGGTGGAGCCTTCGGTCAGTATTTCGGAGATTGGTCATTTGTGGACCTTTGGCAATCCTGCTTCTGGTCCTCTGGATACCAGTACCCTCGTCAGCCCGACCCATACCTACCCGGGGCCGGATACTTTTTTTGTGACCCATACGGTTACCCACACGGTATGTAAGGACAATGTCCTAAGCGAGCCGGTGGTCATTGGCACTATTCCGGAAGCCAGCATCAGTGCCTTTCCCCTGATCGGCTGTGAAGACCTTGTGGTAGATTTTTCCAATGCTTCCACTCCTTTGGAAAATGTAAGCTATCAATGGAGGGTCAGCGGGGGAGGCAACTTTGTCTATACCCAAGGCAACGATACCAGCAGGGAGATACAGATTACTTTTCGTTCTCCCGGACAGTACAATGTGCTGATGGAAATTTTTACCCCCGAATGTGGTTCGGATACAGCCTCGGTCAATGTTACGGTGCAGGGGCCTCCCAGGGCCAACCTTCTACCTTTGCCGGATACCTGTGGGGCAGTAAGCCTACAGCCCGGTATTTTGGGTAATGTAAATGAAAATTTCAGTCCCTTGGACAGTGTGGTCTGGGATTTTGGGCCGAATGCCAGTCCTGCTAGCTTTTTGGGACAAGCTCCTCCTTCTATTGCCTTCACCCCTGTACCAGGCAGTCCGATCAGGATCATTTCCGCCACCTTCTTTAATGAATGTGGGGCCACTGTGGTCCGCGACACCTTCAACCTGTTTGACAAGGGCAACGTCAGCGGAGGAGCAGACTCTACGCTTTGTGTGGATGACAGCGCATATTGTCTGGTCCCCAACCCGGGAGGAGGAAACTGGACCCTTTTGCCTGGTGGTATGGCGCAAAGCAGTTTTTGCTATGATCCAAGCCTGGGAAGTGGACAAGTACTCTACGTGATAGATACCCTGGGTTGCTCATTCGAAGACACAGTTTTTATCAATGTAAACCCTCTCCCTGTCATCAGTGCCAATGATTTTGCAGTTTGTGTAGGGGATACGGTGGACATAAGTCTACTATCGGGAGTCTCTCCGGGTGGGGGTATCTGGACCGGTCCCAATGTCATTGGCAACAGCCTCTATGAAGCTACTCAGGCTGGGCAGACAGATACCCTTTTCTATGTCTATTTTGACCCTGCCCTTCGCTGCGAAAATGTAGAGGAGGTCCTGGTATTTGTGAACGATCTGCCCGCTGTGGATGCAGGTGCAGATACGACTTTTTGTTTGGTGAATGCAGATCAGCAGTTGGCTCAGCCCTTCCTTTCGCCTACGGGCGGAAATGGTTTTTGGTCCGGGCCGGGCGTTACTGATTCTATCCAGGGGCTCTTCAACCCCTCCCTTTCGACAGATGACACAGTACGTATATATTTTACCTACACCGATCTCAATGGTTGTAGAAGCCAGGATAGCTTTCTCATTTTTATTGTACCTCCTGTTCCGGCCGATGCTCAGGGGGATCGCATTTTTTGTAAAAATGATCCTGGCGTGGTCCTTCCCACCCTTAGTGGAGGCTCCTGGACTTCTATTCCATCGGGGAATCCCGGTTTGCTGGGAGGTAGTCAGTTTGATCCTTTTCTGGCCAATTCCAACTTCAATTCCTTAGTTTATACCTTGAATCCCGGCAATTCTTGTGAAAGCCGGGACACGGTGGTCTATACAGTGCTTGACACGGCTGTCCTGAGTGGAGGGGCCAGTGATACAGTAGTTTGTGAGAATACTCCTCCCTTTTTGCTGAGGGCCTTCCCGACTGGAGGTATCTGGCGGGGCCAGGGGATTGTAAATGGAAGCACAGGGCTTTTCGATCCAGACTCCCTCGCCATCAATCAGCTTACAAGGTTGACCTATGAATATGTAGATGGCAGCAGCTCAAATAATTGTGTCAGCCGATATGAAATTCGGGTGCGGCTGCGGGCCCTGCCCAATGTGGTTATTGCCCCTGACAGTCAGATTTATTGTCAGACTTCGGCCATTCAGGATTTACCGGTCGCCAACCCCATGCCCGGGACCTGGTTCGGAAAGGACTCCCTCGTAACCGCAGCCCTGGTCAATACCAATGCCAATCCTGGAGTACCGGGGACCTTTGATCCTTCTGTGATGGGGGTAGATACCTTGTTTTTTTACTATGAGTACTCGGATGGATTTTCTTGCAGGAATGTTGATTCTGTAGCTGTCATTGTCGTTCCCCCTCTTCTGGCCGATGCAGGAAAGGATGACAGCCTCTGTTTGAATAGCGGGATTATCAACCTGGGAGGTTTACCCAATGGAGGTTCTTGGTCGGGACCTGGGGTGAATATGATTACGGGAGATTTTGATCCTCTTGGGGCGGGGGTAGGTACCCATCAGTTGGTTTATTGCTTTGGCGTAGGTTCTTGCTTCAACTGTGATACCGTCATGATCACTGTTCAGGATACCCCTTCTATTTCTGTTTTGGACGAGACCTTCTGTGTAGGTAGTGGCCCTGTAAGTCTGGAAGACAATGGTCAATTTAATGGTGTACTGGCAGGGGGAACATGGTCTGGAGGAGGTGTGTTTTTCGATACTGCTTTAAATGAGTCCCTCTTCGATACCCTGGTAGCTGGAAGTTACCTCGTCGAATTTACCTACACAGACAGCATCAATACGGTAGGTTGTGTTAGCCGTAGTAGGGGAAGGATACAGGTGGATTCCCTTCCTTTGGTGGATGCGGGAGAAGATACTACGCTTTGCTTACTTCCCGGTGAGGTCTGTCTGAATCCGGCTTTTCCCGCAGGCGGCTTTTGGTCGGGAGGGGCTGGCCTTTCAGATACCTTGGTAGGCTGTTATACCCCTACTTTGTCAGGGGTGGGCAGCGAGACAATTTACTATACATCGACCAATGGACTGGGATGTACCAACCGCGATTCTATGGTAATAACAGTGGTGGAGCCTGACTCTGTCTCTGCCGGGCTTTCTGATACAGTCTGCGAAAATGAGGGTAGCTTTTTGCTTTCGGGCTTTTATCCTCCTGTGGGTCAGAGTGATGGTCGATGGTCGGGGCCCGGGATGGTGGTGTCTGACAGTGGAAGATTCGATCCTGGTCTTGCCGGAGATGGCACTTTTACCCTGATATACTGTACGGGAGTCCTTCAGTGCGAAGTCTGTGATTCCATTAGCATGAGGGTAGAAGCTCCTCCTCCGCTGACGGCACTGGCGGATAGCCTTTGTGCCAATGACGCTCCTGTTTCCCTGTCTGACAATGGCCTGGCTTATGGAAGCCTGGTATCTGGAGAATGGGTTGGGGCAGGTGTCAGTCAGTTACCTTCAGGAGAATATATTTTCGCCAATGATACCCCTGGAGTCTACACCGTCCAATTTATCTATACTGACAGCATTTTTACCCAGGGATGTAGCAATGAGGTTCTGGGCAGGGTAGAGGTATTTTCAATACCTGAGGCAGATTTTCCTACCCCAGCCGATGCCTGTACCAATGTGGCTGCCAACTTTACGAGTAGCAGTCTGGGGGCTAACCGCTATTTTTGGGACTTTGGCGACCCCAACAGCGCAGCGGATACTTCTATTTTGGCCAATGCCAGCTATACATATACAGACACTGGCCGATTTGTGATTACCCACATTGCTTTGAATGCCAATCAATGTGTAGACACGACCTTTGACACCATCTTCGTGTCGGAGCCTCCCTTTCCCAATTTTATAGATGGAGTGGACAGCGCTTGCTCGATGCGGGATATCCTTCCGGGTTTGGATGGAATTGCAGTAGACATCCAGGACTTGAGCAATCCTGCGGGGGGAAGCTATTTCTGGGATTTTGGCGGGGGGCGAGACAGCATGGGAAATGGAAGCAGTACGTCGTCTAGCCCTCCTCGGATATTTTTTCCTCAGGGGGTCAATGATACTACTTACTACATTAGCCTGACCATCAGTAATTTTTGTTCCTCGCTCACCTTTGTGGATTCTGTTGCGGTACGACCTATTCCTCGTTCAATCTTTGGGCCTCAGTTTTCGACCTTTTGTTCCCCCTACATTCCTGTTTGGAGCAATAACTCGACGGGGAGTCCTACTTCTTTTTCCTGGTATGTGGATGACTTTAGCCAATTGGTTTCTACCGATTCTCTTCCTACCAATATTGTCCTAAGCTACAGTGGAAGTTCTGATACGACCTATGAAGTGATCCTGGTTGTAGAGAACTCCTGTGGGAGTGATACCTCTACTCAGCCCATCACGGTACTTCCCAACACTGTAGATGCATTTTTCAATACCAGTGCTAGGGTGGGCTGTGCGCCATTTACAGTTACCTTCAGGGACTTTTCCTTTCAGGATACGACCAACTTCGACTTTGGGGATGGATCAGGGATCACCACCCAGGATACGGTGACCCATACTTTCAGCAATCCTGGAACTTACATTGTCCAGCATTATGCTTCTAATTTTTGCAGTTCGGATACCGATACTGTCATCATTACGGTTCTTCCTTATGCCGAACTCGCTATTGTGCCTGATGATACCCTCACTTGTCCTGGTCAGCCCATTAGTTTTAGGGATACAGCAGGAATGGGAAATGCAGTGGGTTACATTTGGGATATGGGCAATGGTGATACGCTAAGGTCAAACAGCCCCACTTATACTTATAACCAGGCAGGGACCTACCAAATCATTCTGTCTGCAAATACCATTTCAAACAGCTGTACCGGTCGTGATACCAGTAGGATTACGGTGCGAGGCAAGCCCCAGGCCCAGTTTACGGCAGATGTGTTTAGTGGCTGTGCCCCTCTTCAGGTGAATTTTACCAATCAGACTCCCGGCAATCCTACTTATTTTTGGGCTTTTGGAGACAGTAATTTTTCTCCTCTGAGGTCGCCGGTTCATGTATTTGAGGAGGCGGGAAGCTACGAAGTGGTTCTTACGGCCTTTGATTCTCTGGGGTGTGAGGATAGAGACAGCCTGTTGATTCAGGTGAATCCCAAGCCTGAGGCGAATTTTGATCTTTTCCTTCCAGATAGTTGTGGTGCTCCAGTCAATGTCTCATTCACCAATACATCCTCAGGAAATCAACTGGGCTACTGTTGGAACTTTGGCAATGATACGAGCAAACTGACCGATCCTGACTATACTTATACCCAAGCGGGTAGCTATCAGGTAGAGTTGATCGCCGAAACGGGGCTTGGCTGTAAGGATACCCTGGTCAAATCTCTGACGATTTTTCCTCAGCCAGAGGCTGCCTGGACATTTACCCCCGATCAAGGCTGTGGTCCCCTGAATGTGGTCATTGAGCAAAATTCTACCAACTTTACCGATTCCTATGTCAACTTCAGGCCGGGAGTGGATTCTGTCAATCCCAACTTTCCCCTTGATTTCACCTACTTTGCCGGGGCAGACGACGCCAATTATACCGCTACCCTGGTGGTGTCATTTGATGACAAATGCTTTGATAGCCTCAGCCAACAAATCTCTGTATTCAGCTCTCCCCAGGCGGCTTTCACTGCTTCATGGGACAGCATCTGTGGGGGAGGAAATACCCTGGAAGTCAGTTCGCAGTCTGTAGATAACAGGGGCATAAGCTCTCACTTCTACGATTTTGGTGATCCCGCTTCTGGTCCGGCCAATACAAGCATAGATTCTGTTGCGCTGCACACTTACGAATCACCGGGCAGCTACACCTTGACCCATATTGTCTCTGACATCAATGGATGTTCAGATACCGCCACACGAGTAATCGAGGTATTTCCAAGGCCAAGGGCTGCCATAGGTCAGGATGTGGAGGTGGGGTGCTACAGCCTGCCCGTATCATTTTATTCTGCTCAAAGTCCTGACAATGCCACCGGTTATCAATGGTCTTTTGGAGATGGAGGCAGATCCCGCGATTCAGCGACCTCCTACACCTACGATTTTGCAGATACCTTTGAAGTAAGGCTGGTGCTGGACCATCAGAACTTCTGTTTCGATACGGCCTATGCCCAGATGGCAGTGGGAGATCCTCCAAAGGCTGATTTTTTGTTGGACATCATTGGAGAATGCCAGGATACGGTGACGGTGCTCACGACAAATACTTCTGTTAATGCCACAGAATACCTTTGGCAATTTGAGTCCAACATTTCTTCCAATGAATTCGAACCTGTGGCTCAATATAGTTTTCCCGATGATTATGACATTAGTCTCATTGTATCGAATGATTTTGAATGTCGGGATACCCTGGTCCAATCCTTTCTTTATCCACGGGCAATTGCGGCATTCAGTTTTGAGCAGGATGGAAATTGTTCACCTTCGGAGGTCAGGTTTATCAATGAGTCTATTGGTGCCAATGAGTTCACCTGGGATTTTGGGGATGGTAACATTCTTTCGGACACGGTAAATCCTGTCTACACTTATCGGGAGGCCGGGGAATACAGGGTGGCCCTTTATGTGAGTTACTTTGGGGTATGTAGGGATACTTTTATTTTTCCTGCTCCTATTTCCATCAAGGAGAGTCCTGAAGTCGCCTTCGATCATACACGTCTGACCGGAAGGCTGGGCGTCATCCGGTTTTTGGACCAGTCTCCTCGCCCGGGTGAAAATTTCTTCTGGGACTTTGGGGATGGATCTCCCTCTATAGAGCGGGAACCTCAAAAGGTGTACAATGAAAATCCCTCATTAATCTGTGATTGTACCGGAGATTCTGCCCGTGTAGATTCGGATTATTATCGGGTTATCCTGACCCACACCAATAATAATGGCTGTCTGGACAGGGATACGGCTTTCATTCATCCTCATATTCACGGGTTGGAGATGCCCAATGCTATTATACCTAGCGGTCCCAATCCCGACAATGCTTTTCAAGCGGTGGCTGTAGGACTTTGCAAGTTGCATTTGTCTCTCTATGATACCTGGGGCAACAAGGTATGGGAGTGGAATTCGGATTGGGATATTGAGGGCTATGGCTTTGACGAGAATGGTCGTCCTTTGCCCACTCACAATTGGGATGGCAGTATCAAGGACTTGCCGGCCAGCCGACAGAGCCTGCTTTGGCGCATCCATGACATACAATTTACCGGCTGTCAGATTTACGATGGACCTACTCAAGGTAAGCTGACGGTAATTCGATAGGAATTTGTGGTCAGAACCTGTTAGGAGCAGAGACAAGCTAATGGTTTGTAGATATAAAAAATGGGTTAGCCTCCGATGGTGGCCATGCTTTCGCTGACGGGGCGCCCTTTTTTACGTTGTTTTTCAGCTTCAAATCCGTCTTTGGGCCGATGGTCCAGGGCCTGTTGCAGAGCCAGGAAGACTTGATTATCGGTGGCTCCACTTCGGAGCAATTCCTTGAGATTGAGGACACCGTCGTCGTAGAGGCAGGTCTTGAGCATACCTGAAGGGGTTAGGCGAATGCGGTTACAACTTCCACAAAAAAGGCGGCTGTAAGCGGCAATAAAACCAATGTTTCCCTTGTGTCTCGGTATTCCAAAGTTAAAAGAGGTCGAGTGGGCGGGATCTTGAAGTTTGAAGAGATCCGGGTAATGCTGTTGGATGTAGTCGCGGGTTCTTGGGTAGTCCCAGTGCAGGCCGCTTCCTTCCTTGCCAGCTCCATTGAAAGGCATTTCTTCTATAAACCGAACGTCTACCGGATGGTCTTTGGTGAGGGCGACCATGGGCAGGAGGTCTTCGATATTTCTGCCTTCCATGACTACTGCATTGATTTTGGTTTTGATGCCGTGAATCAGGAGAGAATCCAGGCTTTCCATGACTTTGGCGTACTCGTCTCTTCTGGTAATTTGATGGAATCTTTCCCTGTCGAGGCTGTCGAGGCTGAGGTTGACCGAGGTGATGCCAATCTCACGAAATTCCGGGATGAGGTCCTTGGTCCGGGTGCCATTGGTGGTAATGTGGATGCCTTCTATTCCGGGAACTTTAGACAGTTCAGAGATGAAATCCATGATTCCCTTTCGGAGAAAGGGTTCTCCACCTGTGATCCTGATTTTTTTAATTCCTTTCTTGGCAGTTAGCCGTACGAAGCGCAAAATTTCTTCAAAGGTCAGGAGTTCCTTTCGGGGTTTGTAGGTGATTCCAGTCGCAGGCATGCAATAAAAGCACCTGAGGTTGCAGCGGTCGGTAATGGCCAATCTCAGGTAATTGATGATTCTGCCATGCTTGTCATACAACATATTGGGAAAGGGATTGAAATAGATCGGCTAAGGAAAATTAAGGATTTCTCGACTGTAACTGAAATATTAGGTAGATTTAATTTTCCTTTTAGCTGAGACCCATGCAAGAGAAACTCCAGCGACTGTACCAGGAAGTCATATTGACCCACAGCAAGTCGCCCTATAATTTTGAAAAACGGGAAAACCCCACGTTGAGCATTTCGGCTTACAATCCAGTCTGTGGGGATAAATTTATATTATATCCTGGTTTGAAAGCGGGCAAAATCGAAAAAATGCATTTCCATGGATTTGGTTGTGCCATTTCTAAGGCTTCCACCTCGGTGCTGGTCAAGCATTTGGAAGAGAAAAGCCTAGCTGAGGCGGAGCGGGTCATTGAAGACTTTCTTGGACTGGTTAAAGGAAAGGGGATAAGTTCTCTCGAAAAAGACTTTGAAGCCTTTTCTGCAGCTCAGTCTTTTCCTGCCAGGATGACCTGTGCGACCCTGAGTTGGGAGGAGATGCATGGTTGGTTAAGGGGCTTGGATGGAGGCTAATTACTTTCTTTCCTTGCTTGCCCATTGTTTTTTATTTTTAATTAAATAGAAATTATAGTGTTTCGTAATTTATTCCTTCTCTGTTTGTTGCCTGGTACAACATGTAGGGTGAATGCACAGGTTGAAGTTCCTCCTCAAACCGATCCTTGCCTCTATGACATTATCAATTCCGTATCTGCCGAAGGTTTAGAAGCTGATGTGTGCAAGCTTGTTTCTTTTGGTACAAGGAATACCCTTTCTGATACGGCTTCGGATACAAGGGGAATTGGAGCTGCCCGCCGCTGGATAAAGGCTGAATTTGACAACATTTCCGAAAATTGTGGAAATTGTCTGGAGGTCTTTTACCAGCGAAATATGGTGAAGGGGGATGAAAATACGCGAATCAAAGAGGATACCTGGTTGGTGAATGTACTTGCCATTCAGCGGGGAATAACCTATCCTGATTCCTGTGTTATCATGTCTGGAGATATAGATTCTCGGGCTTCGAGCGCTACCGACGCTACCACTGATGCTCCTGGAGCCAATGATAATGCGACTGGGATGGCAGGAGCCATGAAGGCTGCCAGGGTCCTTTCCAGGTACAAATTTTCTCATAGCGTTATCTATGCAGGACTTTCGGGAGAAGAGCAGGGATTGTTTGGAGGCAAGCACATGGCAAAAGTGGCTAAAGAAGAGGGCTGGAAGATCATTGGCGTCCTCAATAATGACATGATCGGTAACATAGAGGGCATTGATGGGGTAATTGACAATCGGTCTTTTCGGATTTTTTCTGAACCTACTCCGGTAACCAAGACGGAGCGGGAAAGGCGTCTGAGAAGGTATTATGGAGGGGAAGTGGATGGTATTTCCCGGCAGTTGGCTCGATATGTAGAAGGGATGACAAGGGTTTACATGCCAGAAATGAAGCCAATGATGATTTATCGATTGGACCGCTTTGGGCGAGGTGAGCATCACAGGCCTTTCAATGATGAGGGTTTTGCGGGAATTCGAATTATGGAGACCCATGAAAACTACAATCGTCAGTATCAGGGTATACGTGTGGAGGATGGGATAGCCTATGGAGATGTGATCGAGGGTGTTGACTTCCCTTATTGCGCCAAACCGACGGCAGTGAATGCCATAAATTTGGCAGGTCTGGCTTGGGCTCCTCCCGCGCTGATCAGAAAGGAGAAGGATGAATGAAAATTTTGAAGAAATCATCCTGGATAAGGAAGGGAGAGGGGTATATCTGGGGCGAGTGCCAGAGGAAATGCTGCCTTCCGGGGAGGAGCTGGAGGAATTATGGGAGATGCATCCGGAATACTTTCACAAAATCAAGATTTTTGGTAAGGAGGTAAAACTTCCACGTTGGCAGCAGGCTTACGAGAGGGATTATCCTTTTTCGGGAGGTTTGAGTGAGGCTTTGGCTGTTCCGGAGATTTTGAGGCCTTATTTGGACTGGGCGAGAAGGGAGATACACTTGGGGTTCAATGGATTGTTGGTCAACTGGTACGAGGGCAAGCTTGGGCATTACATAGGGGCCCATCGGGATGACGAGGGCTGTCTGAAAGCAGGTGCACCAGTATTGACGATATCTTTTGGGGAGGAGCGAATCCTTCGTTTGCGTCCTTATAGAGGAAGGGTATATGAGGATATTTTACTAGAGCATGGATCGGTTTGGTTTTTGCCCTGGTCGACCAATAGGGTTTGGACCCATGAGGTACCTCATTTTTCAAGGTATGGGGGCAGGCGCATATCGATCACCATGCGGGAATTTGAGTAGGGGAGGAGGGAGTTTGGGGCTGGGATTATGACTTTTTGAGGGCTCAAATCATAAAAAACCGTTCCAAACGGTTTAAAACGGTTAAGAACGGTTTAGAACGAATTTTTCGGGTTTAGTGGTCTGATATTCAGGTTTTTATATGTTTAAGTTTAGTCTTCAAATCATAAAAAACCGTTCCAAACGGTTTATAACGGTTAAGAACGGTTTAGAGCGAATTTTTGGGTTTAGTAGTCTGACAATCAGATTTTTATATTTTTAAGTTTAGCCCTCATATCATAAAAAACCGTTCCAAACGGTTTATAACGGTTTAGAGCGAATTTTTGGATTTAGTGGTCTGATATTCAGGTTTTTATATGTTTAAGTTTAGTCTTCAAATCATAAAAAACCGTTCCAAACGGTTTATAACGGTTTAAAACGGTTTAGAGCGGATTTTTGGGTTTAGCGGTCTGACAATCAGATTTTTATATTTTTAAGTTTAGCCGTCATATCATAAAAAACCGTTCCAAACGGTTTATAACGGTTAGGAACGGTTTAGAGCGAATTTTTGGGTTTAGTAGTCTGACAATCAGATTTTTATATTTTTAAGTCTAGCCCTCATATCATAAAAAACCGTTCCAAACGGTTTATAACCCAAAAATTCCTCACAAAACTCTTCCCCTCCCCCAACATTCCCTCTAACATCCCCCCAAAATTTCTCAAATTGCTCCAAACACCTAATCAAAATATTTTCCCCTACCCACTGCCACTAATCCCATTACTTTTGTTAATTTTAAGACTTAGCTGTACCATCTAACAAGAGAAATGAAGGAATTTTATCGCGATACAAAGGTAGGCATCGTCGGAGGAGGCCAACTCGGGAGGATGCTCATTCAGGCAGGCATCGCCCTCAACATTCAGTTCTACGTTTTGGACCCCAATCCCCAGGCTCCCGCCAGGCCCTATGCCCATCATTTTACCCAAGGAAGCCTCACCGACTACGATACCCTCTACGATTTTGGTAAAGAACTCGATGTCATTACCATAGAGATCGAAAATGTAAATGCCGAAGCCCTGGCAAAACTAGCCTCCGAAGGAAAAAAAGTCTTCCCCAACCCCGGCACCATCCAACTGATCCAAGACAAGCGAGAACAAAAGCAGTTTTTTGAGGAAATGGGCCTTCCAACCTCTCCCTTCCGCCTCGTCGACAACAAGGCAGACGTACTCAATATGGAAGATTTTCTCCCTGCAGTTAACAAGTTGGGAAGGGCAGGGTATGACGGAAGAGGGGTACAGGTCATCAAAACCAAGGACGAACTCCAAAAGGCCTTCGACGCTCCCGGAATTCTGGAAAAATTTATCCCCTTCGAAAAAGAACTGGCCGTCCTGGTCGCCAGAAACTCCAAAGGCGATACCTCCGTCTACCCCGTCGTCGAGATGGCCTTCCACCCCGAGCACAACCTGGTCGAATACCTCTACGCACCCGCCTCCATTTCCATGAACATCACCCGCAGCGCCCAGGAGATGGCCCGTTCTATCGTAGAGAAGCTATCTTATGTGGGCATCATGGCTGTGGAAATGTTTTTGACCAAGGATGGAGAACTTCTTATCAATGAAATGGCTCCCCGTCCCCACAATTCAGGGCACCACACCATCAGGGCCTGTTTTACCTCGCAGTACGAACAGCACCTGAGGGCTATCCTCAACCTTCCCCTCGGAAGTACCCAGCAGATCAGCCCGGCCGCCTTGGTCAACCTCCTCGGCGAAGAAGGTCAAGAGGGCGTCGCCCGCTACGAAGGCATTGAGGAAATCCTCAGCATCCCCGGCGCCTTTCCGCATATTTATGGAAAAGCCCAAACCCGACCCTACCGAAAGATGGGACACGTCATCATCCTGGATCAGGAATTGGAAGTCCTACAGAAAAAAGCCAGGCAGGTCAAGCACATCCTCAAGGTCGTCGCTGAAGAAAAAGTAGCCCGCTAACTCCTACAGGCTGAGAGCAGGAGTCAATTTTATCATTACTAAAAATAAACATCATGGTTGGTATCATCATGGGCAGTAAGTCCGACCTCCCGGTCATGAAGGGCGCTGTCGAAATGCTTGAACATTTTGAGATTCCCTACGAGATAACCGTGGTTTCAGCCCATCGTACCCCCGAGCGAATGCTTGACTACGCTAAGAGGGCCCGTCAAAGAGGCATAAAAGTCATTATTGCGGGAGCTGGAGGAGCTGCCCACCTTCCCGGCATGGTCGCATCCCTTACCACCCTGCCCGTCATCGGAGTCCCAGTCAAGTCCTCTAATTCCATCGACGGATGGGACTCGGTGCTCTCTATTCTACAAATGCCTTCGGGAGTCCCAGTAGCTACTGTAGCCTTGGATGGGGCAAAAAATGCAGGAATCTTAGCCACTCAGATTTTGGGAGCCAGCGATTCCTCCATTGCCGAAAAACTCCTCCAATACAAAGAAGGCCTCAAGGAAAAGGTCATGAAAATGGTGGAAGAGGTCGAAAATCAGAATTAGTCGAGCCTAAAAATTCTTTTCTTCCCTGGCAACCTGGTCTAGCAATTGATGGGCAATATCCATGGGAGCCTCCTCGATCGAAAACTCGATCACCTCGTCGTCCAAGGGTTCTTCCAGACTTTCAAACTGACTTCGAAGCAGTTCTGGCGGCATGAAATGTCCCTCCCGGTCCTGTAAACGAGAAGCGACAGTCTCATAATCACCTTTCAGGTAAATAAACTTGACCCTGCGATCCTCGCGCGAGAGAACCTCCCGGTAACTCTTTTTCAGAGCCGAACAAGCCATGACTAGGTTTCTACCTCTGCTTAGGTAGCCGGTGATTACTTCGCGGAGTTGGAGAAGCCAGGGTACCCGGTCGGAATCTTCCAAGGGGGCTCCAGACTCCATCTTTTTTATGTTGGCGGGGGGATGGTGGTCGTCAGCATCGACAAAATCGGCCTCCCATCCATCGGCAATCAATTTTCCGACAGTGGATTTCCCGCTGCCGGAGACACCGAAAACGATTATTACCATGGATTGTATTTTTGTTTGGGTACACTTCTGAATAGCCAGAATTTCAACCAGGACTATTTTTTTAGGAATCATTCCCTTCAGCTCAAGCTAAATAAAAAATCGACCTCGCTCGCTTAAACAGTCTTGATTCCATTCCCTAGCTTACTAATCTATATCAAGTTAGTAAATAAGGCTTTATGGTATGGGAGTAATAGAAAGACAAAGTCCAAATTTTAAGCTAATCTATAAAATTTTGCCCTCGCCTAAGGGCTCTTTGTCCCCTTTGACCCTCCTAATTGCAATTAGAAGATGTCAAGAAGAAAATATTCTTATATCTTTGAACCTGTTGCCTTTGAAGGTGTAAAGGAGAATAGCTAGTTTTATACCTACAAACCAAATTACTGCGAAGCGAACTAACTCTTACCCATGGATTATAAAAGGATCAACAACCTCACCGGCTGGATCGTATTTGGGATCGCACTGATCGTATATGTGCTGACCATGGCACCCACGGCCAGCTTCTGGGACTGTGGCGAATTTATCGCCTGCGCCAACGAACTCGAAGTTCCTCACCCACCCGGCGCACCCTTCTTCCTTCTTATCGGAAGAATTTTTGCCATGTTTTCCTTCGGAGGCCCCAATGAGGTCGGAAACATTGCCTGGATGCTCAACTTTATGAGCGTACTTTCCTCGTCCTTTACCGTCCTCTTCACCTTCTGGATCACCACCCACCTGGCAAGAAAAATGATCGGCAAGGCCGTTGAAGCCCTCAGCCAAAACGAAGTGGTAACCATCATGGCCGCAGGAGCCGTAGCCGGTCTGGCCAATACCTTTGCAGACTCCTTCTGGTTCAATGCCGTCGAAGCTGAAGTTTACGCCCTTTCTTCCTTTTTTACCGCCATCGTAGTCTGGTTGATGTTCAAATGGGAAAATCATGCCGATGAGCCCGGCAATGAACGCTGGCTCATCCTCATTACCTACCTCATGGGACTTTCCATCGGGGTCCACCTGCTCAACCTCCTTACCATTCCCGCCCTTGCCTTTATCTACTACTTCAGAAAATATGACTTCTCCTGGGGCGGATTTTTCCTGACTGGCCTTATTTCCGTCGGTATCCTTGGCCTGGTGCAGACTGGCATCATCCTCTACACCTTTGACATCGCCTGGTGGTTTGAGAAAAATCTGACTACAGTCCTCGAAAATGGCTCCGAATCCGGCCTTGGCCTTCCCCTTGATACTGGTACCCTGACTACCTTCCTCCTATTGATCGGTGGCATCGTCGCAGGACTGATCTATAGCCATAAGACCAAGAATCTCATCCTCAACGTATCCCTCATCGCTGTTATCATGGTCTACATTGGCCTGGGATCCTATGCCATGGTTAGGATTCGTTCCAATGCAGATACCCCCATAGACGAAAACAACCCCGAAAATTCTCAGACCTTCCTCTCCTACATGAAGAGAGAGCAGTATGGAGACCGTCCCCTGATACGTGGTCCCCTCTACAACGCTCGTCCTTATGACTACAAAACTGTAGGCGACGAGGTAGTCCTCAGAAAAGGCGAAGATAAATACACCGTCATAGGTGAAAAGAAAACTTACAAATACAGGGACAGCGATAAAAAGTGGTTCCCAAGGATGTATGCCCGCGAACGCTATGATATGGGCCCCTATGGCTACAAGAATTTTGTAGAAAACTTAGGCAAAGACAAAAACAGCCCCGATGATGACCGACCTACAGCGGGAGAAGACCTTAGGTTCTTCTTTGTCTACCAGGTCTGGCATATGTATGGCAGGTACTTTATGTGGAATTTTGTGGGTAAGGAAAGCGATACCCAGGACGATAAATGGGAGCATGGCTTTGAATTCAGTAAGTTTTCAAAAATGCCTGATTTCATAAAAAATCAGCCATCCAAGAACCACTATTACCTCCTTCCCCTGATCCTGGGCTTACTCGGCCTCTATTGGCAAATCAAAAAACGGGGGACAGATGCCGCTGTGGTGGGAATGCTATTCTTCTTTACCGGACTGGCCATCATCATCTGGCTCAACCAGTATCCCATGCAGCCCCGCGAACGAGACTACTCCTTTGCCGGGTCTTTCCAAACCTTTGCCATATGGATAGGACTGGGGGTGATCGGTCTCTACGATATCCTGAAAAATTACCTCAAAGGGTCGGCGGCCTATGTAGCCACGGTGATTGGACTGATTCCTCCTATCATCATGGGTATGCAAAACTGGGACGACCACTCTCGTGCCAGTAGGTACATTGCCCCGGATTCTGCCTATAACCTGCTTAATTCATTGGCACCCAATGCAGTCCTATTTACCAATGGGGATAATGATACCTTCCCTCTCTGGTACATTCAAGAGGTGGAAAATGTAAGGACGGACGTAAGGGTGCTCTGCCTAAGCTACGTAAACACCGACTGGTACATCGAGCAGATGAAACAGCAGGTCAATAAATCCGAACCTCTGCCCCTTTCCCTGGAAAGAGACCAGTACGTGGGTCAGAAAAATCAATCCAAAGCCGTCAGAGGTCCCCTCAATCTGAGCCTTCCCGCAAATGGTCAGGAACTGTTGACCAAGGGCATTATTTCCAATGACGAATTGCCCTACGTCCAAAGCCCTATGCGCTGGACCGTTCCTCCCCGTGGACCCCAAGGTCGTCAGTACCTCGAACTCAAGGATGTCCTGATTCTCGACCTTCTCCAAAATGTGGCTCAAGGTGGATGGGAAAGACCCGTATACTTTGCCAATACCGTTTCTCCCAATGCCTTCCTGGGGCTGAAGAATTTCTTCCGACTTGAAGGGCTAGCCTACCGCATTCTTCCTGTAGATAACCCCAGTGCCAGGGCAGAAAATGATCCCTACTTCCCCAATTTTCCGGGAGCTACCGACCTTGACCTCATGTATGAAAACATGATTGGGAAATTCCGCTACACCAACCTGGACCGGGGAGACATCTATTATGATGAAAATATCATGAGGATGCTGAGCAATTATCACGCGACCTTCCACAGATTGGTCAATGGACATATCCAAAAAATGAATGGGCTGGAGTCCGAGATCGCAGTCCTTCAGGATTCTCTGGAGGCCAATCCCGACAACCTCAGCATGGTGGGTGCCATCGGTGATGAAATCGCCTCCCTTCGGGCAGAATCAGATACCCTTAAGTCAAGGGCTATTGAAATACTCCTTTTTAAAGAGGAGAAAATGCCCTACACAGAGGTAACGCCTCAGCTTTACCTCATTTCTCAGGTGGGTGTACTCTACGAAAGATTGGGAATGAGAGAAAAAGCGGAAGTGGCCTTCGAATTCGCCAAAGAAAGGGCACTGGCTACCATCAGGTATTTCAACAGCGTGGGGGAACAGGGAGCCCAGCAAAACTTCCAGTATATGTATCCCCTCCAACTTCTTCAGCGGCATTATCAGTCTACCGGACAGCAAGAAGAGCTTCAGGAACTCTTAACTGAAATGCAGTCCCTGGGACTTAAGTAAGCTTGGTATAAATGATAAAATCGGAGCTTTCACACATGGAAAGCCCCGATTTTTTTTGACCCCAATAGCATTTACCTAAAGGGAATGACAGCAAATACCTCACCTTGCTCAAAGCCATCCTGCCCCCTCGGCAATTCAATAAAGGCAGAAGCATGGGTAAGGTTGGCAAGGTCGCCCGAGCCGTGGCCCTCTACTGGATGAGCCAAAATCTCCCCTTCCCGATTGTAGGTGAGGAGAACCTGAGCAAAGTAGGTCAAATCAGGGGCAAACTGTATGGGAGCTTCCAGCCGGGCATAGCGGGTCTCGAAGGGAGGCTGTCCCAAAGAAGACCTGAGCCAGGGTTGCAGGTATCGGAGCAGGCAGACAAAGGAAGACACAGGATTACCAGGTAGGGCAAATACGGTAGGTCCTCCCTCCACTGCCCCAAACCAAAAGGGCTTTCCGGGACGCTGCTTGACACGGTGAAAGAATTTTTCCACCCCCAAATTCTCAAGGGCCTCCGGCATGTAATCAAATTTTCCCTTGGACACGCCCCCGCTTATGATGACAAGGTCATATTGCTCCATGACTTTGGAAAGCTTCTGTTCGATATCTTCGGGATTATCCGGAAAGTGAGCCAGATCCGCTTTCAAACCCCAGCCACCAAGAGTCGCCTGCAGCTGATGGGCATTGGACCGACGAATCTGATAGGGGAGGGGAGCCTCCGAGACCCCTACCAATTCATCCCCGCTGGAAATAATGATGGCCTTGGGAAGGGAGGCTACCCTTAGCTCTGTCTTACCGATGCTTGCCGCCACCCCAATTTCAGCTGCAGAAATCTTCGATCCCTTATAGACGACAATATCACCCGCTCTTTGGTCAAAGCCTTGGACGTGTACGTTTTGTCTGGGCTTGACTTCTAGCTCTCCCAGCCTGGCAACACCCTCGGCAATGCCGACTTCCTCGTAGCGGACGATGGCATCGGCGCCCTTGGGCAACATGGCTCCGGTCATGATTTCGACGCAGGAATCAGGGTCCTCCAATACTACCTGTGGACTGCCTGCTGCTCCCGTTCCGCAGATTGGAAACTCCCTTCTTCCAGCCTTCCAGGCATCATAAGACAGAGCGATTCCATCCATAGATACCCGATCAAAGGGAGGGAAATCACGGTCTGCCATGAGGTCTTCTTCCAGGATTTTACCCATGCATTCCTCCAAAGGCAAAGCGATTACCTGAGGATGAAACAATTGGGAGAGGACGATATCGGTGGCGTCGGCAACAGAAATCATAGGTTTTGCAGTTAGATGATTCAATGTTACATTTTTATCCTTATTTTTCTAATCATTTGCCCGGTGGAGAAGTGGAAAACACCTTCCCCTTCCATGGCCCGGTTTTCTAACCCCTCGATATGACATTTTCGCCAGAAGCACATAAAAAAGCCTTTCCCATATTCCGCCATCATCCCGGACTCGTATACCTCGATCATGCTGCTACCACCCATAAGCCACAGTCGGTCATTGATCGCATACAAGATTTTTATGAAAAAGAATATGCTACTGTGCACCGGGGCATCTATAGATTGGCGAGTGAAGCCACAGAGGCCTACGAAGAAGTTAGAGATAAGGTAAAGGACTTTGTCAAGGCCGGTACGCCTAAAGAAATTATTTTTACCAAGGGCAGCACTGAGGGCATCAATTTGGTCGCACAAGGATTTTTGAAGCCCAGGTTAAAGGCCGGAGATGAGGTCCTGATTTCGGCCATGGAGCACCACGCTAGTCTCGTCCCCTGGCAGCAACTGTGCCAAGAAAATGGAGCCAAACTTAGGGTCATCCCCATAAATGAAAATGGGGAATTGGACCTGGAAAAATACTGGCAACTTCTCGGCCCCAAAACCAAAATGGTCGCCTGTGTCCACGTTTCCAATACCCTGGGCAGCATCAACCCCATCAAGCGCCTTATCACCCTGGCCAGGAGCAAGCAAATTCCCGTTCTCATTGACGGGTCCCAGGCCATCGCCCACGAAACCGTGGACATGGAAGCCCTACAGCCGGATTTTTATGTTTTCTCCGGGCATAAGATGTATGGCCCTTCCGGGGTGGGAGTCTGCTACATCAGAGAGGAAAGGCTCTATGAAATGAAGCCCCTGCTCTGGGGTGGGGAAATGGTAAAATCGGTAAATTTTGAAGAAACCCTGATCTCCGAACCTCCGGCGAAGTTTGAAGCGGGAACCCCCAACATGGCTGGGGTCCTGGGGCTGGGGGCAGCCATAGATTACATTCGGAGCTTGGACCGGGTAAAGATTCGTTACTACCTCAAAGAATTGTCCCGCTATGTGCAGGGCATGCTCTCCGATGTGCAAGGGATCACCTTATTGGGAAATGCAAAGGAGCGGGCGCCAATTTTCTCATTTGCTATTGAGGGCGTCCATCCCCATGATGTAGCCACCTTTCTGGATAGCAGGCAGATAGCGATAAGGGCCGGCCATCACTGTACCCAGCCCCTCATGGACCACTATGGAGTCGTCGCCACCAGCAGGGCTTCTTTTTCGTATATCAATAACAAAAGCGAGGTAGGTAAACTCATATCTGCCCTGGAAGAGATGATTCAATTTTTTGCCTGATGGACAAAAGCACCATTCTTAGCCTCATCGCCCTAATTTTATATTTTTTAATCCCCCACCACTCCCTGGGCCAGGAGAGGGACAGCACCCTTGAAAAGCGCCGCATCGACATTGACGGGGGAACTTTTCTGGATTATTATGACGAATTATACACTCCGGAATTTGCCTGGCTGATCGAAGAAAGGCTTTTTGTAGGAAAGGAGGAGTGGACCGATGGATTTAGAGAATATGTCCTATACATCGATACCACAGAATCTCCTGTGCAGTCGGATTCTCTCCTCGACAAGGCAGGCAATCGCCTCGAAATCCTGGAAATCGATCGCCGGGACAGGGCCAATTACAACATCCTCAGGGCCTGGCGTCAGGTGAAAGGAGAGGAAAAAATCGAATTGGAGATCCTGCTGACCCGGGAAGCCTTTGAGGATACGGCCTACCAGGAAATTGACACAAAACGAGAACTCTGGCAGAAACTCTCCAATAAGCATAAGCCAAAAACCCTGGTAAACAAGACTTATGCGCCGGAATCTTATTATGTCAACGGGGGAAGGGTCGTTCAGGGTTGGGGCCCCATCGTCGAGTCTTACGCCTATATGAACCAAGCCAATTGGAAGATTAGCCTGACACCCAAAAAGGTGGTACAGGTCGATGAAGCTACCATCCTGGAAATAGGCACCTATAACTCCAACGGCCAGGGCAACTACGTCCTGCTCTGGAAAAAATTTCCCGATCTTGGCTGGCGCATCATGCTCGATTTTAATTTTTAGCCCTCAACCAGGTGCTCTCCAAAGCGGATCATATTGCCGTCCTGGTCCAGAATCGCAAATTCCCGCTGCTACCATGATAGGAAGCATGGTCCCCATCGAGGTGGTTCCCAAAATGGAGGCCAGCATGGGACCCACGATAAAGCCCAAACTGGTTGAAGAGGCCATCTTCCCAAAGTTGGCCTTTCAGTTTTGATTATTTGAAATGTCAGAAAGATAAGCGTTGGCGACGGAGACATTCCCCCCCTAAGGCCGTCCAAAGCACGGGCTCCAATCAGGAGGAGAAGGGGGATGGAAATTAAGAAGCTGCCCAAAAGGGTCGATGCTACCTCGAAGAGTTTTTCTACCGGAAGCATCAAAGCGATAATAAAAAGCCCTCAAGCCAGAAAGGTTCCTGCATGGCTCACCATCAGGACCCGCTTCCGGCCCACATCATCTGACCAGCGTCCCAGCAAGGGTGGCCCTACCAGTTGGAAGGCTGGATGGATGGCCCCTAGGAGGCCATAGACAACTTCATTGCCACCAAACTTTTTTACCAAAAAAACCAGGAGGGGAATGACGATGCTGTAGCCCAGCATGCCGATAAAATTTACCAGCAATACCGGAAAAAGCGAAAGAGATTTAGGGGCAGTCGTGGTGGCCATGAATATAGGGCTTCGGATAGATGGATAGGAGCTAAACAAGCATTCTCCGCCTCCGTGTTAGACGTATTTATTTTTTACACTTATAATTTCAGCCATGATGGCAAGGGCTATCTCTTTGGCTCCTTTGGCGTGGATGTCCAGCCCGATAGGTCCGTGAATTCGGCCAATCTCTTCCTCAGAATAACCCGCTTCTCTCAGCCGTTGCTGGCGGCGGGTTTGGTTTTTCCTTCCCCCCAAGGCTCCTATGTAGGCCACCTCTGAGCCCAAGAGGTAGGGAAGGGCATTGTCGTCAATCTTTGGATCGTGGGAAAGGACAACCGCATAGGTATAGGCATCCAGTTCCATCTCTTCCAGCACCTCCGAAGGATATGCCGCATGCATCTGATCCGGCATCACCTCAAACTGGGTTTGTTGTGTGAAGAGGCTCCTGGGGTCTATCACGATGCTCTCGAATCCATATATGCGGGCCAGAATCACCAGGTCTACGCTGATGTGGGCGGCCCCAATGATGAGCAACCTGGACTTGGGAGGCAATACCCGAACGAACCATTTCTTCCCCTCCCATTCCAGGAGACCATGCCTTCGCTGGAGGTAGGCAGCAAAGGCCCCCTCAATTAGGGCTTCCGGCAGACCCGCACCGATCAACTCTTTCTTGGGAGTGATGAGGGTATGAGAGGGAGCTTGAGCATCGATTTTTTCCACCCACATACAGGGATTTCCTTCATTGAGCTGTAGGGAAAGGGCTTCCCAGGAGGAGGAATCTCCCCATGGCTCTATCCAAAGGTCGAGTCTACCTCCACAACTCAGTCCCACCTCCCAGGCTTCCTCATTGGATACCCCAAAGTGGAATTCTCTGGCTTTGCCTTCCGTTAAAATCTCCTGAGCCTGACGGACAACAGCAGCTTCTACACAGCCTCCACTTACCGAACCTGCCATTTCCATGTCTTCCGAAATCAGCATATGGCTGCCAACTGGGCGTGGCGCCGAGCCCCAGGTTTTTAGGATGGTCGCCAGGGCAAAGGCTTTTCCTTCGCCCTGCCATTTTTGAATAATGGGATAAAGTTCTTGCATCAGTTTAGTTCGGGAAAAGTTTCCTCATTTTCCAGGAGAAAGGCCCTGGCATCCGCTGCAGTAGGGGCCGGAAGTTCTTCCATGGGGACATGGCCTGCATCGGAGTAGGTGATGACCTGGGAGTTGACCAAGGCTTCGTTGAATTTTCTTGCGTGATCCAGGGGAATCCAGGTGTCGGCCTCCCCCCACATGATCAGGGTCGGTTGGGTGAGGGCCTTGAGCCTCCCGGTCTGATCCGAGAAAACTCCATTGGCCCTTTCTACAAAAGCCTCTCGGTTGCCTTCTCTAAGGGTAAGTTTGAAATAGCGGTCGATGGTAGCCTCGCCGATCCTGCTAGGGTCCTTGTAGGCATCTTCCAGGTTGCGAACCACCAAAAACTTGGGGGTTATGTACTCGACCAAGGGCTGAAGTAAAGGATTTCTTGCCAGGGCGATAATCTGAGGCAGCCCTTTTTGGGGAAAGCCTGATGCGTCTATCAGGATCATTTTCTGGACTTCTTCGGGATATTCGTAGGCATAATGCCAGGCCAGGTTGCCACCAAATGAATTTCCGGCTATGTGAAAATTGTCGATCTCCAGTTTTTGCAGAAACTTGTGCAAGACATTGACATAAGCTCCATCACTGTACTTGCCATCGGGATGGGGTCCAGTAAGCCCATAGGCAGGAAGGTCCATTCTTATCACCCGAAAGTCCATCTGAAGGCGCTCTGCCCAGGCGTCCCAGGTGTGCAGGGAAGAGGAGGTGCCGTGCAAAAGGACAAGGACCGGTCCTCTGCCTTCATCCCGGTAGTGAATGTTCATGCCCTCTACCTGAAGGAACTCAGACTCCGAATTGGCATAGGTCTTTTTCAATTCCTCCACCGGAATATCAGGATGATACTGGCTGCCAAGGCCTATGACTGCCGCGAGAATGAGGAGAAAAATAAATCTGAAAAGGATTTTGAAAAACTTTTTCATGAAGGTGAAGCTAGCTAAGTGTGGGTTCAAGGATTTTCTTTCATAAAGGTAAGGATATGGCCGGCGATTTCCTCACCCTTATCTTCCTGAAGGAAGTGGCCCCCATCCCGAATCACGATTTCAGGTTTGCCCTGGACGAAGGGAATCCATTTTCTGAAAACCGGAGCCGCCCCCCGCATGATGGGATCCTTGTCAGAAAATAAAACCAAAGCGGGTTTTTCCCATTCCTTGAGGACCCTTCTGGCCCTTTTCATCTCTTCCACCCCTTCCATGTCCGGAGATTGAGGGACCAAAGCCGGAAATTTCATGGCTCCTGCCTTGTATTTTTTGTCCGGGAAGGGTGCCCTGTAAGCGTCCAGGACTGACTTTTGCCTACTCTTGGCCTGGTAGGTACCCAATTTCATTACCCAGCCAATAGGAAGATTGGGATGAAACTGCGAAAAGTTCTTCCATAGCTGAAAAGCCATTGGCAGCTTATTTCCCACCGGCAAAAAGGTATTCATGATGACCAGCCGACTGAACCACTCGGGATGCTCCCCTACGATAGAAAGGCCCAATAAACCTCCCCAGTCCTGGCAGACCAGGGTAATGTCCCTGAGATCGAGTTCTCGGATAAGGTGTCTAAGGCTTTCGTAATGCAGGTGAAAGCTATAGTCCTCCTGCCTGCTGGGCTTGTCTGACCTGCCAAAGCCCAGGAGATCTGGCGCCAGAATCCGGTAGGGAGGGCTGAGTGTAGGAAAGAATTTTCGGTAAAGAAAGGACCAGCTTGGTTCCCCATGAAGGCAGAGGATGATTTCTCCCTCTCCTTCGTCGATGTAGGCCATCCGCAATCCCTGAAAGTCCAGGTACTTCGGAGGATAGGGAAACTCAGGGATATTGTTGAAGGCTTCTTCAGGGGTGCGTAGGTAGTCCATGGCAAGTATTTGAAGAATAATCTAAGGCTTTGCTCCCCGGGGTTCAACTTTTTGAGGATAATTATTACTTTTTTATTAAGGGCCAAAAAAGCTAGGGCTAACGTATCTCCAAAAAAATGAAATATATTTTTGAAAAAAGAAGATGA
>CAZMAV010000028.1:0-55446 GCA_964564415.1 uncultured Bacteroidia bacterium | reverse complement strand
GGAATGCGAATTTCAGAGAGAAGATATTACAGAGCTTGGAGATGCGTTAGCCCTGCTATTATTTCGACCACTACGAGGAAGGCAGTTTTTTTCCTTTTATGGAAAGGTGGAAGGCAGGCAGGCAGTGGGACCTTCCATAGTCCCCGAGAAGAGCTCTACTTTCAGCAAAACCTCGAAATCGCTTCCATGGCCATAGGCTTATTCAATGAAATTGAGGCTGAGCTGAAATACGAATCCAATCCCGATTATGAAGAATTCGTTCAATACTGTAGAAAAATAGATCGCTATGTAACTGAAGTTGAAGGTAAAAACCTGAGGGTTCAAAAAACAGAAAATACAGAGGAGGGACTTGCGAATGAAGGTGGCGGTGTGTGGGGAGATGCCTTGGAAAAATGGATGGATGAAAATGGGGAAGTCTTGATCGAAAAAGAATCTTCCTTTTCAGATGAAGGCGGTATGGTTGGCCAGGCTTCTGAAGGGAAAACTTATTACCAAGAGGGTAAAAAGGTTTTCTCACTCGTAAAGCAGGAAAACCAGTACTATACTACTTCCTTTTTTAAGCATTCATCAAAATCTTTCAAAAAAGTACTGCTGACAAAGACTTATTACTCCGAGGGAAGAAAGATCTTTGAGGTATCCACAGACGATGTTAATGGACTTCCGACCTACATGTCCGTTTGGAGAGAAAGATAAGATTAACTAAGTCGGGTTCTGGTATCCCAAGTAAAATTCGTAGATATTTACCTAAGCATGCATTAGAATCCTTATTTTATGGTCTTCAAATTTCGCGCTTGTCTAATCTTTTTTCCTTGTCTTTTTATCCGTCTACTCATGGCTCAGTCTTTGCCTGGGCTTCAGTCGGCTGTGGATGCCCTGGATCGCGATCCAGATATGGCATCAGCTACCTGGAGCCTTACGGTCCTAGACGCCGAATCGGGAGGCCCTCTGCTCCGCTACAATTCCCAAAAGGCCCTGGTAACCGCATCTACCATGAAGATGCTGACCACAATTTCCGCCTTGGCAGCTTTGGGGCCGGACTTCCGTTTTGAAACCCGAATTGCCCACGACGGCAAGATCGACGAAAACGGAGTGCTCAGGGGAAATCTTTATGTAATAGGAGATGGAGACCCCACCCTGGGCAGCGACCGTTTGGGTATAGATAGGGATCTCAGCAGCATGATGACGAGGTGGAGTCAGCAGGTACAGGAAGCAGGGATCAATGAAATCCAGGGCGATATCATTGCGGACGCCAGTATCTTCTCCACCCAACTGACTCCGAGCAAATGGCCCTGGGAAGACATGGGCAACTATTACGGGGCAGGAGCCGGGGGGCTCAACATACACGAGAATCATTACCGGCTGGATTTGGTACCGGGACCTTACGTAGGTGCTCCTACCAAGGTCCTCAGAACCGTCCCGGCCATGTTGGAACTGGAATTTTTCAACGAAATCAGCACGGGGCCCAGGGGCAGCGGGGACAATGGCTATATCTTCGGAGCTCCCTACACCCGTGAGCGATACCTCAGGGGTAGCATTCCCTACGGACCTGCCTACTTTTCCATCAAAGGGTCCATTTCAGACCCGGCTTACTACTGTGTATGGCGCCTGATGGAAGAATTAGGCGGCTGTGGAGTGAAGGTGAATGGATTTGTGAATACAGATCGCCTGATGAAGCAGGAGGGTAAGAAAATTCCCAAGAGGTTAAAGACCCTATTTACCTATAAGTCGGTCAGCCTCCGGGAGATCGTCAAGGCTACCAACATGAAGAGCATCAATCTCTACGCAGAGGCTTTGGCAAAACGGGTAGCGGTAGAACTAGGCAAGGAAGGAAGCACCGAGGAGGCCATGGAAGCGATCAGTAAATACTGGGAGGACCGGGGAGTAGATATCAAGGGCATGTACCTCAGGGATGGGGCCGGCCTTTCTCCCAACAACGTACTTTCCACTGCCCAACTTGCAGAGATCATGTACAAGGCCAGGAAATCGGACTACTTTGCCGACTTGCAAGCCTCCCTACCGCTAGCGGGAAGGAGTGGTTCGCTGAGTTCTATGCTGAGGGGTACGGTTGCGGAAGGGAGACTCTGGGCCAAGAGCGGTTATATATCGGGGGTCAGGGCCTACGCTGGATATGTAGAGGCAAGGAGTGGAAAAGAATTGATCTTCGTCGTCATCTCCAATCACTTTTCCTGCAGTGCGGGTTCTATGAAGAGGAAGCTGGAAAGAATTATGGTCAAGGTGGCGGAGGGAAGATGATGCTAGCCTGATGTTTTGGTAAGGAAGACTCCTATTGCCATGTTCAGCAGAATAATGCCCAAAACAAGGACCAGAGGAAACTTTTTCCTGTAATAATCAAGGGCCTGGGACTTTTCAAGGATGATGCCCTGTGAATCTTCTAAGCCAAATATCAAACGAACCCTGTTTCCTTTCTTTTCTCTTTTTTCAAGAAAAGAAATCCTTGTTCCTTGTTCCAGGTCGAAGATGCGGGGATCAGCCAGGTTAAGGAGCTTTCCGGGAATTCTGAGAGCCTGCTCTTCTCCTTTAAGGTAAATACGCAGGCCGACAATTCTTGACTCGTATTCATCCTTGACGGGAAGGGGTGGCCTGTCCAGCCTTCCCTGCCTTTCTGTCAATTCCTCTGGATCTACCTTTAGGTTTGACAAGAGGATATAGATGAATGCAATACTAATGCCCAGTATGCAAAGTCCGATGAAGGTCCAGGTCATTTTCATAGATCATGATTATCTACGAATAAGTATCCTTGGTCAACGTTTTTGTAACTCGCCGGCCAACCAGTTGAGCTGTACCCTTGCGTCGGTAAGCATGCCTTTATAGGAGAAAAACTTAATCGAAGCGGTGGACTTTTGGCCGACCAGATTTTGGGATAGGGCCCCTCCCACCACGATTACTTCAATATCTCTACCCGGTAGATATACTTTCAGGTCGCTCTGGTATTCCTTTGCCTTTCGCCTGTCTGCCAATTCTACGGTATGGTCCGCGGATTTGAGGTCAAGAACTATGAATCCCTTGTTGAAATCCTGGAGCAGGAGGAGATCGGGGGCCTGATGCGAATGACCATTGGAAAACTTATGGCCAATGTACATCCTTACTACCTCCTTCAGTTGCCTATGGGTAGAAACCATGGAGTAATTGCTGCCCATTAGCCAAAGGTTGGTGGCAATGGCCTCCCGGATTTTTTCTTTAGGGGTACTGGGCGTGAGAAAGAGGTCGGAAAGTTGTTCCAAAATGTGGAGGCGTCGGGAAGACTGCTGGGCGATCATGGCGACATCCTGAAGGCCAAATTCGGCAAAAGCCTCCATCTTTTCCAATTCGAGGTCCAGGGTAAGGGGAGCGGGATGGCTTTGTTCTACGGCCTCCATGACCAGAGAAACGACGGAAGCCATGCGGCTTTCACTTTCACCGTAGAATTTTCTCAATACTTTTTCTACGATGTGGGTCGCAAAGCCCTTTTTACTTTCTGGCAAATGTGAGAAGTTGCCATTCATCCGCTTTTTGATCCTGGCTTTTGCCACCTCCATTTCTTTCTGGAAAATCTGATCGAAGGCTTTAATCAGGCTGGGCTTGATCTTATTTTCAATCTCTTTCAGCAGGATGCTGTTGTCGATGATGGAACCCCAGTCAGCCGTGACATCGGCTTCCAGGCTGTTGGCTTCAATCTCCCCATATAGGCGCTTGAGCATTCGGGGAGGAAAGCTTTCTTCATCATCAAGGCCCAAATAGCGGGGAGTACCTACAATTTTCCCTCCCACTCTAAAGGCAATGCCGGATTGCTTGAGGCTGTGCTTTTGATGGGCAATGCTGAATCTCAGCCGAGCCAGTTCCCCATTGCTCAAAACAAAGGACTCCGAAAAGGTCTCTCCCGGAATATCTGTAAGGTCGACCAATTCTCCATTAACATAAATATGAAAGTCGGTCTGCCGTCCATACTCCAGGACGAGGAGCTTTTTGAGGCGGTTGGGATTGGGAAAGGAGAAATTTTGGTTGATCCCCATGAGGGTGATGGTAGTCCCGTGGCTCTCTTTATTTATCTTCTTGACCCTGATGGGGAGGGACACCTGTTCGAGGTCTTGCTTGGCTTTGATCAGTTCATCTCTCCAAACGCTGAGGGTGGTTTCTTTTCCCCTGCAGGAGGAGGACACTTCCATGAGGGAGGCTACCATGAGGCCGGCAAATTTCCCAATACCTTTACGCCCCTTGACAAGGCGATTTTTGAGGCGGGTTCGGTCGCCCTTTCTGGATACCCGGCTAGAAGCAATGTTGAGGTATTCATTGCGGATTTCGGACTCTGTCATCCCTGTGCCATCATCTTTGACAGTGAGAGGATCTGTGGAAAGGGGTTGGGGGAGTTCGACCCATACATTTTCGGCGTCTGCATCGAAGGCGTTATCCACCAGCTCTTTGATGGCCAGTTCGGTAGAGCGGTAATTTTCTCCCAGGAGGGAAGCGAGGCGGGGGTCTACTTTGAAAGTAGCATTCATGTAGTTTCTATTAATTGAATCTCGAGAAGGAATGATTTCTTCCAAAAGGGATCCCAAATATACGCCTGAGGAAGGAATAGCTATCCACCTGTTGGACCATCTTATCAACAGGTAAGGATGTGGATATGTGGAAAGGAAGGGCCAGAGGTTGTTTCAGGTTTATCCTTTTGATTTACGTCTTTCTCACCTTAGCGCCAATAAGGCAAAAAAAAGGGGCTGCAACAACAGCCCCTTTGGTTCATTCGATTGATGGAAGAACTTATTTCTTGATGATGTCTTCTACCTTTTGAAGGTTGACCCGCTCGCTGTTTTCGCAGAGGATTTCAGCTTTAAATTCGAGGTAAACCGTCTGAGGAATCCGTGTAGAAGACCCATTGAATTTCAGGTCGGGAAGGATGAGTTTTAGCTGGCTTTGTACCTGATCGGTATTTGCGGCAAGGATTTGAGAGCGGATAACTTTTCCTGACTGGTTGAGGGTTACGGAGAAGAGGGCTTGGCCCAGTCCGCATACTCCACCTTCCTTGAGTCGCTTTTTGATCATGTCTTTCATGGCAGATTTTCCTCCGACATATTCACGAGGTTCGAACTTAGGTCCGGGCATGTTCTCGTGATTTCCAGTGGTGCGGTCCTGGCCTTGTTGGACGACGGCAGGGTCCTTAGATCCGGGAACATTTACGTTGGGATTGGTTTGGGGCGGATCATTCTTGACCGAGCTGGTGTAGATAGATTGGTCTACATCTTTCTGCTTGTAATCAATGTTTCTCCAATCTTTGTTCTTTGCAGCATTTTGCAGCCCATTCTTATTGGTATTGGGTTTTGCAGAATTTTTATTATTCTGATTGCCACGTGTTGCAGGATTGCTTCCCTGGTAAGAAGTATTTCCTTCCATAAGAGCGATCTGCTCACGAAGCCTTGTGATCTCGGTCTGCATGATCTGGATGGTCTGGATGAGACGGGCGAGTTTTTCGCTGTCGACTTCAGTGGTAAGGTCTGGGAGGAGTTCCATGAGGTTTTCTCCTTCGGTGGAGTTGTCGCCGATCTGAGCGATGGGAGTACCGCTGGTTTGCAGCCTCATGCGAACCTTGGCGAGTTCGGCTTCCCTCTCCTTCTCACGAAGGGCTCTTGCGAGGGCGATTTCTTGCTCGCGCATCTTTTTGACCTGAGCCATTTTTTCGACTTCCTGCTTTTTCTTTTCGAGTTGAGCGATTTTAGCGTCGGCCTCTTCCTGTAGACGCTTGATTTCCTCCATCATGCGCTGATAGGCTTCTTCGTCGGCGCGGCGGGCTTCCTCGGCCTGGGTCTTTTCTTCTTCGATATTGGCTAGTTCCTTTTCTTCGCGGAGACGCTCTTTCTCTTCTTCTTTAGCGGCAATTTCCTCTTGGATGCGTATGATCTCCTGGTTGGTTTCCTGAGCTTCTTCCATGGAGGCTTTCACCTGTGCTTCTCTTTCTTCGTTGGCGGCGGAAAGCTCAGCGATCTGCTGCTTGAGGCGGGCGAGTTCTTCTTCGATTCTTTCTCCTTCAGGTGCTTCTCCGTCTACCCTACCAAATCCTTCTCCCCCGTTGTCAACGGCGTAAGGATCATCGGCGTAGAGGTCGGTGCTGCTTTGGGAGAATGAATCGTTATTATTTTTAGCCTCTTTGGCTGCCATAGCTTCTTCACGGGCCTGTTGCTGGGCTCTTTTTCTTCTTTCGATCAAGGCTCGCTTCCTGCGCTCTTGGATCTCTTTCTTCCTCATTTCGGCCAGTTGCTCTCTCAGGCGGATGACCTCTTCTTCCTGAGCAGCCCGGGTAGCATCCTTGGTCTCTCCTTCAACTACAGCATCAGAGCTTGCGGTTTCGGTTATGTCGGTAGAAGCGCTCTCCTCCTCGCTTCCGCGGTTCATTGCGACCGCTTCCGTCTTCTCTTCTTTCTGAGTTTCTTCAGGCTGAGGTTTTGTAGTGGGCTTATCATTAGTAGTTACTGCTTCTTTGGGCTCCTCTTTGACTTCCTCCTTTTCAGTTTTTACAACTGCCGGAGCTTCTTTTCTTACGGTTGGGGTGGGAGGATCATTTTTAGCTACCGGAGGGGTATTGGTCTTTGCATCCTTGACAGGATTTCCTTCAGCATCTAAGAGGTCATTGTTGTAGATTTCGATTTTCTCAAAGGTATTGTCCCTTTCGTCGGTACATTCGATTTCAGGAAAAACCTGGGGATATACTGACTTTGGCCCGCGAAGTTCAGCGGCGTCCCACTTGATATTTTTTACGATATCCTCGGCTGCCTTTCTGAGGCAATCATTGGTACCGGTAAGGGACTTTGCATAAAGGACATTGCCGGAAGGATCGATTTTCACTTCCAGGTAAATCCTGTCTTCTCCACAGCACTTGGTTTTGGCTTTTAGCTCTGCATTAACAAAGCCATCCAGAGAATTTTTACCATCGTCGAAGGTAAAATCGCCGATGTTAGCCAGGTGCTTGGTTACATCAAAGGTATCCTTGGGTTGGGCTTCCTGGGCATAGGCTGACATGCAGCCCGCGATGAGGAGACTAAGGATCAAAAAATGCCGTCTCATAATGATAAGGTTTATATAAATTCTTACGTCGAACGAAACCGAGCGAAATTTAATCAAAATCTGACGAGAATGATAACAGATAGCATTTTATTTCCATGAATCGGCAAAGTATAGATTCAAGGAAATGCGTTTTTCGTCATCTTGTCAGCAAACCTAACATGCAACGGGAGATTTGGATGGGTGTTTTAGGCCCAGTTCCTTTTCTTCCAGGCGTAGGTTTTTCTTTATGTCTTCCGTTGACCTGATGGTTTTCAGGCGGGGAGCTTTTTTCTTGGAGATTCTTGTCTTTGAGGCTTGTGCTACTTCCTCCTGGCTTGGCCTCCTGTAATTTTCCTCAATATACGCCAGGGTATCCAATATTTCCTGCAAATCCTCAGAAGTAACGAGTTTAAGGCGGAGTTCCTTGAAATGGGGCAGGCCCTTGAAGTAGGCCGTGTAGTGCCTGCGCATCTCGCGGATGGCTCCAATTTCCCTTTTCCAGTCTACTGACATCATGAGATGCCTCCGACAAACCTCTACGATTTCCGGAATAGAGGGAAGGGCTAACTCTTCGCCCGTCTTAAGATAATGCTTTATTTGCTGGAAAATCCAGGGATTTCCTATGGCACCCCTTCCGATCATGATCCCAGAGACATCGGGATAAGTCTCCAGCATAAGCTTAGCTTTTTCGGGAGAGTCTACATCTCCATTGCCAAAAATGGGAATTTCTATGTCCGGATGGGCAGCTACTTCCTGGATGGGATTCCAGTCAGCAAATCCCTTGTACATCTGTTTGCGGGTTCTGCCATGTATGGAGAGGGCCTTGATACCAACATCCTGAAGGCGGAGGGCCACTTCCTGAATGCGAATGGTATGTTCATCCCAGCCCAATCGGGTCTTTACCGTAACGGGCAGGTGGGTGGAATCGACGATTTCCTTGGTCAGCCGTTCCATTTTATCTATATCCTTGAGGATACCCGCGCCTGCACCCTTGCAGGTGACTTTTTTGACAGGACAGCCGTAATTGATGTCCAGAATTTCCGGTTGGGCTTCCTCCACAATGCGGGCTGTCATGCGCATGGACTCAAGGTCATGGCCAAAAATTTGAATACCCACTGGCCTTTCCTCCTCATAAATGTCCAGCTTCTGTACACTCTTATCGGCCAGACGAATAAGTCCTTCCGAACTAATGAATTCGGTGTAGACGACATCAGCGCCCAGCTCTTTGCAGAGTACACGGAAAGGAGGATCGCTCACATCTTCCATGGGAGCAAGGAGGAGGGGATAATCCCCAAGTTCGATCTCTGAAATTTTTACCAAGTCTTGTCCTGTCTTTCGTTCCATTCAAAGATTAGCCTTGATAAGGATAAAGGATTTGCGGGTCATCCGCACTGCCTTAACTTCCTTATTATCATAAACTCTCGGCAGAACTCAAAATTATAAATAATTCTTGGTCTCTTTTCTTACAAGAGAGGTAGAAATCAAAAATTCCACAAAGGATTTACCATTTTTTTTGCAAAAAGTTCTTATTTGGTTTTTCCATGCGGTAACTAGACCTTTACCGGCAAAGCCTTCACCGTGAAAATTAGCGAAATACTATCCGAAAATATCAGGCAGCGTCCTGGTTTTGCCATCTTTTTGGCCTTCCTTTTTTATCTCCTGGGGGCTTATTTGCTTACCCCTTTGATGGGCCTTGCAGGACGGGAGTTTTTGGGGCTGGATGCCTCTTCGGGAGAAGCTCTATTTCGCGGTGATTTTTCTACTCATCCCAATGGACGCTTGTTTTTTCTTCTTCTCCAAAGTTTTCATCAAATCATTTCTTATGGAATATCGGCATGGTTGATCATGAACCTTGCAGAATGTAGCCTTGCAGACAGAGGACTGGATCGAAGAGGGCCTTTTCTTTTGCTGGGGTTGGCAGGACTGGTCATGTCGGGAGCCATCATCTGGGGTCAACAATTAAACTTCGATCCGGAGCGCAGTTATCTGCCGGAGGCATTTGAGGAATTTGAAAGCAGCCTCCAACAGATGGAAATACAGAGCCGAGACTTACTTTTAAGTCTTCTTCAAGTCGATAATCCCATGTATTTGATAGGGGTGTTGGTCGTAATGGCTCTCATTCCGGCCATCTGTGAGGAACTCTTTTTTCGTTCTTTCATGCAGCAGCAGTTGATGCGAATGATGCAGCCCCTGGTAGCCATTGCGGTAGGTGCCTTCGTCTTTAGTTTTTTACACTTTCAATTTCACGGGTTTTTTGGGCGTTTGGTCCTTGGGTTTTTACTGGGATGGATGTTTTGGAAGAGCGGTAACCTCTACACTTCGATGGTAGGACATTTTGTATTCAATGGTGTGAGCATCCTGGGGGGATACCTAAGTTTAAAGGCTAATAATTGGGAGTGGGATGGGACAAGCATGGAAGCCATGCCCTGGTACTATGTACTTTTGGCCCTGCTGTTAACCTTTATTTCTCTATATTTTTTCCAATTGATAGCTGGCAGGTCCTACGAAGATGAAAAAGAAGAATGAACTCCTCATGCGCATCATCACGGCCGTCATAGGTGTGTCCATCGTAATTCCTGCGATTGTGCTTTCTGCCTATGGCAATTGGCTTTTTTGTGTGGTAGTTTCCATAGTCAGCTATTGGGAGTTTGTCAAAGGTATGGGAATCCGCAAACGCCGCTATATATGGACCTCCATCCTTGGGGGAATTTCCCTCTGGCTAATGGTATTGTTGGAATTAATAGCTGCTGATTGGGTAGAAATTCCATCCCTGGCCTATCAACTTGTAGTCCTTCTTATTCTTCCGATCATAGGAATTGTGGCCTTGTTCAACAAGGAGGAACATAGACCGGTAGAGACCGTAGGTACGATGGTACTGGGTTATATTTATGTTGTTCTTCCTTTTTTCCTTCTTTTTCGGATGTCTATACCAGGCCTGCCCGGCAGCTATAATTTTTTGATTCCCCTGGGAATCTTGTGGTTGACCTGGACGCTAGACGTCATGGCTTACACTTTTGGGAAAATCACCGGTAATCACCCCCTCTTTCCCAGGGTGAGTCCTAAGAAAACCTGGGAGGGAGCGGTAGGTGGAGTTGTTTTTTGCCTGGGCATGGCTGTATTGATGGAGGTTTATCTGCCACAAAGCTTCTCCTGGCTTGTGATTGCACTGATTACTTCTTTTTTCAGTCAACTGGGAGATCTGGTAGAGTCGATGTTCAAGCGCAGTGTGGCCCTCAAAGACTCGGGTAAATTATTGCCGGGACATGGGGGAATGCTGGACCGTTTTGACGGCATGCTCATCTCTCTTCCGATTATATATTTATACATGAGCCTGTTAGAATTTTAACATATTTTCAATAAATATAGCCCACATTTTCCAAGTTTAATTAATTGATTTTCAGCGTTTGAAAACTGCTGGCCCTTACTTACATTCGTATGAGGTTCTTTTTGAGGAGAGTTAATTTAAAGAAAATACAAAGACTACAATGGCAGAAGTCAAGACTCAGATCCACTCGATGGATCAGAAGCATTCGCCTTTCGAATCCATGCTGGCGCGCTTTCATGCCGCCGCGGATATCATCAACCTCGACCAGCGATTCAGGGACGTACTCAGCTCAGCAGAGCGGACCATGATCGTAAGTCTTCCCGTAAAACTCGACGATGGGACCACTCGCGTTTTTGAAGGATACCGAGTCATACACTCCACTGTCATGGGCCCCTCCAAGGGAGGTATTCGTTTTGCTCCCTTTGTGGACCTCGACGAGGTGCAGGCCCTTGCTGGTTGGATGACCTTCAAGTGTGCCCTGGTGGGACTTCCCTATGGTGGAGCCAAGGGAGGTATCACCCTCAATCCCAAGGTGAGAAGTGAAGATGAATTGGAAAGGATTACCCGTGCCTACACCCGTTCACTCAAAGATGTATTTGGAGAGGATTCCGATATTCCAGCACCGGATATGGGAACAGATTATCGGGTTATGGCCTGGATTTTCCACGAATATTCCAGAATCTTTGGCTATACCCCCGGAGTCGTCACCGGTAAGCCTCTTCACCTGGGTGGTTCCAAAGGAAGAATTCCCGCTACTGGATGGGGAGTCATGCTCGTGACCATGAAAGCCATCGAAAGACTAGGCTGGGAACCCGAAAACTTGAAAGTGGTCATACAGGGCTTTGGTAATGTGGGTACCTGGGCAGCCAAACTGCTTCAGGACCAGGGAGTAAAGGTTGTCGCCGTATCCGACCATACGGGAGGCCTTCACAATGATGAGGGGCTGGACGTCCGTGATTTGATCCAGTATGTAAAAGGAAATGGATCCCTGGACGGCTACAATAAGGCAAAATCCATCACAAATGACGAACTCCTGACCATGGACGTGGATATTCTGATCCCCGCTGCCATCGAAAACGTCATCAATTCCAGTAATGCAAAGGACGTCAAGGCTAAGGTCATTGTAGAAGGTGCAAACGGTCCCGTTTCTTCAGATGCGGACAGCATCATAGATGAAAAGGGAATTCTCATCATTCCGGATATCCTGGCAAATGCCGGAGGTGTGACAGTTTCATACTTCGAATGGGTACAAAACCGCAGAGGGCATTATTATTCCGAAGAAGAAATCCGGGAGAAAGCTGCTCCCATTCTTTCCGAAGCTTTTGACCGCGTCTGGGAGACACGTGAAAAACACGGTTGTTCCATGCGCCTGGCAGCCTATATCGCCGCTATCGAGCGTCTCGCAACAGGTATCGACCTCGAAGGAAACTTCTAGGGAAAGAATAAACTAACTGAAATGATCCGAAAAGTCCTACGGCTTTTCGGATTTTTTTATGCAAGACTTCAAGCAAATGCGACTTTGTTAATGCGTTGTATATTCCGATAATTGAAATATTGGCATCTTATCTCAGAAACAACTTTCGCATGAAAAAACATATACTTCTTTGGGGGTGGATCTTTTGCTTTTTATCAATTTCAGAGGCACAAATATCCTACGACATATCTTATTTTGAACAAGCGGGAAATCCTGGAGGGCTCAATACGGAAATGGATTACGACGTAACAGGATGGACCACCGTCATGGCCGGGGGATTTATGAGCAACCAATGGTCAGCTTCCATTAACCTACCCTTCAGTTTTGAATTTTATGGTCAGAGCTTTACACAAGTGAAGGCCTCCGCCAATGGAGTTCTGGTTTTTGCTCCTCCCAGTCCAAACGGAAATCCTCCCGGAAACAATCAAGCCTTGCCCTCGGCAGCCCTTCCGGATTATTCCATAGCAGCTTTTTGGGAAAGCTTTGCCCAGAATCCACCTATACTCGCCAGCGACGAAATTATCACCAAGACCTTCGGGACAGCCCCCCATCGGCAGTTTTGGATCAAGTGGTCCTCCTATCAATGGGGAAGTTCAAGCTTTGTTTACCTCGCGGCAGTACTTGAAGAAGGAAGTAACAATGTTTATCTGGTAGACCAATATTCCAATCCTTCTGCAGCTTCAGGAATTACAGCAACCGTGGGCGTACAGGAGAATTTGCAATCGGCAGTTTTTGAAGGGAGTAACCTGGGGCTAGAACAGCTCGGCTTTCACTACATTGACAATCATTATTATCAATTATCGCCCTTTGTTATCCCCCCCGAAGATCTCAAACCCTTGAGCATAACATCTCCCCAGGGAGAAAACTGCGGGATGGGCCTTGAAAATGTTGCCTTTTCTTTCAAAAATAATGGGCAGCAAAGTGCAAGCGTATACGTGGTGACCCTGCTTCATGACCAACAGGTAATGGTTTCTGATACCCTGAATGACACTTTGGCTCCTGGAGATTCTTCCCTTCACACCTTTTCCCTCCCCTTCGATTTTTCCACACCTGGCAGCTACGACCTGACCATGGTGGTGAGCAGCATCAATGATGGGAACGTGAACAATGACAGCCTGGATGTGAAAATTACCCATACACGGGAGATTTCTACTTTTCCTTATAAAGAAAATTTTGAAAGTGGTAATCACGGTTGGCAGACAGGGGGGAGCAATAGTTCCTGGCAGTGGGCCACCCCGGCAGACAGTGTGATCATGGGGGCTGCTTCAGGAATCAAGGCATGGGTCACCAATCCACAAGGCAACTATAATCCCTTTGAAAATTCATGGGTAGAAAGCCCCTGCTTTGACCTTTCTCAGGTAGGCAGCGACACCTGGGTGAGTTTCAAGGTATGGTGGGAGACTGAAGAAATTTGGGACGGAGCTTCGCTGATCGCCACTACAGATGGAGGAGATACTTGGATGCAAGTAGGCAACTCCAACTTACAACAGTGGTTTAATGCTGCGTTTATTGCTACCCTACCTGGTGGCGCCGGTGAGGGTTGGGCAGGAAATATACAGGCGGGAAGTGGCTCCGGAGGATGGAAGAAGGTCTGTACCAAGTTGCCACAGGCGCTGATTGGTGCTCCTAATGTAAGGTTCAGGATAGCTTTTGCCTCCAATTCAGCCAATGAATACCGGGGCTTCGCCTTTGATGATTTTTCGATTGGCAGAGCTCCGGTCTTCAGCCTTGGCAAGGATCGCTACTTTTGCGATGGAGATACGCTTAGGGTGGCCGGGGTAGCCGGAAGCTATACCTGGTCGGATGGTTCGGAAAAGGAATATGTAGTCATCCGTCCTCCCGGACTGGGAGAAGTCATAGATAGCATGCTTACCCTTCAAATCGTAGATTCTTTGGGACTGGAAAGAAGGGATACCCTTTACTTCTCGGTCAGTCCACAGCTGAAGGCCAACCTTGTCAGCGTCCAGCATGTCGCCTGTTTTGGAGGGTCTACGGGGAGTATATCTGTTGAACTTGAAGGAGGTAAGGCACCATTTGCATTTTTGTGGAGTAATCAAGCACAGACCCAGAACCTTATAGACATAGGTAGGGGAGAGTATAGCCTGGAGGTCTCTGACATCAACGGATGCAGGAGCAGCCTCGGGAGTATCGAAGTTCAGCAAGGGGATTCTATGGGTATAGATACCGAAATCAAAGACCTTTTCTGCCATGGAGACAGCCTGGGACGGATAGAGGTCAGGCCTTTTGGAGGAGCAGGGACATACACCTACGAATGGTCCAATGGAGACAGCACATCTGTCCTGGACTCTATCAAGGCCGGGAGATACGACCTGACCCTGAAGGATGGCCTGGGCTGTAGCCTGGAAAAGAGCCTGGCCGTATTCGAGCCTGAACCTATCATGGCTGTAATTATGGATACCCAGCAACTGGCATGTGATGGGGGAAATGAAGGAGCATTAATCCTGGATATAAGGGGTGGGCAGGAGCCCTATCTGTCATTTACCATCGACGATTCAATGGAGGTAGGTGGCATTCAATCGCTGAAAGAAGGAGGATATGAGGTTTATGTGGAGGATTCCGCTTCCTGTATCGCCTATGTCGGTCGGGTCGAAATAAAAAGCAAAGAAGAGGAATTTTATGCTGGCTTCGAATACAGCCTGAGTGATTCCAGCATCACGGTGAGGGATACCTCGCTGGGGGCAGACAGTGTTTGGTTTGACTTTGGAGATGGAAACATAATTATAGGAAGCGACAGCATGGCCTATACCTATGATTCAAATGGAACTTACCTCGTATCACAGTACATTTTTAATCCCTGTGGCCGAGATACAGCCAGGGCATCAATCGAAATTAAGGGCATCGTAGAGCAGGAGGACTCTACTCAAACTTCCCTCAGTCATGCCTGGAAAGGGACTGAGATCAACATTTATCCCAACCCAAGCTGTGGAAGGCTCTACTTCAAAACGGGAGCTTCTATCTACGGAACTGCCACCCTTGCTCTGCTAGACCTAAGAGGGAAAATCCTTTGGGAAAGTCGATTTGAATCACTGCCGGAAAAGTTGGATTTGCCTTCAAGCCTTGGCCCAGGTTTGTATTACCTCCGGATCAGCATGGGCAGCTACAGGCTGAGCAGAAAAATATGGATAGATTAAAGGGAAGGGTTTTTTATCCTCAATCATTGAGTCGAAGGCAGTTTTTCTGTCTTCGATTTTTTTATCCCCTCTCTTGCTCTACACATGGCAAAAGTCCCTGCCGATAAACATTTTTGAACTCGTTTATCTTATGCATTTTAAGTGTGAAAAATCCGATGTCAGCGAGATTGGATCACAGCTTCTTTGAGCAAGAAGGTGGAAAACAATAGGTTTCTGAAAAACTCGCTGTCCAAAAGTCCATTTTCTTGAAATACCAACTTTCCTTTATAACTTGGGTTGGATTTATTCTAACTAAACTACTGACATGATAGCAGGCATACTCAAAGAGGCCCATGACAAGCGTGTTGTAATGGTACCGGCTGTTGTAAAAAAAATGACAGGTGCGGGCTTTGAGGTGTGGATAGAAAGGGGAGCAGGAGAAGCTGCTCTTTACTTCGATTCCGCATACGAAGAAGCAGGTGCAAAGGTGCAGGGAAGAGAAGAGATTCTCAGGCAGTCGGATCTGGTTTTGTCTATTGAGCCCCCTAGGGATGAGGAAGCTTCCTCGATGAAGGACGCTGCTTATGTGCTGGCGCAGTACAATCCCAGGGCCAATCCAGGCATTTCGGAGGAGCTCAAGCAAAAGGGAATCACAGCTTTTAGCATGGACAATATTCCCCGAACTACCATTGCACAGTCCATGGATATTCTGTCTTCCATGGCATCCCTGGCCGGATATAAAGCTGTCCTGACGGCGGCTAATATGCTACCCTCCTATTTTCCCATGCTGATGACCGCTGCAGGGACCATTCCCCCTGCCAAACTTCTGGTTTTGGGCGCGGGGGTTGCGGGTTTGCAGGCCATCGCCACCTCTCGCAGGTTGGGAGCTACGGTAGAAGCCTTTGATGTGCGCTCGGCTGTAAGGGAGGAAGTACAGTCTTTGGGAGCAAAATTTGTAGAGGTAGAGGGCGCTCAGGAGGATTCCGGAGCCGGAGGCTATGCAGTGCAGCAAACAGAAGAATACCAACGCAAGCAGAAGGAACTCATTCACGAAAAGGCCTCCAAGTCAGATGTGATCATCTCTACCGCTAACATTCCAGGCAGGAAGGCTCCCATTCTGATAGAAGCCCGGACAGTTGAAGCCATGAAGCCCGGTTCTGTCATCATAGACCTGGCTGCAGCTACAGGAGGCAACTGCGAACTCACAGAAAATGGTAAGACTGTGATCAAGCACGGAGTAAGCATCGTCGGGAATTCCAACCTTCCCGGAGAAATGGCAAGAGATGCCTCTACCCTCCTGTCCAATAATTATTTCAACTTCATCAAATACGTCTTTGGTGAAGGTCTTGGGAAGGTAGATCCTGAAAACGAAATCATCAAAGGTACCCACATCGGTAAGGCACTGCCGGAGATGGTCAAATCAGAAGAATAGCCTCCCTTCATTTATTTCAACAACAACATATACTTTCCACGATGGAATCAATCATAAGCTTTTTCAATGAAAACCTGATCATGATCTACGTCTTGGTCTTGGCAATATATCTGGGTTTTGAACTGATTTCGAATGTCCCGACGGTATTGCATACGCCACTCATGTCAGGTGCCAATGCCATCAGCGGGGTGGTCATCATCGGAGCCATCCTCTTGATACGCTCTTCTGCCTCCGATGATTACCTGGCCCTTACCTTGGGATTCATCGGCATAGTCCTGGGAGCAATCAACGTCGTAGGAGGCCACGCTGTCACCAACCGTATGCTTGAAATGTTTAAAAAGAAGTAACCTCACTCAAATAAACGTCAGTAGACATGGAACTTAAACCACTGGTAGATATTGGATATTTGGTTGGGGTGATTCTCTTCATCCTCGGCCTGAAACGTTTGTCTTCTCCCAAAACAGCCCGTGCAGGAAATATCCTTGCAGCTGCAGGAATGGGCCTGGGAATTTTGGCTACGATGTTTCTTCCCATCGAAGGAGGAGACAACAATTACTTAATAATCTTGATTGCCCTGGGAGTGGGCACCGGCATTGGTCTGGTAGCTGCTCAACGAGTGGCTATGACTTCAATGCCTCAAATGGTCTCTATTTTCAATGGACTGGGTGGGGCCTGTGCTGTTGCTATTTCAATTGTAGAACTGGATAACTATCAGCCAATTTTTGAAGGGAGCATGGAAGGACAGGTGGACCTGGGGGTACACCTTACGACACTCCTGGCCATGTTTGTGGGTGCTGTGGCCTTTACCGGTTCTTTGGTCGCCTACGGAAAGCTTCAGGGGCTGATCAATGATCGAGACGTAAACATCCCGGCTCCTACCTTTGTGAATATGACCCTGCTGGCTCTGGTCCTGGTCGGTATCATCTACAAACTTGTATCTCCTTCAGATCCTTTTTTCTGGGTGCTGATCGTAATGGGAATATCTCTGATTTATGGTGTGACCTTCGTGGTACCCATCGGAGGAGCAGATATGCCTGTAGTCATCTCCTTACTCAATGCTTTTACAGGGGTAGCTGCTGCCCTGGCAGGTATCGTCTATGACAACAAAGTCATGCTGGTCGGCGGTATTCTGGTGGGAGCTTCGGGTACCATTCTGACGATCCAGATGTGTGAAGCCATGAATCGTTCTTTGTGGAACGTAATCATAGGAGGCTTTGGCGGGGGAGGCAGTTCTTCCGGCGCTGGAGACGGGGACCAGGTAGCCCGTGAAATCACCGCCAACGATGCCGCTATTCTCATGAGGTATGCCAATCAGGTCGTCATGGTTCCCGGTTATGGTATGGCAGTAGCACAGGCACAAAAAGTCGCTCATGAATTGGAAAAAACCCTGGAGTCCAATGGCGTCAGCGTAAAATACGCCATCCATCCGGTGGCCGGTCGAATGCCGGGGCACATGAACGTGCTCCTGGCGGAAGCCGATGTGTCTTATGACAAATTGATGGATTTGGACAATTCTAATTCCACCCTTAAGGACACAGATGTAGTGGTCATCGTAGGTGCCAATGATGTAGTCAATCCTGCTGCCAAGGATGATCCGGGAAGTCCTATTTATGGTATGCCGATTTTGGATGTACTTGATGCGAAAAATACCATTGTTCTCAAGCGATCTATGAAGCCCGGCTATGCAGGGATTCAGAATCCCCTCTTTTTCCATGAAAAAAATCGGATGCTCTTCGGAGATGCCAAGGCCTCCCTGGAAAATCTGGTTTCAGAAGTAAAGACCCTGGGCTAAAAAGTATTTGGTTCTTCAAGACTTAGCCTCCCTTTTGCCTCAGGGTAAAAGGGAGGTTTTATTCATTATTTTAATACCATGTCTATTTCCAAAAAGGCGATTCATGCAGCCTGCCTCACCAGCATTAGAATCAAAAAAGAGGGGCAAGAAAAACTCATAAAAGAAGCTCAAGAGGCGGCAGCCGGAGATACCAAAAGCAGTGCCGGAGACAAGTATGAGACCGCCAGAGAAATGATCAAACAGGAAATCGACAAGGCCAATCATCAATTGGCTATTTATGAAAGAATGGAGGAAGCCCTGATGAAGATTGATCCTAACCAAAGCCTCCAATCAGTAGCTCCGGGCAGCTTGATTCAGACCAATGAGGGTACTTACTTTTTTTCCGTCTCCTTGGGACGGGTTAAGGCTGAAAAGGCAGATGTATATGTGCTCTCCATGGCCTCACCCCTGGGTAAGGCTATGAAGGGAATGACAAAGGGGCAGGAACTCGAAATGAGGGGGCGAAAAATCGAAATTTTAGATATTTCCTGACTTCAAGGGCCTATGGCTATACCGGATTGCTCCCATCTTTGGCTACTTTTTTCAATTGTTCAACATCTGTTTTTTTCTCCAGCTAATGACCAGTTGGACGACCCGGCTATAATTCAGAGTTCCCTCCTTTATTCCCTGGCTTTTGAGGTATTGATTGTAGACATAGTCGGAAGTTTTGGGAAAAAATCCGGGGTACTTGCGGTAGGTTTGATTGAGGAGGCGAATGTCGCTGAGTATGCCTTGGGGAAGTCCTTGCCTGATGTTCTTGTAGCGCTCGGGAAAGACCTTTCTGTACTGTCGGGCGACGTAGATCCAGTATTCAAAGCGGCCGGAGTATCGGACCAGGGGATTTTCGCTTTGTTCGCAGGCCAGGTAAGCCCAAAAATTACAGCTTCCCTCATCGCCAAAGCCATAGCCATGAGCCATTTCATGGGCCAGGGTCGAGGGAAGGGTGGCTGCAGGAAGGGCTGCATCCAGGTGTCCTTCTAATACAAAGGGAATGTAAATGCCGGTAGCTCCCAGGTTCATCAACAGTCCCTTGGGCCTGAGCTTTCTCCCTCTTACCCTACCCAAGATTGGGAAGCCATAATCGGCCATGACTTCTTCGAGGTGAAATCGAACTTCCTTCTCAAAATCGGCTGGCAAATGGCTTGGGCCAAGAGCTGCGGTGTCAGGGATGAGGGCACGAGCTTCAATAAGTTGGTGGGTCATGAAGTCGAATTCTTGCTTAAGCCCTGTAGTATCTCCCTCCACCTTTTCCAGGCCCATCTGCTCCTCTAGTGATAGCCTGAAATAGTTGAACCCCCAGAGAAAGTGAAACAAAAAGAATACAGCGCAACTCAGGGAAATTAGACTAATAAAGGCCCTGCCTAATCGCTGAGAAAGAGGGGCCTTCTTCCGCCAGTACCTGACCAGGGTCCAAGTCATTAGCATGAATAAAAGGGGGAGGGCGAGATAAAGGCTAGGGATAGGCAGCCAACCCAGGGTAAAGTCGTAGATCAGTCTGATCAACTGAAAAAGACCCCGACTGTAAAACCACTCCGTAAAAGCGGGATTGATCGAGAAAAGTCCTCGAAGGAGGAGTGTCAATAGGGCAAGAAGCATCCAGATGATTCTAGGATCGCGGAGGCGGATGGACTTCAGCTTTTTCATGTTCGCGAAGGTAAAAAAAATCCCTTCTGACAGAGAGGTCGGAAGGGAAAGAAGATTTAGCCGTTAAAAAGGTCTCTTTGTTTATCTTCCTTTATGTCACCACTGCTCCACCTGACTTTATCGCCGGGCTTGAGGTTTTGATCGGCTTTGGGAAGGGGGTTCATTTGTATGTCGCTGACGGTACGACGGTCCAGTTTATTACCAATGGCTTTCCAGCCCTTTATGTCGATAAAATCCGCCAGCTTGACCTCTTCAGGCTCCGGGTCTTTGGTTTTGGTCCGGGCCTGATAAGTAATGCTAGCCTCAGGATGGGTAGTTGCCAGGATGAGTTTGGAGGAGGAAGATTCCCCGATGAATGAAAATTTGCTATCCAGGCTGCGGGTTTCTACCTGGAAACGCTTTACATAATAGGCATCCTTATCTCCATCGTAGTGTACGGCGGCAATCACTGTGTCGGGATCAAACTTCTCGATGACTTCTATCTTGTTCATCTCAAAGCGGTTGGTCAATTCAAAATCCGTTTGCTGGTAGCTACCATCTTTGTAGACGACCAGGATGGTATCGTCTGTATCGAATTCACCCAGGTAGCGGCCCCTTTCGTCTGTATTGAGGCGGCCAATGGTTTCATCCAGCCATATTTTTCTGCCTCCAAGGGTAGAAGTACCCACAGATTTCTGTCGTATCCTGCGAATGGGATATTTTGTGATGACGTTGCCCCTTGAGTTTCTTCCTTTGATCGCCAATTCGCCAAAATCATAGTCAAAGCTTTTGATCTTTGCCCTACAGGATTGGCTGAGGGTAATGTTGATGACTTCGGATTCGCTGTTTTCGTGGACACTAAAGTAGAGGACCTTGGCACCTTTTTCTCCTGTGGTGAGGTCGTAGTCTCTGTCTCGGGTGATGGCTGTTACGGCAAAGCGTTTGACGTAATTCTTGCCGGAACTTGGGTCGCGGTAAATAGCGTGATAGATCTTTCGCTCTTCCCCTTTGGTCCATACATCTACGTGTATGATGTCCTTGCCGACAAAGGTTTTCTCCTGTACCCGGAAGACCCGGTACTTGCCATCCCGGCGAAACACGATGATATCATCGAGGTCCGAACATTCCTTGACATATTCATCCTTTTTGAGGCTATAGCCGACAAATCCCTCTTTGCGGTTGACATAGAGCTTTTCATTAGCTACCGCTACCTGGGTCACCTGGATATTGTCAAAGGTCTGAATCTCGGTTTTTCTTCCTTTTCCCTTGCCAAATTTATCGATGAGCATCTGGAAATAGTCGATCGCAAATTCCACCAGATGCTTGAGGTTGTGTTCAACCTGAGAAATTCCCTCCTCCAGGGTTTTGATAATTTCGTCGGCCTTGAACTTGTTAAACTTGGAGATCCGCTTAATCTTAATTTCGGTCAGGCGAAGGATGTCTTCCTCGGTTATTTCTCGAAAAAATTGAGGTTTGAAGGGTTCCAGTCCCTGGTCGATGGTTTGTATGACCTCCTCCCAGGTTTCTGCTTCCTCTATGTCGCGGTAGATGCGATTTTCGATGAATATTTTTTCCAGAGAAGAAAAGAGCAGTTTCTCCTTCAGCTCACTGAGCTTGATCTCCAATTCCTTGCGAAGGAGTTCCTTGGTATGATCGGTAGAAATATTAAGCATCTCCTCCACCGTAAGGAAGACAGGCTTCTCGTCGATGATGACGCAGGCATTGGGGGAGATGGATACTTCGCAATCGGTAAAGGCATAGAGGGCATCGATGGCAATATCTGGGGATATGCCGCTAGGAAGGTCTACCTGGATTTCGATGTGCTTGGCTGTATTATCGGTGACCTTTTTTATTTTGATTTTCCCCTTGTCATTGGCCCTTACGATAGACTCTATGAGGCTGGTGGTTGTGGTGCCGTAAGGAATGTCTTTGATGAGGAGAGTAGATTTATCCTTGATTTCTATGCTTCCTCTCATGCGAATGCGTCCCCCGCGTTTTCCCCCCTGATAGTTGGTGACATCGGCCTTGCCACCTGTAGGGAAATCGGGGTAAATGCTAACTTCCTTTCCCCTAAGTATCTCCTGAGAGGCCTGGCAGAGTTCGATAAAATTGTGGGGCAGAATCTTTGTGGATAGGCCTACAGCGATGCCTTCTACCCCCATGGCAAGGACCATGGGAAACTTGACTGGGAGGGCGAGGGGTTCTTTTTTTCTACCGTCATAGGATGCCTGCCAGTCGGTAATTTTTCCATTGAAGGAGACCTCAAGGGCAAATTTAGAGAGGCGGGCTTCTATGTACCTGGGGGCTGCAGCGTTGTCGCCCGTGCGGTAGTCGCCCCAGTTGCCCTGGCAATCTATAAGAAGGTCTTTTTGGCCCATTTTGACCAGGGCATCTCCGATGGCGGCATCTCCGTGAGGGTGATACTGCATGGTTTGCCCGATGATGTTGGCCACTTTGTGGAAGCGCCCGTCATCCATTTCTTTCATGGCGTGGAGGATACGCCGCTGCACGGGCTTGAAGCCGTCTTCGAGGAGGGGAACTGCCCGCTCCAAAATTACATAAGAGGCGTAGTCCAAAAAGTAATTTTCATACATCCCCGTAACAGGGGTAGTCGCATCTTCTGGATGGGCACTCTTGCCGTTCGAATTTTCTGCCATAGGTTTATTTGACTACCGGTCTCAAACGAAAATCCGGTTGGAGTGTTATACTTACAGGTTTTTCAAAAATGTGGATTCAATCCTTTCCCTTCTTTAGCTGTCTCTTCTCGCTAAATTCTTTAACAAAAAGAGGCATTTTCATCTGCAAGAAGATTTTGAGCCTAATTATTTTGGTAAAAATAAGCAAAAAACGTAAATCCTGTAAGTGCATTTATACACAATCCTGTGAAATGTGCCAAGAAATCATGGATTTAAACGCTTGCTGCAGGGGAATCTTTTTTTTGAAACCAGAAATATATATATTCAATGATACCTAAAATTCTCCTCCTATGTCCATGCCTATCTCGTCCAAGGTCACCGAAGGAATTCGGGTCAACATCAGGGCTGCCTATGCCAGTGATGAGTCTTCCCCCACCCATGATTACTATGTCTTCGCTTACGAAGTAGAAATCATCAATGAGTCGCCCTACGAGGTTCAATTGCTGAGCAGAGAATGGCAAATTACCGATGCCATGGGCAAAAATCGTATCGTAGAAGGTGAAGGTGTGGTAGGTCAACAGCCCATCATAAGGTCAGGAGCTCGGCACAAGTACGTCAGTGCCTCCCATTTTTCCACTCCCATCGGACGGATGGCAGGATTTTACAACATGGTTCGGGGCACAGACCAAGCCCTAATCAAGGTGGAAATTCCTCCCTTCATCATGGCTACTCCCTATTCTCAAAATTAATGCCCCTTTAGGTTAGCAGCTTGATTTCTCCATGGTAGGTAGGAGAAAAGGTAAAATGGTGGGAAAATTTTCTCTTGATAGAAAATACCCTTAATTTAGATGTTAATTAGCTAAAGGCTAAAAGTGCCTCTCGAAATTAACCCAATGATCATGCCCCGAAGCCTCCATTGCTTCTGTCTTCTGCTTGTGAGTGGTCTTTTCCTCTTGAATGGCTGCGGTTCCGCAGATCTCTCCCTGATCAATGAAGTCAAGCGCTTCGAGCCCGAATGGATGAACCTCAGCGAGAAAGTAACCTTCATGGATCGCTACCTGCGTATCACGGAGCAGCGCTATCAGGAAGATCTCAGCGAGGTAAGTCCCATGATCTCCGGCACCTTCTCCGAAGCATACCAACTCAAAAACCAATATAAGTCCATGATGGAAGAAAGAGATGCCATCGCCGAGGACTTCAGGGATAAGAAAAAAGATTTTACAGATGCTGTGAGCGAGTTCAACATCTGGCAAAACAAGCTGATGAAGGATAATTTAGCCATCGAAAAGGCCAAAGTACAGTTCGAGACCTATCAGCAGCGCCATGCCCAACTTACCCGGTCCATCACGACCATTCAGGACCGGCTCATCAAAAACATCGAAGAGCATAATTCCCTCATGAGGAGGATGTCCCGTACCTTGAAGGTGTACACCAATTACGACATAAGGTACGAGTAAATTTTTCCTTACGGACCTACAAACTTCCTGCCCACTCCTATTTGAACCGTTTGGTTGAGGTATCTGTCCTCCGTCCAGTCCCGTCTGCTGTGGTTAAGTAATGCCAGGGTAATGCGTAAATCGACCATCCATATTTCCTTAAAGTGATAGGTCCCTCCCAGTACAAAGGACAGATCGAAGTTCCTGGTTTCCGGTCCCAGGGCAGCTTTTTGTCCCTGATCTTTGTAACGAGCCCTGAGCAGAAAACCCGGTTGAAGCCCTGCCTCAGCCCTTAACTTATCAGTTTCAAAAGGGGTAAAGCTGGCCAAAAGTGGAAGGTTGAGGTAAGTGTAGTTCCACCGCCCATTTACTTCCTGTCGGCTGGCGTCTCTTCCTCCCTGGCTGCTCAGGAGAAGGTCTACACGAAAGTCCATTTCTTCAAGAAAAGGTGAAGGGTAAATGGACCAGGCACCCAACATCCAGCAAGGAGCAAAGTAGGTATTTACTCCGCCTACGATTTTGGCTCCTACAAATCCTGCCTTTACTCCCCCCTGCAAGGCAGGCGGCAAGTCAACAGGTAGAGATTGTGCATGGGAGCTAGGCAAAAAAATCCAAAGGAAGAATGAAATTGCGAGACTACTTAGGAGATTCATATAAAGTTTCATACCTGCTACAATTTGTGGGTAGAGGTAGCCGTGAGGGAAGCGGGGAAGCTTGCCGATATATCTGCACAAAAATAAAGCCTCTTCTGTATTCTTTCGGAAAAGGTCAGGTCAATTTACTTTTTTCGTTATGCTGTTTAAGGCCTTTTCGAGGTCTTGAATGAGGATATGGCTATCTTCCAGTCCCACATAAAAGCGGATCAGGTTCCAGGGCAGCTGATTTCCGCTGTAATTGGCGGAGGTGGCCAGCACGCTCATAGGAAAGATCAGGGACTCATGTCCTCCCCAGCTACAGGCCATTTGAAAATATTCCAGGCTATCACAAAATTCATCTACCTCCTGGATGGATTCAGCCTTAATCTGTATGGAAAACTGTCCTGTTGGCTGGCTAAGATACCTTTCGGCAAGAGGAAGTTGGGGGTTGCTGGGAGAAAATGGATAGTAGACCCTTTCGACAGCAGGGTGGCTTTCCAGAAACTCGACGACTTCAGGGGTGGTCTGAGCAACTCGATTCATGCGAAGGGGAAGGGTGCGAAGTCCGCGGAGCATGAGCCAGGCATCGTTGGGAGAGATTATGCCTCCCAGGGTCATGTATTCGCCTTTGAAGATGGTTTCCATTCGCTCTCTTGAGCAACAAAGGACACCGGCGACCAGGTCCGAATGGCCTCCCAGGTATTTACTGGCCGAATGCATGCTCATGTCAATACCCATCGGAATGGGCTGTTGATTGAGGGGGGTGGCGTAAGAATTGTCGATGGCAGTGAGGATGCCATGTCTCTTGGCGATAGCGGCGATGGCCTCCAGGTCCTGCATCTCGAAAGTAATAGAATTGGGAGATTCCAGGAGAATGAGGCGGGTATTTGGCTGGATGGCGGCTTCGAAGTTTGCCGGGGTTCTTCCATCCACAAAGGTGGAGCTGACACCAAAGCGATCCAGGAGTTTGTTGAGGAGCTTTCCGGTCCAGCTGTAAGGTTTTTGCACACAAATGATGTGATCTCCAGCTTTTACGGCTGACATGACCCCGGCGGCGATAGCCGCCGAACCACTGGCAAAAACCAGGGCTTCTTCCGATTCGGCAAGGGCAGCTAGTTTTTTCCTGAGGATAGCTACCGTAGGATTGTTTCCACGGGTATAAAAGGGTTGATCCATCTCATGGATCAGGGCTTCCCGCATGTCGGCAGCCGTCCGGAAGATAAAGTTGTTGGACTGGACGATGGGGGGAGTAGCGGCCCGGAAATAATCCTCTCGCTCCTCTCCCAGGTGATTGATGATATAGGAAAGGTCCATGGTGTCGGTCCTGAAAAGTAAAAGAGAAAGTAAAACTATCCAGCGTAAGCTGTAACGGAAATTTCGACGTTGACATCCTTTGGCAGTGTCTTGACAGCGACGGTCTCCCGGGCAGGATAATTTCCTTTAAAGTATGACCCGTAGACTTCATTCACTTCGGCGAAGTCATCCATGTTCTTGAGAAAGATAGAGGTTTTGACCACATGCTCCATGGTAAGGCCGGCCTCGATGAGGAGGGCCCGGATGTTTTTCATGACCTGATGGGTTTCCAATTCGAGGCTGGCCTGAATCAATTCTCCCGAATTGGGATCAAGGGCAATCTGGCCGGAGCAAAAAAGGAAGGGCCCTGCCTTGACCGCTTGGTTGTAAGGGCCTATAGGTGCGGGTACTCTATCTGTTTTGATGATTTCTTTCATGAGAGGAATATTGAAATAGCTGAGTCGGTAATATAGGTAAGGCCACATTTTTTCCCAACCAAAATCGGGGAATGGCTAAAGCGCTTTTGGGCTTATCCTAAGTAACTTGTTTTCAACCTCAAGAGGGCTGTTGTTTGCATCGCAGAAAATGGTTCTTGATAATCATTATTACTTGATCGGGCCCTTGGTTTCTTCTTGAGAGGAAGTGAATCGTCGGGCAATCCACCGCCCTATTTTCTTTTGCTTTTCCCAGAAATAGGAAAATTTCCCAAAGAGAAAGGCATAGCCCAGGAGGAGGACCTGATAGATGGGTGTAACCAAGAGGATGTAGGTCAAAACGTAGGTGAAGCTTCCTTTTTCCAGGCCGGTAAGCGGCATGAAGAATCGGGGAAATATCGCCGCCGTACTGCCCGTAACGGCAAATACAAGGAGAATAATTGCATAATCGAACGGTTTCTGCTTCTTCTTTTCACCCATGACTCTAAACCTGCTTCTGCAAGTTCGCTTTTTTACCTACTGAAAAAAAGGGAAATATCTTCCTTTTCACTTTTTGCCTGGGACCAGGCTTGCAATAATCAGGTAAAATTATGGTTATTGGTACAACAGAACCTCTTCACAAGAATAATGTTATGAAGGACTTTCTGGCTATAATGGCCTCTTGTCTGCTCTTTCTTTCTACCTCCTTTGCGCAGGAAGAGTATATACAGACAGGGCGAGATGGCATCTATCAAATTTTTGTTGGCAAAGCAGTTTTTGGAACTGAGCAGGAGGTATTTTCCAACCTGGCTCACCTGGGTTTTTTAAGGCCTTTTTCCATTGCGGAGCCTAGCGATGGGCAATTGGAGGGAGAACTTCCTGTTTTTCTGGGACCCTATATAGGAAGGGCAACCGCAGATTATATCTTTAGCAAAGTCAAGGATGCGGGCTACGTGATGGCCTATATCGAAGGCGATGAAGTAAGTTTGACGGAGGGAGATGGAGCTGGCCTGACCTATACTGTACAGATTGGGGCCTTTGAAAAGTTTGATGCCAAGTATTACGATTCTCACCTCAACGAACCCGCCCAAGGCCTGCATCTGATCTATGAAGAGGGTCTGATCAAGGTCCTGGCGGGCCTATATCCGGCTTCCTTTGAAGATTACCTGGAAGCCCGAGCCCTGCCATTCTGGAACCGCAGCATTGGTATAGACGATGCCTTTGTCCGACCCTTTCGCCTGCCTTACAGAGAATAGTCTCTAGCTTAGCTTTCCTGCCTTTTGATTGGCATAAAACCTCTGGATGGGCGTATCTTAGCCCCCCAGGCTTCGTAAGTTAAGACTGATTATGAAGAAAGACATTCCCATCCGGAAAGTTGAAGACATTATTTTTGCCATCATTCCAAGGTCAGGACGTGCAGACGATGAGGTCTGGGAAGTATATCTGATCAACTTGCAAAATCAGCCCATCTCCAATGCCATCGTCAGTACCAAAGGATATGGAAAAAAGAATGGCAAAGATGTAAAAACCACTACCCTCAGGTATTTTTTCGAGCATATTCCTCCCATCTCCTATCAATTGGTGGAACCCGTTCAGGCAGAGGTCATCAACTTGCACAATCAATACTGGCTGAGTTTTACCCAGGAGGATTACCTTTATGACAAGCGCTATACCTTTGTACAGGGAAGCATTGGAGAAGAAAACTTTACGGATATACCCCTTATTGGTCGGAAGGGAGTCATGATCGGCTGAGGCAGGCGACGATTTCCACCCCATTAAATCCTTTGCTTTTTAGAAAGGCCTGGGCAAGCTTTACTGAAGCCGGAATTTCCTGACCGGCCCCTACAGCTTCGTAAAACGCCCTTGCAAAAGCGATGGCAAATTTGTCGGAAATGGCAGTTTGGGTCCCTATCACATGAGCAACATGGGGGAGAATGACCTGGGCCTGTACCTGAGTATAACAAGCATTGAGAAAGACCGCTTCCAGCTTGGCATCAAGAGCTGCAAAGAGTTCTGCCAAGTCTGATGCCTTTACCCATTGAATTCTTTTATCGTCAAGAGAGTCCAACAGGGCAATGCCGCCCTAAAGTTGGGGAGATGCTTTTTCTTTCCAGGTCAGAGCTCTTGAGTCTTGACTTAAGTCTTCAGACACATCTCCATGGCCTGCAAAATGAAGGATCTGCGGCCTTTCCTCCAGAAGGAGGCGATAAAGATCTTCGATTCTCACGGCTGAGGCCTTTTTCCAACGGTAAAGAGTCGCGCTTGGAGGCACCTTTGAGGGCTTCTTCGACTTCTCTAAATTCCAGGTCCAGGCGGAGCAGGGCTGTATTTCCGGGATTGGCGGAAAGGAAAAGGATATTCTTAACAGCATGGTCAGCCCCTTCCTTTCCCATGTTTCGAAGAAGGTCCAGAAGTTAGTCGATAATGTCGGAATGGGCCACCTGCTCTTCGTTGCCCAGGTACAATCCCTTACGCCTGTGGGACCCGTGTTGTCTCCAGCGTTGATGTAGGCTATGAATGCGATCTACCTGTCTGTCGGTGAAAAACTCAGAATGGGCCAGCATCTCGCGAATGGCTGTAGGCAGGGGCTTAGCTTTGCTGCTGATTATCTGGCGGATCTTCTGGGCAAAGGATACTGTGGAATCGTTCATGGAGGGAGAAGTTAGTCATAAATGAAAAAGGATAAGGCCCTCTTTTAAAAATCATATTTTATCTATTATCTGAATATTAATGGATTTGTGAGTGGTAAAGCTTTTGTAAAAAAATTAATGTGTATTGAAAGAATCTTATTTTTTTAAAAAAACTTATTATCAATATTTTAGATATTTATTTTTTGCTGCACAAGCATTGGTGCTGACTTATTTGTAAATTTATTGTTACTAAATCTTTTTAAAAGTATGCTCAGCATGTTTCTATAAGTGAAAAATGTAGGCATTGGGATAAGATCATTTGTTTTTTTGAAAAATGTAGAAATAAAGCATAAGTATCTGTAATTCAATTATTTAGGTGAATATTTTTCCTATCCCATAAGTCTTAAAATCTGAGACTCACTTTTTGATCAAAGTTAAAATAGATAATTGGGACATGATGGATTCATTAAATCCACTTAACAGAGGATTTCTATCTATGCATTGTTTAACCAAACTTTACTACAACTATTTTAACTATGAATCAGAACGCTACCATCAAGCTGCTGAGCCTATTAATGGCTTTGGTTGCTTTGCCATTTTTGGGCTTTGGTCAGGGCGTAACTACCGCTTCCATGAACGGAAGAGTGGTAGACGCTGACGGAGAGCCTCTGGTAGGAGCCACTGTGCTTGCTACCCACGTTCCTACAGGTTCAAAGTACGGAATCACAACCGGAGACAAAGGTTTCTTCCGTATCCCCAACATGCGCGTGGGTGGACCCTACAAGGTGAGAATTACTTATGTTGGTTTTTCTGATTTCGAGAGAGAGGAAATCTTCCTAACTCTTGGGCAGGCCTACCAACTGAATGTAAGGCTTCAGGGATCTGGAGTAACTACCGATGTCGTTGAGATTACTTCTTCCAGAAGCGATTTTTTCGACGGAAACCGTACAGGTGCCGAGACTGTTATTACTGAGCAGCGCATCAATGCCCTGCCTACAGTTTCTCGTTCCATCGGAGACTTTGCCCGTATGACCCCTCAGGCTACTGTACGTGAGGGAGGAGATGGATTCTCTATCTCTATCAACGGTATGAACAACCGCTACAACGCAATCTACATTGACGGTGCGGTGAACAATGACGTTTTTGGTCTGGCAGGATCTGGAACCAATGGCGGGCAGACAGGTGTTTCTCCCTTGCCCATTGATGCGATCGAAGAGCTCCAGGTACAGGTTGCTCCCTTCGACGTCCGCGTAGGTGGATTTGCTGGAGGTGCGATCAACGCTGTAACCCGTTCTGGTTCCAACAACATAGAGGCCTCTGTCTACGGCTTCTTCGCCAACGAGAGGCTTTCTGGTTTGGAGCCTACTCGCCGTGGATGGAATGATACCACTACTTCTGGCGATGAGCTGATCAGCGAGCAGTACGAAAGGCTTCACGGAGACTCTGCCCGTCGGACTTACCGTGCCGACAACCGTCTGCCTGACTTCAACTCTACCATTGCTGGTTTCCGTATCGGTGGTCCTATCGTAGAGGATAAAATCTTCTTCTTCATCAACGCTGAGATTCAGCGCGATGAGACTCCCCAGCCTTTTTCCTTCGAAGATTATCTCGGAGACGCTACTCAGTCTGACGTAGATCGCCTGGTCAATGCTATCCGTGATTATGGATACGAGCCTGGTACATATACCAACAACCGCTCCTTCCTCAATTCAGAAAAGATCAACGTGAAGTTTGACTTTAACCTGAATGACAACAACAAACTGAGCATCCGCCACGGATTCGTATCTGCCAGAAACCTTGAGGGCGTTACCTCTTCTGCTCAGCGTCTCCGCTTCCTCAACGAGTCCGAGTACTTAGAGAGCCAGACCAACTCTACCGCTATTGAGTTGAACTCTATCATCAACAACAACATGTCTAACAACCTGAAGATCGGTTTGACTTTTGTTCGCGATGACCGTGATCCTTACCAAGGAGAAGAGTTTGTCGGAACTCCCGAAGATGAGGGACCCAACTACTTCCCTTATGTAACTGTACAGGACGGAAGTGGACGCTTCACTTTCGGTTCCGAGCAGTTTTCTACTGCCAATGCTCTCAATCAGGATGTGATCACCATCACTGACAACTTCGAGATCTACAATGGTCGCCATACCTTTACCTTGGGAACTCACAATGAGATCTACTCTGTCTACAACCTCTTCATCCGTCAGAACTACGGGGTGTATGAGTTTGCCAACATCGATTCTTTCATTGCTGGAACTCCTGACGAGTTTTTCCGCTCTTACTCTTTGATCGACGATGTAACCGGAGACGGTTCAGAGGCTGCTTCTCAGTTTAGTGGAGCTCAGTTTGGTCTTTACTTCCAGGATGAATTTCAGATAAACCCAACCTTGAAGGTAATAGGTGGTGTGCGTCTGGATGTGCCTGTATACTTTACCAACACTCCAGTAAACGAAGATTTCAACCAGAACTCCGTACCCATGATCGAAGAGTTTTATGACCTTCGTGGTGCGAGAACCGGACAGTTTATCGATCCTCAGTTGCTCTTCTCTCCCCGTTTGGGCTTCAACTGGGATGTAACTGGAAACAGAACTACACAGCTTCGTGGTGGTGTGGGTATCTTCACCTCTCGTCTGCCTCTGGTATGGCCCGGTGGTGCATTTAACAACAATGGTGCCCTCGTAGGTGGAGACTTCACTGTAGAGCCTCGTCCCGACTGGTTCCGTCCTTACAACGGTAATTTCGTACCTCAGTGGGATCGGCAGCCTCAAGGTGTAGCTCCCGGTGCTGGCGATCCTTCTGGTCAGATCGACCTCTTTGCTGAAGATTTCAAGATCCCCCGCTTCTTCAAGGCTAACCTGGCCCTGGATCAGAAGCTCGGAAACGGATTCGTACTTACCCTGGATGGTATTTTTAACAAGACCCTCCAGAACGTATTCTACCAGAACGTGAACCTCCGTCCTGCTGTCGGAAACCTGGCCGGTACAGGAGACAATCGTCCCATCTTCAATCGTAGCGACGAGATTGATCCTACCTACAGTCGCATTCTTCTGGCCTCCAATACTACTCAGGGATACTCTTACAACCTGACTGCCTCTATCACAAAGGCCTTCACCAAGGGTCTCTCAGGTACTTTGGCCTACTCTTTCGGAGATGCTTTCGCTATCTACGACGGAACTTCTTCTCAGAACTCTTCTCAATGGAGAGGTCTTCACTCTGTAGAAGGTGGTGGACGTAACGACCTGGAGCAGCCCCTGCAGCGCTCTGACTTCTCTCAGGGACACCGCGTGATCGGTGGTCTGTCTTACGTCTTCAACTGGAACCCAGATAAGACTGCCCAGACAACCATCTCTATCTTCTACGAAGGTATCAGCGGATCTCCTTACTCTTATGTATATGCTGACGGTGATGAAATTCAGAACGAAGATTCTCGCAACCGTTCCCTGATCTACGTTCCCGAAAACCAGAACGACGTCATCTTCACCGGTACTGCTGAAGAGCAGGCGGCTCAATGGGAAGCCCTGAACGAGTTCATCGAAAACGATACTTACCTCAGCAATCGTCGTGGAATGTATGCCGAGCGTAACAGCAACCGCAATCCTTTCAGCAATGTCGTTGACCTGCGTTTGATACAGGACATCAACCTCAAGGCTGGTGGAAAGACTCACACCCTTCAACTGACTGCTGATGTGTTCAACTTCACCAACCTGCTGAACAAGAACTGGGGACGTCGTTATATCGTTTCTTCCGACTTCAACCTTCTCGAGTTTGAAGGATTCCAGGACGGTACCGACAATGTACCTACTTTTTCTTTCGACGGTGTACCTGAAGACTTCCCTCGCCTCAACGGAAACGTTGACGACCGTGGCGTACAGTCTTCACGCTGGCAGGCTCGTCTGGGTGTACGTTACATCTTCAAGTAATGCACATCTGAGACTAGCTTAGTCTACAGATAAATCAACGGGCTTGTGCATGGCACAGGCCCGTTTTATTTTTAATAACCAACGCCAAACAACATGAGATTCAGATTTCAGATACTTTTTCTCACGGGGCTTCTGCTCCTGATTTTCTCTTGCCGAACTTCCCTTTCCACCTACCTTGAGGCGCCTGAGCAGGGCCTTCTTAGGAAAGTCTCCTATGGGGAAGAGAATCTCCCCATGGTAAGTGCCCATCGTGGAGGAAGGTATTACAAGGGATACCCAGAAAATTCCATCGAACTTTTTGCCTACATATCATCTCAGGTAGAAGCCATCATAGAATGCGACGTCAACATGAGCAAGGATAGTGTTCTTTTGCTCATGCATGACAGGAGCCTGGATCGGACGACCACTGGAGAAGGTAAGGTCAGAGAAAAGAACTGGAAGGAAATCAGGAAATTAAAACTGGTCGACGATTTTGGGAATCTCACCGATTACCGTGTTCCTTCTCTTAAGGAAACCCTCAAGTGGGCAGAAGATAAGGTCTGGTTGACATTGGATGTCAAGCGGGGAGTACCCTACAAGATGGTGATCGATCTGGTACAAAAAATGAAGGCTCAGTCTTATGCGGCCATCATCACTTACAGTTTTGATGCAGCAAAGGAAGTGTATGGCTTGGATTCGACCCTGCTGATTTCGGTAGGAATTCGGGATGAGGAGAGCCTTGGGCGCTACAAGCAGTCAGAAATTCCGATGAACAACCTGATCGCATTTACTGGAACCCGCGAACCGGACCCTTCCATTTACAAGGCCCTGCATGAGGAAGGGGTGATCTGCATGCTGGGAACATTGGGCAACCTGGACAAGCAGGTAAAGACAAAGGGGGAGTATTTGTATAAAAATTTTAGGAAAAGAGGGGCAGACATCCTGGCTACAGATAGGCCCTTGGAGGCTTTTAAAGCGCTTTCAGAATAATAAAAAGAAAGATTGGCTAAAATAAGTAGATTTTTGCTTATAAAATTTGCTTATATCTAAAAATAATGGCACTTTGAGGATGTTATCAAAAACAAGCCGAATATGCTAGCCAGTTACACTTTCAATTCAGCCTACAAGCCTTCTCACCAGGAATGGAGTCATTTTCCCAGCCTTCGCTTGCTGGAGGGAGGTCATTTTGAACCCGACCAGTACAGCCCTGTTTTGGTTTGGGAATACCAGCAGATCCGCCTCAAATATTTTCAATGGGGCATGCTTTCCGCCTGGACGAAAGTTGGAGAAGAGCAAAAGCGAAAAAAGTTTGCCCCTGTTGAAAAGGCTTTTTCTCATCCTCAATTTCAGTTGCCCCTGAGGAGAAATCGCTGCCTGATCCCTGCCGATGGTTATTACATGGAGCTTTCTCATCCCAGAAGGAAGGAAAAGTACAAGTTTAGCCTGCCACAGGGGGATGGTTTTTGTTTTGCAGGAATTTATGATATCTGGAAGCGTCCTGATGGGAGCCTTCTTTATTCATTTGCGATATTGACCCAGCCAAATTCGGAAGAAGCCTATTATCACAGCCGGAAGCCCATGATTTTACCCAAAAACCTCGAGGCTGCATGGATGAATCCCTACACTGACCTCAATAAAATCAATAAGATTCTCCACCTTCCCTCCCGCTCTGGCATACAAATGCAAAGGGTGCATGAGCTTCAGCTTCAGGAGCAGAGGAGCGAATGGGACAGTGCTGCAGCCTAATAATTTCTAAGGATGGAGCAGAGTTTTTCCTGGCCGTATCCATCTATGATTTAGATTGAGTGTTATTACAAATTATACATTTGGCTATTGTTTTGGCGGAATCCTTTGGGATTCTGCTTTTGCTTAGGATATATTTTAAATTAAGGGTCAGACCTGAACCAGCTTTTTCTCCGGATCTCAGACCTCCTGTCTTCCAAAAGGCTAAAATCAAATTACATTATTCATATCTTTGTTGTCAAAGTAGCTTTGCTTTTTGGAGTCAATTTTTGGTAGCACCTCCGTAAAGGAAGAATGACCAGGGATTTGGGCAAAACTTGCCCTGGAAAAGGGGTGATTCCAAGACAGATCAATCAATGAAACCAGGTATGATAGATGTTGTGATTGTAGGAGGAGGATTAGCGGGCCTTGTAAATTCCATTTTACTCAACAGGGCCGGCTTAGAGGTGCTCCTAATTGAAAAGAAATCCTATCCCTTCCATAGGGTCTGTGGTGAATATATTTCAAATGAAGTAATTCCATTTTTAGAAAGTCATGGATTGTTTCCCGAGGCATTGAACCCATCTCGGATCAGTCAATTTCAGCTAACCTCCGTTTCGGGAAAAGAAATACGGATGCCCCTTGACCTGGGTGCTTTTGGAGTGAGCCGCTATGCGCTCGATCATTTTTTATACAAGATCGCCACTAAAGAGGGAGTAGCCATCCAGGAGGGCAAAAGAGTGGATGAAATTCGGTTTGAAGGTGGTTTCTTCGATGTATTATGCCCAGATGGGGAAAAATTCCAAAGCCGACTGCTCATAGGTTCATATGGAAAAAGGTCTCGCCTGGACAAATGGTTGGACAGAACGTTTATCAAAAGGCGTTCTCCCTACGTAGGCGTCAAGTATCACGCCAGTACCCGTCATCCTCAAGATCTGATTTCCCTTCATAACTTTCCGGGGGGATACTGTGGAATCAGCCTGGTAGAAGATGGAATTTCAAATATTTGCTACCTCACCGAGCGCAGAGCAGTTCGGGAAGCCGGTAGCATAGAAGCCCTTGAAAAACGAAACCTCAGCCAAAATCCTCAGCTGGGGCAGATTATGAAGGAGGCCGAATTTATCTTCGAAAAACCTCTGGTCATCAACGAGATTTCCTTTGAGACCAAATCAGCCGTTGAAAATCATATTTTGATGAGTGGGGATGCTGCCGGGATGATCGCCCCACTGTGCGGCAACGGAATGGCCATGGCGATACACTCTGCGAAAATTTGCTCAGAAAATGTCATTAAGCATTATTCGGGGAAGACATTTGATAGAGAAGCCCTAGAAAGAGATTATACCCAAGAGTGGCAAAGGCTATTTGCCCAGCGACTGTGGACCGGAAGAAACGTACAAAAACTCTTTGGCAACCCCTTGGTTTCTGACGTAGCCGTAACGGCGGTACGCAGCATTCCCCCTCTTGCCAGAGCTGTGATGAAAAGAACCCACGGAGAGTATTTCTAAAAGAAAAAAAGTCCTGTAAAAAATAGGTTTAGGCAAAGGGAGGAAATCAGGTTGAGCCACATGGTATGTTTGAAATCGGCATTTTTCTCATCTTTCCATACTTTTTTTCTCCAAAAGAGAAAGTATCCCAGTACCGGAGCCATGACTGCCATGTAGAAAATAACGGCTTCCCAACCATGGAATAGGTAAAAATATGCGACGAAACCTGCGGCAGAAAGTGAAAAAAGCAGCATGGTAAAGGTAAATGTCCCTTTGATGCCTAGTTTGATGCTCAGGGTGATGTCTCCCCGCTTGCCATCCTCCTCATGCTGATAGACCTGGGTCATGGGATAGGAGCCCCAGAGCATTGCGGAGGACAAGAGGGCAGGAATCCAGACCTCTTCCCTTAGGATAGCCCCCAAGCCTTGTGCATTCAGGCCCATGATACACATCCAGAAAGTAAAAAAGCCTTGAAAAAATCCGGCGATGAACCAGGAAGCGTATGCATATTTCTTGATCCGAATGGTGGGATGGGAGTATGCTTTGGAGACCAGGCCATAAATAAGCAACATTAGGGCGAAGTCCCATCCTATCCAAAGACCCAGAAGAAGAGCGATTCCATCAAAGATGAGGGAGAGGTAATACAGGCCCTTGTTGACAGGAGGAGGATTTTTGAGGCCTCCAATGCTCTTTTCGTCCTTGTCAAAGTAGCTGTTGTAGCCATTGCTGGCGGGATAGAGAAAAAGATGTATGGCAACAAAGACAAGGATGCTCCTGTTTAATTCCAGGTCCTCGGCGATGGCCAGTGAAAAGAGAAAAACCGGCATCAGAAAGAAAGAAAAAGGAATACGCAGGTGGAGCCAGGAGGATTTTTTTAGCATATGAGAAGTTTGAAGGAAGTTAAGTAAAATTCCATTTTTCTTCGATGCTGTCTTCCGGGAAAATAGCAGGTCAGACTTTTTCTATTAACTTTCCACTACATTCACAGAAACAAAAACCTTGCTTATCCAATGGCATATATTTCAGCGATAGGAACAGCTGTTCCCTCGAATAAGATCTCTCAGGAGAACATCTACGAATTCATGAAAAAGGCCCATGGGCTGAATGAGCGTGAAGGGCGGGAACTGAAGGTGCTGTACCGAGCTACCGGGATCAAGACCCGCCATTCGGTCATTGACGATTATGGAAAAAGCGAGGGTTTTAGCTTTTTTCCCGATACTGAGGACCTCGAACCCTTTCCCTCTACCTCCGACCGCATGCATATCTTTGAAGAAGAGGCAAAAAAGTTATGCCTTCAAGCTGTAGATGCCTGTCGGGAGCAGCAGCCTCAATGGAAGCCCGAAGAGGTGACCCACCTGATTACGGTGAGCTGTACCGGTATGTATGCCCCAGGCCTTGACATAGACTTGACCAATGAATTAGGCCTGCCCCATCACACCCAGCGGACCAATATCTACTTTATGGGATGCCAAGCCGCTTTTAATGGCCTAAGGGTAGCTAATTCGATTTGTGAGGCTAATCCCGAGGCAAAGGTCCTCTTGATCTGCGTGGAACTCTGCACCCTTCATTTTCAAAAAGACAATACAGAGGATAGCCTTTTGGCAAACTCTCTCTTCTCTGATGGAGCTGCTGCTGTTTTTCTCTCCGGCAAGGCCGAAAATCAACGCAGCCTGTCCATTGAGGACTTTGCCTGTGCCTTACACCCTGAAGGCAAGCGCGACATGGCCTGGAAAATCGGTAATTTTGGTTTTGAAATGAAGCTTAGCTCCTATGTCCCAGATATCATCAAGGGAGGGATCAAGGAATTGACTCAAAAACTTCTCTCTTCCTTAAGGGTATCATTCAAGGACATTGATCACTTTGCGATTCATCCCGGAGGTAAACGCATTCTTCGCTTTGTCGAGGAGGAACTAGGCATAGAGAAGAGTCGAAATTCTTCCTCCCACAAGGTTCTCCAGGAATACGGAAATATGTCTTCCCCCACTATTTTATTTGTCCTCGAGGAAGTTTGGAATAAATTGAAGCAAGAATCTGACCCAAGATATATCCTCAACTTTGCCTTCGGACCTGGCCTCACCCTAGAAAGCATGTTACTCAAAACCCATCCTGCCGAATGAAGGTGAATTTCAAACAAAGGTCTTATGAGGAAGAACTCATGGATGACCTACAAAGCTCAGGAGAGGTGATTGAACAGACCCTCAAGGAACTGGAGATCATCAATCGGCTCCTGGGAGGAAACTACATTACCCTGAGGGGAATCGAAAAAAAGCTAAAGGACGAGGTGAAAAATGGAGAGCCCATCAGTATTGTAGATCTGGGCTGCGGAGGTGGTGATATGCTGGTCCTCATCGCAAAGTGGGCAAGGAAGAAAGGAATATCCCTGAAGCTGATAGGTGTAGATGCCAATCCCCATATTGTTGCTTACGCCCAGGCTCATACCCAGGATTATCCGGAAATTTCCTATCTGTCCCTGGATATATTTTCATCAGAATTCCAAGAGGAAAGCTACGACCTCTTCATTACTTCCCTTTTTACCCATCACTTTGAAGAAGAACGTCTGGTGGAGCTATTCAGGCTGATAAAACAACAAAGTCGCCTGGGCTTTATCAATAATGACCTCCATCGGCATTGGTTGGCCTTTTACTCGATCAAGTGGCTGACCCGGTTATTTTCTAAATCGAAAATGGTCCAAAACGACGCTCCACTTTCTGTATTGAGGGGTTTTAAAAGGAAAGAACTGAGAGAGATATTGAAAAAGGCCAATATCGATGATTTTTCTCTCAGGTGGATGTGGGCCTTCAGGTGGCAATTGCTGTTTTAGGACGACTGCCGCTCATTTTTTTGGAAAAAACCAGGAAGTTTTACTGAGTGAAAAATGAAAAAAGCCGATGTCCAAGAAGGGCATCGGCTTTTTTATAAATTCTATTTCCTTATCTCAAGAGGGTAATGCTTCTTTTGATGAATCTATCCCCTACCTGAAGGATGAGGTAATATGTACCTTCTATGAGTTCACTTCCACTGCCGTCAGTGCCATCCCAGGTGATAGCGACATCATTGGCAACGAAAATCGACCTTCCCCAGCGATCGAAGATTTCATACTGGGTCTCTTCTTTACCGTTATACAGGATCTGGTAAAAGTCATTGGCTCCATCTCCATTAGGCGTAAATACATTGGGGACAAGCAAGCTGGGCTCTATGACTTCATAGGGGCCCTTGGTGGTCTTCCCAATACAGCCGATGGGGTCCGTGATGGTCAGGGTAACAAAGTAGCTACCCGCTTCCTCATAGATCTTCACCGGGTTTTGCTGGGTACTGATGGTACTATCTCCAAACTCCCAGAACCAGGAAGAGGCCGCAGGGGATCGATCTGTGAAATCAACCCTGGCATCGGGCAAGGGGATTTCGCTTCCCTCTGTGGGGTTGGAAGAAAAATCAACACTTGGAGTGCTTCCTACCCGAACGTTGACGCTTGTATTAATGTCCTGACAGCCATTGTCTCCCACCGCAGTAAAACTGACCGTATAGGTGCCAGGAGAGGTATAGGTATGGGTGGGATTAGGTGTATTGTTCAGGGGAGAACCATCGCCAAAGTCCCATACGAAGGATATGGCATCGCTGGCAGTAGACTCAAAACTCACGGTCAGTTCATCACAGCCATCGGTCTGGGTACTGCTATAAGTAGCATTAGGTGTAGGCGTAACCATCAGGTTGAAGTCGGCGGTATCGGTACATACACCCTCACTGAGCACCAACTGATAAGTTGCTGACTGTGAAGGAGCAGCCGTAACACCCTGGGCAGTGGTCGAACTCAACGATGGTCCAAACCATTCGTAAGAAGCAGCACCCTGGCCACCCAAAGCATTCATCGTGATAAAATCGCCCTGACAGATGAGGTTGGTATCCGCATCTATGACAGCTTCTACAGCAGGATTCACCTCTATCAAGACATCGTCTGTGGTAAAACACCTTCCGGAGAAGGAGGAGGCCCTTACCGAGATGAGGGTTGATGACCTGGGGCTTCCGACAATGATGGAGTCATCCTCAGTAGTCATAAAGCTACCGGGAGGAGACCATGAGTAAGTCGTAGTGGTATCGCCAAAATTAAAATTATGGGCAGCGACAAGGTCTACTGACTGGCCCTCACAGATAATCGTATCTCCCTGCAAAATATCTACCTGAGGTGTAGGTAAGACAGTCAAGAGGATATCTGCGGGCTGGGATTCACACCCAAATTCAGTCTCTGCGACCACCACATAGTTGGTGGTAATATTGGGAGAGGCTGTGGGGTTGAAAACCGTCGAGTCGCTCAGCCCCCTTCCCGGAGTCCAATTGAAGGAATACATAGGGGAGCCCGGGTCTCCGTTTGCGACGGCCCTGATCAATTCTGAATCACCCTCGCAAAGGTCCAACTCTTCAACATTGGTAGTTACGGTCGGCTCTGTGTCTACCTGTACCCGCACGCTATCTGCCCCACTACATCCGGCGGCTGAGGTTACGGACAGGGTATACTCTGTAGTAATGTTTGGAGCTACAAAGGGAGTGGGAGAATTGGGGTCATCAAAGTAGCCGGTACTGGTAGGCGTCCAGTTATATTCGTAAGTAGGGCCAGAGCCACCGGCAAAGCCCTGAAGCTGAAGGGTATCTCCAAAGCAAAGTCCTGTATCCAATCCTGCTTCTACTGTAGGATTGGGAAGTACGGTAATGGTTACCGTGGACAAGGTATCCAGGGTGTTGGCATCACTGCTACAGCCATTGGTAAGGGAGGTGGCCTGAAGGGTATAAATGGTCGTCGTATCCGGCCTTACAAAAGATCTTTCATCGTTGGGATTGATGATAGGATCAACTGGTGTCCAAGAGTAGGTAAAGGGGCCCGGAGCATTGTTGTTGGCCGCAATACCCCCCTGCAAATTGACACCGGGAGCCGGAGTGGGACAGATGTCGAAGTCAGGTCCTGCATCCACCTTGGGTTTGGCCTTCACCGTAACCACCACTGAATCCAGGTTACTGGCACATCCATTAAAATCTGTTACCTGAAAGTAGAAAACCACGTCCTCCGTAGGCATGGCTACATTGGGATTTACCTTTGGATCTTCGACGTTTGCGGAGTCTATGCCGCAATTAGGAGCATTGCTACAGGTCCAACTATAAAAGTAGGGTTGGGTACCTCCGACCACACTGGCGTCCAACTGAACTCCTCCATCTCCTTCACAAAATTCTTTCGCTGTACCTGCATCCACCTGAGGACTTCCATCTACATTGATGGTCTGGGTCGTCGTGGTGGTACAATTTCTGACAATGGTAGTCAGTGTTACAGTCTTGGTTCCCGGAGTGGAATAAGAGACCGTAATGGGTCCTTCCAGGGTAGAAACTGCGGGAGAGGCTCCAGAGCCAAAGTTCCATTGAAAAATTTGATTGGGCCTTGTGCTACCTTGATAGGTATAGGTAACCTGATCGCCAGCACAACCACTTTGGGTGGAAGCCTGAAAATCAGCACTAGGCTCAGGGATTACGTCAAAAAAGATTACGCTGGTATCGCCCGGGCAACTGTTTTTGGTTACAAACAAGGTCGCGGCCTTTGTTCCGGGTGTCTGGTAGCTTAGGGTGTGGGGTCCCGCACCGGTAGCGACAGGAGGGGAGGCAGAGGCTCCAAAATCCCAGGCGTAGGTATCTGCCACATCACCCTGAGGCTGAAAGGTGAAGGAATTGCCGATAAAGCATTGGTCAGCCACAGGCTGTATGCTGGTATTGGCTGACTCCTGAATATCTATGTCGTTACAGGTGAGAGTGGAAAAGCAGCCCTGGTTATCTACCTGTAGGCAAACTGTCCTTGTACCGGGGGTACTCCAAGAGAAGTTGAGGGGGCCAATGTTGCCATTGGGGAAGGTCTGCTGGGGCACCGTCCAGTTGAAGGTAGCCGAAGCAGGAGCGTTTCCGGTGTAGGTAAATACAGCTGTTTCATTCAGGCAGGCAGTAGCGGGATTGGCAAAGGTAGCTGCGGGAGTCTCGATGACATTGATGGTCTGAGACTGCACGACGCTGGCACATCCATCTTCTTCGAGCTGTAGGGTGATGGTCTTGGTACCTGGGGTATTCCAGGATGCCTGATAGGGTCCCTGCCCTGTACCTGTAATGGCCGTAGGGTTGTCAAAGTCCCAAAGGTAGGTAGCAGCGTTGCCGTTGGTCCCTACATAATTGATGTTGGTCCCCGATCCTTCACAGGTGCTGGCAGGCAAAGAAAATGAAGGGTCTGGCGTAGGCTTCACGATGACAGTTACCTGATCGGTGAAGTTACAACCCGCGGGATCGTCTACAGCGACGTCGTAGGTGGTAGAGGTGGTAGGAGAAATATTGACGGAAGGAGTGGAGAAATTGCCGGGCGTCCACTGGTAGGTATATCCGGCGAAGCTGCTATAATTGGTAGTGAGAGAAGTGGCTGCCCCTTCACAAATGGTGTCAGGAGAGGCTATGGCTGAAAGTACCAAAGGCACAGCTGTAAAGTTGCGGGTAGCAGGTGCGGCACCATTTCCGCAGTTGTCTTCAACAGAGCCTACGAGGGAAACATTATAATTTCCACCTGAGACCAGTCCGGGAGAGATTTCCAGGATAAAAACCCGGTCAAAGGTACCTACGGTCCCGCAATTGGGAGACCGCACAGAAGTGATACCGAATGGACCACCGGGACCGGAAATCTGAAAATCGGAGACATCCACAGAGTCGCAGGGGACATTCTCAGAAAAGCTGACGACAATTTCGCTATTGTCGCAACCTCTACGGGCGGATTCGAAGACCGGGTTGGAATTGTCGGTGATGACGGCGGTAGAGGCGGAGTAGTCAATGGTGTAGCCTGATGCAGAACCTGTAAAGTTACTTACATTGATTACATAGGTTTCACCGGCCTGGGCTGGAATACACTCTTCATTCTGTGCGACACAAGGTCCAAAGAGGGCCGGATCGGTCTTGCCACTGGGTCCGGTTTCTCCCTGGCAACCGGTGTTGAGGGAGAAGTTGCAGGAAACCTCCAGGCTAGGGTCAATGGCGATGTTGTCGCAGGAGGAATTTGTCAAGTTGTAGACGGCCCAGTCATAGTCGTCGAGGGTATCTGCAGGATTGATGGAAAAGCAGACATCTCCAGAACTCTGAACGGTGAAGATAAACCAGGTGGAGTTGAGGTCTCCCCCTCCAAGACAAGAATTTGCAGGGTCGATCTCATTCGGAACTTTACCATTGTTTTCCGATCCCACAAGCTGGGTAAAGCTGGTCTGACAAATCGGCCTGGCTGAGATACAATCTACAGAGTCTACGCTGATAAACTGGGCAAAAGCCGTGTTTCCCACTGAGAGGAACAGCATGATCCATAGTAGTCGAAAGTAGCGGTATTTCATAGGTCAGGAATTATACAAGAGGATTTTTTATCTGAGTAAAAGGGGAAATCGATTGAGTTTGAAGGTAATCACATGTCCAAAGCGGTCCTCATATTCCTGAGGAATCTGCACCTGTGCCCTGCGCAGGTCCAGGCTGAAGCTCCCACTCAACAAGAATAGAGCAGGGTTTTCGCTATCTTTTTCAGCCCTCAGGGTAGTATTCACCTCAAAATCCTGATCCATCATGAGGATGGCCCCATCTATGTCCAGGGTAGTGTTGTCAAGGGTGTTGAAGGTCTCCACGGAAAAGCTCATTTTGATCAGGGGATAGCTGTCAGTAAGCAGGCACTCCCTGAGCATCTCAGCGGCTGCAGGGCTTTCGCCGAGGGCCAATGATTGAGGCTTGAGGTAAAACTGCATTTTTTCCTGCTTTACTTGATAAGAAGCACCGACTTGCTGGGATACGAGGCGGGTAGAGTCTTGAGTACCTTGGGTCTGGAGGATGAGAGAGCCTCTGCCGGAGTAGGTCTGGGCTTGAAGTTGAAAAACCCAACACAAGGCAACAATAGCTAGGGATAGATAGCGATACATGATTATGGATGTAGTTTGATAGACTGAATTAGCAGAAACAAGGGGAAGGAACTGAAGCTCCGATTGTGCAGATCAGGACCGGCCCTTCACAAGCTAAACATATATTTAACAGAAAATTCTGAAAAATAGAAGAAAATAGGCCACCTATTTGTTTGGCATTTCTCCAGGTTTAGCCAATTGCTGTGGTGAAGATAAAAAAAATCTCTCCCGATTCTCAGCATCGGGAGAGACAAATATTATGGTATAGAAAAATTTGATTATTCTGAAGATACTTTTTGCCAAATGGGATACTTATTTGGCGTATGCCACCGCGCGCTTTTCTCTGATGACAGTGATCTTGATATGCCCGGGATACTGCATGTCCTTCATGATTCGCTGCGAAATGTCAAAGGCCAGTTGGTCAGCTTTTTCATCTGTAACTTTTTCGCTCTCGACAATGACACGGAGTTCGCGACCCGCCTGTATGGCGTAGGTTTTCATCACGCCGGGATACGAGAGGGCCAAATCTTCGAGTTCTTTGAGTCGCTGGATGTAGCTTTCTACGATTTCCCTACGAGCACCGGGGCGTGAACCGCTGATGGCATCACAAGCCTGGACGATAGGAGAAATGAGGCAGGTCATTTCGATTTCGTCGTGGTGGGCTCCGATGGCGTTGCAGACGTCCTGGTTTTCGCCATATTTCTTGGCTAGTTCCATCCCGAGTAGGGCGTGAGGCAGGTCATTGTGCTCCTCAGCTACCTTACCAATGTCATGGAGGAGGCCCGCTCGCTTAGCCATTTTGACATCAAGTTTTAATTCAGCGGCCATGATGGCACAGAGGTTAGCTACCTCTCTGGAGTGCTTCAGGAGGTTTTGTCCATAAGATGAGCGGTACTTCATCCTACCTACCATCCTGATCAATTCCGGACGGAGGCCATGAATGCCCAGGTCGATGACGGTTCTTTCTCCCGTCTCGATGATCTCCTCAGTGATTTTCTTTTCAGTTTTTTTGACTACTTCTTCGATGCGAGCGGGGTGGATACGGCCATCGGTGACCAACTTATGCAAGGAAAGGCGGGCAATTTCACGGCGGACAGGATCAAAACCGGAGAGAATAATGGCTTCAGGGGTGTCGTCGACGATGATTTCGATACCGGTCGCCATTTCCAGGGCGCGAATGTTGCGTCCTTCCCTACCGATGATACGGCCTTTGATCTCGTCATTTTCAAGGGGAAATACCGTTACCGTATTTTCTATAGCCTGCTCAGCGGCGGTACGTTGGATGGTCTCGATGATGATTTTCTTGGCCTTCTTGTTGGCTTGTAGCTTGGCCTCTTCCAGTATATCCTTTACGTAAGCAGAAACCTCAGTTTGGGCTTCCCCTTTGAGGGCCTCTACCAGTTTCTCTTTGGCTTCCTCGGCAGAAAGGCCGGCGATTTTTTCAAGGTCCACCACCTGGCGCTGCCGGAGTTTTTCCAATTCTTCCTGCTTCTTGCCCACCAGTTCGACCTGCTTGGAGAGGTTGTCCCGAATGGTCTCCAACTCCTTTTCCTGCTGCTTTAGCTGATGGTATTCCTTCCTGGCTTTCTCTTCCTTGGATTGAAGGCTGGCTTCTCTTTGTTTGAGCTTGTTTTGAAGGCCATCGAGCTTTTCCTTTTGCCTCTTGGCGTTTTGCTCAAACTTGGTCTTGAGTTGCAGATACTTATCGTTGCCTTTGGATATCTTGTCTTGTTTGATGTTTTCGCCTTTTAGCTCCGCTTCTTTGACAATGCTTTCAGCTTTCACCTTGGCGGTTTCCACCATCTTGGCATTGGCGGCATTGAGAAGATATCTATTGATCAGGTAACCGAGAACTACCCCTAGGATCAGGGCAATGACTCCGGTAGCAATTATCCATGTCATGTTTTATACTAAAATTAAGGAGTGAAACCATGCGGTGATGCACAGTTTTTATATAAAAACAACATGGCAAATGGGAAGGGGAATCAAGATCCTTCAACTAAATCAATGGCGTGATCCAATTTCTCTTCCAGAGCGGATACTTCATTGAGAACTGTCTGGAGTTCATTGTTCTTTTTTTGCTCTTCGCTCAAGAACTCTGTCATGATTTCCAGACAGCACATAATTGCAATATTCAGGTCATCCTGATTTTTATACTCAGCCCTAAAGGCCTTGATCTTTGCATTTATTCTGTGTGCAGCTTCTTTGATCACAGCTACCTCCTCGGTATCTACCCTGGCAGGAAACTGGCGACCAAAGACGGTAATTGTGATGGAATGTTTTTCCAAAGCCTTCTTTCTTTTGCCAGTTTGTGCTAATCACCAAAATTATTCAGACAAATGTCAATTTCTTTCAAATACCAATCAATTTTTTCCTGAATGGCTGTGCGGTCTTCAGGATTGGTCAAGCTCTTGCTCAGCCTCAGGGCCTCGTAGCGCTCGACCATCAATTCGTAATCCATTTGCTTGGAGCGAAGCTCTTCCTGGCTGGCTTCCAACTGCTGCTCAAGATCGTGAAGTTCCTCCTGAAGACTAGAAAGCCGCTTTTCCAGGCTGACAACTTTCTTATTAAGTTTTTGTAAACGAAGGAGTAAATCACTCATTATCTTGACGCTCCACCAATCAAATTACATTATTTTTTCTCATATATCAAAGGTTCAGGATAGGTCTGGTTTTATCAGATGAAGATTCCAACCGCGACCTAGCCTTTCCTGATTTCAGCTTTGAGTTCTTTTTCCAGCAATTGCATGATGCGCTGGGTGACCTTCTCGGCAGCCTTATCTGCAAGGGTCTTTTTCTCGTCCTGCAACTCGTAGGATACAAGGTAACTCTTTTTTCCTTCAGGAATACCCTTACCCATGTACACGTCGTGAAGCTCTACCTTCCTGATCAGCTTAGGATTGGCCCTGAAAACCCGCTCCTGAATGTCGTCGAAGCTTACGTGATCATCGATCAGAAGGCTTACATCCCTACGAATGCTAGGATATTGAGGGATGTCGGTAAATTCAGTTTTTTGTTTGAAATAAAGCTCCATGAGCTTCTGCCAGTCGATCAGGAGGTGAAAGACTTCATTTTTGACTTCGAATTTCTCCGTCCATCCCGTTTTTACCAGTCCAAACTTAGCTATGATCTGTTCATCTACCCGTAACTCTAGCCCATAGCCAAAGTCTTCGTGATCCGTCTCTCTTAGCTTGCCTTCTATCCCAAACCAGCTTTGCAGCCGCTCTACTTCTTTGGTAAGGGTTTGAAGGCTGACCATGGGAGCCTTTGCTTCGTAATGCATGGGATGCCTAGCTCCCGTGACCGTAAGGGCCAACCATTCCTGCTCATGATAGCCCTGCCCCGTCAACCGATAGGTCTTTCCAAATTCGAAGAAGGCCAGGTCGGGATGCTGGCGATTTTGATTATAGCGAATAGACTCCAACACACCCGGAAGCATAGACTGACGGAGAATATTGAGTTCTTCACTGAGGGGATTGACGATGGGCACTGCCTTGTCATCCCCAAATTCTGTAGCCGTGAGCGAATTATTCATAACCTCCCGGTAGCCGGCACCCGCCAGATAATTGGCGTAAGTTTCGCGAAGGCTGTGAATATCGCGATAAGGCCGAAAGTTGAGATTGGCATTGAGCTTGGAAGGTATTTCTATGTTGTTATAACCATATACCCGTAGGATATCCTCAATCACATCTACGTCCCGTCTTACGTCTACCCGGTAGGGAGGTACCCGGAGGTGAAGCATATCTCCCTTCTCTTTTATTTCTATTTCCAAGGCCGCGAGGATGTCCAGGATTTCTTGCTTGGGGATGTCCTTTCCGACCAGCCTGATGGTCTTGGCCATAGATAGTTCTACCTCAAAAGGAGGAAAGTCATCCAGCCGAATGTCTTCCATTCTGGAGGCTTGTCCACCGGCTATCTCGACGATGAGGCTGGCCGCCCTGAGAGCTGCTGTAGGAATCATGTGTGGATCTACACCCCGCTCAAATCTGAAGGAGGAATCGCTGTTGATGCCCAGCCGCTTAGAGGTTTTTCTCACTGTGCCCGGAGCAAAGTAGGCGCATTCCAGGAAGACATTTTGGGTGTCAAAGTCTACGCCGGAATTGATTCCTCCCATGGTACCTGCGATACAAAGGGGCTGCCGGCTGTCGTTGATCATCAGGTCTACTTCGGGAAGAAGTTCTTTTTCTCCTTCGACCAGGGTCTCGAACTTAGTCTTTTTCCTTAGGGTATCCACGATAATTTTTCCTCCTTGGATCTTATCGGCATCGAAGGCATGGAGGGGGTTGCCCAGTTCATGGAGGACATAATTGGTGATGTCCACGACATTGTTGATAGGCTTGAGGCCTATGGTTGACAGGCGTTTTTTGAGCCAATCGGGGCTTTCCTCTATCTTCACCCCTTTTATATAGATGGATGCGTATCTTTTGCACCTCTCTTTGTCTTTGATTTCCACTGGGATCGGATTCTCTCCCTTCAACTTTTTGAGGTCCAGGCTTATGTCGGGAAGACGAAGCTTGTTTTTATCCCTAAGATAGGCTGCCAGGTCCCTGGCCACCCCATAGTGAGAAGCCCCGTCGATGCGATTGGGGGTAAGTTCGATCTCCATAAGATAGTCCCTGTCCAGGTCGATGACCTGGTTAAAGGGAGTACCGGCTTTCAGCTTTTCATCCAAAACCAGAATACCCTTATGTCCCTGACCCAAGCCCAGTTCGTCTTCGGCGCAGATCATACCCAGGGAAACCTCACCTCTGATTTTCCCTTTTTTAATTTTGAGAGCTCCTTCCTCACCCTTTCCAAAGGGATAAAGGGTGGTACCCACGGTAGCCACGGGCACTTTTTGGCCTTTGGCGACGTTGGGAGCGCCACAGACGATCTGTACGGGATCTCCCTCTCCTATATCTACCTTTGTCACCCTGAGGCGATCCGCATTGGGATGCTGTTCGGCAGAGAGGACATAGCCGACTACTACTCCTTCGAGGTTGCCGGGGATGCCCCCCACTTCCTCTACCTTTCCGATCTCGAGGCCCAGCATGGTGAGGATGACCTTGAGTTCATCAGGAGTATAATCGAAATCTATGTATTCTTTGAGCCAGTTGTAGGAGACTTTCATGATCTGGATAAATTGAAAATAGGGCTTGATTTTTTGAACAATCGCAAAGGTAGGCAAAGGATTGAAAAAATGCCTGTGGAATCCGAAATGGCCTCCAAAGCAAAGATTTTCCTATACTTTTTCCTTCCTGGCCTTATAAAAATGCGAAGGGCCAGGAAACGACTAGGTCTCCGGCCCTTCAATTTGATTAAGTCTTGGCTAAAGCACCATTTCCAGTATCTTTTTTCCGTCCAGGTTGCCCAGCATTTCATCTGTAGCTCGCTCGGGATGGGGCATTAGGCCGAAGACATTTTTTCCTTTGTTACAGATGCCGGCGATGTTGTCGAGGCTGCCATTAGGATTGGCAGCAGGGGTGATGTCGCCATGTTCATCACAGTACTTGAGTAAAATTTGGTCTCCGTCTTCCAGCCTTTTCTTTGCATCTTCCGTGCAGTAGAAATTACCTTCGGCATGGGCAATGGGAACCTTGTAAGGCCTGTCTTCGAGGGTAGCTGTCAGCCTGGCTGTCTTGCTGATGGGGCGAATGAAGATATTCTTACAGATGAAGTTCATGGATTCATTGCGGAGAAGAGCTCCCTCCAGTAGACCGGCTTCGGTAAGCATTTGAAAGCCGTTGCAAATTCCGACTACCATGCCCCCCTTGTTGGCATGGGCCACGACTTCATCCATAATAGGCGAAAAGCGTGCAATGGCTCCAGAGCGCAGGTAGTCGCCATAAGAGAAGCCTCCGGGTAGGAAAATTATATCTGCACCTTTGAGGTCGTGGTCCTTGTGCCAAAGATGGACGACCTCCTGTCCCAGGTTCTTTTCCAGGCTAAATATGAGGTCCTCATCGCAGTTGCTGCCGGGAAATGTTATTACTCCGAATTTCATGAGACAAAGGTATATTTTTTCTGCGATAGATGGGATATGTTTCGAGGGAGACAGCTTCGTACTGCCGCCCTATGGCCGGATAGCGTTCCTGAAAGAGGGAGAACTGTTTTTGTGGGTCCAAAATCAGGGCGGGTGGAGAGTCCAGGAATTGGAGGAAAACAGCCCGATCGCTTTCTTTTCTGGCCAGGAGACGGGGGGATTCTGAAGGGGTCAGTAGGGGTATTTTGTAGGCAGAAACCCTATAATCTGTGTATTTTACAGCACATGAATGGCCCAGCCAGGCATAGAGAGAGGGTTGATAATCCATGATCCAGATTCCTCCCTCAATGGGATTTTCCTCGAGGTACTCCTTAATTGGAAGGGAGTTTGAAAGACGCTGCCAATTCTTTCCCGTCCAAAAGCTCGAAGGTGCATCTTCGGCTAATTCCTCGATTTCATGGCTGATGTAGTATCGATATTGGAAGAGGGGAAAACCAAAAAGAAGGATAAATATGAAGATTCTTAGTCGGTATATGAGCTTGAATTCCAAGCTCTTGCAAATATAGAAAGTGGCAGGTACGGAGAGGAGGATAAAATCATCCAACTGAATTTGATTCCATTTAATTCCGATAAGTACGACAGCTGCGAGCAGCCATACTGCCATGCTGGCCTCCAGGGTCCTTATTTTGGCGACATAAGAATAGTACCTCAGCCTGTAGTGAATCCAACCCGCAAGGGCGAAAAACATGAAAAGTCCTGCGGTAATCAACCAGCTTTGTAGGTGGGTCATCGCGTAGTAATCATATCGGCCTCCCAGGGGAAGACGAGCACGATCCAAGAAATAAAGGACTCCTACATCCCAAAAGTCGTCCAGGTTTCCTCCGATAAAAAGCATGAGGAAGACAAAAAAGACAAACATCAATATGCCTCCCAGGAAAGAAATTAATTCATCAAGGCTCCCCCGCCGAATGATAAGGTAGGTGATAGCCAGGCCCAGGGCAATCAGTATGCCTTTGTAGGCGATCATAATTACAATCCCCATAAAAATACCTGCCAAAAACATCAGCCTTAAATTTCGGCGTTTGCGCTCACCCGTTTCCAAAATCGCTTGAAGTGCAAATAAGGATGGCAAAATAATGGCCATGGAGGTACTCAACTCCTGGCTGTACCAGGGAACACAAAGTAAGAAGCTAAGTACAAGAGCTGGAAGACCGGGAAAACGATCAAAGGGCTTGTAATGGGCAATCAGGCCATTGAAAAATACTGCTGAAACCCAGATATAGAGGCAGGTCAGAATTCGGAGGGCCAAAAAGGCATAATTTCCGAATACCACATAGAAAAAATAGTGAACCCAGACCAGGAGAGGAGGACCCGCATGCCAGGCCTCCGCATATAGGGGGTGTCCATCGGCCATGCGTTGGACAAGGGTGAGGTAGTAAGATTCCTCTGGAGGAAAAAGGCCACCCTGGAGGGAGGGCATCCTCAGCAATGGGATGATAACAAGGAGGGTGATCATGACGACACCCGGTACAAAAGACAAAAGACGTATCACAGTGGCCTTCTTTTGGTCTCAGCGCTAAAAGTTGTTATTTGCTGACAATTATAATGTTTTTCTCAACGACAATCGCATTTTGCTGCCTGAAAAACTCAGTCGTCAAATATTTCAGAAGAAATCATTTCTCTGCGTAGGGCTGGACACGGACCTGGACCGAATCCCGGAGTTTCTACACCGGGAGGATGACCCTGTTTTTGAATTCAACCGGCGCATCATTGAGGCTACCCAAGAGGTTGCGGTAGCCTACAAGCCTAACCTGGCCTTTTATGAAGCCATGGGTCCGGCAGGTTGGGTCAGCCTACAAAAGACCCTTGAAGTCATTCCCGATGACATATTTGTGATTGCCGATGCCAAGCGTGGCGACATCGGTAACACCTCGAGAAAGTATGCAGAGGCCTTCTTCCTGCGCTATGATTTTGATGCCCTGACCATCGCTCCCTATATGGGCATGGATTCCGTTCGTCCTTTTCTGGAATATGAAGATAAATGGGTTTTTCTTTTGGCCCTCACCTCCAATGAGGGGGGAAAAGATTTCCAATACCTAGGCGATGAACGCCCCCTTTATGAGGAGGTCCTTTTAACATCTGCCCAGTGGGCTAAAGATATGCCCGGCCATCTGGGATATGTGGTAGGGGCTACCCGACCTCAAGAGCTTAAGAAGATTCGCAGTTTGATGTCTCAACAGTGGTTTCTGATTCCGGGTGTAGGTGCTCAGGGAGGTAGCCTTTCAGAAGTTGCTGAGGCCTCTCTCACTGAAAGGGGAGAAATCCTGATCAATTCCAGCAGGGGAATCATCTACGCGGGTAATGGGCTAGACTTTGATATAAAAGCAGGAGAAAAGGCCCGTAGTTTGCAGCAAGAGATGTCGCTATTTTTTGAGCAGTAGGAAATTAGAGCTGCTTTTTCTTGGAAAACATGGAGAAGAGAGTCTCGAAAAACCAACTTCTCTCAGAATTAACGGCAATTTCCAAAAACTGATCCGCCTGGCTGACAACCTGGTGGAGGTTGGTAACGGAGGTCTTGAACGTGCTAATCTCCTCGTCTGACATGTCGCCTTCGATTTCTTTCACTTCTTCGAGCACCCTGAGGACGGGTTTGAGTTCTCGTTTTCTTCTTTCTATAATGACTTGCTGGGCCACTTGCCAAATGTCTTTTTCAGCATAAAAGTACTCTCTTCTCTCTCCGGCCTTGTGTTCTTTGCTCACCAGTCCCCAGTCTATGAGGGCCCGGAGGTTCATGTTAGCATTTCCCCTAGAAATATCTAAGGTACTCATGATTTCCTCCGCCGACTGGGATTCAGGAGTGACCAGCAGAAGCGCATGTACCTGTGCCATGGTGCGGTTGATGCCCCAATGCGAGCCCAGAGCTCCCCAGGCCTGAATAAATTTTTCTTTTGCTTCTTCGAGTTGCATGCGTACCTGAAAGATATGATGATAGAAACAGTATAATAGGAAACCCCCCCGTTCTTACAATTAGATGATGATTTCACCAAAACCTGGGGACCTATCTTGTAGCATTTTATACAAAAAAACGCGAGGATGAAAAGATTTTTCAAAAATTCCTGAAAGTATTAAATCACAAAAGGATAACGCATTCATTCCTAAATGGTTCGATTATTTCCCAAAAACGATAAACGGGAGACCTGTTGAGCCTCCCGTAGTAAAACTACACACACTAGCACTACTAGATTAAAGGAAAGTAAAAATGATTAGCATACTGGTACTTTTAGAACAATCAAAGCCGGAGTCACCCTAAGTCTTTCAGGGATATTTTTTCCATTGGTGCGGATGTTTTCAGGAGAAGGTAAGCCAGGCTAAATGGGCCACTTAGGTGATGTATCCCTTCGACGAACTTCACTCCCTACTTCTTTAACCAGTATTCCAGCCGGATCAGGCTCATGAAAGGGATTGGGTAAGCCAGTAGGTAATTTCGCTCAAAAGCTCCCTTTTCTCTCCCAGAGGGGAATCTGCAAGTACTTACCCAATAGCCACATGGCTTGCCAAGGCTTTACAGCATAGAACTAAAGTGCACCATCAAGCCTATGATCTGATAATCACTTTCCACAATGCCGCTTCCTGTTCAAAAAAGTCGTTGGCTTTCGCCTCTATTATTCACATCTTTGACATAGATGAGTCTGGTTCTGCCTTATTTAGACTCAATCCGCAAGATCAGGCCCAGGTGGGCATCGATCCTCGCTTTGCTGAGATCGCTAGTGGGAAAATACGGTCAACCATCACATACCTCCTGTTATGTATTCCAAACGACGCGTTCAGACTATCGTTTTCGCCGACATCGTGGGTTATACCACCATGATGCGACAAGACGAAGGCGCGGCATTCAAAGCCTTGACAAATTACAAAGCGCTGATGCATGCACAGGTACCGGCGTACCAGGGAAGCATTCAGCAATTTTACGGAGACGGCTGTTTGGCGACATTTGCCGAGGCAGCGCCTGCGCTGCGCTGTGCCCAGGCGCTGCAGAAGGCCTGTGGAGAAGCCGACATTCCTGTGCGGATCGGGCTTCATCTGGGAGAAGTAGTAGAGGAGGAGGAACACATCTACGGGGAATCCATCAACGTGGCCTCACGCATTGAGTCGATGGGGCTAGCCGGTACGGTCCTGCTTTCAGATAAGGTCAGGCAGTCGCTTCCCCCCTCGACTGACCTTCCCTGCCAAAGCCTGGGGGTCTTCGCCTTTCGCAACGTAGAAGGACCCATCGAGGTATTTGCCCTGAGCAGCGAGGGCCTGATGGTGCCTTCCACCGATCAGATGCTGGGCAAAGGCAAAGCTTACCTGATTGACAATACTTCACCACCCGAGGACGACCGATCTGCCCCCATCCAGATTTTGATCGTGGAAGATGACATGATCGTAGGGGCACATATATCCATGGTGCTGGCCGAGGCTGGCTACGGGGTACTGGGCTTGATCCCAACGGGTGAAGCGGCTTTGGAACAAATTCGGGTGCATCCGCCCGATCTGGTCCTGATGGACGTGCAGCTCAAAGGTAAGCTCGATGGGGTAGAGACAGCGGCTGAAATCTACCAGAGTGCCCGGGTCCCTGTCATTTTTCTGACGGCAAATGCTGACCAAGCTACCTTTACCCGGGCCAAGGCGACCTTCCCCTATGCCTTCATCAGCAAGCCTTTCCGGCCCTCGGCCCTGATACAGGCGGTAGAGTTGGTGGTGCAGCGCATCCAGGAGGCGCCGGAAAGCCCTTCGCAGGCCAATGAAGCAACTGCTACCCTAGCCCCGAACGACCATGTCTTCGTGCGGGACAAGGACCGCATGGTGAAGGTCAAGCTCGCCGACATCCGCTACGTGGCAGCTGAACGCAACTATTGCCGCATCCACACCGCCGACCGTAAGTACCTGCTCAGCAGTCCCATGAAGTCGCTGGAGCCACATCTGGGTGAGGACTTCGCCCGTACCCATCGCTCCTTTATGGTCAACCTCAACGCGATAGAGGGTTTCGATGAGTTTTACCTCTACCTGGGCGATGACTCCATTCCACTGGGGAAGTCCTACAAGGAAGGGGTGCTAAAGCGGCTGAAGCGGGTGTAGGGGCAAGGGGAGGATTCGGAATTCGTGATTCTGAATGAGGCGTGTACGAAACCGGGCCTGAGCGGGTAAACTAGACCGAAGAAATGTAACTCGACCTTCCCCATAGCAAAAGTTGAATTTCGTAATTAAATCCTGGTTTTTTTCACTCAAACGAGCAATTGGCCACGTCAAAGTGTTAATCTGGCTGTGATTACAAACCTTTTGCGGGTTCCTCGACTCTAATGGCAGTCAAATTACGAAATGTCAAACAATACAAACATCTTCAATAGAAGCCGCAAGAAAGTGGTTATGAGCGGATTATTTAATTTCGCTTTTCGACGCCTAGGGTGGGGAAAGTCAGATTACATGGGCAACGTGAACGTACAGCATCAATTTGCCGAGCAGACTTCTGTCCTCTTCCCCCTGTGCGCAACCACTTAAAAGTAGACCAAGGGTGAAATAAT
>CAZMAV010000027.1:22983-56913 GCA_964564415.1 uncultured Bacteroidia bacterium | reverse complement strand
AGCATATTGCATCATATTTGGGCATAACAACCCAAAGCCTGAGCCGAATAAGGAAGAGAATCAAATGATTTTGAATTTGTTACCATAAGATAACTTTTTTAGGCTCAACTTATCGGAATTCTGAAGTATTGTTAATCTCAATAATACCCTAAAATGAAATCAATATTTTTTGTTACGATGCTTTTTTTTTGAGGTTTTTGCAAAGTGCTAATGCTCAAAGTGAAAATGCAATTGAACGAAAAGGATTTATTTTTGGAACACCTTATGGTGCAGGGTATTCGGTAGTGAAATTTCCCGATAAAAACCAAATTACGGACAAACTCGATTTCAGAAATAATAAGAAACAGCTAATCAATTCTTATTGGCTTCGCTTAGTTGGCCTTCTTTTCCTCGGCATTTTGTTTTTTGCAATTGCGACATGGCAAAACAATCAAATTACCATTTAGGCATCGTTTAATCTCGAAATTGGAGGCTTGCACGGTTTAATTAGCATTTTTTTTCTATTCTTTGATATTATTTTTGTATTGTATTTTCATGAACTAATTCACGTTGCCGTTTTTTATATTACTCATAAACAGAAGCCCCAAATAGGAATGAAATGAAAGGCTTTGTGATTTTTGCCGCAGCACCTGAACAAACATTGACAAAATCTCAATTAATAATCAAGGCTTTAACCCCTTTTGTAATCATTTCAAATCCCTTCCAGGAGGGTGGATTCAGCCATTTTTATTTTTCAAAAACCAATGCATCAGCTTTTGCACCTAATCGGTCTAGGATTACATTGATGTTTTGTACCATGCTATCTGGTCCACAGACATAAAAATGTTGGGAGAAGTCATTGATATGCTCTTTCAAAAAGTTTGTATCAATTCTTCCATGCTTATGTCCTTCTTGATCTTCTTGTGTGAGGGTCGAAGTGAAGGCTTTGCCAAGCATTTCTTCAAAGTCTGCCTGCATGATTACATCTTTTGCCGTTTTATTGGAGAAAATTAACCGGTTTCCCTCCAATTGATCCTTTGCTTTAAGGTCGCGAAAGATCGCAATAAAGGGAGTAATGCCTGCCCCTCCCGCGATGAAAGTTCCTTTACCCTTGTATTCAATGGCTCCCCATGAGTCGTCCACAATGAGTTCATCGCCTTCTACAAGGGCATCAATCTTATGAGTGACCCCATCGTGATCGTGGTAGCTTTTGATGGTGAATTCCAGGTGATCATCATCTGGCAAGGAGGTAAATGTAAAGGGGCGTTTTTCTTCTCGATGTCCTTCTTGGTTGATCGCAACTTCGGTCGCCTGACCTGGAGTGAAGGAATATCCCTCTGGTTTTTCGGTTTGGATTCGCTTGACGTCATGTGTCAAAGAGTGGATGCTGAGAATTTTAACTTGATGTGCCATGAAAAGGATTTTTAGTATTGTCTACACCATTTACAAACAGGAAAGAGTTCAATTGTTCAGTCAGGGGTGGGAAAACAAGGTGCTTATCAGTGCAAAAAAATAGGGGCATAATGCCCCTAATGATTGATTTTTTCTTTTCTACTGTCCCCTTTACTGTATTTCAGGGGTATCCAATTCGGCGAGAGAAGCGTGAATCTCTTCTGATGTCAACTCATGCTTGACAATGTTGCCTGCGAAGTAGTCCTCATATGCCTTCATGTCAAAATTTCCATGACCACACATGTTGAACAGGATGGTGCGCGAGACGCCTTCCTCCTTGCATTTCTTAGCCTCCTCGATGGCAGTAGCGATTCCATGAGTAGCTTCTGGAGCGGGAATAATCCCTTCGGCTCTGGCAAAGGCTACCCCAGCCTCAAACACTTCCACATTGTCATGGGCTACCGCTTCTATCAGTTTATCCTTCAACAATTGACTGACGATGACACCTGCTCCGTGATACCTCAATCCACCCGAATGTATGGGTGCCGGAACAAAATTATGACCTAATGTGTACATAGGCAGCAGGGGTGTCATGCCAACCGTATCTCCAAAATCATAGCGAAATACACCTCGGGTCAATTTGGGACAAGAGGTAGGTTCACTGGCAATACAGCGGATATTCTGACCTTCCTCAAAATTCAGTCGCAAGAAAGGAAAAGCCAAACCTGCAAAATTAGACCCTCCGCCAAAGGGAGCGATCACAATATCAGGCATGTCCCCAGCCTTTGCCATTTGTGCCACAGCTTCCTGCCCGATGATGGTTTGATGTAGTTTTACATGATTGAGCACAGAGCCAAGGGCATATTTTGTATCCTCGTTGGTGGCTGCTCTTTCCACAGCTTCTGAGATGGCAATCCCAAGAGAACCAGTGGTATTGGGGTTTTCCGCCAGGACCTTTTTACCGGCTTCCGTAGCTTCAGAAGGGGAGGGGAATACTTTTGCTCCCCAGGTATTCATCATTACTTTCCGATAGGGCTTATGGTGGTAGGACAACTTCACCATATAGACCTCACATTCAATGTCAAAATAATTACAGGCAAATGCCAAAGCACTTCCCCATTGTCCAGCCCCCGTTTCTGTAGTGATCCTTTTGATCCCCTCTTGCTTGTTGTAGTAGGCTTGGGCAACGGCTGTATTGGGTTTATGCGAACCAGAGGGACTTACGCCTTCATATTTGTAATAGATTTTTGCAGGTGTATCTAAGGCTTTTTCAAGTCCATGGGCCCGGTACAAAGGAGTCGGCCTCCACATAGAATAAATATTTCTGACTTCGTCGGGAATGTCCACCCATTTGTCTGCGGTAACTTCCTGCTTGATCAGCTCCATAGGAAACAAGGGAGCCAGTGCATCGGGACCCATGGGCTCCCTCGTACCAGGATGTAGGGGAGGTAAGGGCTTATTGGGCATGTCTGCAACGATGTTATACCATTTTTCAGGTATTTCGCTTTCACTCAGTGTAATTTTTCGATTCTTCATTAATGATCAGTTTAATCGGTTAGGTTAAAGTAAAAAATATAGCCATGAAATCTAATTCGCGATGGAGCCAGCTATGTAGTTTCAGCCCTTTTGACCCTATCCGTGACTTCGCATTTCCTCCATTTAAATCCACCATAATGGATAAATGATGTGAAAGATAATTATTATTCGACATCTTATCGTCTACATGGCGGAATTTTAAAACATTGAGACCTTTTACAAAGATGTGGTCGATTCTTCTTGTTGGAAAAGCATCTTTTCAGGCAGAAGACCAGCCAAAAACATTGGTAGAGTTGTCTTACCATCGTTTTTTGAGCTAAATGTCTCAAGATGCCACCCTCTTAGTCCTTACTTTAAAATTGCCAATAATCTCATGTCTGCGATCTTTGTTTTGGACAAAGTTCAGCATGGGAAATGGGCCCTACCTGAAACATTTGCTACAAAATCAGGACTGGGAGATTTTTCTGCGTATGCGGCTCAGAGAGGGCCTTCGAATCTCCAGGTAAGTGGCCAAATGGGATAGAGAAACCCTGTGGAAGAGGTCGGGATGATTTTGAATGAATTTGCGGTAGCTTTCCTTGGCAGTCAAAAACTGAAAGTCCTCATTCCGCTCCTGCTGGGCAACGAGGACTTGTTCGGCGATTGACCTGGCAAAACGCTCCAAACCGATAAATTGCTCATAGCCCTTTTTGATCTTTTGGATGGGAGGGAGAAGCGGGGTACTTTCTTCCAAACATTCAAAGAGGTAACAGCTGGCTTTTCCTTGAATCAGAGCAGAATAATGTGTCGCAAAGCCTCCCTCGTCTACCAATCGAATGGTGATCTCTTCGCCCTGCTCGTCGACTTAGTAGGCCCGCAGCAGCCCCCGATGGACAAAGCCGAGAGGCTTTTGCACCTTCCCCTCCCGAATGAAAAGCTCCTCTTTTGAAATAGTCTTTTCCTCTACGATGGAAGCCAAGTAATCAATTTTCTCTGAGGGAGTTCCTGGGTGGAGCTGGGTAAAAATATCTTTAAGGTGGTCAAAGGCAGGCATATTTATGAAAATGTGGGATCTTAATTATCTAAATATAGTTGGATTTAGCAAAATGGGTAAATATACTCAAGGATCAAGGGGCCTGAGCTTCTGCGTCAGACCCAAATAAATCTTAACTTAGCGATGTCATTTTTGGAATTACCTTTCTCATGAAATATCTCAAGGCACGTCTGACGGTCAGCATTATCAACCAGGTCCACATTCTCCTCTATCTGGCTTCGGTATTTTACTTATTCGATTCTTTTGGTTCGGAAATTCCGGATCAGTGGTGGATATATCCCGCTTTTTTAGGGGGCTATTTGTTTTGGCAGTTTCCCTACGACCTGCTGGGGGGCTACCTCCTTCCCAAGCGTCATGGTCGCTACCTGGGGAGTGCCGGCAAATGGCTCTTAGGCTGGTTGAGGGCCCTAGCTGTCATGCTGATCTTCTGGATGTTACACGGGTTAATGTTGGTCATTCTTGGCGATTGGGGAGGACAGTTGGCGGTGGCCGGCTGGGTATTTTTGTGGATGCTCCTGCTGGCAGGCTTTCGCCAATACCTGGCACGTCTGATTGCCCCTTTTAAGATAAAATACGAATCTAACCGGGGCCGCATGGTTTTTTACTTCGATACAGAGGACAGGGGATTCACAGGAGGGATTAGCGGCATGCCCGGCCAGGAAAGCATCATCATGCCGGCCTATTGGCAAAAAAAGTGGGAGCCAGAACTCTTTGACCTTCAATTGTCTCGCCGACATGGTTCCCTCAACACCGGCAGCCATGGAGCAGGGCTCTTCTCCAGCTTATTTTTACAAACAGGCCTATTTTTTCTGGCTTCTTTTCTCGTGGGATCACCCGGTTCGTGGACGTGGCTGATCATGACCCTCTGTCTATTCAGTATCCTGAGTTCTGTCGCCACCCTGGGATTGATTCCCTGGCTCAATCGCAGGGGGAGTTTTCAGATGGATCGCTGGGTTTATTATAAAAAAGTGGATGGGGACATCATCAACCAAGCCATAGAAAAGAGCCGCCACCTTCAGGATGATCCGGGCTTCAGGTTGGCCAAGATATTGAGAGCCAGCCCTACTTTGGAAGAAAGAAAATCCTTTAGGCAAAGTGGTGAGGATGTCAAAGGGGCCTGGCACATGGCCTCTGTATGGCAATATTATGGATTATTCGGGGGAAACCTCCTCTTCCGCTCCCTCCCTTCTAACCTTGGCCTGCCCAGCCGATGGGTCTACCCGCCAGTAGAGTAAGTTCTTACTCCTCGAGCATGGTGGTGATCAGCTTTTCGTATTTGGCGACATACTCGTCATAGAGCCTTCCGGTGGCGGGTCCATTGAATCCGGTGTGGATGGCGCGTATCGTTCCATCTTTATCGATAAAAATGGAAGTGGGGTATGCGATGACCTTGTTGAGCATGGGCAACTTTTCTCCGGCTGTAGTCTTACTGGTGGAGTTGGAAGCGAGTAGGATTTCGTAGTCTACATCCAGTGACTTCTTCATGTATTGGATAGCTTCGAAGGCCTGGGCGACCTGTGGCTGCCGCTCAAAGGCCAGGCCGATGATTTCCAATCCTCTATCGTGATAGGCCTTGTGCCATCGTGCAAAGAGGCGGGTTTCGTCCATGCAATTGGGACACCATGAGCCGAGCAACTGCATAAGGACAACCTTGCCTTCATAGGCTTGGCTGGGATAGTTGACGGTATCGCCTTCCACATTAGGGAAGGAAAAGGAAATCCCATCATAGCCTTCCTTGATATAGTTCATCTGATCAGGCTCAGCGAGCTTGACCTCTGGGTTTGGGGTGGCTACCCAGGGCTCACTCCAGTGATTGCCGGAGTAAAAATTTCCTTCCAAATCTCCGTTGCCTTTGACCCTGGCTTGGAAAAGATAGGCATGTGATCCATCAAATCCTGATAGCAAGAGGCTGTCTCCCCTCAGGCCTCCTTCGAGATAACGGTAGTCTCCCGTTTCGGTGATGAAGGTACCTACGACTTTGGCTCCCTGCTGTTTGAAAATTCCGATGGCAGGGTACTCGCCTTCCAGTCCAGGGCTGAAGGTAGTTTCGTAGACAGAGTCCAGTTGAATGTCCGAATACAAGTTGGCAAATCGTGGGGCATCGCTTTGTTTGGCCTCAAACCTGATCTGATAGGTATTACCTGGGGTGTTTCGCGAGGGGTCCTGCCATACTCCCTCCCAGGCCTCAGAGTTGCGGAGCTTACCTTCAAAAACCGATTCAAATACAGGGACTCGCATGCGGAGGGCATTGCCACTGAGCAAAACCTCCTTGATTTCTATTTCTTCATTGGCATTTTGTACGGTAAAGCTATATCCATCTTCACCTTTTTCCAGGACTGCTGTGAAGGGTAGTTCAGGTTTCCCTTCAGGCATAAGTCGAAAATGCCAGGCTCCCAGGGTGGGAGTGATGCCCTCTGTCTCATCTTGTCTACAGGCTGAGAGCAGAAGCAAGACCATGCATGCCCACCAGGTGATTATTTTTCTCATAATGTTTACGTTCCGGCCAGGGCCTAAAGTAGGTCTTGACCAATATCTTTTCTGAGGTACTTACCCTCGAATTCAATTTTTTCTGCTTCTGAAAGAGATTTGCCTACAGCCTCCTGGATATTTTTTCCAAAAGAAGAAACTGCCATGACCCTTCCTCCTGAAGTCAGGACTTTCCCTGCTTTTTCCTGTGCCCCTGCATAGAAGAGCAGCGATTCATTAACATCTTCCATCCCCTTAATTTCCTTGCCCTTTTCGTAGGCCTCGGGATAGCCTCCGCTGACCAGCATGAGGGTGGCGCAGGTACGGGAATCTTCCTCAATGATATGATCTTTGAGCGATCCTTCAAGGGCTGCCTGGATCAACTGTAAAAGATCATTCTTCAAACGTGGAATGACAACTTCAGTTTCGGGATCTCCCATGCGGACATTGTATTCCAAAACGGAAGGTTTCCCATCTCTGAGCATCAGTCCGACAAAGATAAATCCTTTATAATCCAGCTTTCTTTCCTTTATGCCCTGAAGGGTAGGGCGGACGATGCTTTCTTCTACTTCCCGGATAAAGGTAGGATCTGCAAAAGGAACGGGTGAAATGGCGCCCATGCCTCCGGTATTGAGTCCGGTATCTCCCTCTCCTATGCGCTTGTAGTCCTTGGCAGAGGGTAGCAGAAGGTAGTCCTCTCCATCGGTAAAGACGAAAATGGAGATTTCCATGCCCTCCAAAAACTCTTCGACGAGGATGGTATTGCCCGACTCACCAAACTTCTCCCCACTGAGCATGTCATAGACAGCTTCCTGAGCTTCTTCAAGTCGATTGCAAATGAGTACACCCTTGCCGGCCGCCAGTCCACTGGCTTTGATGACCAGGGGATACTTTTGATCCTGAATGTAGGCCAGGGCTTCTTCCTTTTCTTCCTTGCTGAAGGATCGGGAAGCAGGGGTGGAGATGCCGTATTCCTTCATGAATTTCTTAGCATAGTCCTTACTCCCTTCGAGCTTTGCCGCGGCTTTGGAAGGTCCAAAAACCTTAACTCCCCTGGGCTGGAAATAATCGTAAACCCCATCGACCAGGGGCTGCTCAGATCCGGGAATGATCAGGTCTATGTGGTGATCCTTTACGGCTTTTTCCAGTTCTTCAAAATCCGAGACCCCAATGTCCAGGTTGGTCCCGTGCCGGGAAGTACCGACATTACCGGGAGCGATCAGCAAGCGATCACAAAGAGGAGACTGGCTAATTTTCCAGGCCAGGGTATGTTCCCGCCCTCCACTACCAAGCAGAAGAATGTTCATGAAGCGAATATTCGTGATCCAACAAAAGTAGCAGTAAAAATGTAAGTATGAAACTCCTCAATCAAAGATTGAGGCAGGGTATAAGATTTTTTGGAATAGCCTGCACCCCGCAACTATCCTTTTATTACGAAAAGATAAACTTTTAAAGCCAGTCTTTAGCCCAGAAAAGGGAATTATTTTTTGAAAGTGATAAGTCAAATGGATATAAGGATTAGGGATAGCCCATGTAGGGCGATCCAAGCATGACCAGGGCAAACAATCCGTCGAATTTCTGCTTCTGAATCGCTATGACCAACCGTGGGGACAACTCTAGAGGGGCCACTGCTCTTGTCAATGACCCGGACACTCACCGTGGCGGAAGGGCGAATTTTCTTCCTCACAAACACCCTTCAATTTAACAAGCAGGACTTACTTTTTTTCGAGCCACCCAAAAAAGTCGAAAAATCCCCCTGCATAACCTTATATCATACTTTTCTAAAAAAATTAGTGATCAACCGACGAAAACAAAAAAATATCATTTTATTCCCAAATCCTTTGAAAATAACAGATTAATCAAGTTTGGCTTCCTCAATGGCTTCCAAAAAAATCTCCCGCCGGATGATCGGGGGAGATTTTTATGATGATTGAAGTGAAGCTCTGGATTAACGGACCCTCTTTTTTCGATTTCTGATGAAATCTTCGAAAACATACTCTCCCAGTCCCTGAAGGCTGGAGTAAAAGGCCCGGCCATTGTTGACTTGGGTAAACTCTTGGACAAACTGTACCAACCACGAATCCCTGGCGATCATAAAGGTCGTAATGGGAATCTTGAGTCGACGGGCATTCGCAGCTAGGTTAAGGGTCTTGTTCAATATTTTGCGGTCGAGCCCAAAGCTATTTTTGTAATAGCGTGCGCCCTCCCGGATACAGGTCGGCTTACCATCGGTGATCATGAAAATCTGCTTGTTGGAGGTCTTTCGCCGGCGCAGGATATCCATAGCCAGCTCCAGTCCTGCCACCGTATTGGTGTGGTAGGGTCCTACCTGTAGGTAGGGCAGGTCCTTTACATTGATCTGCCATGCATCATTTCCAAAAACGATGATATCCAGGGTATCCTTGGGATATTTGCGCATGATCAGCTCTGAAAGGGCCATGGCTACTTTTTTGGCGGGAGTGATCCGGTCTTCCCCATAGAGAATCATGGAGTGGGAAATGTCGATCATCAGCACGGTCGCAACACTGGTCTTGTGCTCTCGCTCCCTGACTGTCAGGTCATCCTGGGTCATCATAAAATCATCGATGCCATGGTTGATCTGAGCATTGCGGAAGGATTCTGTGAAGGCGATGTTTTCTACCGGATCACCGAACTCAAATTTTTTGAGTTCGCTCATGGCTTCATCGCCAAAACCAATAAATGAAGATCGGTGGTTGCCGTTTCCTCCACGCTTCAGCTTCCCAAAGATTTCTTCAAGGGAGCGCTGGCGTATGGTCTGCTCCGATTTGGCTGTGATCTGAAAGGTCCCCTCTTCGGGATTGTCGTCATCGATGTACCCGTTCTTTTTCAGGTCCTCGATAAAATCCCCCATTCCATATTCCTCATCTGTAAGGCCATACTGGCGGTCCAATTGGTTCATCCAGCTCAAGGCCTCATCTGCATCTCCGGAGGTGTAGGTCAACAGCTCCATAAAGATTTTTAAAAGGCGCTCAAAAGGATCTCCATCCTCGGGGTTGGGTTTGTATTCAAAAAAACGATATCCTAGCATGAAAGTCTTTGCCTGAAATTGTATCGGCAGGAGCATCCCCGCACGATGTTGTACTTAGGTGAATGTACGAATTGAGAGTTAAAAAAACATCCCAATCGAAATCAAAAACTCAAATTCCAGGTAAATTGTTGGCTGGCAGACAGGAGAGATTTCTAATCGAGCTGAATCACTTCCTCGATCAGTCGATCGCCAATGTAGAGAAGGATGAGGTATTCTCCACTCCGATAGTAGGTACAGTCCACTTTTAGTTTTTTTCCCCTTGAAAAATCCGGGGCCTTCTTGATGTACTTCAAGCCTCCCTCCTCGTCGTAGATCCTAATGGCTTCTACTTTTTCCTCTGAAAAGGGCACAAAGGCGATGTAAAGGGTGTCATGGGTGAATTGGGTTTTCATCCAGCCTTGGTTGGGCATAGGCCGTACCCCCTGGCTGTCCTCGCGACTCAGGGTCTTGAAGCTCCTCCTCTCGCCTTCTGGTGACTGATGGGTACAGCTGGGCAGAAGAAAAAAAAGCAGGAGGAAGGAGATGGCCATCAACCAAACCAAGATATATATGGATGTTCCGACTTTCATATTATTATGGACATCAGTTAGGCCTAGACGTTTAACCCGACCGGGTATCCAGGCTTTGCTTATGTGCTATCTGAATGCAAATCACTTGCCGAGCATCCCTTCCATCTTGATCAATGATGTAGGATTGTGCATATGAAAGCACAAAATAGGCGAGAGGGCTTGGCAAAGCTTTGTGGAAAGGAACTAAAAGCCACAGGGAGAGGGAATTAGATAAGTATAAAACATAAACGATAAGTCAGGATAAATATTTTATCTGAATAAAAGTAAGGGCCATCATCAGAAAAGAGGATGCGGAGCTGATACAAAATGATTACTTTTACTTGTTAAATAAAGCGAGTTGAACCATGGGCCGGATTCCCGATCAGATCGTCGATCAGATATATGCAAGCACCGATATCGTGGATGTCATCGGTGATTATGTCTCCCTGAAGAAAAAGGGAGCTAATTTTTGGGCCCTTTCTCCCTTTACCGTTGAAAAGACTCCTTCCTTCGCCGTCAATCCCGTCAAGGGAATCTACAAGGACTTTAGCTCTGGCAGGGGAGGAAATGCGATCAACTTCCTCATGGAAATGGAGGGTTTTACCTACGTTGAAGCCCTAAAGCACCTGGCCAGCAAGTACAACATTGAAATAGAGGAGGAAGAGGAAAGCGTGGAGCAACGTCGGGCCAAGGACAAGCGGGAGAGCCTTTTTATCCTGAATGAATTTGCTGCCCGCTGGTTTCACGAGCAACTGCTTCAGGAAAAGGAAGGCAAGGAAATCGGACTGAGCTACTTCAAAGAAAGGGGACTGCTGGAACAAACCGTCAAGCAATTTCAACTGGGCTACAGCCCTGACGCCTGGGACACCTTCTCGAAGGCAGCTACCGCCAAGCAATACCAGGAAGAATACCTCATCGAGTTGGGCCTGGCCAGCCGGTCGGCAAAGACCGGTAATCTGATTGACCGCTTTCGTGGCAGGGTAATGTTTCCCATCTCCAATCCTATGGGCAAGGTCATCGGCTTTGGAGGAAGGATACTGGGCAACCGAAAGGATGTCGGCAAATACATCAATTCGCCCGAATCATCGGTTTACCACAAAAGCCAGGTTCTTTACGCCCTTGACCTCGCCAAAAAGGCCATCCGCGACCAGGACATCTGCATCCTCACCGAGGGCTACATGGACGTCATCCTCATGCACCAGAATGGCTTTCAAAATGTAGTTGCTTCCAGTGGTACGGCCCTGACCACCGAGCAGGTACGGCTCATCAAGCGGTATACCCGCCATGTCTTGATGATCTACGACGGAGATCCCGCCGGAATAAAGGCAGCCAGTAGGGGCATAGATATCCTCGTCAAGGAGGAAATGAGCGCCCGTGTCCTTATCCTTCCCGACAAACACGATCCCGACTCCTATGTCCGGGCCTTTGGTGCCAAGGGACTAAGGGAATACATGGAAGCCCAGGCCAAGGATTTTATTGATTTTAAAATGTGGGTTCTTTCTCAGGATAAAGACCCAAACGATCCCCAGGTGCAGGCAGCCATCATCAAGGGAGCAGCCGAAACCCTGGCCAATCTTCCCGACTTGATCCAGCGGCAGATGTATATCCGAAAGGTCGCCCAGCAGGTGGATATCACCGAAGCCTTGATGACCCATGCCGTAGACGAAGCCCGCCGCGAACTCAACAAGTTTCAGCAGCGCGAACAAAAGCGGGAAGAGGCCCGCATCGCAAGAGAACAGCCCGCCGAGGTCAAACAACTCGAATCCTTCGACAAGCTGGAACTGGCCCAGCAGGAAAAGGAAATCCTCAGGGTCATGGTCAACCACTTCGACAAGAGTTTTCCCGAAAGCGACGGCCCCCTTGAGGACGAAGAAGGGAATGCCATCGAGTACGAACACATTTACCTCATGGACTACCTCATGGAGGAATTGGAAGGGCTTAGCTTCGAAAACCAGACCTATGAGCAGCTCAAGGAGGAAATGCTCAATGAGTTTGACGAAAAGGAAAGTGTCAACCTACATACCTACCTCAACCACTCCGATCCTGCCATCACTTCCCTGGTATCTGGTCTACTCACCGTTACGGAGGTAAGCCCCAGGTGGAAGTCCATCCGAGCGGATATCGAATTCGATGGAGATATAAGAAATACTGTAGAGGAAGCCATCTACCATTATAAAGGTAAAAAGCTTCAAAAACTCCTCAGGCAAACCCAGGACAAACTGCGGGAGGCACAGGAGGCTGGGGATGCTGAGGGAGTAGAAAAATACTTTGAAGAATTTGCCGTCCTACAAAAGATGAGCAAAAGCATCTACGACAAACTTGGTACCGAAGGAGCCATACAGGCCCAGGACGGAAAACTATGATCCCTGTCAATTGCCAAATAGCTTATTCAATTTGCCATTAAAACGATCCAGGCGAGAATCCAGAGACTTTTCTACCACGTAGGGCTTGTCCACGGCCTTGGCCAGTTGCTTCAGATCTTTGAGGGAAAATTCTCCGGGAGTATTTACCTCCTCACAAAATAAGACCTGCCCATCCTGCCCGATCACGGTAAGGTATCGCTTGCGGGCATCTAAGTGATAAAGGGCTTTTTCACCCTTTTCCATCTTCATATAATTGCCCAGTTGGCTGGTTTTGACCACCTTCAATGGATAGGGATAAGCCTCGCGGAGCTCCTCCTCCTCATAACTCCCTGCAATCAAAACGGCGGGAATGATCAGGGTCATCTCCTTGATTTTTTGACGCTGGCTGTTTTTCCAAGCCTCCAGTTTTGGCTCAAAGGTATCCTCACCCAGGTTTTGGACAGTATCCAGAAAGGTCAGGTACTGCTGCATAGACTGAAGCAAGAAGGGGAGCTTGCCGACATAAGAAGCTGAATTTTCTATATCATAAAGGCTAAACTGACTCACAGCGTATTTTCCTCCATAGTTGGTCAGATCGGCAGAACGACCACAGGGAAAGAGAGAGAGATGCTTTCGGCGGATGACGCTGCGCCCCCGGGTCTTCCTAGATTGATCCAAAACCACCATGGTATAGGCTTCCTGATTGGCCAGGGGGAGCAATTCTTTCTTGCTTACAAAGCGATAGGGAGTAAGCTTCCAGTGTTCGCTGATGCCCTGGATAAGCGCTTTATCGTAGTCAGAATCTTCTTCCAGGACTACCAGGAGGGTATCTCCCTCAAATTGAGGATAGAGTTCGTAGGACATGCGGCCTCCTTCCTGGGCAGAAAGGCTTGAAATGCAGGCGACGGTGAGCAGTAAAGGGAAGATATTCTTAAACATCTTTGTGCTGTTGGGTTAAATACTTGATTTTCAACATAAATAAAAAAAAGCTCAGTCTGGCATGAAAGGAGAATTTAGTTAATGGAGAATATTTGGGTACAGACTGCCAAACTTCACTTTCGATTTACCAAATACACCCCTAGGAGAATGATAGCGATGCCTCCCATTTGTCCCCAGGTAAACAATTCTCCGTCGAGGAAGCCCCATCCCAGGGCGACAAGGGGAATCACATAGGTAACTGAAGCGGCAATGATGGCCTCCGTCATTTGGATCAAGCGATAGAAAAGAACCACAGCTAGGGCCGTACCTACTGCTCCGAGGATAAAAATATATCCCAAGGAAGTCCAGGCCTCCGGATGGGTCCTGAGAACCTCAGGAATCCCTGAGTAGGTAAATAAAAAAAAAGTGTAGGGAATAGCCGCAAAGCTAAGGGCAAAACCCGTAGCCAGAATAGAAGGAGTCGTGGCGAGGTAGCGCTTCATGATGATGGTACTCAGGCCATAGCCCATGGTTGCGAGTACTACCAGAGAGGAATAAGTCAGGTTTTGGAAGGGGTCTACCTCTCCCTCGCGTGCCAGGGCCAACAACAAAGCGCCTCCAAATCCCAGGATGACTCCCAGCCCCTGCCTTCCTCTAATCGGTAAGCCGAAGAAAACCAAGCCAAAAATCAAGACAAAAACAGGACTAAGGGAATTGAGAACGCCAGCTGTGGCACTGTTGATGTATTGCTGTGCAGCTGGAAAGAGATAAGCGGGAATACCATTTCCGATGATGCCCACGATGGCGATGTATACCCAGGAAGAGGAGGGTACGCGCCTGGCCCTTCCCCAGAGGAAAGGCTGAATGACCAGTGCGGCGATGATGATCCTGATGGTCCCTACCTGTACGGGGGTGAAGGCATCCAGTCCTTTTTTTATTAGAATAAAAGAAGAGCCCCAGGTGAGGGCGAGAAAGAAAAAGATGATCCAGGCCAGGGGTTGTCGCATGAGAAATGGGATGGCTATTAAAAATCAGCGATAAAGGTACAACTTAGCTGTAAGGATTAAGTTGGCGGGGGAATGGAACTAGGTATTTTTCGGGAATTTCAAATTTCAATCTCGCTTTCTTCTGAAGAAATCGCTCATAAGTCCGGCACACTCGGCCATAAGTATACCTCGGCTGACTTTGGTTTTGGGATGGAGGAGAGAGGGTTGGAACAAGCTAAATCCACTTTTTGGCTCGTCGGCTCCATATACGAGACAGCCCAATTGTGCCCATCGGAGGGCGCCTGCACACATGGCACAGGGCTCCAGGGTTACATAAAGGGTACATCCATCCAAAATTCTACTACCCAGGTAGTCGCAGGCGGCTGTGATGGCAATCATCTCAGCGTGGGCGGTAGGATCTCCCAGGCGCTCGGTCTGGTTGTAGCCCTTGCCAATGACCATATGATGGGCTACCACCACAGCCCCTATCGGAACCTCGTCCTCAGCATAGGCCCTCTCGGCCATTTGCAAGGCCTGGTGCATAAAATAGTCTTCGTTGAGCAGGGTAGACATAAATCTTGGGCAATTTTTACCTAAAGATACAATTTAGGCCTAGGCTTGATGAAGGACCTACCTTTCGACTAGGGTCTAGAAGGTCTTAACTAGAGCTGTAAAAAATAATCAGGGTTCAAACTGGACCAACTCAGAGTAGAGGGCTGCAGTAGGAAGTCCCATCACATTGTAAAAATCTCCTTCCAGACGACTGACGGCTACCATTCCTAGCCATTCCTGAATTCCGTAGGCCCCTGCCTTGTCATAGGGCTGGTATTTTTCGACGTAATAGTTGATTTCAGAATCATTGAGCCGCCTGAAGGTCACAAAGGTCTCCCTGGAAAAGGAGCGGAACTTTCCTTTGTGGAAAAGGGTAACTCCCGTGATGACCGTGTGCTGTCGACCGGAGAGGTATTTGAGCATCTTTACAGCCTCCTCATAATCCTTGGGCTTGCCAAGAATCTTTTCGTCCAGGGCTACGATGGTATCAGCCGTAATGACCAGGTATTTGTTGGAAAGGTCGTTGTAGCGCTTAGCCTTGTTTTCCGAAATCAACACTGCCACCGCACGGGGGGCAAGGTCATCCGGAATGATCTCATCTACCTCCCTGACCTGCACCTCAAAGTCCAGGCCCATGTTTTTCAGTAATTCCTGGCGACGGGGAGACTGGGAAGCCAGCAAGATAGGTACTTTCAACTGTATGCTCATGCTTCAAATCTAGGAGGGAAATCCCAAAAACCGAAACACATCTAGTAAGTGATATATATTAAGGGCTGGAGAGCTCCGTTTTTCTGTAGAACCAAGGGGAATTTTTACCTTTATCAAGACCAGCCTTCATCTTCGACTTAACCTTGCCTTCTACCTTTATAAAATCCTACAATTTTTCCTAAAAATCGAAAGAGGGACCTTATCTTCACAGCCTAATCACAAAGATCCATATGCCTCGCCACTTATTTTCTCTCGCTTTCCTGATCACCATCCCCCTGCTCGGCTTCGCTCAATTTGTTCAACCCTCTACCCTGACCCTGGTTTTTCCTCCTGCAAACGAGACAGATACCCTCAGCCGAATCCTTAGCTTCACCAATCCGGGAGATGATGCCGTCCGCATATCGGAATTTCGCTTCTACCAAACCTATGAAATTTCCGGTTTTTCCGGAGATAAGGATTCCCTCCTTATTCCTCCTGGTGAGACCCGGCAAATAGAAGTCTTTTTCCATCCCGGCCATAACATCTTTCACAATTCGGAGCTTCTTATCCTCGGCGCTGATAGCCTGGGAGCCCTGCATATAGACCTACGAGGCCAAGGTATTTACTCCAATACCTACTACCAGGATACCAGAGACCTGAGCCAGCAGGCACTCAAGGATGCGCTAAAAGATAGGCTTACCCGCCAACAAGTCTCTTACTCCTACAATGAGGCCCGAAATGAGATGTTTGAGGTTATCGACAATCAAAAGCTCAATGGCCAGGGTGCCCTCAGCAATACCTTGGAATGCGTCTACACAGGCACCCTCATAGATGGCTTCTCCAATCGGACCTCGGCGCAAAACATGGGTTTTAATACCGAGCACACCTTCCCACAGAGTTTTTTCAACCAAGACCTGCCCATGCGCAGCGACCTCTTTCATCTTTTTCCCACCACAGCTACTTCCAACTCTGTCCGATCCAATTTTCCTTTTGGGGAAGTACCCAATCCAGGCTGGCAGCAAGGAGGCTCAAGCCAGGGAGGAGGGAAATTCGAGCCTCGGGATGAGCACAAGGGCAGAGTTGCACGAGCCCTCTTTTATTTTGTCATCAGGTATAGCAATTATGCTTCCTTTCTCAATAGCCAGGAAGGCATCCTCAGGCAGTGGCACCTGGACTTTTTACCTACCCAGGTCGACAGGGTGAGAAACGAAATGATTTTTGCCTTTCAGCGTAACCGCAACCCCTTCATCGACTATCCTCAATTCATTTTTAGGATTCAAAATCTTAGCGGTAGTAGCAGTGATACCCGCAAGTCGTTGGACCTCTCCCATCAGGAAATCCGGTTCAAGGATACTCCGGCAGGCATGAGTTCCACCTTCGGTTTTGTCCTCGTCAACGTTGGAAACCTGCCTGTACAACTGACCCATATCACCACCACCGATACGGCCTTTCAGGTGGGAATAGGAGGAGGCAGCCTGGACCCTGGAGAAGCCCTTAACCTACCCCTAAGCCTAAATGCCTCCACAGAGGGCTTGAAAACAGGATTTTTGCAGTTCAATACCGATATTCAGGGGCAATCCAGCATTTCTATTCCCCTCAATGCCAAGGTACTGCCCGGTATCCAAACCGGGATTTCTGATCTTCTGGAGAAAGTAAATATTTATCCCCAGCCCGCAAGTGAGTATCTCATCCTGGAAAGGCCAGGAGGATGGAAAAAGAACCTTAACGCAAAGCTTTTTGATCTTAAGGGTCGGGAGATTGGATTAACCTCCCATGAGGTAGTAGGGGAAAAGCTATACCTGTTTATAGATTGGGAGAAAGCAGAGAAAAGGGGAATTTACATCCTTCGAATTGAAGGAATGGGTTCCAGGAAAATTATTCTAAAATAAAAAAGCCCCCAAAGGTAGTTGACCCTTGGGGGTGGGAAAAACTATGGTATCCTAATTAGAATTTATATCCAACACTCAGCCTGGAGATGATCAGGGGAATAGCGATGTTAGCAGAACCGAAGGTACGGCTTACCGAATTATCAGTTACCGGGTCGATGAAGTCCGTATCGAAACCCTCTTCAATCTGGATAAAGAACTCATTGATAGATTCGGCGCTGGGAGCACTTGCATCCCCTGCAACTGCAACGTTCATGGCTCCAATACCCAGACCAATGTTCCAGTCGATGACAAAGTTTTCTCCGAGGGCCCACTGATTACCCAAACCGGCACCCAGACCTCCAATGGTGGTAGGGAATCGAAAATCGTAGTTTACATCTTCACCGGTGTTGGCATTGTAGATGTTTTCCCAGGTAACCTGTGAGCGGGTAAAGCGACCAAAGCCCTTCAGGTAAAATCCCGTCGGGGCATTACCGGAGAGGTAGAGCCTAAGCTCTGGGGTTACCTTTACCCCAAAATTTCGGCTGAAACCATCCAGGTTGACATTGTCAAAGGTTGATCCACCTTCAAACTCCGCTTCGGCCAGGGTATTGTTGGCAGCGTTGAGGGAACTGGGGAAGACTGCCTGAAATCCGATCACAAAGCTGGCTTTTTCATTGAAGGTGCGCTCATAACTCAATCCGAGTTTTCCGTTGAGGGCTTTAAGTGGGGTAATTTTAATGACAGAAGTGTTTTGAGCCTGAGCACTGAGGGTAAACAGGGTCAGGAGGGTGATAATAAATCCTTTTTTCATGGGTAAAATGTTTAGGTTTATGCGTTTCATCCTTTATTCTACGCATGATTAGGCCCAAAGATGGATTAGGGTTAAATTATTTTTGGGGCAGTGTAGGGTTAGTTATCATTCGTGTATTTTTGAAAATAAAAATTTTGAGCTCCATTTTTTTAGTCCATATTAATTTCAAGCAGATGACACAATTTGCTATTTTCGAGGCAACATACACCTAAGGCAAGCAACTAGATGAAGTATTCCCTGCAATTTGACAAGCCCCACGAACAATTCGTCAGCATTAGCCTCGAACTCCCCCTGGACCCTGGCAAAACCATACTTACCCTTCCTGCTTGGCGTCCGGGCAGGTATGAAGGCCAAAACTTTGCCCGGCTCATCTCCGACGAAAGTGCCCAATTGAAATCGGGAAAACCCTGCACACTTAAAAAAATAAGCACCCATGAGTGGGAAATCGAAACGGAGGCCGAAGACAAGCTCGAATTTTCCTATCGCTTTTTCGCTAACCTTAAAGATGCCGGGGGCACCTACCTCGACGAAGACAGGCTGCTCTTCAATGGAATCACCTGCCTGATGTACGACAAAAATAGGATAAATGAAGCCTGCGAACTCCTCATTCAACTTCCCTCAGGCTGGAAGATGGCCGGGGCTTTTCAGGGAGAAGGGCTCCACCATTGCTTTTCAGATTATCACCAGCTCATAGATACCCCATTCATGGCCGGAAGAGAAATCTTCCACCATAGCTTTATGGTTCGCCATGTTCCTACCCATCTCTGGTTTTTAGGGGAATGCCATCCCGACCTCGAGCGGATGGAATCAGAAATCAGGGCCTATTCAGAAGCTCAGTTTGACCTTTTTGGCTCCTTTCCTGTGGATCAGTATCATTATTTTTACATGGCATGGCCCTTCGCCTATCGCCATGGCGTGGAGCATTTTAACTCAACCGTCATCGTTATGGGTCCAGGGCACAAACTCATGCAAAGTCCCTACTATGACTCTTTGCTGGAGATTTCCTCTCACGAGCTTTTTCATACCTGGAATGTCAAGCTCATTCGTCCAATAGACATGCTGCCCTACGATTACAGCCGCCCCAATTACTCTCGCCTTCATTATATTACAGAGGGGGTAACGACCTATTATGGGGACCTGATGCTTTGGAAAGGTGGGGTTTGGAACCTGGATCGCTGGATCAAGAGCATCAACGGCGAACTTCAGTCTCACTATGCTACTGGCGCCCAGGACCACATCTCTTTGGAGAAGGCCAGTTTCCAATCCTGGACCAATGGCTATCGGGTGGAGACCGTCCCCAACCGGAAAATTTCTTTTTATACAAAAGGTTATTTGATAGCCATGCTGCTCGACGTACTTATTCGCCGAAGAAGCAAGGATAAATACTCCCTCGACGACCTTATGAGGCAGATGTATCAAGAGTTTGGCATGAAAAACCGTGGCTATGAAGGAGAAGACTTTAAAAAAATAGCGGAGAGCCTTGCTGGGGAATCTATGGATGACTTTTGGGCCAAGTATATTGCCGGAAGTGCCGATCTTTTACCGCAACTCAAAGAACTGGGAGCATACATGGGCATGACCGTGGTTGAGATGCCGCCTCCCGATCCTCTCTGGAACTGGTGGGGCATGAAATTGAAGAAGGATAATGGCAGATGGCTGGTCGAAAAGCTCTACGAAAGTAGCCCCGGTAGGCAGGCAGGCCTTCACATCGGAGACGAGTTGGTGGCCATCGCAGGAAAAAAGGTCGATGAAGATATCAATCACTGGCTAATGTACCTCAAAGAACAGGTGCGGGTAGACCTGCACTTTTTCCACCATCAAAAGCTAAAAAGCGTACAACTTCCCCTCGATACCCAGCCTGTCTTTCGCATTCCACAGTTTGTCCTCAGGGGAAAACTCAACAAGGACGAGCGACAGCACCTGGAAAACTGGCAGCGCATCAATACCCCTGAGAGCATCTCATAAGCATGGGCAAAAGCAGGGAAAAGAAGGGAACAAAGGAGGGCCGACAAGGTCTGGTCATACGTTCGGTGGGGTCTACCATCAGGGTGAAAGACCAGAAAGGTGAAATATTCGACTGCGTGGTCAGGGGAAAATTTCGGATTAAAGGGCTCAACAGCACCAATCCCGTGGCTGTAGGCGATGAGGTAATATTTAGGCCCCCTGAGGAGGAAAGTGAGTTGGGGGTAATCCGGGAAGTTTTGCCCAGAAAAAACTACATCCTCAGAAAAGCCATTGCTCACAACCACAAGGTCCACATCCTCGCCGCCAATGTGGACCAGGCTGTACTGGTCTTTACGGTAGATTATCCTCCTACATCCACGGGCTTTGCCAATCGCTTTTTATTGATAGCCGAGGCCTACCACATTCCTGCGGTTATTGTCATCAATAAGATTGACCTACTTAAGAGCAAGGAGGAAAAAAAAAGATGGGCTGAAATCAGGGATATTTACCTTGGTGTAGGCTATCCTATCCTGGAAGTAGATGCCACAGACCCTGAATTCCGCCCCCCTGCAACGGAATTGTTTGAAGGTAAAATTTCCTTTATCGGAGGACACTCAGGTGCAGGCAAATCTACCTTGGTCAACCTTGTCGATCCCAATCTGGACCTCAAAACCGGATTGGTCTCCGACTACAATAAAAAAGGGCGGCATACCACTACCTATGCTGAAATGCATCCATTAGGCATAGGGGGCTATGTCATCGACTCTCCTGGCATTAAGGAACTTGGACTCACGGGCTTTGAAAGGGCAGAGCTTCGGCACTATTTTCCCGAAATGAGGGAAAGAATGGGCGACTGCAAATTCAGCAACTGCCTGCACCTCAATGAACCCTCTTGCGCTGTACGAAAGGCGCTGTACGAAGGAGAGATTCATCCCTCCCGCTTTGATACCTATCTTAGAATGCTCGAAGAAATCGAGGAGGCTTATTGAGCTATATAATCATTTTTCTTAGGCTTGGTTGCGGACTACCTTTTCTAAGAAAGAAAATGCATCCATGCCTAGGTAAATCACATCATCGACTCCGCTTTCTTCCCAGTTTGCAGTTTTACCGGCTTGTAAGATGAGGGGCTGATAATTGGAAGCTTTGACCTGGTCGCATATGCCTTTGGCTTCGTGCTCATAGTCCTCGTTAGAGGCGCAGAGGACCAGTACCTCGGCGCGAGCCTCTATGGCTTCCTGCAAGGAGGCCATCAGGTCCTCTAATTTGGAGTTTTCGCGGATTTCAAAGCCCCCTGACCCTAGGAGATTACGGGCAAACTGAGCCCTGGCGTTTCTGCTTCGCGCCTCGCCAAATAGAAGAAGAAAGGCCGAAAGTCGCTTACCTCTTTGTCTGGCAAGGGCATCGGCTTTGAGTCGAATGGTCTCCAACGGAGCAGCCAGGCGGTCATCCTCCACAAGGGTTTTGTCCATGACTTCCTCGGTATTGGGATAGACGTTGACGCCGATCAAGCTTTCTTTTTGGATGGCCAGGGCCCTTTCTTTTTTGCTTCGGGATTCCAGGAGCATCTCCTGAATCCTGCCCTGAGCAAGGAGTTCGCTAAATCCTCCTTTCGATTCCATTTCCTGAAAGGATTTCCAGGCCTGTTGACCCAAGGCATCGGTCAGTTTCTCTATGTAATAAGAACCACCTGAAGGATCGATGACCTCATCCAGGTAAGACTCATGCCTGAGAAGGTGGTGAATGTTGCGGGCCAACCTGAGAGAGTTGGGATTGACCGTCTCGTGGAGGCGGTCAAAGGGACGGATGACCATGCCCTGAACTCCTCCCAAAATGCCGGAAAGGGCGGCAGATGTATTCCGAAGAAGGTTATTGTAGGTATCGTAAAGGCTGAGGTTAAAGGTGGCAGTCTTACCTATGATAAAGGGGCTGGAAAGTTGCTCGTCATCGATTCGATAAGCCTTCATCACCTGGGCATAAAGGAGGCGAAAAGCCCTAAATTTTGCGATTTCCATGAAGAAATTATTGCCTACAGAAAAGGTAAAGGCCAGGTTTTTGAGCAGTTCTTCCAGGTAAATCTCCGACTGTGTTTTTTCTACCAGGGCCATGTACTCCACCAGGGTTCCCAGGGCAAAGGCAATTTCCTGAACGGCGCTGCCTCCCTGCTCGTGGACGTAGGAAAGATCAAGGCCCACACCTCTGAAGTAAGGGCTGGCGGAAAAATTTTGCACCCCGGCTTCGATCATGGCAAAATCGGCTTTAAAAGCCGTTTTTCCCTTTGCTGCAGCCATGGAAATAGGGTCGTTGAGGAGGGTACCGGTGAGGGCATCGGCTTTGATGCCCTTTTGGTTAAGGACAGTGTAAAGGTCCAGGCTAAGAAGGGCAGGCACATTGGGAAAGGCCAGGTGGAGGGCTGCCTGATCGAAGTCCAGGTATTCGAAAAAACTTTCCAGGTCCTCTATACCTCCTTCACTTTGGAGAAAGAAAGCATATACTTCGTGGCGCTGTGCCTCTTGGATCAGGATAGGAATCTGTGATCCGGCTACAATGGGTACTTCCTGAATGACCTGCCAGCCATCTTGATCGGCGTTGAAGACATTGCCCCGGCGAAAGGGGAACTCTCCGGGCAAGGAGTCCAGCCCATTTGCGCTACGCTCCAGGTCTTCCCTTCGATAAAAAGGATCCAGGGTCATGCCTTCGTAGGGAGTCCACTGTAGGCTCTCCCAAGCCTTTCCCTTCAGGTCTTTGAGGACTTTCTCCTTCCAAGCCTCGGTAGAAGTGGCTTCGAAGCCAGAAAATAAAGATTCTTGTTGTTCCTGTGCCATGTATTCCAACTTATTTGGTAAATTTACGTTGAAAGTGGAAGAGAAATCAATGACGAAAATTATGGCGGAAGTACAAACTCCTTTGGTAAGTTTTACTCCTTCAGCGATAAGGGAGCTCCAAGCGATCAAATCAAAAGAAGATACAAATGACAGGGTCCTTCGCGTAGGTGTTAAAGGCGGTGGCTGTTCAGGCCTTACTTATGTCCTGGAATTTGATGAGCGCGGTGAAATGGACGAAGTGATCAAAGTTGAAGACCTCGAAATAGTCATGGATAAGCGCCATGCCCTTTATGTCATGGGCATGGAAGTGGATTATCAATATGGGCTCAACGACAGAGGATTTATCTTCAACAATCCCAACGCAAAAGACAGCTGTGGTTGTGGGGTATCTTTTTCTACCTGATCTGACATTTACTTGATAAGTACCTATAAAATGAAACAGGTTGCCTGTTCTTTTTCTTTTTTGGAGAATAATCTTAACCAAATCTTACAAAGCAGCTGGCCAGGGCTAAAGAATTATTTTGCTAGCAAACCCCTCGATTTAAAGGTATTAAGTGGGCTTTCCTGTATTCAGAACCCATGACTCTTTCTGCGTTGAGTTGTGAAATTATTACAAATACTTTAACAATACTTGGCTTTCCTCATAAATGTGCTAAGAATTAGCTAATATCTTCAACTTTATTACTCAGACCTCCGTTTATGCTGATAAATCGCATGGGTATTATTATTTTTGCTCTACAAAAAAACACCCTCACCTACTCATGTCAAAAGAAAAAGAACACAGGCTTGATCTATTCTCTCTGATCGCTATTCCACTTCTAACGATACAACTTCTCCTTTCCTTTTTTCTTGCCTTTGGCCTTTGGCTATATTCTAAATTTGCTCCTAAAAATTCTTCCTCCTCCCCCTTTTACGATGAATCTGAGGAAGTAGATCCTCAACTTGCGGAGGTCATTGATCGTGTTGATGAAGGCCATCACCCGAGCTTACAGGCTCAAATCTGATTTGCAGGTAATTTTGGAAGCCTGATCAGAAATTCATTTCCCTTATTTGATTCAGGCTCTACCCATATTTGTCCACCCATGCGCTCTACAATCTTTTGACTCATGGGTAAGCTGATTCCACTACCTCTATCTGCATCCAACTGGCGAAAAAGGTCAAATACCTCCTTTCGATCATGTTCGCTCATACCAGGGCTGTTATCTTTTATCCTGATCAACCAATGCTCCTCCAACTCCTTGGTTTGTATCTCAATTTTTAGTTCTTCCCCCTCATAATGGCTCATGGCATTGGCTAGTAAATGCTGAAAAAGGGCAATCATCTCAAATTCATTGGCCTGAATGCTAGGGAGATCGGTGTAGATCACCTCGGTTTCTCCTGAGGGAATCTCATTGGCCAAATTTGAAAGTACCTGTTCGACTATCTCGCCCAGGTCTATGCTATGGCGGCTTGCTTTCCGATCCTCACTGGCGTAGGAATGCAGTTCTTCCACCATGTGGGAAAGGCGAGAAATATGGGTGTGAAGGAAGTTGACGGTTCTGGGGATAGAGGCCCGACGTTCGGTTTTCAGATTCTGGTTGATAAAATCCACCAAAAGAATGGCTGACTCCAAAGGATCCCTTAGGTTGTGGGAAAGGGCGTAGACAAATTCCTGCATCCTATGGTGGGAAAGTTTGACGGCCCTGGCCATTTCTTTTTGTCGCTTGGAGGCTTCCACCCTTTCATTGACGACCTCGGTAAAGAAGATCAGTCCTCCGACCTCATTGTTTTCTGTATACCAGGGGGTCACCACCCAGTTTACGTAGTCTACATGGCCGTCAGCCCTTCGGTAGGGATCTTCCTCACAAGACTCGGTTACTCCTCTCAGGCATCTCTGGTGTACTTTTTTCCACTTTTCAGGTACATCCTCGAACACCTCGTAGTGATTCCTACCGATGAGTTCCTCATCTTCCAGCCTGTAATCCTGTACCCAGCGGTCGCTATACATGATGTAATTGAGGTCTTTGTCGAGCATAGCAATGGCGGCAGGGGTATGCTTGACAAAAAAGCGAAGGAGGGAGTCCTTGTAGGTACTCTTTTTACCTTCTTTGACATAGGGGGTAATGTCATAGGCCACGCCCATAAAACCATTAAAAGTATGATCTGGGTGCTGAAGGGGCTGCTGGCAGGCCAGGTAGCTTTGGCCGTCGGAAGTGTGCAAAATACGGCTAGTAGGCCTTCCTTTCAGGGCTTCCTTCACGGCATCTTTCATTTCAGGCCATCGTTTTTCCATTTCGAAGGCTGACATACCGATGACTTCTTCACGGCTGTGATCAAGAAGTTCCAGGCCTTTACCTCCGATTTCCCTAAATGTTCCATTGGCATCCACCTCAAAGAAAAGCATGGGAACCTGTCCAAGGATAAACTCCATCCTTGATTCCAGTTTTTTATGCCTTTCTTCAAGTAGCCGATTGCGCTGCTCCAACTTCTTGATACGGCGGAGTAGTTTCTCAGTGTCTTGCTTTTGGCCCTTGTCGGTCAGCATAAATTTAGTCGTTGAGATAATCGGATACAGGCAGTGGAGCGTCATTCTTCCATCGGAACACCGGATATCTCCGATGGGTCTTTTCGTAATGTACCGAATGGGTATAAATGTAAGAAAGCTGGGCGCTGGGATTTTCCCTAAAGTCCGGATCTCCTGCTTTTTTTGCCTCAACCTCAGCTTTTAAGGAAGGGTTTTCTTCCAAAATTTCCAGGGCATGGTCTTCGAAGACGTAGGAAGAGAAATATTCCTTTTGCATCAAAACTCCGTCAAAGGCATTCCAGCGAAACAGTGCATCGGCCGCCAGGGGTTCAAGGCAGTGTACGACATAAGGCCCATGGAGTTGGTCTGTAGGAATGACCCAATCACCTTCATAGAAATCTAGCTTCTGGACTTCCTTTCTAAGTTCTACACTATCGTGAAAATAATGACCCTCATAAGAGCGATCTTGGGTGTGGACCTTTTCCAGGTAATAGGCTTCTACGTCAAGGGCAGTGTCTTTGTAGAGGGGAGCCATTTTCACCCCATTGACCTTGAGTTTTTCCACTACCTCGACATAGGCCTGGGGCAGAATGTAGGCTTTTGGCTTGGTGATGAGGGTGCTTGGCTCAAACGTATTGTAGTAGGGAATGGTCTTTTCGAAGGGTCGATCTCTGTGGTATTTGAGCCGCTGACCTCCCGTGAGCTGGCTTTGCTCATAGGTATATTCAAATCCTTTGAACAGGAGATCTTCCTGGCTTTGTCGGTCCAATTTCCAGTCCACTGCATAGGCTGTTGAGTAAGCTGCCTCTTCTCTAGCCTTGATTACCTGCTGATGTATTTCTCGGCCATTGACCTGGAGGTACCTAAGCATTCCTTCCAGGAAATCGTAGGTTGCCTCTACCCTATCAGCAAAGGGTTTGAGCATATGGGCTTCAGTGATGAAGCTCAATGTCTGAAAAAGGGCGGCATAGCCTGATGAATATCTGGGAAGGTCCATGAATCCGGCAATTCCCTTGTCAGGTACATCCGCCACACAGTAGACATAGGGGCACATGTGGTAGTCTGTGCTGTCCATGTGAGCCTGGAGGGCAGGCAACATTTCTTCCTTTTGCAAAGAGGAGAGAGCGGGGCGGAGTTTTTCGGGACGGGTGGCGATGAGGGTAAGGGTAGCCTGATAGTCGGCACCGTTGGTGGTGTGGGTATCTATGAATACATCGGGAAGCCAAGTCTGGAAAAAGCGAATAAAGGCTGCTGCATTTCGGGTGTCCATTTTTATAAAATCCCGATTGAGGTCGTAGTTTCTGGCATTTCCCCTAAATCCATGCATGAGGGGACCTTCTTGATTGGCACGGCTACAGCAACCTCGGTTGAGGGCCCCACCGATGTTGTACAGGGGTATAATGCCAATGATCATCTTATCCAGCAGGGGCCTTAGCGTAGGATCTTCGAGCAGATCGCGGGCCAGCATCATAGATGCGTCAACTCCACAGGGTTCGCCGGGATGGATAGCATTGTTGATCAAAATGAAGGGAAGTCCAGACTTTTTGGCCTCCTTGGGGTCAAAAACTTTCTGGCCTGAGAGGAGGAAAAGATGGAGGGCTTTGCCGACATCTGTGGGGCTACCTGTAATCAATTCTGCTTCTGGATGGCGGGCAGCCAATACTTTATAATGGTCAATGGCCTCCTGATAGGTAGCCGTTTCCTTACCCTGACTCATTTCAAAGGGGGTCTGGGCCTGGGCGGCAAGCAGTGGGAGGACTATTAAAAGAATTAGGGTACCGCAGTGTTTCATATGGACAAATTAGGAAAATAGACCTGGTCATACCTGCCAGTCGATGGGCTGCTTGCCCAATTTTTCTAGGATTTCATTGGTTTTAGAAAAATGCTTGGACCCAAAAAAGGCTCCACCTGCCAAAGGAGAGGGATGAGCAGCTTCCAACTTGTAATGCCGGGAGGGGTCAATGATCTTTCCGACATCCTGTGCCGATCTTCCCCACAGCAAGAACACCAGGTTCTCCTTTTCCTTATTGAGGGTATTGAGGACAGCGCCGGTAAAATTTTCCCAGCCCCTTTTATGATGGGATTTTGCCTGTCCTGCCCTGACGGTAAGAATGGTGTTGAGGAGGAGTACCCCCTGTTCGGCCCATTTTTCCAGATTGCCATGATTGGGAATTTCTATGCCCACGTCATCCTTCATCTCCTTGTAGATGTTTTGGAGAGATCTGGGCACGACTATTCCTTTGGTAACGGAGAAACTAAGTCCGTGGGCTTGTCCGGGACCGTGATAAGGGTCCTGTCCCAGGATGACGACCTTGACCTTATCGTAGGGAGTTTTATCGAAAGCATTGAAGATCAGGCTTCCTGGGGGATATACGGTAATTCCTTGCTTTTTTTCTTCCAGAAGAAATTGCTTAAGGTCTTTGAAGTAGGGTTTGCCCCATTCTGCCATAAGGGCTTCCTTCCATCCTTCTTCGATTTTAACAGCAGCGGCGGGATCGGACATGTAGCTAGGGAAAAGTTTGAATGTATGTAAAATAAAACTACGAAAAATCAAATTGATACAAAACTGCTCATTCCTTGTTCTTTTTGAGGACGACGAACAGGACGATGAGCAAAAAGGTAAAAACAAGACCGGAGATGGTCCAGATCATAAGCTGTACCAGAGAGGAGGGCTGAGGTTCAAGTCCTTCTCCCAGGGCTTCAATTTCGGCGGGATTTGCTTCGTGGGTTCCGAGGCAGCGATTGGTTTTGGGGGAGAATTTCTTGTCCACAAATACGAGGTAGCGCTTTCCGACCTCAAATTTCATTCCTCCGCATTCATTGACAAAAGGGGCGTTGACAATCATGAATTTGTCTGTTCCTCCTTTCCAGCTTTTTTCCACGTTGAAAGAATACTTCATCCCCCCGGACATCCAATTGGTATTGAGCTGAATGCAGGTACCGACAAAGGCGAAGGTAGAAGCTTTCAAGGCCTCCTCGTTAGAAGCGGGCAGCTTGCACTCACAGGCAAAGCTGCTGTAAAAGATTCCCAATAGGAATAGCATACAAAGGCTGGACCTCAGCATAGGATAGATTTTTTCCCTATCAACCTAGAAAGGCAGATATGGTTTGTCAGGATGTAGCTCTCTATTTGATAATGGCAGCAGGCGAAATCAATTGCCTTGACCTTGTAGAATTTCGTAATAATGTTTTTTGTCGGCGAGGGTCTTGGCAGCCATTTCTATCTCTTCATCGTGGTCGAGGGCAGCCTCCAGGCTTCCTTCCTGATAATAATAGCGGAGTAGAATTTCCTTTTCGAGCAGCCACTTGATGTCCTCCTCGTGCTTTCTGAGGTCCTTGCTTTTTACGGCTTCCATTTTGGCAACGAGCATTTGGAGCTCTTCTTCCAGTTGCTGGGTATAGGCCTCCTTTTCGATGACTTCTTTGAGTTTGTCGAGTTCCTTATCCGAGGCTGTTTTGTAGGAGAAAGGCTGAGACTCTACAAAATTGATAAAGTCCTGGTAGATTTGGGAGTGGACATGAAAATCTCTGGGTTGGGAAATAGAGGAATTTTCCTGGGCAAAACGGGTAGCAAAGTCAAAGATGAGGTGGTTGCTCAGAAGTCCTTCGATAACGGCGGCCTTTCCGCTGGGGCTGATCTCGATGTCGGGCTTTACTCCTCCTCCATCCAGCACTTCACGCCCACTGCGGGTATTGAAAGAGGTACGCAGGCTATCGGGAATTCGGGTTGCGTCCCCATTTTTATCTTTTTCTCCATAATCCAAGGCCTGAATGCAGCGTCCGCTGGGAGTATAGTATTTGGCAGTGGTCACCTTTAGTTGGGTGTGATAACTAAGGGGGCGAATATTTTGGACGAGCCCCTTTCCGAAGCTTCTTTGTCCTACGATGACGGCACGGTCCAGATCTTGGAGGGCGCCTGCTACAATCTCTGAAGCAGAAGCACTTCTTTCATCGATAAGGATAGCCAGGGGGATTTCCGTATCAAGGGGAATGCGCTGGGCATAATGCACGCGGCGGGAATTTTCTTCTCGCCCCCGGGTTTCTACGACGACTTCCTTTTGGGGAACGAAGAGGTTGACGATGCGCACGGCTTCGTCAAGTCGTCCTCCGGGATTGCCTCGAAGATCGAGGACAAGACCATCCATAGAGGGATTTTCTCGCTTAAGGGCTTCATAGGCATGTTTGACTTCTCTTGAGGCATCTTTGGTAAAACCTCCCAGGGTGATGAAGCCAGTTTTTTTGTTGAGCATTCCCGAAAAAGGCACATTTTTCACCTTGATTCTATCTCTCATCACACTGATGGGCCGGGGCTCATTTTTTCCGGGTCGCTCGACGAGGATGTCGATTTCGGAGCTTTTTTCGCCTCTGAGCAGGTCGCGGATATCTTCCATGTCCATTTCCTCTTCGATCGGGGTTTCGCCGATTTGAAGGATGACATCACCGGGTTTGAGGCCTGCACGGTCGGCGGGAGCACCCTTGTAGGCCTGATCTATCACAAAACGACCTTTAACCTTGTTTACCAAGGCTCCAATGCCACCATATTCACCTGTACTCATAAAGTTGAGGTCAACAAGTTCGCTCTCGCTGATGTAGGTGGTATAGGGGTCCAGGGATTCCAGCATGGCATCCACACCTATGCGCATGAGTTCGGAGGGATCGGTTTCCTCTACATAAAGTGAGTTTACTTCCCTATACAGCCTGCCGAAGATGTCCAGGTTTTTTGAGATTTCGAAATAGTCATCTGACAGGTCATTGACGAATCCCAATGTTAGGAAGAGGAGTGGCAGGGCCAACAAGATGAAAAAAGGCTTACGAATTTTCATAAAAACAAAGGTAGTTTCTAAATAGGCCTATTATATAGTTAAAATATACAATGCCTGTGTGGCAAGACAAGCAAAAAGCGGTGTAACCCTACAAGGTAGACATTTGATGCAGACTACCATCTGGCTTCCCTTGCTTATTTCAATTTTCTGCCACATTAAGTTAAGATGAATTTCATATAAATCACCAGGAATTAAAAATTAGATATCATGAGAATCTAATTTTCTTTTCAAGATGAGCAGTCCTTTGCTCATTTGTTGGGCAATGGGCTTGTAGGGAAGTTCTTGACGGCTTTGGAGCTTGATGAAGAGGACGAGCCTTATCTCTTTTTCGATGAGGGTAGGCAGGAGCGAATGCTTTTGCAGGCGATAAGCCTCACGCATCCGACGCTTAAGGCGGTTGCGGAGATAGGCTTTTTTGAAGGATCGTTTAGGTACGGCAAAGGCAACCTGTAGGGGAAGAATGCTTTCCTCGGGGGTAAGATCAGTAAGAAAGAAAAATTTGAGCATACCTACCCTGAAGGATTGGCCATGCTCAAATATCCTTGCAATTATTTTTTTGCTGCAGAGCCTCTCTTCTTTGGGAAAGAAGTACCGGGGCTGGTCGGGGAGACTCATGGCTTAGCATTACTTCTGCTTGTGGCGTCCTTCGTCGCTAACGCTAAGGCGATGACGACCTTTGGCACGACGACGGGCCAGTACCTTACGGCCTCCCTGTGTCTCCATCCTGGAGCGAAAACCGTGCTTGTTTCTACGTTTTCTATTACTGGGTTGAAATGTACGCTTCATTGCTATTTCTTTTGAAAGGACTGCAAAAGTAACGATAATATAGGCTCCTCCCAAAAATTTATCTTGAATTCTTATAACTTCCCCAGAATTTTTTGGTTATAGGACATATGAAGATCACTTTAATTTTGGGAAGCATTCGCGAAGGTCGTAAATCCGACCGTGTAGCCAGGTATCTCCATTCCTTGTTAGACCAAACAGAAGGGGTAGCTGCACAGCTACTCGACCTCAGAGATACTCCCCTACCTCAATTTACCTACCGCTGGAAAGAGAAAGAGAATCCCGATCAAAATCTGGTCAGGGTGGGGCGTCTTCTTGAGGAATCGAATGGGGTGATCTTTGTCTCTCCTGAATATCACGGCAGCTACACAGGAGTTTTGAAAAATGCAGTAGATCATTATTGGCAAGAATTCAATAAAAAACCGATAGGGGTAGTATCTACAGGCTCCGGGCGTATGGGGGGTATCAATGGATCTAGTGAGATGCAGCAATTGGTCCTTTCTTTAGGGGCTTATCCCATTCCCCGAAAACTAATTGTTCCTTATGTTCAACATTATTTTACCGAAGAGGGGCTTCCTACAGAAGACTGGTTAAAAGAAGATTGCGATAAATTTTTAAAGGACTATCTCTGGCTGACAAGGGCAATCGTAAAAGCCAAACAGGAGGAGTTGATAGGTGAAAAAGGCTGATGTTTTGCTTTAAATGATCCCTGGTGAGCTACTCAGCCATCGCCGATATTTTCTCGCAACCTTTCCCTTTCATCGACAAATCGCTTCTTACGTCGGTAGGGATACACGTCGAGGATCTCGCCTCGAATTTGTTTTTCCTGCATTTGTATCCAGAATTTAGGATCAAAGAGGTCTTCATGGAAATTGAAGAAAATTTTTCTGATAGCTTCCTTTCCTATCAAGAAATGGCGGAACTCTTCCGGAAAGACATCATTGGGGCCTACGGCAAACCAGGGTCTTCCTCCATCGTCATACATTTCCTCGTCATCATATTGAGATTCAGGCAGACGCCGAAATTTATAATCCGTAAGGAAACCGATCTCATCGTAATCGTAGAATACTACTCGCCGGTGCCGGGTTACCCCAAAATTTTTGAGCAGCATATCTCCCGGAAAAATATTTGCAGCGGCCAATTGCTTAATGGTATTGCCATATTCGTCGATGACCTCTTCGGCGGCTTCAGGTCCTGCAGATTCGAGAAAGATATTGAGCGGCGTCATTCGGCGCTCAGTGTAGAGATGATCAATGGTAACGGTGTTTTTATCCTCGTCTACATGGATGATAGAGGGAGCGACCTCCAAGAGGTTAGATAGGAGGGCAGGATGAAAACGGTCTTTGTTGAGGGTAAAAAATTCAAATTCATGGGTATCTGCCATCCTTCCCACCCGGTCGTGGCGGGAGACCAATTTGTAGCAGGATTTTACGTGGGCTTTGTTGGTCGTCTTGGGAGGATCGAAATTATCTTTGATAAGTTTGAATACAAGGTTGTAGGAGGGCAGGGTAAAAACGGCCATGACCATGCCTTTGATTCCTGGGGCGTGGACAAATAGGTCCTGGGTACGCTCAAGGTGGTGAATAAAATGGCGATAGGACTCAGTTTTACCGTGTTTGCTAAACCCGATGGAATTATAGAGGTCGCTGTAGGGCTTAAAAGGCATGATCGTCCGCAAGAAATGCACCAATTCGGAGGGCACCCTGGCATTGACGAGGAAGTAGGAACGGGTGAAGCTGAAGACGATACTGAGGTCGCTTTCGTTGGTCAGGAGGGTGTCTACGACGATTCCTTTTTCCTCATGGAGCATGGCCAACATCATGGGTACAACATCCTTACCGATGATGACCCGCCCGACGATATAGGCACCTTTGTTACGAAAGAAGACAGACTTGAGAACTTCCATCCGAATCATGCCAGAGTAAGGAAACTTCATCAGCACTTCCTCTTCGAATCGGTCTATGATGCTTTTCAGGTCTCGTTTTTTATCGATATAGGGGGCTTTGAAGGCATAATCTTCGAGCAATTGGTCAAACACCTCACGGAGGGATTTTTGAATAAAATAGGTTCGGTAAATGGGTGCTACGGAGGCGTATTCGCGCTGGCTATGTTCGTCGTAGACAAACATGACAGATTCATCGGCTCCCATGTTGTCGAATGTTTTTCGGCAAACGGAGTTGAAATAGGTTTCAGCGATTTCGTAGGCAAATCGCATTTGTGATAATTCGAAGTAGGCTTCTTTAATCTTTTTCCAGCTTTCGAGGTTTCGAAATTCGGCTCCCATGAGTCTTCGAATTTTCCTGGCTACCCTGGGCACCTGCTTTTTATAGAGGGAGAGTCGCTTTTTGCTATCGGATTGTATGCCGTGCCAGTCGCGGGCTTCGAATCGGCTTCTTCCATTGGCGGTCAGCTCTTCGAATTCCTGTCGAAAGGCATCAAAGGCTTGGATGATTTCCTGTGCTATTTCACTGATAAGGGCCTCAGTCATGGGTTAGGATAAAAGGGTTAGTGAAATGAAAAATAGGGAAAGGAAGGGATAAGGCAAAAATTAGATTTGGCTGGAGGTGGGAAGAAGGGCATAGAACTTACCTTTGGTAAACCGTTCCAAACGGTTTAGAACCGTTTAGAACCGTTCAAAACGCCCAATAGAGAAAGAGAGGACAGATTTACCCCACCTCAACCTCTCCCGATTTCTTACCTTCTCAATAGATGAGCTTCACCAATCCCGAAAATGAAAAAAGAGAAGAAAAATCTTTCTTACACTCACTAAACCGTTCCAAACGGTTTGGAACCGTTTAGAACCGTTTGAAACGTCCAATTGAGCAAATAAAGCCAGATTTACCCCACCTCAACCTCTCCCGATTTCTTACCTTCTCAATAGATGAGCT
>CAZMAV010000027.1:0-22883 GCA_964564415.1 uncultured Bacteroidia bacterium | reverse complement strand
TGAAAAAAGAGAAGAAAAATCTTTCTTACACTCACTAAACCGTTCCAAACGGTTTAGAACCGTTTAGAACCGTTTAAAACGCCCAATCGAACAAATAAAGCCAGATTTACCCCATCTCAACCTCTCCCAATTTCTTACCTCTTCAATAGATGAACTTCCCCAATCCCGAAAATGAAAAAAGAGAAGAAAAATCTTTCTTACACTCAATAAACCGTTCCAAACGGTTTAGAACCGTTTAAAACGCTCAACAAGCGCTCTAATCCCCATTCCCCTAAAATTCCTCTTCGCAAAAAAATCCTCCTTACTACCTACCCAATTCCATAAAAAAAGCCCCTTCCATTAAGAACGAGCTAAATTTTTTCCTTTAAAAAGATAGGAACTATGCCGCTTGCTTGTCTCTCTGCCTTTTACGGTAATACCAGATTCCCCCAATCAAAAAAGGCAGGAATAAAGGAAGTGCCAACAGGTATAAAACAGCCGTATTGATGCTTTCAAAACTGTAAGTAGAACCCCTACTCTGGTCTGCAGCAGCCTTACACTGCGAGCATTGAGCCATCAATTGCGAGCCCTCCATATAGAGAAAGCCTAGCAAGAACCAGATGAAAATTATCTTTTCTCTCATACTTAGCATACGATTTCCAAGCATCCAAGTTTTCATATATCAATAGCAGGGAGCATTCATGATCACTACAATTACCCCGGTCACGGAGACGTAAAGCCACAGAGGAAAAGTAATTCTGGCCAATTTCTTATGCCGCTCAAAAGTCATGTTTAAAGCTCGGTATATGGAAAAAGAAGCCAAGGGCACGATACTTACCGATAATATGATGTGTGAGATCAACACCGAGTAATAAACCGGCTTGGATACCAAATTGGAGTCACAGTAAGGCACATGCCCGATCACCAGGTGGTAAGTGACATAACTCACCAAGAAAATGGCTGAAAGCACAAAGGCCGAAACCATAAACCTTTGATGGATGACACGCTGACCCCTGCGGATCATTACAACTCCCAGAATTAAACAAATGGATACCAAAGAGTTAAGTGTTGCATTGACATATGGCAATTTCCGGGCAAAAGCAACCATACCATCGGAGGGACTCGATACCAAGCTTACCCTGGGATTCAAAAGGATACCCACCACGATAGGGATGACAATAGAAATTACCCAAATCAGCCTTACATATCTTTTGTGGCTAAACCTAACTTGAACTTCACTCATCTTACGTTTTAATTTACACTTTAACGCTCCCGGACTGCTTTTGTTTCTTCGGGATAATCAAACCTCAATAGAGCGACATAATCTTGTAACAGTTCCCGTTCTTGCTGTAAATCTGTTGCGATATAATAACCCCTTACCTTAACCTCTTTGTCCAAAAGACTCACATAATTTACCGTAAATGGAGCCGATTCAGGTGTTTTCCCTTCAAATTCTTCCAGCTTAAAGGCATCACGTCCTATCCTGTACACATCCTCCAAATTACCCCTTAAGACCCACCAATCATTTTCAGGCCATTGATAGGATTCTACATACGCATCAACCTCTTCAGAAAGGTCTCCAGTATTGATGGAGAGAAATAAGATTTCAGGCTCTTTTTCCCAATCTATCTTTTCATGAATCCTCGCCAAGTTTCCATGAAGAACCGTTCGCAAAGGAATTTCCTTATTCCCGCTTATGATCTGCACGTCGTCATCGTTCTTCTTGACAGAGAAAAAGTCTACGAAAAGTATCTTACCCTTCACATCCTCCAAGCCGATGGTATCTCCATACTGATTGACCAAGGAAAAGGGAGGTAATTCATGAAATAGGGTGTCCCCATCTTCTTCAACCGTGTACTGATAGGGAATAGTTTCGTAGACGGGCTCTGTAAAGAGGTAAAAATAGGCAATCAAGAGCAGCGGTATGGCCATGATGACCAGTATCGCTACTCTTGCCTGTAGATTCTTCATAAGTTAGCAGCGCAGTTTGTTAGGCTTTCCTTTCCACTAGCTCAACCGTCTGAATATTGCTTTGTTCGTCGTTGACACCGATTCCCCAGGAATTGCCCTCGATGATCAATCCGATGATCAACCACACAATAAAAAGGAAGGGCAAGACAATGGTTACCGAAAGCCTACGGATTTCATGCTTCAGATGCATGAAATAAGCTACAATGTAGAATGCCTTGAAAAGGGTAAGGATAATGAAGAGAAGGTTCTTCATCAGCAATCCCGTAGATTCTGCCGCTCCGAGAGCAGCTGTAATATCCCTCCATACAAATGCAATGAGGAATTCGAAAGCAGTCAGACCCGACAAAATTAATGCCGTCTGAATGATCTCTTTTCTAGCGCTAGCGCCACCATCTGCTGTAGCCATAGCTTTATTCTTTATTTGATAAATGTGTGTTGCAAAAAATTATAAACGACGCACCCAGGACATCAGACCAGGTAAAAGAAGGTAAATACAAATACCCAAACCAGGTCTACGAAGTGCCAGTAAAGGCCAATTTTCTCCGTCATCTCATAATGTCCACGCTTTTCATAAGTTCCTCTACGAACATTGAGATAAAGAATGACTAGCAGGATTACCCCAGAGAATACGTGAGTTCCGTGAAATCCTGTTACGAAGAAAAAGAGATTGGCAAAGGCCTTTCTACCATATTGGTTGGCATACATGCTGGATCCTCCTTGGGAAGGCAAATAACCTTCATTGTTGATCTCAGTGATATGGCCTTCATCATCAACCCTGACTCCGGGTTGGTTTAGCTTCTTTACCAAAGAAGGAAAGGCAATCTCATATCCATTGGTCATTACGACTCGCAGGGTGTCTCCCTGGGTCCCTTTTTGGGCATATACCTTAACCGAAGCCACGTCTTCGAGGCGGCTTCCTCTTGGCAGCAACTTCTCCAACTCTACTTCCTTGACTTCGTCCCACTTCATTACGTAGGTACCGTCGTGGGCATGATGGGTATGCTCCACAATCTCTTCGATAGCATTTTGGTTGCTAATCTCTGCCCCATTGCGCAGCCCCAACTTCTTGATGTCGTGGCCCCCGTGTTCCTCGCCGTGGCTCCCATGCATCTGAGATTCATAGTAATGCTCCAATCCTCCCGGATAAAAAACGACAAGTTTACGGTCTTCAAATCCTGCAATCCTAGGACCATTTTCCTGAGCCTCCTCTAGGATGGAAGCTTTTATCATCATTCCCCCACTCTCAAAAAACTTTGCTTCTTCATTGTAGTGAACCCCGGTACCAGAGATGAAGTGATACCACTCGTAGGCCTGACAGGAAAGGAAAGCAACTCCTCCGATGAGGGTCCAAAACACCCACTTTTGTACTTCTTTCTTGGATTTACGGTGGCCGGCTTCTACAGCCAGTACCATCGTAACGCTGGAAAGGATCAATACGAAGGTCATCAGTCCTACGAAGACGAGAGGAGCGTCGATATGAAAGATTTCATGAAGGATGGGAGCGTGGGTAAACACCTCCTCAGGAAGGGCCCAGTTGAAGCCGTCGGCTCCGGCGCGAACCCTTAAGGCGCCATACGCAATTAACAAGCCAGAAAAAGTAAAGGCATCTGACACTAGGAAAAACCACATGAACAGTTTGCCCCAACTCGCCTGGAATATCGGGCGTTCTCCTTCCGAGAGTGCCTTGGGATCTACTGAAACGTCTGCCATTGTTAAATGTGTGTGATGTGATACTTATAGATATGAGACAAAATTAATATTTCATACGTTCTCCTTCAACGCCTCGGGCATAAATTTCAGAAACAAAAAGAGGTATATCCACAAAAGCCCCAAAAAATGCCAAAAAGTTCCCGTCAATTCAAAGCTCAGCACCTTTCTGCCGGGTCGATAGGAGTTGGTCAAAGTCTTGAAAAAGGCAAACAATACCGCGATCAAGGCTGCAATGATGTGCAGACCGTGTACTCCTGTAACCACATACAAGAAGGCTACCGAATTGTCAGCCCTTTCAGAATCCACAAAGGGAAGACCGCTGGCAGAAAGCTCCTTAAAGGCTTCCAACTGCCCAAAAAGGAAAAATACCCCCAGGATAAAGGTCATTCCCCAACCGAGGAGGGAAAGGTTGTTTTGATCGCGCTTGCCAGTATATATGGCGTACTGCAAAGTCAGGCTGCTCACCAAAATCACAATCAGGTTTTGCCACAGGACAGAAGGCAAATCATAGATAATTCGCTGGCTTTCCTGCAAAGCATCTGATTGGACAATGTAAACACTGGTAAATCCCCCAAAAATCATGATGACCGTCAGTATGAACAGCCACAAGGCAAACTTTAAGGGGTGTATAATGTAATTGCGATTATCCATTTCTAAACTGAACGTGGTCATATTTCAATCGCTTAAGGTTTATCCTAATAAAAAAATAATTTGAATCACAGGTAAGTAGATGAAAGAGGCAAACATCACCTGTCGCGCGTGCTTCTTTTCCATCTTCCTGTAAAGTAACCAACCGGGGAAAGCAAAAAGTGCCCCTGCTAGCGCGAGTGCCAGACTTCCCCATATCCCGGTTAGGTCTGCCTGATAAGCAAACCACGACATTGGTACCAGAGAAAAGGCATAGATAAAGATCAAAAAGGCCGAAAACGTAGTCTTTCCAGCATCGCTGGGCATCATCTTGAATCCGGCTTTCTTGTAATCTTCCTCTGCCAACCATGCAATGGCCCAGAAGTGAGGAAACTGCCAGAAAAATTGGAAGATGAACAGCAGCATCCCACCGATTCCGATTTCACCCGTTACGGCCACCCATCCGATAAGGGGAGGGAGAGCCCCGGGAATAGCGCCTATGAAGACTGCCACAGGCGAAATTCGTTTCATGGGAGTGTAGACAAAGGCATAAGAAAGCAAAGCAATGATGCTCAGCAATGCAGCTGCCAGGTTGAATATGGCACCCATCAGGTACACCCCTATACTTCCAATCACTAAGGCATAAACAACAGCCTCCACCGAACCAAGCCTTCCCGTAGGCATAGGCCTGTTTTCGGTACGCTTCATCAATTTGTCATATTCTTTTTCCAATACCTGATTCAAGGTATTGGAAGCTCCCGTAACCAGGAGGGCTCCGAGGCCAACCACCAGGGCCTCCAACCAATTGATCTGCTCTCCGGCAGCCATAGCATAACCAAAAACCCCGGAAAGTGCCACCAGTGAGGAAAGTTTTAGCTTGAGTAGCTCAACATAAGCCTTCAGCTTATCCTTCCACCGTGGGAGAGCCTTACTTTCTGTATGTGTATGATTTTCTTTTACCAACATATGCTTAAACTTAGCCTGAAACCTTCTCTGTGGCTTTTTCACTGACCCTAGCTAGGCTCAGCACAATGAGCTGAGAGAATACCGCAGCAAACAATAGGGTAGCCAATAAAAGGTGTAAAGGCTGTAAAATTTTGGGAATACCAAACCTGTGCATCCCGATTCCCAAGAGAATTTCCCCCCCTACGAAGGCTATCATGGCATAGTTGAGCCACTTGCTCATCTTTAGGGACTCATACTGCCTGAGGTGCCAAAACAATCCTGCAATGGCTGCCAACAATAGGTAGTAAAAAGAATGCACATCGTAAACCGAGCCCAGGTTAGAGATCCATTCTGGACGGCTTCCCTCACCCATTTCCTTGGCCAAAACATCTATTCCCTCTCTCACTTGAGTTCCAAGGATGATTTGGGCCACTACCATTACCAATACTCCTGCTATCAACCAGGGAGTATATTTGTTTTTATCGACCCTTGGAGAAAGTTCAAATGAATAGGAAGAGAGCCAACCCCAAAGGTACATGCCCAAAATGACCATGGCTACCATCATGTGTAAGGTGATCATCCCCTCCGCCAAATCGGTTTTTACCACCCGCGAGCCCAACCATCCTTGCACGCCTACACTTATGAAAGCAATAAGGCTTGTCCAAAAATATCTGGGATGAATTTTTCTCAAGGGTAGCGAAAACACCAGGGTAGCCAGAGCAAAAAAGCCAATCAGCACACCGATAAGCCGGTTTATATATTCAATCCAGGTTTTTACAGGATCGAAGTCCGCAATTTTTCTGCCTTCTACCGCAAAACGGCTTTTATAATCCTCAGGCAATTGAGAAATATCTGTAGGGGGAACCCATTCTCCAAAACACTTGGGCCAGTCGGGACATCCCATCCCACTACCGGTCATGCGGACCAGCCCTCCTACAAAAATCAGAAATATAACAGCCCCAACCGTGAGACCGGCAATATTACGATATCGCCTAACGATTGGGGCTGCTTGAAAATTATTCTTTGTCAAATTATGATTCTTTTTCTTGTACCTCCTCAACCGTAGGATTTTCTATAGGCTTGGGAATCTTATCGATTTCAGGCATTTCTGGCTGGAATCCTTCTTCATACTCTACTTCCTCAGCAGGAATGTGCTGGGGCAGAAAGTCATCTTTAACACCAGGCTTAGAGTAGTCATAGGGCCAGCGGTAAACGGTAGGAATCTCTCCAGGCCAGTTTCCGTGTCCAGGACGGCGAGGAGTGGTCCATTCGAGGGTGTTAGCATTCCAAGGATTCTCGGGGGCTTCTTTTCCGAAGAAAATATTCCAGAAGAAGTTTGCCAGGAAGACCAACTGTCCTACGAATCCGAAGATAGCTGCATAAGTAATAAATTGGCTCAAGTCTCCGTACACGCTCATAAAATCAAAAGCAGTGTAGCGGTAATAGTGGCGAGCAACACCTCCCAGTCCCATGAAGTGCATGGGGAAGAATATCAGATAGAGGGAAATGAAGGTCGCCCAGAAGTGAATATATCCCAGACGTGCATTCATCATGCGCCCAAACATTTTGGGGAACCAGTGATATACTCCCGCAAAGAGACCAAAAGCAGAAGCAGATCCCATAACGAGGTGGAAGTGAGCCGTTACGAAATAGGTGTCGTGCAGAGGAATGTCCAAAGCAGCATTACCCAGGAAGATACCTGTAATACCTCCCGTAATGAAGAATGACACCAGACCGATCGCAAACAGCATCGCCGGGGTAAATCTAATGTTACCCTTCCACAAAGTCGTTATATAGTTAAATGCCTTGATCGCGGATGGAACTGCAATGACCAGGGTAAACAGCATAAATACAGTACCCAAGAAGGGGTTCATCCCTGTAACAAACATGTGGTGAGCCCACACGATGAAGGACAGGAAGGCAATACCCACCATTGAACCAATCATCGCTTTATATCCGAAAATAGGCTTTCTGGAATTCACAGAAATTACCTCTGAAGAAATACCTAAGGCAGGCAGAAGTACGATGTACACCTCGGGGTGTCCCAGGAACCAAAACAAGTGCTGGTACAGAATAGGACTACCCCCCTGGTAGTGTAGCATTTCTCCACCTATGAAGATATCACTCAGGTAGAACGAAGTTCCAAGCAGACGGTCGAACATCAGCAACAAAGCAGCTGAGAACAGTACGGGGAAGGAAAGTACACCAATAATAGCTGTCAGGAAGAAGGCCCATACGGTCAATGGGAGCCTGTCGAATGACATGCCTCGGGTACGAAGGTTCATCACAGTAGTGATGTAGTTGATAGAACCCATCAAGGATGAGGCAATGAACAGCGTCATTGAAATCAACCATAGGGTCATACCCAATCCCGACCCCGGAATAGCCTGTGGAAGCGCACTTAAAGGAGGATAAACTGTCCAACCCGCAGCCGCAGGTCCATTTTCTACAAACAATGAGACAACCATGATCACACTGGAGGTGAAGAAGAACCAGTAGGACAACATATTAATGAAGCCTGAGGCCATATCTCTTGCACCAATCTGAAGTGGGATCAAAAAGTTTGAGAATGTACCACTCAACCCTGCTGTAAGCACGAAGAATACCATAAAGGTACCGTGCATGGTAACCATGGCGAGGTAAAAGTTAGGATCGAGTTGTCCGTCAGGTGCCCACTTACCTAACACGGTCTCCAATATTGGCATTGGAGTATCAGGAAAGGCCAGTTGTAGACGGAAAAGCGTAGATAATCCGATACCGATGATCGCCATGATGATACCGGTGATCAGGAACTGTTTGGCAATGACCTTGTGGTCTGTACTAAAAATGTACTTGGTAAGGAAATTGCCATGATCGTGATGATCATGATGATGGGCCGCATGCTCATGCAGCTCATCGTGCAGGGATGTTTGCTGATTCTGCTTAACTTCAGACATATTCCAGAGTTCTTATTACAGGTTTTTTTGTTATTCCACCATGGCAACCTCTTCGGTCGCTACTTCATTTGCTTGTTCTTCAGGAGTTGCCTCCTCATCTGCCTTTTCTCCCCCATACTGAGCGATCAAATCTACTCCGTTGAGGTCTTTGTAGAAATCAGCGAAAGTTTGCTGTTGAGCTAACCACTTCTGATATTCTTCTTCTTCTTCAACTACCACAATGAGCCTCATGTTCCAGTGTCCGCCCCCACAAATCTGCTGGCAAGACATCTCATAGTTGAAATCAGGATTACCTTTTCTCTCACGCATTTCTGCTGTGGTTACGGTAGGCTTGAAGTTGAAATAGGTAGGCATACCGGGCACAGCATCCATCTTTACGCGAAACTGAGCGAGTGTCATAGAGTGGAGCACATCACGAGACTTGATATCGATATGTACCATCTTATTCACTGGCAAGTGCAATTCTTGTACAACTAGGTCATCATAACCTTTGTTATCTTCCTTGTTAAATCCAAGGCCATTTCCGGTGGCTTCATTGATAAAACCGATGTTAGTTTCACCATAGTCTCCGTCAGCGCCTGGATAGCGAACGGTCCAGCCAAACTGCTTGCCATTCACCTCGATATTCTCTACTGCCATGTCTTCCGGAAGCTTTTTCCAGATTTCATGCCATACGCCCACTCCGTCAAATACAAGAAGGGTCAATACTACCGCAGGAACAGCCGTCCAAATGACCTCAAGACGATTGTTGTGAGGATAGTAGAGCGCCTTTTTATCTTTTTTGTATGAATACCTCCAGCTAAAGTAGAAAAGCAATAGGTTGGTAATTACACTTACCAAGATGGCTACTACGAAAGTGTTTCTTTGCATTCGGTCGATCTCCGCGCCGTGCTCTGAAGCAGGATCCAATAGAAGAGTGTAGGTATCACCATAATTTAATACCCCTACAATACTCAGGGGTAGGAATACCACAAAAAACATCAGCATGAGGGCTCCATTGATGGAGTTAGGATTCCACTTCCTGAAAGGATCGATGTCTTTTAGGCGAAAAACTAAGACAAGGTTGACGATCACAAAAAGAAGTATGACCCCCAGAAGAACTTGCGAAATATTTAATAATTCTTGTGCACCCATTTTAAATTCACCAATTGATCGTGAAAGGATTCTTTAGTGTAACAACTGAATAAAGAACGTATTGTTAAAAACCTATATGATAAAATTCATAAAAACCCTTTAATCTTCGGGGTTTTTATGTGAATGCTTATCTAGCAGGCTCCAGGTCCACATCTTTGAAGACTTCCCCGGTGTTGTGGTGGTAGCTCTCCTCCATGTAAGGATGGTGTTTGGCATATAAGTTTGCCTTCGACAATGAGTTGAAGACGACGAATATGAACAAACCTGCGAAGGCTGCGAATGTTCCGATCTCTATCAATCCAATGCTATACTGATCTCTCATGGCTCCAGGCATGATCAGGTTAAAAAGGTCATGCCAATGTCCATACAGTAGAACCACTGCTACGGGGAGGAAGTACTGAATGTTTCGCTTTACCGCAGGATGAATCAGAGCCAGGAATGGAATCAAAAAGTTGATGATAATATTGCCATAAAAAAAGAAGGCATATCCCATGTAAGTGCCGCTGGGATCATCCATGCGGTAACGCTTTACATAGTAGATTCCTTCCTCTGGGATGTTTGAATACCAGATCAGGAGGTATTGAGCCAGCCATACGTAGGACCAGAAGATGGTGAATCCGAAGGTATAACCTCCGATGTCGTGCATGTGTGAATTGTTGACATGCTTGAGGTGCCCCTGACTTCTCAAATAAGCTGTGATGAGGTACATGACCACCATGGAGGATACCATAGCCCTCCCAAAAAGCTTCACTCCATATATAGTAGAGAAAAAGTGAGGCTCCAGGGACTTCAACCAGTCAAAGCTGAATAGACAGAAAGTAATGGCAAATATGATGATGAATACCGCTGAAAGGGTACCTTCTTTTTTGAAATAGCTGAGCGCATTTTTGGGATCGTTGTCCTGGGCAATGGACCAGCGACGAATCATGGTCGCAGTGAATATCCAGAAGCCTATGAACAGGACCGTACGAATCGCAAAGAAGGTCGTATCCAACCATCCTTTTTTCTTCTCTACCAAATGATCTTGGGCATAAAGGTCATTGGCCTCAATATATGCCCAGTCGTAGAGTTGAGGAAGGAAAAACAGGAGTACGATAAAAACGATGCCCCCTACGGCAATGTATTGGGTCATGGCTTCAGGTACGCGGCGGATGGCAGTCTGCCAGCCTCCATTGGCTACTTTGTGGATGGCCAGGAAAAACAAGGCCCCACAACCAATCAGAAAGAAAAAGCTTCCTGCAAGCAGAACATTCGCCAATATCCGCGTTCCCATGTTGATGGGGTGCACAGGTGGATGGTGGGCGTGGTCCTCACCGTGATGACCTCCTTCACCGGCAAAAATTTGGCCGTGGTCAGCTCCTTTGGCTTTTTCTTCACCATGAGCTTCTTCACTGTGGCCTTCGCCATGGGCTTGGTCGGTTTCATTATGAGCTTCCTCCCCCTGGCTTTCCTCCTCTCCACGAGCTTCGCCTTCCTGATGCTCATCATTTTGCACCCTTACATAAGGACTTTCGTTCTGCTGCTCCACCTGAGAGTGGGCATCGCCACCGTGGTGGTCATGAGACGCCTCGCCGTTTCCTCCGCCCATGAAGGCTCCCACCAGCAGCAGAACGATTCCTACCCCGATAAGGCCAAAGGCTATATTCCGTAATGCTCCCTTAAACTCGTAGGAGTCATTCAATTCTTCTGGATTAAAATGTGTGTGGGCCACTGTTCCTGTTATTTTTCGTTAAAAAACGCTCCAATTATAAACTACTCGTTGAGGGCTAACTCTTCGACATCGGGCTTCCATTTGAGGATGTAGGAAATTACCTCCCAACGCTCGCGTGGGGTCAGCTGATGGGCGTGTGAACCCATCACTCCTTTTCCGTAGGTCAAGGTATGGTACATTTTACCTACAGAAAGTCCCATCAGGCGCTGCTCGTAAGCGGGTACCCCGACAAATACCCCTGAAGTCATAAGATTTCCCTTGGCCTGTCCATTGGGACCGTGGCAGTTGACACAAAAGGTGGTGTAAAGATTCTCACCTCTCTTCTTTACCTCTGCATTGAGAGGCTTAAATCCCTCGGGAAAGTCCAACTCTTCTCCGGCTTCTTCATAGCCTTCGGGGGTGTTGGGATACTGATAGGGCTCCCAGGGATGATTGTGGTCTTGGGTATAATACCAGGAGTCGCTACGGGGTACAGTCCCATCCGGAGGAAGCTGAGAAGACATTCCATAAGTGAAGTTCACTTCCTTAAGGGACTTCTGATCACTTTCCTCTACTGCTGCATAATTTCCTCCCATGTGAGTTTCCCAGTACTCAGTCTGAGAAAAGGGCTCCAAAGGAAGAGAGTTATACATGTTAGGAGCGTACTCCAGGTGGCGCTTCGAATGGTCGGTGTAACAGCTGCTCATCAGAGCGACCAGGAGTACAGCGACAGCGATTAACTTGAGTTTTATGAATATCTTGGTCATGATAAACGTGGTGTTCAAAATTTATAGGGTTTTATAACCGATCTCGTAGGCTCCAGCTTCAGTAAGAACGGCCTTTACATCGGCTTCGTCCTCCAGCTTCTTCTCATCAATGGCCAGAATAAATACATCATCGGTCTGACGATCGTCAAACAACTTAGCCTTCTTTCCAGGCCAGTAGTTTCCTACCATAAAAAAGGTCAGTACCATCCCATGACAGGCAAAAAATACAGTTGCCTCAAAAGTAATGGGCACAAAGTCAGGAAAAGCCAGGGCTGGCTTACCTCCAATGTTCATGGGCCAGATCGCTCCATAGATAAGGCTCATGCAGACCACAGCAACGGTGGCTCCTGTTAACCCCAAGATAAAAGCCGCAATGGCCAGCCTCGAACGCTTGATGTGCAAAAAGGGCTCTATACCGTGAATCGGAAAAGGAGAGTAGATATCGTAAATCAATACTCCTTTATTCTTCAAAGTCTCGGCGGCCTTCATCACATGGCCCGTGTTCCAAAACTTCCCGATCAAAAAATTCTTTTCCATTATATCTTCAACTTAATGCGTGTGTTCCAACAAGTGAAGGAAGAAAGGGACAAGCCCTTTCCCCATTATTTTCCTTTCTTCTGATCTGTCTCGATTTCACTTCCCGTACTATGGCTTCCACCATTTCCATTCTCCAGATCGATCACGTGCTGAGGCTTCTTCACCTTGTGCATCAAGGTTTTTACCTCAAACATGTTGATGACGGGAAGGTACTTGGAAAACAGGAGGAAGAAGAACATGAAGAGCCCAAAGGTTCCTACGAAAATTCCAACCTCGACCCAGGTAGGTGTGTACATGGCCCAGCTGGAAGGCAGGAAGTCCTGGTGGAGGGAGGTTACGATGATCACAAATCGCTCAAACCACATTCCAATGTTGACAAAGATGGAAATGATAAAGGTCAGCAGCATATTTGTTCTGATTTTCTTGAACCAGAACAACTGAGGTGTGATTACATTACAAGAGAACATGATCCAGTATGACCATCCGTAGGGTCCGAGGGCGCGGTTGATAAAGGCATATCGCTCCCAAATCGAACCGGAGTAATAAGCGATGAACAACTCAGTCATGTAAGCCAATCCTACCAGAGAACCCGTCGCGATGACAATCTTGGCGATGGACTCCATGTGGTCTATGGTAATGTAATTCTCTAGTTTGTAGACCTTACGGGTAACGATCATCAAAGTCTGCACCATTCCGAATCCGGAGAAAATCGCTCCCGCTACAAAGTAAGGAGGGAAAATTGTGGTGTGCCAACCAGGCAAAATTGCTGTGGCAAAGTCCATGGATACAATCGAGTGTACCGATAGCACCAAGGGAGTGGCAAGACCTGCCAGGATCAGGGAGATGACCTCGTAGCGAGACCAATTGCGTGAAGACCCCTCCCAGCCCATGGCAAAAAGACCATATATCTTTGAGGATAAGTTTCGACCCGCACGCTTCATTCTGTCCCTAATGGTAGCAAGGTCTGGAATCATTCCCAGGTACCAGAAGACAATGGATACGGTCAGGTAGGTAGTAATCGCAAATACGTCCCAAAGCAGGGGTGAATTGAAATTGACCCATAGTGATCCACGGGTATTGGGAAGGGGAAGGGTCCAGAAAGCGACCCAGATACGTCCCATGTGGATCAATGGGAAAAGACCGGCACAGAAGACAGCGAAAATCGTCATCGCCTCCGATGCCCGGTTAATGGAGTTACGCCATTCCTGACGGAACAGCATCAGGACAGCTGAGATAAGCGTACCGGCGTGACCAATACCTACCCAGAATACGAAGTTGGTAATATCGAATGCCCAACCAATGGTTTTGTTGAGCCCCCAGGTACCAATACCCTCCCAGATGGTCCAACCAATGAGCGCGAAGCCCATCAGCATGACCAAACCTGAGATGGCTGTAAAGGTAAGCCAGAGCGGATTGGGTTTATTTTCAATGGGGCGGACGATGTCCGAGGTGAGTTCTCCGTAGGTGTCGGTTTCTCTTACCCATTGTTGGCGAATTTCGGATCTTACATGTGCCATGTGAGGTGTTGACCTTTGATTACTGTTCTTTATTCAATGCCCGCAGGCTAAAAATTATCTTTCAAAGCAGGAAGGCCCTCATGAGCCTTCCTCTTTTATTTATGCTTCCTCAGGTACCTCATAACCGGAACCATAGGTTTCTTTTCTCCACTCGTTGAATTTCTCCTCGCGAGCTTCGGCTTCTTCGTGGCTTCTGTTGCGCACCAGGGCGTGATACTGTACGGAAGGAAGGGTCTTAATTTCCTCAAGTGCAGCATAACTGCGGCGGTGGCGAAGGGCCTTGTAGATTTCACTCTCGCGGTCATTGGCATCGCCAAAGATGATCGCTCCCGTAGGGCAAGACTGCTGACAGGCAACCTGTACCTCACCATCTTCAGGCTTGGCGAAGGTGGATTCTGCATTCAATTTGGCGCGAAGCTTAGATTCCTGCAGGCGCTGTACACAGAAAGAACACTTTTCCATCACTCCACGGTAGCGAACGGTTACGTCGGGATTCAATACCAGACGACCGAGCTTGGAGTGGGTGTAGAAGTCCTCAAACTGCTTGTCATTGTAGTAATTGAACCAGTTGAAACGACGGACCTTGTAAGGACAGTTATTGGCGCAATAACGGGTACCGATACAACGGTTGTAAGTCATCTGGTTCAAGCCCTCATTGGAGTGAATCGTCGCCAGTACGGGACATACCGTCTCACAAGGAGCGTTGTCGCAGTGCTGGCAAAGCATGGGCTGGAATACCACATCGGGATCATTGGGATTGCCACGGTAGTAGCGGTCAATCCTCATCCAGTGCATTTCTCGGCGGGTCCGTACCTCTTTCTTACCTACGACAGGAACGTTATTTTCTGCATTACAGGCAACAACACAGGCACCACATCCGGTACACTTGTTCATGTCAATGGCCATCTTCCAGTGTATGTTCCTGGCAGTCTCAGGATCTTCGAAGTGGGCATCCCAAAGAGAAACGAGGTGCTGCTTGCGAGTTTCACGCTCAGCTACACGCTCATTGTATCTGCTACCTGTATAGGCCGCCATGTAGGTTTCATCTACAATTTCTTCAGTACGATCGTAGTCGTCCTTGAAGATTCCGGCACCCTTTGCAGGATCATAGAGGGTATTGAAAGTCTGTACCAAAGCAAGCGGGTAAGTAAAGGCCTGCTTCGTCAGCTGAACTCCTGCTTTCATGTAGGAAATGGCTCCATCTACCATGGAAGTCATAGGGTAGACATTGGTACCTCCTACTTGCTTTCCATCAATCTTCTCTCCGTTTCCTTTCTTGGCTACGATCCCCCCTTCGGTACGTCCATATCCCAGCGCTACGCCAATGGTGTTAGCTGCCTGGCCGGGCTGGATGAAGACGGGCATGTACATGGTATTGCCATCAACTTCGATGGCGACCACATCTTCGTTTTTCAGTCCCTGATCTTCCGCAAAGGCGTAAGGGACACTTGCATAATTGTCCCAGCTAATGCGGCTGATAGGATCGGGAAGTTCTTGTAGCCAGGGATTATTGGCTTGATCACCGTTTCCAATGGCTACTTTGGGGAAGAATACCAGTTCAAAACCTTCGCTCGCCTTGACCTGCTTCAACTTATTGGCTTCGGCCATCAAATCTTGGGCAGTCAAGGCCATGGCCATCTCCTGTGTAGGAGGCTCCATGGTGAAGATTCCGCTGCGTAGAGCCTGGACCCAGAAGGGACGGAAGCTGCTGTATTTTGTCTGCTTGGGGAAAGCATTGGCCTCCCAAAAATCTCGCAGATAATCAGAATAATCAGTATCAGAATAAGACCACTTCAGGAGTGAATCCTGAGCCTGTCTTGTGTTATATATGGGGTGAATGGTAGGCTGGATGAGGGACAGATGATTGTCGCTCTGCTGTACATCACCCCAAGACTCCAGGTAATGGTGGGTGGTAGCGACATACTCACAGGCAGCAGCTGTCTCATCAGGCTTCCAGGTGAAGGACAGAGAAAGATCGGTATTCTTTAGCGCTTCCTTCAGTTCGGCACCCATGGGAGAATTGTAGACAGGGTTAGCATCCAGGAAGAGGACAGCCTTAATCTTACCATCTTTCAATTCAGAAACCATTTCTGCCATTGCCTCATCATCCCCTTTGGCAAAGTGAGAAGCATTGGCAATGTCCAGGGTCTTACCGTAGTTGCCCAGCATGTCGTTAAGCCCGGCGACAAGGGTCTGAATGGCTACATTATTGGTTCCCGAAACGACGAGAGACTTTCCGCGGTTGGCAGTCAAATCCCTGGCAGCAGCTTCGATGCCGTTCATGGCTACCTCGAATTTTTTTACGCCGGGAATCTGAGCCTTACCCATCATTCCTGCAACCTTATTGTAAAGATTCATCAGGGCAAGTCCCTCGCTGGAAGGATTGATGGGAAACCTCAAGTCTGCCTTTGCCCCAGTATTGGTCATCAGAGACTCAAACTGGTAGTGGCGAGACATTTTTCCGTCGGGATCGCGATGAGCAACGTAGTCGGAGGCAAATCCGGTAGGATTGATCCAGGTGCCCAGGAAGTCCGCATTAAAACCAACGATGGTCATGGCTTTGCCAAAGTGAAAGTGGGGAACAGCCCTGCGACCGAAACCCTTCTCATGCACTTTTGCCATGGCAGAAGTGGAAACAGCATCGTACTGGACGTGCTTTCCATTGGTAAATTGACCTAAGAAATTGTCGATGATAGCCTGGGTAGAAGGACTCATGACAGTGCTGGAAAGGATTCTAATTCCAGCCTCTGTTCCCTTCATCGCCTCTAGCTTCTCCATGACCTCTCCATCGAGCAGGTCCCAGGAGGTGAAGTTTCCTCCCTTCATGGGAGCCCGACCGCGATCCTTGTCGTAAAGGTCAAGGACAGAAGCCTGATCCTGGGCAGAAAGCCCTCCCTTATTGATGGGAGAATCAGGATTCCCCTCTAGCTTTATGGGTCTTCCTTCGCGGGTCTTCACCAGGGCGGGCGCACCGGAAGGAGTTGTAGAGGCATAATAGTTGGCGACTCCCATGATAACCTCGTCAGGAATGGCCTCCGGACGGGTAACGTAGGGAATGGCTTTTTTAACAGGTCCCTCTGCACAGGCGCTGAGGGTAGCTGCAGTCACACCAAAACCGAGAAACTTGAGAAAGTCGCGGCGATTGGAAGAAACGTTGACGGCGTCTTCGCTGGACTCGGCCAAAACCTCGTCCATGGGTTTATCTGTAGGAAACTCCTTTTCGACATCTGCCAAAAATTCAGGAGTTTGGTTTAGTTCGTCAAGACCTCTCCAGTATTTAGGAGTACTCATTATGCTAACTGATTAGTGTGTTCCTTATTAAAGAAAAAGAAATAAAGTGCTGGCAGGAACCAGGCCCCGCCGATGATTAATAGTGGCATCTTGCACAGTTCAAGCCTCCCATATCAGCCACGGTATATTCGGTTTCTTCACCCAATACCTTTACCTTCTCGTTGCGGTGGCAGTTGATACACCACCCCATTCCAAGGTCGGAATATTGATAGACGACTTCCATGGTTTCCACGGCTCCGTGACACTCCTGGCACTCGAGGTTTCCTACCACTACGTGCTGGGCGTGGTTGAAGTATGCATGGTCGGGAGTATTGTGGATGCGCACCCACTCTACCGGTTTGGGCTCTTTGGTATAAGCAAAAGCTTCGGGATCCCATCCGGCAGCTTCATAGATCTTGTTGATCTCTTCTTTTTCCCCATTAGGACCGGCCTGAATCTGCATGTGGCAGTTCATACATATATTGACTGTAGGTATCCACGCCGACTTAGACTTGGTTACCCCGGTGTGGCAGTATTTACAGTCGATTTGGTGAACCCCTGCGTGAAGTTTGTGGCTAAACTTGATGGGCTGCTCGGGCATATATCCCTGGTGCAGACCGATGGTTCGGGATTGTCTTACCGTGAAGGCAAAACCCGCCAGCAGAATGACTGTAGTCGCAGTGGCTACGAAAAACTTGTTGCTTAGGATAGCCCTTATCCGGGTCATCACATCAGCAAAGGTAAATGCCTCCTGACCTTCTTTGGCCCTGACTGCTGTAACCAGGGTGGCGGTAATCACCACGAGAAGAAGAGCGATCAGCACCAGTATTCCCACCAGACCCAAAAGGGCATAGTAAATACCTGGATCAGATAGGGTATCACCGCCAGCAGCAGCCTCACCCGCAACCTGAGTCGCGGTCTCCTCCTTGGGGGGTTCCCAATCTCGGAGATAGGTGATGATAGACTGAATCTGGTCAGTAGAAAGATTGGTGAAGGATTGCATCTGCTGCTTGTTGTACTGCTCGTACAGCGCTACAGCTTTAGGATCTCCCTGGGCAATCAGGCCCGGAGCATTGCGAATCCACTTGGCCAGCCATTCTTCTTCGCTAGCATACTTTTGAACGACTCCTTCCAAGGCCGGACCTACGAGGTTCCCCTGCATTTTGTGGCAAGCAGTACAATTGGCCTTGTACAACTGTTCTCCCTCTTCATAAGAAGGTTCTGCAAAGGCATGGAGGCCTGAGAACAAGAGCAAAGATAGTACAAGTAACTTGTTGAATATATGAGAAAGACTGTTACGGCTCATGTCGTATCAGGTTATTATTATTTCAATGTGTGTGCCCCTTTAGAGGCGGTTGTGATCAAAGAACTAAAAGTTTCGTTAACTGGTTTGAATATTCTGCAAATTAATACTGGCTGCATTTCATTCAAAGAATATAAAAGGCCGAATATGTAATCAGGGTACATTTAGAATAAATCTAAATAACTGATATTTTCCATTCATCCATCATGTATTACAACAGCAAAAAATTAATTTTTCCTTGCCAAATCCCCTCAGATGCCCATTTGCTGGCCAAACATATAAAATCATCTCGATTTTTTCATTTTAGCCGCCAATGACTTTTCTCATTGTATTCCATCATTTTTTACATGGCTCTAACATCTGCATATTTGGCCTTGATTGCAAAAACGTAAGCCCTTACAAATAACACAAATAATTTTTTTCATATAATTACACCTACATGAGCTAAGTTGCTCATAATGAAGGTTCAAAAGTTTCAGAGAAAAAAGAAATAAATTTTAATTACTCAATTTCAACACTTTGCCTCCTTTTTGGGTATAATTATTCGGACAGGCTACCCATAGCTCGCAATGATTTTTGTATACCTTCCCCTTCTTGTGAGGAGGGTTCATTTCAAATATTTCAAAAGAATATGTACGACGTACTCGTGATTGGTGGAGGACCCATAGGGCTCGCTTGCGGCATCGAAGCCAGCAAAAAAGGATTGAGCCATGTCATCATAGAAAAGGGAACCCTCGTCAATTCTCTATACAACTACCCCATTCACATGACTTTCTTTTCCACTTCGGATAAGTTGGAAATGGGAAGCGTCCCCTTTATGTCTCTTAATCCCAAGCCCAACCGCCAAGAGGCCCTGGAATACTACAGAAGGGTTAAGGAAAAATGGGACCTCAATGTCAATACCTACGAGGAAGTAATAAAGGTGAAGGAAAGCGAGGGAGGCTTTCATCTAACTACCCAAAAAGCGGAGTATAAAGCTCGCTTTCTCATTGTGGCGACTGGCTTTTATGACCACCCTAACATGCTCAATATACCCGGAGAGGATCTCCCCAAGGTAGCCCACTATTTTAAAGAGGCGCATCCCTATATTGACCAAGATGTAATCGTAGTAGGAGCGAGAAATTCAGCTGTAGATGCCGCCTTGGAGGTTTGGCGAAAAGGAGGAAGGGTAACCATGGTAATCCGAAAGGATGATATTCACCCCCGGGTCAAGTATTGGGTGCGCCCCGACATTCTCAACCGCATAAAAAACGGCGAGATCGAAGCTTATTTTAACTCTCAGGTACTGGAAATCCGAGAGAAAGATGTGCTCATAAGCACGCCGGAGGGAGAAAAGGTCTTGAAAAATGACTTTTTGCTCGCCATGACAGGCTTTACCCCAGACTATGGTTTGTTGGGGCAGTTAGACCTGGAAATTCAAGATGATGAAATGGCTGTTCCTGTTTTTGATCCAGAAACCCACGAATCCAGTAAGGGAAACGTATTTCTGGCAGGGACAGTATGCGGGGGTAAGCAGACCAATAAATGGTTTATTGAAAATAGCATTGACCATGCAGACAAGATTCTGCGGACCATAGAAAAAAGGGTAAAAGCGGAGACTGTCAATGCCTGATGGTCTCCCCTTTTAGTTCTTGTCTTAATCTGAAGTCTGGCTTTTGCAGGATCTTACTCCGCAAATCTCATTTTTAGAGCATAGAAGGCGCTCAACCAATCGTTTGAAGCATCCCCATCTGTGTTGTTGACTTTCTTCTCCAGGTCTTCGCTCGCTGTGCCTGCAAGTTGCTGGCTGAGTTGTGAAATAAGGGCAAGTTGCTCTTCAGCAGTCAATCCTGTTGCTTGTTGTAGTATTTCTTGAAATAGTTTGCTCATGTCTCCTTTAGAGATTAATGGTTGTTTTAATTTAAGGGCAATCCGGTTATCCCTAATTCGTGCTTCCGCAGGCTATTTCCCCAAAACCCGAGCAAATATCTCGAATACAGAAAAATTACCTGGAAATCCCGAATGTAAAAATCCCTTCTTAACCCAAATGATTGATTGAGGATTAGCTATAACTAATATACGAATAAAACTATGGAAAAGTGAAGACAGAGGCTTCATTTTCCTTCAATTCCTAACTTTTCCCTACATTTCTTTGGTAAATGCTCATTTTTCACCACAAATCAGGTACTCTCCAAGACACGAATTCCCGTTTCTAAGAGAAAAAATGCTTTTTAATTCGGAGCTTGAGAATAAATGTAAGGGAGAAGGTTCAATTAATCGGTACTTTGGATAATGTTAGCGCTTATCCTTTTTGAGGTTTTTTATGGCTTTGGCCTTCTTTTCCTGGGCTTGCAACTGAAACTTGGAGACCTTCACATTCTTGCCTTTGAGCTTGAGGGGCTCCTCAAGTTTCTCCAGTTGGAGCAGCCCCCTTTCGGGCATGTCTACCACAGAGTAAGCTTCATGAATGCTGATGTTTCCGATCTCCTCGTTTGACAATCCGGCTTGTTGGGTCAGAAATCCGACGATGTCGCCCGGCCTCACCTTGTCTCTCTTTCCCCTGGAAATGTGAAACTTTCCCCATCTATCTCCTTCGCTCGCCAGCAGTTCATTTTTGGGAATGAGGTCTACCCTTAGCTTTTTCAGGGGAAGTTCTACTTTCTGGTGGTGCTTTTCAATCCGAATTTCTTCTATTTCCCCACTGACGAGGTTGTAGACCTTGCCGGGTTGGCCCGCCCTGCCTGTCCTTCCCACCCGGTGCAGGTAATAGTCAAATTCCTGGGGAATGGACAGGTTGATCACTGCCGGTAGTGCTTCGATATCCAGGCCGCGGGCAGCCAGGTCTGAAGCGACCAGGTAATCTATTTTGTCCTCTTTAAACTGGTTCAGGATAGAAAGCCGCTCTTCCTGACTTAGATTCCCGTAATAGGACTCTGCCTTTAGCCCGCAGCTGCGCAGGAAGCGGGTAAGTCCGAAGATGTCTTCCCTACGCTGCGCAAAAATCAGGGCCTTGCCGGGGTTTTCTTTTTTCAACAAGGAGACCAGGTAGGTTTCCCGCTGGCCTTTTTTAACAGGGGTGAGGTAAAACTTTATGTTCTTGAGCAGTTGCTTGGGCTTGAGTCTGAGGGCCTGAATCCGCGGATAACGCTCGCGAATCATTTCTTCGCTTTCTCTGGGAATCGTAGCCGAAAAGAAACCCACCTGAACGGTGCTCCTCACAAAACTTCGGATGTCGTCAAAGTCTTTCTGGAAGCCGGATTCCAGGAGCTTGTCCCCCTCATCTACGATCAGGTATTTGATGTCTCGCCAGAGATAATCATACTTGAAGTGAGCCATGACATCCTTGAGCCTTCCGGGGACCACCACCAAGATATGGGGTTCCGATTTGATGGTGGCAAAAGATTCTTCCATTCCTGTCCCTCCGTACACAGCACCTACCTTGAGCATATCTCCATCAAAAAAGCTTTCCAGGGCGCCAGATACCTGAATGGCCAACTCTCGGGAGGGAACCATCACCAGGGCCTGTGTACTTTTTTTGAATAAATCCACCATGGAAATCAAGGGAAAGCCATAGGCCGCCGTTTTTCCGGTGCCCGTAGGAGCCTCTACGATGAGGTTTCTCTTTGACATAAACATGGGGATGACCTTCTCCTGCACCGCGGTGGGACGCTTGTAGCCCAGGCCGAGAAGCGCTGCCTCTATTCGCTCGTGCAATCCAAAACGCAGAAATCCTCTTTCATCTCTTGCCATGGGACGAAGATAAGAGGATTTTGTGGAATTGGTCTGAAAAGTAAGACTGAAGCCCTATGGATCATTTGAAAAATAACGAATTCCTGATATTTTTAAATTCATTATTTACTTGTATTCAATAAAAAGATAATGGTATCCCGCCGATTGAGCCTTCTTTTTTATACCCTATCCTTTCTCTTTCTCATGGGCATAAAGGGCCTTCAAGCCCAGTCCATGGAGGAGTTGAGCTTGCAGGCTTCCCAAGCCAAGGGAGCCCGTGAAAAGATTGCGATTTGGCAGGAAATGGCCTTTCATTTTCTGTATACTCAGGCAGACTCCTCACCTATTTATGCCAGAAAAAGCCTAAAACTTGCAAAAGAAAAGGGGCTGGATTCCCTTGTGGCGGAAGGGAAGCTCATGCTGGGCAATTACTTTTACCTCAATACCCGCCTCGATTCTGCCCTTCATTATTATCAACAGGCCGCTGCAGCTCATCGTGCGGCCGAAAGGATGGACCGTCAGACTGTGCAAAAACCCTCCCAAATCCTATCAAAAATGAGGAATAGGTTGTATTTTTAGGAGGAAGGCAAAAACGACTAAACATGGAGCTTAAAGGAGAAAATCGGAATCAATTCCAGATGGTTTGCCTGGAAAGTTGCGTGGCTGATGAAAGTTATGCGCGAGTGGTAGATGCTTTTGTGGATTATCTGCCAATCGAGCAGTTGAAGTTGGATCAGCTAAGCAAGCGCAAAGCCAAATACGAAGCCCTTAATGAAGAGATACAAGCGG
>CAZMAV010000026.1:0-58379 GCA_964564415.1 uncultured Bacteroidia bacterium | reverse complement strand
AAGGCGACGTGGCCGAGTGGTTAGGCAGAGGTCTGCAAAACCTTGTACAGCGGTTCGAATCCGCTCGTCGCCTCTTCTTTCACACATTCGCTTCCGGTCTGAAATTCAGAACTTTGGGAGTTTGATTGGCCTAATTTGGGCTACCATTCCTGTTTGTAATCTTACCGTTCAGCCCTTAGTTATCTCCATTCTCATAGGTATGATTGGAGAGCTATTTGAAAAAAGACTTATTCGTAATGTTCTTTGTCAGCTAAGGGTACAATAAAGTACGCCTCAATTCTGTTTTTACAACTAAGAATGATTGTAAGGTTCTCATTTTCCGATCATTCGGAAAGAGTTCCGAACGGCTGATGTTCAGCTTGCCCACATCGGGAAATCAAATACTTCATCATTACGAAAATTACTGCACGGTATTTGCTATTCCCGTAATACAAATTGGATCAATAACTAACATCCTGTATTACAGAGGCCCGATTATTCACTAGCTTAGTGCCCAAATACGGGACTTAACTAAGGACCTTTCGTCAGATAGGTTTTAGTTGCTGAAAATATGTCCCATTACATATTCCCACGTTCTCTCACATTTCTCAACTCAACACGAAAATTTGTTTAACCGGAAGGAAGTATATGAAAAATTTACGCCTGCTGTTGCTACTGACAATCCTTTGCTCGGTATCGTTGGTCAGTTATGCACAGGAAAAAGACGCCAAGAAGTATAAAAAGAAAGACCAGGAACAACTGGAAATGTATGAGGATGGAGATTATCTCTTTCCTCCAGCCCCAAAAAATAATTGGTCCATCGGCCTTAAAGGAGGTTTGGGCTTTGTCTCCGGGGATGTCAAGGTACAGCCGGGATATGCCATAGGTCTGGATGTCCGTAAGGCCCTGGGACATGCCTTCTCCCTACGCCTACAGGCCACCGGAGGCCGTGCCTTTGGGCAGAATTACCAGCCCACCTATGGGTATCGCAACCACCCCGGCAATCCCTGGCACGAAAATTACTTCCCCAATAAGGTAAACCAAGTACCGGGATCTTCAGAGGTCGTACCTCAGGTATATTACAACTTTAGAATGACCTATGCCGATCTCTCCCTTCAGGGTGTACTTAACCTCAATAACATTAACTTCTACAAGGAGCAGACAAAGTGGAACATCTACGCTGCTTTTGGGGCAGGTGGAATGATTTACAACACCCGTGTGGATGCACTCGATGGCAACAATGATGTGTACTCCAGGTTTCCAGAAGTTACAGCTATCGATGTCAATGATCCGGCAACTCCTAGTGTAGACGGAAGAAGGGGCCGTCTGGACCTCCTTGATCAGATTCAAGATGGAACCTACGAAACCCCTGCCGAAGGGCACTCCGACGAGGAGGGAATTACCATTGACGGACAAGGCTACATCTTCAACCCTCAGGTAAATGTAGGAGTTGGAATCCGCTATCGCCTTGGAAGAAGGGTAGAAATCGAATTGGAGCATCGCCTGGCTGCCGCTAATGACGACCTTCTCGACGGACAGCGCTGGCAGGAAAATGGAGGACTTGCCACCAACAACGGCTTTGCCACCGCGCAAACTCCCCTTACCCGCGACTTCGACACCTACAACCATACCACCCTGGGCCTACACTTCCGCCTTGGACCTGGTGAAGAGTCTTCCTGGTGGAGAAACCCCCTTACCGAAATCTACTCCAATGCCCAAGAGTCTCGTCAGCTTGTCAAAAAGCTAACCGATGACTCAGACAACGATGGTGTACCCGACCTTTATGACAAGGAGCCAGATACACCCGAAAATACTCCAGTAGATAATCAAGGACGTACCCTCGACAGCGATGGCGACGGCTATCCCGATATCGAAGACGACGAACCCTTCTCCCTCAAGGGCTGTAATGTGGATAACAATGGTGTCATGATTGATGCTGACAACGACGGAACCCCCGACTGTATCGACAAGGAGCCTAACTCTCCTCCGGGACACTATTATGACGCCCATGGGGTTGCCATTATCATGAATGATCCCGGCACCACTGGCACTGCGAGCACCAACGCTCCCTGTCTCCTGCCTATCATTCACTTTGACCTAGACCGCGATCAGATCAAGCCTGAGTTTTATCCCGAGCTTTACTACATCGCCCAGGTCATGCAAGTTGATCCCGATGTGAAGGTGCGCGCCGTAGGCCATACCGACATCCGCAACACCAATGCCTATAACCAGGACCTCTCCAAGCGACGTGTACAAAACGCGGTTGACTTCCTGGTCAATACCTACGGCATCGATAAGAGCCGCTTCCTCACCGACTTCAAAGGTGAAGATCAGACCCTTATCAAAAACCTTGCGGATTCTCACAATGCCAAACTCGAACCCCTTCACTATGTGAACAGACGAGTTGAGTTTGAATGTATCAGAGAGTAACAGAGGTTCCAGACCCAAACAATTTCTGACTTACTTCTAAATTTCGGATATACAAAAAACCGAGGCTTTGCGGCCTCGGTTTTTTTATAATCAGAATTCTAAAAGATCAGCAGGCGCTATTTCTCCAAAAACTCCACTGTTTGCTGAAATACATTATCGGCGGTATAGCCAAACTTTTCGTCCAGTACTGTGTAGGGTGCCGAATATCCAAAATGAGTCATACCGATTACCTTCCCTTTCTGTCCTACCAGACCCCTGAGGGTTACGGGCAGGCCTGCGGTCATTCCTAATACAGGCACATCTGAGGGCAAAACTTCCTCCTGATACTGCTCCGACTGGATACGAAAACGTCCCTCTGAAATGGCCGAAACCACCCGAATATTCAATCCCTTTTCAGCTCTGAGCTTTTCGGCTCCATCGATAAGGGTAGCTACCTCGGACCCGTTTGCGACAAATATCACCTCGGGTTTGCCCTTGGTATCCTGTACGATATAGGCACCTTTTTCAGCTTGTAGGGCGGATTCATAGGGGCTCATCCCTTCTTTCACGGGCAGGTTCTTGATGTTTTGCCTGGAAAAAATCAGTCCGGTAGGGGTCTGGGTATTTTCCAGTGCCATCTTCCAGGCTACTGTCGTTTCGTGAACGTCGGCAGGTCTCAAGACCAGGAATGAGCTTTTATGATCGTGATTTTCCAATTGTTCCAGCAGCCTAAGTTGAGCTTCCTGCTCGATCGGCTGGTGGGTAGGTCCATCTTCACCTACGCGAAAGGCATCGTGGGTCCAGATAAATTTAACCGGCTGCTTCATCAAAGCCGCCAAACGAAGGGTAGGCTTCATAAAGTCGCTAAATACAAAGAAGGTCGCACAGACCGGAATCACCCCACCGTGTAGGGACATCCCTACCGAAAGGGCTGCCATGGTAAGTTCCGAAACTCCCGCCTGAAGGAAGGCCCCCGAAAAATCACCCTTCTTAAAACTGCTGGTCTTATCCAAAAAAGCATTGGTCTTGTCAGACTCCGAAAGGTCGGCAGAAGCTACAATCATGTTTTCGACCTGATCGGCAAAAACCTTGAGGACATTTCCCGAAGCATTACGGGTGGCTGCGTCTGCCTTTTGCTCGATTGAGGCCCAATCAATATCAGGTACTTCGCCTTTAAAAAAACGGTCCAACTTGGCGGCTTCTTCCTGATGTTGACTGGCCCATTCCTGATGGGCTTTTTTTCTCTCCCCTACCCTTTCCCCTATTTTGTCCTTCCAACTTTTGAAATAGTCCTGAACTTCAGGAAAAATGGCAAAGGGTTCATCGGGATTTCCCCCCAGGTTTTCAACCGTCTTTGCAAAAGAAGCACCTGCTGCTGAAAGAGGCTTTCCGTGGGTACTTACCTGACGCTCAAAGCTATCTCCGTCTTCGGTGATGGCTCCCTTACCCATGGCTGTTTTGCCAATGATGAGGGTGGGTTTATCCGTTTCAGAAATGCCGGCATCCAGGGCTTGGCGGATCTCGTCGTGGTCATTTCCATTGATGGTGATGACCCGCCATCCCCAGGCCTTGTATTTCATGGCCGTATCTTCGTTCATCACATCAGCTACTTCTGAGGAAAGCTGTATGTCATTGGAATCGTAGAACATGATGACATTTCCCAGTCCGAGAAAACCTGCGGTACGACCAGCTCCTTGAGCGATCTCTTCCTGGATACCTCCATCAGAAATATAAATAAAGGTTTTGTGGGCTGACCATTCTCCAAATCTATGTGCCAGAAAACGCTCGGCAATGGCTGCTCCAATTCCGAAGGTATGACCCTGACCCAGGGGACCGGAAGTATTCTCTATGCCGCGAGCCACGTCTATCTCTGGGTGGCCCGGAGTGGAACTGCCCCACTGACGAAACTGCTTGAGTTCATCGGTACTGAACTTATCCAACAAGTGAAGGATAGAATACAGCATGGGAGACATATGACCTGGATCAAGAAAAAAGCGATCCCTGAAAGGCCACTCTGGATTTTCGAGGTCATAGGTCATATACTCCGTAAAGAGAATAGAAATAAAATCTGCACCTCCCATCGCTCCTCCGGGATGGCCCGACTTGGCTTCCTCGACCATGGCCGAAGAGAGAATGCGAATATTGTCAGCTATCCAGTGATGGATGGTTTGGCTTTTGGTTAATTGGGACATATGCGTTGTCAGTTTATGATGAATGTCAATGCTTTTTACTATTTGAAGGGCAAGCTATCCAGCAGGTGTCGGGGACTTTGTCAGCCTGCCGTCAAGCCCTTATTTTTTTGCTCAGCCCACACGCTGGCCAGATGGATGATGGTTTCAGAGGCTTTTTCCATGTCTTGTACCGCTACCCATTCGTAGAGAGAATGTATCCCTTGCATCCCGGTAAACAGATTGGGGCAAGGAAGGCCCATAAAAGAAAGCCTGCTCCCATCCGTTCCTCCTCTAATGACTCCTTTCTCCGGACTCAGCCCTGCCCGCCTCATGGCTTCTTCAATACAGGTGATCAGCTCCGGATGCTCATCTATTTTTTCCTTCATGTTGCGGTACTGTTCTTCTACCTCAAAATCATAGCTGGATCCTGGATAGCTCTTCATTACTTTTTTTATGGTGCTTTCCAGTTCTTCCTCATATATCTTGAGCTTGGAGGTATCAAAATCCCGAATGATAAACTGTATCAGGGCCTTTTCGCCTATGCCCTCAAGCCTTACAGGATGAATAAATCCCTCATACCCTTCTGTAACTTCGGGGGCCAGGCGTCCTTTGGGGAGAGATGCCAGAATTTCTCCTGCAATTTTGAGGGCGTTTTCCATCTTACCCTTGGCATAGCCAGGATGGGCTGATACGCCGTAAATGCTCACATTCACCCCATCAGCGCTAAAGGTCTGGTCCTGAAAAGTTCCTCTTTCGGCCCCATCCAGGGTGAAACCGATGTCGGCCCCCAGCTTTTTCATGTCCACCTTGTCTACTCCCTTACCAATCTCCTCGTCGGGAGTAAAGAGAAGCCTGATCTTTCCGTGGGAAATCTCCGGATGGGAGAGCCAAAGATGGGCGGCATTCATGATGGCTGCTACCCCTGCCTTATCGTCAGCTCCCAGCAAGGTCTTACCACTGGCCGTGATGATGTCGTGACCCATGTGCGTCCTCAGATAGGGAAATTTTTCAGTATCAATGATGATAGAGGGATCATCAGGAAGGATAAGGCTCTGACCCTGGTAATTTTCGTGGACCAGGGGCTTTACGTCTTTGCCTGAGGCATCGCGAGTCGTATCTACATGGGAACAAAAGCAAAGAACAGGAAGCTCCTGGGCTACATTGGAAGGAATGCTGGCATATACATATCCATTGGCGTCCATTTCCACTTCCTCTGCCCCCATTTCTTTGAGCTCTTCGACTAGGAGCCGACTCAAATTTTTCTGCTTTTCCGTAGATGGAAAACTATCCGAATGAGGATCGGATTGGGTATCTATTTTTACATAGCTGAGGAATCTTTCTCTAGCTGTATGTTCAAACATGAAATTTTCTTTTGAAGCAAGGTAAATATTTTTTTAAAACAGAAATCATTTACCACCTTTTGATTAATCTATTAACTTAAGCACACATCTGGCAATCTGTTGCCAGCCGCAAATGAAAACAATCAAACCTATGCGCTCCTCCTTTCTCACCTATACATGCCTATTTTTATTTCTCCTGCTTTCGGCTGGGAGGGTATCTGGACAAATGCAGGTGCTCAAGCTGACGCCCCTAAAATTAGGTATACAGCGAGGCCTTTCCTTCAACTTTGAGCGGGTGATACGGGGTCCTCACTCAATAGGCCTGGGCTTCATGGCTGTTTTGCCCTGGAATGCCCTCAACACCGCAGAATTATTGGGTATCCAATCCTCAGGAGATAATTGGTCGGTGGAAAGACTGAGGCTCTCAGGTTTAACCCTGACCCCCGAATACCGATATTACTTCCAAGGAAAGGCTCCAAAAGGATTTTATGGAGGAGGCTTTTTGAGATTTTTCCAGTACAATTCTGAAAACAAGATCGATTTTACCGTAGACCAAAACAGAGACGGAACCCTCAACGCCGACTTTCGGTTCCGCGGTGTAGGCGGAGGGCTGGAACTGGGCTATCAAAAGGTATTCGACAACGGCTTTACCATCGACTATCACATAGGAGTAGGATTTGCAGGTGCAGGCCTAAGGCTTAGGGGGGACCTTACCAACATCTTAGAAGAGGAGATTGGCCCTGCCATAGAAGAGATCAACGAGTACCTCGAACAGATTCCCCTGCTCAATGTTTCCCTTCCCTTTCAGGATTCATTCAGCATCAATACTCCGGTAGCCTCCGGGCCCTGGCCCATTGCCAGAACTTCCTTGTCGATTGGCTATGCCTTTTGATCATTGCAAACGGTAGGGCAAAAGTCTACCTAGCCTTAGCCCCCCTCTCTTTTGCCTTTTTCTACAAGAGGGGATTGCTTAGATTCATGCCAATATTATGATTGCCATGAAGCGACTGATTTTTCTCCTTGCCAGCTTCCTATGTTTCCAACTTGCAGAGGCTCAGGTCGAGGTAAATGTGAAGCTTTCCACCTCTAACCCTTCGCTGAAGTCCCTTTTTACCCAATTCCAGGGGCAGGAGCTGACCGAGGCTTCTCTGCCTTCCTACGCCCGCCAACAGCAAAATTGGCTCGGTGAACTCCGATACATTCAGGCCCTTACTTCCGCAGGGAGGGCTATGCGCAGTCCTCTGGGTCAATGGTTTACCCTCCACCTGGCTTCGGATCAGGTCGCAAGTCTCCGGCAATCGGGCAATTTTGATTTTGTAGAAGTCAACCAGACCTACTCATTAGATGGACTTCAATACACACCCAATGATGACTCTCTGGCCCAACAGTGGTATCACCGCTTTATTCAGTCTGAAAAGGCCTGGGACATCAGCCGGGGAGCCCCCAATGTGAAGGTCGGGGTGATTGACACAGGGCTGGACTTCGATCATCCCGAATTTCAGGGCCAACTCTGGATCAATGCACTGGAGGACGCCAATGGCAATGGCAGCTTCGAGCCCTGGCCTTCGGATAGCATCTTTCAGGGCCTCCCGGGCGACTTCGATGGGATAGATGGAGATGGCAATGGCTTTGTAGACGATGTTGTAGGCTATGATTTTACAGATCAGCCCAGGTCGCCCTTCGGCGGAGATTTCCTTTTTGAAGATCCCTATCCCCTCGATGACAATGTCCACGGAACGGCCGTCAGTGGGGTCATTCATGCAAAAGAAAACAATGGCCTGGGGATCGCAGGACTGGCTCCAAGATGCAAACTCATGGTTCTAAGGGCCTTTGCCCTCAGCGGAGGAGGTGAAGATGACGACATTGCCAGAGCCATCGTCTATGCCGCCGATAATGGAGTCAACGTCCTCAACCTGAGTTTTGGGGATAATTATCCCTCTCAGATGATGCACGAAGCTATCATATACGCCTACAACAAAGGCGTGGTTCTCGTCGCTTCTGCCGGCAATGGAAACGGAGATAAGCTCCACTATCCTTCTGGCTTCGATGAGGTTATTTCCGTATCGGCTTCTACAGCCAATCTTGCCACAGACTTTGAAAGCCTATGGCCCCTTAGTGGGTATGGGTTAAATACGGATCTTTGCGCTCCTGGGTCCAATATACTGACTACCTCCCTGGTAGAAGAAAATGCTCAGGGGCAGGTTAGCCAGTTTTTTAGAATACAGGGGACCAGTTTTTCTGCTCCCCTGGTCAGCGGGGCTGCTGCCCTCCTTATCTCTCAGCGAGGCCCCCTCAGTCCCCAGCAAATAAGGGGGATTTTGACATCTACCGCCGATAACATTACCCAGGATGGTGAAGGCTGGAACCACTTCACCGGAGCGGGTCGCCTTAATGTCTTCAAGGCTCTCAGGGCTGCAGGAACCTCGAGGGTTCAGATCACATCTCCCAGCCATGACAGTGGCAGCGAGGCAGATGAGGTCGCCGTGGTAGGTAGCGTCCTGGATCCCGAATTTTTGAAGTACCACATTGAGTATCAGGTCAGCGTAGAGGGAGAGGGCGATTGGATTCCCATTCTGCAAGACCAGGCCTATCAGGTAGCTGATGATACCCTTGCCATTTGGACCCTGGATAGCCTGGAAGAGGGCAACTATACCCTGCGTATTCGCCTGGAAAAGACCAATGGATCTACTGCTGAGGATCGAATCCGATTTGTCAGAGACCTCAGCCCTGCACAGATTGAGTTCAAATATGCCGGCCCCTGCTGGGACAACCAAAGCAGGAAGCAGCTCTTTGTCTTTCGCAGCAATGATGCGGGCAACAACACCCTGTATTTCAGGCAAAAGGGCAGCCCTACATGGAAAAAAAGGAATTTTGATGGGCGCACCCGAAATGGAGAGTTTCTCCTTGGTCAGGGTGAGTTGGGACAGGGGGACTTTGAAGCTTTTATCGAAAACGAAAACTTTTCTGGACTCAAAGGCTATTCGGACACCCTAAGCTTTACATTTTTTCCGGCTTCCATCCCTCAATTTGGTTATATCGAAAAATCCTTCCGACTACCTGCAGGCTGGTACCTTCCCCAAACCTTTGACCTGGATGAAGATCAGCAACCAGAGGTCATCATGAACCAATATGATGAAAGCCTTTCTTTTGGTCAGTTGAACATCTATGAATTTCGGGGAGGAATCTTCGTCAAAGCCGATTCTTCCACCTTCAGGGGCATCCTTATTCCCCGTGAAGTCGGGGATATAGAGGGCGACGGAAGCCTGGAAATGCTGGTTTCAGCCAATGATTCAGCCTATGTGCTGACCCAAAGCCAGGGGGGGAGGCTGCCCTCCGAACCTCTATTTAGCGATGAGGGCGAGGGACGCTTTGCTGCCCGCCTGGCCAATACCGATTTAGACCCCCGCCTGGAAATTATTACCAAGGACGAAAAGGACTATTTTATCCTGGATGGAGCAGACTTTACCCAGGAGCAAAAACTGGAGGACAACAGTGGGGGCTTTGATATAGGGATCGCCCCCCGCGTCTTGGTAGAGGATTTTGATGGAGATGGCAACCCTGAGATCGCCTTTGGTGACGGGGATGGAGACCTGTTGATCTATGAATACAGAGGAGGAGAATATGTGAGGACCTTTCTGGATACCACCCAGCTAAGCCGCTCGGGTAATTTGTTGACAGCCGGAGATTTTGATGGAGATGAGCAAAAGGAAATTTTTGTGGCTACCTACCCGGACTTTTTGGAAAATGAAGACTTCGAAAATAATCCTGCCTACATGGTCCTTCGAATTTTCAGGTCAAATGGAAATGACAGCTATGAGCTGGCATGGAAGGACGCCCTCTACGACGTGGACACGGACCGCTTTAATGCAGCTACGGCAGGCAACCTGGATGGAGATGCCGCCGACGAACTGGCGATTACCTCTGCCCCACGGACCTTTGTCCTGGATTTCAGCAATGGAACTTATCAGATGGATTGGTTTTATCCCATCTCTCTGGCTACCCACCACATTATTCATGATTTTGATCAAAATGGAGTTGCAGAATTGGGCCTGGGAATCGGCGATTCAACCTATTTCTTTGAAAAAGAACTCAATCGCCTTGCACCTCCTCCTGTAGAGCAACTGCAAGGATTTGTGATCAATGAAAGCTCTGTCAGCCTCTCATGGCCTCCTTCTGCAGGGGCCACTGCCTATGAAATATGGCGAGTCAGAGATCCCCTCAACAATGACCTGGCTGCCGTCTTGGAAGAATACCAGGGAAATACCTTTGTCGATAACAACCTCGATCCCAATACCCTTTACCTCTATGTACTAAAAGCAACTCAAGGCCAGGAAAAAAGTGGGTTTGGGAATGCCATTTTTCTGACTCCCCATAAGCCTCCCCGGCTGGATAGTGCAGAAGCTTTGACAGACCGGCAGGTCATGCTCTATTTTTCAGAAAAGGTGGTGGCCCGGGAAGAAGACAAGGCCAAGTTCCTCCTCAACGGAACCCAGAGCCCCAATGCCCTCCTCCAAACCGGTGCCAATTCCAAGCGTTTGATCGCAACCTTCAGCCAGGGTTTGGAGGAAGGGAGGCATAGCATAGAGGTAGACAGCAGCTTTCAAGATGCAGACTTGGCCTTCATCGAAGCCCCCTTCACCTCCACCACCTTTTCCTATGAGGAGGAATTGAGCGACTGCCTCATCCTCAAAGATTGGAGGATTGCCGGAGAAAAGGAAGTTGTGCTGAAATTTGACAGGCCCCTGGATGAGAGTCTCGCTTTGGATAGTGCTAACTATCGAATCGATCCCGGAGGCTTTATTTCCGAAGTCAGATGGGAAGGAGAAAAGCAAAACTCAGTGAGAATCGAAGTTGGCGATGTACGGCTCGGTGCCCTGGGATACGCCGTTTCCATCACAGCTGACCTCTGTACCCCTCTTGGGGTCTGTACCTGCGGAGAGGGTAATACAGCCACTTTTTCTTCCTTTAAAGAAGACCTGTCAGAAGTATTTGTCTATCCCAATCCATATGTCAAAAACGATTTTGTGGATGGGATACGATTCGCTCACCTTACCAAGCAGGCGACAGTGGAGGTGTATTCGCTTTCGGGAAGATTTATCCAAAGATTGGAAGAAAACGACGGAGATGGAGGACTGGAATGGAACCTCCGCGATGAAAGTGGCTTGAAACTTAAGCCCGGAGTCTACCTCTACAAGGTCTCCACACGTCAAGAGGGAGTGGAAAGTATCCTGAAAAAGTTTACCGTGGTAGAGTAATCTTCTTCTAGCTTACCCAGCTAAATGGAGTATGCACCCATGTTAAGATGAGGTGGGTAGAACAATTTTGTCATTCCCCTTGAGAAAGAAATGCAGGGGAAAGCTCTCCTTCCTACATTCCTGGAAACAAACAGGAAGCACAAAATTAACAATAAGTTAACATAAGTACCCGGACTACCTAACCCTGACAAACCAGGCAACATGGATGGAAAAATATTTACGATTGGGGTTTTGATATTGATCTTTGGCAGCGAAAGTGTAAAAGGCGGGCAGAAGACTGGATTTTTTTCATCTGTATCAACGTCAAGCTACATTTCTGAATTTGCCCCGAATACTTTCTCGGAAGAAAATGCTCAATCAGATAGAAAGCCAAGGGTGCTTTATTTGATTGAGCACCAGGAGAAAAAAATCACCATCAGGTCTTACATTTATCCGTCCAAGCCAGGCCTTGAAGGATATTTCTGACTATTGGAACCAACAAAGCGAGAAATTTATCCTTCGCCTGCGCAAGGAACTGAAAAAAGTCGATTACCTCATTTATTTCGATCTCCGGGTGCCGGAGGGCCATTTTGATAAAAATGGTTTCGATGTATTTCAACAGCCTATTTCCGGTAAATACCGCGACCAGGTAGATATCGCCTCTCTCGATCAGATGCCCAAATTGTCAAATAGGGACAATCAGCAAGTCCGAATCCTGGGTTACGCTCCACCAAATTTAATTTATCTGGCAGATACCCACCTGGATCAGCCACTTATTGCCGCCCACGAAATGGGCCATCAGATGGGGCTGGGACACGTCTACTCCAGAATCGTGGCCTCTGAATTAAGTGGACTGGACAAAAGCCTGCATAAAAAATCACTAAAACATCTGATCGAAAGTCCTGACTTCCTAAATCAATTTCAAAAAGGCCTAAACCCTGGACGGTACCAACTTTTCCTTCAGGGAAGGATAAAAATTAAGCCTTAGAGAAAATAGAAGAAGGTCATTTTTTATTTCGGAAACAGTCGATGTTTGAACAACGTAACCAATTATAGCGTTGTTTAGCATAGAAAAAACAATATTTTTATATATTTAATCATGCGTTTGGAAGAAGCTATACAACAAAAGACCCCTTTTCGGAGTCCCTGGCAAAGATTAACCGTCAATTTACTTTATACCAATAACTGGTTATTGGGCATACAGCGAGATATGTTCAAGTCTTTTGACATTACCCTGCAGCAGTTTAATGTACTCCGTATTCTGCGTGGGGCTTATCCTGAGCCTATTTCGACCTCGGACATAAGAAGCCGCATGCTCGATAAAATGTCTGATGTCTCTCGCATCGTGGATCGCCTCGTAAAAAAGGACTTGCTTTCCCGAAGGACCTGCAAGAGCGACAAGCGACTCGTAGATGTCCTCATTACCGATCAGGGTTTGGAACTACTTTCTCAGATGGATAAGGTACAGGAAGAAATGGACAAGGTTCTGGGTGGGCTGACCCCTGACGAGGCAGATCAACTCAACTTTCTCCTCGACAAACTCCGTGGCAGCCACCAGCCTGAATCCCATCAAAAAGCTAATGGTCAGAAAGCCTAAGCCTTTGAAAACCTGGATTTCATTTAATAAATACTTAACTTGAACCTAAGAAGAATCCCACATCTGTGATCGTTTTTACAATACGATTCACAGCCTATGCATGTTTCCTTCCTTCGTATATTGCTTATCCTCCTTCTTCTTGGTAGCAGCCTTGGCCATTTGAAGAGCCAGGCAGTCCAACTGGAGTTTATCAGAGGAATACCCGCAAAGGCGGCAAAGGGTCTGCCTATTTACCTCGATGTATGTGCGACAGATATAGGGGGAAATGTAGACCAGACCTATTCCACAGCCTTTAACCTGGGCAACAATGGAGGGGTAACTTTTAGCGCCAGTCCTGCCAGCCCTTCCCTCCCTGACGATGGCTGCCTTCGCTTCCGCATTGTCCCTACAGATACCGGTCAGTTGAATCTGTCTGTTTCTTCGGGAAGTTTTCTCCCCATAAGCAGCGGAAATATCGGAGTAGATAGCTTGGCCCTGCCCACAACTGCTTTTTCCGGGGAGGTCTTTTATCCCGGAAACGATCCTGCAAATTTACTGACCTATCAGTCCTGGGCCGACACTCTTAACGATGCCTGGGAACGGCGAATCGGTACCCGCTGCAACGATTCTGTCCCAAACTCTTTTTCTCCCGTGTATGGAAACATCAGCTTTGACTTTACCTCCTACGAGGGCAGCATTTCAGACCTAACCATCCTTTCGCCCGACAGCATTATCAGCCGGCCCTACCTCGGTAACCTGGACTACAGGATTGTAAATATGAAAAATATAGCGTTTGCTGGGATCAAAGGGGAAAAACACAGCTTTGGATCGGTATTTTTGTCCAATGCCCAGGTCATGCAAGACTCGGCTCCCCTCCCCTTTTCCCTGATTCCTACCTTTAACCGACGTTTTACTGAAATAACGGGTGATTTTGCCTCACAAAATGGACTTCTGTTCAGCTTTTCTCCCCCAGCCTCACAATTTGGCATGTGGATCGGGGATGTAGAGACCAATCCCGACATTACTCCGGGAGAGATGGTCCTTTTTAACGGTGATGTCGAACTCCGGCGGGACAGCCTGCCCAGTAGAAGCGACTCCGTGCAGCGCTCCAATTTCCCCCTCGATTGTGGCGATTATCCCGGCTGTGGAAACCAAGGTACCCTATGGATTGAGTTTTATGGGGCTCCGGTAAGCGATCTCCTGCTCATCGTCGGAGATGACAATACTTCCGGATTTTCGGGCTACGGAGGTACCGAGCACCTTAGTTTTGTAGGAGCTACCATGGGTGGAGACTGCCTGCTGAGCCCTACGGAAGTTACAAATATCAAGCTCAAGACAGGTCTTCATGAGGGGGGAATTTTACTGGAATGGAAACTCGATACCCATGCAAAGGGAGAGAGGCTGGAGATTCAGCGGGGAAGCAGCATTCAGGGAATAGCTCCCCTTCATTACCTTGAAGGGGATGAGATCAATCGTCAAAGTTACCTTGATTTTCCACCAAAAGCAGGACCCTATTACTACAGGGTCAGGCTTAAAGAAATAGATAATCAGCAGGGCCTCTCCGAAATTGTCAGGGTCCAGTATCAGCCTCAGCAAGGGTTTCGTTTGCTTAGCGGTCCCTATCCCTCCCGAGGCAAATGGGCAATTGACCTTTATGCTGACCAAGGGAGGGAGGTACCCCTTAACCTGCTCGACCTCCAGGGAAGAGAGCTAGGTGGAACATTACTTTCCGTCCAGGAGGGAAAATCCACCCACTATGTGCCCTTCGAAGGAATACCAGGTGGAATTTACTTTCTTCAATTGGGGAAGGGAAAAAACCGCCTCTGGCAGAAATTCCGTCTTTACTGATTGGATTATATTATTAGGATAGGATATCTTCTCTGGGCCAAATCCGGGCGAGGATCAAACCGCTGATCAGGGTTAGGAAGCTTAAAGCACCTGCCAGAAAAAACTGCCCATAAATCCAGTATCCCGTCGCAAAAAGTGCGGAATAAATGCAGATGCTAGCCACCAATACCGAAAGAATTCCCCTGGGGAGGGTCCACTTTTGGGTATCGGATTGGATCAGTCGGTCTTCTTCGTAGGCATCTCGAACCACTTTTTCCCATCCCGGTCCTCCCGGTTGGACGTGTAAATAGAAGGATTCGAGTACCTTTTTGGATTCCGGCCGCGTCAGGTAGGTAGCCAAAATCCAAAGGAAGGTGGTAATGCCTACGATCAGGGGAAACTTTCCCCATTCCGCCCATGATTGGGGATAGACTTCAGTGAAGGTAAAAAGCAGAGAAATAATCCCTGAGGAAAACATGGCCACGATTTCGGACCAGGCATTGATTCGCCACCAGAACCAGCGCAGGATAAAGATAAGTCCTGTACCTGCTCCAAACATCAAAATAATGTCAAATATCTGCTTGGCATTTTCCAGGTAAAAGGCAAGGGCAGTAGCCAAAACCATCAGCAGCGCGGTAGAAAGCCTCCCTGCCCGGACAAGTTCCTTCTCCGAGGCCTCCTCTCGGATAAATCTTTTGTAGACGTCGTTGACCAAATAAGAGGCTCCCCAATTGAGGTGGGTGGAAATGGTGGACATGAAGGCAGCGATAAGGGAGGTAAGAACGATTCCCGTCAGGCCTACTGGCAAAAATGTAAGCATGGCGGGATAACCCAGGTCCTCGCCCAGTTTTCCCTCTGAGATATTGGGAAAGGCTTCCATGATGGAGGCCTCATCGGGAAAAACTACCAATGAGGCCAAGGCTACCAATATCCAGGGCCAGGGACGGAGGGCATAGTGGGCAATGTTGAAGAAAAATGTAGCGCTGAGGGCGTGGTTTTCGTTTTTGGCCGCCAACATGCGCTGGGCTACATATCCCCCTCCCCCGGGTTCGGCGCCAGGATACCAACTGGACCACCATTGTACCGCCAGAGGGATGATAAAAATCGGGACAAAGGATTCCGGATCATGAAAATCCGGAAGAAGGCTCAATTTGTCAGCCACATTTTCATGGGCAAGTAGGCGCTTCAATCCTCCCACCTCTGGGTGATTGACAGCTACGATTGCCGCACCAATGGCCCCTCCCATGGAAAGAACAAAAAGGATGACATCTGTATATACCACGCCCCTCAATCCTCCAAGTGAACTGAATACCACTGTGATCAGGGCTGCAATTCCTATGGTCTGAAAAGGATCAAGGCCCAGCATGACTTCCCCAATCTTGATCGCCGCCAGGCAAACTCCGGCCATGGCAAGCACATTAAAAAAAAGTCCCAGATAAACGGCCCGAAAGCCCCTCAAAAAGCTGGCGGTTCTCCCTCCATACCTCAATTCATAAAACTCCATGTCCGTGTCAACCTCCGACCTTCGCCAGAGCCGGGCATACACGAAGACCGTCAACAAACCCGTGAGCAGAAAGGCCCACCATACCCAGTTTCCCGAAATGCCATTTTGACGGACCAGTTCTGTAACGAGATTGGGAGTGTCAGTAGAAAAAGTGGTGGCCACCATGGAAATTCCAAGGAGATACCAGGGCAGGTTGCGACCGGAGAGAAAATACTCGCTGCTACTTTTTCCGGCCTTCCTGCTGGTCCAAATACCAATCCCAAGGGTCAAAGACAAAAAGCCTATGATGATTCCCCCATCCAAAATCGAAATGTCCATAGGGAGTCTCTTTTTTTCGATTTTCGAAAGTAAGGAATTTCCATTGATTTACCTTAAGTAGTCTCGCAATCTCATTTCGGAATTCTTTAAGCCACTTTTCCCCAAATCCTGCGTCAGTTCCCGATAAATCAGGATCGCTTTAGCACCCCTAAACCTACCCTCAATTCCTTGGCTTCAGAAAAAATTGTCTCCAAAGAATACCGAATTCAACAGGCTCGCCTACTTAATTGAAATACCGAACAATAAATAGGCCTGGCTGCACAGGTCAAAAATTTACCCTGATACCAAAAAATCAGAATAATGATGATTATCAAGAATGAATGGCTAAAGCTCTGTTTAGATTAAAATAAATAACTTGTTGTCAACACCAAGGGCGCTTGTGTTGATCCTCAAGTACCTCAGCGGTTTTATTATTGAAGGAAGGCTTATTGGGCTTGAATGCGGGGAAATAACTTTCTTATCAATCATAAAGTTATTTTTACATGAACAAATGCTTATCTCTGGTTTTTACATGTTTTTTCTTGGCCTTGTTTCTGGGTTTTTCTCCATCAAAGGCTGAAGATAGAGCCATCTCGAGGCTACGCGGCCAACTCTACGATGCCCCAGAGGATGATCAGCGTTTGAAATTACTTTCTGACCTGGCCCTGGCTTTCAAGGCCTATGCTACAGATTCGGTCTTGGCTTATGCCCTGGAATATCAGAAGCTGGCCGAGGAAAAAAATGACAGCATTGCCCTTTCGGAATCCTATCGCCTCCTTTCCTGGGCCCGTGGATTGATGAAGCAAAACGTAGCCCAGTTGATTCAGGACGGACAAAAGGCCCTGGAAATTGCGAGACAGACCAGAGATTCTCTTTCTATCATACAGTCGGGCTTGTCCCTCAGCACAGGATTCATCGCCCTGCAAAAAATGGAAGAAGCCCAGGATTTTGTTCGAAGGGGAATTGAATATGGCAAGCGAAATGGCAGGTTGGATATCCTCTACGAATCCTACAACCGAGCTTCATACCTGGCCCTCCTTACGGACCTGGAAGCAAGTGAGTATATGAGAAGGCAATCCCTGCGTATGGCACGGCAGATGAACGATACCCTGCTCATGGGAATAGCCATGGGACAATTGGCCAGCCTCATGAAGCTAAAGAAGAATGACTCGACCCTCTACTACTTCCAAAAAGCCAAGCAGCTTTATCAGCTATATTCCGCTCCTCTTTACGAGGGGATATTTCTCTTTAACCTGGCCGAGTACTATGGGGATCTGGGCTATGGAGATTCCCTTTTGGTCTATGGCTTAAAGGCAAATGAACTGGGGGATTCTACCCAAAATGTTCAGGTACAGCGCGGGGTTAAGGCCCTGCTTTTTGCCCATTATTTTAACAAACAAGCCTATACCAAAGCCGAGCCTTTTGCCCAGAAAGCCTTGGAGCTTGAAAAGCGTCGCCCTTCCGTCAATTATGTTTCAGCCTTTGTAGACATGGCCCGGGTAGAAGCAGCCCTTGGAAGGCCAGACTCCGCCGAAGCTTATTTCCGCCAGGCCCTGATAGGGACCCAAATGATCAATTATCCCCGGGCAGAGGTGCTGGCGAGGGTCTACTATGGAGAATTTCTCAAAAAAAGAGAACGGTATGACGAGGCCCTGGTTCAACTCAGAAAGGCTAAGGAACTGGGGGACGAAAAAGACGAGGCTGCCGTCAGAGACTTTGTCTTGCTCCAGTTGGCAGAGGTGGAATTCTTCAATAAAAATTTTACTGCTGCCCGAAGCCTCTACAAGGAAGCGATTGCCCTGGGAAGCAGTGCCAATGAAGCGGATTTGCTCGCTCAGGGCTATCAGGCACTGGCACAGGTGGACTCGGCATTAGGAAATTTTGAGCAGGCCTATAAAAATCAAAATCTCTATCTCCTTTGGAACGACTCCCTTTTGCGGAGGACCTACAATGAGAAGACTGCGGAACTAGAGGTCAAATTTGAGACGGCACAAAGGGAAGCCCAAATCATCCAATTGGAGCAGGAGGGTCGCATACAAAACCTGGAGTTGGCCCAAATCAAGACCCAGAGAAGCTTTATCCTGGGCATTGCCATCATTTTAGCAGTTGTGGGATCAGTGATTGCAGTACTACTTTTTCGTCTTCGGGGTCAAAACGAAAAAATACAGGTACAGCGCAAGAAGCTCCAGGACCTCAATGAGACCAAGGACAAGCTATTTGCCATGATCGCCCATGACCTGAGGGGACCTATCACAGGTTTTCAGTCTACGGGAAAGATTTTTGACCGCTTTCTGGAGAATGAAAATTACGACAAACTCTCACAGGTAAGCCGTCAGTTGGAGGAGCAGTCCAATCAGCTCCGGCAGTTGTTGGACAACCTTCTCAACTGGTCCCTTCAGCAGTTGGGCAGGTATGAAAGCATGCAGGAGTCTGTTTCTCTCAGGGGCCTTGGCCAGCAGATCCTGCGGCGCTATTCCTCCCATGCTGAGGCCAAGGACAATGAATTGAAAATCGACATACCAGAGGGTCTCAATTGGCAGGGTGACAGAAATGGACTTTCGGTGGCTTTGAATAACCTGGTCGGTAATGCCAACAAATTTACCCAAAATGGCATCATCAGCCTCTCAGGGTGCCAGGAGGGTCATTTCATCATGCTTGAAGTGGCCGACACTGGGCGGGGCATGTCAAAAGAGCTTCAGGAGCGTCTCTTTTCTGAAAGGGGGGGAGGCTCCTCACCCGGGACGGCGGGAGAGAAAGGCACCGGATTGGGTACGCAGATCGTTAGACAATTGGTGGATCACTGGCAGGGTCGGATCGAGGTAGAGAGCCAGGAGAGGAAAGGAAGCAAGATTCGCTTGATTTTACCCGCAGAGTTGCAGGGGGATTCCTGATTTTGCCGTCTTTTTCTTAAATAAAAGCGATAAATTATAATCGGATTGAGTGCGAAACTATGAGTAAGGAAGCTGTCAAGATATTTGCGGTAGAAGATGATTTTTTTCACCAGGAAAACCTGAAGATTACCCTGGATGAACTGGGCTACAGCCTCGTCGGCATGGAGGACAGGGCCGAACAAGCACTGCCCATTGTTGAGCAAACCCAGCCAGATGTGGTCTTGCTCGACATTCACTTGGCTGGCAAGCAGAGTGGGATAGACCTGGGCCACCAGATCAACCAGAAGTTACCTACCCCTATCATATATATTACTTCATTTGCTGATTCTCAGACCTTCAGGAAAGCCAGTTATACCCATCCCTATGCCTACCTGACCAAGCCTGTGGAGTCTTTTGCCCTTCAATCCAGCATTGAACTGGCCCTCCAACACGTTCAGCAACAAGAGGAACCTGCCACTCAATGGGAATCGGACATATTTTTTCGCAACTGTTTTTTTGTAAAAATCGGTCAAAAACTGGTCAAAATTCATCCAGAAGAGGTTCTATACATAGAGGTCTCTGGCAACCGCTATTGCCAGGTCATTACCGCCCATCGCAAGGCTCATATCCGAACCACCCTCAATGAAATTCAGGAAAAATTGGCTCCCTCCCCCTTCATTCGTGTCCACCGCTCTTACCTTATTAATCCTGTACACATCCAGGCTATCCATGAAGCAAACCAGTCTCTGCTGATCGGAAAAGAAGAAATTCCCCTTGGCAAGACCTATAAGGAGAGCTTCTTTCAGCGATTGAAAAAGCTATAGTGGCTACAAAATCAAGTTTTCCTTTGCGGACAAAAAGTCAACCAAAGATGACTACAAGCATACATTGAGTGACATTCGTATGCTTATTATATGTATATGTCTGATTTTTATGATGTTATTTTCTCTCGTCCCCTCGATGGGACTTTAAATGTGTCCAATGAAAAACATACCTATAATCGGAATTATCATGCAAACATTTCACAGATCGATTATTCTTCTTTTGGCTGTCGTAGGCCTCATGTTTTCTTCCTGTATCAATTTGAATCCAGGTGAAGGAGATGATGATGGCCTGGACAAAGTCGCCGGAGTTTGGTACCGTGTCGGAAGCAACAACCCCGGCAATGATGGCCTTCAGGTTACTGTGGTAGATGACCAGGGAACCGTAACGGCCAACCCCAGAAATGAATTTACCATCGGAAGCGTCAAGTGGAGAAACATCGTCCCCACGGGCAACGAAACCTTTGATTATGAAGAATTAGGGAGTGATGGAAACTACTACTCCGCTTCCATGGTCATTGATGCTGACACCATTCGCATCACCATCGATATTTCTGCCTCAGGAAACCAGCAGAAGTACGTCCGCGAGTCCGCCTACACCGAACCTACAGCAGAAACCATAACCCTTGATTGCAATAAGATTACTTCTGAGACAACCCTGGTAAACTCAGCCGCCGCAGTAGATTATATTGTTCCTTCTGGCTGTGTCTTGGACGTTGAGGAAGATCTTATCATAGAGCCTGGAACTACAATCGAATTCGAGGAGAATGCGGGAATTGGAGTTTATGGTAGTGGGTCTATAAAGGCGCTGGGAACTACTGCCCAGCCTATCACCTTGAGAGGAAGTAACGCTGCCAAGGGATACTGGAGAGGAATACACATAGAATCGAATACCTTTGACAACCAGTTTGATCATGTGAATATCTCTGATGCGGGTTCCAATTATGTTTACTGCTGTAACGGTGCTGCAACTATTTACCTAAAAGGCGGAATCATGAGCATAAAAAATACTACCCTCAGCAATGGCGAAAACATAGGTATTTATGCCAATAAAAATACAGATTTGAGGGAGTATGAGAACATTACCATTCAGAGTCATGCAGGATTTCCTCTAGACCTGGATATCGAGCGTTTGTCAGAATTGGACGGTACAGGTTCAGACTACACCGGCAACGATGAGGACTTCGCTTATGTCAATGCTTCCAGCATGAGCAAAGCTACCACCATCAACGAATTGAACGTTCCCTACCTGTTTGAGGGTGGTATTTTCAACCTTAAGGAAGACCTGGAGATAAATGAAGGTGTAGATATTGCCTTTGAAGAAGGTGGAGGTATTGCAGTTCTGAGTGGTGGATCTTTCAAGGTTAGTGGTAGCAGCTCCAACAAGGTTCTCATCAGAGGAGAAGAATCTGTAAGAGGTTTTTGGAGAGGAATCCATAATGAGACCAATAGTTCCAATAATATCATCGACCACGCGGTGATTTCAGATGCAGGTTCAAACTACGTTATTTGTTGTAATACCCCATCTTCCATCTTCCTCAAGGATGGTAAAATGGCCATTACAAACACAAAGATCGAAAACGGCGCTTCTTACGGAATCACAGCTAGGAAGGCTGCTGAAATTTCTGATTTTGCCAACAACCAGATAACTACCCACGACCTGAATCCCATGTATATCGCAGCTGAGCAGGCTGATGTATTGGACGGAGAAAACTCTGACTTCCAGGGCAACGATGAAGATTTTATTCTCTTTTCCAACGCTGATGTGGACCGTGCTACAGACCTACCCAAGAACAATGTTCCTTACCGCCTCGAGAATGGTGTAGTTTTGGATGTGAAGGAGCCCCTTAGCTTGAAGGCAGGTGTAGAATTTGTCTTCAGCCAGAATTCTGGTTTGGGAGTCTATGACAACGGAACCCTTAGCGCTTTGGGTACAGCCTCCAACCCTATCATCTTCCGTGGAGCTGAGTCTATCAAGGGATACTGGAGAGGAATCCACGCAGAGACGACCAGCAGCAACAACATCATGGAAAATGTAGAGTTGAAAGATGCCGGCAGCAATTATGTCTATTGCTGTAACCCCAGTGCAGGTCTTTATCTCAAATCCGGAACCTTCACCGTCAACAACTCAACTTTCGCCGACAATGATGGCTGTGGAATTAGCGTGAACAACAATGCTACCCTTAACGAGTCGGGTAACAGCTATTCCAACAATACCGACGGCGACGTTTGTAACTAAGCAACGACAGTAACTTTCATTATAGTTGGAGGGCCGAGCGCAAGCTTGGCCTTCTCTTTTCTATGTTTCTGTGATAGGCTTCTATACAGATAGGAGGGCAAAATATTTTTTGTAAATAAATAATTCGGAGGTTTTTGCTTTTTATTCGTAGTTTTAATTATTTTTAGATAATTAAAACCAGTAATTTCTATCACTCCTACAACTCAAAATTAAGTCTAGCCATTGGGAATTATTACGAATCCTTTCTAGGGATAAAATAAATAGCGCTACAGAAGTTAAAGACAAATTACTAACTGTAACCCAAATGCATCTTACCCATTGGTTCGTGATAATCATTATGCCACTTCCCAAAGCTGCCCTTTATGAAAGACTCACATAGCCATAATCCCATAGATATTGACAGAATTGTCTACCTACTAGATAAAGGAGAATCTGGTGAGGCATTGACCATTCTACTGGAGGGTGCAGAGCAAAATAAGGATCAGACACTTATTGAGACTAGCATCAGGCTGGCCTATCGCTACCATGAATTAGAATTACTTTATCTCAAAGGTCTTTTACTGGATGAATATGTCGTACAGGAAAAAGGCAAGATTATGTTGGCTATTTATAAGATTATCAAGGAACTCAATACAGATAGTAAAAAGTAAGCTCCTCCCAAGTATTTCATCTTAGCATATCTTTTTCTTTTGGAAAATTTAGATAAAAAATCTCCAAATATCTCTACTACTTACATTTTGGATATTTCTGATCGACTCTACGATCTGTTATTCCGGTGGTTAGAAATAAACCAGATGAAAGGAAATGATGTTGGAAAGGAAAAAAATATCCAATCAAAGGCTCGTCAGGTAGAGGAAATACGAGAGCTAGCAAATAAGTATGGGCTTAAATTGATAGAAAAAAAATCTAAACGAAAAAAAGAACTCATTGGTCTCATCCAAGATGACCTCCCCCAAACCATTCAAATTCTCATTGACAGTATAGATCCAGGAAATAGTAATCACAACATCCTTGTCTATGCCATGTATTCATATAATGGAATTCAAGAAGGCCTAAAGAAAGAAACCATCAAGCCAGAAGATGCCAGGCAGGAAGAGGCAAAAATTTTTCATACCATTCTCGATATGATCAAAAGCTTGGAAGAGGATTTGATCTAAGCGCTTTCTTCAGCTATGGTAGCTCTATCTGAGTCAATATCACAAGCATAACTCAGCTGATATCCCTAGACAATTATTGCTGTCAAACCTTATCACAGCTCTTATAAAAAAACCTCCCGATTACCACTGCGAAGCAGGGCAACCGGAGAGGCTCCGAAAGTATATGCGCGTAAAGAACCTGAAGTCCTGGCAAAACCGAATGATTTTAACCGATGGACTTCATAAATCTATGGTCTTGAGTGTCGGGAAGTAAATCCCGGCCTTCAATAGTCAGAAAAGAACAGCAGGAACCAGAGAGAATTTAGACCAGGGACTGAAGGAATCAGTCCACATTGTCGTGCAGAAACCTGTTGTTTTCTCTGAGTTTGTACTTTTCATCCTTGTCTTCTTCGACCTGTGTACGTGACATCCTCGGTTCAAGGGGCTGCTGGTCCAGGTCCAGGGTCATGCGCTTGCGCTGGTAGGCAGGTATAGCTTCCAGGCTCTGCAGGCTTTCCGGATCGTGAATGTCATACATCTTCGAATTTAGCTTCTCAATCCGCTGCTCTCGCTCATTCTTGTTGAGCCTGCGAAAGTTTGCCCGCTCCTTTTGGGGAGTCTCTGCGGGCTTCTCATTTACAACTTCCTGCTCTACATGAGCCTTGACGGGGTCTTCTACTTTTTTCCCTTCCGAAAAGCGGGTGGCAATGACGGTCACGCGCAACTTTTCACCCATATCCTCATCATAGACGATGCCATAGATGATATTTGCCTCATTTCCAGCTGACTCCTGGACAAATTCGACGATCTTGGTGGTTTCGTCCATGCCCAGCGACTCCTCAGAGGCAGTAATATTGACGACGATGCCACGAGCCCCATGTATGTCAATGTTGTCGAGGAGGGGAGAGTTGATCGCATCTTCGACGGCCTGCATGGCTCTGTCCTCACCCTCGGCCGTAGCGGTCCCCATAAGGGCCTTTCCTCCGTCGCGCATGATGGTACATACATCCGCAAAGTCCACATTGATGTAGCCCTCGGTTGTGATGATCTCGGCGATGCCTTTGGCAGCATTACAAAGTACCTGATCCGCAGATTCGAAGGCTTTTTTCATGGAAATACTGGAACCCAGTATCTTCTGAAGGTTGTTGTTGTCGATGACGATCATCGTATCGACGTGGTCTTCCAGTTCTTCGATGCCGGATTCGGCTTGCTTAGCCCTTCTTGGTCCTTCAAACTTGAAGGGAGTCGTTACGATCCCTACCGTCAGGATTCCCATTTCCTTGGCCATGGAAGCAATGACGGGGGCAGCACCTGTGCCGGTTCCTCCGCCCATTCCGGCGGTAATGAAGACCATTTTGGTATTTTCTGCCAGCACCTCACGAATCTCTTCCAGGCTTTCGTGGGCAGCTTTTCGACCAATCTCAGGATCGGCCCCAGCGCCCAGGCCCTCTGTCTGTGCCTGACCAATGTGGATCCGCGTAGGGATTTCACTGTTCTTGAGTGCCTGGATGTCGGTGTTGCAAACGAGAAAGTCTACCCCGTCAATGCCTTTCGTAAACATGTTATTGACGGCATTTCCACCACCGCCTCCCACGCCGAGGACCTTTATGATGGAATTCTGGTTCTTTGGAAAATCAAATTGCATAACTCTGGTTTTATACTGTTCGGATAAAAATTTATAAAAAGGTAGAAATCATTTTGGCTGGCGGTATGCCATCAAAAGTATGTCCGTCCAATTTTCGGCCGGCCTGCTTTTTATTTCTTCTGCCCCACTGTTTAAAGAAGAATGAAATTCCTTTAAGTTCGCATTGATCCTTAATTGATAATCGCTTAAGGAATATTAAACTATTCAATAAAATCCCCTGTACTGGTCAGGGTACTTTCAAACCAATTTTTTACTTTGTGGATGAAGCTGATCTTGGGACTTCCTTTTCCACCTCCCATGGTCGAAAAGCCCTGCTGCTGAAGTTCGCGCTTGCCGCTGGCAGGAGCGATTTCGTATTCTGCGGAGTCCAATCCCATGATGACAAGCCCGGTTCCGGTAGCAAACATGGGAAAGTTTACCTCATCTACCAGTCCGCTGGCGAGGTGCTCCCCAGGCAGGCCAATGCGGGTGTCAATCCCCGTCACAAACTCTACACACTGCTTCATGTGCTGTAGCTGAGCACCCCCGCCCGTAACGACGATCCCAGCCACCAATTTGTCTTCATAGCCGGAATTTTTGATTTCGGCAAGGACAAATTCGAGAATCTCCTCCATTCGGGACTGTATGATACGAGCCAGCATGGACTTGTGAATTTCTTTGGAGGGCCTGTCCCGGGGACCTGGAATGCTGATGATCACATCTTCCATCACCGCATCTGCAAGAGCAGATCCGTATTGAATCTTGAGGAGTTCAGCGTGCTTTGTCATCACTTTGCAGCCCTGCTTGATGTCTTCGGTTACAATATTTCCTCCAAAGGGAATCACTGCCGTATGTCGAATGATATTATTTTCAAAAACGGCGATATCCGTTGTACCCCCACCAATATCCACCAGGCAGACGCCTGCTTCTTTTTCTTCCTGGGTAAGGACAGCTGCTGAAGAAGCCAAAGGTTCCAGGATCAATTCGGCCACTTCCAGGCCAGCCCTGCGGACACATTTATAAATATTATTGGCTGCTGTCATTTGACCGGTTACGATGTGGAAATTGCCTTCCAATCGCACCCCACTCATGCCAACAGGGTCAATGATACCCGTTTGGCTATCAACCGTGTATTCCTGAGGAAGGACATGTATGATCTCGGTGCCGGGCTGGGTAGCAATCTTAAACATGTCCTCGTGCAGGCGGGCCACATCCTCAGAGGTAATCTCGAAGTCGGGATTGTTGAGGGTGATGATGCCCTTGTGCTGCATGGATCGTACATGCTCACCGGCGATGCCTACGTGCACCACTTCTACCTTGATGCCGGAGTGCTTTTCGGCTTCACGTACCGCTTCACGGATGGCATTGACGGTCTTTTCGATGTTGTTGACCACACCGCGCTGCACACCATCGGACATGGCCTTGCCGAAGCCCAGGATATTGATCTTGCCGTACTCGTTGCGCTTGCCTACGATTGCACAAATCTTGGTTGTACCAATATCCAGGCCGACAACGATTTGTTCTGTGTTAGGATTCTTTTCGTTAGCCATAGCTTAGCTTTTTCAATCAGAATTAGTTAGTCAAAAAATAAAAGGAACAAGGGAGCGACCTATCCACCTTTCCGGTTTTGAAGACAGAACAGCGTGGATATTGTACATTTGGCTGAGTATTTCCTCGTTTTTTCATGGTTTTAACGCTTTTTGCCCACCACTTGGCCTTTATACTTAAGGTTGACGGATCTGTAAGCCTCCCAGCCTTTGACAGGGATTACTTGCTTGTAAAAATCCATCAGGTTGGCGAATTTCTCTTCTATGCGAATCGGATATCCAAATTGGATTTCCATTTCTCCAATAGAAGGGTGCAGGGTCAATTGTCCATCTTGAGCGATGACGAGCTCAGCGATTTGTGCCTTCCAAAATTCATCCTTGGCCAGGAAATCCAGGACGGGAATGGCGTCCGAGATGGTCTCACAGGAAAAGGTGTCTACCATTCCCTCTTCAAAATCTCCCCTCAACAAGGGCACATAGGCCGTATGGTGTCGGGAAATGGGAAACTTTTTTCCCTCGCTGTCCACATAAAGATGTGAACCGCTGTTGTTGATCATTCTGCCTACTGCCTCACGAAGTTCGACCTCCATTTTTAGGGTTCCCATGAAGCTCTTGTAGACCTCGGCTTTTTTGACTGTCGGGTGTTCCAGGAGTCGGGCCTCAATTTCCTCTAACCTGACTTCCTCCATGGGCAATCCCTTGAGGGCTCCTTCCCCCCCTTCCGCACTGATGTTAAGCAGATCTTCGCGGCTTAGAAAGCCATTGTCCTCTCCCGCCAGTATGCTGCACTGGATGGACTTGAGGGGCATGCTATCCTGAAAGGCGTAGCCCCCTCCCAAAAGGGCTATTATCCCTATCCCTATCAGGGGATAAAGCCAGGTCTTGCTCAGGTTTAGCCGAAAAGCCTTTATCTTTCCGGATTTAGCCTTTACAGGAGGCTTCTCTAATTCCTCCAGAGGCCTGTTTCTTCCCTTGGGCTTGGGTCTCCTATGTGGAACATGTGCAATTGACATAAATTCTTGTTTATAAAATCGAGGAAAGATCCTCGGTAAACTTCTTTTTAATCCAGTCCTTGATCTTCGGTACCTCCCGGTCTATGTCTCCGGCACCCAGGCTGAGCAGGACGCTGGTCGACTGAATGGATACTGCCAAAGCCGGAATGAGGTCCTGCTTTTCTATTTCCCTTCCTTTTCCTCTCTCCATCTTATCCAGGATGGCCTTACTTTCGACCCCTTCGATGGGCTCCTCCCTCGCGGGGTAGATAGGCAGGAGGAAGGTCAGGTCAGCCTGGGACAACTCCTCAGCAAAGCCTTCTAAAAAATCCCGGGTACGGCTGTAAAGATGAGGCTGAAAAATCACCATCAGTTTTCTCTCAGGAAATAGCTTTCTGGCGGTATCAATGACCGCCCGAAGTTCGCTTGGATGATGGGCATAGTCGTCGATGAAGGTTAGAGATTCGCTGTGATGCTGAACTTCAAAACGCCGATAAATACCCCTAAAGCTTTCCACGCCCCGCTTGAGTGCCGCTAGTTCCAGGTCCAGTTTGACTCCTATGCTTAGGGCTGCCGACATATTCATGACGTTATGTCTGCCAGGCATTGGCAGAGCAATGTCCAGGAGGCTACCCTTGGGACAATAAAAGTCAAAAAGAGTCTTTAGGCCCTGAAACCTCAAGTTTTCATACCTGAAGTCACTCTCGGGACCATAGCTCTCTACCTCTTTTTGCCAGTCGTAGGCTTTGATTTCTTCATGTACAAGAACGGAGGAGGACTGCCGGGCAAAGCTCCGGTAGCTTCCTTTCATTTCTTCTTCAGTTCCATAGATGTCCAAATGATCCGGGTCGAGGGAAGTAATGATACTCCATTCGGGATGGAGGCTCAAGAAAGAACGATCATACTCATCTGCCTCGACGACCAGCCAGTCAGACTTACCCATGACAAAATTTGATTTCAGATTTAAGGATATTCCACCAAGAAAAGCAGTTACGTCCAAACCCCCTTCTCTCAAAACATGTGTAAGCATAGTTGAGGAGGTTGTTTTTCCGTGGGTCCCAGCGACAGCCAAGGTCTTATACTTACGGCTGATCTGGCCCAAAACCTGAGATCTTTTGTAGAGGGGAAGGCCAAGATTTTCGGCTCTGGCCCATTCTTCGTTGTCCACTTTGATGGCAGGGGTGTAAATGACAACTTCCTGCTTTGCGATTCTCTCCGGATCGGCCTCATGAAAAACCCTGATTCCCAGGTCTTCCAGCCCCTTGCTTACCATGGATGACACACGGTCATACCCCTCGACCTGCTTGCCTTGCAGGTGAAAGTATCTGGCCAGGGCACTCATTCCGATGCCCCCGATACCGAGGAAGTAGATCTTATGTGCGTCAAAGACATTCATACCTTTTATACTGTTAGATTTTACCGAAAACTGCTTCGGACTAATCTGAAAACGCGCTTAATTTCGTTTATCTAATTCATCAAAGATTACATCAACAATTTCCCTAGCTGAGTCATGTTTTTCTATAGAAGCAATGTTTTTCTCCAGTTTTTCCAACCTGCTTGCATCCCCGAGGATACTTAAGGCGGTAGCTACCAGAGACTTCTGAGCTTCTGCATCCTTGACCAGGACAGCTGCCTGTTTTTCAGTCAGTGAAAGAGCATTTTTTGTCTGATGGTCCTCTGCCACATTGGGAGAGGGCACGATAACTGCGGGCTTACTCAAAGCGATAAGCTCGGAGATGGTACTTGCCCCTGCCCTACTGATAATAAGATCTGCGGCGGCATAGGCTGTCCCCATATCCTGAATAAAAGCCTTTAGCAAGACCTGAGGATGGTCGGGAACTTCCTTTCTCAAGTCTTCTATGTAGTATTTGCCACACTGCCACAAGATTTGAGCCTCCGCTTCGATGATCTTTGGGTGGTCTGCCAAGAGGGCACGGTTGATGGTTCGTGCTCCAAGGCTTCCCCCCAAACTGAGCAGGGTAGGTTTATCGGGGTCGAGGCCCAATTTTTCCCTGGCTACTTTTTTCGAAGACAGTTCAAAACTCCTGATGGGATTCCCGGTAACTACAGTTTTAGAAGATTCGAAGTATTTTTCCGCATCTCCATTTCCCAGAAGAATCTTATCGGCATACTTTGCCAACCAGCGGTTGACCAAACCGGGATAGGCATTCTGCTCACAGAGGATCAGAGGCACCTTCCTACCACTGGCCACCCTGCCCATTGGCCCACTTGCATAGCCCCCTACCCCAATGACCACATCGGGCTTAAAACTATTCATGATCCTACGGGCCTGAATCAGGCTGCTGATCAACTTAATGGGAAAGAGCACATTGCGACCAAGGTTGCGCAGGGTCAACTGCCGTTGAATCCCGGAAATCCAGACACCCTCTATAGGGAAATCATATCTTGGAACTACTTCCATCTCCATGCCTCCCCTGGCCCCGACAAACAATATGTCCGCATCAGGTTCACGGCGGCGAATTTCCGCAGCGATAGAGACGGCCGGAAAAATATGTCCCCCGGTTCCTCCTCCTGATATGATAACTTTTTTCTTCATTTGCCTTTGTTATGCGGTCAGGCTCTTATGAGGCGTTGCATCCATCCTTTGCTGTTATTCTTCTCTTTTTTCTTTTCCATGGCATCCCGGCTCACACTTAGTATCATGCCTAGGGTTACACAAGTCATGATAATGGAGGTTCCTCCTGTACTGATGATGGGCAGGGTAAGGCCAGTACTTGGCAGTATTCCCACGGCTACTCCCATGTGCATAATGGCCTGAAGCACCAGCAAAAAAGACAATCCACAGGCCAGCAAGGCTCCAAAAGTCTTGGAAACCGTAACGATGCTCACGCTCCTGAAAAGGAGGAAGAGAAAAAAGATAAGCACCACCATCCCACCGAGCAGCCCATATTCTTCGACAATGATGGAATAGATATAGTCAGAATTGGCGGAGGGCAGGAAGTTTCGCTGCGAACTCTTACCCACGCCTTTCCCTATAATCCCACCGGTCGCAATAGCTATGTGGGACTGGACGGTCTGATAATCTCCGTCATAGGCTGATTGGGTCATTCGCTTGGCATAGTCTTCCCATCGGTTTTCCCATGTCGAAGAACGTTTGGCGGTGGGGATCAGGATCATAAGCCCCATCACCCCAATCACCGTTAGCAAACCCAAGTATTTCATATCTACCCCAGCGACAAACATGACCATCATGCTAGCGATGAACATGAGGCTGGCCGTACTGAGGTCCGAGGGAGCGATCAGTCCGCAAATAATGGTCACCCAAAAGAGCGCGGGCAGAAAGCCTTCGGTAAAATCTTTGATCACATCCTGGCGCTGGGTCAACAGTTTGGCCAGGTAAATCATGAGGGTGAGTTTGGCCAGATCGGAAGGCTGAAAACTCTGCCCAAAAACTGTAATCCATCGTGCTGCTTCGTTGAGTTCTGCTCCCTGTATGATCGTGTATACCAGGAGTGGAATGGTTACCATAAGCAAAAGGTTGGTCAGCCGGGCGAATATCCGGTAATCCAAAAGGTGGACCACGTACATGGTCAGCAACCCTATGACGATCAGAATCACGTGTTTGAGGACGAAAAACTCTGCATCCCCTCCCTTGATTCGAAAGGCCATGGCACTGGAAGCACTGTATACCGCCAAAACGGAGGTCAGCGCGATCAGGATGGTCAAAATCCAGATGATTTTGTCGCCTTTTAACTTATGTAGTACCCAACGAAACATATTTTTATTCTTCGTTTACTGCTTGTCGAAATTGATCGCCGCGGTCTTCGTAATTCTGGAAGAGATCAAAGCTCGCACAGGCTGGACTTAGTAAAACATTGTCTCCTGCATAGGCAATTTCTTTTGCCTTGGCTACGGCTTCTCTCATATTTTTTGCCTGGTAAACCTTTTTAGAAAATTCGGAGTGAAATTTCTGCGAATGTTCACCCAGTACGACTATGGCTTTCACCTTTTCTTCTACCAGACTTTTGATCTTTTCGTAATCGTTTCCCTTGTCGATTCCCCCTACCATCCAAATTATTGGAGCTTTTATGGCCTCCAGGGCAAATTTTACCGCATCCACATTGGTGGCCTTAGAGTCGTTGATAAACCTGACACCGCTGACCTGTCCTACTGGTTCTAATCGGTGAGGAATAGGAACAAAACTATCTAGTCCCTGCTGTGTCTCCTTCGGCAGCCTTCCCAGGAAGGCTTTGACCGCAAGGAGAGCGGCGAGGGCATTCACCTGATTGTGAGGCCCCAATATTTTCATCCGGTCGGTGCTAAATTGTTCTCCTGAAACGAGTTGAAGATTCTTCTCTTTTACCCATGCATTCCCACCCTTATCCAGAGAGAAGCTTTGCAGTTCAGCTTTGGGTCTTGTTTTTTCCAGGCCCCTGCTTATCCATTCGTTTCCCCTCTGGTAGATGAATACATCATCTTTATCCTGCTTCCGAGCAATCCTAAACTTTGCATCTGCATAATGCTCCATTTTCCCTTCGTACCTATCCAGGTGATCCGGGGTAATGTTGAGGAGTAGGGCTACATCCGGATGAAATTCATGGCAATCTTCCAATTGGAAGGAGCTGATTTCAAGGACATGGACCTCCGGCTTCGGATTGAGAGCTACCTGTAGGGCAAAGCTATCACCGATGTTTCCCCCCAGGCTGGCATCGACTCCATTTACCTTCAACAGGTGATGGATGAGGGATGCGGTGGTAGTCTTTCCATTGGAACCCGTCACGGCAATGATAGGAGCCTCTTTGTAATAGAAGGCAAACTCCACCTCTGAAATTACCGGGATTCCCTTTTCGGTCAGTGTTTTGACCAGGGGTATCCAAGGGGGGATTCCAGGGCTTTTGATTACGATTTCCGCGTCAAAGAACGATTCTTTTGTATGTCGACCCTCTTCAAAAGGGATGTTGTACCTGTTTAGGGCTTCCTTGTACTGAGATTTTACCTGATCTCCATCTGAGAGAAATACTTTTTTTCCCACTTTCCGGGCCAAAATGGCTGCTCCTACTCCGCTTTCTCCTCCTCCCAAGACGACCACCTTTCCCATCTTACCTCAACTTTAGGGTGGCAAATGCGATGGCTACCAAAATGAAAGCCACGATGTAAAATCGGTTGGTGATTTTTGCCTCGTGGAGCCCTCTTTTTTCATAGTGATGATGAAGGGGTGCCATCCTAAAAATTCTCCTCCCCTCTCCGTACTTCCTTTTGGTGTAGCGAAAGTAGCTGACCTGCAAAATTACCGAGCCGGCTTCTGCGAAAAATATTCCGCAAAGGATGGGCAAGAGCAGTTCTTTTTTGATCATCAGGGAAAGAATCCCTACCGCTCCTCCCAGGGCCAAACTTCCCGTATCGCCCATGAAGACTTGGGCGGGATAGGAATTGTACCAGATGAAGCCCATGCATCCTCCCACCAGAGCAGCTGCAAAAACAAGAAGTTCCGCCGAGAGGGGGATATAGCTGATGTTCAAGTAGTCAGCAAAAACAAAGTTTCCGGAGATGTAGGCGAAAGCTCCCAGGCCCGCTCCTACAATGGATGTGGTTCCGGCCGCCAGCCCATCAATGCCATCGGTAAGGTTGACAGAATTTGAGACTGCAGTAATGATAAAGATGACCACAATGAGGTAGAAAATTCTACCCAGGAGATCTTCATCCACGTAATTTCTCAGGACAAAGACATTGGAATAGTCAAAGACATAGTCCTTAAAAAAGGGAAAGTCTGTGGAGTAGATAAAGCTGTTGTCTTTGGGACCAAAAAGTTCGCCGGCCACCCTGCTTCTCTTCTCCTCAGGAACCTCTATGATGACCTCTCGCTGCTGCTTGCCAAAGGGGCGTTCTACCTTGTACATTCCAAAGGAAGGGTAATCGTCCCCATCAGGAATGGAATTAAAAGGTGCATTACCGATATGGGTCAGTTCATCTCCTTTTTTGAAGCCTACATCCTGGAGGACGGCTGAGGGTACGACCTTGTTGAGCTGGGTCAGATGAGCCCGACTTCCCTTGAAGTCCGGATGGACCAACATGACAATACCGACAATGAGTCCTAGGCTAATCTGCCCGACCAATTTAAAGACTCCTTTAAGGCCCCTTTTGTCCTTGAGGAATACCTTGATGTAGTCATCTACAAAACCAATGACTCCCATCCAGATGGTTCCCAGGAGGATGAGCCATACATATCCATTTTCCAAATCCCCCCACAACAGGGTGGGTATGATGATGGAAAGCAGGATAATAATGCCCCCCATGGTGGGCGTACCCCTCTTATGCTGGTGATCGGGACCTTGTTTTTCGTCCCTGACCACCTCGCCAATCAGGTTTTTTCTCAGTAAGTCAATGATCTTCTTGCCGATAAGCAAGGAAATGATCAGGCTGAAAATAATCGATAGGATGGAGCGGAAAGTGATGTATTGAAACACCCCAAATCCGGGCACATCGTACTTGTCATAAAGCCAGTCGAGCAAATAATAAAGCATCGTTGTGAGTGTTTATGTTGATTAAGCAACCGGCATAAATTTGCGCAATTTCACCTACTTGACCTAACCCACTCGAATAAGTGCTCCATCTTCTTTACTAGCTGCCAATTATTCCAGCGCCAACGCTTTTCTTAGCTCTACCCTATCGTCAAAGGGATGCTTTATCCCCTTTATCTCCTGATAGGTCTCGTGTCCTTTTCCTGCCAGGAGGATGATATCCCCCTCTCCAGCCAATGCAGAGGCAGTCTTAATCGCCTCTTCCCGGTTCAATATTTTGATAACCTTAGCCTTTTTGGCATAAGGTATTCCCACATACATGTCATCTACAATCGCTTCGGGATTTTCATTTCTGGGATTATCCGAAGTTAGGATCACCCGATCCGAATACTCCGCAGCGATTTTTGCCATCATAGGCCTCTTCTCCTTGTCCCTGTTTCCCCCACATCCCACGATGGTCAGCACTTTGTTTTCTCCCCGATTGATGTCCTGGATGGTGCTCAAAATATTCTCCAGAGCATCCGGGGTATGAGCGTAATCCACGATGCCGGTTCGCTGTCCCGAGGCCCGAATGACCTCAAACCGTCCCGGCACTCCACCGATGGCACTCAGTTCTTTGAGGATCTCTTCCTTTTCAAGGCCTAATTCTATCGCAGCGGCATAAACCATAAGGAGGTTGTAGGCGTTGAAGCTTCCCCTCATCTGGAACCAGACTTCTTCTCCATCCACTTCCATGCGCAGCCCTTCAAAGGTATTTTCAAGGAGCTTGGCCCGGTAATCGGCCATTTTCTTCAGGGCATAGGTCCTGACCTGAGCAGCCGTGTTTTGTACCATTACCCTTCCATTGCGGTCATCTACATTGACCAGGGCAGTGGCTTCCTTACTCAGGCCGTCGAAGAGCATTTTTTTGGCTTCGAGATAGGCCTTGAAACTCCCATGATAATCAAGGTGATCATGAGTAAGGTTGGTAAACATGGCCAGATGAAAGGGAATGCCTGCCGTCCGATGCTGGGCCAGGGCATGGCTACTCACCTCCATGAAACAGTACTCACATCCCTTTTCGACCATCTCTGCAAAAAGCTGATGGAGCTGCTTTGGATCAGGAGTGGTGTGGGAAGAGGGATATTCTTCTTCTCCCACCCGGTACAAAATGGTGGAAAATAAGCCCGAAGTAATGCCCAGACCCTGAAAAGCCTGATGCAGCAGACTGGCTGTTGTCGTTTTTCCATTGGTACCGGTCACACCTACCACTTTCATCTTTTGAGCAGGATTGCCGTAGTAGTTGGCCGCCATAAGGGCCAAGGCTCTACGGGCATTCTCTACCTCCAGATAGGTCATCCCTTCCTCAAAACTGGTAGGTCTATCCTCAAAAATGATAGCTTTCGCTCCCGACTTGATGGCTTTTTCAATGAACTCATGTCCATCCAAGGCAGTACCTTTGATGGCGATAAATGCAGTTTGAGGGAGGATCCTGCGGGAATCGAAATGAAAATCCACGATCTCCTCCTCCCAGTCTCCCTGGATCAACTTAGCTGGTATGTCTGCCAATAGCTTACTGAGCATCATCGATCTAACTGCAATACAGGGTTATTTTTGTACCCTCCTCAGGACGATGTCCGGGCAGAAGGGACTGCGTTTTTACTCTTCCATTTCCCTTGATGACAACCAACAGTCCCATCTTTTCCAGGAGGACCAGGGCATCCCGGGTGGTCATTCCTCTTACATCGGGCACCTTACCTTCCTCCATTTCCAGAAGGTCGAGGTTGACCTGATGCTTATTCGATTGAGTCTTGTACCAATCTCCCTCGGGGGGCAGGCTGGTGGAGACTCCCAATTGCTTATATACCGAGCGGGCTGTTTGGGCAAAAACCGCCTTGGGCGCCGGCTTGGCATGGGGTTTCATATCTTTTCTGCGGGGAGGCTGGGTCAATTGTACATCCATTCGCAGTATTTCTTTTGCTATTTCCCTAAATACCGGAGCAGCTACCTTTCCCCCTGAAGCTGTACCCCCATCCGGCTCGTCAATCATGATATACATGGAGTAGCGTGGGGTGTCTACCGGAAAAAAGCCTCCAAAAGAAGCCCTGTATTTTCTTACATAGCCCCTGCCTGCTTCCGTTTTTCTTGCCGTCCCCGTCTTTCCCGCCACTTCAAATTCACAGTTGCGAAAGGCGCTGGCTGCAGTTCCATATTCAGTTACTGCCTTCATGACCCGCTTGAGTTGGGTGAGGCTCTCAGGGCTGATCATCTGAGGATGAATGACTTCAGGGCCGTATTGGCGGATGATCCTTGAATTTTCCAGTATTTCCTTTACCATCCAGGGGCGGAGCAGCCGGCCTCTATTGGCGATTCCATTGTAAAAAGAGGCCATCTGAATGGGGGTCACCAGCAAAGAGTATCCGTAAGAAAGGGAGGGCAGGGTAGCTACCGTCCACTCTTCATCCTCAGGAGTAATAATCCTGGGCAATGGTTCTCCCTTCAGTTGTACATTGGCACGGTCGAAAAAGCCAAAACGCTGGAGGTGCTCGATGTATTTTTCGGGTTCCGCCCCATAAAAATCGTTGATGGTCTTGGAGACCCCTACATTGGAAGAATGGGCAAATACCTTTTCAAAGCTAATGTCGCCCCAAGCCTTTCCATTGTCCGTAACTTCTTTGTCGTCGTAGAGGATTTTTCCTTCGCCCGTGGCGACCATGCTGTCTGGGCTGAGCAATTTATCTTCGAAGAGGGCTGCCGCTGAGGCTGTCTTGAAGGTCGATCCCGGCTCGACCTGGGTAGCGACTGCATGGTTATAGTTTTCAGGGTAGTTGGCAATGGCCTTTATCTTTCCCGTCTCTACCTCCATCAGGATGGCGACTCCATATTTGGCATAGTGTTTCCGAACGGCCTTTTCGACGGCCTTCTCTACAATGTCCTGGAGGTCTACATCCAGGGTGGTTACCACATCGTACCCATCCTGAGAGGCGTCATCTCCAAATTGATTTACAGGAATGTAGGAGCCCCCCACCACCTTTTGAGCGAGGATGTATCCATCCTTTCCCCTCAGTTCATTGTGGTAGGAGTATTCGATCCCGCGAATGGGCACGGTGTCCTCAACAATTTTCCCCAGGGTAATCCTGGCCAGTTCTCCCATGGGATAATAGCGCTCATGAGTAAACTTTTCTACCACCAGTCCTCCCTGGTAGCGGCCCCGCTTGAGTATGGGCCAGTTTCTGAGTTCGGCCAGTTGACGGAAATTGATTTTCTCGCTGTGAAGGTATATGTGGCGGTCTCGCTCAGCCAGGGCTTTCATGACATTGCGATAAACCCTCAGGCTGTCTCTCTCTTCAGGATCATCATAGAGTCCGGCAAAATTCAATGAAAGCTGGTAGAGGGAGTCGGAAAATCTCTCAAAACTTCCGGTATCCAGCACAGTAGGGTCCATAGCTACCTTGAAAAAAGGCAGAGAAGTAGCCATAATGGTACCATCTTCGGAGAGAATATTTCCCCTGTCGGCCAGAACCTTCTTGAAAAAGACCTGCTCTTCGATCTCTTTCTCAGCCCAATAGCCTACATTTACCTGTAGAGCTAAAATCCTAAAGACGATGATAGCTCCCAGGAGAACAAAAACGCCGAAGAGAATGTAGACCCGGCGAAGGATATGGTCGGATACCTTGTTCATGGATCTGAATCTGTTTGATTTTCGAGGTGAAGGGCATATTCTCCTGTTTGATAGAGAGAATCCATTTCTTCCCTTGATTCTTTTTGTTGTTTGAGGTATTCAATTCGGTCCAGGGGCACTTCCAGGCCCCTGACTAACTTAAAAGCCGGTTTGTCGAGGGGCCTGAGCCCGAGGGTATCCAGTTGATCTTTAATTTCGGAAAAGCGGGTTCCGGCACTGAGGGTAGCGCGGCGCAGGAGGTATTCGGCTTTAAGCCTCTTCACCTCTTTGTGATAGGCCTCCATCTGCTTTACTTTTCGCTCCGCCTCATAGGAATTATAGATATAGGCCAGACCAATAAGGACCAGAAAGAGGGAAAAACGCAGGTAATCGTTGACCTTTTTGGAAGAAAGGCCTTTGGAGGGCTGCTGTGGCCCCTGCTTTGGCTGTGAGCTATGGCTCGATTGTCTACGTGTGATTACGCGCATACCTAGATGGTGGTCAAAGGATACTTTCGGATTCTCGGATACCTGTCGGCCAAACAAAGGCAGGGCCTTGGCTTGTTTTTCCTGACAGGGGAGGTTCATCAGATGAACCGGGATCTATTTCTTCTCGGCGATGCGAAGCCTGGCGCTTCGGGCCCGAGGATTTCGGTTTATTTCTTCTTCGGAGGCTTGTATAGCCTTCCGGCTAATCAGTTTCCAGGGAGTGAGGCTATTTCCATAAAAGTCCTTCTCTTCTTTACCAGAGAAGTTTCCAGCTTTGAGAAATCGCTTGACCATTCGGTCTTCCAGAGAATGGTAGGAAATGACCGACAGTCTTCCTCCTGGTTTGAGCAGGTTGAGTGAAGCTTGCAGGAGCAGCTCTAAGGATTTGAGCTCATTGTTGACCTCTATTCTGAGGGCCTGATAAACCTGAGAGAGATACTTTGACCTCCGCTTGGGAGGTATGCAATCCTGGATGATGCCTTCAAACTGCTGGGTATGGGTAATGGGTGTTACCGATCGCTTGACGCAGATACTTCTAGCCAATTTTCTTGCGTTGGTTACCTCTCCATATCGGGAAAAAATCCTGACCAGTTCTTCCTCTTCGCGCTGATTGAGAAGTTCTGCGGCACTTTCTCCCTGGGATGTATCCATCCTCATATCCAAGGGGGCATCAAAGCGATAGCTAAAGCCTCTCTCGGCTGTGTCCAGTTGGTGGGAGGAAACCCCCAGGTCGGCCAATATGCCGTCCACCTCCTGGATTCGCTTCATCAATAATGCTGATTCAATGAACTGAAAGTCTTGAGCGATGAATATGAGCCGATCATCCTGGGGGAGATTGGCCTCTGCGTCCGCGTCCCTGTCGAAGGCCAGTAACTTCCCCCCTTTCAGTCGCTCCAGTATTTCTTTGCTGTGCCCGCCCCCTCCAAAAGTCACGTCTACATAGATTCCCCCCTCACTGATGTTCAGCCCCTCTATGGACTCATGCAGGAGAACCGGAAGGTGATAATCACTGCTATATTCATTGCTGCTCATCCTCGTCCAGGTCTCCCATCACCTCTTCGGCCAACTCCTCAAAATCAAACTCGGGATTTTCCATCCAGGTGTCGTAGGTCTCGGCATCCCATATCTCCACCTTATCTATTTGAGCTACCAGCTTAATCTCTTTTGAGATTTCAACCCCTCCCATCAGTCGCTTGGGGAGAAGTATCCTGCCGTTTCCGTCTAAGGCTACTCGGGTCGCTCCATTGAGAAACATCCGCAGAAAGGCCCTATTCTTCTTTACGTACTGGTTGCGTGCCTGCAATCGCTTCAATTCTTCTTCCCAAACCGGGATGGGGTACAATACCAGACATTTGTCGAGACCTCTGTTGATGACGAATTCATCTTGGTGATCCTCAGGCAATTGCTTGCGAAGACCCGCAGGCATCAGAAATCTGCCCTTGGTATCCAGCTTGCAATCATATTCACCTATCAATGAAATCATTTCATCACATTCACATTACAGTGGCTAAAATAAATAAAAAATTCCCACAAATTCCCACTTTCTCCCACAAAAAAAGGAAAATAATATTACACCCGTCTCTTAAATCTCAATTAATTAGCTTTACAGGAATTAATACTAATTAAATCAGAGCTATATACAAAAAAAATTGGACTATTTGCCAAAAAATATGTACAAACAGCCCAATGAAAAGTGGGAAAAAGAGGGAAAATGTGGAAGATAAGTGGGAGAAGGTGGTAGGTCTGGTGGAAATTTACGTTAAGCCCCTATCAATGCCTCCTTGCCATTCCCAGGCAGGCAACAAAAATCTGGAGCTCAGGCTGTCGATCGAGCATGGCCCTCATGCAGGACTCAAGGGTGGAACCGGTGGTGATCACATCGTCAACCAGGAGGATCGGAGAAGGAATTTCCTTTTTCAGCTCAAAGGCGCCAGCTACATTTTTCCAACGGGCGGCTCCCTGTTTCCTGGCCTGGGTCTGGGTCCGTCTTTTCCGGCTTAAGGCTCCCCGCATCAGGGGAATACCCATAGCCTGGGAAAGGCCCCGACCCATCATGGCCGCCTGGTTATAGCCCCTTTTGGCTTCCTTGGACCAGTGCAGGGGAACCGGAAGAATGGCCTGGCCCCAGGAAGAATTCAGCATTTCTCCCAGGTAGCGGCCCAGGAAAATACCAACCTGAGGACTATGCTGGTACTTAAAGGCCTGCATGAGCTTTTGAAAACGACCAGCCTTATCATAGAAAAAAAGGCTGGTCGCCCCGGCCAGGGGGACCTTTCCGGCAAAGCGATAGTACAATTCATTTTCCCTGGGCGAAAGATGAAAGGAGGTCTCCTCCATCTGGCTGAGGCAGTGGAAGCAAACGTGGCGCTCCTGCCTGCCCAACAATCGATCACAGGCATAGCAGCCCGGATGAAAAATCAATCGGTTGATGTCTCTTATCATGGTTGTTACTTTTGAGGAAATAAAGAAAAACAGGGCAGATTTCCAGGCAAAAAAACATTGGAATTCAACGCCAGGAAGGATATTTTTGCTTTCCTATGTCCCAATAATTGTTGTACTAACTATTTCATCCTCATGCTAGAGCGACTCAAAACCTTTGAGCACACCCCTCCCGAAATCATTTTTCACTGGCAAGATACCGAAACCGAAGCCCAGGGCTGGGTGGTGATCAATTCGCGAAGAAATGGAGCCGCCGGAGGAGGGACGAGGATGAGAAAGGGCTGTACCCTTGAGGAAGTTCTGTCCCTGGCCAAAACCATGGAAATAAAGTTTGCCGTCAGTGGCCCTCCTATCGGTGGGGCAAAGTCAGGCATAGACTTCGATCCCCAAGACCCCCGAAAAGAAGGGGTTCTCCGCCGTTGGTATTCGGCCATTAGCCCCCTGCTCAAGACCTATTATGGCACCGGTGGGGACCTCAATGTCAGCGACTTTGCTGAGGTGGGGCCCATCACCCGCCAACTGGGCATTCTCCATCCCCAAGAAGGGGTAGTTCGAGGGCATTTTGAGCCTATGGAAGAGCATTTCGCCAGCATCATCCACAACCTAAGCAAGGGGGTGACCAAGGAGGTAACCTTTTACGATTATGCCCCTACAGGCACGGGCAAGGGTGTCACCATCTCGGACATGATCACAGGTTATGGGGTGGGTATGTCGGTGGTCCATGCCTACGACCTTTGGCGGATGGACAGGATCAACAAGCGGGTCATCGTCCAGGGATTTGGCAATGTGGGAGGGGCGGCTGCCCTGACCCTGGCCTATCATGGCTTTCGTATTGTGGGAATTTTAGACGTTCGCGGGGCAGTTGTCAGGCCTGAAGGACTAAGCCTAGATCAGGTAAAAGAACTCTACGCCAATCGTGAGGGCAATCAACTACCGTCGGACAATTTGATGAGTTTTGAAGAAGCGAATCAGCACATCTGGAACATGGGAGCTGAGGTTTTCGTTCCTGCTGCCGGGTCAAGGCTTGTGAGCCGGGGGCAGGTAGAGGCTATGCTAGGCAATGGCCTGGAGGTGGTCGCCTGCGGTGCCAATGTCCCCTTTCAGGACAAGGAAATTTTCATGGGCCCTACTACCCTCTTCGCCGATGAAGAAGCCCTGGTCATCCCTGATTTTATCGCCAACTGTGGCATGGCGAGGGCCTTTGCCTATTTTATGCAAAAGAATGCCATGCTGATCGATGCTGCCATTTTTCAGGATGTATCTCTGACCATCCTCAAGGCCCTGGCCAAGACCCATCAGATTCAAGATAACCCCACAAAAATATGGCAAAAGTCCCTGGAGTGGGTCCTCGATGAGATTATGGAGGAAAAAATCGTGGAATTGGGGTGAGGAAAGGCCTCTTAAGTAGCTGGAGTTGAAAGTTAGAACTCTAGGTTTCTAGGTTGCCCTCCTTGTTGTCCTGAACAGGGGAGCAAGATCAAGCCATTACCCGTATTCAAAAGTATATTTTAAAATGTATATCCGTTTCTTTACCCCACCTAAATCACTAAAACCAGGCTTTTGTCTTAAATAAGGTTAAAACTTGGAAAGATAGTCTAGGGTTTTTAGCCAAAAATTTAGCCTAAAAAATCTACATATTTTCCAATTACTTAATTATCAACAATTTGTAACAAGGAAAACTTCAAATACTTTAGGGGTAAAGTCGCGGACAATCATTTATTTTAATATGGATTCAAAGTCTTTTCCATAAATACAATCTCCTTTTGCCATTACGTAATCAGGATGATGCCTAGCATCACATTAGATATCATCAACGAAAAAGCCCTGGACCCTCTGCGGAATCTGGAGCTACTGAATCTTATCCGGTTAAGGAAAGACAAGCCAGGAGAAAAAACGGCTGATATGGACTGGGCCAAATACAAAGGGGCAATGTCTCAACAATCTTTAGATGAGATCGACCAACAACTTAACGAGCTGCGAAGCGAATGGGAATAAAATACCTATGGGATACCAACAGGGCTATTTACTATCTAGACCAGCAGTTTCCGCCTCCAGCTGAAAAATTGATAGAAGATGCCTTGAAGATTCTGACCTGGCCATTTCAGTAAGACCAAATTTGACCTTCATTATTTTTACGCAGCTCCAGGAAAATACCTCATCAAGCACTTCCTTTTGATTTCAACCGCCTCCAAATTGATTTTATTTCAAATTATGGTTCAAACTTCTTTTCCAACTAAGGAAAAAGTTTTTTTGATCCTCTACACTTGAAATATCAGGTGACTCAGAGTAGGCAAATATGCTGATCAAATCCTGTGTTAAAGCTGGCTTCCCCAAAGACAATCGATAGGCCCGCAGTCCATCTGACATAGAAATCGACATGCCAGAAGGAAAAACATTTTTCCTGCCTCCCTCCACCAGCAATAAATACCCATTTTCCTCCAGGAAAAGCCTCAGCTTCTTTTGACAATCGAAATAATGATTCCCCTTGAATACCTTTTCCCCCAAAAAATCAGATTTAATTTCCAGGAAAAAAGACCCTTCTTCCCTCCATAGTTTTACAATCCCTTCGAATTTCTCTTCCTGATAAGCCCGCTTTCTAAAAAATATGAGATGCTCTCTCATGCTTCTTTATTGGGTTGGCGTAACAATTCCCTTCTTTCATTTAATTTATATCTACAATCATCGGAATCAAATAGAGCGGTTGGATATAGCCAATATAATTTACTCCTGACCCACTAGGCCCATGCCCATCGCTGAAAGCCAGCCAATCAATTGGCTGCCTAACCGAAGATTTCCCCTTCCTCCCATCAAAAACAATGCATAAATCCTGTAATTTATTGATCCATATAGTATTTATTACTAAAAATAGAAATAATATATTTGTATCCAGGCTGAAGTAATGCATGCTTCGCCAAACCAAACTTTGCTCAAAACAGTATTAAATCCATATGTACGGCAGTTTCTTTTGGATACCCAAGACCTACCCTGGCAAAATCGGCATCATGATCCGCCCCTCGGGGCCTGATTTCTTGCCGGTCGAACTGCAACTCCTGAAGCAGGGGGATACAGATGTCCTTGTTTCTCTACTGACCGATAAAGAGATCCAAATCATAGGGTTGGAAGATGAAAAGAGGATTTCAGAAGAGTTGGGCATGGAATTTCTGCATTTTCCCATACCTGACAGAAGCATTCCAGAGGATCACGAAAAAGGCCTGAAATTTGCCCAAGACCTGGCCCACCGACTTATGGAGGGCGAGAATATACTTCTTCACTGCCGAAAAAGTATCGGAAGGTCTCCCATGATGGCCGCAGCTACCCTTGTCTGGTTGGGAAGCAGTCCCAGAAAGGCCTTTCAGCAAATCAAGAAAATACGAAAGGCCCGGGTTCCAGATCAGCCTTCCCAGTATCGCTGGGTAGAAGAGGTGGAGCGCTTGAGAGAACTGCAAAAGCCCGGATCAGGACAGCGCAGTTTCCTGGATAAAATGCTGGGCTACTAGCAAAAGAGGCATAAAAAAAGCCCCCAGGTCAATTCCTGATGGGCTTACATTTTTATCTCAAAAGTTTCGATCAGATGACCTCTTCCTCGGAGATCATTTCCTCTCTTGCTACCAACTTAATTCTCAATCCTATGCGGTGATTGATCAATTTGTCCTTGAGGGTATTGACAAAGCTGGAGCGGTAGACGATGCCCCACTCGGTACGGTCAATGGTAAAGTCGGGAGTCTTGGCCTCCATTTTCCCATTTTCCATGGTGATCATGGCAGGTATGATTATGCTTTTGGTACTGTCTTTCATCCGAAGGTTTCCAGTAATGGTATAATTGGACCCACTGTCTGGGCTAACCTCGGTGATGGAAAACTCAGCTTCGGGATACTTTCCGGTCTCGAAGAAATCCCCTGTTTTCAAGTGAGACTCAAGTTCGGCCTTTTTCTTTCCTTCCAGGTCTTTGACATTGATGCTGTTCATGTCGATGACGAAGTTTCCTCCTACGAGTTGATTCTCCTTCATGAATACCTTTCCGGATTTGATTTTCAAGGAACCATTGTGGCCTTCATCTCCGGGTTTAGTCGCTTCCCAGGCAATAAGAGAGAGGGCTGTATCCACGTACATGGCATCTCCTACCGTGGTATTGGAGGCAATGTCCTTGGCATCTCCGGCCTCTACCTTTTTACCTTCAGGGGCAGAGGTGCAGGAAAAGAGTCCCAATAGGAGAAGGGAAAAAATGAGGGGTTGAATGTTTGTGAATGATGTCATGAAGTGGTAATTAGGTTTGAAGGACAAGAATAAACGATTTTGAGTAGTTATCAAATGTAACCCTCTCTCAGGCAAAAGGTTCCTGAGAATTAAAAGAAGGAGCCACTCCAAGGCCATGAAGAAGAGAATCCACCGAATGCCAGGCCAGTCCCTCACCCACCAGTTCTATGAGTTCAACGATCTCAAAATAATTAAAAAGCAGGGAAAAGCGACAAGAGGTAAAATTTACTTCAAAGCAACGGTCCTCCGGCTTGAACATGGCTGAAGAATAATCCAGTTCTTCCAAATGCTGTTCCAGATGACTCAGCGAGCGAGCACTCAAATGAAGCCGGAAATTATTGAAAAGCAACTCAAATTCTCGTCCATTATCCATCAGCGATATAGATCCGGATGCTGTGTCGTGAAGTTTTGGCATACTGTCCTTATTTAGACCAAATTTAAATAACTTAATTGCAAGAAAAAAGTTGTTTACCTTATTTCCAAATTTAGCCTCTTCGATAGGGACAAAAATCAAGTATTTTACCTATGGGAAGAATAAGAAAAGTCAGGGCTGATTTCTGACTTTTATCATCAGATAAACAAGCAAATACCATCAATTTATCGCTATGATTAACGAACCATTGCACCCCCAAGACAGCTACCAGGGCAATCCTGTAGGACTGGAAGACGCTACCGCCAAAGAAATGGGCCGGGAGTTGGACCGACACCTTGCAAGTATGTGGGTTTTGTACCACCAGTATCACAAGCATCACTGGTTGGTCGAAGGACCTCAATTCAGGGACCTCCATCTTTTCTTTGAAGAGCACTACAACCAGCTCCACGAACTTTTTGACCAGATTGCCGAGCGCCTCACCGTACTGGGAATGATTCCTACCGGAAAGCTCGACAAGGTCGCCGAGCTCTCCTACATCAAGCATGAGGAAGAAGGGCAGTTTACCGTCAGAGATATGCTCCTCAATGACCTGGAAGCAGAGAAGCTCATGGCTACCGAGCTTAGAAAAACCTTCAAGAAAGCCCTGGATAAAGGAGATGTAGCCACTTCTTACCTCGTCCAGGAAATCACCTACAAGACCGAGGACAGGACCCAGCATATCCAGCACTTCCTGGAGGAGGATACCCTCATTCCCGAGTTGACTGTTTCAAAAACCGAAGAAAACCGAAAGTAATTATGGTTTTGGAACCCTGTCCCGAAAGATGAAGTGAAGGAGAAGTATGGGAAAAAAGACCAAGAAAAAGTGTTGTAAAAAGTGGCAAAAGAAAGGCAATTGCTGCGGCAGTTGTCCCGTAAAGGCACCGCTCAGAGCCAAAGGCTTGGTCAAACCCAAGAAAAAGGATAAAGACAAGGCTCCTGCCCTTATCGCCGCTTGACACATTGACATTGACATAGATTACGAAAGACAGAAAAAAATGAGGCTGCTCACTTTAGAGACAGCCTCATTTTTTTATTCCTCTACATCCATACAGGGTTTATCCACGCTCGTAGTATCCTCCGTAATCGTCGTCATCGTCGTCGAGGTCGGGCATGTCCAGCATCCCTGAGAGAAGGTCCTTGAATTGGGTTCCGGAGCCCTTTTCCAGTGAAGCCTTCCCGACCAGGGAGTATTCCGCCAGGCCGTGAAGGACAAACTCCATCATCAGGTAGCGGGTCTTTTTATCGGCCTTTTTGTAGTATTCCTTGACCAAATCGCCCAGGCCAGGGACCTTGTCCAGTTCTGCCTTGTACTCCTTCTCTGACATGTCATTCAGCAGGTCGAGGCTGTTGCCCTTGGTAAACCACTGGGTGATTTTTCGATAGGGATTTTCAGGCGCATTTCTTTTGATCTTTTCCGGATTGGGAAAATAATCCATAAAGGTCTGGCGAATGGCCTTGGAGATCAACTTTTGGGCCACGATGGCGGCTCCTTCCTGCTCCCCCTCATAGACCAGCTCGATCTTTCCGGTGATGGAAGGGACAATGCCTACCAGGTCCCCTACCCGTGAATATCCCTTTTCTTCCTTGTTGATGATCATCCGCCTTTCGATGGCCGAATTGAGGTTTTCGTAGGCAGTGATGGTCAGACGAGCGGAGACTCCTGATTTTTCATCTACAAACTCCGAATCTCGGGCTTCAACAGCTACCTGTTCGACCAGGGTAGAAATCATTTCGTCAATGACGATTTTCTCTTTTTGCTCGTGGGCGAGCTGAGCTTCCTGTACGGTGATCTTTTTCGAAAGATCCAGGGAACGGGGATAGTGGGTAAGAATTTGAGATTCTATCCTGTCCTTGAGGGGAGTTACAATGCTGCCCCTGTTGGTGTAGTCCTCTGGGTTTGCTGTAAAGACAAACTGAACATCGAGGGGCATGCGAAGGGAAAAGCCCCGGATCTGAATATCTCCTTCCTGAAGTACGTTGAACAGGGCCACCTGAATCCTGGGCTGGAGGTCGGGCAACTCGTTGATGACAAAGAGGGATCGGTGAGATCGTGGAATGAGGCCAAAGTGAATCACCCGCTCATCTGAGTAAGGCAGCTTCATGGTGGCGGCCTTGATAGGGTCTACATCTCCCACCAGGTCAGCCACAGTTACGTCTGGAGTAGCCAGTTTCTCTACATATCGCTGCGAGCGATGCACCCACATGATGGGGGTATCATCTTCCTTTTCGGCAATCAGGTCGCGGGCATACCTTGAAATGGGAGCCAGGGGATCGTCATTCATTTCGGAGCCTTGTACCACGGGGATAAACTCATCCAGCAGACCGATCATCTGACGTGCGATACGGGTCTTGGCCTGTCCCCGCAGTCCCAGCAGGATAATGTTGTGGCGGGACAAAATGGCCCGCTGCATGTCGGGAATCACCGTTTCCTCGTATCCGACAATTCCAGGAAACATATCCACCTTTTCCTGCATCTTCTTGATCAGGTTGGCCCGAAGTTCTTCTTTTACGGATTTAGGTTCATAACCTGTGGCCTTCAACTGACCCAGGGTCTTGATTTGTGTAAGTGACTTTGTATCGATCATATGTTTTTGCTTCGTCCCCTTTTTTGGGGCCAATAATCATGGGAAAAGGACAATATTACCCTAGACTCCTGACCTTATACCTTTGTGACAAGAATGCTGGCGTTATTTTTCGTCTCAAGATAAGAGGGTCTTTCTAAATTCTTCCATAAAACTATCAGAAAGGATAATTTGTTGAGGAAAATCAATAGCTCTCATAAGATGCAAACAGACTCCTCAGCTACATTCGAAGACAATTCATTTATTGCCGATCTCTACAAAGGTAAACTATCCTTTGAAGAGGGGGCCGCCAGGGTTTGGGAGTACCAGGTCAGGCACAACTCCATCATGAAGACTTTCAGTGAGAAATTGGGCTGGGAGGGTCCTATCTCCATGCCCATAGAGTTTTTTAAGCACCGGGAAATGAAGAGTGGAAACTGGGAGGCTGCCACCATCTTCGAGTCTTCGGGAACCTCCGGGCAGCAGCCCTCCCGGCATCACATAAGAAAGTTGAACCTCTACCATGAAAGTGTTGTACGAGGCTTCAGGCATTTCTTTCCCGATCGTCGCTATCGGATTCTGGCCCTCCTACCCAATTATTTGGAGCGGGGAGGCTCCTCCCTCGTGCACATGGTCAAGGTTTGGATGGAAAAATTTGGCTTACCCGGATCGGACTTTTACCTCTATGACTTTGAAGCCCTACGAAAAGCCATTTCCCAAGGTGAAGAAAGCGGGGAACCTATATTGCTGATTGGGGTAGCTTTTGCCCTGCTGGATTGTGCTCAAGAAAAACCTATTTCCCTCCCCCCCCAAAGCCTGGTCATGGAAACCGGAGGAATGAAGGGCAGAAAAAAGGAAATGATTCGATCCAAGCTTCACGAAGCTCTGAAATCGGGCTTGGGGGTGGAGCGAATATATTCGGAGTATGGGATGACAGAAATGATGAGCCAGGCCTATACCCGCCCCGATGGAAGATTTGTTCCCCCTCCTACCCTCAGGGTATGGACCTCCGATTTTCACTTGCAAAGGCTAAAAAGTCCTTTTGGGGTGAGTGGCAGGCTGCATCTGATCGACCTGGCCAATGTCCACAGCTGCTCCTTCATCGCTACCGACGATATCGGAAGGGTCTATGAAGACGGAAGTTTTGAAGTTCTGGGCAGAATAGATACGGCAGAAATGAGAGGCTGCAACCTCATGTACATTGGATGAAGTGTATTTTTTTAGATAATCCATTGGTAAAGCCTTGATTGTAAACCTTTAAACACCTTTCCACAAATTTCATCTATCCGTAACAATAAAATTTATTTTTCCAATATTCAAGCATTTGTACATTTGAATATGATTTTTTCTAAAGGAAAATTCTTCAGCATATTAGGTATTTGTATTTAGTCATTCTTACATAAGCACAGCCATTGGACACAGCTGACCTTCCCAATCTTTATAGGTGTAAAAAATGTATGGTCTCCCTTAGAATTGATAAATATGTTTAGCGGGTCTAAGTGTCGTACGTGTAGGTTTAGAAGAGATGTATCTCCCAAACGGGGAAGTACTTTTTGGCTTTGCCTAAGAAGCAAGTCGGACCCTGCTTATGCCAAATATCCGCCTCAGCCAGTGATTACTTGTCCGGGCTATGAGGAAAGGCACAAAGAAAGGTAGACCTCCCCCAGAGGCCTACCTGATAAAAAATCCCAAAATAAACCATCACCAAAAAGCTTTGTCTCAAAGCCTTCAGGCCTACCTGATAATCGTCAAGGTACCCTGGGTCGCTCCCTTATATCTTTTACATCCTGTAAACTTGACATTGTGAATGCGCCAGATGAGCACATTTCTGTCTATGTCCAGGCCCTTGAGTTTGCCATCCCAGCCACCTATGGGCTGCCCCTTTGCATCAAGGTCATGGCCCTCTGTCGCTGAATTCCACTCCCAGACCTTATTGCCCCAGTGGTTGTACAAGGCAATATGAAATTCGCAGAGGCCAAAGGCCTGAACCTGAAATTCATTATTGGGAGCCTCTCCGGCCGGAAGAATGGCATCAGGCACGTAAAGTCCGTGGATATGAGGGTGAATCTGAAGGGTATCCCTGGCCGAACATCCATTGTCGTTGATGTGGGTCTGGTACACCGTATAATAACCCGTGCTATCCTCTATATTTCCACCATCAATAATCCCAAGTAGATCAGCAGCCGAGCAATCGCAGATCAGCGAAGGATTTTCGGTGTAGGTATGCATAGGATTGCTATCAAATGAAACAGCCCCATCTCCAAAGTCCCACCTGATCCGGTCTCCCGGGTTGGTGGAGTAGTCATAAAACTGAAAATGCCCTTCATTGTCGGGTCTCAATCGGTCTACCCCAGCTTCGGCCCTGGGGCTTTGCCTTACCTCAATGGGCGTAGGATGATAGAAGGTATCCTGGCAGAATCCCTGGTAGGTCACGATCTGTCTTACCGTATAAAGACCTGCTTCGCGGTAGATATGGGTGGGATTCTGCTCAAAAGAAGGCGGAGTACCATCTCCAAAATCCCATTCCCAGCTATCAGCCTCCAGGGATTCGTCAAAAAACTCCACCTTGGAGGGCGTACAGAGTCCCTCTTGTTCGTAGCGAAATCCAGCCAAGGCACCCAGGTATTCGATTTGATCTCTGCTCGTATCCGCACAGCCATAGGCGTTGGAGGCAATGAGTTCTACCCCGTAATTGGCCCCCTGCGTGTAGGTGACGATGGGCTCAAATTCATCACTCTTGCCCCAGCCGTCAAATTGCCAGAGATAGCGGTCGGCGTGGAGGGTATTGTTGAAACTGAGTACAGTGAGGGTATCGTTGCAATTGCCATAAGACTCCAGGACAAAACGAGCCTGAGGGGGAGCGCCTACAGCTACCTCTGCCCGGGCTGTATCGAAGCAAACCCGCTGGTTGTTGACGATGAGGCTTACCGGAAAGGTGTCGGCGTAGACATATTCCACATTGGCCTGGGGGCTGGAAGCTCTTTTGCCATTGCCAAAGGTCCAGGCCCACTCCGTAGCCCTGTCAGGCTGAAAATTGGAGAAATTTACACTCAAAGGATAGCAAGCTACCGTCTCATCCTGAACAATATCTGCCTGGGGCTGCTCGAATACCGAGACCGGCTTCAGCAAGGTATCTCTGCAGCCCTCCCTGTCCGTTACCATCAGTTCCACTTCGTAGACATTTTCGGCAGAATAGCTATGTTGAGGATTTTGTTGGGTAGAAAAATTATTGCTCCCCTCGACGGGATTGCCAAAATCCCAGTCATAGCGCGTGATGCCTTCGTTGTCCGTTGACCTGTCCAAGAATGAAAGCGTAGCCGGAATCCCACAGAGGGAATCTTTCTCCAAAACAAAGGCTGCCACCGGATTGGCGAAGACCCGAAGAGAGACCTCGGCTGTATCGAAGCAAACGCCCTGGTAATTAGCGATGACCTGGGCCGTGTAATTTTGATCCTCTCCTTCGGCCGTGTACAATTTGGACTCAAGGGCAGCAGGGTCAGTCGTAAAGGTCCCATCTCCAAAAGTAAGAACAGCCTGGGTCACATTGCTCGCCTGATAACTGAGGTTTACCGCCAGTGGACTACAGCTCTGTGTCCGGTCCGGTGTAAGGCTGATCTCAGGCTGAGGATATAGATTAAAGGTTTTCACCACTGTATCGCTACATCCAAAGGCAGAGACGGCCACCAATTGTACATTGAAGCTACCCGTCAGGCTATAGAAACGGCTGGGATTGGTGAGGGTACTGCTACCTCCGTCAAGGTTCCACTGGTAGGCCACGGCGTTGCCACTGCTGGTGTTATCAAAGCTGACCTCCACCGGCACCCCACAACTATCTGGTACATTGATTTCAAAATTCCCTACAGGATTGGGCCTCACAAAGATAGAGTCTATCACAGTGCCTTTACATCCGGCCTGGTCGAAGGCCTCCAGCTTTACCTCATAGGCACCGGCCTGAAGGTAGGTATGGCTGGGTGAAGAGAGTGTGGATACATTTCCATCCCCAAACTCCCAGAAGAAGTTGCTGAGGTTGGGCGATTGGTTAATGAAGGCCACGGTTAAGGGGCCACATCCATTGTCTACGGTCGGCAGGAAGTTGGGCTGTGGACGGCTGCGCACCGTGACCCTGGCGGTATCCCTACCGATACAGCCATTGATAGAAGATGCCGCTGAAAGGATAACTTGATAGCTTCCTGGATTGGCATAGGTATAGGTAGGACTATTCGCAGAGGAAGAATCCCCATTGCCAAAATTCCACACATAACCCAGACTTGCTCCTATGCCCGTGGTGTCGGAAAAAGTAATGGGTTCGCCGGGGCAGAGCACTGCCTGTCCGGGAGAGATGCCTAGGTTGGCAGGGGCAAAGACCTGAATCTGAACGGTATTGGTATCACGGCTACATCCATTGAAAACAATATGAACCACGTCATAGGTTCCGGGCTGTGTGAAGGTATGGCTCACCGTGTCTCGCGTTGAAGTGCTTCCATCTCCAAAATCGAAGGAAGAAAGAGTCGCTCCCTTGGCGAAGGAAGTGAAATTGACCGTCAGAGGAGCACAGCCCTGGGTTTGATTGGTATTGAAAAAGGCGTCTATGTTTCTGGGCAGTACCCGAATTTGTTGATAGCCTGTGTCCCTGCCACATTCGTTGGCTGCTACCATGATGACGGTGTAGTTGGTATCCCGAAATCCGGTGTAGGTCAGGACGATGTTGGTAGGCAAAGAATCTGTCGCTATCAACTGGCTGAAGTCGTCCAGGTACCAAAGGAAGGTATCGGGAGTGCCACTAGATATATTGGCCCACTGTGGAATGTAAGGCGAACAGAAAGTACCAAAGTCAGGGGCAAAGATGGCCTTAGGCAGAGGTTTCACTGTTACGGTAGAGGAAAAGCTGAGGGTGTCACAGGAATTTCCTACTGTCAGGGTAATGGTGTAGGTCGTATCTCCATCACCCTCTTCGAAGTAGACCGAGGGAGGCTGGGCAGCATTAAAGCTTCCTTGTCCATTGGCCATGATTCCTCCTCCAAAATCCCACTGATAGAAAGCATTTTCGGCAAAGCTTTGGTTGGTAAAGAGAACCGCTACCCCATTCACCCCCGCCAAGACATCGTACTGGGCACAGGCGGTGTCCACATCCTGGGTAAACATAGGAATGGGAGCGAAGGATACGTCTATTCCCCGACTTAGGGTATCCCTACATCCCTGTGCAGAGGTAGAGATAAGGGTAATTACAAAGTCTCCCGTATCCTGATAGGTAAAAAAAGGAGCTGGCAGAGAACTCTGCGAATTTGCGGGATCACCAAAATTCCAAGTGTAGGCACTTCCTCCCTGGGTATTATTTTGAAATACAACGGGATCACCCAGACAAACCTCCGCGGGAGAAATAAAGTTGGTCTGAGGGCCGGAAAGTACCGAAATCTGGGCAGGAGCAGAGGCAATACAGCCCAGGCTGTTGTTGGGATCTGCGTAGCTGAAGGTCAGGCTGTAGGTCCCCAGGGCATTGGAATCGAAAAAATATCCTCCAGCCGTCTGATAGACACCCGGCCCGGTCCATTCTCCGGCAGTAGGGACTCCATTGACCACTCCCAGGTTATTCAGAGAAATAGGCCCTTGTCCCAGGCAAAAGGAAGCATCCACCGTTGCCACCGCAGGCAGGTCGATGACCACCACCCTTCTGGTATCGCATACCTGACAGGATCCTGTACCCACACAGTAGGTAAGCAGGTGGCTGCCCACCCCCGCCTGAGAAGGATCAAAGGTACCGCTTTGTGAATCAGTAATGCCATTTCCCGACCATAATCCGGGTGCTGAGGAGGTCTGCCCGCTCAGTGCAAAAGGCTGGGCATTGAGACAGACAGAGTCATCCGCTCCCGCATCTACCACAGGCTGGTCAATCACAAAAACTTCTAGGGTATCGCTATTGGAACATCCAAAAGCGTCAGTGAAATCGTAGGTAAGCAAATGCCTTCCGAGTCCCACGCTTACCGGATCGAACAATCCTGTGCTGGCATTTTGTATACCGGGTCCGCTCCAGGTGCCTCCGCTTGGGCTGGGACCGGGAAGTAGTTGACTCCCTCCAGAGATACAAAGAGTGATAAATCCTCCGGCATCCACGGCAGGTAGATCTCTGACAGTTGCTTGAAAGACGAAGGGATTGGCACATCCGGTAGAGGGATCGGCAAAGGTATAGGTAACATCATAAGTTCCGGGTGTGGATTGGGTAAAGCGATTGCCGCCAAATGCCCCATTTCCAGAAAAAACCCCTCCAGCAGGCTGCGCCGACAAGAGAACAGAATCCCCCAGACATAGTTCAATGTCAGACGCGGTTACCTGTGGAAGGGATAAGACTTCAATCCTGATGGTATCGTAGAAGGTACAGCCCAGGCTATCATATGCGTATATAACTTCATGTATTCCCGCCTGTGTTGGTGAAAAACAGAAATTAGTATAAGTATTTCCATTATACGTCCAATTTCCACCTAAGGGTGAAGGAATGGGGCAATAATCAGCCGCTCCCTGACAAAGAGACGTATCCCGACCTCCACTTACACGCTGGGTGCCGTGGAGGATAAAATCTGCCGTCAGTGTCAGGGTATCACAACTGTTGCCTACTCTCAATACGACCTCCTGACGGAGGGTATCATCGTCGGGTTCAAAGCTAACTGGGCCGGGATCGAGTTGGCTGGAAAATCTTGGTGTCGCATGGGGACCAAAGTCCCAGGCGATGTAGGTAAAGCTGTTATTGTTGGAGTCCAGGGTTGCTGAAGGATAATAGACCACAGGTCCACAGCTGTCGGGCAGCAGGTCTATCTGTCCCAGGGGAGGACCTTGCACAGAGATAATCGTAGATATGCTGTCAATCCCACAATTTGGGGTCTCTATGATCATTTTTACTTCATAATCTCCAGGCACATCAAAACTCAGGTCTACATTCATGGAGTCCTCTCCTCCACTTACATAGGTATATCCCGTGTCAGGGCTGACCCTCCATTCGTAGAGGACATCTATATTGGGAGTAGAGAGATTGGTAAAGCTGAAAAGTGCCGGCACACAGCCCTGCTGTCGGTTAACAGCAAAATTGGCTAGGGGGGTCTCCTCGATGACGATGGTCTGGGTAGATGCCTGTGTTCCACAGCCCGTATTAGAGGCCTCCAGGGTTACATCATAAATACCAGGACCCGAAAAACGATGGCAAGGAGTAGCCTCGGTACTGGTATTTTGCGCCGAAGCCGTATCTCCAAAATTCCATTGATAGGTCAGGGAATCCAGGAAAAGATTGGGGCAGGACCGGTTGTCAAAACAGAATACCGAGTCGCCCGGCCAGCAAAGCGGATCATCCGGCACGGTAAAAATAGGGTGAGGAGCTACGTCGATCTGCGCCGAGGTAGCATTCCAACTGGCATTGATGCTTTCATCCGCTGGAAAACAGGGATTGACCACCCAGACCCTTACTTGAGGACTGATAGAGCCAGAAAGGGTGTTACAAGCCCTGGCATCGGTAAAATCATAAACATGCTTGACCTGTCCCGGCGCGTAGAGGGTATCTACTTCTTCCTGACTGGGATAATCCCAAAATACCAGATAAATTTCTTCATTTCCCGAACACTGGTTGTGACTGATGGAGGCCACTACCGTATCCCCTTCGCAGGCATCCACGATAGGCAGGGTGAGCAAGGGCTGATCAGGCTCCCGGTAAAAGATGATTTTTTCCCTTACCGATGGACAGCCAGCACCGCCAGCGCTTACCCTCAGGTTGTAAGTACCAAAATTTTGAAAGGTATGAGTCAGCACAAAAGCACTTGTATCCACCGCAGGACTCCCATCTCCCCAATCCCAGGTAAAGGGACCGATATTGTTGACATTCCCCGAGGAGGAAGTCAGGGTAAAAGGAGGGGGGGTAAAGGGATCGTTGCAATTAAGGTTGGGCAGACAGATGTCCGTAACCCCTGATATCTGCAGGTCAGGAGCACCCAGCGCAGTGAGCACATAACTGGTATCACAGCTTCCCAGGGAATCGACCACCGTAAGGGTAACAGTATAGTTTCTGTCTACCGAATCTATGGCAAAGGCATGCTCCACCACCATACCCGTATCTATGGCCGTACTGTCTCCAAAACTCCAGAGATAAAGGGTCGTGCTATCCGTGGCTCCAAGGGCGGTAAAGGTAATGTCCACTCCCGCACAACTGGGATTACTGGGTGAAAAACTAAAATCACATTGTTGAGCAAGGGAAGGTAGAAAACCGGCAATCACGAGAATCGCCGTCCAAACATAAGGCTTCACAGGTTAATTTTTTTTGGGGTGTCAGTAATGTCGAACGCCGGGTTTGGGTATTGAAGGTAAGGGGAAGAATAAGAATGAGCATTTGAATCTTCCCCCCTTATTTTTTTACATGAATGGAGTAAAGCATTTACAATCCGTAGCATTGGGCCAGTGAAAGATGGTAAACAACTCGAAGGTTCTCCCTCCATCGTTCAAGGTGCCTCGAAGGTTGTAGTCCATGCTGGCTCCAATCTTGAGGGTGGGCGAGGTTTCGCTGTAGCCCAGGCGGATGTCCGTTCCAAAGCCCAGGCTCACTGAGTAAATGCTGGTCAGCCTCCGGGCATTATCCTGGGAGGGATTGGGAATGACGCGGCCATTTCCCCAGATTCCCATCCACAACTCGCTGCCCCTGGCAATATTGGCCACCGCACCGACCTGGTTAGACCAGTACTTGTAGCTTCCGCCCTGGGCCCAACCCGATGCATACTGCATGTCAGACCTCAGCATAGGAACAATCTTGTATTTGAAACTGGAGCCTCCCATGTTCATCACGTAGGAAGAGTGGAAGGTCGTCCGAAAGGACTGCTGCCCCCCCAGGCCCAGGAACCCCTGTCCCCGATTGGGCAGGTGATGAAAGGCCAGGCCCACCAGAAGGTGGTCATCCGAGCTACCCCTCCACCCCAACTTGCTGAAGCGAAAGGCAATACCTACATCCAGGTCCAGGTATTCATCCCTCCCTAGGCCATTGTTAAAATCCCTTAGGGGATTGGTGGCCATAGGATTGAAACCATAGACCGGGTGCAGTTGGCTGCTAAAGGTATAGCCGTCCAGGTTGATCCGGTAGCGGTTGTAACTAAGTTGAAAACCCAGGCTCATCTCCCATCCCGGATCGTTGTAAGGATTACAGGAACGGTTGCGGAAGGCATAGGAAATGCTGGCTTTTTGCCAAAGAAGGGTCTGATCGGGGGTATTCCCCATTTCGTTTGAGAAAAGCTGTAGCCCAAAAGCGGACTTTAGCGTGGGCAGGTCGATGGCGGCCTCTGCATTGTGGGTTTGAAAAATGGCATTGGAACCACCGATGTTGCGCCACTGATCACGGGTTGAAAAAGAGGCAATAGCCCCTCCCTCATAGCCAGTCAGGGCCGGGTTAAGGTAAATTTTCTGTGCATAGAACTGTGAAAACACAGGATCTTGCCCCAAAAGAGGGTTTGAAAAGATTCCTAAAAAAAATAAAAACGCAAAGAGCAGGTGTACAGGTAGTAAAGGTTTAAGCAACAGGTTTACTTGCATGTTAATACAGCCTTAGCAGTAAAGCTTCAATGAGCAAATTCAATAGGTCTACTGAGAAGGCGATAATCCTAGAAGAGCTGTGCATGCAAGTTAATGTACCACTGAGCCACTGCCCTTACCCATTCGCGCAAACTATTTGACTATTCATGATTTGGAATATATCTATGCTAAAATCTATGCCTGTTAGGGAAGGATCATAGGGGTCGGATTTCTATTCTCGAAAGCTCTTCTAGTTTTCCCTCCTCAAAGAGTCGATCGCTTTCTTCTACTTTAAAACGCTTGGGGTCCCCCTTATAATTGATATAATCTTGCATCCGGATGCCAGCCACCTCTCTGATGTTGTAGGCCTTCCGAAAGCGGAGCCCACCTCCATTTACTTTGTAATCGTAGGCCAGGTAATCCATGGTGTGGGTTTCGGGATGAAACCAATACAGGTAGGTATCTTCAAAGTCCTTTCCCCCACCCTCTTCTTTGAAACTTACTTTTACTTTGTAGTAATCGACTCCATTGATCTCTGATCTGCCCAAAAGGGTCTTCTCTACAGCGGGATCATTGAGGGGCTCGGGAAGGAGGACAAAGTAGGCTACAGAATTCACCGAACTGGCGTATTTGTCGGCAGTACTGTCCGGGAGGCTGATTTCCTTGCCATCAATGCTTCTTTGAAAGACCCCATTTTCCAGAATATCGACGACTTTTTGGCTGTCCTCCGTGAAGATTCTCTCATATCGAAAGCGATCTCCATCTTTGCGAATCCGATAGTTTTTGTCTCTAAAGGCAAAATCCAGGTCTAGCTTCTTGTATGCCTCTCCACCGTGGATAGCGATGCTGGCGTTTACGATTTCCTGGGCGCTCATCTCCTCTTTTTGGCTGGGATTGCAGGAAAAAAATAAGCCCATTAATAAAAAGAGAGAGCTTGGCAGTATGTATTTCATAGCTACTTAATTCAAGTTGCCAGTTGTTGTTTGATGGTTTGATCGATTCCATGTATGAGGAT
>CAZMAV010000025.1:0-62869 GCA_964564415.1 uncultured Bacteroidia bacterium | reverse complement strand
AGGACAGGATAAACCTCGCGCTTATAGGAGACGCTCGACAGGAAAAACCGCCTGCCGACTCTGCTCCAGCTCGTACAAGTGCCGGACTACCCGAAAACCTACATTATTGTTCTGATTGATAGGATTGTTCCTGTTGCGGTACGAAGAACGACAGTTGATTGCTGTTTCGTTCCAGGACCCGCCACGAACCATTCGGGTGCTTAACCAGGTTTACCCCTTGAGTACGAATATAGCGATAAATTCTTTCCTCCAAGCCCGCAGATTGAGCAAAACGAATATGGCCTAACCAACTGTTAAGTCCTGCCTCTAAGGCTTCGGGGGGAAGGTGATCGGCCATTCGCCTCTGAATCTGCTTGCGTAAAAATCTGCGGTAGCGATGGACCTTTGGCTTGAGTAAGAGCCGATGGGTAGGGTATACCCGAAAACCCAAGAAGGGCACCCCATCTTGCACGGAATAGATTTGAGTTTTATGGGGGTGTAGACACATCCGCAGCCTGACTAGAGCTTGACGAATGGCCTGCAAATGCTGGAGCAGCAGGTCTTTGGAGCGGTCAAACAAAACAAAGTCATCAACATAACGGATGTATCCTGGCACACTCAAAGTCTCCTTAATGAGATGATCAAACCGATTTAAATAAATATTTCCCCACCACTGACTGGTCAAATTACCGATAGGGAGCCCTCTGCTTCTGGTTGAGGGACTAAACAAATTATCTCCAGGGAAGTACACTTCATGAGGTTCTTGTTGATTAGAATTATCAATAACGAGCTTGATCAGATTTAGCGTAGCTGGGCAGGCAATTTTCCATTGAATTTCTTCTTTCAGCAAATGATGATCAATGCTGGGAAAAAATTTTCGAATATCGCACTTCAGTACATAGGGAAACTTCCGCGCATAATGCTGGTACCTCAAAATGGCCGCATGAGTCCCTTTTCCTTCTCGATTGGCATAACTATCGTAGATAAAGGTTCTTTCAAACAGCGGAGCCGTAATGTTCATTAAGGCATGATGTACCACTCGATCCCGATAGGGTGCCGCGCTGATCATACGCCTTTTGGGGTCATCGATATAAAATGAACGATAGGGCCCTGGTTGATAAATGTAGGTTTTCAATTCATCTTCAAGTTTGAGAAGATTCTCTTCTCGTTTGAACTCGAATCTTGCCACCTCTGAATGATACCTTTTTCCTTTACGGGCATTGTTAGCTGCCAGCAATAAATTGTCAAAGGCATATATTTGTGGGTATAGATTTTTGTATCGTTTCATTTCAATGATTAGCAGCCTTCCTATGGAAAAAGAAACTTTGATTACCAAAGCATACGATTTGCTCGCTTTCAGCTTACCTATTATAGAAAAATTCCCGCGCAGCTATAAATTCACCCTGGGAGACCGGCTCGAAACGCACCTGCTTGACCTACTGGAGGCCTTTATCGAAGCTTATTACCTGCCAAAAGCTAAAAAAAAGCCAGTATTACACCACATAAACATTCGCTTAGAAAAAATTCGCTACCTCATACGCCTAGGATTCGAATTGAGATTTTACAGCTCCGCTCGCTATCGAGCATGGGCAGAACACCTACAAGAGATCGGTCGCATGACGGGGGGCTGGATCAAGCGCCTATCTTAAAAAAAATTCGTCACTCCGCTTCGCTCCGTGAAAAGGGAAAAAGGGTAAAAGAGCTAAAGGGTTAAGCGCCGGACTACCCGAAAACCTACAAAATTGTTCGGATCGATAGGAAGGTCCCAGTAGCGGTACGAAGAACGACAGAGGATAGCTGATACGAACCAGGACCCGCCACGAACCATACGACGAGTTTCACTGGGATCTGTCGGCCCGCGCGGATCTGTGGCGCCTTCGCTCGCGCGATAATAGTCGCCTTCACTCCAGCGGTCCCAGCACCACTCGTTCACGTTGCCGCTTAGGTCGTAAAAGCCCAGGAGGTTGGGGGCAAAGCGCTTGACAGGAGTAGTTTGTCCCAGCCCCCTGCGTTCTGTTTGCTCAATGTAGGCTTTGTCATTAAGGGGATGGGCATAGTTGTAGTTCATCTCTTCCGGACGGGCAATCAATTGGCCATTGCCAAAACGAATGCCCTGTCCGCCCCGGGGGATGCCCGCTTTGTCTCGTCCAGCCTGGGCGGCGTACTCCCATTCGGCCTCGGTGGGCAGGCGATAGCCATTACGCTCCCAATGAGCCAGCACGGCATTGCCCCCCTTGCGCTCATATACAGGTTCAAGCCCTTTCCGCTCACTCAGCCAATTGCAGTAATCTATAGCCTCATACCAAGAGACATTGACCACGGGGCGCTGCCCGCGCCCAAAGCCTGAATCCCGCGGCAGGTCTTGCTGAGTCAAGTGACGATACAGGCCAAACTGCCAGCAGGTAATCGGCGTGGTCGCCAGGGCAAAGTCGCTGATCGTGACAGTGTGTACAGGCTTTTCATCTTCATAGCCCTCTTCGCTACCCATCTGGAAGGTTCCGCCTTCCACTTCAATCATCTCGGGATAAAAGGCCCTTTGCATGCGCTCATAGAGCCTGGGGGCTTTTGACCTAAAACTAGCTGAAAGCTCGGATAGGGAAGTTGGCAGTGCCAGCCCAGGTGCTAGTTCTTGGAGCAGTTCACGATAAGCAGGGAAGAGCGAGGTATCCTGCAGCTCCATCAGCGGATAGGCCAGGTAGCGGGCCAGGGCCAGGATGTATTTCGGTCGGATGCTCTCTGTATGAGCCAACTGTAGATTGGTCAAGGCTTTGGCAAAGCGGAGATGTTCGATATCCTCGGCTGCACGAGTCAGGGCCAGACGAAAGCGATCTTCCCGCTCTTTCTGATAGCGCTGGGCATCGGCTGCCATCAGGGCTTCCAGGTGGGAGTCGAGCTGCTGCGTGCCCATGCGCCCGCTTTCGATAGCCTCAATATCTGTCTCACTGAATGCCGGCCTGATGCCCGCCCGAAGCTCCCGCGCTTTGGTTTCTATGATCCGGCGCGCCCGCTGCCCTGCCGCATCAGAAGCCCGATAGCGGGCCACGACCAGGGGCGCAAAGGTGTCGTGGGCCAGGCGGGTGGCCGGCCGTTGGGCTGTACCACAGGGAATCATCAGGTAGCTGTGATGCTTCAGCTCCGCAAACAGTGCTGCAAACCCGGAAATATGGGCATAGTGCGCAGAAACGGACTTATCCTCCTCTTCTTTGGCCGTTTGTCGATCGGTTACGTAGCTTTGCAGCAGATCCCAGATCAGGCCGTTGTCGAGGTAGGTCTGCCAAGCGGGCCGTCGCTTTACCAACTCCACCAATTGCTCATCCAGCAAGGCCGTTAGCGAGTCTTTTTTCTGCTGCTGATAAGCGGCGAGTTCCATGTGGATGGTTTCGTGGTCTCGCGTTCGCCTGGCCAGGGCGTCATCCCAAAGCTTGCGCAGTTGATATTGTAAGAGCGGAGCTACGTGAGATTCAGGATGATCCTGCTGCCATAGATCCCGGGTCATGGCCTCGACCAGGGCAGGATCGAGCTGCAGCTGATAATGCCCGCACAAATCGGGACAATCCACCATGCCACCGATGGCTTCGCGCATGCCCGCTTCGTCGAGGGCTTCGAGGTAGCATTGCTGGTCCTCCGTCAGCAAAATGCCTTGGGAGGTAATGAGCTTTCTGATTGGGGCATAGTGCTCCGAGCGAAAAGAGAGCAGGACCTTGACATGAGGAAAGGTCGAGTTGAGCTGCTGGAGGCTTTGGGCGAATCCCTCCAGTTCCTCCCTCCGCTTGGGCAGTGGATTGGTGTACATTTCTTCTACCTGGTCCAGGATGAGCAAGGTGGGGCGCTCCGCAGCGACGGAATCTTCCAGCAGGCGATGGAGCTGGCGGTGCAATCCGAGGGCCTCCCCGCTGGTGTCGTCCTGCTTGGCGCGGCGCACGTAAGACGTCTGGTGGTAGTGGTGCTCCAGCCGGGGAAGCAAACCTGCATGGAGCAGGGAAGATTTCCCTACCCCTGAATGGCCATGGAGGAGTACCAGTGGAAAACGCCTGATGGCCCTGCAAAGGGTAAGTGTATCGGCTGTTCGCCCAAAGAAGAGGCGGGTATCTTCCTTGCGAAAATAAGCGAGCCCCATAAAGGGCGCCGGACTGTCAGGAATTTGGTAAATGGGATTTCCATTCGAACCGGTGGCCAGGGGGAATTCTTGATCGAGGATTTGGCGATCGGTGAGCGGCTCTGATGAGCTGACCTCAGGGGTAGCCTTAAATGAAAGCTCAGGCTGCGTACGCAGAAAATCAAGAACTAGTTTTACATCCTGCCGTTGGCTGGCTGCCGTACAGTGAAAATATTTCTTATCCCCCAGGAAGGCTAGGCTAGGAACTTTTGTAGATAACCAGGAAGCTGTATGTTTAAAATCGTCTTGATCGAATAGGACCAAAAGTATGGTTTTTCCTTTTTCTTGAGCAAACTCTATTTCCTTTCGTACCCAATCCTCAGGATGAAGCAGGCGCCGGTCTCCCTCATCGTCTTTGACGTCCTTCCATTGTGGCCCGGCTACTACTAAAAGAAACCTTGCCTCTTGGAGTCGGGACCGGATAGCCCCTGAAATTCCCTGACCGTAGTCAATGGATTCTTTGTCTAAAAAAATCGATCCATGCACCATCTCCGCCTCTAAACGGCTGCGCAAATACTCGGCAAAGCTGGAGGTATCATCCTGCCTGTAATTGATGAAAATCTCAGTGGGCATAGAAAAAAAGGATTATGCTAGGGGAAATATAGGGCAGAGAAGGCGGGAATACAAGAGAAGCAAGCCCATCGACTGGGGGCAATCCCCCCTACACCCGCTCAAAAGAAGGCCGATGACAAACCCCTAAAACTGGAGGGCAAGGCGGAAGAGGATATGTTGAGAGGATGAGCGAGTTTTTCACTAAGGAGCCCCATCCCAATAAAATTTAAAAAAATTACGGAAAAGATGACTTTTTGATCCCCTTAGGAAATCCGAGGGCCCTTTGTGATTCGTACCTCTCTCAAAAGCATGGGTAAGGATAGCTTATTTATTCTTTTGACGACAAGAACAAGGAAGCTTTAACCACTATCCCATGAAGGTCCATTTTCCATCCTACACACGAATCCCAAGGAAATCCTTCCTGAGCATGGCATTCCTGATGGGATGGATTCTGTTCTACCTCTTCATGACTACGGAGACACTTGAGATGGGTATCAATGGCAGTGCGAAACATTGCCTGAACTGAAGTGCCCCCCAAAATTCGGACCCCTGTTACAGTTGATTTTTTGGTTAACATGTGCTTTCGATAAGCCATTTCCTGTATCAAAGAAACTATTCGCAAAAGCAAGTACATGATGGGCCACAAATCCGTTATTTATAAAAAATTCTTCCGGCTTTATTTTTCTCCTTTGTCCCATATGAGTTCCTAAGGTAAATTTTTTCTCCTGATGTAGTCATGTATCCAATAGATGTATCCATGTTGTAGTCGAAGATTAGGTTTTGGGGAAAACTAATGGAACCTTAGGTAATTCTTTATTGACAATATACTACCCTGAAGTAGTAATCTTTAAAGATGAATGGGTTAAAGAACTTCACACATTCCAAACAATCATTTTAGCTTTATGAAAAAACTACTATTGTTATTACTCGCCTCTCTCCTAAGCCTATTGAGTTTTGGCCAGAGCTCCAATTACTGCGGAGGAGAAGTTCGCCATTTGGGCTTACCAGCAGAAATAGCCTCAGCGATTTTTCTTACCATCACCCATGTCGATTCGGTTTCGATGGAGGTTATCATTGAATCGGCAAATACCGACCGGGTAGACTTTCTCCTCCTCAACGTAAACAGCGGTGGTGCTATGGTCTCGGATCAGGACACTTCGGTGGCCGGACAAATCAAGAGAAGTATCTCCTGGGCGACTGCTCCTGATAGCGTAGAACTCAATGTCCTTTGGAGCAAGGAATCTTTTGCGGGAAACTGGCAGTTGATGGCCACACCTTTTCAAGTTCCTTTTCAAGCTTCATGTGCAGCTATTGGAAACCTTTCTCCCCCCGATCTGCCTATTACCTTTGAGGACAGCACCGTCGATTATGACCTGACAGACTTCAATGGTAATATTTCCCAAATTGTGGTAGATCCCACCGATCCGTCCAACATGGTCGCAGAAAGTATCAAGGACAGCACTGCCACCAGCGCCGCCGGGACCTCAGTAGGAGACAGCGGTCTGGTAAGACTTATTCCTTTCACTGATCTAAACACCAAGATCCGGCTAAGGGTATGGTCCCCGGATGCAGGTACACCGGTCCGCCTGAAGGTCGAGGACAGCAACAACGGTAATATAAGTGTAGAGACGGAGGATACCACCACCTTAGCCATGCAGTGGGATACCCTTGAATTTGACTTTTCCAATGCCATTACTGGTCCTGCCCTTGACACAGCCAACGCTTACAACAAAATATCGATATTTTTTGACTTTGGGAATACGGGAGCCAATGCGGGCCGCAAGACCTATTACTGGGATGACATAGAGTTATTGGAGAGTGGACCCAGATCTCCTTATTGTGAGACAGAGTCTTTTCACCTGATGGATAGCACTCAGTTGGCTTCCGCCATATTGCTCACGATTAAAAATGAAGGTTCCACATCTATGATGGTGGAAGTTGAGTCCTCCAATTCAGACCCGGTAGATTTCCTCTTGGTAACCGGAGCTTCGGGGGCTAGTATTTCCCCGCCTAACACCTCTGTGCCGGGAAGGATAAGTGTTACCCTCACCTGGACCGCTCCCCCTATGGACGTAACCTTAAATGTACTTTGGAGCAAAAATTCCTTTGGTGGAAACTGGCAGCTCGATCCAATAGATATCACCCTGCCTTTCACTTCCACCTGCCCTCCTCCGGCTCCCCGATTGGCAAAGCCTGACCTGCCCATCACCTTCGAAGACTCTACAGTGGACTACAACCTGGCGGACTTCAGTGGTACAGCCTCACAAATTGTCGTCGATCCCACTGATCCTGGTAATTTGGTAGTGGAAACCATCAGGACCACCGCTTCCTCGGTTTTTGCGGGTACTTCTGCTGGTGATTTAGGCCTAGAAAATCCTGTCCCATTTGCTTCTGACAAGGTTCGTATGCAGGTAAGGGTGTGGAGTCCCCTGGCTGGAATTCCCGTTCGCCTCAAGGTTGAAAATGCCGCCATGGCCAGCATCAGTGCCGAAACGGAGGATACCACTACAGTGGCCATGCAATGGGAAACCCTTACTTTTGACTTCAACAGGCCTGCCCCCAATACTGGCTTGATTAATCCTGCCAACACTTACGACAAAGTTGTCATCTTCTTCAATTTTGGAGTGGACGGAATGACCGCAGGACAGCAGACCTTTTATTGGGATGATGTCAGCTTTGTGGATTCCTCTATTGTTATCGTAAAGCCTGATTTACCCCTTACCTTTGAGGATACAACCCTGGATTATAACCTGTTAGACTTTGCCGGGGCTGCTTCCCATGTTACCATTGATCCCACAGACCCCAACAATAGGGTAGTGGAGACGCTGAGGACAGATGGAGCAGAAGTTTTTGCCGGAACGACAGCAGGTGCTATTGGCCTGGAAAATCCTATTCCTTTTGGACAGGGTAAGACAAGCATGAGTGTCAGGGTCTGGTCCCCGGCAGCCGGTATTCCCCTAAGGTTAAAGGTGGAAAATATCTTTAATGGAGGCATCCGTGCCGAAACTCAGGAAGAGACCACAGAGGCCATGCAGTGGGAGACCATATTTTTTGACCTGAGCCAGACCGTGGCGGGAACGCCTGACTTTGACCTTGTCAATACTTATGATAAGGTTAGCATTTTCTTCAATTTTGGAGCAGAAGGCGCTACGGTAGGTGCCCAAACTTATTATTGGGACGATGTGGAGTTTGTAGACTCGGTAATCATTAATTTTAAGCCTGAACTCCCCATTACTTTTGAAGATAGCACCCTGGATTATGACATTGAGGATTTTGGAGGATCTGCATCGCAAATTGTCGTAGACCCTACCGATCCCGACAATACTGTGGTAGAAACCCTAAGGACGGATGCAGCTGAGACCTTTGCCGGTACCACAGCGGGAGCAAATGGGCTGGAGACACCTATCCCATTTACCCCTACGGAGACCTTCATGAGTGTAGACGTGTGGTCTCCCTCGGCAGGCATACCTGTTCGCCTTAAGGTAGAAAATGCTGGAGATAAAACGGTGAGTGTCGAAACCGAAGATACAACTACCCTGGCTATGCAATGGGAAACCTTGGTTTTTGATTTTTTAAATGAAGCCATGGGTACAGCTGCTTTCAATGTAAACAGCACCTATGACAAAGCATCAATCTTCTTCAATTTTGGTGCAAGAGGGGCTGACGTGGGAGCACAGACCTACTATTGGGACAACATGGTATTTGGTGATTCCTCAGCTGTAAATCTGACATCGGCCTTTTTCCCCAGGGTCCTCCTTTATCCCAATCCTGCTCAGGATCTACTAAACATTGAGCTGTCCGAGATGACTGCTCAGCCTGTCAGGGTCGAGATGTATGACATGGAAGGAAGGATGATCCGCAGCATTAACATGAAGGAAAGACAGGCCAGGATTGTTGTCGGAGACCTTCCCAGAGGCCTCTATCTTATGAAGATCAATGGCGAGCCTGGACAATTATACCGGAAGATTATCCTGGGCAATTAAGCCTAGCAATCTTTGATCCGGTTTTTTTCTCAGGATTATAAACTCCTACAGAAGTCAAGGCTCATTCCTTTTGGGCCTTGGCTTCTGTATTTTCCAGATAAGATAAGTATTTTTAAAGACTGTTAAGATCAAAATTCCTTTTCTCCAAATTCGCTCTTGATGAATCCTGGCTTGTCTTGTTGCTGGTTAAATCGGTAGGAAAGGGTAAGTATAACGCGGTCTACTTCGTAGATATAATTGGTAGTGGTATAAAAATTATCCCTTGAAGTAGTAATCCGCTGTTCATTGCTCTCCAGCAAGCCCATGTCTATGCTCAACCATTGAAGGGCAACCGTGAAATTACCATTACCAAAGGTCCTCTGCAGGGTAAGGGAGGGATTATAAAAGCGGCTGTCAACCCCTTGAGCAGTCAACCGCTCGGAAAGATAGTTGAAGGCTGCCTGCAAGGTAAGCCCTTTGGCCAGGGTAAAGTCCGTAGTCAAATTCAGCGAGTAAATCAGGTTTCGGGTGTCGACTCGATCACCGAAGAGATCACCCTGGATGGCATAGCTGTATAAGTTGCCGCCAAGTGAAAACTGCCACCAGGAGGTAGGATAGAAATTGTTTCCCAACTCGACACCAATGGCACGTCCCTGACCTACATTGGTGTAAATTCGATTCAAAATTGTGTCATTATAAACGGTATTGACCCGATTGATCAGGTTTTCTACCTCCCGATAATATCCCGTAAGAAACACCCTGTTGTCGCCAAAGGTCTTTTCTATGCCAGCTTCCAGGTTATCAATGAATTCAGGCAAGAGCTGGGCGTCACCCTGTTCGAGTGTCTCATTGTGCTCCCGTTCAGGAAAAGGTGTCAACTTGAAGGTCGTCGTTCTTTGTATTCTCCTGCTGTACCCCCCTTTTAGGATCCAGCCTTGACCCAGTGCATAACTCAGGTTAAGGCTGGGAAAGGGTTGAAAGATGCTGTATAGATAAGTGGTATCCGGTCGGTCCAGGCTTACTCTCCGGTCCATATATTCTAACCTCAATCCCAGCTGATAATTTAATTTTTTTAATTGTCCAGAGACCTGGGCGTAGGCTCCATGTATGGCCCTTCGCAGTTCGATGCGGTTGGTAAACTCGGGATTTACCAAAAAAGTATCCCTCTCCAAGTCCCGGTCCAGGTAGAGAAAATCGCCGGGATGGAAAAGGTATCGAAATTGATAGCCTCCTTCCCAGACTGCTTTCTTTCCCTCCTTCCTTAGGTCAGCTTTCAGGCGAATACCGTCCAGGGGATTGTCATTGGTATTGAATTGGTATTGGAGGGTATCCGAAATATTGGGCCAGGCCAGGCTCGCATTGTCAGTAGGACCACCCAGTAAGGTCCTCTCATAAAGGGCTGAAAGGTCGAGCCGAGTTTTGGTAGAGACCTTCCAACGGTAATCCAGGCCTCCGATCAAAAAGTCTCCCTCCCTTACCCTCAGATTTTTGTTAAAATAGGTGAGCTCGCTGAGCTTTTCTCCTTGCTGGCTTACCTCGTTTTGCCTGCGATACGCCTCCCAATAAGCTTCTGTGCCTTGAAAATCAGAGGCTGCAATACGTCGCCGCTGTTGATTGCGGTAGAGAATATCTGCGGTCCTAAATTTGGTCCTGTCCCCGGCGTAAAGGCTTAGGTTGAACTCGTGGTCAGAGCCAGGTTTATACCTTGCACTAAGCCGACCAGAGTATTGAAAATTGTCAAAGCTTCTTTCTCCTTCAGAAGGAAACTCAGTTAGGACCTCATTGAGGTAGGTATTGACGTATCCCACCCTTCTTCCTCCTATGTCATCGCGGCGATAATCTACCATGGCGGCCAGGTTCCATTTTCCCTGTCTCCAGTTTGCTGTAATGTCTCCCCCAAAGCGTCTGTGAGCCTCGGCATTGTCATAGGTTTCGATGCTGGGAGCGCCTAATCTACCGTTGACTTGCAAAGAGAAGCCGTCGCTCAGGCCAGATTTTGTCTTGATATGGATGATTCGCCCCTTTCCATCGGGGTCATACTTGGCGGAAGGAGTGGTGATGACCTCTATATCCTCGATAGAATTTGCGGGAAGTTGATCCAGCAAAGTAGCAGCATCAATCTGAATTTGTCGACCGTCCAGCATGACCATAAAATCCCTGCTGCCTCTGAGGCTGATCCCTCCCTGCGCATTGACCGAGACCCCCGGGAGATTGCGTATCACATCGGTAGCATTTCCTCCAATGGCATTTTGAAATTGCTTCGCATCGTATACTTGCCGGTCAATGGTATTGTAGGACCTGCTCTGACGTCCTGTAATTTCGATCTCATCTAGAAGTTGCTGACTTGGCTTTAGGCCAATTATGCCAAGATTCATTACTTCTTCCTCCCCGGAAATATTCAAAGAAATAGATTTGGGTGCGTATCCCAAGAAGCTGATGGCCAAGAGGTAATTCCCATTTGTAGGCTTCTCGAAGCTAAAACTACCAGTAGAATCTGCCAAACTGCCTCCTACCTGACTGCTGTCGCTTTGATTGTATAAGGCAACCGTAGCAAAGCCCAAGGCCTCACCAGCGACACTGTCTCGGACGATACCCTTGATTAAACGTTCCTGGGTCCATCCATGATGTACAAGGATCAAAAGGAATAAAAGTAGTAGGAAGCGGGGCAGAGCCAAGGCTTTTGTCATATGGGTAAATTGTATTCCAGAACTTGTGGTCTGGAATTTGTTAGAAGGAAAGGACATTTTCGCCGCCAATGTAAGCAAGTTTATACAAATGAATTGTTTGAATATAAGATTACATATATCAGAGTGTTAAATATGAAAAAGTAAATATGTCCTTATCATGTATACCTACGTTACAGCCAGGTCTAAGGGAAATTTACTTGGATATTTGTAGGCCAAACGAAGCTTTAAAGTCCATCTTCGTATGAAACATGTCCCAATCATCCTTCGTCTTGGTCGTTCAGGGGCATCATCCTGCTGTTTAAAGAAAGAATTTCAATGGCTTACATTAATTGCCAACCATTACCCTTACTCGATGTTACGAATTCTAATACCTTAGTTCAATATCAAACTAACATGCTTTCCTAGATGAAATACTTCTTTACACTTCTGTCTATCCTATTCCTATTTTCTTTTTCATTTGCCCAGGATTCTTTTTCTCTGAGAGGAAAGGTACTCACGCCAAAAAACAGTAAGGGAGTAGAAGGAGCCACCGTGCTAATCATCAGCTCGGACAGTAGCTTGCGCAAAGGAGCCTTTACAGAGAGTAGTGGAAAGTTTTTGATCGAAGGGCTCCGGAAAGGGGATTACTCTTTGACCATTACCCTGGTAGGCTACGAGCCATTGAACAAAAAAATCACCCTCCTTGATCTCAGCACCAACCTCGGCGAAATAAAACTGGAAGAAAGGTATTATAACCTTGAAGAGGTGACCATTGAGGGCCAGGAGGCCATAGCCGAACAAAAAGGCGATACCCTGGAGTATAACGCCAGTGCATTTACCACCAATCCCGATGCAAATACCCAGGATTTAGTTCAGAAAATGCCAGGGATAACGGTAGAAAATGGGCAAATCAAGGCCCAGGGAGAAGAGATCGAACAAGTCCTGGTGGATGGAAAACAATTTTTTGGAAATGACCCCAAGGCTGCCCTTCAAAATCTACCGGCAGAAGTAGTAAAAAATATTCAAATCCTTGACCAGCAAAGTGACCAGGCCCAGTTTACGGGTTTCCAAGATGGAGAAACAACCAAAACCATCAATATTGTAACCAAGCCCGAGAAAAGGAAGGGACGTTTTGGAAGGGCTTATGGGGGCTATGGCTATCCGGAGGACAGGTACAAGGCAGGTGCCAGCGTCAATCTCTTTAATGGTGATCGTCGGACGACCCTGCTGGTCCAGTCCAACAATGTCAATCAGCAGAATTTTGCCCAGGAAGACCTGCTAGGAATTTCGGGTGGGGGCAGGAGACGCCGATGGGGCAGGGGACCTGCGGATCAATTTTTGGTCAATACCCAGGGCGGCATCAGTACTACCCAGGCAGCGGGCATCAACTTTGCCGATGAGTGGTCAGATAAGATTGAGGTGAGTGGGAGCTATTTTTTCAATTATACCGAAAATGAAGCCCTGACCAATACCAATCAGACCTTTGTCCTGGATGGAGATACAGGTCAGGTCTACCAGGAATTCAGTCAGGCCAACACCCAAAATCTCAACCACCGCGTCAACTTGAGGCTGGAGTATAAAATCAATGAATACAACGAAATTCGAATCAGGCCTCGCTTCTCCTTCCAACAAAACAGCGGTACTTCCCTGGACTCGGGGCAGACTGTGATAGGGTCGAGAGTGTCCAATGAGTTTCGCAACCTCCTTCAGACCGATCTCAATGCCATCTCCTTTTCCAACGATCTTACCTTCAATCACAAATTCAACGATGAGGGGCGATCCATTTCAATCGAACTGGAGACGGACTACGGAGGACAAAGCGGGAGCAGGTTGCTGGACTCTGAAGTCGATTATTTTGGCGAACAAGCCTCAGAGATAGGTACAGACCAGCAATCCATACGTGAATCGGATGAGTGGGATGTCGGGTTGGAAGTAGAATTTAACGAGCCAGTCGGAGATTGGGGACGATTCGAAATAGAATATGAATACAATCCCCGTGTCAATGACGCTTCGACCGAGACCTTTGCCTTTAATCCTTCCGCTGATGCTTACAATCGACTCGATACTTCCCTTTCCAATGTCTTCACCAACCAGTATAGCCGCCAAGAACTAGGTACTGGATTTCGTGTAAGCTTGAATGATGGGAAGTTTGTTGCTAATCTGAGCCTGGGCTATCAGCAGGCAGACCTGACCAATGACCAGACCTTTCCCAGAGACTTTGACACCCGAACCCGTTTCAATGGAGTAGTGTCCAGGGCTTACATGCGTTATGACATGGCTGATAATAAAAACCTGAGGTTGTACTACCGGGGTTCTACAGATCCCCCATCCATTTCTCAGCTTCAGGATGTAATAGACAATAGCAATCCCCTTCAACTTCGCACGGGTAATCCCGAATTGGATCAGAGCTACCGCCATTTTGCTGTGGTCCGCTATTCCTACACCAATACCCAAAACTCATCCAATTGGTACAGCCGACTTAGAGGCTCTGTAACCCAAGATTTTGTGGGTAACAGCACTTTTATTGCCGAAAACGACAGTCGTCAGGTCAATGGGATCACCCTACAGCCCGGGACTCAGCTTACCCTGCCCATGAACCTGGGAGAACAAATGGACTTTTCTGGTTATGTGAGCTATGGACGCCAAATTGAAAAACTCAAAATTAACATCAATACCAATCTTTCGCTCAACTACTCCAGGACCCCCAGTATGATCAATTCCAGGTTCAATTATTCCAACAATTACCGTGCAGGCTTGGGTCTGACCATTAGTAGCAATATCAGTGAAGAGATCGATTTTACCCTTTCTTCCAATGCAAGCTTCAACCGGGTGATCAATAGCGTGCAGGGCCAACTGAATACTGAATTTTACAGCCAGAACTCTTCCTTTCGGGTCAACCTTATTTTCTGGAAGGGTATGGTATTCAGGTCTCAGGTCTACCACCAGCTATTTACCGGACTGGCAGATGGCTTCAACCAAAGTTTCTGGTTGTGGAATGGGAGCATAGGCAAAAAGTTATTCAAAAAGGAGCAGGGAGAAATTAGCATTTCGGTTTTCGATGCTTTGGGACAAAACACCAGCATTCAACGAAATGTAACCTCTACCTTCATTGAAGATGTGAGAAACGTTGTCTTGCAGCGCTATTTTATGGTCAACTTCGTCTACAACTTCAGGTATTTTACCGGAGGAAAGGGACCCGAAATGGATAAAGGCAGAGGTAGAGGTAGATGGGGCAGATAAGAAAAAATAAACAACTTACTTTTAGACAGGGGCGATTTTCTATCGTCCCTGCTTTGGGATAAAGGGAAGTCCCCTGCTTTGTTTGGGTACCATTAAGGTAGTGGATTTTTCGAAAATCCAAGTTACACCGGTGCCGTCAATCCCAATGCCGCCACAGGTGCAGGATGGATGGAAGGATGGACTGCCGCCAATGAATATCAAATCATTAAATAAAAAACTGGATCATCAGTCAGGAACCATAAATGCAGGGGCATACAACCAGAAAAGGTTCTATGCCCCTGCCTTCTTTTATGACTGTAGGTAAAGAAATCTCAAGGCTGACAGGTCGTATTTGAGGTATTTTTTTTCAAATTTTTATTAAAAATTGCAGATTTACAATCCTTACCAGTTAAATCTAAAACAAGTTAAGATGAAAAAAATGTTACTCTTTCTCCTCCTCGCCTGGATCTATCAGGGTCTTTGGGGGCAGAATACCGTGGGATTACTTTCTCATGAAGAAAGCAAGGCCTATCCCGGCTACAACTTATTTTTTCCTCACAATCAACCCAATACCTACCTAATCGACAATTGTGGAAGAATCGTCCATACCTGGCCCGACAGTGCTGACATCCGTCCTGGAAACCTGGCCTACCTCATGGAAGATGGTCGCCTAATCAAAGGCAAGCGGAAAGCGGACGTCAGCAATGACCCCATTTTTGCCGGAGGAGGAGGGGAGACCATCGAAATTCTTGATTGGGACAACAACCTTCTCTATTCCTACACCCTCAATGATTCTTCTGCGAGGCTTCACCACGATTTTGCTCCCATGCCTAATGGTAATATCCTGGCCATTGCTTGGGAGTATATCAGTGAATCAGAAGCCCTACAAGCCGGAAGAAATCCTGCAACCATGACAGAGGGTGAACTGTGGCCGGACATGATCATAGAGATCGATCCCCTTGAGGATAGCATTGTCTGGAAATGGCGGGCCTGGGATCACCTCATTCAGGACTTTGACTCTACCAAGGATAACTTTGGTGTGGTAGGTGATCATCCCGAACTGATCGACCTGAACCTCGACACCAATTTTGGCTTTGCAGACTGGCTTCATGCCAACGCCCTGGACTATAATCCCGAATTGGATCAAATCGTAATTTCTATCCCTCAATTTGATGAAATATGGATCATCGACCACTCCGCTACTATTGAAGAAGCTGCCGGACACAGCGGAGGCAACTCGGGAATGGGAGGAGACCTGATCTACCGCTGGGGCAATCCCTCAGCCTATCGTGCCGGTGGTGCTTCTGACCAACGCCTTCAATATCAGCACGACATTCACTGGATCGATGACCTTATCCCAGCATCACACCCCAATTATGGCAAGTTGGCCCTTTTCAACAACCAGGTAGGACCCGACCTGTCTACAGTTGACATCGTAGTCCCTACATTTGATACCTTGAATCAATCTTACGCCTTTCAAAATGGAAAATATTTGCCTGAAAACTTCGATGTGACCCTTAAGCATCCTACCCCCAGCAAAATGTGGTCTACAGGGCTTTCGGGTGTGCAGTTGCTGCCCAATGATAATTATCTGGTTACCGCTGGGAGGTTTGGTTACAACTTTGAAATTACCCCTGATCAAGAGATTGTATGGGAGTATGTCACGCCAGTCAAAAAGCCAAATATCGCTACACAAGGAGATAGCCTGGTTGAAAATGACAACCTGACTTTTAGAATGAAGCGTTTTCCAATGGATTTTCCTGCTTTTCAAGGAAAGGACCTCAGTCCCAAAGGATGGCTGGAACTGCAGCCCAATACCTCCTTTTGTGGAAGCATTACCTTGAATAACGAAAGACCCCAGCCTACTGCCGTACAAGTTTATCCAAATCCGGCCAGCGACTACCTTATTGTGGAAGGAGAATTAAGAGGAAAAATAGCCCTTTTCAACACGCAGGGGCAGCAGGTAATATCAGAGGAAGCGAAGCCGGGCAGGACAGAAATTTCACTTAGAGAAATTCAGAAAGGAATGTATTTCCTAAAGATGGAAAATGGTTTTTCTCAAAAGGTCCTAATCCAGTGATTGCTTTATAATCATAAGCCACAACCTTATTCATAGAGTTTTTCATGCCCTCCTTTATACATATATAACATAAAGGGGGCATTTTTTTGTGAAGCAATAATGATTGTTAGGAATGCTTTTTAGTGATCGAACAAGTCATATTCATGGGTTGAAAACAAATTACTAAGGATAAGCCCAGCAGCGCCTCAGCAATTCATTCCTAATTATCGCTAATTTTCTCAAAGCAGATTGAAATTGATCCACCACCCAGGAAATCTTGCAAGAAAGTCTGAAAAACCTCCCTTTTTTTGCAAGAAAACCTAAAACCGAGAAAAACAGGCAAAAAACCTTACAGCCTTCTTTCCTCCTCTCAGTACATTTGTGTAAAATGATCCTGAACCTAATTTACCATAACCATGAGTTCAGCCATTGAAAGACTAAAGAAAGCCCTAAAATTAATAGAAGAAAGCCAAACCATCGATCAGTTGGCCCTTCGATTGGAAAAGCGGAGAAGCAAACGTGCCATTCCCCTCCTACCTATCCAACATCCTCATCAGACAGAAGGTAAAATGACCAGAACTCGCTTTCTGGAAGAGCAGCGAAAGCTAAAGTTGGATCGGCTTACTTCTTCTGAGGAGGAGGAAGAAACAGGTGTCTTAAAGGGTAACATCGAAAATTACATCGGCATGACCCGGGTCCCAACGGGAGTCATTGGCCCCCTTCATGTTAAGGGTATTTTTGCTAATGGAGACTACTACGTTCCCCTTGCTACTACCGAGGGTGCCCTCGTAGCTTCCTACAACCGTGGCGCCAAGGCCTGTACCTACAGCGGAGGAGTAACCTCCATTTTTTTGACAGAAGGGGTTCAAAGAAGCCCCCTCTTTAAGTTTAACAGCATCCCCGAGGCCGGGAAATTCTCCATCTGGATTGCAGAATCCCTTGAGACCTTCAGAAGTCTTACCCGTGAAGCAAGTCGCTATGCTCAATTGGAGCACCTGGATATTCGCCTACAGGGAAATGAAGTTATTCTCACCTTTGAATATTCCACAGGAGATGCAGCAGGGCAAAACATGGTCACCATCTGTACCCAACACATCTGCGAATATATCCTGGAAAGGGTGCCGATAAAACCTAAGTACTGGTACATAGAGGGCAACTACTCAGGTGATAAAAAGGCTACCGCAGTATCTTACTCTAGGGTTCGAGGCAAAAAAGTAAGCGCCGAAGTCATTGTACCCCGAGACATTGTAGAGGAGATACTCAAGACCACTCCGGAAAAAATAGCTTCCTATTGGAAATCCTCCACCCTCGCCGTCATTCAGTCAGGGTCCATAGGCGCACAAGGACACATCGCCAATGGACTGGCGGCCCTATTTTTGGCAACCGGACAGGATGTAGCCTGTGTATCTGAGGCCTCTGTGGGGCTTACCGTCATGGAGGTCAATGATGATGGCAACCTCTACGCATCGGTCACCGCACCCAATCTTATTATAGGAACCGTAGGAGGAGGAACACAGCTGCCCACACAGGCAGAATGCCTGGAAATCATGGACTGTAAAGGACCTGGGCAGGCCCGAAAGTTTGCCGAAATCTGTGCAGCCACACTCCTCGCAGGAGAACTGTCCATTGCTGCTGCCCTCTCCGCAGGGCACTTTACCAAAGCACACCAATCCTTAGGAAGAAAAAAATGAATGACTTGAGCCGACAAAAGGATGCCGTTTTTATCAAGCGGTTTTGGATATACCTCAGCGAACGTTTTCCACCCTTTGCACATGGTATCCTCATCAGTATCTTTACCTTTTCAGCCATTTCCTACAGCCGGATTTGCAGAGGTGCTGAGGGCTTCATCTCCCTGGGGGATTATCTGATTGGAATAAGCCTGACCATCAGCCTGTTTTTTCTGGTACGGGTTTTTGATGAGTTCAAAGACAAGGAAGAGGATGCCAAATACAGGACCTACCTGCCCGTGCCCCGAGGCCTCATAAGCTTGAAGGAACTCAGGTGGGTGGGAATAACAGTGGCAGCCCTTCAAATCGCCTTGCTCCTCATTTTTCAAATGCCTATGCTTTGGCTCTACCTCATGGTGCTGGCCTACCTCTGCCTGATGGGTGTTGAGTTTTTTATTCCCCGATGGCTCAAAGCTCATCAGATTGCCTATATCACTTCACATATGTTTATCATTCCTTTGGTAGATGTCTATGCAACTGGTCTGGATTTTTTGCTAGAGGGGGTAGATCCACCGCCTGGATTGGGATTCTTCTTTCTGGTTTCCTACCTCAATGGGATGGTCCTTGAGTTTGGTAGGAAAATACGAGCACCTCACAAAGAAGAAGAGGGGGTCCTTTCCTACACTTCATTATATGGAACCCGAGGCGGGACCTTCATCTGGCTCGCCCTGCTAGGAATTACCCTTACGGCAAGTCAGGCAGCCGCTTATTATGCAGGCCTAGGATGGACCGCCGCCCTAATCCTACTGGGTCTCTTTGTCCTATGCGCCCTACCTGGACTGGTATTCATTCGAAATAAAAAGGAAAAGCCCTCCAAATACATCGAATATGCTTCCGGATTGTGGACAGCAGGCATGTACCTCACACTTGGAGCCCTGCCTATGTTGAACCAATTAATTTTTGAATAGATGAAGGAATCACTGCTGCATTTGGGTCAATTAGAAGAGTCAGCCTCCCTGGGCGGAAAGGCCAAAAACCTTCGCAGGCTGAGTGAACTCGGTTTCCAGGTTCCAAAGTGGACCCTCATCCCTCACGAAGCCTTGGATTCACTTCTTAGTTCTGGGACCAAAAGAGATACGCTTCATATTAAAAAAGAGATTGAAAGTCTTAGCATTCCCAAGCTTTGGATCGAGGAAATAAAGGCATCTTTAGGCATCAAAGATGGTCAAAAAACTTTTCTGGCCGTCAGATCCTCAGCGGTGGACGAGGATGGATCAGACTTTTCCTTTGCAGGACTATTCGAATCCTACCTATTCATACCCCCGACCGAATTGGAACCCTACATTAAAAAAGTGTGGCTTTCCGCTTATTCCGAACGGGTAAGGGCCTACAGAGAAAATCACGATCTCCTTCCTCAAACTTCCATGTCAATCATTATTCAACTGATGGTGCATGCCGATGTGGCCGGGGTAGCTTTTGGCATGAACCCCCAAAATGGACGTCATTCCGAGAAGGTCATTTCATCTGTATTTGGCTTGGGAGAGGGCTTGGTCTCAGGAGATTTAAATGCAGATACCTTCATGTACCATAAAGATGGAATTGAAGAAAAAATTGCCTCAAAGTCCTATGCATACCTTCCCATAGAGAATGGAACAGGGCTCAAAAAGGTCTCCCTTGCCAAAGAAAGGCAAAATCAACCCAGCCTCAATCCTCAACAAATCCTAGAGATTACCGAAGTCCTGGATCGCCTTGAAGAGGCCTTTGAAAAACCTCAGGACATAGAATTTGCTTATGCGGATGGACACCTATTCCTCCTTCAAAGCAGAGCTATAACTTCCCTGGGCAAAGTGCCTGAAAAAGAGAGAGAAAAGATAGTTTGGGACAACAGCAACATCATTGAGTCCTATCCGGGGGTTACCACTCCTTTGACCTTTTCCTTTATCATAAAAATGTATGAGGCTGTCTACAGCCAATTGGTTCTCATCCTGGGTATTCGGGAAAAAGAATTAAAGGCTCACCGGTGGACCCTACAGAATATGTTAGGCCTTCTCAATGGCAGGGTCTACTACAACCTCAAATCCTGGTACCAATTGCTGGCTTTACTTCCTGCCTATTCGTTGAATGCCGGCTTTATGGAAAAAATGATGGGAGTGAAGGAGAGTTTTGAGCTCGATCCCGAAGATCTTCCTCAATATTCAAAATGGGAAGCCTGGAAGCGAATCTTCATCATGGGTAGGAAGATGGTCGCCCATTTCAGGGGACTGCCAAAGGAAAGAAAGCGTTTCAAGGATTTTTTGGATGAGGTAATAGCGGACTACCAGGCTATAGATTTTGATTCTTGCCGGGCCGAAGAACTGATGCACCTCTATTTGAAATTCGAGCTCATCCTCGTTGAGGAGTGGAAGGCTCCCCTGATCAACGACCTTTTTGCCATGATCTTCTTTGGTAGTTTGGAAAAGTTGATCACCAAATGGGAAATTGGCAACAACCCCAATCTCCACAATGACCTCCACTGTGGCTCCCAGGACATCATCTCTACCGAACCTATCCATCGCCTGTTTAGCCTTAGCCATAAGATCGGTGAACAGGAGGAGGCCAAATCACTCTTTCTCTCCAAGTCTCCGCCGGAAATTTGGAAGTCTCTTAAGGGAGGCGATTTTCCTGAGATATACGCCGAGATAGAAGCCTATCTTCGGGACTTTGGCGAGCGATGTGTGGGTGAACTCAAGTTGGAAACCCTTTCATACAAACAGGCCCCGGAAATCCTGCTTGGCATTCTGAAATCTTATGTAGAGCAGGGAATCAATCGGCACCTCACCAGGGATAACATGGAAGAAAGGCTGAGAAAAGAAGCCGAAAAAGAAGCCGCCCAATCCCTCAAAGGGAAATTTTTCAAAAAGAGAATTTTCAATTACGTCCTAAGCAAATCCAGAGAGTTGGTTTCCAGCCGGGAAAATCTACGCTACGAACGCACCCGAGGCTTTGGGATCGTCAGAGAAATATTTTCTGCCATCGGAAATCGATTCTATGAGCAGGGCTTCATCGACCATCACCGGGATATTTTTTATCTCTCTAAAGAAGAGATTTTTGCTTTTATTTCCGGGACGGCAATTTCTACACAGATCAAGGAAAGCATTGACCTTCGAAAGAAAGAATACAAAGAATATAATGACATGGAAGCCCCTGCTGAGCGAATCACAAGCTACGGAGTCGTCTATCATGGCAATGATTTCTATCCTTTGGAGGCAAAAGTAGGAGAGGGCAATAGCCTCAGAGGAGTCGGCTCTAGTCCCGGGAAGGTCAAGGCACGGGTACGTGTGATCAAGGACCCCCGCGAAACCCATACCCTTGGAGGAGACATTCTCGTAACTTCCAGTACCGATCCCGGTTGGGTTACCCTTTTCCCCAGTGCATCGGCGATCTTGGTGGAAAGAGGAAGCCTTCTCAGCCATTCGGCCATCGTATCTCGCGAAATGGGTATTCCCTGTATTGTAGGAATTGAGGGCCTCCTCAAAAGGCTAAATACCGGAGATTGGGTGGAAATGGATGGCAGTTCGGGAATCATAAATATCATCGACCATGAGTAAGCAATTGTCACGTGTCAATTTTGAGCTGATCCGGTACGCCAACTGCTGGGAAGATGCTGAGATCCTTCTCAAAGGCCTTAAGGTAAAGCCCGGCTCCAAAGTCCTGTCTATTGCTTCAGGGGGAGATAATTCCCTTTCCCTACTCACTACAGGGGCAGAAAAAGTAATTGCCGTAGACCTGAGCATTGCACAACTCCGGCTGGTAGAACTCAAAAAAGAAGCAATCAGGACCTATGGACAGCCCCAATATCGGGAATTTATGGGCTTTACACCCACTCCTTTTCGGAGAAAGCTTTATCATATCCTTCGGAAAAACCTAAGTCCTGAAACCCAGGCCTACTGGGACCGACACTATGCCTTGATCCAAAAGGGATTGATCTATCAGGGTAAATTTGAAAAATATTTCCGACTCTTTGCTCTGAGGATATTGCCCTTCATACATAGCAAAAAAAAGGTTCGACAGGTATTTGTTGCCAAAAGCGAAGAGGAGCAACAGCATTTTTACCAGGAACATTGGAATACAGCTCGCTGGCGCTTGTTTTTTAAAGTATTTTTTGGAAAATGGGTCATGGGAAGGCTGGGCCGGGACCCTGAGTTTTTTCGTCAGGTAGACATCCCTGTTTCCCAGTACATTTTTCAAATGGCAGAAAGAGAACTGAGCAGTGCCAAGGCCCAGGAGAATCACTTTCTTTACTTTACCCTTAATGGTCATTTTCAGGGAAGGTCCCCTCATTACCTGAGAGAAGAAAATTATAACCTTATCCGGAAAAATATCGACCGCCTTCACCTCTTTGAAGGCCTTGCTGAAGATGCCTTAAAGGCTCATCCGAACATCGACTACCTCAACCTATCCGATATATTTGAATACATGGACCCCGAGCTTTTTCGGCAAGTGGGTCAAAAGTTGCTCGATCTTTCTGCCCCTAAGGCCCGGATGGCTTATTGGAACCTAATGGTACCCCGCGAACTATCTGAGATTTTTCCCGAGAGGATAAAAAAAGACGTGAAGGCCTCTGAAGACCTAAGCGTTTCTGACAAGGGATTTTTTTACAGGAAATTCATAATCGATCAAAAGTCATGAACCCAGCTATCCTACATACCTTCATGTTGGCCGGTGGTTTTCTGGCCCTCTTTGGCAGTGCTGAACTCATGTACCACAGGTTCAAGGTTAAATGTGAGTACAGCCGAAAATATGTCCATATCATCACTGGCCTGATCACCCTTAGCTTCCCCGTTTTGCTGGACAATCATTGGTTGGTGCTGTTCCTCTGCGGAAGCTTTGCCATTATCTTAACCTTAAGCCTCAGGCTAAATTTACTTAAATCCATCAATGCCATAAACCGGAAATCCAGGGGGTCTATTCTTTATCCCATTGTAGTCTACTCCCTCTATTTGGTACAAGACTACTGCGGAAATTATATTTTTTTCTATATCCCCATCCTTATTCTTGCCATATCTGATCCACTGGCAGCACTTTTGGGGAGAAAATATCCCTGGGGGCCCTATTCCCTTATCAAGGACAGAAAAACCCTGATGGGCTCCTCCGTCTTCTTTTTGAGTGCATTTTTAATTTCTGCCCTCCTTTTTTATGCCATGCTGGGTTGGGTAGATTCCACCATGCTGAGGATGGCACTCTTGCTGGGTTTTGCTACTGCCTTGATTGAGGGCATAAGCCAAAATGGCTATGACAACCTTACCGTTCCCTTGCTGGCTGCCCTCATCCTCCTTTGGGCTGCCCCATATTTACCCCTCTAACCTTTGATTCAACAAACGAAATGACCGAAACATCAATTTCAAATATAAATATTCAATCCGACTGGGAGCATTTCCTCCAAACTGGAACGGTCGTGCGGCGAAAGGTGAGTCCACAATGGTCGTCGGTCTGGAAGGATACCTCAGCTAGGGAGCACCTGGAGCATGCGAGATTTTGGACCATCGAAGGAAAGGGGCGGATTGGCGCTTTTTACCTTCCGAGTGATCATATTGGTTTTCTTGGTTGGTATGAATGTATAGACGACCCACAAATTGCTGCGAATTTGATCCATGCAGCTGTAGATTGGCTCGAAAATAAAAATTGTAGTAAAATCATAGGTCCCATCAATGGATCGAGCTGGTATCCTTATCGGTTTAACCTGGATAGTGAGCATCCCCTGTTTACGGGAGACCCCTTTCAACCCGCTTTTTATTTAGATCAATGGAAGAGCGCCGGTTTTTTCCCTTCTATTTATTACCACAGCTCCGCGATTGATCTCACTGTTTCTAATGATATCGGGGAGAGCGCTTTTCAGTTATTTCTTGAAGAACTGGGGCTTCACAGGGTCCCTTTGGATACGGATAATTACCTCCGGCAGAAAAGGCAAATTCTTGACCTCCTCAACGAATGTTTTCAAGTGAATCCACTTTTTGAATCCCTTGAAATCGAGGAGTTTAGTCAGATATTTGATCGCCTTCCGGGAGCCCTTCAAAAAGACCTTTCCTTCCTGCTTCTAGATGCCGAGGGAGCCTTGGTAGGCCTTTACCTTTCCTATCCAGATAGTTTGCATCCCAAATATGAAGACAACCCAGAAGCCAATGGCCTGGAAAAAAGCCCTAAACTTATTGTCAAGACGGTGGCCACTCATCCCAAATGGCAGGGTAAGCAGATAGGTAGTCAGGTCGTTCGTTATCTTCATTGTCAGGCTAGGAAAATGGGAATGACCCATGCCATCCATGCCCTTATGAACCTGAAAAATATTTCCTTTTCTACCACCCAAAGGAAGTTCCCTGCACATACCGTGAGGACATACGCCTTATTGGAAAAAAGACTATGAACTCATCCATTGCCCAAGCACATCCTCTGCTAGCCAGGGTTTTTGAGCTTTCCCTTCAATCGCCCCAGCGTAAAGCCCTGATAGAGAAGGACGGAAGGGTCTTTACTTATGAGCAACTTGAATCCTTGGTCAAAGGTGCCCGGGCAGAACTGATTCGCAGAAAAGTATCCAAGGAAAGTAGGGTCCTGATCGCAGTCCCCATGTCGGTCGAACTCTACGCCTGCTTACTGGCACTTTTTTCTCTGGGAGGAACCGCAGTCTTCCTGGATCCCTGGATGAAAGGGAAGCAAATGGGAAAAGTGATCCGCCAGGTCAGACCCGAAGTCATGATAATTTCTTCCAGGCTGAGGTTCTTGGCTTATCTCCTACCTTCTGCCTGGTCTATTCCATCTTGGTGGAGCATAAAAAGCATTGAAAAAGGGCAGGGGAGAATGGAATTCACTCCCCTCGAAGACAAGGACAGGGCCCTGATTACCTTCACCAGCGGAAGCAGTGGAAGCCCCAAAGGAGCTGACCGAAGTTTTGGTTTTTTAGCTGCCCAGATGCAAGCCCTTGCCCCACACCTTGAGCGGGAGACAGTTCAACGTGACTTGACCAATTTTCCTATTGTTGGCTTGGCCAACCTAGCCCTAGGAAATACGGTAGTCATTCCACCTATAAACCTCATGAAAGTCCATGAGGCATCTCCAACACGGCTCGCCGAAGTGATTTCTTCGCGAGAGGTCAGCCGTTGCATCCTGTCTCCTTCCCTCATGGACCGACTCATACAGGGTATTCAACCTTCTTCCTCTCTCTTGCTAGGAGAAATCTTTGTAGGAGGGGCCCCCATTGCCTATAGCCTGATTATCGACTGCCTTCACAAACTTCCCGAGGTGAAATTTGAAGCTATTTTTGGCTCTACGGAAGCCGAACCGGTGGCTACTGCTTCTTTTGCCAAAATGAAAGAGTATATGGATAATCCTAGCAAAGGAGTTTTTATAGGCAAACCAGCACCTATTACCCGCTACAAACTCGTTAAAGCCTGCCGGGGTCCCATGACTACCAAGCACTTTGAAGAAGAGCTCTGCCAAGCGGGTGAAATCGGAGAACTCTTGGTCTCAGGTTACCATGTCAACGAATCCTACTTTGAGAATCCCCGAGCATTTGCAGAAAACAAGGTTCGTGATAAGGCTGGGAGGATATGGCACAGGATGGGTGATATGGCCTATAAAAAAGAAGAAGGACTTTATCTGGTAGGCAGGCTGCATAGGATAATCAGGCTCGGGAAGGAGGAATTTCATCCCTTTCCGCTGGAATTCTACCTGGAGAGAGAGCTGGGTATCAAAGATGCTGCCTATGTACAACAAACAGATGGGAGTCCGGTCTTGTATCTGGGAAAGGGATTTCACCTGCCCGCAGACCTGCTTCGGGAGAAGGTCCAGGAATTATCTTATCCTCTTTCTTCAATTTTCTATGCTTGGAAAGCCCTTCCCAGGGACCCCAGGCATCAATCAAAATTAAATCTCAAGGCACTCAAAAATGTAAAAGGCCGAATGCATCACCTGGTGGCCTGATCCTGCTCAATCAAATATTGATTCATGCTACATACCTATTTCCAATACCTTCGATTTCTGACCCGGCACTACTACCTCATACCTGCCATATGCTTGCTGGTTCTGGTTTTTGCCAAGCCGGCCCTGGATACTCGGGTCAACAACAACATGGAGGATTGGTTTCCAGCTTCCTCCCCTCAACTCGTCAACAAGCAGCAGTTTATAGAGGACTTTGGAAATGATGAACTGATCTTTCTCCTGCTCACCTTTCCAGATTCCATGGATAAAGGCAGGGAGGCCGAGATACTGGATGGTCTGGCCTCTGACCTAAAAAAAATCGGTGGACTGGATCAGGTCTTGTACCGCAACCCATTGAATTTGCCTGCTGCCATCGGCCTTCGGAGCCGCCTCAATAAGCTGGAGCGTCTTTTCTTTGAAGCAGAAAGAGAAAATGTCGAAATGATATACCTAAGGCCTAAACTGCTACCGGATTTTGACGCGTATCGGCCCCTGTTGATTGATTCCATTAGCCAGGCTACAGCTCCACTTGGCAAAGATATACGTGTTGATCTGACGGGCTCAGGAGTGGTCTTTACCCGTATCGAAGAGTTGAGCAACCGCGACTCCGCCATCCTCTTTTCCCTTTGTTTCCTAATCGTATTTGCCATCCTGGCATGGCGTCTGAGAAACCTAAAGCAAATGCTCATCGCTGTGGGCCTGTTTTTCCTGCTTTTTCTTCCCGCATACTCCCTCTTTGGATGGTTCGGAATATCCGTCAACCTCATTACCATGGTGGTGCCCCTCCTGCTGGTCATCAATTTTTTTGCTTACATCCTGCACTTATTCAACCGAAAAAAGACCCGGGATGAAGCTTTTATTCGAGAAAAGTTACCCCCCATTTTCCTCTCCGGAATCACTACCATGATCGGATTTGGTTCCCTGATGGTCAGTGATATACAGGTTATTTTTCAGTTTGGCCTTCTTACCTTTTGGGGAATAGGAATCGGGCTTATCGTCCTTCTTGTGGCTGTAGTTCCTATTTTGTTAAAAATTCTCCCACCCAACCAAAAAGAAGAGCTGGAAAGTCGCTGGCTAAATGCCTACCTGGAGAGACTAAATCCTGTGAAGTCAGGCTGGATTGCCTTTGCCGTCTTTATCCTAATAATATATGGGGGGTGGTCGGCAAGCCGCATTGAGGTAGATACAAACAGTGTCAACTTCCTTCCTCCCTCTGATAGCATCAGGCAGTCAACGGCCTACATTCAGGAAAGCTTTGGCTCATTTAATACCGTAGATTTTCTTGTCGAAAACTCCGATCAAACAGCCCTTAAGGCAGAAGATTTTCATCTGCTTAGGAAAGTCGAAAAGAAGGTAGAGGAAATAGATTTTGTCAACGGGGTAGTCTCCTACAATACCTGGCGCCCGGTCTTGAATATGGCTAGCCTGATAGATAGCAGTCGGGCTGTGGAAATCAAGAAAACCTACTTGACTGAAGATCGAAAACGCAGCCGATTGTCCCTTCGCATTCCCTTGGGATCGGTACAGTCTATGAAAAAGGACCTAAGAGAAATCGAAGCAGAAATTGACAAGACCCTTGAGGGAAGTGGCCTTAAACTCAAAGCTGTAGGCTATTTGCCCATTTACATTGAGCACATTGACCTCATAGTAAGTGGGATGACCCAGAGCCTGGGACTGGCGGTCCTTTGTATTGGCCTGGCCATGATTCTTATGGTGGGTAGCTTGGGTATCGGACTTGTGGCCTTAATCCCCAATACCTTTCCTGTATTCGTTCTGGCAATTTTGATGCAACTCAGTCATACTCCTCTGGACATCGCTACCTCTATTATTGCTTCAGTGGTTATCGGTCTTGTGGTAGATGATACCCTTCATATTATATGGAACTTTAAAAGAGAATCTCAAAAGGACACCTTTTCGCTAAAGACAGTGATGAAGGGAATTCTTAAGCCTTCTACGACCACTTCGCTTATGTTTATCGCCGGATTTTTGGTCCTGATCGCAAGTGGGATTCGCTCCCTTCACGACTTTGGTAAATTGGTTTCCCTGGCGATATTTTTTGGGTGGATCGGAGACTTTATCGTACTGCCAGCCCTGCTAAGCCTTTTGTGTAAAAAGAAGTGATCCCTTCCGCTCTTGATCAAGAATGCGTATGTTTAAGTTAAAATTCCTGCCATATGAGGTACATCTATCTTATTCTAATCATGGCTTACCTTCCCCTGGAGGCCCAAAATTTCAATCGATTCATCAAGCAAACGGCTTCCGACCGCGCCGCACAGGATCGACTGGGGATGGCAGTAGATATTTCTGGAGGCTTTGCCCTGAGTGGAGCTAGCCTGGAAGATCACGATGCAAACGGAGGAGATTCCCTTATCCAGGCAGGTTCAGCCTATATTTTCGGAAGGGGATTTGGAGGAAACTGGACCCAGGTGCAAAAACTGGTGGCTTCCGACAGAGCCGCCAATGACAGGTTTGGATTTTCCGTATCTATTTACGGAGAAAGAGCCCTGATAGGAGCTGCGAATAAAACCGAAGGCAGTAACAATGGGCAGGGAGCGGCTTACATCTTCGAACGTCAAACCAATGGCAATTGGACCGAAGTACAAAAGCTCACCCATCCCCAAGGGATGGCCTTGGACAATTTTGGCAGTTCGGTCAAATTAAAAGGAGATATAGCTATTGTTGGGGCGGCCTTCGCAGATCCTCAGGGCATCAAAGATGCCGGGCAGGTCTTTGTTTTTAGAAGAGACAGCATAGGAACCTGGACTCTGCACCAAGCTCTGGAGGCCTCTGACATGGAAATAGGCGATAGTTTTGGCTCTGCCTTGGATATCGCTGGTTCTCAATTGGCAGTAGGAGCCTGGTTTGCCCACAACCTTCAAGCCTCCACCAACAACGACTCAGACGCAGGGGCAGTTTATATTTTTGAATACGATTCCCTATCGGATCAGTGGATAGAAAATCAAATCGTCGTGCCAGATACCCTTGACTGGAACGGAGGAGACTTGTTTGGAGGAAGTCTGGCTATTACAGATTCATTGCTGATCGTAGGAGCTGATGGCGACGATACCGATAAAGCCCTGCAAAACATACTTAATAGTTCGGGAGCCGTCTTTGTCTTCGAAAAAGATGGGAATGGACAATTCCAGCAGGTAAGGAAGCTCGTAGCTTCGGACCGCGAAATCAACGGAAACTTTGGCCAGAAAATAGCCCTTTCTGGAGATAGCCTCCTGGTAGGAGCTCCTGGTGAGAGCGAAAAAGTAGGAGGTCAGGACCCTAACGGACTTACTTTCGCTGGAGCGGCCTACCTCTTTGTCAGGAAAAATAGTGGGGATTGGGAAGAGAGACAGCGTATCGTGGCCCCGGACAGGGAAAGCTTCGATTCCTTTGGTTTTGCCCTTGCCATGACTCCAACTTACCTCATCATAAGTTCCAACCAGGACGATGAAGATGAATCAGGAAAGGATTCCATCCCAAATGCAGGCTCTATTTACCTGATCGAATCCTGTACACTGGACAATTCTGTCTCACAAAGTGGAGCTACCCTCACGGCCAATTTTCCAAATGCCAATTATCAGTGGGTGGATTGCGATTTGGGAAATGCGATCATCCCTGGAGAAAACGGACAATCATTTACCACCACAGTAGGGGGTAACTATGCCGTTGAAATCACAAGTAAGGCCTGTTATGTTACTTCCTCTTGTTTTCAGCTTGAGCCAACTTCTAATGAGCTTACCCTTGAAGAAGAAATTCTCATCTATCCCAATCCTGCATCGGGACAGTTCTACATAGAAATTCGGGAAGGAAGAGGAGTAGAAGAATTGCGAATTTTTGACCTGAATGGGCGAATGGGCAGACAAAAATTGTATCCAAGGGAAAATAAAATCCAAGTTGATGGGACAGAAATGACCAAAGGGCTTTATTTTTTGGAAATTATAACCTCTCAATATACCTGGAAAAAGAAGTTATGGATAAATTGAATGTTCATAAATCCATACCTCCTTTTGAATCTATAACGGGTCTTTTTCTACAGGGCCGTTTGCTTCTAATTGTTTATGTTTGGCATCTAAAATTAGCTCACAGACCTAAATTAGCCCTTTCATAAGATACCCAGGCCAATGTACGTTAGGGTAAAGGGTATATTTCTTTGTAATAGTTGTGAGAAAAAACCAAAGCCTCCCACACATATGAGACACTTCCTTACTGTCTGCCTTCTGATATTAGCCACTGCAGGCTACTCCCAATTTGTAACCCAGGGATCAGCGACTCCTATTGGTCCTACATGTTTCCGCCTCAATCCGGATGCCCAAAGTCAGCTTGGTTATGTTTGGTTGACCAATAGGATAGACCTGGATCAGCCTTTCGAGATCTCCTGCCAGGTTTTCCTAGGATTCAATGACGGAGGAGCCGATGGAGTTTCTATTATCCTACAAAACATGGGCACCATGGCTACTGGTGTAGGGGCAGGCGGCATCGGATACCAGGGAATGATCCCCTCCCTTGCTATTGAGTTTGACACCTTTGTCAATGGTTGGGATGCCCCGGCCAATGGGAATGACCACATCGCGGTCATGGCCAACGGAATTCAGGACCACCTAAATCCTGCGGGAAACCTGGCCGGACCCGTTGATATTCTCTCAACCAGCGGCAATGCCGAAGATGGACAACTCCACGACGTTAATATCATCTGGAATCCCTTTGTAGACAGCCTTAAAATATACGTTGACTGCGACCTCCGCCTCCAACTTCAGTATGATATTGTGGGTAATATTTTTGGGGGAAGTTCTCAGGTATTTGTTGGAGCTGCTGGAGCTACAGGAGGTGCCAGAAACCAGCACCAATTTTGCCTAAATGACATTCGCTTCAACTTGGACACCCTTTACACCTGTGCAGGCGATACGATAAGCCTGGATGCCGGTCCTGGCACAGCCTTTACCTGGGCAAATTCTTACAATATCTCAAGCAACAATACCAAGGTAACCGAGGTCTGGCCCGATATAGACACCACCTACCTCGTTATAGCTACCGATAGCTGTGGTTTTCCCTCAAGAAGACTTTTTACGGTCATCACTACTGACCCCTCTACGATAGACCCCAATCTTGGCTCGGATTTTTCATTCTGTCAGGGGGATTCTGTCGTATATGACCTGGTGAGGCCAGCGGTAAGCGACTATCTCTGGCAAGATGGAAGTACTTCTCCAAGTTTTACCATAGATGCAGCAGGTATTTACTGGGCAGAGCTTACCAATATCTGCGGAACTCAAAGAGATTCCGTAGAAGCCTCTATCCTTTTGCCTCCTACAGTGGATTTGGGTCCAGACGATATTCTTTGTCAGGGAGACTCAGCAAGGTTGAGCCTTCCTGTACCCAATGCTACCTTTATCTGGCAGGACAATCCTGTTTTTAGTGATTCTATATTTACTGTGGACGGTCCGGGTGCCTATACGGTACTGGTTTCAAACACCTGTGGGAGTGATTCAGATACCATTAGCTTTGAAGAGGCTTTGCCCCCTTCCTTTGAATTGGGAAATGATACAACCATCTGTGATGGTACTCCCCTGACCCTTAATGCTTCGACTGTTGCAGGAACTAACTTTCTTTGGCAGGATGGCTCCACTGATTCTACCTTCACGGTTTCTCAAAGTGGCCAGTACTTTGTAACTGCATCTAACAGCTGCGGAAGCTTTTCAGATACCATTAATGTAGATTTTAACCTAACACCTGACATTGAACTGGGCAATGATACCTCTTTTTGCCAGGGAAATACCCTCACCCTGGACGCTACCTGGACCCCGGGATCATCCTACATCTGGCAAAATGGAGATACCTCCTCAGTGGTAACAGCAACCGTTTCCAGTTTATATGAAGTGATTGTGGTAAATTCCTGTGGATTTGACAGGGATTCGGTTCTTATCCAGGCCATTGAACCTCCAATGGGTGGCTTCCTGGCAGAAGAAGGACTGATTTGCGACAATGAACCCGATACCCTGAGAACAGGATTTTCTGGTCCCTCTTTTGACTTCCAATGGCAGGACAATAGCACGGATAGCATTTTTGTGGCCACTCAGGAAGGCTTTTATTTCGTGAGGGTGTCCAACGAATGTGGCAGTGCCAGTGATTCTACTACCCTCACAGCCTCCATCTCGCCAGAGGTAGACTTGGGTGATGATTTTGAAGTGTGTGAGGATCAAACCATTTTCCTCGATGCCTTTTGGCCCGATGCAACCTATCTATGGAGCGATGGCGTGATTACCTCCAACAGAGAAGTCAACGTAGAGGGCAGCTTTGAGGTAGAAGTTACCAATCAGTGTGGAACCGTTTCGGACAGTGTCAGAATTACCCACCTTTTTCCCCCAGAGCCGGTAGACCTCGGCATGGACATGACCTTTTGTGAGGGTGATTCCCTGGTCCTTGATGCTTCACAAGCAGATATTTTTCCTCCGGTCTTTTACCGCTGGCAGGATGGTTCTGAAAACCCAACTTACGTGGTGAGGAGAAGCTCTGATATCTCCGTGGTATTATCCAATGAATGTGGAGAAGAAAGTGATAATTCCTCCTACACTTTTATCAGCACGCCTAACGTAAATATTTTGGGAGATTCCGTCCTTTGTGAAGGCAATGACGAAGAAATCCTGTTGGAGGCTCGTTCCAATCTGACCGACATTGACCTAATTTGGCAAAATGGCTCTGGCGAACCGTTTATTGAAGTAACTGAGCCCGGATTTTATTTTGTGACGGTCTCTAACGATTGTGCTTCTGACAGCGATAGCCTGAACATAGTAAGCCGTTTTTGTGAGTGCGAAATTGATGCACCCACCGCATTTACCCCAAATGATGACGGCCTGAATGATGATTTCCAATTTTTCCCCAATTGTGATCTGAGAGAGGGAAGTTGGGCCATTTACGACCGCTGGGGCAATAAGCTCTTTGAATCTTCTGATATCAACGCCACCTGGAATGGAAGAAACAACAATGGAACCCTGGTGCAGGAAGGAGTCTATGTCTGGGTTTATGAATACAATTATCTGGGAGAAGGAGAAATCCAAATAAAAACAGAAAGTGGAACCATTACTGTGCTTAGATAGAGAATATTAGGCATGATAAGAATAGGGGAGGGGAGAGCCGAAATCGCTTTCCTCTCTTTTGATTTTATGGGAAAATCAACGTAGTTGCCAGGGTTTTCAATCACATCATCATGTCAAAAACAGTTGGTTTATCGCTTTCCGGAGGAGCCATCAGAGGAGTGGCTCATATTGGCGTCATCAAAGCCCTGGAGGAAAATGACATCAGGGTAGATTATGTATCCGGGACCAGTGCCGGATCTCTGGTAGGCTGTCTTTATGCAGCGGGATACAGCCCTGACAAGATTCTGGAAGTTTTTCAGGATACTTCTTTGCTCAACCTGTTTAGCGTTGGCTTGCCAAAATTTGGCATTACGGATCTTTCCTACGTAGAGAAGAAAGTGAGGGAACTGGTTCCGGACAATAGTTTTGAATCGTTGGAGAAAAAGTTTTTTGCCTCTGTAACCAACCTAAGCACAGGTAAAAATGAAATCATTTCGGAGGGAGAATTGAGTCAGGTAGTGGTAGCTTCCTCCAGCATACCCATCCTTTTCAAGGCCCAGCAAATGGGAGAGCACCTATACGTTGACGGAGGTGTCCTCAATAATCTGCCGGTAGAGCCGCTGAGGCCGATTTCCGATATCCTCATCGGAGTCAATGTATCACCTATTCGTCAGACCAAGTCCGAAGACCTGGATAGCCTGATGGAGATTGGCTTTCGCACCCTTGACTTGGTCACCTGGAACAATGTGGAGAGGCGTCTTTCTCAATGCGACGTCATCATCGAGCCCGGGGCCCAGGGCTATGGTTTTTTTGAACTCAACAAAGCCAAAGAAATTTATGTGGCAGGGTATGCTTCAGCCTGCGATCAAATGGAGAAGCTCTTCAAACTATTGGGCAATAGAGGTGATTATGTCCCTCCTGTGAAAGAACAGGCTTCTCCGTCCCCACAAAACCCTCTAAAAGAGTCTCCTTTACGTCGATTCTGGAAAAAAATAAGGGATTTCTTTAGGAATCTGTTTAATTAGTTATTCTTCATTATCTTTGAAAAAAGAACAAAACATATTCTCATGAGATTTGGAATTATTATAATGTCTGTGCTGCTCATCGGAAACCTGGGATGCAACTCCGGTAACTTCGGAAGTTCTAAGAGTTCCGTAAAAACAGCGCAAGACACCATATCATACGCCTACGGGATGGATATTGGAAAAAACCTCAGTCAACAGGACCTCGACATCAGTCCCGAAGCCTTTAAGGCAGGACTGAAAGCCGGACAAGATGGCGAAGCGGCCATGTCTGACCAGGAAATTCAAAAGATGCTGGTAGCTTTTCAGACCATGGCTCGGCAGAAGCAGATGGAAGCCATTAAAAACTCTCGCCAAAATCCCGCTAAGCCCAAGTCAAAGGTTAAAGTGGGCATGGAGGCTCCTGAAATCGCCCTGCCCACTCCTGATGGAGAGACCCTCAAGCTTTCCGATCTTCGTGGTCAATACGTGCTGATCGATTTTTGGGCTAGCTGGTGCAAGCCTTGTAGAGCAGAAAATCCCAATGTCGTCCGTGTTTACAATGAGTACAAAGACAAGGGATTTGAAATCCTGGGTGTGAGCCTTGATCGCAACAAGCAGGCCTGGGTCCAAGCCATTCAAAAAGACGGTCTTACCTGGCCTCACATCAGCGATTTGGGATTCTGGAAGAGCGAGGCTGCTCAAACCTATGGTGTTTCATCTATTCCTTACACTGTTTTGGTGGACAAGGAAGGAAAGATCATCGCAGAAAATCTTAGAGGCGGAAATTTAGAGGTCAAACTCCAGGAAATATTCGGCTCCTGATGAGTCATCCACCTGCAGCTATCTTAAGTAAAACTTTTGTCTGATATATGAGCTCCTCCCGTCTTTCGGAAGGAGCTTTTTTGTCTTAAGGAAAAGAATATGCTCTACAAAACAGTGGTCGCCCTCCTAGCAGAGGGAGACCTGGAGAAAGCCTTTCAAGAATTCAGTAGCGGTAGTAGCCAATTTTCTCGGAAAGAAAGACAAAGTATAATCCTACTTCAATCTAGATATGTCCAAGTTAAAAGGGAGAAAGCAGAAGGGATTCATGCACCTGATGAACTGGATCGAATATAAAGAAATATAGAAAAGGACCTCCTCGAACTGGCTCATTCATTTGACAGAGGGGGCGGGCCGGAAAAATCCTCTGAGCATGTAAAGGGTGCCAGAAAAGGGGCGTTCATTTTTCTGGGAATTCTGCTGCTCGGTGTTTCAGTTTGGAAAGTTGAGATAAAATCTCATGAGGCTCTACCTTGATTGGTAAAGCCTTATGAGGGCTAGACTTGTATTAGCCAGAAGGCGAATTGGATGGTAGATAGGCTACTTTCCTAATCCTCTGCGGGCTCTTCCTCAATGTCATCCCTATCCTGGAGTTCCCAGGTATGATCTGCCATAAGTCGGACGGTGGCCAGGTGCTTTTTGAAGGGAAGGCTGCGGCCCCATTCATCTGGACTCACCATTGAGAGCTGCCACTTACCATTGCTTTTTTCGTAGAGGTAATAATTTTTATTGTAGACTGGTTCAAAGTTGAGCTCGGCCATGTATATTTTTTCCGAAATTTCCACTCTGTGCTGTAGGGCTTTGGCCTGCTTGACTAAGAGGTCTACCTGCTCCTTTATTTGATCCATCTGGGTATCGGTCTGCTCTTTCATGGCGAGCATGGCCTTGCCCTTGACCTTGCCCTTATCAATAGGCTTGATGACCGCACCGCCTACAGAATGGGAGTAGGGGAGTAGGAAGGGATTTTCTGCTACTTTGTCTGGGTTGATAGGATTCTCACTCATATCCTTTCTAACCTCATCTGAACCTGATTTGTTCTTATCCATGGCGCAATATGTTCTTCGTCTAAATTGGAATATGTAGATGATAGAATCAAGCCTAATCTTGGTTTTTATATATATCCATTAATATTAATTTTAAGATGTTTGAACTAATAATTATTAAAATTTAAAAAAAGTTGCTTTTTATGGTTACGGCAGAATATCTGGATTATTCAGTGAGAGAAGAAATCGTTGACTTGATGGATGGAGACAAGGGGATGATCATCGACCTGATCGAGTCTTTGATAGAAAGCTCGCCTGCCTTGCTCAAGGAATTAGCGGAGGGTATATCGACCGGAAATGGAGAAAAAGTCAAGCATGCAGCTCACGCCCTCAAATCCTCTAATGCCCAGTTGGGCGCCAAATATTTTGCCCAATTGTGCCTACAAATGGAAAACCTAGGCAAGCGCAATGACTTCAGCCGGGTAGGGGAGGTCTATGATGAGATGAAGGAAGAATTTGACAAAGTAAGCACGGCCCTAAATGCCTGGAAAAAGGACCTGGAGATAAAATAGTGGCTTTATGAAGAACTCCTTTTCCTTTTTTATCCTGCTAAAAGCTTATACAGAACGAGGCTAGGGGATTTTACCTCTGGCTCTTATTTGAGGACCGCTACTTAACATAATATAAATTATGAGAAAAAATTAGGAAAGAAAGAAGCTACACTAACCTTTGCATGCAGCTCCTGTCTTTTCAGCTCCTGTCTTTTGCCATTACAAACATTCCCCTTAAGCTTTCCTTACCCGGCAGGTGCTGATTCCTAGGATGGAATAAATAGGACAAAAAGCGCCAAGACTTGTCAATAAGAATATCCCCGATAGCACCAGCAATGCTATCCCCAGTACTCCGCTAACTGTACCCGTAAGGTAAAGCGTAAGCATGATGGCAACCAATCCGATGCGAATCAAACGATCCGCTTTTGACATGTTCTTTTTCATGATTCAAATAATTTTAGCGTAAAAATTAATTTCCCCTCCCCTACCCGAGTCCTTCTATTAAGAAAGCAAGGCCCAAGACCAGAGAGAGACAAATCAAACAAGCTAACCCCAATTTGATGACTTTGTTCTTTTTCATATCCTAAAATAGCCCTATTTCCCCCTCACACTCTGTAACTTCCGTCACATACGGGAGATATTTTTGTTCTCACACATAGCTAGAAATTGCTATTTGGTTGTTAATCGAAGGAATCAGGTATTTTTTAATCCAAAAATATAACTTTTACAGTAACTCTATTCTTCCATGCCCCAATCGGACAAAGCCCTCCCCTTCCAGTTTTTTGATCGACAATCCGCTGATGAGTGAGATCCAGAAAATCTTGTCCCTTGAGTTGGGTCTCCTTTGGAAGGTATTCTTTCAGCCGCAGATCTTTGTCAGATATGCTTAATCTGGCTATCACAACCTGACACTCACCCCCGCTCCTGCATATAAAAACCAATAATCTCGGGTAATGGCATAGCCACCGCCTACGGAGAGGGGAACGGATACCTTGGATCTTTGGTTGGTCGGATACAACATGAGCATGCCTGCAACACCAAGGTCTACCCTATTGCTTTTCCTGAAATTGAGGGCATTGAGGGCCACCGGACCAAATCCAAGTCGAAATTTATGCAGCTGGTTGACCTTGTCCCTTTGGTAAAATCCTATTTGGCCCATGAGGAAAAAACTTGCTCCATCGATGCGAGTCCCCCCTTCATGATCGGGATGATTGGCAATGATCCCAATCGGAAAAACAACTTCTATGTCAAATTGTACCTGCTTGCGCAGGATCAAATTGAATTCAATAGCTTCCATTCCCTGGCGTTTATTTCCATAATGGGTACTGTCATGGCCTATCCGTATGTTAATCTTCGACCAGGCATCTGCCTTAGCGATGGGGTATTCGAAGACCTTGCGAAGTTCGAGCAGGCTGTCCCCCCAGGCTTCAGGGGAATATTTTTCGTGCCTGGGCGAGTGTTCTCCAGGTCGAATTTGTACATGGCGATACTTCTTTTCCTCAAGGATTCTTCCCTTGGGATCATATAGAGTAAAGTAGATGTAAATATCCTGAACCCCATATAATTCCTCCTCAGCTTCGATATAGGCCTCATGTGTCATGATGTCAAAACCCTCAAATTGATCAATATAGTAGGGTCTGTCGATCATTTTATTCCCATACATTCGGGTCCGCTTCTTTGGAAAACCCAAGGAAACAAAACTCAGCGGATGAGGCCTGTCATACTCCTGAATCTCCAATTTGAAGCCACTCTCCTTCCCTCCCAGTAGCAAAGGAATTTCATCCTCTCTTATGTCCTTGGGAATGGTCACTCTTACCTCGACTTGTTGTGAACTGACTTTAGTGTTTTTCTTTTCGATGAATTTTTGAAGGCCTTTGAGTTCCCAACGAGCTTTGTCCAGGCTCTCCCCCTCCCACTTCAACCAGACTTCCTCTCCGGGCCTGACCTTCCAAAGGGGCTTCCATTCTCCTTTTTTACGCACCAAAAATACCTGTGAAACTGAGGGCATAGGTATGATATTGATATTGACCAGAAAAAGGGAACGCTCACCATCTTTGAGATAAAGGGTGCTTTTTTCTCTGTCGTGGTAGTCATAGATCTTCAGTTGTGCTTGGACCTGGCCATTGGGGAGGAGCTTTTTGGTAAATAACTCCCCTACCAGCCGACTTCCGACGTCTTCATTTTCTTCGATCCGGTACACCCTTTTGGCATCGAGTTCGAGAGGACGATTGAAGGTAATATCCAGGGCTTTGCTGCGTTCCTTTCTACCCAACAAGACCTCGTCTCTTCCGAGGTCGAGAAATTTGAGGCTTCCTTTTTTGGCAGAAAAATTAAAAGGCTCGATCCGCTGGTAGTACTTCAAAATTCCGTTGACGAGGTTAGGGATAATTGTGTTGGCAGTTATTTTTACCTCGAACTCTCCTATGGCAAAGGGTATGATGTTCAGGTAGGTTTGGCCTTCTTTTCGTGTAATCCTGTAAGCGTAATTATTATTTTTTTTCCAAGTACTAAAGGTCTGTATGACCTCGTCGTATTCGGTCAGCAGTGGCATAGAGTAAACCTCACCGATTAAGAGTGTGTGCTCCTGGGGAGGAGTAGTAATGGGAGCGGCGACGATTGGCAGGAAGGGATAGCGAATGTTGACTGAGTCGCCATTATTAAGCAAAAGGCGAAATGCCAAACTTCCGATATGGGTTTGGTCCGGGACATCAAAACGCAGCCTGCCCGAAAAGTATTTCTGATCAAAAAGCAGGATGGAGTCTATCAGTTCATAGCCTTCGGAGGACAGGAGTTTGACAGCAAATACAGTTGAGGGAATCCGAAGGCCGAGTTCAAATTCGGCGACCTGCCTGCTGTTATTGTAGGAAATGGGAAGGACTTTTCTGCCTTTGAAGTCGATTTTTTCCTTCTCCCATGAATACACTGAGGTATCCATGCGAAGGATGAGATCAGAGATATAGTTTTGTGCCAGGGAAAGGCGGGGAGTCAGCAAGCAAACAAAAAGTAAGAATAGGGTAAATAATCTGAGCTGGAACATCTTAGTACGGTAAATCGGCTAAACTTGGGTATAGATTATACCTGCAAGACTAAAATATTTAAGGGCAAAATCCTACTCAAATCTCCTTTGCATCTCGATTTGTCTATAACCTGTCATAAAACAAAAAAAAGAAAGGACACCTGTCTGTTGACAGGGCCTTTCAAAACTTTTCATGGTTTGTCAGCCTTGCTGGATTTTACTTGATGAGCATTCGTTTAGCCATTCTTCCCCAGGCAGTAGAAAGATGGATAATATAGAGTCCGGAGGATAGTCCTTGCGTAGGCAGCAGGAGTTTTCCTGATCTTTCTCTTTCATTTCCAATGCTGAGTCTTTTGTAAACTTTGCCGTTCATGTCGAGGATGCTAAGGGTAGCCTTTCCGTCTCCGGGGAGATTTTTGAAAACTACCTCAGCCTCACTACCTACTGGATTGGGAGAGATCTTGAGGATAATATCCTCAGGAGTGGGGCTGGCATCGCCTTCGTCTTCCCAGTCATTCTGATAGCGCACTGCATCTGATTTTATTACTTGACCTTGGACGACTGAAAAGCAAATAAAAAGCAAAAATAGAACAGTAAACTTTTTCATAAATAGAGCATTAATGTTATTGATCTTTATATGCGAATATTATAGTTTTTATTTAAAATACCAAATAATATAAATTACTTTAAATTAAAATATAATTTTATATGTATAATTTTTACTTTTATGTATAATTGATGAGACCATTCGAATAACTTTGTCAAACAAAAAAGTTTTAACTTTTGAGAAGACATAGAAAAATGGAAGAAAAAGATTTGTTTGATTTTGGGGCCTTTGAAGCGGAGGCGCTGTCCAAATTACGTGAAGCTAAGCCTCTGGAAGGCAGCGACGGGGTATTGGCTTCCGCTGCTCAAACGGCTGCTGTAGGCCAGCTTGGAAGGGGAGATGGACGCCCATCTGGCCGGAGTCAAAAACAGGTACAGAGCAGCATTGGTCCGGTGGATCTGGAGCAATCGCGCGACTGGTTGGGGAATTTCGAGCCGGAACTGGTGGGGAAAGGCCAGCGGCAGATTGGCAGGAGTCTGGAAAACAAGATTCTCTCGCTCTATGGACTCGGGATGAAGTACACGGCCATCCAGGACCACTTGCAGGAACTCTACGGACTGGAGCTGTCTAGGGCCAAGCTCAGCGCCATTACCGACAAGGTGTCGCCGGGAAGGTGTAAACCAGGAGAGCAAGGCCTTCATGGCCGATCTCAAGCGGGTCTATCAGGTTCCCAACCGGACAGAGGGCCTGCCACACCTGGACCAGCTGGAAAAAAAATGGGGCAGCGATATCAGATCGTCATCGACAGCTGGTGGAGCAATAATCGGGACATGCTCTCGGAGTATTTTGACTATGCCAAAGAGATCCGACCAAGGGAGGCTCTCGAAGGCTATCACCGTCAGATACGGAAAATTACCAAGTCGAAGGGAGCCTTTACCAGCGAGAAATCCCTGATGAAGCTGGTCTACCCGGTTCAGTTGAAAATCTCAGAAAAAATGGACCCGCCCCATTCACAATTGGGTTCTGGCGGTCAACCAGCTGAGTATCCATTTTGGAGACCGAATAAATCGCTATCTTCAGATTTGACAGGTGCTTGGGCTTGGGCCCCGGCCGGGACCGAAGCACCTGTCAAAACCCTGACACAGTTAATTGAACACTCCCCCTTTTTCAGATAATTGTTAAACAAGAGCGTATGAGGCAAAATCGACCTGCATATCCAAGTAGGCTAGCCGTTGATAGCCAAAGTATTAAGATCACATACTTGATTGATCAGCGAACTTATGGAATAGATGGTTCCAAAAAAGTAAAGGGTAGAAAACACCACATAGCTGTAGATTCTTTTGGGTGATTGAATTTCTTTAGAAGATTGTCAAGAGATTTCGAAAAAACTGCCTTATCAGCAAAGACCTTTGTTCAAATTGCTTTCATAAATATCATTCTGAACAGGTGGGCCTAGTTTTTTATTCAAACATGGCCTAAGATAGTTATGACCGATTCATATAAAAAGCATATATTTAGGGTAACTAATTAACCCAAGTTGCCCGTTGGGCATTTGGTCAGTTCATTGAAAAAAAGATAAGGGTTCTCTAGATTAAAATTGCCCCATCATTAACCGAGAACCCTATGCTTGATCAAGTCATCGAAATATACATCTCAATTGATGACATGCTCAAGGCCCTCGATCACCAAGAAGACTGCCGCTGCCAGATGAGCGATAGCGAAGTGTTGACTACCCTCTTGGTTTCAAGCTTGTTTTTTGGCGGCAATCAGGCACATGCCAGAGAATACCTTCGTAGGGAGGACATATTCCCCAGATGCTCTCTGCTTCCCGTTTCAATCGGCGATTACAGCGCAACTGGAATCTGATCCTGGCTTTATATATCCGTACTTACTCAAGGGTTTAAAGATTGATAAACCCAATCAAGTATGGTGTGCAGATATCACCTATATTCCCGTTGAGGGAGGGTTGTTTTATCTTGTCGCCATCATGGATTGGTATAGCAGATATGTGCCGGCCTGGGAGTTGTCTAATAGCCTGGAAGCTTTGACTTGGGCGCTGAACAAAAATAGGCCTGAGATATTCAATACTGCCCAGGGAAGCCAGTTTACCTCAAAGCGATTTGCCAGTGCCCTTGAGGAAAAGCAAATAAAGGTCAGTCATGATGGGAAAGGCAGGTTCATGGACAATATTTTCACTGAGCGCCTGTGGCGTTCTTTGAAACATGAAGAGTTTTATCTTTATTGTTATGGAGATGGGTGAGCAGCCTATCAGGGAATCAGTTCCTAGATCAAAAACACAACGAGCTAAACCCACCTTCTTCATTTGGACATAAAACTCCAGAGGAAGTATGTTTCAATCGGGTAAAAAGAAAAATTAATATTTCTGACTTTCAGAAATTCTTTTGAAAAATCAATTATGAGTTAACTCAAAATGGTCCTAAGGATGGGGGGCAGTTACCTACCTGCTGGAAGCGAACGCTAGGGAGATAGTGGATTTATCAACTATCTATTTGAATATCTCTTCTTGGTAATCGACCAGATTGAGCTGAACATTTGTAGAAAAAAGAACTCGAAAAGGGGAGATATATACCCCATTTCTCTATGGAAGAAACAGCAGAGACGATTCATAGAAACTCTCTTCTGTGTCATTTAAGGAAGATTTCCCAAGAAGATACATGCTGTTTCCATACAAGGATTTATGATTAAGATGATGGGATTTATCCTCATACATGGAATCGATCAAATCATCAAACAACAACTGGCAACTTGAATTAATTATTAATGTCTTATGTTCTACTTATTCAAATTAGTAGGAATTTTGTCATTTCTCTTCTATGTATCATTTTATAGAATAAATGCTCAGCCTCTTTGCTTTGATAACCTAACTGAGATTCCAAGTATGAGGGAAGAAAAGGTAAATCTTATTGTCACCGAGATCTCGAAGAGACTAAGAGATCATACTTTCGATGTAGAAAACTCAGAGAGATGCCTTTTATACGCAATCAAACTGGCACAAGAGAGCAAACTTGGTGTAACTACAGTTAGAATTTATGATATACTTGGAAGAATCCATTTAACAGAAGGAAATTTTGCAATTGCAAAATCTTATATAATTAGAGGCTTAGAGGTTTCCGATAGTATTGAAAATATTAAATGCCAAGCCGGAATGCTCAATACTTTAGGGAATATTGAAAGCGAAATGGGGAATGTGGAATTAGCTATTGATTATTACCTCCAAGCAAAAAATGTTTGGGAAATAAGGGGTGTAAAAAGTAAAATAATAGGATTAGACATAAATATTGCGTGCTTATATCTAGATCAGAAAAATTTTGAAAAGGCAAGTATAATTTTTGTGAAGGCTTTACAAGAAGCAAGAAAATTAAAGAAACAAAAGCTTGTCATCCTTTGTATCCTCAATTTGGGAATTTTAAATGAAAAGATTAATAACTATGATGAAAGCCTGATTTTCCTAGAGGAAATTTTATTACTTCCAAAAGATGAGGTAATACCTACATTTAGACAAAGAGCTCTGATTTTAGCAAGTTCTATAAATCTTAAAATTGGACAGAAAGTAAAGGCTGAGATGTACTTTAAAGAAGCCTTACCAGTCAAGGATTCTCGAGGAAAGATGGATTTGTATATTAATTGGGGAGATGGCTTATCTTTTTCAGGTAATTACTATGAATCTCTTGAAAAATATGAAATCGCAGAGAAGTTTGCTAAGGAATTAAATGATCACTTCAAATTATCTCAGATATATGAGAAAATTTCTGCCCAACAAAGAAGCCTAGGAAACTTTGAACTTGGATGGAAGTTTTACAAGTTATATGAAGAAATTAATGACACCCTGATTAACAAAGAAAAGCAAATTATTCTTGAAAAAGTTATTGCTGATTTTGAAAAAAGAGGAAGGGAAATAAAAATAAGATCCTTAGAACGTCAACAAGAAAGCGATCGTAAGGTGAAAATTATTTCTGTGGCACTTGTCATTGCATTAATCATTGGGCTTGTCATATTTTACTCTAAATATCGGTATAAAAAAATAACTACTGAAGAACTGGAGAAACAGTATGAAAAATTAAAAGTTCAAAATAAGCAAATACATTCAAGAGAATTATTGCTAAAAGAAAGTAAGGAGGAAATTGAAAAGAAAAACAAACTCATTGCAAAGCGGTCCAGAAAAATTGACCAGCAAAATAAAGAATTGCACAGGTATAATGAAGATTTAGAACAATTTACATACAGTGTTTCTCATGATCTAAGAGCACCAGTAAGATCAATACATTCTTTTTTAGACCTCATAGATAAAAATATTGAAAATAAGGGTGTTGTCTTAGAATATCTTCAAATTGCCAGAGAAAATAGTACCCTTTTGTCTAATCTCCTTGAGGATTTATTAGAATATACAAGAGTTGGAAGATCTCAAGTAGCACTTGTTGATATTGATTTGAATGATATTATGACCAAAGTTTCTAGAAGTTTAGATAGTGCTATTCAAAATATCAATGCAGAAATAATTGTCAACGATTTACCTGAAATTAAAGGTCATCCTTCGGACATTTACCTTTTATTTCAAAATCTTGTTCAGAATTCACTTAAGTTCAGATCGCCAGAAAGGAAGCCTATCATTTCCATATCAGCTGAGACTTCTGAGAATTTTCACACAATAGTTGTCTCTGATAATGGGATAGGTATTAAATCTGATTATCTAACAAAAATTTTTGGTGTATTTCAGAGAGTAGATAATAATAAAGAAGGTACCGGAATAGGACTTGCGATTGTTAAAAAAGTAATTGAACACCATAACGGTGAACTTCATGTTGAGTCTGTTGAGAAACAAGGAACGACTTTTTATTTAAAATTTCCCTATTGATATAGCATTTTTGTAGCTTTTTTTTGTGGCATAAAATGTATTTCTGATGTTATGTCAAACCTGTCCACATGAAAGTACACGTCCTTTATGTAAAGTCCCCTAAACACCCGTACTGGATTACTGAGCTTAGCCCCAAACGTCGGACCACTCAAGATGGTATTTAAGTTGATTCAGCGGAAAGAACTTCTGAGTTTTGAAAGAGTTAATTTCTTTTGTGGTAATAGAATCGGAATTAAAAAAGAACACTAAGGTGCCATTTTTAAGGTATTTCAGAGGATGAGTAGGGATTACGAAGGGACCGGTGTAGGACTGGCAATCTAAAAAAAAATAGTAGAGCACCACGGAGGACGAATCTACATGAATTCAGAATATGGCAAGGGGACTAACTTCTTTGTCGGACCTGCCGGATAAAAAGTGTTATACCTGATTTTTATCATATAAAAAGCTTCCTATTCAAGGACTAGGTATGTATTGCGATTCATATATAGTTAAAACAATTTTTCAATTTTGGCGTAATTTCTCTTTGATAACTCGTGCTTAAACTGTGGTGTTATAGGCTTTTAAATTTAATTAAATGGCTGAGAATGTACAGGACGATCCCAAAGGGCGTCCCCTTCAAAGGTTCTTTAGGCTCCTTTCTCTGGATCGCCGAGAGATTTCCCACATTTATCTATATTCTATTTTTGGAGGACTTATTTATCTTTCCCTTCCCCTAGGCATTCAGGCTGTTATAAGTTTGGCCCTTGCCAATCAGATTTCATCATCCTGGATTCTCCTGGTCATCGTGGTAAGCCTGGGAACTTTACTTTTGGGAGGGCTTCAACTCATGCAATTATCCCTGACGGAGTCTATTCAACAAAAAATATTTGTAAGGTCCTCGGTTGAATTTGCCTACCGACTCCCACGAATCAAAATGGATGAAATTGTCAAAAAGTATCCTCCCGAACTGGTCAACCGTTTTTTTGATACCCTGACCATACAAAAAGGCCTCCCCAAAATACTCATTGACCTCACAACAGCAGTTCTTCAGACCATCTTTGGACTTCTGGTACTTTCCTTCTACCACCCGCTCTTTATTCTGTTCGGAGCCATAGTAATCCTGATTCTCTTTCTGGTATTTAGGTTTACAGGCCCAAGGGGACTCACCACAAGCTTAAAAGAATCCGTTTACAAATATCAGGTCGCTTATTGGCTGGAAGAAGTTGCTCGTACGCTGGGTTCTTTCAAACTCGCCGGTAGAACCAATCTAGCCCTGTCAAAGACCAACGAACTTGTCAAGAAATACCTTGGTGCAAGAAAAAATCATTTTAGGGTTCTCATTTTCCAATACGGTAACATTGTCATCTTCAAGACCATCGTAACACTAGGTCTACTTGTACTAGGTACTTTCCTTTTGATTGACCGTCAAATCAATGTGGGTCAGTTCGTAGCTTCAGAAATCATCATCATCCAAATCGTCGCTTCTGTTGAGAAACTTATCCAAAACATGGATACCATCTATGATGTCTTGACCGCGGTAGAAAAAATCGGTGAAGTTACTGACATCCCTCTTGAAGATACCAACAGCTCTCGACTGGAAAAGCTGGAGTTCTCCAAAGGCATTTCCGTTTCTGTTCAGGATCTTTCCTTTACTTTTTTGAATGAGAAAAAACATGGGATTCGAAGCGTAAGTCTGGATATACAACCAGGCGAAAAGGTCTGTATAGCCGGCCCTAACGGCTCCGGTAAAACCATGCTTCTCTCCCTTCTTTCAGGCTTATACACAGAATATGAAGGCAATATATCATTTAATGAAATGCCCCTGCGCAACCTGGACATCGTCCACCTGCGAAACTACTTGGGTGATTGCCTTTCCCAAAAAAACCTTTTTCGAGGGACTATTCTAGAAAACCTGACCATGGGCAATGACGATATCATGCTGGAAGATGTCATGTGGGCCATCAAAAAAATGGGGATTCATGATTATATAAGATCCCTTCCTGATGGCCTTCAAACTGAGGTCGTACCCGATAGCCCTCAGATTCCCTATAGCATCACCAAGAAATTAATCATGGCGAGGTGTCTCGCTAAAAGACCCAAAATACTACTCGTCGATGATTTCTTTTCCGTATGGACTCCCAATGAAAGAGAAGGGGTCTGTAATTTCCTGACTTGCGACGATTTAGATACTGTCATTGCAGTTTCAGGCGAGAAAAAATACGCCAAGAATTGTGATCGCATCATTATCATGAATGACGGGAGCCTGGTAACCGTAGGCACTCCCAATGAAATTCTCAATAATCCTAGTTTCGAACATCTATTTAATTAAGAGGCAATGCTGGACATTTCTCAAAATACTATCAAGGATCGCTTTGACGAAACCAATTATTCCTCCTTTGGGGATACCTGGTCTCCCAGATTAGCCTTTTTACTGAGGAGTTGGATCGTTGGTATCTTCGCGCTCGCATTCCTTCTTTTTTTCCTTCCATGGACCCAGAATATCAACGCAACGGGTTACGTAACCACCCTGCAATCCAACCAAAGACCCCAGGAGATTCAATCGACCATCGCCGGTAGGATCGAGAAATGGTACGTCAATGAAGGAGATACCGTTTTTGTCGGAGACACCATTGTAGGATTGTCTGAGATCCAAGACGAGTATTTTGATTCTTTGCTTCTTCCCCGTACTGATGACCAGATCAATTTTAAGCGCCAGTCTATCAGGGCTTACGACGACAAGGTTAGGGCCTTAGAAATGCAGATGTCAGTCCTCCGTCAAGCCATGGAGATAAAGATCAATGAAGGGAAAAATAAGGTCAACCAAAGCCAATTCAAGGTTCGGGCTGACAGCATAGATTTACAAGCAGCATTTACCGCAGACTCTATCGCTCAGATTCAGTTTAGACGAGAGCTCAACCTCTTCGATGCCGGGGCTAAATCCCGTGCTGACCTGGAGAAGAAGCGAAAAGATATGCAGGATGCACGAGCAAAACTGATCTCCCAGCGAAATAAGTTGGCGGATGCGCAGCTTGGACTTATCAACGCCCGATTGACCCTGGCAAACGTAACCAATGAATACCGGGAAAAACTAGCCAAAGCTGAATCAGACAAGCAAAGCGTCTTTTCCTCTAAATTCGATACCGAAACTTCGATTCGAAAGTTGGAGAATCAGTACGCCAACTATGAAAGAAGGGTTAATTTTAGGTATATCTTAGCTCCCCAAACTGGCCTTATCAACCAGGCCATAAGACCCGGTATTGGTGAGACCGTCAAAGAGGGAGAGGCGGTAGTAAAAATTGCCTCTGTCGACCCTGTACTTGCGGTCGAGGTCTATGTAAGACCTGTGGACATTCCGCTGATAAAAAAAGGAGCTCCCGTTCGTTTGCAATTTGATGGTTGGCCGGCAGTAACCTTTGGAGGGGGATGGCCCGGAGCCCAATTTGGTACCTTTGGGGGAAAGATTTATGCCATCCAAAATCAGATCGGTACCAATGGCCTGTATCGTGTCTTAATAGAAGAAGACAATGAAAAAGAGGAGGCCTGGCCGGAAGAAATTTTGATCGGTTCAGGAGTCAGTGCCTTTGCCCTTCTCAAGGATGTGCCCGTATGGTACGAGTTATGGCGACAGCTCAATGGCTTCCCACCGGATTATTACGAAGGACCTCCATCCACAGGTCGAAGTACCACACTCAAGGGTAAAACTAAGAGCACAGGAATCGAACAAAAATGAGACAACTAATATCGAAGGCCTTTTTCTCCATATTTCTCGTCCTGATGGTCAGCTCTGGTCTGCAGGGGCAATCGTCTATTCTAGAAGATAGCCTCCAAATAAAAGAGGAGACCCTTTCCTATTTTTCATACATGAACCTGGTGGGCAATTTTCATCCTGTCGCCCGTCAGGCCCGCCTGATAACTGATGAGGCAGAAGCCGAATTATTGAAATCCCGCGGAGGCTTTGATCCTAAATTGTATGGAAAATATAAGGACAAAGACTACGCTGGGAGCAATTATTGGGACATCGGTGAGGTGGGCATCAAAATTCCTACCCGCTTTGGCGTAGAAATCGAAGGTACTTACGAATGGAATGATGGAGACTTTCTCAATCCCGAGCGCAATGTTCCGGCTCAGGGTCAGGGAGCTCTTGGAATCATGGTTCCCATCGGTAACGGGGCCTTTATAGATCAACGTAGGGCGGCTCTGGCTCAGGCCAAAATCTACCTGAACATAGGTCAGGCCGAGCGAATCCTCCTCCTCAATGATCTCCTGATGGAAGCAGGGAGTGCTTATTGGAGCTGGGTGGCGATTTACCAACTGAAAAATCAATTCCAGGAAGCCGCCGACCGGGCCAAAGTCCGATTAGATATCATTAAAAATGCATTTTCCCAAGGGGACAGGGCTGTTTACGATACCCTGGATGCCTACAGCCAGTGGCAATCATTCAGGGTGCAACTCATAGAGACACAAGCTAAATACAGGAAAGCCACCCTTGACCTATCCAATTATCTTTGGTCAGAAAATGGTTATCCTTTGGCCCTGCCACCAAGCATAGAGCCTACTCCCCTACCGGATAGTTCTATTTACCCCGCCAACCTGGACCTACTTTTGAGAGAAAGAAGGCTTAACCTTGACGATCATCCTATCCTCCAAAGTAAAATCTACAAAATCGAGTATCTGGATATCGATCGGAGGCTAAGCGCTGAAGCCCTAAAACCTGAAATAAACCTCAAATATAACCTGCTTACAGGAAAAGGAGCTACATTCTTTAACCAGACCCAGGCTGAGTCCGATACCCGCTTCGATCTACAGCCTCAAGAGAACTTTAAAATTGGAGTGGAGTTAAATTTCCCCATTTTCCTAAGAAAAGCCAGAGGAGACTTGCAGGTATCAAAGATCGCCATTCAGGAGGAGCAGCTATCCCTTGACTTTAAACGTGTCGAATTACAAAATAAGATCAGTGCCCAGCAGCGCATGTTAGAAGGGTTTCGTGATCAGGCCCTTGGTCAGATGGATGTCGTCAAAAACCTTAGGGCCATCCTCGAACTAGAAGAAACTAAACTCAGGGCTGGGGAAAGTAACCTCTTTCTGATCAACTCACGGGAGCAAATACTTATCAGAGGGCAGCAAAAGCTCACCGAACTATTGGAAAAATACCAAATGGCTGAACTTGAGCTACTCTGGATATCTGCTATTCTCGTCGAACTGGGAGAAAAAGAATAGGGAAATTTTAAATAAAAGACCCTAAGTATACGAAAGGGAAAGGCCTCATCCACCTTTCCCTTTTTAATTTCAATTTTCCTTTATTTATCGACCCTATTCCTTTCGCTTCATTTCAATCTCTACCCTTCTGTTTTTGGCCTTTCCCCTTTCTGTTTGGTTGGTCATCCTAGGAGCAGCCTCCCCCATGCTCTGTGTGCTGATTCTGCTGCCTGCAATGCCCTCTTCAACCAGAAAGTCCTTGGCCGCCTCTGCCCTGCGTTTCGCCAGCTTTTTGTTGTAAGCATCAGAACCATCGGAGTCTGTATGCCCGGTAATGATCACCTGCAAGGACTCATTTTTATGGAGATAAGAAACCAGTTTTTCTAGGTTTGGTCGGTCGGCATCCCTGATGATATAGAAATTGCTGTTGAATTCAAAGGGTCCAAAGGTAGGAAGAGGGGTATTTTCAGCCGTGACCACCTCCCGGGGGGATTCGCTCAGAGTGGACTCTTCAGATCCTTCAACAGGAATTTCCTTCCTATTGATCCAGTCGATCCCTACCTCGCCGGATTGAATTCTATCCCTAAAGGTAGCTGAAATTTTTCCCACCCGGGCTGCAGCATCCAGATCAATGTTACTTTCCCAGTCAAAGCCTTGTAAATTTATATTATCCACTCCTTGTAGAGAATCATAAGTGATCTTAGAGATGATCCCTTGAGCCAGAAGCTCATCCAAGCTACCCCATTTTCCTAATTGTGTGCTCGGGTTTCCAAACATGATGGCTTGAAAACCGGACATTCCAGGTAATAAAGAGTCTTTTTGCCCCTCAGTGATGAATCCTTCTCCTACAAGGGCATCAAGATCTAGTCTCTTCCTCAAAGAAATACCATCGATGTCCAGTTCTCCCAAAAGAAGGGAATCAAAGGTAGCCTTATCGATGTAGTTTTGATTTTGAGCTTCCTGCAAACCACCTAAGCCTCCGAAGATTTCAGCCTCAGGTTTCATCTGCATCCAGTCCCACTTGAGTTCCCCATTCTTGATAAAATTCCATTGGGCTTCCGTCATCAATCCATCTGCAATTAACTTGGATGCATCTACCCTTTCGATCCAGTTTATGTTAGCACGGGAAACATCCCCATTGAGGATGATGTCATAAGTTTGGCGATCAATATACCCGGCATTTAGCGCTTCAGGAAGATTACCCATTTCTCCCAGGCGAATGCTTTTAGCCTGAACCAAGGAAATCTTTTCCTTTTCAGATTCTCCTGCAGCTCCTGTGGGGTTCAGGGGAGAATTATCATAACTTCTCAACAGAAGGAAAACGATCAAAAGCAGAATAGCAATCAGGATCAACCAAAGCCACCATGGCCTTCTCCCTTTCGTATCTAATGCTGCTGTACCTGACTCTCCTGAAATATTTTGCTTTACCTTCGCAGTTTTCTGGGCCGAGGAAGCCGCCAGGATTGCCGATTTCTTTTCCTCAGAAGATGGAATGCTTGAATATCCTTCTCCTCCCATCAAGGCAGCTGGAATTGTCAAAGCCAAACCATAGGCTGAAGCCGACTTATGGACATTTTTCCGAAACCAGGCCATAGCCGCTAGCAATCCCTCTTCACTCTCAAAGTAACGAGACCGTCCTACCTCCTGGTGGTTGGCAGCGCGTAGGGTGAAGTATTTGCCCTGATCATCCTCTTTGATGGCAAAGTGCTCTTCGACAATGGAATTTTTGATTACCGATTTTATCCCATTGTCGCGGGATTTATCATTCTGATAGCCCTCCGAGTACAGGAGGGGTTTACCTTCTGCATCATTATAATGGAAATAAAACTGATCGTGCTTGTCGCTGTGAAAAGCATCGAATCCCGCTTCGGTAGAACTTCCCTTCTGACCGAGGTCGTAATCGTCGTCTCCATTTTGAACTGCATCTAACCCTCCTCTTGCGCTAGCTCCCAATACAAAGCTTTCGCTGACTTCTGGGGTCAATTCAACCTTATATTCCTCCGCATATGTGGGTATTTCCTCAACCAAATAGGAGAGCAGATCATCTACTGCTTTTTTTGAATTTAAATTTTTTGACCTGGCAATTTCCTGGTTATTTCCTGCTTTTAGTATGAAAAAATGTTGTCCATCTTCTCCTTTAACCTCATAACGGTCTTCCAATCCTCCATTTTTTATAACGGAACGAATCCCATTCTGCCGTGAACGACTGGAGGAATAGCTTTCAGAAAAGAGGATAGGTTCTCCTTTCTCGTCATTAAAATGGAAATAGTAAAGTTTATTTTTTTTACTCCTGAAAGGATCAAAGCCTTTTTCACCTGAGGTGGAGGGCTGGTCAAAATCGTACTCATTGACTGATCTTCGCATCTTTTCTGGTGCCGGATACTGGGCCTGAAAGGTAGGAGCCTCTGTCATCATATATGCAATGGCTTCCTCCATCTCATTCTGGTTTTCAAAAGTTCTGGATCTGGCTATTTCCGCCCCATTGGAACTATTGAGGATAAAAAAGGGTTTGCCCTCCTTTTTTGAGCGCTCGTACCTGTTTTCATTTGGAGCATGCTTGATCACCTGACGAATTCGCTGATCTCTTTTGCTCAGAGAGGGAAAGGACCGGCTAAAAAGCAAGGGATTGCCCTGCAAATTATTGAAAAGAAAGTAGAACTGTTCATCCTTCTCATTCTGATAGGGATCAAAGCCCGGTTCGCCAGAGTGAGAAGCCTGAGAAAAATCGTAGAGGCTATCATAGTCTACAGATTCTCTTGCCGATGAAAGAGGGGTCTGTAGGATGACCACCTCAAACTCCTGGTTGGCGTCGGCTTCTTTTCGGATTTTATCAGCATTTGCTTCTGCCTCTTCCCTCTGAGCCAGGGCATTTCCCTTCATACGTTCCTTTCCTTCTGCTGTAAGGTGGAGGTAAAAAGAACCCTCTTCCTCCTTAACCTGTAGGGCATCATCTGATCGCAGCGCATCTATGGATTCTTGTATAGCTGAGATAGCACTGTCCCTATCTGGGAATTCCTGGCCCAGAAGCAATACATTATCTTGGTCATCGACTAGGCGAAAGGAAAAAGATGTGGCGGATTTGAGGGGGTATAGTTGAAACTTCATGACGGAGAAGGATTTGAGGCCTTTAGTTTATGTACCCTGATTGTTATATGCGTAAAACTAAATAAATACTCTGGAATCAGCGAATTTTTGCATGGGTAAATACAACCACTTTTCTTATCACTTAAAACGAAAATAAAGTTCAATGCCTTCCTCCCTCTTCTTTTTTGGACTACTCTGTAACCTAGGTTGCACAGGTTTTTAGGTAGAGCAAGCATTCTTTGGTAAATTTAAATTCTTGTATTTGTACATGTATTTATCATGAAAAAACTTATTACCTCAATCCGAGGACTTTTTATGGCGGGCAGTCTGGTTGCAAAAACCGTAAAGACCCTGCCCCCCAAAGAATTTAAGAATGCCATGGATATGGCGGGTTCTTACTTGCTGATTGACGTCAGGACACCTGCTGAACTTGAAAGCGGAAAAATTCAGGGGGCAAGAAATGTCAATATTCGAAGCCGAACATTTGACCAAAAAGTCCAACAGATGGACCCATCTCGTCCAGTATTTCTGTATTGCAAGTCAGGAGGGAGGTCTTCGATGGCAGCCCGAAGATTAGCGTCTAAGGGTTTTACCCAAATTTTTGACCTGCAAGGGGGCATCTTGGCATGGAATAGACAGGGCATGCCACTGAAGAAGTAGCTTCCCCTCGATTTTGTCAGGCAAACGTCCTTTTGTTTTACGGAACCATGTTAATTTGAATTTCAAAATTAGAATAGGTTAATATCAACTAAATGGAAAAGAAAAAAACCTTTGGAGAACTAATTAAAGGCAGCAAGCCGGTCTTGGTAGATTTCTATGCCGAATGGTGTGGTCCGTGCAAGGCCATGAGCCCTATCATACAGGAAATCTCAAAAGAAGTCGGAGAAGATGCCCACATCATTAAGGTGGACATCGACAAAAATCCATCCGCTGCCCAAAGCTTCGAGATTATGGGAGTACCTACCTTCATGATCTTCAAAGAAGGCGAAATAAAGTGGCGGCACTCTGGAATGATGCCCAAATCCAAACTTCAGTCAGTGCTCGAAAGCCACCGCTAATTGTCTTTATCCCTAAGGTCTTCCCCTGTTGATCGAGGAGCTCAGGAATTTTTCATTCACCCATATCTGGTATCTATGAAGGACCTCATAAACAACTGGGCATTTGTCATTATTCTTTGTCTTAGCCTGGGACTGGCACCCTTTACCCCTGAACCCCACCTTTGGGGGAAGCTAAAATGGATCGCCGGAGGAGGAGTTGGGATGAAGTTCATGGATGTCTTTGACCTTTTCCTTCATGGTTTTCCTTTTATTCTCCTTATTCGCCTTGGTATCTTAAAGATCATCCCTCCAACTGAAAAAGGAAAAGCCCAACCAAGACACAAAGATAAAAGCAGCTCCTGACTCTATTTGCAGTTTGGAGAAAAATATATCTATATTTCATCATCCAACTAAAAACAGATATACCGTCCACCATGGCAATGAAAGACTTTTGGAACGCAAGGTATAGCGAGGATGAGTACGTCTACGGCGTAGCTCCTAATCAATTTTTTGCAGACCAGATAGAGAAATTTTCAAAAGGCAAAGTCCTCCTGCCCGCAGAGGGACAGGGCCGGAATGCTGTTTTTGCTGCCACCCTGGGGTGGGAAGTATTTGCCTTCGATTTTAGCCCAAAAGCAAGAGAAAAAGCACTAGTCCTGGCTGAGGAAGAAAAGGTTGAAATCCACTTTGATTTGATGGACTACGACAATCTCCACCTTCCCGAAGGAGAATATGACCTTGCGGCCCTGATATATGCCCATATGTCTCCTGAACAGCGTCCCAAGGTGCACGGAGAAGTAGTAAAAGCGCTCAAACCCGGGGGTAGACTTATTTTGGAAGGTTTTCATAAAAATCAATTGGGCAAGGATTCCGGGGGGCCCAAAAGCCTGGACATGTTATTCAATGAAAAGGAATTAGAGGAGGACTTTGCTGGCATGGAAATTATTATCCTGGAAACTAAAGAAGTCGAATTGGATGAAGGGCCCTATCACCGAGGAATCGCATCTGTGATACGACTAGTGGCACGTAAGCCTGAAGAAGATTAAATCATTGGGATCAAGAAGCAAAGTTAAAATCCAAGGCTTTTAAGCGGTACATCTTTACCCGGAAATTGTAGTGAAAGCCCATTCGATAAAAGCAAAAGCCACATTTTTCCAATACTCGCTGAGAACCCAGGTTGTCTGGGTGAACCACAGCCAGGATTTGTTCAAATTGTCCATGCTTAAATCCAAAGTCCAACAGGGCCAAGGCCCCTTCTGTTGCATACCCCCTACCCCAGTAGCTGCTTTTCCATCGGTAGCCGAGTTCTATTTCACGGCTTCCTTCTAATTCTCTCAAGGTGAGGCTCCCCAAAGGAATGGAAGAATTCCTAGACTCAGCTACCCAAAATCCCTTGGTAAAGGAGGATTCGTTTTGTCGGATCATCTTCTGCAACTCTTCCCTGGTCCTTTCGATGTCATGGTTGACCGGCCGAATGTATTTCATAACTTCTTCGTCCATCCCTAATTCGTGTAAAAACTCCAAATCTCCCAGGGTATAGGGCCTCAATCTTAGGCGAGAGCTCTCCAAAAGCTTAGCTTCCTCCATATATTCATTCAATTTTCTACTTATCTTGCCCATTGTTCCAATCAATATCGTTTTTTATGGCAAAAATTTCTCCATTCATCAGAAGAGAAGGTCAGCTTTTTTATTTAGGGGAGAATCCCTACTTTTTTTTGGGTACCAATCTTTGGTATGGAATGAACCTCGGCAGCCAGGGAGAGGGAGGAGATAGAGGTAGGCTGCTGGATGAACTAGATCATCTTTATAGATTGGGAATCAACAACTTGCGCATCATGGGCTGTACAGAAGGTCCAGATGTGGAAAATTGGCGTATGGTTCCTTCTTTACAGCCCCAGCCCGGGGTTTTTAGAGAAGAAATCCTCGAAGGCCTGGACTTTTTGTTGGATGAAATGGCCAAAAGAAAGATGAAGGCCGTCATTTGCCTGGGCAACTTTTGGCCATGGTCAGGAGGCATGGCTCAATACATCAAATGGAGCCAGGGGAAAAGCATACCTTATCCACCTCCCGCAAAAGATGGCAACTGGGCTACTTACCAGGTCTTCACCTCGGCCTTTTATGCTGATAAAAAAGCCCTCCAACTCTATGCCGATGCCGTGCATAAGGTCGTCTCCAGAGTCAACAGCATCAATGAGCTCCCCTACGCAGAAGATCCCGCAATCATGTCCTGGCAATTAGCCAATGAACCCAGGCCTATTCTCAATAAAAAGGCATATAGAAAATGGATCAAGGTAAGCGCAGAACTTATCCGATCCTTGGACTCCCACCATTTGATCAGCATAGGAAGTGAGGGCCGTACTTCTAGTAAATGGGCGGGCACAAGGTTCAGCAGGGATCACCGGATAGATGGAGTTTCTTATTCTACTGCCCATCTTTGGATTCAAAATTGGGGTTGGTATGACCCAGAGCGTAGCGAGGAGACTTATCCAAGCGCATGGGAAAAAGCCAGGGTTTACCTTGACATCCACGTCCAAAAGGCGAAAAAATTAGGTATGCCCCTGGTTTTGGAAGAATTTGGGATTAGCAGGGACATGAATTCTCACGATCCGGCTTCTACCATAGAAATGAGGAATAAATACTACAGAGACTTCTTCGAATTGGCCTACACCCTTGCTCTACAGGGCGACCTCTCCGGTATTAATTTTTGGGCTTGGGGAGGAAAGGGAAGGCCTAGGCAGGCCAAAGCCATCTGGAAGGGAGGAGATTCCTTTATCGGTGATCCTCCTCACGAATATCAAGGCTGGTATTCCGTTTACGATCACGATGTCTCCAGCCTTGAATTGATTCGTGAATATGCAGAGAAATTTACAGCCTTGTGTAAGGCTTAGTTGAATATCCTTTCCCTAAGCAGGCTCAATGATTTTACTTTGGCTTGGTAATCAGGATCAATTTCTCCCTCTTTCCTGGCGCTTTTCATAAAGCTAGGGCTGGCCTCTGGAAATACCATGGCTTCCAATTTCTTTCCATTCCCATAAAGGTATCGCTTAAGAAAATCTAGCTTACGTTTATCTTCAGAATTGTTGGTGGAGAAAAATCCATTAATCCTGCATTGTATCCTTGAAAACTGAGCCGCCTTTACCTGGGTGGGATAGCCTGTAAAAATGAATACCTCTCGGATAAAGGTAAAGTTTGTGATGGCTTCAAAGACATCATCGACTCCTTCATCGAAGCCAAGTAGAAAAATTTTGAAGTCAGAGAAGTTTTTTCTGATCCACTTAAGGGTGCTGGAGTTGTTGTTATTTTTGCTCTTTACCTCAAGTTCTGTCACTCTTCCTTGATTTGAAGCCAGGAGGCGAGCCCGTTGGTCCGAAATCAGGATCTCTGCCCCATCTTTACTCAAAGCAAGGGCAATTTCCTGATGCCAGGACCTGATACCTTCTTTTCCCGGATATATCAGAATCAAGACCTTATTTTCTTCTTCGGAGACAAAATTTTCTAATCCAAAGTAGCTAAGAGAATCATTTTGAGGATTTTCTTTGCCAGGATTTTTATCCTGTCCAGCGAGGGGGGATAGGCAAATCAGAATCAAGGTCAGGGAGAGTGAAATTCTCATACGGTTATGATCGATTAATGGGCGTTTACATGAATGCAAGTAGAACGGGAGCAATCCTTTGATTCACCTTGTTGCAAAATTCCTATTTTGAACTATTGCAAAAAAAGAAATGTGATAGGGACGATCAAATATGATTTCCCAGCTTTTCATTTCTTAGTCTAAGTATAGGAATTTAAAGTAAATCGATCATTAAATGGACATGATTATAGATAGTCTGCGTTCTTGATAAAGGACCATAGCCGAATACCAGATACCCTGGCTACTCTTGGGTTACAATTGTTACCTTAGGGCTTAATCAAGGAGAATTATTCAATTATTTTTCCTTGCTTTACGAACAGACTTTATAAATTAAACAATAAAACATCAAGATTACCGACATGGCATATCAAGATTTGAATCCCGAAGATTATCGGGAGCGCATAGAAAGCAATAAAGACTTCGTACGGCTGGATGTCAGAACTCCCCAGGAATTTGAAGAGGGACATATCCCCGGCGCCATCAATATCGATGTTCAGGATGTTTCATTTAGGCACGAAATCGATAAGCTGGACAAGACAAAGTCATATTTTGTGAATTGTAGAAGTGGAGGAAGAAGTGCTGTCGCTTGCAAGATCATGAGCGAATATGATTTTCAGGGTGAATTGTACAACCTGGAAGGTGGTATGCTCGCCTGGAGAGATCGGGGATTTGAAGTCGAAAGATAAAATTTCTGAACCATAAAGATCAATTCCGTGAAAGTCTCTCACTTTCACGGAATTATTTATTTATACACCCATATCCACCTTAAAGTGGAAAAATATGTGGAGAACTTAAGCCTTTGATTATCAGTAAAGGGATACTTTTGCCTTCAACACTTCCCAGAAGCCTTCGTACCTTTAAGTAAATCATTAAAGAAAACAGGACTTTCATTTATTTGACTATCTATTGTATATCAATGGATTATGCTCTGTATTGCTTGAAACTAAAGTAAAGGAAATCATGAAGCTTAAATCTGTACATTATCCAAGCGGAACCGTTGTAAGGTGGAAGGCTCAAATACCAAGGCCCTATAAAAAATTGACCTTTATAGTTGGATTATTCTTTCTGACTAATCTCTTTACCCACTGGTGGTCAAGGTCTTTGCCCTCCCAACCTGAAGTCGAGGTGCTTAAGACAGCTACTGAGGAAAATGACCTTTTTCTGATCGAAAAAGCCTTGCCTTACCTACACGATCCCTCTGCTTTTGTATCTAATTTAACAGAAATTGCCCGTCAGTTAGAGGTTCCCACTTCTTGGCTAATGTCGGTCATCTATTCTGAATCTCGATTTGACGCGAATGTGTACAATCACAAAGGGAGTGGAGCTGTAGGTCTAATCCAATTCATGCCTGGTACAGCCAGGGATCTGGGGATCAGCAGTGCAGAATTAGCTGCGATGAGTCCATCGGCTCAACTTCGGTATGTCAGAGATTATTTTTTGAAAGTAAAGGAAAGATACGGAGCCTATGAGGACCTGACTGACCTTTACCTTGCTGTTCTTTATCCAAAGGCCAGAAAGCAAGATTACTGCTTTACGCTCTACGCCAATCCCTCAAGGGCATATAAACAAAATCGGGGGCTGGATGAAAATAAAGATGGGGTAGTCAGCATAAGCGACATAGACAAAAGAATGAAAAGACTGTTTCCCGAAGCTTACCTGGATATGTCTCCGAATAAAGGGAAGCGCATATAACAAAGATAAAACCTGCCAAAAATAGCATATGGCAGGTTTTAAGCTTTGAAAAGTTTTATTAGCTTTCCCCTTTATAACAAGCTACCCTATGCATCGTCTCCTATTGTTAAGCCTGATTTTCTGCTGGAACTTTCCCCTTTTTGGCGAGACCTTTGTGCTCGAAAGTCCCAATGACAAAAATCGATTGACCATCAAGGTCTTTGATGAAATCACCTTTGAGATCCAAAGAAACAATGATGTCATTCTGGCTCATTCTCCCATCAGTGTCAAGTGGGACAATGGGATAGATATGAGCAAGGATCAACTGATTATCAAAAAAGTAAGGCGAGACAGCCGCAAAGGAAGGTTAAGGCCTGAGATAGGACCTGCTTCCAGAATTTCTCATGCCTATAAAGAAATACATATTATTTTTGAAGCTCCATACGACCTGATTTTCAGAATTTACGACCAGGGAATCGCCTACCGCTTTGTTTCCAGGTTAGAAAAGAAGGAAGAAAAAGGAGAACTCAAAGTACTGGAAGAGAAGGCCTTCTACAATTTGGTGGGAGACCCTTTAATTTACTATCCACAGGTCAAAAAGTACCAGAATTCTTTTGAAGAGAACTACCTGGCCATTCCACATTCAAAATTGCCCAAAAAATCCATGGCCCTGACACCCACCCTGATCAAAACCACCCAGGGGCCCCTGATGATGGTTACAGAGGCAGACCTGAGGGATTATCCTGGCATGTATCTCCACCCTCAGCCCTCCGGCCTCCGCGTATCCTTTCCTGCTAAAGTTAAAAAGCAGTCTCAGGAGCTCCTGGGCAAATTAGGCTTTCAAAAGGCAGTATTCAGCGGCATGAAGGCCAGGAGCAGAGAAAAATACCTGGCAGATACCCATACCGGAAGAGACTTTCCCTGGAGGGTTTTTATGGTTGGAGACCAGGAGACAGAAATCTCCAATAATACCCTGATCTATTCTCTGGCGCCAGAAAATAAACTTAAAAATACCGATTGGATCAGACCGGGCAAGGTAGTATGGGATTGGTATCACGACTGGCGCATTCCCGGGCTTTCCTTCAAGCCGGGGATCAATACGGAGACTTACCTATACTACATTGATTTTGCAGCTGAAAATGGATTCGCCTACATTAACCTTGATGAAGGATGGACCCACAACAAAAAATTACTGGAAGTAGATAAGGATATCGACATTGAAAGGATCGTGGCCTACGGAAAACGAAAGAAGGTGGGTGTATTTATCTGGATGATGTACTGGGTACTGGAAGAAAATATGGAAGAATACCTGGATCAGTTTCAAAAATGGGGAATTGCAGGCATCAAGGTAGATTTCATGGATAGAGATGACCAGGACGTGGTCAACTTTTACGAAAGACTGGCAAAGGCCGCAGCTGAACGAAAGCTGCTGATCAACTTCCACGGGGCTTACAAACCCACAGGACTGGCCATGGCTTATCCAAATATTATCAACCGGGAAGGAGTCGTGGGACTGGAAAACAATAAATTTTCCGATCGCTGTACGCCCACCCATAACCTTACCCTCCCCTTCACCCGCAATGTAATTGGGCCCATGGATTATACCCCCGGTGCGATGCGCCACGTCTCACCGGAGAATTTTAAAAAGAGCTGGAAGCGACCCAAAGCCATGAGTAGTAGGGCTCATCAACTGGCTATGTACATTGTGTACTATGGCCCTTTGCAGATGATATCCGATGCCCCTCCCCTCTATCCAAGGGAGGCCCTCGAATTCCTTTCTGCAGTTCCTACCACCTGGGACGAAAGCAATTGTATCGAAGGCGAAATAGGCAAATATATCCTGATGGCAAGAAGAAAAGGCGGAGACTGGTACCTGGGAGGCATGTGCGGCGATGAGGCACGAAAGGTAAAGTTAAACATGGACTTTCTTCCCAAAGGCAAATCCTATAAAGCCATCCTGCTAAGAGATGGTGAGAGTATAGATGAAGTGGTAAGAGAGGAAATCTTTGTCCGTGGTGGAGAAAGTTTCGAAGTCAAAATGGAGGCAGCGGGAGGATTTGCCCTGCATATGGTGCCACGCTAGGGGAATAAATTAGTTGTAATAAGAAACTGCTTTCGATTCTTCTGAAATTTATCCTAACCTTACAGAAAGGACTATATCCATATCCTTATCGGTCTTGATAGCGTTAGGGATAAAAAGCCTTTTAACAAAAAACAGCAATGGACTCTTCTTATTTTAGGAAAAGAAAAGCAATCGTTTCGATTTTTTTATGGAAAATGATAAAACAAAGGAAAATTCTGGGTCTGGGATAGGAGACAAGCATGACAATAAAGAGAAATCACGTATATCATACGCATCCATTTCCGATCCCCTATTCAAAAGAATTCTGATTGAATCTATAGAGTTTGCCCTGGGCAGAAGGAAGATTGAAAAGCTCCTGGATGAGACAAAAGAACAGGACCTCAGTGATGGCAAAGTCTGGAAAGCCATGATGGAAAAGTTGGAGGTCAAACTAAACTTCAATCAAGAGCAATTGGACAAGGTCCCACGCTCCGGTCCAGTAATCTTTATCGCCAATCATCCCTTTGGTGTGGTAGATGGCATTATCCTGGGATATCTCATTTCTCAGGTCAATCCCAGGTTTTTTATCCTCGTCAATAGTGTGCTTACCAATGAGGAGGCCATTCGCCCATATACCCTTCCCATCAGCTTTGAGGCTTCAAAAGAGGCCATGATGACCAATATCAATACCCGCAAGGAAACCATGGCACGCCTTCAAAAAGGAGAAATCATGGGCGTTTTTCCTGCAGGGGGAGTCGCTACAGCTATCCCGGCGTTTTCAAAGGCTGAGGACCTGGAGTGGAAGCGTTTTGTGGTCAAAATCATCCAACAGCTTCATGCTACTGTCATCCCCATTTTTTTTCACGGACAGAATAGCCGACTTTTTCACGTCGCCAGTTCTATCCATGAAAATTTCAGAATGGCCCTCTTCCTGAATGAGGTAAAAAATAAAATTGGCAAGACCATCAAGCTCACCGTGGGTGACCCTGTCTCTTATGACCAACTTTCCGATATCAAAAACCGGCAGGAACTCCTGGATTATTTAAGAAAGTTGACCCTCGACATGGGGCAGAATAAAAAATAGTTCTCAGCCCTTAGGACCAGTAAAAAAATAAGTTATTAAGTTGAGTTGTAGTAAGCTGCGTAAT
>CAZMAV010000024.1:0-68177 GCA_964564415.1 uncultured Bacteroidia bacterium | reverse complement strand
ATCGGGACTTTTTTTTGTGGTTAAGCCTATTAGCTCAAGCTCTACAAAGCCAATGAAACTGTCCCGGTCAAAATCGGGATGGATATTAACCCAAACTGGTATTTTCAATGCACCTGATTTTCTTGATAAAGCCTATTTTAAGGCTGCATTCAATGATTTTTCGACAATCTTCTCCACAGAAGCTATGGACTTATATCTATCAATAGGCTTTCTATATGGTTAGGATAAGAAAATATTATATGAGATATATTGCATGCTTGGGAAGAAAATGTTATTTCATAACGAATTCCGGAGGGTTTACTTTGGCTATCCGTAATCTTAACCTTTACAATTCCATCTAAATGAAAGAGGATCTTAAAAGAAAAGGCCTGGAAAAAACCAGAAATGACATTGACTATCTGCTGACCTGCTATAAAGAAGTACTGCTGGAATGGGGAGAAGAGGAAATCGCTGAAGTGGTAGGCAGTAGAGAAAGCTTTAAACCTGAGGATAATCCCGAATGGAGCAGAGAGCCCAAACTCATCAAGGCACTTAGCATTTATTTTCAACTCCTCAACCTGGCTGAGGAGAATGCCTCCATTCAGTTTCACAGAAGAACTGAAGATCACCTGGGCATAGATGCCATCAGGGGAAGTTGGGGAGAAACCTTTAAGCATTGGCAGGACCTGGGAAAGACCCCAAGGGAAATGGCCAACCTGCTCAGCCAAATTGACATTATGCCTGTCCTCACAGCTCATCCCACAGAGGCTAAGCGGGTTTCGGTACTAGAGCTGCACCGGGAACTTTACCTGCTCCTGGTGAAAAAAGAGAATTCTATCTGGTCCAATTCGGAAAAAAGACAACTCAGAGAACAAATAAAGGCAGTCTTAGAAAGATGGTGGCTCACGGGAGAGCTTTACTTGGAAAAACCCAACCTCTCTTCCGAAAGGAAAAATATCGTCTTTTACCTGGAGCATGTATTTCCCAACGCCCTCAAACAAAGCGATACCCGGCTCAAAAATTCATGGATTTCCATGGGGCTACCTCCCGAATACCTCAAGGAAGCAGAAGACTTTCCCATGCTGAATTTTGGAAGTTGGGTAGGCGGAGACCGGGATGGGCACCCCTTTGTTACTCCCGACGTCACCCGCGACACCCTCATGCTGCACAGAGAGGTTGCCCTCAAACTCATCCACGATAAGCTTAGCCTTCTTGGAGCCCAGATGACCCTTTCCAATATTCACTCAAAGGTCCCCGAGTTCTTTGAGGAAGCCATTCAGGAAAAAAAGTACCAACTAGGCGAGAAAGGCTTGAATGCCCTGAATAGAAATCCCCTGGAAGCCTGTAGGCAGTATGTTAGTCTCCTGATTGTACTGGTGGAAAATACCATAAACACGGATGCCAATCTGTCTGCTGTCTCAGGTATTTATTCCCATCCAAGTGAATTGATGAAAGACCTGAAGGTACTCAGGAAAGCCCTTTATGAAATCGGAGCTCATAAGGTATATGCAGAACTCCTCTTCCCTGTCGAACGTCAGGTCATGTGCTTTGGTTTTCATTTGGCCAAACTTGATGTGAGGCAAAACAGCGCTTATTACGAAAAAGCTCTTTCCCAGGTGCTCAAAGCCAGTGGAGAATCTAAATGGAATTATTCCGATTGGAAAGAAGAGGAAAAAATAGCCTACCTCAGCGAAGAGCTTCGGAAAAAACGCCCATTCCTGGTGCCAGGGACTCCATGTGAGGAGGAGGCCACACAGGTGTTGGGCTACTTTGGAGTGGTAAAGGAATATGTAAACAGATACGGAGCTGAGGGCATTGGTTCATTGATCGTGAGCATGACCCGGGGCTTGAGCGATCTCCTGGTGGTCTACATTTTTATGAGAGAAGTAGGTCTGCTGGATGCTCCTCTCAGAGTGGTTCCTCTTTTTGAAACCATCGAAGACCTTCAAAATGGCCCTGAAATACTGGATGCTTTCCTTTCTTTTGAACTGACTCAGGCTCGAAAGGCTGATCTGTCGCACATACAGGAGGTGATGCTGGGCTACAGTGACAGTAACAAGGACGGAGGAATCATGAGTAGCCGCTGGAACATCTATCAGGCTGAAGAAAGACTGAGTCAGGTAGGCAAAAATCATGGAGTTGATATCTGTTTCTTCCATGGTAGGGGAGGGACTATCAGCCGCGGGGGAGGCAAATACCACCGCTTTTTGGAAAGTATGCCCAATGGCAGTGTGCATGGAAAAATCAAAGTAACGGTACAGGGAGAAACCATCGCTCACGAATTTGCCAATCTCATGGTAGCTACCTACAACTTCGAAATGCTACTCTCGGGAACTGCCCGCCAATATATGGGTGATGGAGAGGATGTTTCCTTTCCTTATAAAATCTTTGAGGAACTAGCGAGCCATTCTTTCCGCTTTTTTAGGAGCATCATCGACCATGAAGGATTTATCCGATTTTTCTCCGAAGCTACCCCGATTGATGTTTTGGAACAAAGCAACATCGGTTCCCGACCCGCCCGCAGAACCGGGAGGAGATCCCTGTCAGACCTACGCGCCATTCCTTGGGTCTTTAGCTGGAATCAGTCGGGTTTTGCCCTGACAGGTTGGTTGGGGGTCGGACATGCCCTTCAGCATCTAAAGGACCATTCGCCTGATTCGTATGAAAAATTGAAGGAATGTGCCAATTCCTGGCCCTTACTGATGTATGTTTTGATTCAGGTAGAGGCCAACCTCATGGTGGGACAGCCCAAGATCATGAATGCCTACGCGGACTTGCTTTCGGACGAAAAGACCAAGTCTGACCTTATGCCTCCTATACTCAAGGATTACGAATTGGGCCTTCAGCATATTTCAGAAATCTTCGGTAAACCACTAGAAGAGCGTCGGGAAAGCCGATTAGCTAGCATGGAGATAAGGAGCTGCGAGCTGAATACCCTCCAAAAGCTTCAGCTGAAATACCTTAAAGAATGGAGAAGCATTAAGAATGAGGATGAAGAAAGGGGAACCGAACTCCTTCGCCAAATGCTGGCCACCATAAACTCTATCTCCAGTGGACTAAAGAATACAGGTTGAAATGAAAAATGGAGGCAGCCATGGTCTAGTCAAATTGCCAGGCAACCTCACAGCGCTCTTCTTTGAGTTCTTCCAGGGCCTGCTTGATGTCGAAGCCCGACTTCAGGTTGGCCCTGGCCTTTCCATACTCCCTTTTGAGCCTTCGGCGCTCGCGGCCCTCCAAAAATCTCCTGACATCCTCACGGGTCTCCAGGATCAATCCCGGAACCCTGTGCTTTATGCTATCTTCACCAATGGCTACCATGGTAAAATAGGAGGTATTGGTATGGGTAAAGGTTCCATTGCGGACGTTGTGTGACTCAGTCCGAATGCCCACCTCTATAGAAGTATTTCCTACATAGTTGACTGAGGCCATCATTCGCAGCAGCGAACCGACGTCCACCGGATGTCGGAAGTCCACGGTATCCACTGAGGCCGTGACGCAATAGTTGCGGGCATGGCGGGTACCGCAGGCATATGCGATCTTATCCATAAGGGAAAGAATATATCCGCCGTGGACCTTTCCCCCAAAATTAGCATAGGATGGAATCATCAATTCGGAGATTTCTACCCTGGATTCTTTGACAGTTCTGAATTCACTCATGGAATATACTAGCAATAGGCTCCTTTGGCAGGAGCATTCTTTTGTGGCAAATGCATAACTCAAGGACCTCTGTCTCGCTCAAGCATTAATTGGAACTTACCTAATCCTGCTCAAAAGACTGAAGGCCGGAAATTAAAGTACCTTTTACATAATGATGGCAAGATAAGGTAAAAAAAATCCCCCCGACAAATACCGGGGGGAGGGTTAAGAAGGATGACTTCTGGGAATTATTGTACCAGCATTCTCATGCTCGAACTATTTCCCGATTTTTCTTCCAATACCCTAATGAGATACATTCCAGGGATCAGGTTGCCTTGGAGGCGATACGGGCGAATTCCTTTGTTGACTCGCTGCTCATAGGTTTGGATTAATTTTCCTTCCATGGACCAAATTTCTACTTCGAGGGTTTGGTCAGTTTCACTTTCTACCTCAAGAAAGCGTGTATCGGCCTCCGTCGCTGGATTGGGGAATAGCCTCACCGAGAGAGAGCGAAGGTCTGGATCGATAAATATCGATTCGACATCGGAATAACTGCTGCTCCCATCCAGGTTGATTACTTTGACCCGATAATAATGCTCTCCAGGTTCTGGATACCTATCAAGGGCTTCATAGGTTGCAAAATCTCCATCCCCCTTGGATTGACGACTGCTAAGAGGAATAAAGTTTTCCCCATCCCTGGACTTTTCCAATTGGAAGCGGTCAATGTCCCTTTCTTCCTCTGTTTCCCATTTGAGGGCCACATGTCTGCCCGACTTTTCTGCTCTAAGGAAAATGCTGGAAAGCGGGAGGAAGGTATTATTGTCTGGGTAGAGGAAACGGGTGGGGATGATTTCCTGACTGAAATTATTATGGGTCCATTTCATTTCCAATTGGGCATAGACCTTATTTTGGTAATACTCGACTTTGATGGGAACTTTCTGCCATGCATTGAGATTAACCGTGGCGGTGAAGTCAGATGCTTGCTGGTCCCTCCATTCATCAATGACAAGGTTGTTGTCGATCCAAACCCTCACCCCATCGTCGGCAGTTACCTCAATAGAATAATTTCCGTCGAAGGGAGGCTCCAGTTCTCCCTGCCATCTGATAGAATAGGTACTGTAGTCAATGCTGGGGTCTGGTTTTTGATTTCCCCAAAAGAAATTGATTTCCGGATCTACCTTTGAATTCATAGAGTCCGTAAGGTTAATCTGGTTAAAATATCGGGCAGAAAGCCCGCTACCTTCGGCTTTTCCGGTAGGCTTGACAAAAAACTTCCTCTGTACAGGGGGTGCTTCCTCATACAGGGAATTTCCTGCCTGCTGAGCCTCCACGATCACATAGCCCGGGTTTCCTGTTAGGTTCAGGGTATTACCGGATACTGAGGCTGGCCCCGATACGACCTGGTAGGATACCGGCAGCCCTGAAGTTGCAGAGGCATTGGGGTTGAAGGAAGTCGTAGCAGAATCCTGGTCCAGGATCACTGGAAAATCAATGCGCTGATAGTTCTTCAGATCGCAGTTACCTTCGTGGAGCCTGATATTTTCAAAGAAAGAATCTCCCGAAGTAGGTGCTCCGTCATTTTCAGCATTAAAAACCAGATGGCTGAAGGTTCCTGTAAAAAACTGTCCGATAGGAATGGTGAAGTGCTCATAGTCTCCACTTCCCGAATAAGTATCGAAGGTATTGTCGATACCTGAATTTTGGGTACCGTAGAGCTTGAAGCGCTTGTTGTCGGGATTGTTGTCATTATCCACACCTATGCTGTGCTCCTCGCCCTCAGTAGTAGAAGCAAAGTCGAACTCCAGGATGGTATTGAGAGTAATGTCATAGGGCAAAGCCAATCTTTTCCACCCGTTGTTTTCGACCAATATTCGATTGCCTGCATTTTGGACATAGCCTTGTCCCTGGTCTTCGGCACCTGCATAACTCTGTATGGGAGTGGCATTGAAATCAAGAGGCTCACAGGTCGATCCATTTTCAGGATCGAGGGAAAGTATCCATTCCTTGATCAAAGCGACACCGGTGGAGTCCATCTGATTTTTGGCGAGGGGAGGCATGGCGTAGCTTTCGTGGACGGCCTGAAGGCGTTCGAGCAGGACAGAGTTATTGGTATCGCCGGGAATGACTATCCTGGCTCCTGCGATTCCCAGGGTTTGAAAGACCTTTTGGTACAGGATACTCTTTTTGAAGTTGTCAGGGAGGTATCTTGCGTCAAAATTGGCAGAAAGGCCAGCCGTGGGTCTGTGGCAATATCCACAGTTAGAGTTGAGGTATGCCAGGGCACGGTCTTGGAGAGAAGCAGATTGGTCATCTATGGCCGGTGCCTTGGCGTTGTTATTCAAGTTAGTGGTGTCGGGGGCAGTATCAAAAATATTGAGGTAGGCCAAGGTTTTCAATTGATTGGCGGTGACACCGGTTTGAGGATAAGTGGTGGGACAATTGAGCTGCGCCGTCTGTGGACCGAGTACACCTTTGGTGATATTGGTGTGGCAAGTGAGACATTCGTTTCTGCTCGGATAGACCCATTCTACCTGGCGGGGACCATCAGGGGTGGCAATATCGATGGTATCAACATCACGATCCGTCAGCAGGGTCGCATCGGTCTGGGCATTGTTCCATTTGTAGGAAAGTCCATAAAACTGATCATTGGAGGCATGAACGATAATCCGGGTTTCAATCTTCTTGGTAGTGTTAGGATTGGATTCGTCTATTTGATATTCAAAATGCTTGACAGTTATGGCCCCCTCTGGTAGTTCCCATTCTCCATTGGGATCATAGGTAATTTGCTCGGCATTGCTGTCGTGGCTACCATCATTGGGAATGATCAAATACCTTGTTTTGATGGCATCGTCTGACCAGAAAGGTACATTCAACTCATAGGGGATGGTATAATTTTCCGGTTCCATGGTAGTGAGGTTGGAAAAAATATTGAGTTGAGAAAGCTGGGCAGGAGGATCGGGAGGACCGGCATTGGCAGTACCTAATTTAAAAATCTTTCCATTGGTACCGGGTCCCATCCGGATAATATAAAGTTCACCACTTCCATCTTCTCCAAAGGCTGAAAGCCCTGTGGTGCCCGAACCAAAGTTATTGGCTTGGAGCAACTCGGTGACCTGGGGATTACTAGAATTGGACATATCCATCGACCAAATTCGTCGAGATACATTATCTCCAAAGATATATTGGCCATAGAGGGATGGAAATGCAGTTCCCCTATAGACGTTGCCACCTATAATGGATTTGTTATTGTTCGAATGGTCGTATTCGTAAAGAGGGGGAATTTCATTTCCAATGAGATTTGAGGGTCTGTTGCTATTCCCATTTCTCGTGCCTTCCTTATATTCCCATTGGTAGTTGGCCCCGCTAAAAAGTACATTGACCTCTTCTCTATTTTTCTGACCTACATCTCCGATGTAGACGAGCCCACTTAGTGGATCTTTCATGGCACGCCAGGGATTACGAAGTCCAATGGCGTAGAATTCTTCAAGAATTCCCCCATTTACATCTTGCCAGGGATTGGAATTTGGGATGAAATAATGGGCAGTTTCGGAATTATCACCTCCCTTGATCAAAAGTGGTTGCCTTCGGATGGGGTGGCTGGAAATGGGGTCTCTGTCTACATCTATCCTTAGGACACCGCTGTACAATCTATTATCGATTTTTTGTGCTGTCCCAAAAGAGTTACTGGAACCACCCTCATCTCCAAGGGTGATGTAAAGGAAGTCGTCATTGCCAAAGAAGATGCTACCTCCCTGGTGGTTTCTGTTTCTGTCCAATTGCTGGATGAGGACCAATTCCGAAGCCGGATCTGCCGTACCACCCGCACCGGAAGCCTCAAATCGAGAGACACGATAATAGGAGTTGCCATTACCGTTATCCATCCAACTATAAAATACATAGACATAATTGGAGTCGATTCCATATCGAGGGTGAAAAGCACAAGAAAGCATTCCACTTTCTCCATTGACATATACCTTAGAGGAAATATCGAGAAAGGTCGAAGTGGTGGAAGTGTTGGGGTTGTTGTCAAAGGTTTTGATACGGCCCTCAAATTCGACTACCATTAGTCGGTTGGTGCCGGGCTCAGGGCCCATGAATACAGGAAGGTCGAAACCCAAATTTGGAAAGGCATCAACCAGGGTCCAGTTTCCAGTACCCTGACCAGGAGTAGAAGTAGGAAAGGTATTGTTGAGATAGGCTCCGACGGGAGTGGCAGTGGTCAGGCCAGACTGGAAGATTTTCATCGGGATCATCGCTGCAAGGAGCAATAATCCCAATAGTAAGGCGATCAATTTGATCGAAAGTCTAGAAAGCAGATTAAATAAAGAGCTCATACGAAGACAAGTAGTTTAGGATTTTACCAGGGTTTAAAAAAAACAAAATTACCTTACGCTTTTTGAAACAATAAAACGTAGGGTAGTCGTTTTTACTCAGAAAGTATCTGAGGTTTAAAAATACACACAGGATGAGTGCGCTTTGGGGCTGATCAAGCGAATAGAAGGGATTACAAGAATATACATGATTACCTTTTCAAATATAACAAAAATCAAGAATATTCTGCTATTTTCAAGCTTAAGAATTTGTGACTTTCGGAGGAGATGGTTGTTATTTAGATAAACTTGAGGCAAATAATCATATCAACTTGATAGTGTAAGGAAACAAATAATCATTATTTATTACATTTTTTGAAATTTGCCCAGGTCGACCAAATTCCTAAGTATAGCCTCCCTGACAAGGCCTGCGGTATTCTTTACATCTAGCTTATTTCTTAAATTACGCCTGTGAGTCTCTACCCCCGCATCCCCAATTTCAAGGATTCGACCGATCTCGGAGGTCGAATATTCTTCTACCAATAATTGCAATACTTCAGTTTCTCTTGGTGTAAGTTTTACCTTGGGACCTTTGATATAAATCTCTCTTTGATAATCCATCAGGGCTTTCATGATTTCGACACTATAGAAAGTCTCGCCCATGCTTATTCGCCTTATCGCCTGCAAGAGTTCCGCGGCATTGGAATCCTTGAGTAGAAAGCCCGCTACCTTGTGCTGGAGAAGCTTGTGTACCAAGGCTCCATGTTTGAACATGGTCAATATCACGACCTTGATTTCGGGAAAGTGCTCATTCACATATTCCGTACCAGCGACACCGTCCATGTGTTGCTCGCCCATTCGTACATCCATGAGGAGCAGGTCGACTGATTTTTTTTCTAAAATTTTGAAAGCTTCTTCGGGATGGTGAGCTGTCCCCACAACCTGAAGGTCCTCTTCTTCTTCGAGAAGATGATGGAGGGAATTGGCAAATAGCTTGTGGTCATCGACGATGAAGAGGCGGATCATTGGTGAATATTTGTAGCTAAATTACGAAGGCGAATATTCCTGATCCAGCGGAATTTCGATTTGTATACGGAAGCCCTTGCCATGATGGGTCTGTAAAGACCAGATGCCCCCCATTTGACCTACCCTGTCCCGTATATTTTGCAGTCCCAACCCTGGCAATTCCTCACCCTCCCTGTAGGCAAAGCCTTTTCCATTATCCTGAAATTCAAGTTGGAAGGCAGTGAGTCTGGTCTCTACTTTGAGCCTTGCCTGACTTGCCTTGGCGTGCTTGACCATGTTTTGGAAGAGTTCCTGGACGATGCGGTACAAATGAAGCTGCTTTTCCGGGTTCAGCTCCAGCTTATCGAGGGCTTCTATCTCCAGGTTCAGGTCCATGTCCTGACTTTCTCTCAGGGTTTCGGCCAGTTCTCGAATAGCAGAGGCCAGGCTGGCATGTAGGAGGGGACGGGCAGCCATTTGATGAGAAAGGGAGCGAATGGTTTTGACGGCATCTTCGAGGAGGCCCATGGACCTTTCGAGGGTAGGGCCTACCGATTTGCCTGCTGAAATCTTCCTTTGTAGGGAGGAAAATGTCATTTTGAGGGCGGCTAAGATGCCTCCCAGTCCATCATGAAGCTCCGCAGCCAGGCGTCGTCGTTCGATCTCTTGCCCTTCGATCACCCTGCCCATAGAGGAAAGCTCTTTTTTGCGTAGCCTGTCGAGTAGGTCCTGCTTTTCAAGCCGGGCAGCCGTTTTGAGCTGGTTTTCCTTTAATTTTTGCCTTCTTCGTAGCCATTGGATGGCGATCCAGGCCCCCGCAATGAGAAGGCCCAGTCCAGCCAATAAGGCATAGATGGTCATGCGGCTCTTTTCTTCTCGTATGCGGGCGTTTTCTGCCTTTAGCTCCGCAGCTTCTATGCGGCTGTCGACACGCAAACGTAGCTCTAAGGCCTCCATTTCTTTGCTATGGGACCGCTGTCCCAGGATAGCTGCAAGGTCCGTGTAGCGTTTTTGATACGCCAGAGCCGCCGAATAATCGCCTTTTGCTTCCAGGATTTCAGACATGGATTCGTAGACCCCAAGGAGATCACTGGCATTTTTTTCCTCAAGGGCCATGACCAGGGTCGAGTCGATCAACTGCTTCGCCTCGTCCATCCTTCCCAGTTCGAGAAGGCAGCGGGCATAGTTTTCTCCTAAATTAAGGGGGAGAAGATCATTGCCCACTCCCAGATAGGGAAAGTACTCCAGGCCCCGTTGATAAAATTGAACAGCAGATTCGCAGCTGCCCCCGCGGGCATAGGCCAATCCCAGGTTGGTGTAGATATTAGGCAGGTATGGGAAAGCTTCTTTGTCCAATGCCAGCCTAAGGGCGAGCTGCAGGCTGTCAATGCCCGGCTGAAGGTCTTTTCCTTCTTTCTGGGCTTTTCGGGTCAAAAGGCTACCTATGCTCTGAAATTGATTGATGATCTGAAGGCTGTCCTGTGAGACGAGGTTGAGGGACAAGGCTTTTCGGTAAGCCCTGAGAGCTGCCCCAATGCGGCCGCTGGACTCGTAGACTTCCGCTATTCGGCGATAGCTGAGGGCCACTCCCTTTTCCTGTTTAAGGCCCTTGTATAAATCAAGGGCTTCGGAGGCTGACTTAAGGGCTTTTGGATACTCGCCGAGGTAGGCGTGGTTGAGGGATAGGTTGAAGTATATGCCCGCCATGGATAGGCTGTCCTCCCTTTGATGGGCGATCAAAAGGGCCGAATCCAAATAGAGAATAGCTTGGGCATGTTGCTTTTGGGAGTAAGAAACACTGGCCAACCTACCCAGGAGTTTAACTTCGTATTTTTTATTGCTTTCTGATCTGGCAAGGCCTAGCCCTTCCTTGGCGAGGAAGAAGGCTAGTTCGGGTTGGCTCTGGCGATAGGTCCATGACCATTCCGAATAGTGATGAAGAGCTTCTGAAGCTGAGGGACTTTGCCCTATGATCCTGTCAAGAGAATCTTTCAGCCCCATTTCTCTGGCAGATAAATCAAGGCTGGTCATAAGCAAGGCTCCCAGCAAACCAAGGCAGAGAATATATGATTTGAAATTCAAGGTGTTGAGGTTAGCCATGGCTGGGAAAGCGATAAGTTTCCCTCCCAATATAAAAGCTGTAATCGACATTTGTACATGACCTGGTTGAAATATATGGGTACACATTCCTTGATTCAGAAGGAAATGTGTACCCGGGGGGACTCGCGGCCATTGGCTCAATGTCGTAAGAGTTGTGTGTACTTTATGACATCCTTACAAATATGGCAGGAAAAAAAAGGCCAGACAATCCCGGAAAACGATTCCCTTAACTACCGGAAAACCCGTAAACAAAATACGCCGGACATGAGACATGCCCGGCATCTAACCCCTGTTGATGGAACTCTCACGAGCTCTCTTTCAAGTGACGTTTCAATATTTTGTTTTACACTTTTAAGTCAGACTTTTGAGTTGAATTGGCTAGCGAATTACCGTAATCTCCTCGCTTTCAGTAGTATTACTTTGGTTTCCGGCCCTGTCTGTGATATAGAGGGAAAATATAACTCTCTCTGAATCGCTGGTGGAATCCGTCATGATGGTAAAGGGAAGGGTAACGTTGAAGCTTCCCGTGATGGGAACATCAGCTCCATCCGGAGCCAACTGACGAAGTCGAAATTCATGGATAACCCCAATCCGTGTGTCGGTGAGAAATACATTGCGGATTTGATCGTCATTGCTGCCCAGGTCTCCATCACCATCGGTATAGCTGACTTCAAAGATAAGGGCATCTTCTCCGGCTTTGACGATCTTGGGATTCACCTCATTAATGGCGATCTCTGGAACAACTGGAATAAGGTCCTCCCTCTGAGTGCCCGAATTGCAGGCCATCAATAGGAGGAGGGGCAGGATGAAGCTATACTTTCTCATTTTCATAGGCCAAAACTTAGACTGCTTGGGGCTTTCAGGGTTTAACAAAAGTAGGTAAATACTCCTATATAGGCGGAGAAAAAATTATGCTGCTAAGACCATCAGCCTTGAAAAAATTAAGTTAAGGCATGTCGCTTTCAAGGGCAACAGCTTTGCGAAATCGGACTTTCCAATAGGGATCTTCGAGGTGGTCAATCCTCACTCCACGGCTGCTGGAGGCATGGATAAAGGAAATTCTGGCTTTCTTGACCTCGATCACCAGCCCCACATGGTTGATTTGATTTCCTTTTCTGTTTCGCGAATCAAAGAATATCAAGTCACCCGAACGCAGTTCTTTGGCAGTAATATTTTTTCCTGCCCTTACCTGCTGAGACGAAACCCTGGGTAAATTGACCCCGGCGGCTTGGTAGGAGGTATAGACCAAACCCGAGCAGTCTATTCCCTTTTTGCTGAGACCCCCATATTGATAGGGAGTGCCAATGTAAGAGAGGGCGACTTTTACCGCTTTTTGGGAGGGCGAATGTTTGGAAGGCTTGGCAGGTCGTGATGGGGGAGAAGTCGGCCTGCTGGGAGTTTTGGCAGGGGTGGATGTAGCCGCTTCCATTTCGATGTCATCCACGAGATAGGAGTAAGTCTGTAAATGAGACTTGGGGGAACAGGCTACTGAAAATATGAGCAGGGAGACTAGGACAGAGCGCAAATAGGTAATTCTTCCTTTCATAGACAAGGGGGATTTTGGGACAAGTAATCCTTTTTTAACAAGGAGATCAGGTCGAATCGTGGGCCATTCTTACCCCTGTAGGAAAATCACAAAGCTAGTTCCACATTGGGGTCCCAAAAGAGGCGGTCAAAGTCTTCTACCTTATCTTCCTTCACAATGACACCCTCTTCAGTCAGGGATTGCTCCATGGGACGGTCAGGAGGAAAATGATGCTTGCCGCTGAGGATGCCCAGGCGATTGACGACGCGATGTGCAGGTACGTCCTGCTTTCCAAAGGAAGAGTTGAGGGCATAGCCCACCATGCGGGCGGATCTTTTGGCTCCCAGGTAGGTAGCTATGGCACCGTAGGTACTTACCCTGCCTCGCGGAATGAGCATAACCACTTCGTAGACCCGCTGAAAGAAATCACCTTTTTCCTTGTAAAGATTCTTCATGCCAGACCTCAGATTTGTGGATCAGGACCATGGACATCCAAAACATGGGTCCCACCTTGTCGATTTCAATGAATTCATTGAGCAAACTGTGAAAAAGAATGGTGATGTAGCCCAGCATGACCATCATGAGGATGTTTCGCCGCTGGGGATCCTCGATTTTGTGATAGAGATAATAAGCTTTGAGCAGCATGTAGAGACATAATCCCAGAAAGAGTAATCCCCCGGGAAAACCCTGTTCGGCGAAGGTCATCAAAAAGTAATTGTGGGTGGTCGACTGCTCGGGGTTATCGCTGACGTAGGTCCTAAAAGCTCCGTCGGCGTAGCCCTTGTAGACCTGGTTGAAGGTGGAGGGGCCAGAACCTGTGAGGGGCATGTCGGCGACCATGTTTTTGGCAGCGACCCATCGATAAAACCTCTCGGCAGCAGAGATTTCGGTTCCATCCAAAGTGGCATTCAGGTGGCCGGATAAGTCTCCCTTGTGCCAAATGGTGGAGGCATAATTAGGTGCGAAGTAATAGTAATTGTTGTTGTACAATAAATAGCCCACAGCGAGCAGGGCTACCACCACGGCTGCGTAGACAAATTTATCAAAGAGTTTTTGCCGAATCAGAAAGTAAATAACCGGAAGGGCGGTCGTGATCAGCCATCCTCCTCGTTTGTAGGCAAATAGAATTCCGATCAGGACCAGGCCCACAGCTACATTGAGCAGGTACCATTGAAGGGTCTTGGGGGAGTACCAATTTCTGGCGAGGACAGCCCAGGGCAGGATCAGAGCCAGGGTTGCAGAATAGCCTACTGCGTTGGCGAATAGGGGGTAGGGAACGTTGTGAGAGACTTCAAAAGAAAAGTTTTGGCTGGCATGCTTGATGGTAATCACAGCAATGACCACCAAGAAAGGAAGGATAAATACCCAGAACATGCGCTTTACATCCCGGGGGTTTTCAAAGACACGTCCGGCGATGTAGACAAAGGAGGCCAAGTACCAGAGTTTGGCGAAAAGAAACTTTAGCGACCGATCAATGTGATGGGAGGTAAGGGTCGTAAAGAGGGTCCAAAAAAGAAGAAGAAATATAAGCAGGTGAAAGGTGTAGATTCTTTTTCGCCATCGAAATTGCCTACCCGCCAATATTTCCACCAGGAATATGGCTAAAAAGAGGAGCATAAAAGGCTCCGTAAAGAAATCCATGGCATTGCCTCCCCCCAGATCGACCTGCATAGACCAGGGGATGCAAAAGATCATAAGGTAAAAGATGGGCTTATAGTCGTAGACTACCGCCAGTATAATGACAAGGGCAAAGGGGAAAACAAAAAAAAGGTTATTTCTGAATCGCAGGCCCAGGAAGACTCCCCCAAACACCATGATGGCCAGGGCAGCAAGCAGGAGCCAGCGCCAGGTTTTGGATGGAATCATGGAGAGAAGGCGAGCAATCATTGAGAAGGCAGGAATTTGTGGTTAATCATTGGAGCTTTCCGAGGCCCTGGTGATTTGGTCTATCAGGACTGCGCCCAGGATAGCAGCCAGGGTCGCAACCAAAAAGGTGGCAACCAGGATGATCCAGCGTACAGGTCGGGACTTGCGATCAGCGGGAATAGCCGGTTCGGGAATCATCAGGGTGGAAAATGCATTGCGCTCCATCATATTGAGGTATTCGGTCTTGCGGCGGGTGTAGGCAAGTTCCTCTGAGAGGGTTTCAATTTGTTCCTCCAGGGCGATGACCTGATCCATCCCTTCCCTAAATTTTTCCAAGTTCATGGAAGAACCCGTGGCATCGGTGGTGAGGGCCCTGACGCGATTTCTCAATCCTGCGATTTCGATTTGCTTGGTGGTATTTTGGCCACGCCCCAGTCTCCTGGCCTCTCGGTATTCTCCCATAGCCTTGGCATATTCCCCTTCTGCCCTTAGGGCCGCCTCTACCATGCGCTCGGTCTGGGTGAGAGAGCGAAAAATGTTATATGCTTTCCGAACTTTTCTCACACTGTCCGAGAGCCGGGTGATGCGGGCTTCCATTTCCCTTTCACCCTCTTTGTACATCTTGAGAATCCCCGTCTTATTGCGGTTCATCATAGAGCGGTTGTACTCGTCGATCTTGTAGGCCACCAGGTTGACGATATCAGCTGCACGAAGAGGGTCCACATCATAGGCCTCTATGCGCACTCCATCTCCGGCCACCCGTGAGACAGTAATATAAGAATCGTAGTTGAGCAGGGCGTAGTGATGGGGAGAGGCATCATTTTCCTTATTTACTCCATATACAGGCCAAAGGTCTAGTGAATCGATGACCTCTAGCTTGAGTTGGGTCATGTCGGCGATATTGACCAATTTTTCAGCCTCTTTGGAGCCTCCGTAGACAAACATGTCCGGTTCTTTGTGGAAAATGTTCTCCAGGTCAAAGCGCTCGGCACTGTTGGGGTAAATAATAGTGGAAGACCTGTACTCCGGGGGATAAAAAAATGGAAGGGTGAGGACGAAGGCCATTACACAGGCAAAAACGACGACACCGACGATGTAGAGGAGGTATTTTTTGATTACCTCGAAGATAAACATCAGGCTGAAGGGGTTTTCCGCTGGGGCCTGGCTCATAGGGCAAATCTTTGGTTAGCTGGTAATAATCCACGATTGCTGGACATTTCATCGGGCAAATTTAGCAGAATTTCGGAGAATGAGGGGATGAAAAAGCTTTTGCACCTTTCGGAGATGGAATAGGCGAGGGCCCGGGCCCTGATTTGTACAGGGAAGGATACCATTACTTATCCTTTGCCCGGGGATAAGTCAGGAAGTCATAAAGATAATAATCATGGTCGGAGGCCTGGGCTCGGGTCCCAACATTGGGATAAATGCCTACCTTTGGAAAAAATGATGTATGTCCAGGCAAAGCCTACTCGATCCTGAAGAGGAAAAATTACTAAAAGCCTATCGAAGGCGCCTCTACCTCCTGATGGGAATTTCTTCCGGCATAGACTTTTTCCTGACCGGAGCCGAAGCCCTTCTCCTTATTCCCTCCTGGGGAACTTCCATTCTGGTGGAGGAAATGGTAGAGTGGGTAATTTCCTCTTTATTGGCAAAAAATAAGGTGGAACTGAGAAATCGCTATAAAATTGTGGGGCTGATTCCCCTCCCCGGGGTGACTTCCCTCACAGTGCAGGCCTTGATCGAACTGAGGAAAGCCAGAAAAGAGCCGCGAAAAGTTCTCCAAAAGCTTCAATCCTAGCATAAAAAAAAGGAGCACCCGATGATCAGTCGGGTGCCCTGGAAACAATCCTGTACCGACTTGGGCGACAGAACAACTTAAAGACTTCAAAATGTGGGTGAAGGTGGAATAAATAGGAGCTTGTTTAATAATTTTCCTTTCGGTTTATAGTTGTTTTTCAAGAACCAGAGTCTGCATTTTTTCTCACTTGATCAGCACCAAAACTCAAAAAAATAAACAAATATATGATAGATGTGGCTTGTGGGATCATAGAAAGGGGAGGAAAGGTACTCGCTGCCAGAAGGGCGGCGGGTAAGCGACACCAGGGCAAGTGGGAATTTCCGGGGGGAAAACTCAAGATTGGCGAAACTGCGGAGGCAGCCCTTACCCGAGAGATTGAAGAAGAACTGGCCCTGAGTGTTCATATCCAGGAACGCCTTCCCGAGGTCATCCACGCCTATCCCGACAGCTTGATCAGGCTTTTTCCCATGGTTTGCCACTGGGTGTCAGGCGAACCCATCTACACCGACCACGATAAGATCGTATGGCTGGATCCCGAAGATCTGGCCGACCTTGACTGGGCAGCAGCTGACCTACCCATCCTCGATGTATACCTCAGGGGCAGGTAAGGAAGCAGCCCCTACCGAATGTTCTTATATATTAACCGATCGGGAAAATTGTCCTCGAAAATTCATTTCAAGCTTGCAAATTTCTCCCTTGATAACCTATTGAATTCCAGTTTTTACCCCTCGGGATTCGGCCGTTTTTTCCATTGTCAGTTCGTTTATGCTCTACAACACCTTTGAGTTCGGTGCATTTTACCTGTTGATTTTTCTGCTTTATTGGATGATTCCCCGTCATCGATTAAAGTGGCAAAACCTGTTGATACTGGCGGCTAGCTATTTTTTCTATGGCTGGTGGGACTGGAGATTTCTTTCGCTTATCGTCATCTCATCCCTTACCGATTATCTGACGGGGATTCAAATCGAGGATGCTGGTTCAAAAGGGCAGAAAAAGGCATGGCTGGGACTTTCACTGGCTGTCAACCTGGGATTGCTGGGATTTTTTAAGTACTACGGTTTCTTCGTAGACAGTTTTCTGGAAATGTTCAGGGCCTTTGGATATGATATGCCGGATCGGACCTTAAGGATTTTCCTTCCTGTGGGCATTAGCTTTTACACCTTTCAGACCCTGAGTTACAGCATAGATATTTACAGGGGTCGACTCAAGGCCAGCAAGAACCTCATGGCATTTCTAGCCTTTGTCAGTTTTTTCCCTCAATTGATTGCCGGACCCATTGAGCGGGCTTCCAACCTCCTTCCCCAATTCAACAAACCAAGAAGTTTTGACCCCGAAAGGGCAAAGGATGGGCTCCGACAAATCCTTTGGGGACTGATGAAAAAAGTACTGCTGGCCGACACCCTGGGCGAAGTGGTGACTTGGATCGTAGCTGAGCCCCAGGATTACAGCGGAGCCGTTCTTTTTTTGGGGGTGTTCTTTTTTGCCTTTCAGCTTTATGGGGACTTTTCGGGCTACTCAGATATGGCCATTGGGACGGCCCGCCTTCTGGGATTCAACCTGATGAATAATTTCAATTATCCATATTTCGCCAGGGATATCATGGATTTTTGGCGTCGCTGGCATATTTCTCTGACCACCTGGTTCAGGGACTATGTCTATCTCTCTCTGAGCAAGGGAAAACTGGTGAGAGACAAGTGGAAGATCGTTCGAAATTTCATTATCACCTTCACCATTAGCGGTCTGTGGCACGGAGCCAATTGGACCTTCGTGATATGGGGCTTGCTGCACGGGCTTTACCACATTCCATACATATTTTTTCCCGGGCTCAGGGTGAGAATACACGAGACTCGCCCTCCCTTCACCATCAAAGGGACGATCAAGGCCGCCTGGCAGATGAGCCTTACCCTGGGTCTCAATCTTTTTGCCCTGGTATTTTTTATGAGTCCCAGCGTCGAGTATGCCCTTGGCTACCTCAGTAGGATATTATCTCCTTCCCTTTTTCAGGTTCCAGAACGATTTTTGCGGCGCCTGCCCTGGATCGCATTGTTTATCCTAATGGAATACATACAGCTCTATCATAAAAAGCGCCACCCTCTGCAGATCGGGGAATGGCCCCTTTGGGCGAGGTGGATGGTATATTATGGTTTTGCCCTGGCAGTCCTATATTTCAATTATGAAAGAAAGGCCTTCATTTATTTCCAGTTTTAACCCATGAGATTTATCCTAATCCGAACCCTCGTTTTTTTGCTTCCCATCATGGCCTTGCTGGGAGTCTTGGAATACATTCAATGGGAGCTACCTCATGATTATAAGCGTAAGCGTGAACTTCTTGAGGAGGGACTGGAGGAGTGGGAAACCCTGGTCCTGGGCAGTTCCCATGCCTACCTGGGGGTAAATCCTGAATACCTGGAGGGCAAGGCTTTTAACCTGGCCTACACCGCCCAGACCTTTGCTTTTGACCTTTTTCTATTGGAAAAATACATTGATCAAATGCCTTCCCTGAAGCGCATCATCTATCCGGTATCCTATCCTTCTTATGGTTCGGAAGCTCATTTATTTGATGGAATTTATGATAAGACCTATTATTTCAAGCATTTTTATGGGTCAGAACTGTATATTCATTGGTACGAACCCGAAAACTACAGCCTCCTGGCTCTTTTCACCATAAAAAAATCCGTGGATCGCACCCTGCGGTATTATCAAGGAAAAGACAGCTTGGTAGAGTTTAATGAAGATGGATGGTTTTTTTGGAGTGATTCCCTCACAACCAAGGAGCTATATGCCAATGGCAAGCAGTCCTCGACCTATCACAACCACTTCTACCAAGAAGACCTGCACGAAAAGAATCTGGCTAAACTGGCTGCTATCATCGAGATTTGCCAAAAGCATGGGGTCGATGTTTGGTTGATTTCTACCCCTATGCATGAGAGTTACAGGGAAAACATGAAGGCCGAACGCTATCGTTTCATGGTGGGAAGTACGGACTCCCTGGCCAGCACTTATGGGATACCTTATCTGAACCTTACTTCGGATGATCGATTTGGCAAACACGACTTCATGGACGCCAATCACCTGGATAAAGAAGGCGCCAGAAAATTTACCCTCATGCTCCGGGATACCATGGAGCAAAGCAGGCCCTACCTCTCTGTGGAGATTGATTAAAAGGAAAAGCAGGAGTCAACTTTGTTTTTTTATCTTCAGAAATATTTCACTTTTATTTACTGCGAATAATTGGACATTTTACGCATTGATCTTTCATCATCTTTGTCAAAGTCCTAACTGTCAAGGAAATATAAAAAATCGTATCTGTTTAGGCTACTAAAATTACTGTTGACTACATTTGACGTAACTTTAGCATAGTAATCGCATATATTTGACATAACATACCTGTAATAAAATTACAGGAATCAAATGAATGATGTTGAAATATATGCAATCCTACTTACTTTCCTTTCTCCTTTTGGTCTGTAGCCTCTCCTCAATGGGACAGGGACATTACTACTGGACCCCTCAGGGCAAGGTATATCTGATGGAGGACCACGAGAGACTTTTTTTGGAGTATGACCATGCGCTGGCCCACCCTTTTCAAATGGATAATTTGAGTAGGGCAACTGCACCCAAAATCCTTCCTCAGGCGAGTAACAGCTTTTTTGTAGAATTTTCAGCCGATCCCGGTCACTCCAAAGAATCCCTGATCCGGGAATTTGGAATAAAAACTGAGGGGCTTAGGCATATGGCATGGGGAATGATATCTGATGAGGGAGTTCCCTTATTTCTCGCTTCTAAAGTCCTTTATGCCCCCAATCAAGACTTTGATCCTCAGCGCTTCGATCGCCTCTTAGGTAAATTTAGAGGGGTGAGCAAGGGGCAGACAGGGGGAGGACTTCAGTATGTAGAGGTCAAAGAAATGGATGATCTCCTTCCCCTGGCCAACGAACTTTACGAGAGTGGGATGTTCATCTATGCCCACCCCGATATGTACCTGGATATGAGCTTAAACAGTCCTACTGGAGTGTCGCAAGTTGCAGACTGTACTACTCCTCCAGAGGATTCCCTCTTCAGATTTCAGTATTACCTGGAAAATGATGGGACAACCGACTACTTCAATTATCCTTACCAGGCAGCCAGAAGGGATATCGACATAGACGGACCTGAAGCCTGGTGTTTGACTACAGGTGATACCGGAATTGTAGTTGCCGTAGTGGACCAGGGGGTAGAAAGTCATGAGGAACTGTTTAATGACAGTCTCTTCGATCGCCCCAGTAGGATTTTGCCAGGATACAGTACCATCAATTCCCTCCCGGTCCAGTCTGTCAGTGGAGAGCCTTCTGCAGACTCCATCGAACATGGACACGGGCTGGCGGTGGCAGGTATTATTGCTGCCTCTCACAATGGAATCGGACTGAGAGGGATTGCCCCCCAAGTGAAAATTCTCCCTGTGCACGTAAATATTTATTTCTCCTCGGCCTCAGAATTTGCCGATGGAATCATGTGGGCCTGGAAAAATGGAGCCGATATCATCAACAATTCCTGGACCTTTAATTTTTGTACTTCCAACGACAACTTTTTTCCCGCCATTAAAAATGCCATTGACAGTGCGACCATCAGGGGTAGAAATGGAAGGGGAAGCCTTGTTGTTTTTGCCAGCGGAGATGCAAGGGATGGAACACAGGGCACAACCTGCATGCATTACCCCTCTGAACTGTCAAATGTACTATCTGTAGGAGCTATTTCAGCCAATGGACAACTTCCCAACTATTCGAGGTTTGGTCCCAACCTGGATCTGGTCGGGGTTTCCTCTCCCGACTCCAACCTGAATAACATCTCCATTATTGACCGCATGGGCGACTCTGGCTATAATACGAGCAGCACGACTACCCTAAATCATGGAAATAAAAACTACAGCATGTGGTTTGGCGGTACCTCAGCTTCTTCGGCTACGGTCTCCGGGGTAGCTGCCTTGGTTTTATCTACCAATCCTGACCTGAGTTACACCGGAGTCAGAGATATCCTTACTCAAAATACCACTTTGGTGGATGGTCAGGCCTTTTCCAATCGCTTTGGCTACGGCATCGTCAATGCTGAGCAGGCTGTCTTGGCTGCACAGAACACCCTCCCCGTCGAATGGCTTTCTGTAGATGGGAAGCAAATAGGAGAAGACATACACCTGAGTTGGGCTACAGCTACGGAGCAAAACAACGACCGATTTGTAATAGAAAAGCAGATGGGCAGCACATACCGTCAGTTAGGCAGCCTAAAGGGAGCTGGTAATTCCACCCAGGTAAACACTTACACCTTCAAAGATAGGCATCCTCTGCCGGGTACCCAGGTCTACCGGATCAAGCAGGTCGACATCGACGGAAAGTTTAGCTTTTCTCCTTGGGTCGAGGTATTTTTCGAATCAGAAGTACTCCTGGGTGCTGCCAGCCTCCAGGATGCCCTTGCAGGTCAGATTGAAGTGCAGGTATTTAACCTAAACAATCGGACCGTGGAATTGGATCTCATGAGCATACAGGGGCAGAAGTTGGCCAACTGGCAGCTCAAGCCAGGGTCTGACCGGGAAAGCATGACTTTGCTTACGCCTGGCTTATCTTCTGGGATTTACTTGCTGCGGATGAGGCAAACGGGCCGTATCCTGGCCACTGAAAAATTGATCCTACGGTAAAGGGCTGAGGCGGGCCAGGTATTCGAAGTGATCGCCCTCTTTGAGAAGCATGCTGCTATATCCATGATAGGCGGCATGCTTTTTCAGTTTGGCATAATCAAGGTAGAGCCAATAAAAGGGATCTCCTACCACCTCATCATAGCTCATTTGGTACTGGATAATGCCCTTGTATCGGTCTCTAGGTAGTATAATAGATGTTTCTTCATACAGGTAGGAGAGGTCGGAGGAGTCGAGAAGGATTTGACCTCTGGGATTTAATAGATATTTGGCATGGACCAGAAATTCATTGAGGCCGTGGAGGTCGCCGACGAGGCCTATCCCATTCATCATGAGGAGGAGGGTATCGAATTTTTCCTCAGAAAAGGCAAAAATGTCTTCATGAAGAACTTTGGGAAGGCCCCTTTGCTTCATGACGGCGACAGCTCCGGGGGAGACATCCATGGCAACCACTTCCAGGCCTTGTTGGAGGAGGGCAAGGCTGTGAGAACCTGCGCCCGCTCCAATGTCGAGGACGGGGCCCTTGCAGCGTTTGAGGGCTTCTTGTTCCCAAAGGGGCATCTCATCGTAATCCCTGAAGAGGTAGTCGATGGGGATGATGTCATTGACGGCCACATCTGAGGTAACGCGGATCACGGCCCCGCGCTTCTTCCCTTCCATGTAGGCGAGGAGGCCGGTTCCCAGCGGGTCTTTATGTGGATGCTTGATTTTGCCCATAAACAAGGCAAATAAGCAGAAATGGGGTAAAAGCCCAATTATCTACATGGCCAATGTCGAGGATGTAGAGGAATTTTGGCCCTAGTAAGGGGCGGGGAAAACCCTATTTTCTCTTATCTTAGCACAAAAGAAGAATAGCCATGAGAAAGGCCTTCCAGCACTTATTTACGGAAGATAGAATCGTCGCCTTCGTGATCATGCTCAATGCTGTGGTCCTTTTCATCCTTTCCTACGAGGAGTATGTAGACAATTTCTACCTGGCTGCCCTGGATGCCGTTTTTCTCTTTTATTTCTTGATTGAAGCTCTGGTCAAGATCCGCCTGATGGGCTGGAAAAATTATATTTCTTCGGGCTGGAACCGTTTTGATTTGGCCATCGTGATTTTGAGTTTGCCTTCCATATTGCTTTTGTTTTTGGAGGACATGCCTGATTTGGCCTTGATTTTTGTGTTTAGGATCGTTCGGGTGCTCCGTTTTTTTAAGTTTATCAAATTCATCCCCAACATTGACGAATTGGTAGCTGGAATAAGGAGGGCCTTGAAGGCTTCTGTTTTCGTGCTGCTGGCCTTTTTCGTGTATTGCTTCATCATCTCTTTGGTCAGTTGCAGGTTGTTTCAGCACATATCGCCGGAAATGTTTGGCGATCCTATACGTTCTCTCTACTCTGTCTTTAAGGTATTTACGATCGAGGGATGGTACGAGGTACCGGAGCGCTTGACTGAGGAGGACAATATGGGGGAGGTGAATTCCTTTTTTACGATAGGATATTTCATCTTGATTGTAATATCCGGTGGTATTTTTGGCTTATCTATTGTAAATGCCATTTTTGTTGAAGAAATGGTCCGGGATAATAACGACGATTTGATTGTAAAAGTGGAGGCCATGGATGAGAAAATGGACCATATCATGAAGGTTTTGGCTAGCTCAAATGGCCAGGTGGGCAAGCCTGAATCTCAGGAAAAAAACGAGGCAGAAAACTTCTCAGCCTAATATTTTTATCTTGGATTCCTTACCTGGAATATCTTCCTTTGGCCTCTTGGAAAAAATATACCCAGCAGCTTTTTTCTAACACTCTGGCATCATCCTTGTTTTTTGGTAAGATTAAATAACAAATCACGTTGTTTACTCGTAATAATTATGGAAGTTTTACGTCGTGGAAAGGGAAAAAGTAGGTACAAAACGCATTCAGAGTTAAGCCTATGTTGTGGATTTGTCAATAAAACAAGGCTTTAAATTAAAAGTCTATAAAAAATATAAAATTTCAATAAAAAATTTGCATTATCACACAACCTTCCCTATTATTGTATTGTAAACACAAACATAAAATTTTTTGATGAGCGGTGGATGGCACCGACAGAGGGTTCGACTCCCTTCTCACCAACTTGCGAGTAGTAGTAGTAGTCCTTTTAATTCAGTCTCCGATGTGACATCGGAGACTTTTTTGTTTGATCTTGGTTATCACCAAGTTGATGCGGATTAGCCTAGCGCGGTACTAACGCAGTTTACTTTCAGCCTCAATAAAGCTTTGGTAATCCGTATTTTGTCTACAAGCTGTCTCCGATACATCCTCCATCAACGACTGAACTCTCAAATCCGTATGTTAGCATTATGAGTGAACTTCAAAACCAGATTCTAAATCTTTCTGTGTCTGAACGGATTCAGCTAATTGCCTTTGTTGCTTCTTCCATCTCATAGGAAGAAGTAAAACAAGAATTTGAGGTGGCTGAGGAGTGGGTCAAGGAGGCTATCGAAAGGAATGCCCGGATGGAATCCGGTGAAGTTGAAGGTTTGTCCTGGGAAGAAGTAAAGGCCCACCTCAATGCCAGAAAGTAAATTTACTATCGTAACTTCTCGAGAAGCACTTGAAGAAATTGACAACTTATCCATTTTTAAGGTGCTACATTTATTTGGACAGTGAGTTTAACGAAAAACAACTTACTTAGGCTAAGCCAAAATCAAGAAGAAAATTTGACAAGACTTTTAAGCTCCGCAGCGTCGAGATGAGCGATCAATGTGAGAGTATCAAATCCCTTGGGGAGGCATTAGGAATTCGGCCTGAGCTACCGTTGGCGCAGAGAATGATCCACCCAAAGGGAAAAGAGCTTTCCTGGGGAAGGGGTGTCTGTATCCCGCCCCAAAGCGGCCAGATTGAAGAAGAAGAACCATCTGAGAAGTAACATGAAGCCTAAATTTGTCCATACCACCGATTCGAAGCATAGGTTTAGGGTCTCTCCCAATCTGCTGGAGCGCCAGTTTCAACCTGGTTAGATCATTAGAGCATGGGTGTCTGACATCACTTACATTTTTACCATACAAGGATGGATCTACCTGATCGTCATTATTGATCTCGGAGACCGGAAGGTGATCGGATGGTCGGTCAGTGCCTCGATGTATGCAAAAAATACGATCATTGCTGCCTGGAATATGGCGATCATTAACAGAAAGCCCAGGCCGGGACTCATTTTTCATTCCGATAGAGGCGTTCCGTCCGCCTGTGATGAGTTTGGGAAAGAACTAGCACGATCTGATCAGACAATCCATGAGCAGAAAGGCCAATTGCTGGGACAATGCCGTTGGGGAGAGCTTCTTCAAGTCAATAGAATGGCTGGGCGATGTCAGGTTCGATTCCTTGAAACAGGCTCAGCTCGCTATTTTCCAGTACATTGAAATCTGGTACAACAGAGAAAGGCTTCACTCGGTACTCGGGTATCTCTCTCCGCTTAACCTTACTCTTTAATTGAATAGACCATAACAAGCTGCATGATGCTTTGTTGACTGTCCATTTTTTTGTTGCAACTCCAAGTGTTATCAAAGTATGATCAGTTTAAAAACCCAACACTCACCAAAATCCCCTTCGCATAAGTTCCCAGAAAGAATAAACCACCTTTGCCCTTTTCCTGATCCATCAAATACAGGATGCGTCGAATGTCGGGGGGAGTTATTTCTTTGTCCCCTTTTCTCCCTTGGATTCTCCGATCTCTAGCCCTAATTTCCCCTCTAATTTTTACCGTTATGAGAGGGTTTTTATTCATACTTGTCCTTGGCCTCCTCCTGGCCGCCCTGGATTCCTGCCAGGCCCTGCGCCGCGATGTGCTACATCCGGAGTGGAAGGCTCAGTTTGACAGCCTGGACATCAGGGGAGGCATGGTCATCTTCGACGAAGCAGGTGCTACCATGCACGTCTACAATCCTGGCCGGGTGGACAGCGCCTTCCTGCCCGCCTCTACCTTCAAAATCCCCAATTCCCTGATCGCCCTGCAAACAGGAGCCGTCGCCGATACTTCAGAAATTATCCCCTGGGACTCTGTCGAAAGGAGCATCGAAGTCTGGAACAAAGACCACAACATGGCCTCAGCCCTGCCCACCTCCACCGTCTGGTTTTACCAGGAACTCGCCCGAAGAATAGGCAAAGAAAACATGCGCAACTACCTCGACACCCTCCGCTATGGCAACCGCGATACCTCCGACATCGACATGTTTTGGCTCAACAATAGCCTGAAAATTACCCCCAGAGAGCAAATCGTCTTCCTGGAAAGGTTTTACCATAACCGACTCCCTTTCGAACAACGACACATAGACGCCGTGAAAAAACTCCTTATTTTGGAAAAAAAAGAGGGCTATGTCCTCAGGGGAAAAACAGGTTGGGGAACCTCAGTAGATCCCGACATCGGTTGGCTAGTGGGCTACCTCGAAAAAGGGGAAAAGGTCTACTACTACGCCGCCAATATTGACATCATAAATCCCAAGGACATAGAGGCGAGAAAAACCATCGTCAAGAATATTTTCAAGGAAATGGGAGTAATCCCCCAATGATTATGGAAATAAAAAAAATAGCCATCGTAGGAGGAGGAGTCATGGGAAGGGGTATCGCCCTGACCGCCGCCCGTGCCGGGTATGAAGCCCTGCTCTTCGACATAAAGGATGATATGCTGGACCTTTCGAGGAACTACACCGAGAAATTTTTGTCCAAGTCAGTCGAAAAGGGAAAGCTCAGCGATGCAGAAAGGAAGGAAAGCCTGGCCCGTATCGCCTATACCACCGATCCTGCTTCCATCCTGGCGGATGTCGTCATAGAGGCCGTTCCCGAAAAGCTAGATCTCAAACAGCAGGTTCTCCGACCCATTGAGGCCCAAAATTCCGAACAGACCATCATTGCCTCCAATACCTCTACCATCCCCATCACAAGGATCGCTGCCGGCCTGGATCGCCCCGAAAGAGTCATTGGCATGCATTTTTTCAATCCCGCTCCTTTGATGAAACTGGTCGAAGTCATCTCAGGAGAAAGTTCTGCTGAAGAGGTGGCCGAGGCCATCGTCAGCTTAGCCTTTAAACTGGGTAAGACCCCTGTAAGGACCAAGGACGAACCCGGATTCATCGTCAACCGTGTGGCTCGGCAGTTTTACCTGGAGTCCATGCGCATCGTCGAAGAGGGAGGAGCCAGCATTCAAGGCCTGGACCGACTCATGAAAAGCAGCGGCTTTCGCATGGGCCCCTTCGAGCTGATGGACCTCATCGGCATAGAGACCAATCTCTTGGTGAGCAAGTCCATGTACGAAGCCTTTTTCTACGAGGAACGTTTCAGGCCCAGCCGACTTCAGCAAAAAAAGGTCGATGCCGGGCATTTTGGCAGGAAAAGTGGCAAGGGCTTCTACGACTACGAAAAGTAAAGCAGCCAGACAAAGGTCGAGGCCCATCCCAGAATGGTAATCAGAAGAAAGGGGTCTCGAAGAAACAACTGGCTGGGACTTCCACCCTTGTTTTCTACAAAGGTCAATTGGAGGTATCGAAGGATTCCTAATAAGACAAAAAACACGGTCAGGTAGAGGTTTTCGGAGTGAAATTTCTCCTGTACCCGCTGGTCCAGGGTGTAGGAAATGTAGGCCACGATCATCACCGAAGCCATGATAACCATAGCCGCATTGATAAATTCGAGGTTATAGCCGGAAATGGCCTTCCGAATTTGCCGCCCATCAGAGGCTAGGAGTACATCTTCCCGGCGCTTGGCCAGTCCGATAAAGAGGGCTCCCAAAAATGTCATGATGACAATCCACGAAGTAAGGGGAATGTTGGGATCCACCAGGGTGGCTCCCGTCCCGATCCGTATGAGAAAGCCCAAGGCAATGACATTCAAATCTAAAATGGGGATGTGCTTGATCCAGTAGGTGTAGAGGACATTGATGAAGACGTAGGCCGATACCAGGTAAAAGGATTGAATATCCAGGAAGTAAAAAAGGGGAATCCCGATGAGCAGGAGGAGGATCATGAGGCTCAGGGCTTGAAGGCCACTGATGGCTCCAGAGGCGATGGGGCGATGCTTTTTGTGGGGATGCTGCCGATCCTCCTTCTGATCCAGATAGTCGTTGAGAATGTAGACGGCGCTGGCTACCAGGGAAAAGCCCAGGACTCCGATCAGGGTACGGCTCCACACCTCAAATTCCGTAATCCGCAGGGAAAAAAAGGCCGGCAGAAACAGGATCAGATTCTTGATGTATTGATGGGGCCGCAGCAAGCGAAAATATGGGCGCATCATAACTTTTCTCTCCCTCCTTTTCTAAACTTCCTGGCAAGTAAAAACAATTCTCCTAAATTGTCATCATGGACAGAGACCTAAACCAACAACTGGCGGAGGGCAAGGTATCAGCCCTTCAGGACGTATTTGAAAGTTTTTATGGCCTCCTCATGCGACAGGCCCGGGATGCCCTTCTGACCCCCGAAAAGGCCGAGGGTGTCATTCACCAGATTTTCCTCGAATTATGGGAAAGCGGAGGACCACAGGGGGAAGGAGACTCTACCCTGGATTACCTTCAAAAACGCATGCAGGCCTACATTGAGGAAGAAAAACCTCAGGCCCCGACCGATGAACTGGAAGCCAGGTTTCGCCAACTTCCCGAGGGCCCAAGCCGAGCTGTCAGGGAGATCATTTGGAAGGGAGGGCAAAGAGAAGGCATTCTGGGAAAGGACAAAAAATCGCGGGAAAGCCTCTTCGGAGAATTGCGCTCTGCCTTTGTCCTCTTAGAAGAAAACCCTGAGGGAGAACACTCGGCCTTTACCCCAGAGGAAAAACACCAGATACTGGTCCTCCGATACCTGGCTGATGACCTGAGCCTGACAGAAGAAAACGACCTCCGATACTGGGTAGATCAGGAAGATGAGCACGCCGATTACTTCGAACGAATGTATGAACTACGGGAGGGAATCAAAGCCTTGCCCGGAGCAAGCGAGGCGCCTCTAGATGTCTCCTGGAAGCGACTCGAAAAAATCCTGCTTTCTACCCAAATCTCTAAGAAATCCAACAAAAAGGTGGGCCGATTCAGCCTGCAACTGGCATTGGGTGTAACGGTAATCATCACAGTCCTCATCACCCTGGGTGTATGGGGGACCCGCTGGACCAGCAATGGCGACCTGGCTGATCTCCCTAGCCCTGACATTATCCTGGAAACTTCCACCCTATCCCTGGTCCTTGATGGAAAAAGGCAAAATAGCGACAGCCTCGCCAAGGGGTTTGTCCTGAATCCAAGCCAGAAAGCCTCCTGGGATTCCTTGAAGTTGAGTCAAATGGGAAGCAACTGGATTTTTTCCCTGGAAAAAGGAGAAGTCCTGCTCCGCAGTACCACGGAACAGGTAAGGTTGGAGGGGAACTACCTCATCTATTACAATCCCGATCAGGAGACCTTTCTTTGGAAAAAGCCTATGCTAGAGCAATAGGATAGGGGTTTGGCGAAATTCGACCGCAAGCGAATACCCTACACTGTGCATGGCCAGTTGGGTATCGTCTTTGGTATTCATGACCAAAAGATCGGTGCTGTGACGCTCCATCAATTCTCGGTAGGCGGTAATAAGATGACCAAAACGAATGTAGGTCTGCACTTTCAGGTCAGGGGTCTTCTCGGCCAGCACGTCTTGTACGGACTCAGCATAATGAATGGGATTGGCCAGGAGCTGCTTCTTTAGCTTATCTTCGGCATCCTCGGTGGAAATGTCGGGAATCTTCCTGATGGCACTCATGTAATAATCAAAGGTGTCCTCATCTTCGATGTGAACCAGAATAAGGGGAGCCGATGCCACCGTAAACTTCAGGGCGAAGTTGATCAGTCGGTGATCGTCGATGAGGTGTTCGGTGGCGACCAGGACAGCTCCTTCTTCCTCTAGGATATGATCCATAGAGTAAGGCCGAGGATGGGGCGTGACCAGGAGGGGAAATTCTGTATCCTGAGAGAGTAGGTCCATATAGGAGCCCAGGCTTTTGTTGGGCCTAACGTCCTCGGCCCAAAGCATGCGATAGGTGATGATGAGGTCCGGCTTTTTTTGCCTGATGGCCTCTTTCATCCGTGGCCAGGGCTGGTAGTCCTCTTGGGTTCAGCAATCGACTTCATAGGTATCCCGGCGGATGGTGGATGGAAGGTAATGCTGCACCTTTTGGGTATAGGCCTTACTTTTTTCGGCATCCAGGTCCGTAATGATGAGGACTTTGTCAATGTCGATAGGGTCGTACTCAAAGCGGCTGCGAAGGGCGCGCCTAAAGACCGATTCGAAGGAAGAAATGTCGGACATGGGTGCAGGTATCGGTAAAAAAATGGGAATCAGGACTGAGCAGGGGGAGCCTTGCTGTCGAGGAGCTCATCCACTGAATAGCGACCACTGCCCAGGACGAATATGGTAAGAAAAGGGAAAAAATACAGCATGGCAAGTTCGCGAGAGTCAGGCCCAACCCAGGGAGAACCTGCCTTTACCCCAAATACAATGACGAGCATAAGGATCATGATGGGAATCACGAAGAGGCGGCTGCGAAAGCCCAGAGCCACCATAGCAGCACAAAGGACCTCGATAGCAATGGCGATGATGAGGTTTACCTTGGCGGGAAGCTCAAAAATGGTGGAAAATTTGATCTCTCCACCGGCCATCAACTTCATCAGCTTGGGCCAGCCATGCCCAAAGATCATGTAAAGACCAAAGCCAAGCCTCAAGATCAAGGAAGAAAGATTGATATTCAGTGCTCCTCTCATAGCATTAGTTTCTTATGGGCGAAAATAAATACAAAATAACGTATGCTAAAAATTATCCTTTACAATTTTTTCCAAAATATCATACGAGATGCTCGGTAAAGATACAGGATGCAAAAAATAGCCCCTTTTTACAGGAGCTATTGGGAAAGTATAGTTCTTTAAAACAAAGGCTAATCCAGGAGAATCAGGCTTTTTCACTGAGAAGGTCCAGAATTTGTTCGGCATGCTCCTTGGTTTTGACCTTAGGAATGACATGGGTTACTTTTCCCTCTTCATCCAGGAGAAAAGTGGTTCTCAGCAGCCCTTCATAAGTTTTTCCATACATTTTCTTTTCTCCCCAGGCGCCAAAGGCCTTGATCAGTTCGTGTTCAGGATCAGACCACAGATCGAAATTGAGGTTTTGCTTCTCGATAAAATTGGTAAGGGACTTGGGCTTGTCAGGGCTGATACCGACAATCTTGTATCCCAGGTCTCGGAGTTGGTCGTAGCCATCTCTGAGGCTACAGGCTTCCTTGGTACAACCAGGGGTATTGGCTTTGGGATAAAAATAAACAACGGCCTTGCTGCCAATGAGATATTTGAGGGATACCTCTTCACCGTTTTGGTCATGAAGCTGAATGTCCTGTGGTGCTTGTGTTCCTACTTCTAAAAGTGCCATGATTTTTTGCTTTATAAAACGCTTAATACCCGGTTTTTGTTATCCCATCATTCCTTATCGGGCTAGAAGGCTTTTCGGAATGAGGATAGCTCCTATTCCTTCTCTTCCTTCAATATTTCTCCATACAGGAAGTGTGGCGGCATTCCTGACCCTTTTGAATACCGTATCCAAAGGTAAAAAGACACAGCGCTGTGGGGGTTAGAAATAATTATGCTAAATGACTCCCGCAGCGCTGTTTATTTCACCTTCCTCCACATCCGATGGGAGAACCATCAGGTATGCGGGGAGCCTGGGGAAGGACATAAGCCTCAGGGCGTTGGCGAAATTGGCGTATCTGTTCCTGCACATAGACCCGGTGGCTTCGGTCTGCTCCGCTTCCCGAAAGAGGCCTGTCACTTAGCGATACCTCAATCTGACGAATCTTTGAAAGGGCTGCCGCCGATACTTCCTGCGATATATCCTTGTCTGCAGCCAGGTGTAGCAGGTGAGCCAGGACCCGCTTTTGAGTCATTCGGGCCAGGGCAGAGCGGTATTCGTCTTCGCGTTCTGCCTTTTTTGGATCGGTCTCGTCCCAGGTATTATCCAGGATTTCGCGGATGCTGAGGTGGTCGTCGTCAAAGAGCCTTTGCTCATGAACCCGGGCCAGTCGTTGAGGATGAAATAGGAGATTCAGGCTGTGTTCTACACTGCTGGAAGCTGCAGCCAGAGGATCAAAACTCCTTCCGGTATGGCTGGAAAAAAACTCCCTACCCTTTGAATAACCGATAGGGGCCGGGGGAATGAGTTCTCTAATGTCTTCGGGAATTTCCAGGAAGGAAGGCTCCAGTGTCCTTAACAGCGCTTGGAGGGCACGTCGCTGCTCCTGATCCCTTACAGGCTGGTGCAGGGGCTGGTCGTCTCCCCTTACTTTATAGTGATAATCGATACCCCCAATCAGTTTGGCAACGGCAGCCACTTGATAGCGGTGAGAAAGATAGAGAGGAACAAGGACCCTTTCGAGATCGGCCATGGGGCTCCACATAGGGATTTGTTGGCGAGAAAAATTTTGAAGGCCATTGCGGCGCAGGTCTCGGATACGATCAAACTCTTTGATGGCAGATTCTCCGTTGTCCCAGAGGTGGGCCTTGGGATGGGCGGTGCCCTGGCCCCTGGCCCCATCGTCGGAGATGTAGAGCAGCCCCTCATCTATCGTCTCTTCAATGATCTCCCTCAGGGCTTCCTCCTCATTGGTGCCCGCAGGAAAATCCTGGTATCCGTAGAGAATGGCCCGCTTGTCCCACTCGCCGATCCCCCCGGTATCATAAGCATCGTCGAAGTTGACGCTGCCGAAGATCGAGCTGATGATCAAGGGGTGGGGATAGTCCATGACGGAGGCCCGGTCATTGGTGCTGGCCGCAAAATTATGGGCCAGCCCGAGGGTATGACCCACCTCATGGGCCGACAACTGACGAAGGCGGGCCAGGGCCATTTCCTTCATCCGGGGATCGGGCTCCTGACCACCACTGTAGGCCGGGATCAGCCCTTGAGCGATGAGGAAATCCTGACGGGCCCGAAGGGAACCCAGCAAGACATGGCCTTTGATAATCTCCCCCGTGCGGGGGTCAATGACAGAAGAACCGTAGGACCAGCCCCGGGTGGAGCGATGTACCCAGTTGATCATGTTGTAGCGTAAATCCATGGGGTCGGCGCCCTCCGGCAGGACCCGGACTTGAAAAGCATCCACATATCCCGCCTCTTCAAATGCCTGATTCCACCAGGAAGCCCCTTCGATCAAGGCCGAACGGATAGGCTCCGGAGTGCCCCTGTCAAGGTAGTAGACAATAGGACTGACAGCCTCCGAGCGGCGAGCCTTCGGGTTAATTTTCTTAAGGCGATGACGAACGATAAATTTTTGGCTAAGGGACTGATCGATCGCTGTGGCATAATCCTGGTATTCAATGCCAAAAAAGCCCGAGCGGACATCCATTCTTCGAGCCTGATAGCCTGCATCGGGAAGTTGAACCAGGGAATGGTGCATGCGCAGGCTAATAGCCGAAGGAGTAGGGGTAACCGAAGCTACATATCGACCCTGGGGCTCTCCGGTGAAGGTAATTAAGGCTTCGAACTCTGAGTTTTTAGCAAAATTTTTGGTCTGTGGAAGGTAGATGGCTGAACGGCTTCTGTCTACGGAGTAGTTGCCTTGGCCCCGGTTTTTGAGGGTAGAGGCGACTCCGTGGGCATCGCGAAGCAGGAAATCAGTGGCATCAACCAAAAAACGATCCCCCTCGCGGGCAATGATCTCAAAGCCCCAAAGGACAGAAGAGGCGAAGGCTTCGGCTACCGATTTGGCCTCTTCGGGATTATCGGAGAGGGCGCGGTAGTCGAGGTTGGGCTGTATCATCAATATGCGGGGACCGGAATGGTGAAAAATCACTACCCGGCTGTCCCCCAGTTGCTTTCGGTCCAGGCCGATGTCATTGGAACCCAAGCCTGCCGAGAGTCCGTTGACATAGAGCAACTCCTCATCCAGGCGCTCTATTTCCCAAAGGATACGCCCCTTGGGTTCATCATAATAAAAGGGAATGTAGCCTTCGAATTTTTGAAATTCCCTTGTGCCTAAGCTGATGGAAGGCAGTTCCTGGGCAGGTAACTCAGGTAGGGCTGCACATGTCATTAGCATGAATGCAGCGACATATATCAGTCTTTTCATTGCAAAGTCCTTTTTTTGTTTAGATGCTGAAGAAGTTACATCAATATTGAAGAATTGAAAGGGATTGCCTGAAAAAATAGGTCGTTTGCCGATAAAAGTAGGTCGTTTCGAAGCTGATTATTAGGTTACGAGGTATAATTGGAAATAACTAACTATCATAACTCATGAGATTACTTGCTTATATAGGATTGTTCGTAGGAGCTACTTTCCTAATCATTCCCTCTGTAACTGCCCAGCGCGGATCGGGAGGCAAAGGAAGATCGAAGAAAGATACCCTTATGGCCTTTTCGGAATTCATGACAGAAGACATGGTCAAAGAAGGAGGCTTGTTCAACAGCTATCAGGACGGTGAAAAATTTTATTTTGAAATTTCTGAAGAACTCCTGGGCCGCGAAATCCTCATCGTCAGTCGTATCGCGGGTACTGTTCCCGGGCTTTCCTTTGGGGGTGCCGGCCAGAAGTCTCGTCCCCAGCAGGTGATTCGTTGGGAAAAGATGGGCAAGAAATTGATGCTTCGATCGGTCTCTTATGCCAATGTTGCCAGCATGGACAAGCCCATCTACGAGTCGGTGCGCAACAACAACTTCGAGCCTATTGTGGCGGTTTTCGAGATCAAGGCCACGAATGAAGACTCCACCGGATTCATCATTCCCATCAATGACCTCTTCGAAAAGGATGTACCCATGATTGGTGCCCTAAGCGAGGGACAGCGTAAGCGCTTCAAGGTCAAGGGCCTGGACTCCAAGCGCTCTATGGTTACCTCCATCAAGGGTTTTCCCAAAAATGTAGAGGTGAGACATATCCTCACTTACAGGGCCTCCGATGTTCCGACAGGATCACCCACGGATGTGCTGTCCCTGGAGATGAACCAATCCATCATCCTCTTGCCCGAAAATCCCATGCGCCCCCGCATGTTTGACGAGCGGGTAGGATACTTCCGCATCAACCAATACGACTACGGCCTGGACGAGCAAAAAGCCGCTCGTAGAAGCTATATTACCCGCTGGAGACTGGAGCCCAAGGACATGGAAGCCTTCAAGCGTGGTGAACTGGTAGAGCCCAAGGATCCCATCGTTTACTATATCGACCCGGCTACCCCCGAGGCTTGGAGACCTTATCTCAAGAAGGGTATCGAAGACTGGCAGCCCGCATTCGAGCAGGCCGGCTTCACCAATGCCATAATTGCCAAGGATCCCCCCTCCAAAGAAGAGGATCCCGACTGGAGTCCCGAAGATGTCCGCTACTCTGTAGTTCGCTACATTACCACACCCATTCAAAATGCCCAGGGCCCTCACGTTCACGATCCCCGGACAGGAGAAATCCTGGAATCTGATATCATGTGGTACCACAATGTCATGAACCTCCTTCGCAACTGGTATTTTGTGCAGACAGCCGCCGTTAATCCAGAAGCCAGAAATACCAAGTTTGAAGAAGACGTGATGGGCGAACTCATCCGCTTTGTGGCCGCCCACGAGGTAGGCCATACCCTGGGACTGCCCCACAACATGGGAGCCTCCGCGGCTTATCCCGTGGACTCTTTGCGATCCGCTTCATTTACCCAAAAATATGGGGTAGCCCCTGCCATCATGGACTATGCCCGTTTCAACTATGTAGCCCAACCCGAGGATGGAGATGTTTCTCTCATGCCTAATGTAGGTATCTATGACAAATGGTCTATCGAATGGGGATATAAGCCCGTACCTGAAGTCGAAAGCAGCGAAGAAGAGGAAAAAATTCTCAATGAGTGGATCCTGGAGCATGCCGACGACCCCATGTACCGCTTTGGCCAGCAGCAAGGCAATCCCATAGACCCCTCCTCTCAGACCGAGGACATCGGGGATGATGCCGTAAAGGCCAGTACCTATGGCATCATGAACCTCAAGCGCATCATGGACAACTTGATGGAGTGGACCACCGAAGAGGGCAAGAATTACGAAGACCAGGAAGAACTCTATGGCCAATTGGTGGGGCAGTTTAACCGATACATGGGCCACGTCCGGGCCAATGTGGGAGGCATCTACGAATATTTCAAGACCTCTGATCAGGAGGGAGCCGTCTATACCCATGTGCCCGAAGAAAAGCAGAAGAAAGCCGTCGAATTCATCAATGAGCAGCTTTTCCGTACTCCCACCTGGATGATCAAGAAGGACTATGTCAACCGCTTCCAGATTACAGGTATCGTGGAGCAGGTGCGCTCAGTACAGACCCGTACCCTCAACGAACTTCTTTCCACCTCTCGCTTGGCCAGGGTACTGGAAAATGAAGCCCTGAATGGAGCCTCTGCCTACACGATCGACGAACTCTTCGAAGACCTTCGCGAGGGAGTGTGGGGCGATCCCGAAGAGGCAGATATCTACCGCCGCAGCCTTCAACTGGCTCATGTAGAGAAGCTCAAGGAACTGCTGATGGAAGAGCAGCAACTGCCTAGCCGAATTTCAGCTCGCTATGGAACCCGGATCGATGTGAGCCAGTCCGACATTAGGTCTCAGGTTCGGGTCGAACTGGAAATTTTGCAGAAGCGTGCCAAAAAAGCCGCTCGCAAGAGTGATGGCCGAAATGAAGCTCACTACGAGTATATCGAGGCCATGATTGAAAAGATGATGGAGGCTTAAGCCCCATTTCTAAATCAAAGTCAATCAAAAAAGGGACTCCGTCATGGGGTCCCTTTTTTGATTTATCCCAGGGTTATGGGTAATGATGACTATTTAAGCCTTTTCCTGTTTTCGTCGCAGAGCCACCCATTTCCCATTTTAGGTGCTGAGATTTTTCCATTTGATTTCAAATATTTCCAAAATTCTTTTCTGCTCTTCTGGCTTGATGATGGGTATTTTGCTAGTCTCCCCACTAGCTGGGTTGCTAAGATTGATGGCAAATATCGATTTTGTGATCTCGATCGCTTTTTCCACCGTAAAAGTCGGCTGCTTCTTTTCCAACTGCCGCCGTAATTCTTTGTATATCTTATATGCACAGAAAGAAATGCAGATATGAGCCTCTATTCTCCTCCTTGCCCGGTGATAAATGGGCCTCACCCTTAAATCTGTTTTTGATATCCTGAAAGCTCTTTCGAGTTGCCACAGATGAGCACAATTGGCCATGATTTCTTGCTGGTTCAATCGCCTATGGGTAATGTAACCCTTGAGCCAAACACCCTGGCCCTATGGCAAATCCAGTTCTAATATCTGCTGCTTGACTGAAGCCGATTCATTGTTTAGCCTGGCTTCAAGTATGTATTCATGCTGGTGTTTATCGAGTACCTGCATATTCTTCTTCGACAGTAAGCCCGAGTCAGCCACCCCTACTATTCGCCCTATTTCAAAGCGACGAACAAAGCTTTGCAGGACCGGCAGAAGGGTATCTCCTTCGTATTTTTTCCCATCAAATAATTCCCAGGCCAGTGGATAGCCCATGGGAGAAACCAGAAGGCCCAGTAAAATCTGTCGATGGCGGTGTTTTCCCTCTTTCGAAAAGCCCATTCTGCGCAGGTCATCCTCCTGAGAGGCTTCGAAGTAAAGGGTCGTTACATCATAGAACATCAACGAAATCTCTCCATTGAATAAATCACGGGTGTGATCATAACTGATCTGCTGGACCAGACCCATCTGTTGCTTGTGAAGCTTGTCGAGGTAGCGATAGAGCTGACCCACTTCTATGGATTGATCCCGATACCGATTCAGGTAATCTGCTGTTCTGAGTTTGCTCCCCGGATAGGCCGGGCGGGAGATCACAAGTTCTCAAGAAAGGGGTTCTCCCAATTGGCCAAAACCCACCTCATCAAAAAGCCGACCGAAGATCAGTTCAGGACCTACCAGTTCAAGGCTTTCGATACAAAAAAATTAGTGATCAACCGACGAAAACAAAAAAAACGCCCTCCCACGAGTGAGAGAAGGCGCATCACCTAATCTAATTCTATGCGGTCCTATGAGGGCCGGATAGCCTGTTTACTTATTCATGTCTTTTTCTACGGCGTCTTCGACCTTGTCGATCTGCTCGCCTACGGCCTTGCTCACATTTTCAGTGGCTTCCTTGGCCTCTTCGGCAGCTTCGTTGACGGCGTTTTGTATGGGAGTGTTCTCCTTGGTCTCGTGCTGAATGCCTAGGTGATCTTCAATCTTCTCCAGGCGCTCGTTGATCTCGGTGAAGACGTTGTTTTTCATGAAGTCAGGGGTGTTGACCTTGGAAGCGAAGTTGTCGATGGTCTCCTTCATGTTGGACTCGAATTCGCTGCGGCGCTTGTCGATGTCCTCTACAAAACCGTCTACAATCTTTTTGCCTTCCTCCTCGGATACCTTGCCTTCGCCGACCATTTCGTCGACTGTCTTCTGTAGGCGCTCAGCCGTGATGGATACCAATCCTACTCCGGTGTAAAAGAATTTTTTCAATAGATTTTCCATAGCACTTTTTTGTTTTATCGTGATGATTAAATTTCTTGTCAGTGCCAAAGGTGTCCATTACCTTTGACAGTCCTACGTGTGCAGGATACGTGCCAGGAGGTATAAACTGCCAATTGACCCCTACTTGCTATTAAAAATACGCTTTACTGGCAAACTTTTTTCCTTGATCAGATACTTGCTGTTAAAAGTACGGATTATTGCCTTCCGCTCAACCTATTTTTGGCACAGGGGACCCTTTTGGTCTCGCAGGACGGAATTTGACAGGAAAAATTCCTATTTGCTGTTAAAAATACGGAAAAATGGCAGATAAGCTGTCAGCTCAAGGATTTACTTGCTGTTAAAAGTTCGCCTTAAGATAAAGTGTCAACTGCTTCGGGGGGATAATTGCCCTGCATATCTGATAGACCAAGCAGGGCTAAGAGACTCCCCGGGCCTTTAGCTTTTGGCGATCCACCTTCCCGGTGCCGTTTTGTGGAATTTCTTGAAGAAAGATGACCGACTTTGGCACTTTAAACTTGGCCAGGTGTTCGCGGCAATGGACGATGACTTCACTTTCCTCTGCTTCCATGCCCTCCTTGAGCCTGACAAAGGCGCGCCCGGCTTCTCCCCACTTGGGATGGGGAGTGGGTACGACTACCGCCTCGGCAATGCAGGGATGGAGGCGAAGGATTCTTTCTACCTCAGCAGGATACACATTTTCTCCCCCCGAGATGTACATATTCTTGATCCGGTCCACAATGTAAAGAAAGCCTTCTTCGTCGCGCAGGGCCATGTCTCCTGTGTGTAGCCAGCCTCCCTCCTTGCTTTTTTGAGTGGCCGCGGGATTGTTCCAATAGCCGGGGGTGACGACAGGGCCACCGATGAGGAGTTCGCCGGCCTCTCCACTTCCCAGGTCCCGGCCCTGAGGATCTACAATGCGAAGGTCTACATAAAAGTTGGGCTTGCCGATAGAGCCTTTTTTTCTGACGGCATCTTCGTGGTTGAGGGAGGTGAGGTTGGGGCCAGCCTCTGTCATGCCGTAGCCCTGCCTGATGGGAATGCCCTTGCTGTGATAGGTCTCTATCAGGGGAATGGGCATGGCCTCCCCACCCACGATCATGTACCTCAGGGAGGAAAGGTTGCTCCGGTCAAAGCCTTGCTCCTGAGCCATCATGCCCAGCATGGTCGGTACCCCCATAAAGATGCTGGCCCTTTCGCTTTCAAGGGTGTTGAGGACTTCGGCAGGCTCAAAACTTTTCATCAGCACCGTGAAGGCCCCCCGATGAAGAAAGGGGCTGAGAAGGACGTTCCACCCGCCGGTGTGAAAGAGGGGCATGACGTTGAGGGTGCGGTCTTGTGAACTGATGTCCAGGCGGAGAGCTGTATTTACGCTGTTCCAGAAGAGTATCTCGTGGGTGTAGATGGCTCCCTTGGGAAAGCCTGTGGTCCCCGAGGTGTAGAGGATAAAAATGGGATCTTCCATCTTCACCCGCTGCGATGAAAAGGAGGGGGAATTACCTTCTTCAAGGGTTTTTCTTCCCCTTTCCCTCCCTTCTTCATGGGTGATGAGGTGGGGAATCTCTCTCAGGGCTTTTTGGGAGGCTTCTTTTGCTTGAAGGGCAGCCAAAAATTTTTCCTGGATCCAAAAAGCCTTGGGTTGGGCATCTCCAAGAAGGTAGGCAATCTCGGAGGGGCTCAGCCTCCAGTTGAGGGGAACGAGGATGATCCCGCTTTTTTGGGCAGCTCCAAAGAGGAAGACCATTTCGGCTGTATTCTCACTGAGGATGGCAAGGCGGTCTCCCGGTTGGAGCTGCCATTCCCGGGTCATGACTACAGCGAAGAAATCGGCCATTCGGTTGACCTGGCTGTAGGTAAAGCAGGGGCCCTGGGAGCCCTCTTGGATAGCGGGTGCTTGGGGACGATAGTCGGCCCAGCGAGAGAGCCAGTCTGTCTGAGGAGGGGTGGACATACTCATGGACATATCAATTAGAATAGCTGTTTTCTGCCTGTGGGGGATGAGTTTCTGCTGGTTTTCTAAAGATAAAGTAACAGGTTAAGCCTACAAAGAGGGCGGAAAGGATAGCCATGGTAGAGGGAATGGCGGGATTGCGCACGGCTTCCTGCATGTAGGCACCTATGCGTCCGTAATAGATAGAAAAATGCACCCCTACGGCCGTAAGAGCGGCTGCCACAGGGGCGATGAGGGGGGTACGAGGAAAAAAGGTTCCCAACAAGACCGGTACAAAGGCCGCAGAAAAGTAGGCATAGACCCCGTTTTGAGCGAAAATGGCCACACTGAGGTTGGGATTCAGCAATTGTTGGTAGGAAAATATAAAGGAAAAGACAGCCAGCACAGCAATGACGATGCGATTGACCCTGATCTTGAGGGCTTCTGCCCCTGGACCGCGAAAGAGATAATGCCCAAAATGATCGATAAGAATGTCGGAGGTAATGGTGGTGGAAAGGGACTGAATAAGTCCCTCCAGGGTAGAAATTCCCGCCGAGATCAAGCCCAGGATGATGATAAGAGTAAGGACCACCGGAAATTCGCTGGCTACATAAGCCGGAATGATGCCATCCATGGAGAGCGGACTTCCCTGGTAGATGAGGTCGGGAAATTCCAGTCGGGCATAGAGTCCGGTAATGACGACCATGAAAAAGAGGGCCTCCACGACCAGGCCCCAGGTGAGATAGGTATTGACATCCTTGTCGCTTTTGAGAAGAAGGGATTTGGTAATGATGTGAGGCTGGCAAATTATGGCGATGCCGATCACGAACTGGCAAAAGATGATTTCGAAATAGTCCCTGAAAAGTGGGGATTCGGGATAGCGGCTTTGGATGAGCAAGGGATCGATGTCGGAAAGTTTCTGCCAAAATCCCTTGATTCCCTCACTAAAATGTTCATAGCCGGAAGAAAGTAGGAGGATGCAGACCACCAGCATGATGAGGGCCTGAATGGTATTGGTGTAGACCATAGAATTGGCTCCTCCAAAGGTCATGTAACCAAAAATAAAAATAATAACTCCGGCGAGGATGTAGACCTGATCTGCTTCCAGGGAAATGCTCAGCACCTTGGTGATGCCTACGCAGATGAGGACGATAAAGGTAATGAGGAGAAGGGAAAGCAGGGCAAAAAACAGGGCAAACCTAGAACTCCCATAGCGCTTTCCTATCCACTGAGCCATGGTCAGGGCCTTGATGGAGGTTCCAAACCTTCGAAAACCCTTGGTAAAGATAATCAGGGATAAAAGGGCTCCCAGGGGCAAAACAAAGGCGTAGGAGATGACCGCACTCCAGCCGTAGAGGGCCACAAAGCCAGGATTGATGATAAAGGTGGCGGCAGAGGTAATGGAGGCTGCCAGAGCCAGGGCCACCGAAATGGGAGAAAATCCCAGGCTGCCAATGGCATAGTCCTCTATATTTTTGGTCTTCTTGGCTCCTCGGATCACAAAGTAAAGGACCATGGCCACATAGCCCAGGATCAGGATCCAACTTCCGATTTGTTTTGCACTCATAGCTTGGAGTAGGGTAGTAGGTATAAAATTGAGAGGGGGCCTATTCTTTTTCCTGAATCAAGCCAAAAAAGTCGGCAGCCCAGTAGGTGACAAAAAAGTCGGCGTCTACCGAAAACCTCCCGGTACTTCCTCCCTGCTTGGGACCCGTTCCTGGGTTGACGGCCAGGGCGTGGCCCAATTTTTTGACTTCAAAGGTCGCCACGCGAGCCTTGCCATCGGGCCTTTGATAGAGGCGGCGGATCACGTCGGGATTGCCATCAAAGGCCTCGTCAACCTGGGCATTTTCTTTTGGGATCTGATGCAGGGCCATCCACTGGTCCGCCAGTTCGAGCATGTTGCGACGGTTGACCACAGGGTCTTCGGCCCCGTGAAAGACTACCAGGTCAGGATATTCTCCCTCATAAGAGGGGTTTTGCTCAATGACCAACTGCTCCCACTGATCTGGTTCTTGGTCAATCTCCCCTTTCATAGCCGTCAGGGCACCTTCCAAGGTTGTGCTGGCCTTGTAAGGAATGCCTGCAATGACGGCCCCACAGCGAAACAACTCCGGGTAAGTGGCCATCATGACCGCGGTCATAGCACCGCCGGCAGAGAGACCGGAGACAAAAAGACGCTCCTGGTCGATCTTGTATTTTTTTGACACCTGATCTATCATACTCCTGATAGAGCGTGTTTCTCCCTGATCTCGGTTAATGTCTCCCTCCAAAAACCAGCTAAAGCATTTGTTGGGATTGTTGGACTGCACCTGCTCGGGGTAAAGGACAGCAAAGCCCTCTCGGTCAGCAATGTCGTTCCATCCAGTTTCCTTGGCATAGGTATTGGCATCCTGGAGACATCCGTGCATGGCAATGACAAGGGGAAGAGAAGATGTGGTATCCGGGGGAAGGTGAAGATAAGCCTTGAGTTCGCCCGGATTAGGACCAAAATCTTTCAACTGAAGCATCTGTGCAAAACTTGAAAAAGGAAAAAATAATAGAATAAGAAGACAGCAAATGCATAGGGGATAGGGCGTAAATCTGCTCTGCAAGTAGGTGAGTACATTGAATTCGGTATTCTTGGGAGACAATTTTCTCTGAAGCCAAGGAATTGGACCTGGGTTTAGGGGGGCTAAATTCGCTCTCGATGAATCGGGAAATAACCCAGGGCTCACGAAAAAGTGGCGCATAGCATTTTGAAGTGAAATTGCGAGACTACTTATGTTCATAGGTGAAGGATTTGTACCAAGGTAAAAGCTAAATTCAAGTAACATCGCCTACCTGAATATAAGGGGGGAAGCTAAACTTCCCCCCTTTTTTCAAACAACAATTATTTGACAGGCTTGATGGGATCGAGGTTGACCTTAAGCTCTACCGAGAAGAGACGGCTAATGACGGGAGAAGCTACAAATTCACGAACCTCACTGTTAAAGAGGTTGGTGATTTGCCCTGAAAGGATGTAGCGGCTATCGTCAAACTTCACTCCGGCAGCTACATCTACATTTACAAAGCCACCCAAAGAACCGTAGTTCCAGGTCCTGCCTACACGGGCATCTTCCACCACGGGAGCCCCATTGTAGATTAGGTCTTCATCGCTTGCAGCAGCGACATTGATACCAGAGAAGAAATCGTAGGCCTGCACCCATCTTACAAAGACATTGGCAAAGAAGCGGTCATTGCGGAAGTTGATTCCCCCCGAAATTTTATTGGCAGGTGTGTTGATCGGCAGATCGGTTGGATTTACCTCTCCGTCCCTGTTGCCGTCATTCTCGGGATCATCCGTATCCAAGTTGAATCCGAAGTAAGAGTAATTGAGGACTGCGTCGAAGTTTTTGTTGAGGATGTACCTCAGGCCCAGGTCGGCTCCATAGGTATTGACCTGCCCAAAGTTGAGATAGGTGAGCACCAGTCCTGCACCTGCATCAGGAGTGCCGGGAATCAACTCCTGTATGGGCTGATCTCCACGCTGGGTCACCAGTACCTCATCTCCGGGACGGGCGATGTTGATGGCCGGGCTGAGGAAGTTGCGCGAAATATTGTAATACCCATTTACATCTACATAGAGGCGGTCTGCAATGGTTCCCTTATAGCCGATTTCGTAGGTTTGAATTCTCTCCACCTGCAAAGGCTCCACAGTAGAGCCATCGCTAAGTCCAAAGCCCGAACCATTGCCCAGCAGGAGTCCCCCAAAGATATTGCCTTCCAGGTTGAGGATGGTGGGAGCAGCGATGCCCTGTGAGTAAGTCAGGCGCAAGGCTCCATTGGGTACAAAATACAGGAAGGCTGCCTTGGGTACCAGGTTGAAGCCATAAAGGTCGTGGTTGTCGGCGCGGAGGGCACCCATGAATTTGGCTTTTTTACCCATGCGGTATTCGGCCTGGGCATATACACCGATCTGGTTGATGTTGATCGTGCCCTCGCTGTCGAGGAGATAAGTCTGAAGGCTGTTGGCCATGTCTCGTTGATATTGGGCCCCTCCGACCAGGGTAAAGGCCCCCCAGGTTTGATTGGCCTGGATCTCTGCATTAATTCGGTTTGAGCTGTCTTGGAAGAGGGCTCCACGGTTGATGGGAATTCCAATGGAGGGAGTATCGGCATTGAGGGGAAACCATGCTGTGCGGTAGGATTCTTCTCTAGCGACCTCATCGCTAAATCCGGCGGCCTTGTAGCTCCAGAAATTCTGGGTACGTTGGTTGATGGCGTAGGTGGAATCCGTGCGGGACTGGGTGTAATAGACCTGGGCAAAAAGCCTGGGCGATTGGTATTTTAACTGGTAATAGTGGATGCGCCAGTCCTTGATTTGGTTGCGTCCGGCATTGGTCTGAGCGAGGTTGTTGCTGTTGGAATGGCCGGTCATGAAGATGAGGTCGTGGTTTTCCTGAGGGGTATAGACGATCTGGGCCTCTCCGCGAAGGACGTCGAAGTCGCGGTCCAGGTCCAACTCCTCGAAGGGAGCCCCACCGATATAAACCGTATCCACATAATCGAACTCCGTTCCTCGGGTATATTCTCCCGTTACTTTGAAGGCCAATTTGTCTTCAATCAGGACCTGGGCATGTCGAAAACGGCCGGTAAGGACATTTTGGTTGCCCGCACCTAAGGCCAGGGTTGTCCCCTGGTGGTCTCTGGGATCTTTGGTAATGGTATTGACCAGTCCATTGTGGGCATTAGGACCGTAGAGGGCAGCGGCAGGACCGAGGATAATCTCTACTCGCTCAATGTCTTCCTTGACGATGGTACCCAAAGAACCCAAAGGAAGTCCGGTAGCGATAAGGGTGGAAAAGCGGCCGTCGTTGACCTGCAGATTCTTGGGATTGAAGGCTGAGTTGAAGCCACGTACGTTGAGCCCGGTTCCCAGTACACCTGAGCGCACATAGTCTACGCCCTTGGTACGGGCGGCCAGTTCACCCACATTGAAGGAAGGTAATTCCTCAATGGCTTGGCTGCGAATGACATTGACTGTGGCAGGGGCCTGGGTGATTTTTTCGGGGCGCTTGGAAGCTGAAATGATTACCTCATCCCCCAGAATGGCCCTAAGGCTCATTTTTATGTTTACTTCCGCCGTCTCGCCTGCTTCGATCTTTACCTCTTGGTTGACCTCTGCATAGCCGATAAAGCGGACTGTGAGTTGATAGGTTCCCGCTTCGATATCGGAAATCATGAAGTTCCCTTTTTCGTCCGTATTGGCGCCCTTGTTGATTTTGGGAAGGCTAACCGTGGCTCCCGTGAGAGATCCACTTCCGTCGGCAGCACGCACACTGCCCTTAAGTTGGCCCGTCTGGGCAAATGCGCTCAGGCCAAAGCCCAGGAGCAGCACGATAGTAGTCCAGGTCTGTCTCATGAGTAGTAATTGATTTGTTCGTAGTTGATGTCCAAAAAGCCTCTCTCCACGGATTTTTAAGGATATAGCTCCCCCAGGGAGGTAATTACCAGATTTTTACTCCCCCAAAAGAAAATGTCCATGAAAATTCCAGGATAGCCCTGAAGATACTTTTCCTCTCCCAGGGGTAGATCGACTTTCTAATTTGAATAAAATAAAAATGCCTCGGGAGAAAGAGAAGCAGGATCAAAAAAAGGGGGTGGACTATTTTTATATCAAAAGTTAAATTATTTACAATTTATTAATAATCAGCATATTGATAATATAAATCCAGGGGTAGACTTAGCTGTAGACCTTTTCTTGTATAAGCTCTAGGGCATCGGGAAGGTGGGGACGCAGCTCTTCGATAAGGTCGCGGAGCAGCAGGCGGGATTTCTCGAAGCTCATATGAGCCTTTCTCCCACTGTCCACCAATTCATGCATAAGTCGCTGAGATGAAACCATGCCCTCTTTGTAACTGGCCATGTAGATGTACCAATTGAGGGTAGGAATATAGCCAGGCCTCTGTTTGTAGACTTCCTCCCTCCTCAACAGCTTGTATTTGTTGGATACTTTGACCATGAGATCGTAGCGCTGCTGGGCCAGTAGATTTTGTAGGTAGGCTGTAAAGAAGCTATGCCAGCGTTGGCTGAACACCTGATCTTTGTAACCCCTTAAAAAGAGCTCTCCATATCGTTGCCCTTCCGACAGCAACTTATTTTGGTTGAGGCAGCGGATGTAAAAGGTAGCAAAAGCGACCCGGGCATGGGTATTGGGACTTGGTTTGACCTCGGGAAGGGCCTGCCCCATGAGGTGGAGGGCCTCTTCCTTCATGCCCTTGCGCAAGAGGACAGAGCATAGGTTGTTGACATAGTGGAGGTAGTCGGAGTTTTTGCTCTGAATGGAAAGGTAGCCGTAGTGAATGGCAGGGTCCAATTGACCCAGGAGAGAGTGAAGGAGGAGGCGATTAGAATAATAATTGGCCAAGATGCGCCGGGAATAACAGATTCCCTGACAAAATAGATGGTCCTGGCCTTCCAGTATGTGGCGAAGTTTGTCGTACTCCCTGTAATTCAGGTAAATGAAGTTGAGCCGTACGGCTGCCGAATAGCGGTTCATCCCATCCAGTTCCTCATCGTAAAAAAACTGCCGGAGGCTCTCCTCCCACTGCTGGGACTCTGTATTGTTGAGGGAATACTGATTGGTGATATCTACGGTTGCCTTGTGAATTTCCTCGTAGACCGAGAGAGATCTGTGGTAGGCCTGTGCCTGTACCTCCAGGAAGGTCTGTACTTTTTCATAGGCATCTCTGCGCATGCGAATCAGAAGGTACTGCCTGAAATGCCTGGCAAGTTCGTAGAGTTTGATAAAATAGTAGGTAGGCCGATAAGGAGGCTGGAGGCTGCGGAGGATGGCCTTTTCTTCCCTGGGATCAATGTCGTCCTGCATGATTTGCCGCTCCATGCGGGTGATCCAGTCGTACTCCAGGTCTACATCAATGTCAGAGAGCTTTTTCTGTATCCACTTTTTGAGCCGGGAGTATTTTCTTTTATCTATAGAAAGGTCGTAGGGCTGAAAAGGATGCTTTCCTTCTTTGTTCTCGCAGATTCGCTCGAAAATAAGCCGATTATCTTCATCCTCGAAGCGGGCTACCCCTCTAAGGTAGGCCAGTTCGTGGGGAAACAACTGACGGGTAAATGCTGTGAAATTCTTGAGTTTTCCTTTCAAAAGCCAAGTGTTTATAAAAGCCTGGAAGCAGAGGCTATCCCGCTAATATACAAAAGAAGCCCCTGCAAAGGCCAGTCCTCCTCCCGAGCCGATAAACATCAGCCTTTCCCCTCGCTTGACCTTGCCTTCCTCTACCGCTTGGGCAAAGGCCATCGGTATACAGGCCGAACCCGTGTACCCATATTGGTGCATGATGGTATGGGCCTTCTCCGGAGGAAGGTTGAGGTTTTCCATGGTCTGGATGATGGTATTGTAATTGATCTGGGTAAAGAAAAAGTGGTCGAAATCTTCCAGAGAGACCCCTGAGCGAGCGGCAAGTTCACGGGCGATTTTGCTCCACTCATCGCGGTTGAGGGTCTTGGGGAAGCGATAAACGAACTTGAGGAGGTGATCCTTATTTTCCAGCACCTCTGCATCTACGGGCTTGTGGGTTCCTCCGGCGTAGATGCCCATGCCATCGTGGTATTGGCCTTGGGTGTAAAGCAGGGAAGACTGAAAGCCCTCCTCTTCCTTGCCCTCTTCGCCCTTGAGAAGCATAGCGCCAGCTCCATCTGCAAAAAGGGTGACGGTCTTTTTGTCCTGCTTGTTGAGGTATTTGCTCATGGCATATACCCCAACAATCAGTATGTATTCGTAGTCCTGTCTACCCTGAAGATAGGTGGCGGCGATGTCCAATCCGGTTACAAAGCCTGCGCAGGCAGCATTGAGGTCAAAGCTCCCGGCTCTACTGGCCCCCAGCCGATGCTGAAGTACCGAAGCCGTGGAGGGAGATATGTATTCGGGGGTGTCAGTCGCCACAATAACGAGGTCCAACTGATCAGGGCTGATTCCACCAGCTGCCAAGGTCTTGAGAGAAGCCTCTTGGGCCAGGTCAGCACTGGATTCCTCCTCTCCGGTCCACCGCCTTTCGTAAATCCGGGCAGTCTCTTCCAGCCAGGTGGAAACATCCTCGCCTAGCCACTCGTCAAACTGAGCATTGGTAATGACCTCTTGGGGAACGTACATTCCGGAGGAAATGATGGTCGCTTTTCTCATGATGCAAGGGCTTAAATGGTGATGCCACCGTTTACATTAAGGGTTTCTCCGTTGATGAAGGAGGCCGAATCCGAAGAAAGAAAAAGATAAGCCTCTGCGATCTCTTCGGGCTTGCCAAAACGTCGCAGGGGGGTCTTGCCCTCGATGTCGCGAATGACTTTTTCGGGAATGGTTTCGATCATTTCAGTGGCGATGAATCCAGGAGCCACGGCGTTGACATTGATGCCCTTGGGGCCGAGTTCGCGGGACCAGACCTGAGTCATACCTATCACGCCAGACTTGGTAGCTACATAATTGGTCTGTCCAAAATTTCCGTAGACCCCCACCACAGAGGAGGCCGAGACGATCTTCCCATAGTTTTGTTCGATCATATGGGGAGCTATCGCCTGGGTACAGTTGAAGACTCCCGTCAGGTTGACATCTATGACGGACTTCCAGTCTTCCTGGCTCATTTTTACAAGCCGGGCATCCCGGGTAATACCTGCGTTGTTGATGAGGATGTCTATTCGTCCAAATTGGTCCACTACTTCGCGGGTTCTCTCCAGACAGGCCTGGTGGTCGGTGGTGTTGATCTCCTGAAAGAGGGCCCTGCCTTCCTGGATGCCCAATTCCCTGGCCAGGTCCTCCCCGGCCTCTTTCTTAAGGTCCCAAATCACTACTTTGGCACCCTCCTCTGAAAAAAGCCTGGCGGTGGCTTTGCCGATCCCACTGGCTCCTCCCGTGATGATGGCTATCTTGTCGTGTAGTCGCTTCATAATCCTATTGAATTGCTCCAATATAATTTTCCCAAGCCCACACAGAAAATTTATCTAAGTAATCTTTAAGGTCGACATAGACTTAAATTTTTATCTATTTTTATATAAAATATTGATAGTAAATAGTTTGTGAAATAAAATCAATGCATCGACTAAATGGAACCTCACCTTTAATCATTAAGCTGCCAGACGGCGCCAAAGTAGAGGGTCCTCCGACTCAGGGGAGCCAGGCTCCTCTCTGAATAATCCCGGTTGTACCAATAGTCGATGGGATTGATCCTGTTAAGGAGGTTGTTGATACTGAAGAAGAGGATCAGTGAACCCCTGGGAAGGAGAAAAAACTTACTCAAGCTCAGGGAAAAATTGTGGTAGGCAGGGAGGCGCTCTGTATGGACCTCCTGCCCAAAGAGAGGCTCATAAAGGTCCAGATCAGAGCGGTAGCGAGCCTTTTCAATGGGGCTAACATAAGTGCCCGGTCGACCCATGTAGGTCAGGTTGAGGGAGAAAAGATTGGGATTATTGTAGGAAATGGAGGACTTGATAAAGAAGGGCAAGTCGCGGCTACCGGGAAAGGACTCCCCCTCCTCCGAAAACCTGATGCGATGAATGAGGTAGGTATTGCTGATCTCGAAGCCCAGGTATTTTCCTATATCCTGCTGCCAATTGATTTCTGCACCCAGAACCCTGGAGCGCCGAAAGGTCAAAAAGTCTTCCTGCTGAAGCCCTTTTTCATCTTTGGCGTAGATGGCAGCGCCTACCCGACCTGATTCCTCCTGGAAGCTATAGTCCAGGGCTATCTGATCACTCTGCAGGAGTTCATTGCCCCTGAAGAAAAAATTGGGGAGCATATAACTGTGATAACGTCCTCCAGAAAGCAGGAAGGAATGCTTGTTGCCTGGACTGTAGCGCGAAGAAGCCTGAAAACTGAAAAAAGGAGTCTGTCCCGGAAGGGGGACATTGGACCTGATGCCCGCAGAAAGGCCCAGGCCTTCTAAAGGCTGCCAATTGGCGTAGAGATGGCCCTCCACCAGGGGTCGGGAAATCTGGGTGTCGACTGCCTGAGTAGGAATGCGGGGATCATTGGCAAAAAAGAAGCGGGAGACCCTATCCTCGAAGCTCCTTCGATAGCCGTCGTAGTTGGCACCTACCTGCCAGGAAAAATTTTTTCCCACAACATCCTTGTAGAACAAGGCAGCGTAGGCCTGCTGGGTCTGGGTGTGGGAACGGATGTTTCCAAAAGAGTAGCGGGAACGGCTCAGGTCGGTACCCAGATTTAGGTTGAAGGTGGAACTTTCCCCCTGCCAACGCAGCCTGCCGAGGTGAAAACTTCTTTCCTTGGCCCCCAGTGCCCTGCCCTCATAAGCAAACACCTGGGTTTCGACCTCGTAGTTTTCACTTATTCCATAGGAAAAAAGCTTGAAATTCCAGCTTCGGCCCAAAGGAAGATGAAGGTGGAGGCCCAGATCCTGGGTAGCAAATGACTTCAAAAAGCCCAGGGCCTCTGGCTGTATCCCGATGAAGGCTTCTGAGAACTGAAGGTTGCCATAAACCTGGATAAAGGCTTCTTCTCCTAATTTTTGATTGCGAAAAATACCCAGATTGGCCAGAGAGAGGCCCAACTGCCAGTTGTTCTGTTCAAGGTTTTCTTCGGTTTCTATCTGAACCAGTCCTCCCGAAGAATTACCAAAGGTCAGGGGAGGATTGCTGGCATAGACATACTGGCTTTCGATGACTTCGGTATTAAAGAGGCTGAAGTTTCCCAATCCGTTGATTTGTGAATTGCGCACAGGCTGATAGATAGGTACCCCGTTGAGGATGACACGGCTGCGATTCGCTGCTGACCCTCGGAGGGAGGGATTGGCTGTTTCCTGGGTATTGGTAGAGGAGGGCAAAAGGGTAATGGCCCTCAGGGGATCTGCCGCAGACAAAGGATTGAGGTAGATGTTCAGTTTATCCAGGCGGGTTACGGCAAATTGCTCGGAGATGGGCTTTCTTGCCCTGATACTTACTTCTTCCAGGGAGATTGACTTTTCAGACAACCTAAGGGTAAATAGGCTGTCAGGTGCTACCTGGCTTAGGGCCAGAATTTTTTCTTCGTACCCGGGAAAGATGATGACAAGGCTGTCTTTCCGACTGCCTTCCCAGGTAAAAAGTCCATCCATGTCGGTAAGGGTACCCTTGCTCTTTTGAGCGAGGTCTAGCACATTTGCTGCAAAGAGGGGCTTGCCTTTGGGGTCGAGGACACGGCCCTTAAAGCTGTGCTGGGCCGAGGCCATCCCCAAAAGCAAGCAGAAAAGAATGAAGTATTTCATTGGTGTAGATCTACGCGAATGATGGGGATTCAGGAAGAAGACCTATTTTCCTACCAATTTACTGGCAAGTTGCTGCAGGGTATAGGACTCCGGAAACTCTTCCATTCCCTTCTGAAAGGTCTCTTTGGCCTTTTCCCAGTTCTCCTTTTTCATGTAAAACTTAACCAGCATCTCGTAGGATTCTTCTTTACCCCAGGAGGGTAGGTAGGGGTTGGGTGCTGCCTGCGCGGGGAGAAAAGTGGCTTTTTGGAGGTAGTCTTCTGCCTTTTTCATCCCCCCATACTGCTCGGAAGTGTAAAAATCGTTGGATGCCAGGACGTAGTAGGCCCTTAGGTTTTTAGGGTCGATGGTAATCGCCTTTTCTGCGTAGGCTTTTACCTTATTGGATGTAAAGGGCGCCTTCATGGGAGATTGAAACTGGATGCCAAAGCTTTTGATCATGGCCAGCAAGGCATAATCTTCAGAGTTTTTGGCCTTCATTTTTTCCAGGCGGTCCACCGCGGCCTCACAGGCCTTTTCTGCTGCTTTCTTCTCCCCTGCATTCAGGTGATAAATAGACTTGTAATACTGAAGATAGGACATCCAATAAAGGATGAGTTTTTGCTCTTTTTCTGCATAAAGGGTCTCCAATTGGTCCATTTTCTCCTCCATAAGGCTGGGGTCCTTTTGCACCATTCCATTGACAAAAGACTGATAAATAGCATCCTGTATATTTTTGAGGCTGCTGTCAGCAAGCTGCTTGTCCATCCATGCTTCTTGATAGGGAGGAGCAAGGGGCCCATTGGCCAGGGCAAATGGAGAGAAGGCGAGGAAGCCGATGCCTATCATCATAGCGATGATCAGGGTGATTAAACTTAGATTTTTCATGATTAAGGTTGTTTTTGATTATTTGGTAAATGGAAAATAAACTCCTTGTTGAGTCAGGGTTATGCTGATTTTTACTTTTGTATGGACTGAGCGCATCCAAACTTTGATCCGTGATGGGATAAAATGTAGGACATAGTTTTTCCAACCTGCTTTTGAATCAAAATCAGGAATAGAAGCCAACTCGAAATAATTCAATCCAGGTCGATGTAGGCCTTGAGAGCCTCTACATAATCCTCAAAAGCCTTGAGTCCCTTGCCGGTAAGCTCTACCGTAGTATGTTGGTAGTTATTTTTAAAGCCTTTTTCGATGCTCACATAGCCGGCTTCTTCCAATTTGCCCAATTGGATACTGACATTCCCTGAATTGGCCTTGGTAATTTCTTTGAGTTCCTTGAAATCGCTGTGCTGCTGCTTGACCAGGTGGGACATGATTGTCAGCCTCACCTTGGAGTGAATCAAGGGATCCAGATCTTTATAGGTACTTTCGTCTTCTGTACGCATGATTCAGGATAATTCCAGGGAGGACGAGTGAAAGGATGGCAATCCCGGCCATGAGGAGGGGATGATAGGCGTTTTCGATCCAAAAACCCGATACCCCCGCCAAATTGGCGAGAATACCCGCATAAATCAAGGTACGGCTATCCACCGCAATGCCAGAAATGCCCAGGGCGATTCCCTCCAGGATAAGAATGACCGGTACGGTTCCTCTTCCCAAGGTCTGGGACAAAAAGAAGCCCACGACCATCATGTTGATACCCGCAAAGAGCCACACACCCCCGATGATGCTGCCGATCTTATTGTCTCCCAGCCCTTTTCCCTTTTGGTAATAAGGAAAAATCAGGTAGGAGAGGGCCGCTGCCAGAGGGATAAAAAGATAGGGCAGATAAATCCGATCGTAGGCCTCCATTTCCTGGAGAATGTAATGACCCAAGCCCACCACAAAAATGATGAGGCCCCAGTAAATGTAGATGCCTCCTCTTTCTTCCTGCCGCTGTTTGGCAACCCGAATCACATCACTGATGAGTTCCAGGCTTTCCTGCGGAGTTAGATTTTGTTTACCCATAAATTTCATATTAACTTATTGCCAATATAATATAGTTAATTTTATTAACCAAATAATTTTTTAAAACAGTCTCAAGATTCTCATAATTGAGTGAATCAACTTAACTTTGCCCGAAAGATAGATTCAGACATTCTTTTAGCCTCAACATCCATCAAATGAAGCTTTTAAGACTTTTTTTAATTCCAGCATTTCTTCTTTCAGGAATGTTTTCACCCTCCTGTGGACCTGCCGAAGAGGGTGAAAAGCAGCCCTCTAAAGCCAAGAACGTAATCCTTCTCATTGGGGACGGGATGGGACTTTCTCAGGTCTCTTCCCGATACTATTATGGAGAGGGAGAACCCAATTTTTCCCGTTTCAAGCAGGTCAGTTTGATCCGCACTTCTTCATCCAAGCAAAAAATCACTGACTCCGCTGCCGGAGCTACGGCCTACGCCTGTGGCAAAAAGACTTACAATGGAGCCATTGCCGTAGATGATGACACCACCGCCATACCTACCCTTGTGGAGCGTGTTTCACCCAGGGGAATAGCCACCGGACTCCTGGCCACCTCCTCTATCACCCATGCTACACCGGCATCCTTCTATGCCCATGTCTACTCCCGCAATGAAGAAGAGGTCATTGCTGAGTACCTGGTCCGCTCTGAGGTAGACTTCTTTGCCGGGGGAGGGGTTGAGTTTTTTGCCGACCGCAAGGACAGCCTCAACTATCTGGACAGCCTAAGGGCCTATGGATTTGGGGTAGAGACTAGCGGACTCAAGCCCGTAGAAGGCAAGCCCGCTTACCTCCTCGCTGACGACGGGATGCCCACCATGCTCGAAGATCGGGGAGACTTCCTTCCCAAAGCTACAGAAATGGCTTTGGAGAAGCTTTCTCAGAATGAAGAGGGATTCTTCCTGATGGTCGAGGGTTCTCAGATCGACTGGGGGGGACATGCCAACGGCGGAGAGTACCTGATCAATGAAGTCATCGATTTTGATAAGGCCATCGGTAAGGCCCTGGACTTTGCCGAAAAAGAGGGCAATACCCTGGTTGTGGTTACAGCGGACCACGAGTGTGGAGGCTTCTCCCTCATCGCAGGTAAAAGAGGAGAAATTCCAGATTACCGACTCCTGGATTACGGCTTTTCTACAGGAGGACACTCCGCCAGCATGGTTCCCGTTTTTGCCTTTGGCCCCAGAGCCGAAGAATTTCAGGGCATCTATGACAATATCGGTATCCACGAACGCATCCTCAAGGCTACCGGCTGGTAGATCAGCCTACTTTTTCCTCTTTCAGGACCGCCTCTATGTCGCAATTGTATATGGGGGCGGTCTTTTTTGATCTTTATGCTCCTTAACCAGTATTTCAGCGAAAAGGATTTCGCCGCCAAAGAAAAATGTGATGCATGCCTAACTTTTTTTGAAAATCTTTCCGATCCTGAAGTGAAAATATTAATTTACATATGAGGGAAAGACTATTCCCCAACTCGCATGTAGAAACAAAAGCAAGGACTATGACAAATCAATATGTAAACCTGGACAACATCCGCTTTACAATGTTTGATGTTCATCAGGTAGAGAAACTATTCGAAAGAGAGCGTTTTAAGGACCTGGATAAGGAAGGGGCCAACCTACTGCTGGATTCGGTAAAGGATTTTGCCGACAAGGAACTCTATCCGGTATTCAGGGAAATGGACGAAAAGCCAGCTCATTTTAAGGATGGGAAAATTTTTGTCCATCCCATGGTCAAGCGCATGATGGAGCAGGCGGGGGAGATGGGCCTGATCGGAGCTGACTTTGACTATGAGGATGGAGGGATGCAGTTTCCTTTATCCGTGCTTTCCGGAGCCGATTATATCCTGGCCGCCGCCAATAATAACCTGACGGGATACCCGGGCCTGACCACCGGTGCTGCTGACCTCCTGGTTACCTTTGCCTCTCAGGAATTGAAGGACCGCTACGTGCCCAGGATGCTCAAGGGAGAATGGGCCGGAACCATGTGCCTGACCGAACCTCAGGCCGGTTCTTCTCTCTCAGACATTACGACTACGGCCTACCCACAGGAGGATGGTTCCTACCTGATCAAGGGACATAAGATTTTTATCTCCGGGGGTGACCATGAGTACTGCGAAAACTTCGTTCACCTGGTCCTGGCCCGCATCGAGGGAGGACCCAGGGGAACTAAGGGTATTTCCCTTTTTGTGGTGCCCAAAAATCGAATCAAAGAAGATGGAAGCCTGGAATTCAACGACGTGACTACGGCCGCTGACTACCAGAAGATGGGGCAGAAAGGCTATTGTACCACTCACCTGGCCTTTGGTGATGGGGATGACTGCAAGGGCTGGCTGGTCGGTGAAGCACACCAAGGCCTGAAGCACATGTTTCAAATGATGAATGCTGCTCGTATTGCGGTGGGTAGAGATGCTGCGGCCGTAGCTTCGGCTGCTTATTATGCCTCCCTCCAATATGCCCAGGAAAGGCCACAGGGAAGAAAACTGACCCGCACGGGAAAAAAGGACGTCAATCAGGACCAAACCCTGATCATCAACCACCCCGATGTGCGCCGCATGCTCTTCCTACAGAAGGCCATTGTCGAAGGAGCCTTTAGCTTGATCATGGAAGCATCTGTTTACAAGGACCTCAACGACGTAGCAGAGGGGGATGAAAAGGAAATGTATCACCTCCTGCTGGAAATCCTCACTCCCCTTGTGAAGACCTACCCATCTGAAAAGGGAAGGGAGTCGGTCAACAACGGCCTTCAGATTCTGGGTGGATATGGCTTTACTTCTGACTTTTCTCTGCAGCAGTATTATCGGGATATCCGCATCATGGCCATCTACGAGGGTACGACTGGAATACAGTCTCTTGACCTTTTGGGGAGAAAGGTCACCATGGAAAATGGAAAGGCCCTCAAACTATTGGGCAAGGAAATCATGGCCACCATTGAGGAAGCCAATACGTTTGAAGAACTGAAACCCTATGCAGATATGCTGGCCAAAAAGCTCAGCCAGAACCAGGAGATTTTAGGCTTTTTGGTTCCTTTTGCCATGAAGGGGGACCACGAGCGCTTTCTTTCTGATGCCACCCTATTTTTGGATTATTTTTCCATCATCGTAGTGGGCTGGCAGTGGCTGAAAATGGCCACCGTAGCTAAGCGAGCTCTCCTAACGGGAGATCAATCCTTCAGCAGAGAGTTTTTAGAAGGGAAAGTACACACGATGAAGTTTTATTATAAGTATGAGATGCCCAAGACAGAGGGATTGGCCCAGAGTATCACCGACCCTCAGGTTCTTACCGTGATAGAAGATCGTGAACTTATTGCATAGCGAAATCCTTTTAGCTTGACATATCCCAAGTAAAAAAAAGCGATTGTTCGTTTTTGTGTCAAAATACAAGTGTTTTGGCATGCTAAAAATGGAGGTGCTCCAAGCAGAGCATCTCCATTTTTTATGAAATAACACAAAAACAAATGATCGTGATATTTGTGGCCCTTATTGCTGATAAAAGTCATTGTAAAAAGCCAGGTTGACAGGGTGAAATAAGGTCATGAGAGGATTGAGGGCCTATGTTGAATCGTTTTTAAGATTTGGTACCATAAAAAAGTTGCAAAAATTGCAAAAAACCAGGATTGTGAGGAGAAAATTCGAGACCTAAATCGATTTAGCAGCCTTTAAATGCAGGAGAGGGGGAAAAAATAAATATTAATTTTTTCCTATATGATTGGGGGTATGTATTTTAATGATAAAATATGTATAAATTGCATATCTAACATTCACTAGGCACGAGGGCCTGAGAAGCCTGCGGCGTGCTAACTTCAAGAGCTAAGTTATTTTCATATGAGACAAACTACTAACACTACTCTTCTCCTATTGATGTTGGTGTTGCTGCCAGTTTGGATGCTGGCACAGCGAACCGTTACAGGGAAGATCACCGACATCGAAACGGGAGAACCCATCGTAGGGGCAAGCGTTTTGGTGCTGGGCACCTCTTCGGGCGCCCTTTCAGAATCTGACGGGACCTTCTCGGTCGAAGTTCCAGCAGGAGCGGAGCGAGTCAAGATCGCCTATTTTGGCTACGATGATGTCATCATGCCTATTGGAGGGTCTGGCAGCCTCAATGTAACCCTGACCCAGGGAAAGACTCTTGACGAAGTTTTGGTGATCGGCTATGGTGAGATCAAAAAAGAAGACGCCACCGGTTCGGTTACCCAGGTAGACGAGAAAGTCTTTAACCGGGGTGCCATCACCTCTCCTCAGGACCTCCTCGCCGGTAAGGTTGCAGGTGTATCTATCACCCCCGGAGCTGCTCCCGGTGATGGAGCCGCCATCCGTATCCGCGGAGGTTCTTCTCTTAGTGCTTCCAACGATCCCCTGATCGTGATTGACGGAGTACCCGTGGCCAATGATGGTATTGCAGGGTCCAGAAACGCTCTTAACATCATCAATCCCAATGACATCGAGACCTTTACCGTCTTGAAAGATGCTTCCGCTACCGCTATTTATGGTTCACGTGCTTCTAACGGGGTCATCCTGATCACGACCAAGAAGGGAGCCAAGGGCAAACTAAAGGTAGGATACAACGGTAGCGTGGCTTTTTCCAATCCCGCCCGCACCGTAGAAGTCTTCGACGCCGATGGCTTCCGTCAACTGGTTCAGGACAACTTTGAAGAAGGCCATCCTTCCAGAGACCTGCTTGGGGAAGAAAATACCAACTGGCAAGACGTCATTTTCCAGCAGGGCATCACCCACGACCACAACCTCAACCTGTCCGGAGCTGCCGGAGAAGTACCCTTCCGTGTATCACTGGGATTCACCGACCGTACAGGTATTTTGAAGACAGACCGCTTTACCCGTCAGACTGCCGCCTTGAACATTAGCCCAAGCCTGCTGGACGGAAAGCTGCAGATCAATGCTGGTTTTAAAGGTATGCTTTCTCAAAACCAATTTGCCGACGCTGGTGCTATCGGAGCCGCTAATGCCTTTGATCCCACCCAGCCTGTCAACCAGGACAATGTCTGGGGCAACTACTTTGCCTGGTTTGACAACGATGGCAATCCCAACAACCTGGCACCCGCCAATCCGCTGGCCTTGCTGGAGCAGCGCGACAACCAGTCCGATGTATTCCGCTACATCCTGAATGGTTCTGTAGACTACCGCATCCTGCCTGAGCTTCGGGCCAACCTTAACCTCGCACTTGACGGTGCCAATGGACGGGGAACCAACATTGTTGATCCTACTGCTGCCTTTGCCGCCTCCGACACGGGTAGCTACTCCGAGTACTACAATGATAAGTTGAATACCCTTTTGGAATTCTACCTGAACTACACCAAGGAGTTTGGCAATCAGAAGCTCGACATCATGGGAGGATACTCTTACCAGCGTTTCTTCCGGGATGATTCCAGCTTTACGACCAACTTTTCCAGAAACGATACCCTGAACTTCCCCAATGCCTTTCCTAAGGAGTTGGTTCTTCTATCTCTTTTCAGCCGGATCAATTACAACATTGGAGAAAACTTCCTGGCCACCTTTACCGTGAGGGGAGACGCTTCTTCTCGCTGGGCAAAAGGCAACAGGTGGGGGGTCTTCCCCGCAGCTGCCCTGGCCTACAAAATCGTCAGTGGAGAGAGCGGTTTCCTCAATGATTTGAAGGTGAGAGCCGGATGGGGAATTACGGGTCAGCAGGACATTGGTCCTAACTTTTACCCTGCCCTTCCCCGATACACCCTCAGTACCAATACCGCCCAGTATCTCTTTGGAGAGACCTATTTCAACATCTATCGTCCTGAGGGCTACGATGCCAACCTCAAGTGGGAGGAGACAGTGACCTATAATGTGGGTATTGACTACACCGTAGCCAGTGGCAGGGTATCCGGTTCTTTGGAATTCTACCAGCGCGACACCCGCGACCTGCTCAACTTTGTCCCCGTACCTGCAGGAACCAACCTGACCAACTTCATTACCACCAACGTGGGTGATTTGCAGAACCGAGGCATCGAATTTTCTATCAATGCCATCCCTATCAAGAATGAAAAGATGAGCTGGAACTTTGGCTTCAACGTCAACCTCAATCAAAATGAGATCAAGAGGCTGACAGCGACCGAAGATACTACCTTCCAGGGAGTATTTACCGGAGGAATTGCTGGTGGTGTGGGTAATACCATTCAGATTCACTCTGTAGGCTTCCCCGCCAGCTCTTTTTTTGTCTTCGAGCAAGTCTATGATGAAAACGGTACGCCTATCGAGGGAGTCTATGTCGACCGCAATGGAGATGGACAGATCACTCCTAATGACCGCTACAGGCTCAATCAGCCCGCTCCTCAGGCTGTCTTTGGATTTACATCCAACTTTAACTACGGGAACTTCAGCTTCCTCTTTGCCGGACGTGCCAATGTAGGCAACTACATCTACAACAATGTCTGGTCCAATGGAACTGACCTCAACGGCATCTATGCTTCCACCAATTACCTGATCAACAGAAACGTGGCAGCTACGGATATGGACTTCAATGTGCCACAATACTTCAGCGATCACTTCATCCGCGATGGTTCCTTCCTTCGTTTGGACCACATTACGGTAGGGTATGACTTCTCCAGCTTTATCGAGAAAGTAAACCTTCTTAATCTGAACGTAGTTGTACAGAATCCATTCGTTCTTACTCAGTATGAAGGAATTGATCCCGAAATTTTTGGAGGAATCGACAATAATATTTATCCTCGTTCAAGGACCATCTTGGTGGGACTTAACGCGGCTTTCTAAGCAATTAAAAAGGACAACAAACAATGATGAATATGACAAAAAAGGTATCGGCGGTGCTACTCCTGCTGGCCTTCTTCATGACGGGCTGTTTCAATGCCCTTGATGTAACTCCTCTCGACCGGGATGTGGTTACAGCAGAAATTGTATATGACGATCCGGATTCCTACAAGCAGGTGTTGGCCAAGGTCTACGCCAGCCTGGCAATAACCGGACAGCAAGGACCTGCCGGACAGAGTGATATTTCCGGTTTGGATGAAGGATTCTCTTCCTACATTCGCCTGTACTGGAAACTTCAGGAACTGACCACCGACGAGGCAGTAATTGCCTGGAATGATGGAACCATTCAGAACCTTCACGGGCAAAGCTGGGATGCAGCTTCTGAATTCGTAGCTGCTATGTATTCTCGGATTTTCTACACCGTGTCTGTAGCCAATGAGTTTCTCCGTGAGACCACTCCTGAAAAGTTGGAAGAAAGAGAAGTAGAAGCCAACCTTCAGGCTCAGGTAGAAGGATTTCGGGCGGAGGCTCGTTTTTTGAGAGCCATGGCCTACTGGCATGCCCTGGATATGTTCCGCAATCCTCCCTTCGTAACCGAAGAGGATGAAGTTGGAGCTTTCTTCCCCGAGCAGACCAATGCCACTCAATTGTTCAACTACATTGAAACTGAGCTGAATGAGATCGAGCAGGTACTGCTTGCGCCCATGACCAATGAGTATGGCCGCATCGATCAGGCTGCTGCCTGGATGCTCCTTGCCAAGCTTTACCTCAATGCTGAGGTATATATCGGCCAGGATCGCTACAGTGAGTGTCTGACCCAGTGTGAGAAGGTCATCAATGCCGGATACACCCTGGAGCCTGACTACACCCACCTATTCCTGGCTGACAACGACGCAGCCAATGGAATCATCTTCCCCGTAGTATTTGACGGAAAGAGAACGCAGACCTTCGGTGGTACTACCTTCCTGGTTCACGCTTCCGTAGGTGGAAACATGAGTACCTCTGACTTTGGAATCGACTTTGGATGGGGAGGTCTGCGCACCACCCCCCAACTGGTAGATAAGTTTCCTGCCCTTGGAGGTTCTGAGGTAGTCAGCCCCAATCAGGGAACCTCTCATCCCGCCCTGACCATTGCAGGTTCCTTCCAGGGATGGGAGCCTACCAGCACAGAGACTCAGGTAGCTGATGCCACAGGCGATGGTACTTTTGAAGGCTATTTCAATTTCCCCGATGTCAATACTGAGTTCAAGATCACCGATGGAAATGGCTGGGCTGTAGAATTCGGAGACGATGGAGCAGATGCTACCCTTGACAGAGGAGGGGCTAACATTTTAGTTCCCGATGCCGGTTTCTATCGCATCCTGGTCGATACCAATGCATTGACTTACGAGGTAAACGCTACCAATTGGGCCATCATCGGAGATGCTACTCCTAACGGATGGGACTCAGATACTGACATGACCTACGATGCCAGCGAAAATGCCTGGACCCTCACAGTCGAACTCAGTGCCGGTGAGATGAAGTTCCGCGCCAATGACGACTGGGCCTTGAACTACGGCGACACCGGAGCAGATGCCATTTTGGAGGAAGGTGGAGACAACATATTCATTCCTGGTCCTGGTCTCTATACCATCAAGCTCTTCCTGGATACGCCTGATCATACCTATTCGATTGAGCGTCCCAGCTTTGACAGCAGGGCCCTCTTCTTCACCGATGGTCAAAACAGGGAAATTGTTGATATCTCTCAGTTTACTGAAGGTTTTTCCATTACCAAGTGGAAGAACATCACATCTACTGGTACGGCTGGTTCTGACCTTACCTTTGTGGACAATGACTTCCCCGTATTCCGCCTCGCTGATGCCATGCTGATGTATGCAGAGGCTACCCTGAGAGGAGCCAGCGGAGGAGACATGGCCACTGCTGTAGGTTACGTGAATCAAATCCTTGAGCGTGGATATGGAGATACCTCCGGAAACATTGAAATGAGCGATCTTGACCTGGATTTCATCCTGGACGAACGGGCCCGAGAATTCCTCTGGGAAGGACATCGCCGTACGGACCTGGTACGCTTCGGACGCTTTTCCGAGACCGACTATCTATGGGCCTGGAAAGGTGGAGTCGCTGAGGGAATCTCTGTCGACAGCAAGTTTGACATTTTCCCCATCCCCGCTGCGGACCTGGGAGCCAACACCAATTTGAACCAGAATCCTGGCTATTAATCCAAAAACTAAAAAAACGAAATGAATAAATATATCATTTATCTCGTATCACTGGGCCTGTTGATCCTGACGGCCTGTGATCCCAAGACTTTCGATCCCGTGCTGCAGATTGGAGACAGCTCTGTCTTCTCCGCTCCTGCATCTGGCACGGCTATCGTGATGACCGAGGATAATGTGGACTCTACCCTTACTTTTGCCTGGTCCCAGGCGGACTTTGGATTTGAGGCTGCTGTTCGCTACGCCCTGGAAATGGACGAAAAAGGAAATGACTTCGCCTCCACCATCAACCTGGGCACCTTTTCTGCCACTATGGCCACCCTTACCTACGACAAGCTGAACTCTTCCATGATTGGTGCCGGATTCCCCAATAATACAGCCACTACCATGGAAGTCCGCGTCGTAGCTACTGTAAGCGATGAAGTAGACCCTGTTTTCTCCGATCCCATTGACCTGGACCTTACTCCATTCAAGCAGGACATCATCTTCCCTATCCTGGCTGTCCCCGGGAGCTATCAGGGATGGGAGCCCACCGATTCTTCAACTGCGATCTATGACCGCAGCCTGAATGATCAGTATGAAGGTTTCTTATTTTTTGATGGACCTGGTGTAATGTTCAAGTTTACCGACGGTACGGGTTGGGATACCAACTGGGGTGATGATGGAGCAGATGGAGTCCTCGATCCCGGTGGGGCTGATATTGCTGCTCCTGGTGAAGGCATGCATTTTCTTCAAGTAAACCTTAGCGACCTGACTTTCAGTGCTGAGGTTACAAATTGGGGAATGCTGGGTTCCGCTACTCCCGGTGGATTCGATACCGACATCGACATGACCTATGATGAAACCACAGGTCATCTGACCCTGACCACCGATCTTACAGAGGGGGAAATTAAGTTCCGCGCTAATGATGATTGGGCCATTAACTTTGGAGATAATGACACCAACGGTTCTTTGGAATTCGATGGAGCCAATATCCCCATTTCCGATGCAGGTAATTATACCATCGAACTCATCATCACTAACAAGGAGTACAGCTACACGATCACCAAAAACTGATCGACAACAGGTAAATAAAGATAATCTCAGAGGGCTGTCTCGACAATGGGGCAGCCCTTTTTGTGTGGTCGGGATTGTCGGCCTTTCAGTTAATTCAAGCCCAGGTAGACAGGTAAATTTTTCTCTCTTTGCTGCGGGGTAGGTTGGAATGAAGACTACTTAAAGAAAAACCTACAATTCTTCGAGCATCAGGGCCTCTCTCCAATACAATTCTACCCCCTTGGCTTCGATTTCATTGGGGTTGAAAATGTCTATTCCCTTGACCATTTTCCTTCCTTTATCTTGAAGAACGCCCTGAGGATCCCCCAATTCGAAGCCCCTCAAAAAGGCTACTTCGACGCCTTGGCCCTTGATGGGGTTGGTGTAACAGACCCAGGATTTACGGTAGTAGAAGGGGATTTTGTACCGGAGTTTGGCTGTAACTCCGGGGTAGGAGAGAAACAATTCGCGAAGGGGGAGGAGCAATAGCTGTAAGTCTTCCTCTTGCTGGTAAATAAAGTCCTCTGCGCTGCTCATGACTTTTGGAAATCCTGGCTCTTATTTTTATTCTTCAATATAAGATAGAAAGGAAGATTGAATTTACTGCTTGCAAAAAGGCTCCTTGACCAGGATTTTATTTTCCTTACTCAGGTTGGCGTAGAAAAAATCTGCCTTTTTTGTCCAAAATGCCTTAATTCAAAAGCATTTTATAGAGTTCCAGCCCGATACCAGACCATCTTCTTATGGTAAGCTATCTTATTTAAAGGTAACATTTAGGCCAGAAAAGTACTTGGGTTGCCCGACCTATTTCAAAAAGATCTGTTAAGAATTTTAACTATTAGCTTTCCATAATTTGAATAACAAACAAAAGTCGCTCAACTTGATAGGCTGTTACCTGGAGTGTTAAATCATTTTTGAAAAAACTGTTGTGCTCATAGACCAAGAATATCCCCTCGGCGGCAGATTTGATGACCGCATCAACGAAAATCAAGTAGACAAATTCAAACATCTACCCCTCATCGCAGCTACCAAACTCAAAGGCATGCCCTCCATGCTTCTCCGGCGATGGGAGCATATGAGATTTGACAAGAAAATAAGAGCCGTAAACCTACCTTCCAGACCCCTGATCATCCTGGGTTTTTGGCGGAGTGGAACCTCCTACCTTCAATTGCTGCTCAGCAGAGATCCTCACTTTTTTTGGCACAATAAATTTCAGCTTTTTTTCCCAGACATTTTTCTAAGTACAGGATCTCTCCAAGAAGGAGTAATTCTCCAGTACCTCAGTCAATTTCCCATTTTTCATGAAGCTCATAAAAAGGTCTCTGTCAACCTGAAAGACCTTTCCTATCCCGGTGAGGTAGAACTGGGCCTGACCCTGGCGGCCATTCCTCATTGTTTTAACTGGGGCTTTATTTTTCCCAAGGAGTGGAGGTATTATTTTGAAAAATACCTACTTATGGAGACCATTACTGAAAAAGAAAAAAGGGAGTGGAAAGAGTCCTTTTTGTACTATTGTAAAAAAATATACCTTCAAAACTCTGGTAATCAGCTGCTGATCAAAAATCCTGGTGATCAGGCCAGGATACAGGAACTCCTGGAGATGTTTCCGGAGGCAAGGTTCGTCTTTCTCCATCGCAATCCCTACGACCTTTTTTATTCTAATGTAAAACTTTGGAAGACCTTTATCGACCATGTGGCCCTGCAGCCATTTTCAGAAAGAGAAATGAAAGAGGTCATCCTCGAAACCTATGTCAGGGTCCATGACCGCTATCAGGAGCAAGTTGCCTTGATTCCCCAAAAGAACCTCGTCGAAATCAGCTATGATGTCCTCATGAATGATCCCCTTTCTACCCTAGAACATATTTATGAGGCCCTGGGCATGAATCATTTCGACCAGGTCCAAACCCACTTTAATGCTCTCCTTAGCGAGGAGCCAGCCAAAAAAAATCAGGGATACAGCTATCAGGAAGAGGATGTAAAGCTGATCAACGAGCACTGGGAATTCGCCTTCGACGAATTGGGATACCAAAAGAAGGAAATGGGATCGAAAAAAGATATGTCTCTTCCTGCAAAGGGCTAAAGCCAGGATCAGAAATTGAGTTCCTAATGGCTATCCGCCCAGGTATTTCACTTGTTTTACCTGGTCGCCTATCATCAATTCAAATATGCCTGCTTCGGTTACCCTCTTCAGGTCAGCATTGACAAAAGAAAGGTCACTGGCAGAGACCAGAAATCGGACCTCCTTCCATTCCCCTGCCTTGAGAAAGAGCCTTTCGTAGCCCCTCAGCCTACGATCACTGGGAACCAGAGAGGCGTAGAGGTCCCGGCTGTAAAGTTCTACTACCTTGGCTCCGTCCTTCTTTCCTACATTCTTGACCGTCAGGCTCACTTCTAAGGTATCTTGGGGGCCAAGCTCCTCCCGGCTGAGCTCAAAGTCGGCATACTCGAAGTGGGTATAACTCAGGCCATACCCAAAAGGAAATTGGGGCTTGTAAGCACCGGTCTCTATTTTTCCGGGTTCGAGCTCCTGGATTTTGTCTGAATACTTGTGGTCATAGGTCAAATGATCTCCTGACCAGCGTGGATAGGAGAAGGGAAGTACCCCCGAGGGATTGTTGTCGCCAAATATGGTCTCCACGATGGCCCGGGCACCCTGTGATCCGGGGCGATAGGCCAAAAGGATGGCCCTGGCTTGCTCTACCACGGGTCTGATGATCCTGGGCCTTCCCTCACAAAGGATAAGGATGACAGGCCGCCCGGTATTGAAGGCTTTGTTGGCCAGTTGAATCTGCCTAGCGTCCAGGCTAAGGTCATCGATAGAACCGGGAGATTCTGCGTAGGCCTTTTCTCCCAGGCAAAGAATAACCGCGTCAAAATTGGTGCTGCTGGGGAGTAAATAATTTTGCTGACTTTCCCAATCTGGGTCTGAAAGGCAGAGGACCTGATCAGCCCCCAGTTTTTCTTCCAGTGCCTCCCTGATGGTCAGGGTATGTGCAGGATAATGCTCTTCCTTGTCTCCCTGCCAACTGAAGGACCAACTCCCGTGAAGGCTGGCTTTGTTATGGGCACAGGGGCCCGCCAGGATGATTTTGGGATAACCTCCCAGGGGACCATCCAGGGGAAGGACCTGTTCGTGATTTTTGACCAGGGTGAGGCTTTGTCGGGCAGCTTCCAGGGCAGTATCCTGATAAGAAGCCAAGCCAAAATTTGTCCTGGCCTCTGGTTCTGGATTGGGGTTGTCAAAAAGCCCCAGCTTTTCTTTGAGTTGAAGGATGCGACCCACAGCCTCATCAATGCGGCTCAAGGCGACTTCTCCTTCCCTGACAAGTTCAGTCAGGTGGTCGATAAAATCATAATCGAAGGGAGTCATGCTCATGTCCACCCCGGCATTTACGGCGAGTTTGACTGCTTCTTTGGGCGTAGAAGCCACCCGATGTCGACTGTGGAGACGGATGATGTCCTCCCAATCGCTGACGATCAGTCCCTTAAAGCCAAGTTCTTTGCGAAGTACATCGGTGAGCAGGTAAGCATGGGCGTGGGCGGGGATGCCATTGATGTCTCCGGAATTGACCATGAGGGTGGAGGCTCCTGCCTTTATGGCGGCCTCGAAGGGAGGGAGGAAGAGTTCCCTGAGTTGGGTTTCCGGGATGTAGGTAGGCGTCCGATCCTTGCCGGTTGCAGGTAATGAATAGGCGATAAAGTGCTTCATGCAAGAGGCTACGGCTTCGTGGTGGCCGAGGTCCTCGCCCTCAAAGGCCTTGATGGTACGGCTTCCCATTCGCGCACAGATATAGCTGTCCTCCCCAAAGGTTTCTTCAAAGCGGGACCATAGGGGCTGACGTCCCAGGTCCAATACAGGAGCAAAGGTCCAACGTATCCCGGAGGCTCGTGTTTCCCTGGCAGAAATACGGGCCGCTGCTGCCACCAATTCGTCATTTCGACTTGCCGCCATCCCAATGTTGTGAGGAAAAAGCGTAGCGTCTTGGGTATAATTGGCGCCGTGAATAGAATCTATGCCGTATAGAACTGGGATCTGCTTGGGAGTTTCCCTTGCCCGGGCTTGGATCTGCCCCAATAAATCATCCCAGGTAGGCAGGTCGTAGGCGTGATGAAGAACATTGAGGATAGAACCTACCTTTTTTTCCTTGACGGCAATGGCCAGTTTTTGAGGATCAACCTTGGTATGGTCATGTTCTTGTAAAATGAGGTCTACAGTAACCTGGGTCATCTGACCCACCTTTTCTTCTAGGCTCATGGAGGCCAGCAAGGATTGTACAGGGGCACTGGGCATAGGCTATGGCTTGGTATTATGGGATAAAAACGAAAATTCCATCCTCACCCCCAAATTTTAGCCTTTTATCTTTTGGGATTATTCTGAGTACATGACAAAAAAATAGTGGGTTAGTTCCAAGTTGTTAAATTGAATTTTCCACCACAAAATGGTTCAACTTTTTACCACCCACCAATGAAAAATAGTCATGACTCCTTTGAAGGTCAATTATCGTTCTTTTTTTGCATAAAAGTCGCTTGAATTGTCTCGTGCAGTTAATCCTTACTTTGCTTAAAGTTCGCCGTGTAGACCTCTGTAAGCTAAACCTTTGCTTCGATGCCGAGGTAAAACTAGCTCTGTTTATCGGCGTATTCAGCGTTTCTTGGCTCGTGTGATTTTTCCTTTGGATCAGTTGAGCTGTTTTGTCTGGGACAAATTTCAGGACAATCATCCCACAGTAGTGGCCCTTGAGAGGTATTATTATGCCAAAAGGTGGGCCAT
>CAZMAV010000023.1:0-68979 GCA_964564415.1 uncultured Bacteroidia bacterium | reverse complement strand
GATCTTACAGGATTCATACCCCTGTGGCCCCGAAGAATCGGGGTTTCCCCCTGCGTCACGATAAGTCAGTTCGCGAGGACTGGCTTTTTTTGTAGGTGATCTTACAGGATTCATACCCCTGTGGCCCCGAAGAATCGGGGTTTTCCCCTGCGCCACGACAAGTCAGTTCGTAAGGGCTGGCTTTTCTTGTGGGCGATCTTACAGGATTCATATCCCTGTGGCCCCGAAGAATCGGGGTTTCCCCCTGCGCCACATTGGAAATCAAGCACTTATCCCAATCTAGGGATAAGTATTTTTTTCTTGGGTACAACATAGGTACAACCAATCGACTTTTTCGCTGATCCCTAGAACTCCGATTTGATGACTCAAATCGCCCCAAACGCTTATTGATGGGCCATTACAGATAGGCTTACCATTTCCGCCAATGTCTGCAATGGTAGGTCTTTCATATACCGTCCAGTCGATTTGATTATTGTGCTTTTGTACCTCAGTGTTAAAGGTGAAGGCTCTATCGCCGCTGTTTACCAATCCCAAGGTGATAGAGTTTGAATTTGAGGTCAATTCATTCCAAATGATGTTGCATCTTCCGTCCAAATCTACGTCCTCCATTAAGGTGAAGTAATTTGGGTTTAGTTCTGGGCCTCGTTGAAGCTTTTTGGACTCTATAGTGTTGCCATTGGAAAAGGCCATCCAGATTGAGGTTTTATCGACTTCTTTCTTGGTATTGATGACATCATCGAGGTTGTCTCCATCGATATCTCCTGCGGCAAAGTCATAAGGTCCAAAAGCAGTGCTCTGGAAGGCAAAGGAATCGATATCCAGCCTGATAGATCCACCTGCTTTTCCATGAGCTGTATGCACGGCTTGGGGTGCATTTCCTTTTTTATGTTTCCCGATTAAATCCTCCTTACCGTCTCCATTGATGCCTCCAAAAAATGTCTGGTAAGTTGTCCAGCCGCCAGCTCCCTTGTCAAAGGGGCCCTTAGTAGAGCCAGAGGTGTTGCCTTCTGACAGTGCGGTGTAAGTTCGGTTACGTTTACCAGAAAGCTCGTTCCACGCAATGTCATCCTTTCCATACCCATTAAAATCGGCTAGATGGAATCGATAGGCTTTACCCCAGGCTCCATCATCGAAGATGCCATCTGCGGTAGATAGGTCAAAGCTTCCGTCATCCTTTCCAAAGGCGATGTAGGTCGTATTTTTTCTAATATTTACCGCTGTTTGAATCATATTGGACCAAACAACATCTGCTATGCCATCTCCGTTTACATCACCGAAAAGTGTATTGTAGGGAGACATTACGGCTGGAGTAATAGATTTTTGTGCCAGGAAATCAAATAAACCTGGTTCTGCAGCTGTACATTTAATGACCTGGGCGAAATCTGTTTCCAAACTCGTGGGTTCTTCACAACCTCAGAAGATAAGGATCATCTATCCCAGGATTGGGATGATTGCACTGCTTCTGAATGATGACATTTTCATTGGACTAAAAATTTTGGATGAATAATTGATCGTGTTTAATTGAAAAGACCTAGATTCATTCAGGCTAGATGGCATTTGCAACCAGATAGTGATGGGATAAAGGATTATGTTTAAAGAATCAGGGTTCGATGATGGGCACATAGGATATTTTTAGGAGGCCATCATTGTTTTATTCCGCAGATTGGCTTCCCCAAGTTGTACCCCTAATATTAGGCTGGGCCCCTATTTGAAGGAAATTTCAATAAGTCTGTGATTAAAGCATTTGCAAAAGAAGGGTCGTTTACCTCCAATAGGAATCGCTGATAGTTATTCCACTATATACATAAAATGCAATGAAAGTTTTGTAGGTAATATTCAAAGAAACTCCATTTCTGGCTAATCAAACTACCTTTTGTCCCTTAGGCCAATCTTGCTCATTTTTAATCGAATCCAAGATGTCTTTCAAGCTTGAGATAGCACAATACCGGCTTTCAGGGATTACTCCATCACTCCCGTCCAAGATTCTGCTTGGCTCCTTACTCTTTCACAACCTTCCTTGAGACGTTGTTGCCCTGATCATCCTGAAGGTGAATCATGTACATGCCTGAGGGGATCTTATGGAAGTCAATCCGGTAATTTTTCCTTCCAAATTCATCTGCAAACCAAGTTTTACCCATGAGGTCTCCCAGGCTTATCTTCCACTTGGAGGGATAGGGCAGTTCCAGGAAAAGCTGGTCTTTGGCAGGATTGGGATAAAGACGGACCTGCTGGATCATGTTTAAGGGATCGAGTCCGGTTAGGGTAAGGCGAAGGGTGGTATCAAGGGCAGCATCTAAGGATAAGGTAGCGGTGAGGTCTGTGCCAACCCCTATTCTATAATCCCCCTTGAAAGCACGGAGATCGACCTGACCCAAAGCATCGGTAGTCAGCGTAGTATCTGTCCACCATTCATTGAAGACCAATTGATTGAAGGAGGCAAGGGCAGGCTTGGGACTCCAGTTAGCATGATACAAAGGGGCATTTCCCCGCCAATGAGCCCCGTCCCAGAAGCCCCACATCAGGAAGCCGTCTACGGCTGGATGGCTGAAAATCATGGTCAAAAAGTCCCCGGTATATTGGGCAGCTGTTTCGTCATCGATGATGGAATCCTGATCGTATTCGGTTATTTTGATGGTCTTCCCAAAACTTTGATAACAATCTTCCAGGATGGCATAGAGAGAATCAGGAGCAATAAGGTTGGAGCCCATGTGGGCCTGGAAACCAATGCCATCCAACTGAGAACCTGCATCCAGAATTTCCTGGATCATGGATTTGAAGAGTTGATAATCACCCCCATTTACGCTTCCATTTGACAGAATATTGTAGTCATTGACATAGGTGATGAGGCGAGGATCTTCCAGTAGGGCTTGTGTTAGAATTTGGGGATATATTTCTCTTCCGCTAGGATATCCGGCCTGGGACTGAAGGGCATTTTCCAGGTCTCGTACGTGGGCAATCTCGTTGATCACATCCCACTCTACGACCCGATCTCTGATTCCGGCATAATTGAGGATTTGATCAAGGTGGCCATTGATCCGGTTGAGCATGTAGGTGGGATCATTGCTATTGGTTTGCATGTCATCGGGCATCCGTGTCCAACCAGGCCATAACAAAACATGTCCCCGAACCTGGATTTGTTGATCGTTGAGCCATTGAATGGCATTGACCGTTTCAGAAGTACTCCCGGCCCATCCTTGTTCCCAGGCCCGCCACTTGAGTGCATTTTCGGTGACAACCCAGTTAAAGCCATGCCCCTGGCCGTCCAGGTCCAGGAGCTTGCTGGCGTAAATGGGATCATTGGCCGTATTTCCGGCAAGTTTTCGGGGCACTACTGCCGTACCGAAGGCAAAGTCATGGCGAAGCATTTCAACCCTGACCGATTGATTAGACAGGGGATTTCCCTGAGGATCTTGGATCGCCAGCTTCATGTCTGCCTTTCGATGTTGTTCAATCCTGGCAGCTGCAGCAGAACGCCAGGGGGCAGCTGGATCCGAACCCTGGTAATTATCCTGATTTAGGTCCTGAGGTAGCTGGCTGTATGACAAAGATTGACCGTAATTAATCATGGTCATCCCACCCATTTCAATGATTTGGGCATTATATGCTAAATGAAAGCCGATATTGAGTTCCTGAGCTGCATAGGATGCTGAAGATTGAATGGGAATCAAATACTGTTGCCATTGGCTATCCGGAGATACGGTGAGGTAAATTTCCTTGGCAAAGGTGCTTGAGTTTTCAATAAAAATGCTAAGCTTCCCGGGATTAGGGCTTGACGGAGCTGTCCGAAGCCAAAGCACTAACAAGGCAACATCATTCATTCCGAGGGGCTGAACATTCGAATTGAAATAAACCACATCCCAGGGATTGCTTCCGGTTGCTGCCACATCCATGCGGATTTTCTGGCTAAATACCTGGCCGGAAATAGAACTCACTGTATTTGTATGCCCATAGGAAGTGGCATTGTTGGCGTTGCTTACTTCATTATCGTTCAATAACCAAGAGCCTCCACTCAAGCCATATTCTGTTTGGAGTTGCCCAAGCAAGCCTGTATGGTAGGCATCCACCTGAGCCCACAGGCAAAAAGGTATGATGGCAAATAGCAGTGTACAGAGATACTTTATGGTAAAAATGGGTTGCGAGTTCATTTTGTGATTATTTGATCCATACGCCCTTATAAAAACTTTTCTAAGATAAGGATTAGCCGACTATTTTTGAGAATTACATGACAATTTTATCTTCTTATCCATCATGGGCTAGCTTGACAGTAGGAATAGGTATAGTTTTTTCCCCGGATCACTACCTGATTTCGTGGATGTCCAGCCATCATCGAACCCTCATCCAAGTTTCTGTAGCAGCTTTGGGGGATACCATCAGCTCTTAAATGCGATAAATGGAACGAGTATTTTCTTACCCAAGGGGAAATAAGCCTAGTCAAGTCCAATTGTAAACACAGCCAGCAAAATTTCTAACCCTCCTCAATACGTCCCATCAAAGACATTCATCCCCATTTGTAGGTAAAGCCTATCCCGGCTTTTATTTCCCGCAGGGAGGGAGGGACCTAATTATTAGAAGGTCATGTTATTGAGAATAGATAAACTTCTGGTAGTGTCCGAATTGTAAGGATGGACTTCTTGTCAAATGGTAATAGGTGATGAAGTAGCCAATGGCATTGATGTGGTTTTCAAACTTTTTGGAGAAAGCCAGATTCTTTCTGACCAATCTTGAGCACCGCCAAAAGGGGTAGGACAAATGCTAGGCAGCGAGCAAAATCCATAAATATTTCATGTGTTTTTTGTTTAAAGGCTTTGAATGAATTCAAAATGAAGATCATAAATTTTCATTAACCCTTCATCTTAGGGGAAGACTAGGCCATGAGAATTACTTTTGTCCTTAAGGGATTTATTTCTGTCCTCGAATAGGAGACATCCGGTCCTTTATTTCCTGGGGACTGTTGAGATGGAAAACAGGGCCCAAAAGAAAGCTAGGATGCGCCCTCGGTCAAGCTTTGTAGGAAATACTTAACTCTTTGTACCCCGTAGCAGAATCCTCTTCTCTGCGAAATACCAATTCCTCGCTGCTAGCCAGAACAATTTCAGCCGTCGTGTAAATGAGGTTGCCTGACAGCAAATGTCCACCAAAGGTCTTACCTTCCTCATCACCCAGGCAAATGTGTAGATGTAAGTCGCTCATGCCCAGGGTACCCACCAAACTCAAAATCTCGAAATGTCCTTCCCTGTAAATACCCTTTTCCCGGTTGGCATAGCGGAGATGAGAGCGAGTGAGGCTGCCCACACAGGTCATGATCCAGGCCGCCGACAATTCCTTTCCCATGACAAAGGATCTCAGTTCTTCTTTTAGGTCTTGGCCCGGCTGGAGGCGGAGGGCGTAGCAGTGAATCATGGTTTGAAATTATTTGACAAAGTCTCTCAAAAAATCATCCTTATAGGCCCTGCCGATAGGAATTACTACCTCATTATCCAGGTAAATCTGGTTGCCAACGATTTTTTTGATCTTATGGCTATTGATAATGTAGGACCGATGGACCTGTACGAAATGGCGCTTATCCAGATGGTCCAGCCAATGGCGGAGGGAATCCGAGGATAGGTACTTTTTTTTGTCCGTACTGGTAAAAATATCCGTGTAGTCCCCGTCAGATTTTATATAGGCCAGTTCGGCAATGGGAATCCTAATGTACTCATGCCCTGATTTGATGTAGACCTCCTGCCTATCTTTTGAAAAGTTTTCCTCTGAATCGGCCTTTGCTGCCAGCCTGGCATCCGGAACCTTGGAAATGGCCTTGAGGAAGCGTTGAAAGGAGAAAGGCTTGAGCAAATAATCCACAACATCGAGTTCGTAACCCTCCAGGGCATAGTCAGAATAGGCAGTGGTCAGGATGACGGCCGGAGGCCCTGCAAGGGCCTTCAAAAAGTCTATTCCCGTGATCCGGGGAAGGTGAATGTCAAGAAAAAGCAGGTCTACCGGGTGGGACTTTAGAAAATCCATGGCCTTGACAGCATCGGAGAATACTTCTACCAGTTCAAGGCTTTCCACATCCTCGATGTATTTTTTCAGGATGCGTTGAGCGGGGGGCTGATCCTCGATAATGATACACTTCATGAGCTGACGACTTTGTCTAGCCACAGGCTAAGGTTTACCTCATAGCGGTCATTTTCCTCTCGGATTTCCAGTTGATGGCTGTCGGGATAGATCAGCCGCAGCCGCTTTTTGACGTTGTCCAATCCAATTCCCTTCATCCGCCGCGGTGGAGGGGCCTGTGGGGCGTAGTTATTGGCACAAAAGAACTCCAACTTGCCCTCAGGAGACAATTCTACCCTTATGTCAATCCAGATATTTTCAGATAAATTGGCCTGGCTGTGCTTGAAGGCATTTTCGATAAAGACGATAAGGACAAGGGGAGCAATCTGAAAGTCGGATCGAATGCCATGAGTCTGAAAAGAAATTTCCCCCCTTTCCTCAATTTGCAGTTCGCTGAGTCGGGTAAAGTTTTCCAACTGTTGGATTTCCTTTGTCAGGGGTACGTGATCTGCCCTGCATTCGTAGAGCATGTAGCGAAGCACCGAACTCAATTCCAGGATGATGGCAGGAGCCTTGGGAGACTGTTCGAGGGTGTAGGAATAAAGATTATTAAGGTTGTTGAAGAGAAAGTGTGGGTTGATCTGAGACTTAAGGAACTGCAATTCACTTTCTTGAATGGCTGCTTTGAGTTCGTCTACCTCCTGCTGCTTGTTTAGGGCATCCCAGGCAAATTTGAAGCCCGAAAGGATGGTGATGATGGGTAGGACATCTAGGAGGGTGTAGAAAATGGCATTGAACCGCCTTCCCCGGGTATCGGGAAAATATATCCGCTCCAGGACCAATTCCTCTACGACAATGACTCCTCCAAGGCTAATGAGGGTAAAAAGGAAGAAAAGTAGGTATCTTTTTCTATAAAAAAACTGAGGCAACAGGACATAATTGATGAAAAAGGAAGCGGCAGCGTAATTGAGGAAAAAGAAAAACTGATGGCTCTGGATCTGGGGCCGATTTTTATCAAAAGAATAAAAAATAAATACAAAGAGGTGGAGGAAGATCTGAAAAATAATCTCCTTCAAAGAAAGTCCACCACTCATTTTTTTATGTTGCATTCCTAAAGTCGTCTCGTGATTTTATTTCGCCATCCCTACTTTTACCCTTGAAAGGGTAGATTCGAAAAGACCTCTAAAGCTTCAAAATAGCAGATTTGACAGATTAAGAAAAATGAATCCGCCTAACAACTACTTGTACAGGCTATTCGACGAAAATAAGAAGGTAAAATAACCTCAGAATTGATTCCCATGGCCCAATTCATGCAGCCTATTTCTTCTAACTTGGTTTAAAAGAGAAAAACAAATTTAAGGCTTTGTAGGTGTTACTGTTGTTTGACGGAAAATATATGTCGTTTGGAGATTCAATTTTATTTATCTCTCACCTCCCAAGACTTTTGTAGCATAGATTTCCATCTTTTACCTCAAGCAAATGCCAAAGTACCTACCCATCTTTATTCTCTCTTTTTTTCTGAGCCATCAGCTCCTCGCTCAAGGGGCGTTCATTCAAATCCGAGGAAAGGTTGTAGAGGCTGAATCGGGGTCTCCCATAGGTTTTGCTACCGTTATGGCTAATGATAAGGATTCCGGGAAAAACCTCGGAGGAACGACCACAAAGGAGGATGGAAGCTTCACATTCTCTGCCTCCTCTCCCGCCTTTTTTCTGGTTTTCTCCTTTATTGGATTTGAGAAGGATACCCTCAGAGATGTTGACATAGAAAGGGGTAGGGTAGACCTGGGTCAGATTTCGATGAGAAAGAAAGACCTGGGCATGGATGAGGTTGTCATCGCAGGGGAAAAGTCAAGCATGGAATTTCAGCTCGACAAGCGGGTCTTTAATGTAGGTCAGGACCTGAGCAGCATGGGAGCCAGCGCCTTCGATGTGCTCAACAGCGTTCCTTCTGTCAATGTCAATATCGAGGGAGAGATCAGCTTACGCGGAGCCGGAGGGGTGCAGATTCTTATCAATGGCAAACCCTCTGTCTTGGCCAGCGAACAGGGAAACGCCTTGGGAACCATTACAGCAGGTATGATCGAAAAGGTAGAAGTCATCACCAATCCTTCTGCTAAATACGAAGCCGAGGGTAGTTCTGGTATCATCAACATTGTCCTGAAAAAGGAGGAAAGAAAAGGCCTGAATGGTTCCATGACCCTAAATACCGGAATCCCTCATAACCATAGCTTGGGCCTCAGCCTCAATCGTCGTACAGAAAAATTTAACCTCTTCAGCCAGTTTGGTGTAGGTTATCGGCAACTGCCGAATCAGGTAGACAACATCAATCAAAACCTCATTACCAATACTACCATCATTTCCAGTGGAGAGGAATTCAGGAATGAAAATTACTACAACATTATCCTGGGCACCGACTATCACATCAACGAGTATAATGTCATTACCCTCTCTGGAAATTTTGCCTATGAAATCGAAGATCAGCCCTCCGAGACCAACTTCCGCCTGCTGGATGAGGAAGATAATCTGATTTCTCAATGGAGAAGAGAAGAAACCACCGAGGCAACCAACCCCAAATGGCAGTATGAGCTTCAGTACAAGAGAGATTTCAAGGACGACGAAGATCACGACCTCCTGCTCAGTGCCCTGGGAAATTTCTTTGGCAAAGACCTCTCATCGGAATTTCAAAACACCAGCATCATTGGGGATAATTTTAGCGGTCGGCAGCGTACCCAGACCAATTTCCAGGAAGCTAAGTACACCTTCAAGCTGGATTATACCAAGCCATTTACCGAACATATTACCATGGAAACAGGTGCCCAATATGTCCTGAACGGGGTATGCAATGATTTTTCGGTGAGCAACCTGGTCAATGAAGAATTTATTCCAGACCCCAATTTGACCAATATCTTTGACTATCAGCAGAATGTACTGGGGGTGTACGGCACGGGGGCTTATGAAGGAGAGAAATGGGGCATCAAATTGGGCCTACGAGGGGAGAACACGGACCTGACTACCCTTTTGCTAACGACCCAAGAGGGCAATAATCAAAATTTCACCAATTTTTTTCCAACAGCACATACCTCCTTCTCCTTCAGCGAGAGGTTTTCTGTACAGGCGGGCTATTCCAAGCGGATCTACAGGCCCCGGCTTTGGGACCTTAACCCCTTCTTCAATATCCGAAACAACTTCAGCGTTCGCACCGGAAATCCCAATCTCCTGCCTGAATATACTGACTCCTACGAAGTTACCAGCATCTATGTCTGGGACAAGGCTTCCTTGAACCTAAGTATTTTTCACCGCTACACCACAGATGTTATCGAAAGGGTTTCCTTTTTTGAAAATGACGTCAACACCACCCAACCAGTAAATCTGGGTACCAACAGGTCAACCGGAGTGGAGGTTAATGGCAAGATTGATCCGGCTAAGTGGATTTCTATCAGGGGGGATTTTAATTTCCTCTATTTTGACCGGGAGGGTAGCCTAGAATCTCAAAATTTTGACTTTCGAGCAAGTCAGTCTTCCGGAAACTTGACTGGCAAACTCAAACTTCCTGCTAACGTAGCCTTTGAATTGACGGGGCAGTATCGTTCCGGCTTTGAGACAGTTCAGGGAAAGGTTTCCAGACAGATTTTTGGCGATTTGGGCCTTCGAATGAAAATTCTCAAAGGAAGAGGGGTGATTAACTTCAGCGTAAGGGACATCTTTGCTTCCAGGATTAGGGAAAGTGAGGCTTTCCAGGAGGATTTTTACCTGTACAGCAGAAGATTGAGGGGTCGTTTTATTACCCTGGGTTTTAGCTATGGTTTTGGAAAGGGTGAGGCAATGGAATTTGGCGGTAAACGCTGGTAAGATTTAGCGCTGTTGGGGTGAAACATTTAAATTTTTGATGACCCCAACAGCGCTTGATTATTACTTATCTCCATTGATTTCTTCTTTGACCCTGGCATAGGTAAGCAGGGTGAAGAGTCCGGTACCTCCGAGGATATTACCGATCAATGAGGGAAGCATAAATTCCCACAGAGCTTCTTTGACGGTAGCGATTCCCTTGAACAACAGGACAAAGGCTTCAACCGATCCGGCGATTACGTGGGAAAATTCTCCCAGGGAAATGAGGAAGGTGATGATAACAATGATCCAGATTTCAAATCCTTTGGAGGAAGGCAGCATCCACACGATCATGGCTATAAAAAGTCCGGCGGGTATTCCCCTGAGCAAGCTCTCTTTAAAAGTATGTTCCTTAACCACCATGGAAATCTCAATAATTGCCTCCACTTGTTCGGGGCTAAGAATCCCGGTAAAGGCCGCCAACAGGGCTGAAAGCATAGCTCCCAGTATATTTGCAAAGAAAACAATGCCCCAGATTCGTGCGGTTAACAAAAAGTTGCTCTTGCTGGGGTGGCTGAGTAAGGGTAGTACAGGGGTGATGGTATTTTCGGTAAATAATTGCATTCTTCCCAGTATCACCACCAGGAATCCTACTGAGTACCCAAAATGAGAAAGGAGTATTCCCCCTTCCATGTCTACAAGGTGCATGTGAAGCATGGCTTTGGCCAATACCGAGGTCGCCAGGGCAATCCCTGCCGTAACCCCAGACCAGAAGAGTGAACTGCCCGGGCGAGCCAATTCTTCCTGAGCCTGAAGGCTAATACTTTTGTATATATCCACCGAAGTGGGGGGAACCAACTCCTCGACCATCTCCTCGTGCTTTTGTTCCTCTTTTGATTTAAAATTAAAGGCCATTCTCCTGTATTAATATATTTTCTTGAGAAAATACGGGACTAAAAAAAACAAAACTCGCAGCCCAACTCATGGTTTGCTGCAATTGGAAATACTTATTTCCTGGGTAGTTCATGCTCAATGGCTGCCAAGGGATCCTGTGTGAGCCTTATGGCGCAAAAGGCATAGATTCAGTACTGAAGTAAATATAGAACATGTAGCGTAATCCAGTCTGGACAAGACGAAATTTAACTGAATCATGCGATTTGATAACTTAAAGTTGTAACAGAGGTTTTTTACACCTTTTTATAACCCTTGTATCCAGCACTTATTCTGGCTGAACAGTTAGCTTTTTCCAGAGGGGTTTGCGGCTGTTGGCATCCCAAAGCCTCAGGATATAATGGCCGGGGTGCATGCCAACGGGAAGCCGTACTTCGATACGGGCTCCCACTCGGGTGATCCCTAATTCTTGGATTTCCCTTCCCATCATGTCAATCATTTGTAGCTCTACACTTTCCCTCTCGAAGGTAGAAGGCAGGAAAACAGAAAATGTCTCTTTCATAGGATTGGGAAAGGCCAGAAACTGATTTTCTCGGGTTGTTTCCTGAAGCAGTTCCAATGCTTTGGGGCCATTAGGAATTCCGAAGCCCAGGAATTCATCGGGATTATCGAACTGACTCGCTGATCGTATCAGTGCATCGTACACCTGCATGTTGGTCGCTTGAGGGACCGCCTGAAGAAGGCAGGTTGCCAGACCAGAAGCTATCGGACAGGAAAAGGAGGTGCCATTGCCCCTGTGTAGGCTTCCGTCGGGAAAGATAAAGTAGTTGCTTTGACCCATGGCAGAAATATCTGGCTTTACCCGCTCATCAAAAGAGGGGCCTTGAGAAGAGAAAAGGGCATAATCTCCACAGGGGTCTACAGCTCCTACAGCTATGACAGAATCTCCATCTGCCGGCATAACAATGCCACTGCCCGCACTGTTTCCCGCACTATTTACCACAATAATGCCTCGGGAAGCGGCCAGGTCTGCCGCACGGGTAATGATTGACGTATTGCCGTCCCTGTCGCTGGGCAAGTAATCTCCTTCACCCGGATCAAATTTGTAATAGCCCAGGGAGGTCGTAAATACCTGGGCACCCATGCTGTCGGCAAATTCTGCAGCTGCTACCCAGTTATCTTCTTCCTGATGGGTTTCAGAAGCATCGTTTTCAGTTCTGAGAAGGATAAAATCCGCATCAGGAGCCGAACCGGTAAGGCCCAGAGAATCATCGCGGGCAGCCAAAATAGAAAAGACGTAAGTTCCGTGTCGGCAATGCTCACAGCTGTGGTACAATTTTTCGTCTCCATCTACGTAGTCGCGGGTGGCGATGATGCGGTCATTCTCATACAAATGAGCAAAGCCATTCAGTTGATCTACATTGAGATAGCCATTGTCGAATACGGCAACTAGAATATCTCTTCCGGTATAATCCATTTCGTGGAGGCGGTCAAGGCCCACCATGGATAACTGCCGGGAAGGAAGGTCCGCATCTGCAATTTCGGGGCAGGTGTTGAGGGGCTTTTGCTCTTTTTCCTGGGAAAGTAGTACCTGATATCTTCCCATGGCTTCGATTCTGTCAACAAAGGGAAAATTGAGGAGCTTTTCGGCTTCTTCGGTATTGAGCCTGGCCGAAACGGCGTTGAACCACCTGGAGCTATGAAGGATGTCTATTCCCGCCAGGTCTAATTGATCCAAATACCCCTTCCATACCGGGAAATCGTAGTAGTCGAGAATTAGGCCCTGCTCGGCTCTGCGCTCCAGAGCCCTGGGAGAAAGTATGTCATGGGGTTGATATTGCTGAGTATCTCCCTTATCCTCGAAGAAGACCCAGTATTTTTCCTGAGCAACGCCAGATGAAGTAATCAGGAGGAGTCCAAGAATCAAATATAAATCTTTCATTTCTGCCTTGTTTGTCGTAATACCCGGATCCTTACATCACTACGATGTGTTTAATCTTATTTTCCTGAGGGATAACTGATAATGGATTAGCTTGTTCTAATATGACTGAAAAAACGGTCATGTCCGCCTCCACCAGATAGTGGATGTGGCCTTGTCTGTCTTCAATATCCACCAGGCCTACCTGGGGCAGGGGAGTCACCTGGGGCTGATATTCTCCCAGTGACCGCTGAATATCGGCCAAGGATTGACCTACCGCCAGTCCTGAAGAGGTCTGAAAACTGGGATCGGAAATTCTGACGCGGTTCAAAACGCTCTTGCTCAGCTCCTCTTCGTTGTACTGGCGTTCGTCGATAAAATTTCCTTCCAGTACCAACTCCCCATCCTTCAGGTGCAAAGTCCTTGACAACCAGAGATAGCCATTTCCCTCCTCCACAGAATCTCCAACATGAGAAATATTGTATGAATCAAGATTCAGGTCAAAAAGCTTGATTCCGAGGCGAATGCTGTCCACCCCATCTCTGTAAATGACTTTTTCGATGTCCCGCTTGACTTCCTCCGATGCTTGCTGATCTTCTCCTTTCTGACATCCTGTCAGTAGAATCAGCATAGCCCAAACAAATAGCTGTACTTTCATATATAAAATTTGATTTCAAATATAAAAAAACTGCCGGCAGTGTGCTACCGCCGGTTTTTCTTTGATTTCTTCAAAAGAAACTTGTTTTGATTCAGGAAATGGAAAATATCTCTCTGAAATCATCAACCATGTCCAGGCGTTCCCAGGTGAAGAAATTTACCTTCTTCATTTCCTTGGTTCGGACCTGTTTTTCCATGCCATTTTCGGAGACGATTTTCACATAGTTGAGTTCGATCTCGGTTTCATAGGGATCTCTTCCCATGTGTCCGTAGGCGGCTGTGGGCAAGAAAATGGGATTTCTCAATTCTAGCCGCTCCTCGATGGCCCTTGGGGTGCAAGAAATATGCTCCCTGATCTTTGCTGCAATTTGATCGTCAGAAAGTCCCACCTTGGAGCTTCCGTAGGTGTTAATATTAATGGAAACGGGTTCTGCCACTCCGATGGCATAAGCCAATTGGACGAGGGCTTCATCTGCTACACCTGCTGCTACGAGGTTCTTGGCAATGTGGCGGGCAGCATAGGCGGCGGATCGGTCTACCTTAGAAGGGTCTTTTCCAGAGAAAGCTCCACCACCGTGGGCACCCTTTCCTCCGTAGGTATCGACGATGATTTTCCTTCCAGTAAGTCCGGCATCTCCGTGGGGACCGCCGATCACGAATTTTCCAGTAGGGTTGATATGATAAATAGTATCCTTGAGCAGTTCTTGGGGAATCGCCCTGGATACGAGGTGCTTGATGATGTCTTCCCGGATTTTTTGGAGCATGGCCTGATCGGCCTTGTTTTTGGCTGCTGCTGAATCATCTTCTGGCTCAATGAATTCGTCGTGCTGGGTGGAAAGGACGATGGTGTGTACGCGGAGGGGGGTATTGTCATCGGCATATTCAATGGTCACCTGGGACTTGGAATCGGGCCTGAGGTAAGGCATCAACTCGGGTTCGTTTTTGCGGATATTGGCCAGTTCCTGCACCAGTCTGTGGGAAAAAGCGAGGGCCATGGGCATGTATTCCCGGGTTTCATTGGTAGCGTAGCCAAACATCATTCCCTGGTCCCCGGCTCCCTGGTCTTTATCTTCACTGGAATCCACACCCCTGGCAATATCGGGGGATTGTTCGTGAAGGGCAGAAAGGACGGCACAGGAATGAGCACTAAATTGATAGTGATCGGAGGTGTATCCTATTTTTCTAATGGTAGCTCTGACAATTTCCTGAAGATCTACATAGGCTTGGGTAGTAACCTCCCCGGCCAAAACTACTTGCCCGGTAGTAACCAGGGTCTCACAGGCTACCCTTGAGGCGGGATCCTGCCGAAGCATAGCATCCAATACTGCATCTGAAATTTGGTCTGCGATCTTATCAGGATGTCCCTCTGAAACGGACTCAGAAGTGAAAAGGTAAGGCATATGACGTGAAATTATGAAAGTATATGTACGAAAAAATGTAGCTATTGACCGCAAGATACAAACTAAGCTGGAAAGCGGAAGCCTCATCTTCCTAAAGCCTGATGGACTTTCAAAAATGGCTCATCAACCTCATGAGAGGGAAAATGTATCCTTTGTGTTTGGCCGCCTTTGTAATGCTTTCTATTTTTGAAAAATTTTTGGCCCTCCCTATTATCATCTCAGGGCAAAGACGGAGGACCTACATCTGCGATCTCTGAACTCCTACGGAGGACAACTAAATAAAGGCAAGACTTCATGGCCAGAAAAAAGGAAAAACGTAAAGCAGCCTACCACGAATTGCCAAACTGCTTTGACAAGACTTCTGAAATGAAGGGAAAATGGAAGGAGCATTTTGGAAATGAAAACCCTATAAAGCTGGAGCTGGGATGTGGAAAGGCTGAATTCAGTTTGGCCCTGGCCGAAAAGTATGCCAAATACAATTACATAGGGATAGACCTAAAGACAGACCGGATGTGGTATCCGGCTCAGGCAGCTATCGACAAGGGCCTGAGCAACCTCGCTTTTTTGTGGATTCACCTCCTTGAAATTGATCAGTACTTCGAAAAAAATGAGGTGGACGAAATATGGATTACCTTTCCAGATCCCTTTCCAAAGACCAAACAAGTCAAGCACAGGATGATAAATCCCCCTTTTTTAGATAATTACAAGGAAATTCTAAAACCGGGAGGAAGGGTAAAATTCAAGACAGACAACAGGGATCTCTTCCATTATAGTCTGGAGACTTTTGTTGATAGGGGGGAAATTGAATTTCACGAACTTAGTTTTGATCTACATCAGGCAGACCAACTTTCTCTGGACTGTAAGATCAAAACTACCTATGAAAAGGAGTTCTTGGAAATGGGCCTGCCTATCAACTTTCTGTCCTTTTCCTTTCGGGAAGACTAAGCCTGGGCCGAGGGCTTTACCTCGTAAATCTCACTTTCAGAAATCTCCAATAGGATCATATCACACTCAACCTGAGACTTTTTGACGATTTGAGAATAATTGTCAAGGTCTAGTTTGTCTGATACGCCCACAATCCATTCCAGGATTCTTTCAGGTTCTTCAGTGTAGAGAAAGTGAAACTGGACTTTTTCTCTGCTCAGGAGGTCGATCAGGCTTAGGCTGATCATATTGACAGGGGCATGAAAGCGACATAGAAGTGTAAGGCTCTGGTTTCTAATGACCCTCGCGCCTTCAGGCTTCAAGTCCTCTCCTTGCTCCAATCGATGTTCCGTCTGGCCGGGATCCTCCCAGCCATGATGCTCCAATAGCAGGTTAAATACCTGAAGATCTCGAAGCTGGGAAGGGTTCATTTCGTTTTTTCGCATAGGTATGCAACTATCTTGCCTTACAAAAGTAGAATTGCAACCGAATCTATTAAAGATTAAAATATTCAGAATCATACATCCCCCCTCCGGTACAAATTGCTACTTAAATGGTTTATATTACTTTGAAAATGAATGACTTTCATTGATTTTCGTACCTTCTAGGTGTGTAATAATACGATGAAAAAACTACCCATTGACTAAAGTAAATAGGGGTGAATATCAACCGCTTTTTATTTCGCACACTGCTATGCTTTTGTTTTTATTGGTAAAAATATTTAGGTAAATGAATAAAACGATTATCCCTATCCGTATAATTGAGTATCAACAAGGCCAATCAACGTAATAGATTTTGTCGAAAACTTCCCAGATGAATCGAGTTGTCGATCTCATTGAAAATCTCATCGAGGGCGTTTGGGTGTAGCTGGTAAAAAATGTGGGCATCGAGCGCATGATTGTCATTCCTGATTGAGAAGCGGAGTATGTTTATATAGAAACCCAGGCCCAGATTGATAAAGAGACCGAGGGGATCACCGATGGAGCCCAAACCTACTCCTTACCATTTGACTCAATTACAGATTTCGGCAGACAGGCTACCTCCTTGGATTCATGTCATGATTTCAAACGCAAAGAGATGGTTCTTAGGAATTTATCATAGTATAAGTGATACATATCTGTTAAACTATCTCAATGAATTTTGTTACAAACAAAACCGACCCTACTTCAAAGAACCCTTGTTTGATCCTCTGGAGAGTGCCCCTGTAAGCCATCATTGGAAACCCTAGCTATGGTAGCGGACAATCATTATGAATAGATTGGCCCTGACATTTTTCTTATTTTTATTTAAAAATTTATATATGAATTTATTTTAAGGTGGTATTTTGGGTGAAAAACCACCCTTTCTGAGTTGAATCATTTGTTTTTATCCATCTCTGGATTTCCCTTTTTCAAAAGCCCAAAATCCACATTTCTCTGTGTATAAGCTCCTTTCATGCCAGAGAATTAATGCCTAATTTAGCTTTGTTAATCGAGTGAGAAAATCGCTCGCTTTAAAGGAAAAGTGATTAATGCCATGGCAGAAGGAGACAAGATAGTTCCCCGGATTATAGAGGAAGAAATGAGGACGGCTTACATCGACTATTCGATGTCTGTCATCGTCTCAAGGGCCCTTCCCGACGTAAGAGATGGTCTGAAGCCCGTTCACAGGAGGGTTTTGTACGGGATGAGTGAGTTGGGACTGGCCAGCAACCGCCCCTACAAAAAATCGGCGCGTATCGTTGGTGAAGTTCTCGGTAAGTTTCACCCACATGGAGACAGCGCCGTCTATGACACCATGGTGAGGATGGCCCAGGACTGGTCCCTGCGCTATCCTTTGGTTGATGGACAGGGGAACTTTGGATCCATAGACGGAGACAACCCCGCCGCTATGCGTTATACCGAGGCAAGACTCAGGAAAATTTCTGAGGAAATGCTTCGCGACATCGATAAGGATACGGTAGATTTTCGCCTGAACTTCGATGACTCTCTTTCTGAGCCTACTGTATTGCCCGCCAGGGTTCCAAACCTGCTAGTCAATGGAGCCAGTGGGATTGCTGTAGGAATGGCTACAAATATGCCCCCCCACAACCTGGCCGAAGTGGTCGACGCCACCGTTGCCTATATCGACAACCGTGAGATCGAAGTTGACCAGCTTATTCAATATGTGAAAGGGCCGGACTTTCCTACCGGAGGAACCATCTATGGAGTTGAAGGCATTCATAGGGCCTACGCCACAGGGAGGGGAAGAATTGTCGTCCGAGCCAAGGCAGATATCATAGAAACCAAGAGTGGGAGGGAGCAGATCATCATCAATGAGATTCCCTACCAAGTCAATAAAGCCAGCGTCATCCAAAAGATCGACGCCCTCAGCGGAGAAAAAAAGCTGGAAGGCATCTCAGAAATTCGAGATGAGTCTGACCGTAACGGAATGCGCATCGTTGTTGATATAAAACGCGACGCCAACCCCAATGTGGTGCTAAACCAGCTTTACCGCCAGACCCCTCTGCAAACCTCCTTTAGTGTAAACAATGTCGCACTGGTCAAAGGACGGCCTCAAACCCTTAACCTTAAGGACATGCTTCGCCACTATGTGGAGCATCGACATGAGGTAGTGATACGCCGTACCCGCTACGAACTCGAAGAAGCCAAAAAGCGGGCACATATCCTGGAAGGCTTGCTCATAGCCCTGGACAACCTGGATGAAGTAATTGCCCTGATCAGGGCTTCCGCTAATGTGGATGAGGCTCGTGATGGACTGATGGAAAAGTTTGGCCTTTCTGAAATTCAAGCCAAGGCCATCCTGGATATGCGCCTTCAAAGGCTCACCGCCTTGGAAAGGGATAAGATCCAACAGCAATACGAAGAACTCAAAGAAAAAATCGACTACCTGGAATCTGTCCTCGCCGACGAAGATCTGCGGATGCAGATCATCAAGGACGAACTCCTGGAAGTCAAGGAGAAGTTTGGTGATCCCAGGCGGACCGACATTACCGCTGCCGATGGAGAGATTAGCATAGAAGATATCATCGCTAATGATGACATGGTCATCACCATCACCAATCATGGATACATCAAGCGTACCAATGCCAATGAATACCAAGCGCAGGGAAGGGGAGGTATAGGTTCAAGGGGTACGGGTAGAAAGGACAGCGACTTTGTCGAACACCTTTTTGTCGCCCGCACCCACAACTATATGCTCTTCTTTACAGAAATGGGTAAGTGCTATTGGTTGAAGGTGTATCAGATTCCCTCCGGTGATAGAACCCACAAGGGAAGAGCCATCCAAAATCTGATTGCCATCGATAGAGAAGACAGCGTAAAAGCCTTCGTAACGGTAGAGGGCTTCGACGATGATGATTTTGTTGATAACCACTACATCATGATGGCTACCCGCAAGGGGCAGGTCAAGAAAACAGGACTGCGAGATTATAGCCGTCCCCGAACCAATGGTATTATTGCCATTAACATTGCCACCGACGATGAACTGATTGAGGCCAAGCTCACCGATGGGAAAAGCGACATTGTAATGGCTGTAAGGTCGGGCTATGCTGTTCGTTTTGAGGAGGAAAAAGTAAGGCAAATGGGTCGTACAGCCATGGGAGTTCGGGGAATCACCCTACAAGATGAAAATGACGAGGTAGTGGGAATGGTGGTCGTGCCCGATGACGAAAAGCAAATTCTCGTCGTTTCCGAAAAGGGATACGGCAAAAAGACCAACATTTCGGAGTACCGCAAGACCAACCGGGGGGTGAAAGGAGTAAAAACCATGAACCTCTCTCCCAAGACTGGAGGCGTCATCACCATCAAGCAGGTGGAAGGCAGTGAGGACGAAGATCTCATGATCATCACCCGCCATGGGACCACCATCCGAATGGATATCGAGAATATCAGCACCCTGAGCAGAAACACCCGTGGCGTGAGGCTGATCTCCCTAAGGGAAGGTGATGAAATCGCTTCGGTAGCCAAGGTGGTAGAAAAAGAGGAGGAGGAAGCTGAAGACGGTGGAGAAAGGGAAGCATAATTTCAGGCAGTCACCTTGAGAGGTACAGCACTTCCAAATGAAAAAGCTGGATGGATATGTTTAGAGGCCCAGGTCTCTAAACAAGGAGAGGAAATGAACCGTTCCATGATTTTCATATTTGTGGAATAGCCTAAAATTCTGTCTCTTGCATCCATAAGATTGAAATCCACATTACATCAACCCAAAAACTAGCGAACTTTTAATCATGTCAGTTATGAAGCAATTCACAATGGCCATTTGTGTACTACTTTGTATATCAAATGTCCTAATCGCTCAGCCCAATAAAATCAATGGAGCAGCCATCATGCTTGCCGAAAGAAACAATCCTGGTGAAGCTGCGGTAACCCTGAAAGATGCCTTGGCTGATACCACGGAATTCATGGAAAAAAGCAGACACGTAAAGAAGTTGTACAAAGGATACTTCTATTATGCCGTCGCTTTAGCTCAGATGGTCAACAATGGAGATACCACTAATATGGCTAAGTTTGACCAACCCGCCATCGATGCCCATATCTACTACAATAAAGTGATGACTTCCGATGAGGCCAGCAAGTGGGAGCGCTACGCAAAGGATTATCAGGCGGAGTACAACATCTGGTCGGCCCTTTACAACCGGGGGTTGAATCACTTCAACTCCGATCAGCCTAAGGAAGCTGCGAGGCGATACGAGCTTGCAGTACTGTATAAGCCCAAGCACATTCTTACCAATCGTATGTTGGGAGCCTCAGCCATGTTGACCCAGGATACAGCCACAAGCATTCAAGCATTGGAAACTGCTATCAATTCCTATAAGGAAAAATACATTGAAATTACTGAGAAAGAAAAGCAGGAATTGCTGAAGCAGCAGTTGCTTAGCGGTGGAGGTGTAGATCAGAAAAAAGTCGATAGCAGCCAGCTGAGCTACATGGTTCAGCAGTTGGCCGTCGTATACGATATTCAGGGAGAGCCCAGAAAAGCACTGGACATCCTAAAGGAAGGAATGGAGCTTTCACCCGGAGATGAAGACATGAAGCGCCAGGAACTGAACATCTATAACAGAAATCCAGACCTATTTGAAGAGGCCAAGGAGAAGTTTCAGGCAGCTGTCGATGCGAATCCCGATGACTTGCCCATCAAACTGGCCTACGCCGCCCTGCTGGAAAAGAATGGAGAGAAGAATGCCGCCCTGGAACTTTACAGAGATGCCTATGAGCGAGATTCAGACAATCTCCAGGCCAATTATAGCCTGGCTGCCTACTACATAAATGAAGCTGCTGAACTCAGTGCTAAAAAAGGTAGAATGAATGACTCTGATGAAATCAAAGAGGCAGATGAAAAGATAGTAGCTTACGCAGAAAAAGCCTATCCCTACCTTAAGTGGCTCCATGATGAGCAGCCCAATGAGCAGGAGTGGCTGCAGCGCCTGGTAGAAATTACCGGAATCATTGGAAAAGACGATGAGATGATGGAGTATGGGAAAAAACTGGGAAATATGAACAAGAACTAAGTTCATCCGAAATTTTTGAGAAAGGGACTGCTTTTGAGTGGTCCCTTTTTTTATGTGTAACCGAAATTTCTCCTATTCTTGCCATTTCAACAAGAAAAGAGGCTAAGATGGATATAGGCGGACTTCCTAGTTTTCAAAGGGGACTTACCTCAAACTAGATTAATAGGAAGAAGCCTTCATATGAGAGAATTCTGACAGAATCTGGAACAGAAAAAGTCCAGGTTGTACAGGGTAGTGGAAAAGCCTGAAACAAAAGCCATGAAGCTGTTTTAGAGATTAGCTTAACTTAGTCTAGGTACCTCATAGAGGTGTAATGCCCATAGACCCAGCCCTCCGCATCTCCATGCTGGATTCTGTACCAAAAGTCATACATTGCCTCGAGAGAATCTCGCTCTCCTATGTCAAGAATCAGGCAGACTTCATCTTTAGATAGGGGTTTGATCTGATTGTTGTGGCTGGTTTCGGGATTGGACCTCATCCAGGTATCATCCTCTATGATGAAGAGCTTCGTACCTGCTTTGAACAATTCATTTTGGATATCTTCGTTTTCTACCTCTTTTATTTTTTGTTCAACCATCCCATAAAGTTGAGATTTTTCGAATCCAGGAACCTTGAGAATGCTGTTGAGCCTGTCCAGCTTCATGTCGGTAGATTTGGTATCATCAGCCTTGTGAAACAAAAGGGCAGCCTTTACGTCGCGGGAAGAAGTGCTGATATGGTTAGGCTGGTGTATCCAACCTTTTTTGATCTTTCTCTTGCTGGATACGTGGTACCAGGACTTGTTTTCTGAGGCGTGCTTTGGATCTTGAATCAGGACAATGATCTCACCCGGAGAAAGAAAATCATCTCTGAGCGTCATGAGATTGGGACGGCGATACAATTCAGTTTTCTTGAGGATAACAGCGGGCTTAGCGTATTTCTCAAAAAGATACTCGTATACCCAGCCCTCTTTTCCATCGGTAAGTCTAACTTTCATGTAATCCCTCTTTTCGCTTTCTACCGTTACGGTGGAATCCATCAGTTCCACGACTTCTCCATAACGGATAGAGACCATCCAGTTTTCTTTTTTGTCTTTGGTGTAAAGTTTTCGCCCGGGCTCCCTCCTCAAGGAAGCATAGGGAGACCAAATGCACACAGCCGAGCGCAGGAGAGAGAGGGTGTCCTTGGGGACGACAGGAGCCTCCTCCTCGGTCACGATTTCACCCACATCAGCTCTCCCTTGGTTGCATCCATTGGACAAAACCAGCATCAGTAGTAGGCCTAGGAATATCCCTGCTCTGCCAAATACCGACGAAATAAATTTCGCTCCTGTCATACACAATCTGTTTTCCTATTTGCAATTTATGTGTTCGTCGAATTATAATCAAAACATTATCACTGATCATAAACGTATTTGTACATATTTTTCATATGTCGAAAGACTTTTTCCTATCTTTTTTTGGCTATAAATCCACATTTTTGTTGAAATCTCCCTTCTCCATTTAAGCCAAAATAATTCAATTATGGATATATTTAGCACCAATTCTGCTATCTGAGGATCAAATCGGTTGAAATTTTTCTTAAAATCGAAGTTCAGGGCAGCTTGGTAAAGTGGACTTAACTCAGGAATGTTAGAAAGAAAAGTAGTTATCGTAGGTGGAGGAGGTTTTGGAAGGGAAGTACATAACCTGGGATTGGACATTTATTCCCCTCACTCGACTGACATAAGCTTCCCTGGCTACGTGGATCAAAAGGAACATCCTCGGACTTCGACCAACTTGCCCTACCTTGGAAATGATGATTGGTTACTCTCTCAAAATAAGCCTAAGCTCTCCTATGTCCTGGCTCTTGGTAATCCAGGATTGAGGGAGAAGGTAGGGAAAAAGCTCCAATCGGCGACTGCATCTCCCTTTTCTTTGATCCATCCTACGGTCCTCCAAGCACCGGGACTGGTCCATGGACCCGGTCTTATCGCCTGTGCAGGGGTGATCATGACCACGGATATCGAATTGGGAAAATTTGTGGTTATCAACCTACATTGCAGCATCGGACACGATTGCAGGCTGGGAGACTATGTGAGTCTACACCCAGGGGTCAGGCTTAGCGGCGGGGTCAATATCGGAAAAGGCTGCGAAATAGGAAGTGGAGCTGTCATCCTACCGGGAGTCAGGATAGGGCAGAGCTGTAGGATAGGAGCAGGCGCTGTGGTCAACAAGGATTGTGAGGAGGGCAAAACCTATGTAGGTGTTCCGGCTCGGGAGTTAACTTCACTATCATGAGAGATATTTGGGACAAAGAAATTATGTACCTGAAAAAGGTAGGCCCCAAGCGAGCGGAGGTCCTGAAGCAGGAGTGCAACATCGCTACCTATCGGGACCTGCTGAATTATTTTCCCAGAAAATATGTAGACAGGAGCCATGTATTCAAAGTGAAAGACCTGATTGGGGTCGATGCCTCTGTTACCCTGGTCGGCAAAATAACTCGTTTTTCTCTCAATAAAACCAAAAGGGGCAAGGCTGTCCTTCAGGGAGTTTTTTCCGATGGTACAGGCGAAATCGATCTCACCTGGTTTCAAGGGGTCAAATGGATACAGAATAACCTACCCATAGGCGAAGAAATCGCAATTTTTGGAAGGCCCAATTCCTACAAGGGCCGCCTTCAACTTACCCATCCGGAGATCGACAAGATCAAGGATGACGGCACCCAAGACCCCCAGCAGATTGTCCCCTATTATCCTTCTACCGATAAGTTGCAGCGAGTGGGTTTGGATTCCAAGGGTATTCGAAACCTTCTCAAACAATTGATGGAAGAAGTCTCGCAAGCGCTCCAGGAAAATCTTCCTCTCGAATTTAGGGAAAAGCATCGCTTGCTGGGGCGTCCTGAATCACTTAGATTTATCCATTTTCCTCCCCATTTTGAGGCCCTCTATGCAGCCCAGCGAAGGCTGAAGTTCGAAGAGCTTTTCTACTTTCAGCTTTTGCTGGCCAGAAGGAGGAAAAAGTCCAAAATCGGATATCAGGCGAGGCCTTTTGGTGAGGTGGGTAGTCACTTTTTGGATTTTTATGAGCATCATCTCCCATTCAATCTCACCGGAGCACAAAAGCGGGTTCTCAAAGAAATCCGCAAGGACCTGGGGCGGAGCATTCAGATGAACCGCCTGATCCAGGGCGATGTAGGTGCCGGCAAGACCATGGTGGCCTTCATGACCATGCTCTTGGCCAAAGACAATGGTTTTCAGACCGCCTTTATGGCCCCCACAGCTATTCTTGCAGATCAGCATAGGCGGAAAATCACAAAAATGGCAGAAAAGGTGGACATCAGTACAGCTTTTTTGGTGGGGGGACAACGAAAAGCTGAGAGAGAAGCCGAACTACAGCGGGTAGCCAATGGAGAAGCTGATATTGTCATTGGTACCCACGCCCTGATTGAGCCTACTGTGAAATTTCGCCGCCTGGGCCTGACCGTCATCGATGAGCAGCATAAGTTTGGAGTGATGCAAAGGGCCAGACTTTGGTCCAAAGCACAGCCCTATCCCCACAACATGGTCATGACAGCTACCCCTATCCCTCGTACCCTGGCCATGACGGTATATGGAGATATTGATGTCTCGGTGATTGACGAATTGCCGCCGGGGCGCAAACCTATCAAGACCATGGTCTACCGGGAATCCAAAAGGCTGGAAGTCCTGGGCTTTATTCGGAGTGAAATTGAAAAGGGAAGGCAGGCCTATGTGGTCTACCCTTTGGTCGAAGAATCCGAAAAACTCGACCTTATCGCGGCGGAAAAAGGCTTTGAATTGCTGGAAAAATATTTCAAAGGCTTTCGGGTAGGCATGGTCCACGGCAAGATGAAGCCCGAAAATAAGGACTTCGAAATGCAGCGCTTTGTCAGAAACGAAACTCAACTCCTAGTGTCTACCACCGTTATTGAGGTGGGGGTAGATGTCCCAAATTCTACCCTGATGCTCGTAGAAAATGCAGAGCGTTTTGGCCTTTCTCAACTGCATCAGCTTAGGGGTAGGGTAGGTAGGGGACAAAATCAGTCCTACTGTATCCTAATGGCAGGGAATAAAATCTCTGCCGACGGGAAAAAACGCCTCAAAGCCATGTACGATACCAATGACGGATTCAAAATTTCAGAAATCGACCTCGAACTAAGGGGCCCCGGAGATTTTTTGGGCACCCGCCAATCCGGACTGCCCCTTTTTACCATCGCCAACATTGTGGAAGACCAGGAAATCCTCAGCGAAGCCCGTGAAGCTGCCTTTGATATCATCGACCGAGATCCCGAACTAAGCTTAAATGAGCATCAGGCTATTAAGCTTTATTTTGAACGCTTTCTCAAGTCCCAGGCTAATTTGGGAACTGTGGCTTAAGTTGCTTGCCAATTTCATTTTATAATTCTTTCGCCACTCTTTCCCAAGTTCAACTGGCTGGTCTATTTCAGCTAAAGCTTCATTTTATCCTCCATGAGAATGCTCCTCAACCTTTCCAGCCATTCTTCAATGTGTAAAGGCTGAATCACCATGGGAGGCTTTACCTTGAGGACATTTTGATCAGGGCCGTCTGTACTCATCAGTATGCCATTTTCCCTCATGCGATTGATGAGGTAAAGGGCTTGCTCGGGTCTGGGCTCAAGGTTAGGGCCACACAACTCAATGCCCAAGAAAAGACCTTCCCCTCTGATATCTGCCAGTATGGGAAATTCTTTTTGTAAGGAAAGAAGTTCTCCTTTTATATATCGACCCATATCCATTGCATGAGCCTGAAGTGCTTCTTCTTTTACTACAGCAAGGACCTCCTTGGCGATAGCTGCAGAGACCGGATTACCCCCAAAAGTATTGAAGTATTCCATGCCGTTGGCGAAGGCCCGGGCAACAGCTTCGGTAGATACTACTACGCCTATGGGGTGGCCGTTGCCTATAGGTTTGCCTATGGTCAGTATATCTGGAACTACTTCCTGACTTTGAAAGCCCCAAAAATGACTTCCCATTCGACCTACACCCACCTGTACTTCGTCGGCAATGCAAATCCCTCCGGCCTCCCTGACTGCCTCATAAATGGTCTTGAGGTAATTCGAGGGGAGGGGAATCTGTCCTCCGCAACTGAGCATGCTTTCTGCGATGAAGGCTGCTACCTTCTTTCCATCCCTCTCCAATTCCTCAAGAATGTCATGGACAAGGGCTGGTGAAATATTTTTGCCTCTCTGCTTTGCCCTAAAGCTATCGGGTAGAGGAAGAAGGTGAGTGGAGGGGGGCAAGCCGCTTCCTCCTTTTCCATCAAATTTGTAGGAAGAAACCTCAATGCCCAGTTGGGTGTGTCCATGGTAAGCAGATTCCAAGCCTATGATTTCTTTTCCTTTGCTATAGGCAAAGGCCATGCGTAAAGCCAGGTCATTGGCTTCAGACCCCGAATTGACCATGTGTACCACTGAAAGTTGTGGAGGCAGCTGGGCCAATAATTCCTTAATGAAGTCAATGATATTTTCATGTAGGTATCGGGTATTGGTATTGAGAAGGGCCATTTGCTGTTGTCCCGCACAGACGATGCGGGGATGCTCATGCCCACAATGGGCTACATTGTTTACCAGATCCAAATACCTTCTGCCATCGACATCAAGAAGATACACTGCTTCTCCTCTGAGCACATGGAGAGGCTTTTGGTAGGAAAGGGATAAACTGTACCCCAGGTGTCTTTTGCGTTTTTCCAGCAATACCTCTCGGGACCTGTTTGAAGGCTGTTCATTCAATTCTTCTTCCCTGAAGAAGAGATTGGGGTTGGGGCAGATGCTCTTCCAAATGTCCACTTCTCCAGGAAATGCCACACCTGGGAAGTCATGGGTATTTTCCAAAAGATCCAGCATCAACTGAAAATGAAGATGGGGCGTCCACCCGCCGTTTTCCTGGAAAGCTCCGAGTTCGGCTATTTTAGCTCCCTCTTCAACCCTATCTCCTGCCTTCCACCAGGTCAGGGTTGTTTTGTTTAAATGCCCGTAGAGTGAATAGAAAGGCTGACCATCATGTGTCTGATGTTTGAGAATCAGGGTGGGGCCGTAGTCCTTGGGGAGGTTGTTGTTGTACACAGAGACGATCTGACCGGGCCATAGGGCATGAATAGCTGTACCTGATGGTCTCCAAATATCGATTCCCAGGTGAATACTTCTGTATTCGGGGCCCTGGTTTCCTTCCCGTTTGTAGGCCTCCGTACTGTAAAAGGCCCTCCTTTCCAGGTATCCCCCTGAAATAAGGGCTTTCGGATTTTTTGCTTGAAGTCGTTGGAGACGGAAGCTCTTCAGTTCATCATCGGTAAATTCATACCTGGGCCCCAGCCAAAGGCTGCCAATGCTCATGTCCACCCTCAGGACTCGGTCTATGTCTAAGTTGGGAAACATTTGCCGGAGTTTTTTGGGGCTTCTCTGGGCAAATTCCCGTAAGGATTTTTCGCCAGGGTGGGCCTCTTTTCCACAAGCCCATCGGAAGGTGGCCCATGCAAATACTTCAGGAATCTGATGCCATTTTTGGAGAAGTTTCCATGCGGGAGCTTCAGACACCTGGAGGTAGCTGTTTTCTGGTTCTTTTTCCTTTCTGATCCGGGAGTGGGTCAGGCTTAGGAGGAGGCGCATGCCAACGAGGGCGTAGAGATGCTTCAGTTCTTCTTCCCATAGGGGAAATACCTGATGATAGGCCCGGACCAGTCCAGAGGCAGCTCCGAGGGGATCGGGTTTTTCCATCAGGGCATAAGCCAGGGCTACGGCAAGGTTATTGATGAGTTGAGAATGTATAGCATCTCCAAAATCAATGAAAGAAAGTACCTCGGAAAGGTCATGGTCATGGTTTACTAGAATGTTGTGATCATTGATGTCATTGTGAATGACAGCCTTTCTCAATTCCCGATAAGATTCCTTTTTATTTTTGAATAGCTCGAGGAAGTATTTAAAAATTTCTTTTCTCTCATTGCTTTGTTTGTCGAGGTGATCTTCAACCCATAGAGATTGGCCCAGGTCCCAGGTAATCTTTCTATGCGCCCAGGAATGGTCAAATCCCACCAAATGAAGGTCCAGAAGAGCAGCTTTTTTACCCAGGTCTTCCAAAAGTTTATCTGACTTGGGATTGACTGCTGCCCAAATTCTGCCATCAATCCAGTCAAATACCTGTACGAGTTGTTGCTTTTCTTCATCGAGGTAGGCGGGAAAGACGCCCTCAATCTTCCTATGTAGGGGTAAGGGATAGTTTTTTTCTTCCAAGTGGGCCTGAAGGTGGGTATAAAAGTCTAAGTCTTGTGGGTCTTTACCCCTGCGGCTAACCTTGATGAGGTAGCGTTGGGATGGACTTTCTGCCATAAAATTATAATCTACCTCGCCGGGCAGAGGAATGATCCGGGCGGAAATCCCCTGGGTCCTTAAAAAGGATCGAATAGACTCAGAAGTAGGAGGAAGGTAGGCATGAAGATCACTCATCTAGGACAAATTATTTTCTGCCCACATACTCCACAAAAAAAATGAGTATGCAAAAAAGCCAAGTCTCACATGAAACCAGGCTTAGAGCTTATCAGAAGTTCTCCATCCCAGGCCTTATGATTTCCGGGAGCATGATGACCTTTAAGTTTCCCTTTTGGAGGGGATGTATTCCGTCTTCACTTTCGGGACTGACGTAAGTCTCGTAAAGCTTGATTTGGGAGGAAGACCATTCGATGGCGTAGACCTGCATGTTTCCCTTGGGATGGTTGTCGCCCAAAACCACGACTTCAAAAGGAGCATTGACACAGATTTCCTCATACATGGGCCAGGCTGTATGAAAAGCTTCGAAAAAACTAAGTTCTTCGAGAAGGTTCTCATTGCCAAAGGCTTCCAACAAGGTGATTATCTGGTAATTACTGTCGTACAGGGTGTAATTTCCTTCTGTGAGGATGTCAATGAGGTGGTATTGCATCTGACAATGCCATCCCAGGGCAGCTTGTTCCTCCGGCAAACGAAGCATTCGAACTTTTTGATGGTACTGATAATCAACCTCTCGTGCTTCGAAAGTAAGCAGGGGTAGCCCTTTTTCTTCCTGATGGGTGATGCTCATGAAATCAATGCGGGCAATGTCAATCACACAGCCGTCCCACTCAGCTCCTTTGTAGATGAGCTTACCATCTTCGAGGCCAAAAAGAAGGTACTCTGCTTCTTCGGGTCGGCAATATTCAGCAATATAAATGGCGATCCTGTCTCCTCGTTGATTTTCCTTTCTGATGTCCAAGAGTAAGTCAGGCCCCTCTTCTTCGAAGTTAGGGTCGAGGGCCATCTTTCTGACGTAAATTTCTTCCACCCAACTCCCTTCAATTTTTTGAATGAATTGACTCAGTTCAAGGCTATCACCAGCAAGGTTCACTTTCTCTTTATCTCCTCCCTGAGTGCTGACCTTTTTGGGATTAAATTGGGTGAAAGCCCAGACCAGAACAGGTAGCATGAGGCTCAAGAGAATGATAATGACAGTTCCTTGTTTCATAAGTAAATCAATTGATTTCTATGATAGTCATTAATATTCAAAAAATTTCCTTCTCCTTCAATGATCCAGCGGGAATGTTAGGGTGATATTTGTCAGGAATTCATGAGGTAAAAAAACAAAACCCGCCAGGAGGCGGGTCATCTATAAAAAAGGAACACACACATTTACAATTTTAAGCCTTTAAATACCAAGTTCGACATTCCAAACTTTCTGTCTTATTAAAATACAACAGAAAGTAAACTAAGGTTTAGATCATATGTTTTAGGAAACGTTGATTTTTTTTTGAAGGTTGCTTACATATCCAAAAATGGATGTTACAATTCTTCCTCATGGTTTTCCTGAACATTGATTCTAATCTCCCCACCTCGGTCTCTATTTCGGCCGATCAAATTCTTCAGCCAGGCTTCGAATCGCTTGATTTGATAGTAGAGGACCGGAACGATGACCAGGGTAATGACCGTAGCGAAGGTCAGGCCAAAGATGACCGACCAGGCAAAGGGTTCCCAAAAGGTAGCACTGTCTCCTCCAAAGAATATCTGAGGGTCCCAATCACTGAGGAGGGTCCCAAAATTTAGGTTAAAAGACAAAGCCAGAGGGACCAAGCCCAGCACCGTGGAGGAAGCCGTGAGCAAAACAGGAGTGAAGCGAACAGCCCCTCCTTCGATTACGGCCACACGAAGGCTGCTTCCTTCTTTGCGGAGAATTTCGATAAAGTCCAGGAGGATAATGCCATTGTTTACCACGATTCCCGCCAAAACCACGATAGCCACCCCTGAGAGGACCACTGAAAAATCCATTCCCAGGACTCCATGAGCCAGAAATACCCCAATGGTGCTCAGCAGAACCTGGCTCAGGATGATCAGGACGTTGCTAAAGGAGTTGAATTGGGTTACCAGGATCAAGAAGATAAGGACGACAGCTACCAGGAAGGCTCCTCCCAAAAAGGCTCCCTCTTCCTCCTGGTCCTTCGTTTGTCCTCCGACTTCAATGTTGACCCCATCCATTACCCTTCCATCTTTTATAAATTCGTTGACGTAAAAGTCAACATTATTAAAGACGTCATTTACATTGTAGCTGTTGAGGATGTTGGAAGTGATTTTGACAGATTTTTCCAGGTCTGTTCTATTAATTCCTCCAAAGGCTTCGTTATAGCTGAAGTCTGCAACCGCAGATATGGGAATTGACTTTTGCTTGCCATCGGCCATGTCCCGGAAGGTAATGCTCATGTTCATCAGGGAGGTAATGTTGTCCCTGTATTTTTTATCTAGCCTCAGGACAATGTCGTATTCGTCTTCTTTGTCCCTAAGCTGAGAAATATCCTTTCCGAAGAGGGCAGTCCTTAGGGCAGAACCTATCTGTCCACTGCTAATGCCCAATTGGCTGGCCTTTTTCCTGTTGATGTTGACAAGGAGTTCGGGCCTTTTGTCATCCACGTCCCACTTGAGTTTTTCGATTCCATCTATGCTAAGCGAATCGAGGTAGTCGAAGAGTTCCTCACTGGTATTCATCAGATCGCGAAAGTCCTCCGAAGTCACCAATACTTCAATAGGAGCAGATCCAGGAGGACCGTTTTGGTCTTGTCCAACTGTAATTCTGGCCCCCGAAATGCCTTTCAGAGCCTCTCGAAGTCGATCCAGGTAGGCCGAAGTCGAGCGATAATCCCTCTCTTTGACGGCTACGAATTCTATGGTGATTTTACTTTTGTTGGGCTTGGAAGTATTGGTATCAAAGGAATTGGCGTCTCCAGCTCCGATGGCCACGTTTGTCACAATGGATTTGACGATAGGATTGTCTTCCCCCACCACATCATAGACCCGTTTTTCCAGAATTCTGGTGATAGAATCCGTAATTTCAATGTTGGTTCCTTCCGGAAGTTCGTTGTAGACAAAGATTTGATTGGGTTCACTGGAGGGAAACTGTATGACCTTTATATTGGAGAAAAAGGTAATGGTAACCGTAGCTACGATAAAGATCAGGAGACCTGTAAAAATCACAGGAGGATGATCTACAGAGTAGGCCAATATTTGGCGATATCCTCTTTTGAGGGCAGGAATGGTTACATTTTGAAAAGTATGAATTGCCCGTTTGAGCACATAGGCATTGAGGAGGACAAAGCCTGCCATGATGAAGAGGAAGTTGCCAAATGAGGCGACCCCGACAATGTTAAAAAGAATGCCACCCAGAGCCAGGAGCCCGATCAATATCCATACCTGACGATGGTTGATGATGACTTCATCATCTTTCTTTTTCATAAAAGTAACCGCGAAGACAGGATTGATTACATAGGCTACAAAAAGCGAGGCAAATAGGGTGATGATCATCACTACGGGCATGAAACCCATGAACTCTCCTACCGGTCCGGGCCAAAACAGCAAGGGCAAAAAGGGACAGACGGTGGTTAAAGTACCTGAAAAAACCGGGGCGATCACCTCTCCCGCCGCCTTTTTGGCAGCTTTTACAATAGACATTCCCTGTTCGGTAAAGAGGCGGTAGGTGTTTTCGATGACCACAATGGCATTGTCCACCACAATACCCATAGCGAGGATAAAGGAAAACAATACAATGAGGTTCATTGAATACCCCAATGCCGGAAGCACCAGAAAAGAAATGAATGAAGAAAGGGGAACAGCCAGGCCTACGAAAAGGGCATCTCTGACTCCCAGGAAGAACATCAATACGATGACCACCAGAATAAAACCAAAGATAATGGTGTTGATCAGCTCCTGTAGGGTGTTTTTGGTCAACTGAGACTGGTCCACCGAGATTATGATATCGAGGTTCTCGGGAAATTTCTCTTCTTCCATTTCGGCCACGATTTCCTTTATCTTATTTGAGGCTTCGACGAGGTTTTCACCTGCCTTTTTTATCACGTTTAGGGTTAGCACAGGTTTACCATCCAGTCGGGCGTAAGAATCTCTTTCCTTAAAAGTATCCTCGACATCGGCGATATCCTTGAGCATGAGGCTATTGCCCAAGCCTGAGCGCACCACGATGTTTCTCAGTTCCTCCGCATTTTTCAATTCAGAATTGAGGCGGACCGCTACCTTTTGCCTGGACATATCCACCTCTCCGCCGGATATGATCACGTTTTCACTGGCCACCGCCTGCTCGATGTCGTCGAGAGACATATTGGCCAATTCCATCTTGTAAAGGTCCACATTGACCTGTATTTCTCTTTCGGGAGCACCTACAAGGTCTAGGCGAAGAATGTACTTCTTGAGTTCTTTTTCTATTTCGTCCTTGAGTTCCTCTGCATATTTCTTAAGGGTTACCTTGTCATAGGGACCCGTAACGTTGAGAAACATGATGGGAATCTCTGATAGGTTGATGTCGTCCACGCTGGGATCGTTGGGCAGATCGTCGGGAAGTTCCTGGCGGGCCCTGTTTACAGCGTCGTCGACTTCTCTCTTGGCCTCATCGAGGTCTACATCCGTTTCAAACTCTACAAAAATCGAAGAGAAATCCTGAATAGAGGTACTGTTCAGGTCTTTTATCCCCGAAATTCCCTGAATTTCCTTCTCGATTTTTCGGGTTACGAGGTTTTCCATGTCCCCAGCCGAAGTTCCGGGATAGACGGTGGAAACAAAGATAACCGGCCACTGGATTTCCGGAAAATTTTCCTTAGGTAGGTTATTGAAGGTGATCGGTCCTGCGATGAAGATGAGAACCGTCAGAATGAAAATGGTCGTCCTGTTGTCAATGGCCCAGGAGGAAAGGGGAAATTCTCTGAATGGTTTTTTATCGCTCATGTCGATGATTTGATGCTTTCTAGGTCCTACTTGCTGGCTATACTTTCTTCAAAACTGACTTCCTGACCGTCGCTCAGGTCCTTGTATCCCGTGATAATCAACTTATCTCCTGCTTCGAGGCCTTTGGTGATTTCTGCTGATTCTTCAGCCAGAAGCCCCATGCTAATGTTTACCCTCCTGGCAATCCATTTTTCCTCTTTCCTTTTGGCGACAAAGACAAAGGAGCCCTCATCTGTTTTCTGGATGATGTTAAGGGGGATGGTAATGGCATTTTCCAGGGTGCGGTCATTGATGGATATCTCCCCAAACATATTGGGCTTGAATTCCTTGCTATTGGGAAGTTTGACCTCCACCTTGAAGGAGCGATTGGTGGGATTAATGGATTGACCCACGGTGGTGATCTTTCCTTCTACATTTTTATTCAAAATGGGAAAGTCAACGTTGACACTATTCCCTTTGCTGATATAGGGAGCATAGGCTTCTGGTACTTCTGCCACAATGCTTAGGTCTCTGGCATTGACGATGCGAAAGGCTGGTGCGCCGGGGCTGGCCAGTTCTCCTACCTTGGGATAAATTTCGTCTACTGTACCGGAAATGGGAGCTTGCATCCGGTTCATGGATAACTGCTTTTTCAGGGTAGCTAACCTGGATTCGAGAGATTCTTTGTTATTTTTGGCGGTAAGGTATTGGATTTCTGTTCCTATCTCCTGGTCCCAGAGCCTCTTTTGCTTTTCATAGACGATCTCGGTAAGTTTGAGTTGGGTCTTCACCTCCTCAACGTTGGATTTGAGAACAGCATCATCGATCTGTGCCAGGACTTGATTGGCCTTTACATATTGACCTTCTCGAACGTAGATGCGGGTGATCCTCCCACTGACCATGGGGCTTACGGTTATGTTTTGATTGGCCTCGACCATGCCCTGCACCTCCACATAATGCTTGAATGGCTGTGCTTTCAACTCCTTAATGACTACAGGAGATACCTTAGCCTTTGCTCTTAGGCTAGGATCCAATTGTTGAACTTCTGCTTCCAGGTTGGCGACCTCTTTGCTGAGTTCGCGGAGTTCATTCTTCTTGTTTTGAAGCCTTCGCTTTTTTGCTTCGAGGCTGACTTCGTCCTTATTGCCGCAAGACACGACGCTAAGAGCTAAAGCAAGGATGATAAGTGTAATTATCTTTTTCATGAGAATGATATGATTCTTCGTCCTGCGTTTGTGTTGGATTTAATGGTACTTGGAAAATTCACCCTTGGCCTTTTTGTAATCGGCCTGGTAGAGGAGAAACTCGAGAAATCCACTTAGATAAGCAGATTCAGCCTCTTTTAACTGGCTTTCTGCTTCCTTGACTTCCAGGCTGGAACCTACACCTTCCTTATATTTGATGGTAGCCACATCAAAGATTTTTCGAGCCAATCCCACATTCTTTTCGTAAGCCTGAAGACTGGAGTAGGCATTTTTTAGGTTGATAAGGCTGTTGGATACTTCCAACTGGAATGACTGCTCCAATTGCCTAGCCTGGTTGTCGATTTTGTCCAGGTTGAGCCGCTGCTGCTGAGCCTGGGCATTTTTTCTCAATCCATCAAAGACCGGAATATTGAGCTGTAAGCCTACTACTGAAATGGGAAACCAAGATTGGTCGGTATCAAAAAAGTTGAATTCATCACGCTGAGCGTTGAATTGGTAGGAACCAAAGGCATAAAGACTGGGAAAGTAGCCTACCTGTATGCCCTTCAGCCTAAAGGTTTCAAAATCCTTATTGGCCATAAGTTGCTGGAACTCTACCCTATCTTCAGGATTAAATTCGCCAGCTTCCATGTCATAGACCGGCTTCTTACGTAACTCCTGCACATTTTCTGTCAGTACAAGTTGGTCTTGTACATTGATGCCCATCTGGAATTTGAGGAGATTCAGACTGACCTTTGAGAGCCTTTGAATCCTTTCTTTTTCCAACTTTAGGTTGTTGAGATTGATTTCGAGTCGGTCTACGTCGATTTTCTCTACAAAGCCTTCCTCGTTGAGGATAGAAGTCTCGTTGTAAAGCTTTTCCACCCTGTCGATGTTGGCCTGGATCAGGTTGAGCTGCTCTTCGGTGATGAGGGCTTGGTAGTAAGCCCTGGTAACAGCCAGTACTGTTTCCTCCCGGGTGCGGGCCAGGTTTTTTTGAGTAATATAGACAAAGGTCTTGGAAGCCTTGAGTCCAAGAAAAAAGGCTCCATCGAAGATCAACTGGTTGACGGATACTCCCGCTGTGCTTTGCCAGGGCTGGCCAAACTGGACCTCCACAGGATCGCCGGGAATGATATTTTGAGTCTCTGGATCGAAGGCGGTAAGCAGATAAGTACCGCCATTGATAGGCACTACATTTTGGCGAGGCATGAAACTGCCTGGAAGAATCTGGGTAGGCAGTTCAACGAAGTACTGTAGGTCAGTGCTTATATCGACTTGGGGAAGTCCATTTGCCATTACCTCTTTTACCCTTGCCTGGGCGATATACTCGTCAAAACGGGCATTTTGTACAGTTGCATTGTCCTCAAGGGCTTTTTGAATACATTCTTCAACGTCGAAGGCATAAGATTCCTGCCCGTGGATGAGGGGAGGAAGGCAAAGTAGAAAGAGAAATAGTATTCGCTCTGCTGCTTTCATTGATTTGTTTGATTGGTGTTGACTCTCTTTTGGTATTCCTTCAGCCCTTTTAAAGAAAGTATGCTGTGGAGGTAAAGGTCCACAGAAGCTTTCTGAATGTCTGACTGCAGATATCCTTCAGAGGAAAAGTGAAAGGGTTTGATGTAATTGATAATCTGGACCAGTCGGATTCTGCTAACCAGATTTACGTCTAATTCCTGACGGAACAGCCCTTCCCGAATTCCCCATTCTAGGTTTTGCCGGATTTTTGCCAGGAGATATTCTTGTTGAAATTCCTCAAAGTGCTCCCAAGCCTCGGGATAGTATTTTTCTAGCTCCAGGACCAGATTGGGTGACATGTTGTCGAATGCTCTCAGGGACCAGAGAAGGATGCGAAGAATTTCATCGATGGCATCTTTAGCTTCTTCGCTTATCTGATCGAAGATCCTTTTTTCTTCCTCAAAGTAACTGATAGCCACAGCATTGACCATTTCGGCCTTATTGGAGTAATATTGGTAAATGGTTTTCTTGGAAATGCCCAGATTTTTGGCAATTTCATCCATGGTCACCCCTTTGACACCCAGTTGAAAAAAAAGCTCTGTCGCCCTGTTTAACAATCGTTGATCTATGTCCATCTCTAAAGTAAACACCCAGGAAACTCTGAGTTTTTCTTAAGTTTCCAAAGAAAACGATGAATCTCCCGGAAGGTTTGGTTCAATATAAATTTAATACTTACTTAATAAATATAGTTTAATGAGATTAATTATAACGGTGTTAAAATATTTGTGAGAAACCTCCTTTGTGGTCATGAGTAACATAAAGAGCAGGGCAGGGGAGTTAGAGGGATTTGGCAAATCGTTCCACAGCATCCAAGAGAAACCCCCTCATTTTACTTCTCTTTCCCTGCACCTGTCCCGACATGATGAGGGAAATGTAGCCGTGGAGTAGGGACCACCAGGTAAAGAAATATTCTTCGACCTGTGATTCGAAGAGGTGAATTTCTTTTAGGGTTTTTAGGACTACCTCGGCTGATTCGGAGAGGGCCTTTCTGTTGGGGGGGGTAGCGTGGATGCTATCCAGGTTAAACATTACCTGATAAAGGTCAGCCTCCTCAAAGGCCCAGTCCCAGGCGGTTGCAGTAAGAGAGAGCAAACGTGGAATCGGCTCACCACCCTTGGACATGGTATCCTCCAGGGCGAATTTCAGCTTGCGAAATCCCTGCATTTCCAATTCCATCAGGATGGCCTCTTTATTTTTAAAATGCTGGTAAATGACCGGGGGGGTGTACTGAATTTCTTTGGCGATTTTACGGATCGAGACTTTGGGCCAGCCATACTGCTTGGCCAATTCCCGAGAGGCTTTGAGGGTAGCTGCTTTGACGGCAGCCTTCTCCCTTTCCCTTCTCTCTTTATGATTGAAATCTTCCGTAGGATGCTTTCTTTTAGCCATATTTATTCTAACGATGTTATATACAATAATAAGGCTGATACCCTTATGCTCCAAATAAAATTTATCTTTTGATTATTTGCTTACGATGTTACTAAGCATTGCTATACCATATCAGTTTCCTTTTAATCAATGGTGATTACTTCGAATGGATGCCTAAGGCCCAGTTGGAGTTATTATAAATACCCTGTCTTTAACCCAACTTCGGTATTTCTTGTACCGAAAAAAATGATTCGTGATGATCATAAATGTACACATCCAGCTTTCCTTGATAAGGTTGCTTGAGGTTAATTGATTATAATCTAACGTCGTTAGATATGCCAATATTAAAAAAACAGATTGGGGTTAGAAGTCCCAGAGAAGCTTTGGGGATTTTTCCAAAGAAAGCATTCATTTCGGATGCTTTCTTTAAACCTTGGTTTTGTGCCAGTGGCTTTTTAGAATGCCATCGAAATCCTACTTTTTTCTTAAGGCCTGAATAATAGCAGCCATGCCCATAACCAGGAGGCAGCCGATAAGGTTGAGCCACAAGTAGCCTATCTCAAGGAAACCAAAGAAATCAGGGGAGAGTTTGGGCAGAAAGAAGATGGCCATGATGCAGATTTCACCGATAACGGCTCCCCAGAAGACAGCCGTACCCCCAACATTCTTCATAAAAAAGGCCACAACAAATAGGCCCAGGATGGTCCCATAAAAAAGCGATCCCAGGATATTGACATACTCGATAAGATTTTCATACTGACCGGCAGTGATGGCAAATATGATGGCAAATACTCCCCAAATGAAGGTGAATAATCTTGACCGATCGAAATAATGGGTATCACTGCCGTCTTTTTTGACCATGCGCTGATAAATGTCCACGCTGGTGGTGCTGGCAAGGGCATTAAGTTCGGCGGCAGTAGAAGACATAGCAGCAGAAAAAATCACAGCCATGAGCAGCCCAATCAGTCCGGTTGGCAGATGGTTCAAAACAAATGTGAGGAAAACCCTGTCCTGGTCTTTTGTATTGAATTGTTTGTCATGGGATTCTATCATCGCAAGGGCCTCATTTCTCACTTCATCAGCTTTTTTAGAGGATTCCAGGGCTTTGTCCATGGCTTCTTCATCTCCGTCTTTTGACCAATCCATCCAATAGATCCGCCTCTCTTCGTCTAGATTTGCATAGGATTCTTCGGCAGACCGATAGGCTTCACCAATTTCGCTTTGAAGCAGATCCTCCCTTAGAGCATCATTAAAAAACATGGGGGTAGGGGAGAACTGATAAAAGACAAAGAGCATCGCTCCAATAAACAAGATGCCAAACTGCATAGGCACTTTAAAAATCCCATTGAATAGGAGGCCGATGCGAATTTCGGTGACAGACTTACCCCCCAAATAGCGTTGAACCTGAGACTGATCCGTACCAAAATAGGAGAGAGCCAAAAAGGAACCTGCAATAAGTCCTGAAAGAAGGTTGTATCGATCTTCAAAGAAATTTTCTACACTGGACGGAAAAGAAATCACATTGAGTTTGCCACTGCTCCCGGCGATGGTCAAGGCTTCCCCAAAGCTCACTGATTCTGGCAATCCACGCACCATAAGCACAGCTGCGATGATCATGCCCAAAAGTATGATGGCCATTTGTTGTTGTTGGGTTTTGGCAACTGCCTTGCTCCCCCCACTCACCGTGTAAACCATAACCAACATACCTATGCCCAAGCAGGTGATCCATATTTCCCAACCCAGTATGGTCTCCAGGATAATGGCAGGTGCTACAATGGTGATACCTGCAGCCAGACTTCTACCAGTCAAAAATAAAAGGGTGCCTAGGGTTCGTGTCTTTAGGTCAAATCTCTGCTCAAGGTATTCATAAGCTGTGTAGACATTGAGTTTCCTGTAAATAGGAATGGCTACCATAGAGATCAAAACCATGGCGATGGGAACACCAAAATAAAACTGGACAAATCGCATCCCATCGTTGAAGGCCTGACCGGGAGTGGACAAAAATGTAATAGCACTCGCCTGTGTTGCCATAATGGAGAGCCCAATGGTCCACCACTCTAGGTCATTATCTGAAAGTAGATAGGAGCGAATGGTTTTTGACCCCTGACTTTTTAAAATTCCGTATAAAATGATGAAAAGTATGGTACTTCCCATCACGATCCAATCCAAGGTCTTCATGAGAAATACCAGCTAAATAGGTAAAACAATAGAATGAGTACTAACAGTTCCACCAGAACGAATATGTAAAGTCCCCGCCAACTTTTAAAAAAGGGGAAAACCTTTTGAAGCTCCTTGTTCTCATTTTCAGGAATATCTCTGTCGTTTTCTTCAGTCATTACTTGCCGATTGAGATCATATTAGCAAAGAGTCGGTAAGCCCCGGGTACACCTGCTGGAAGCTCGCGGAAAAATGAAATACCTGTATAAATAAAATGGCCTTCTCCGTGGCGAGCGACCAAAAGACCTCCCTTTTTGGGCTCTTCTCCAGGATCATGCCAGGAAAGGATAGGAGTATATCTTTCATCCCATTGGGCAGGAAAATAAAGGCCACGCTCCTGAATCCATCCCTCAAAGTCTTGTTGGGTAATTTTATTAGGGCTATTGAGCAGGGGATGATCCGGAGCTAAAAAGCTAGCCTCGGCTTCTTCTACCGTAACCCTGTCGCGTGAGATCGTGAGGGGAAAGGGTCCAGGTTGCTGGGTGCTCAGGCCCCGGGTGGTATTGTACTGGACGATATAGTTCCCCCCTTTTTGTACATAATCAAAAATGATATCCTGGTGATAAGGCATCCTTGGATTGACATTGTAGGCCCTGATTCCGGCAATGATGGCGTCGTAGTTTTTCAGGTTTTCTGGCGTGATGTCATTGTCCTGAAGCAGATCGACCTGATAGCCCATCTGGATCAAAGACCTTGGAATTTCGTCGCCGGAGCCCATGATATAGCCGATTTTTTCTCCCTTTTTATTGAGGTCTACCCTTACCAGGCGGGTCTCCGAGGGATTGAATACCATCTGAGTAGGAATATGGTCGTATTCGATGACCTGCTGGCTAAAGGATGTGGCTTTTCCATTTACCTCAGCCAAGACTACCATAGATCCTTCACTGGCGTAGGAGGGAGGAATTACCTTGACTGTCGCCACCTTTTCCTCTTCGGCCCGTTCGAAATCATAAGAAAGCCTGGGGGGAGTTATTGTCCAGCCTTCCGGTACTTCAAAGCTGATATTGGCCTGGGTATTTGGAGCAAAGCATTTGATCCTCAAATCTACCTCGCGGGGAGCGATGGAGGAAAAGACAAAAACTTTCTCACTCAAATTGACCGTTACCTTTGGGGTAACCAGGAAGGGACGGTATAGCTCTCCTTCTGCCCGATCCACGTAACGATGTACAATAAAAGTTGGAATTTGAAGGCGCTGACCTTCGATTTCAAAGTGATAAATGGCTTCGCCGACAGGGAGATTTTCAGGAAGTCCAATTTTTTCCTGATCCTTCACTACGAAAAGTCCTTTTTCCTGCTCATTCACCAGCCAGTAGGGCTGACTGACGGGCACTCCCTCAGCCGATACCTCTACAGATTTACTTTTTACCTCCCCGTTAGTTTCCAACATTTCTCCTATTTCTATGACTTCTTCCTTGTCTCCGAAGCACAATTCAATTCGATCCAGCTTTACGGGATAATCAGTCCTCTTCAGATAATTTACTTCTACCTTCGAGGCATCACCCACCGCCATGTAAGGATAGTCAGACTGGGCTTCAAACCAAAGACCGGCACAGTAGGCGATGACCATGGCTAGTTCTTTCTTTTTTACCTCGGCGTAATGGCCAGTAAGGGGCTCTAGGGCTTCGTGCGCTTTGATGAGGGTAGGTACGGAGGCAGAAGGATTGGAAGGGGAGAAATTTTTGTAAGCCTTTGCCAACAAGTTCCCCACCTTCTCGCCACCTTTTACCCGTGTCCAAGAGGTATTGATGCCACTAAATAGTTCCCCATTGACGTCTTCGCCTTTTTCCAGGTCCAGGTATTCAAAGCGTTCACCACGGCCGATGGCTGCACCAAAGGCCTGGCACTTATGCATAGAGCGGGCAGCATCGGCAATCTCTCCATAGCTCTTGCCCAAAAGGGCGTCATACTCCCCGACATTTATCTTGACAATGTTTTTAAGGTCTTCCTCAGTAGGTTCATATCTTCTAAACACCCAGTAATTGTTCCACAACAGCCGTTTGGGCTGCCAGGGTTCGACGTACTCCAATTGCTCGGGATAGGCATTAGGATCATTGGCAAGGTCAAATGCCTGATGGGCCAAAATAGCCGAAGCTGTGTGGTGCCCATGTCCACCCCCACCTTTCTCCGGGGTGGCAAAGCGGGTAATGATGATATCAGGACGAAACTTGCGAATGGCCCAAACTACATCGGCTAGTACTTTTTCCTTATCCCAGATCTCCAGGGTTTCTTCATGAGTCTTGGAATAGCCAAAATCATAGGCCCTGGAAAATAATTGTTCTCCTCCGTCGATTCGTCGAGCCGCGAGAAGTTCTTGGGTACGAAGCATTCCTAGCAAGGGACCTTTTTCATCTCCGATGAGATTTTGACCTCCATCTCCTCTGGTAAGGGCAAGATAAGCCGTCCGATAGCCTTCCCCTTTATCAAAATAGGCGATCAGCCTTTGGTTTTCATCATCGGGATGGGCAGCAAGGTAAAGCACAGAGCCCAGGACCTGAAGATTTCTCAGCATATGCTGGATTTCTGCCGAGGACTTTGACGGCATCGGAGCCTGTGAGAAAAGAGAAGAATGAAGAAGTAGGGAAAGAAAAAGGAGTCCTGTAGTGCGGAACATATGGTTTGTAGATAAGAATAGGTGTTTGAACATCTATAATTTGAAATCGAATATAAGGAAATCTTTGTCTCTCTTGTTTACCTTTAACATAAGTTTAATGTTTAATAAGATTTTGGGCCTATACTATAAATGCATGAAGATAGTCTCATGCATTTGAAATGATCTTGCTTTGGTATCATCAGCTACACCTCTTCTTGTCAATTTTCCTTCAAAGCAATTCTCTCTCTCCCGTTTAAATTTTGTGTTCAATGATGATGATCACGAACCTTTTAAAGGGCAAAAACTCACAGCGCTGTTGGGGTTGAAAACAAGGTGCTTTTGATAAGACCAACAGCGCTTCAGCCATTTATTTACATTTTCCCCTTTAACTTAAAATTTAAAGGGGAAAAGTCTGGATAGAGTGGATAAAAAATGATTTATTTCGAAATTATTATTAAGAATCATTTTTTGCAATACAATCAGTAGTGCTGTGGGGCTGAAAACATATTACTTTTAATGATCCCTACAGAGCTTTGACCATTGATTCTTCATAATCACTCGGCTTAAAAACTTCAACACAGAATCATCTATGACGGCAAAATCGGCACTTTATCCCTTGCGATTTCATCCTTACTACAAAGAAAAGCTTTGGGGAGGGCAAAAACTGCGAACGGTATTGGGAAAGGATTTTGGCGATCTCGCCAATTGTGGTGAGACCTGGGAGATTTCTGGAGTAGAAAGTCATATTTCTGTTGTCAAAGAAGGGCTTCTTGAGGGGCAAAAACTCACAGACCTGATGGCAGCCTACAAGGGAGAACTGATGGGAGAGAGGGTTCACAAGGCTTATTCTGACAATTTTCCTCTTCTTGTCAAGTTTATAGATGCCAATGATGACCTATCTATTCAGGTACATCCTGATGATGAGTTGGCAAAAAAGCGGCATAATAGCTTTGGGAAGACGGAAATGTGGTACATCATGCAAGCAGATGAGGGAGCTTCCCTGATCTCTGGTTTTAATCGTGAGTTGAGCCAAGAGGTTTACCAGGACTACTTTGAAAGAGGTAAACTTACCGATGTTCTCAATCGGGAAGCGGCAGAAGCCGACGATGTCTTTTTCCTTCCTGCCGGACGGGTCCACACCATTGGCAAGGGCCTTTTGTTGGCAGAGATCCAACAAACTTCAGACATTACCTATCGCATTTACGATTTTGACAGGGTGGGAGCAGATGGAAAGAAGAGAGAGCTTCATGTTGAGCAGGCATTGGGTGCCATCGACTACGGCTACTACGATGACATTAAGACAAGCTATCCAAGAGAGAAAAATCAGCCCGTCACCCTGGCATCCTGCCCCTACTTCCATACCAATAGGCTTTACCTGAACCAAAGCCTCACAAGAAATTACGGAGAATTAGATTCTTTTGTGATATTGGTCGTGACTCAGGGGCAGGGCAGACTTAGTTATGAAGGTGGGGAAATAAAAATCAAGATGGGAGATGCAATCTTGCTGCCAGCCGTCCTCAATCACATAGAATTCAGCCCTGAATCCGAGCTAAACCTCCTCGAATCCTGGGTTCCCAGTTCTTAAACCATGGTTCCAGATTCACTCATTGCACAAGCCGAAGATGTGGTAAAGCTCCTTAACCTTAAGGGGCTGAGTATCTGTCTTTTGGAGTCTGGCACTGGAGGCCTGGCTTCAGCAGTCCTGACGACAATCCCAGGTTCTTCCAAGGTATTTGACAGAGGACTGGTAGTCTACAGCAATGAATCCAAGCAAGAAATGCTCGAGGTAAGCAGGGAAACCCTTGAAAAAAAAGGAGCTGTAAGCCGCCCTGTTGCCCTGGAAATGTGCGAAGCGGGCCTAAAGATTAGTTCGGCAGACCTGGTCTTGTCGGAAACCTTCATTGCAGGCCCTGGAGGAGGCAGTGAAGAAAAACCTGTAGGGTCAGGCTTTCTCTGCCTTTGCCGGAGGAAAGGAAAACGAGAGGTGAGGAGCTTTCGATTCAAAGGAGACCGGCGATCGGTCCGGGTGCAGATCGTTCAGGCCATGCTGGACTGGTTGGAAGAAGTCCTAGATGAGTGAGAAATAGGTAAGTGATAAAAAATAGGGCTACCCCTGAACGGAGCCGCCCTATTTTTTATATGGAAAACTTTCTCCTTACAGGTGAACCACCTCTCCGTAGGCTGCGGCCGCAGCTTCCATGACCGCCTCGGACATGGTAGGGTGGGGGTGGACAGCCTGGATGATTTCGTGACCTGTGGTTTCGAGTTTACGGGCAACAACCACTTCTGCGATCATATCGGTTACATTGGCACCAACCATGTGAGCACCGAGAAGCTCCCCGTATTTGGCATCAAAAATTACCTTGACGAAACCGTCGCGCTTACCGGTGGCAGTAGCTTTTCCACTGGCAGAAAAGGGAAACTTGCCTACCTTGATTTCATACCCGGCTTCTTTGGCTTCCTTTTCAGTATAACCCACTGCAGCAACCTCAGGTTGGGAATAAGTACAGCTGGGAATATTATTGTAATCCAAAGGCTCTGTGCCCAGACCGGCAATATTCTCCACACATACAATAGCCTCGTGAGAAGCTGTATGTGCAAGTGCTGGACCTGGAGTCATGTCGCCAATGGCGTAAATATTGGGGACATTGGTACGATAGAGTTCATCTACACTTACCAGGCCTTTTTCCATCTTGATGCCTAGATTACCCAATCCGAGGTTTTCTGTATTGGCGACCACCCCTACGGCGGAAAGCATCATATCAGCTTCCAGCTTTTCCTCACCTTTTTTGGTTTTTACCGTAGCGACGACCCCCTTTCCAGAAGTGTCTGCCCCGGTTACTTCTGATGAGGTCATGATTTTGATCCCACGTTTTTTGTAAATGCGGGCCATCTGAGAAGATACCTCTTCATCTTCTCTGGGAAGGATGCGGTCCATATATTCTACTACAGTTACCTCAGTACCCATGCTATTGTAGAAATAGGCAAATTCGATCCCAATGGCTCCACTTCCTACGATGATGAGGGATTTGGGCTGCTTATCCAAAGTCATTGCCTTGCGGTAACCCACGATCTTTTTGTTGTCGATGGGCATGGATGGCAGAGAACGCGCCCGTGCACCGGTAGCGAGAATGATGTGCTTGGCTTCGTAGGATTTACTTTGACCATTCTCGTCGGTAACGACCACCTTTTTGTCGGGGCTTACTTTCCCTCCGCCCATGAGGGTATCTACTTTATTTTTGCGAAGGAGGAAGCTCACTCCCTTGGACATCTGGTCAGCAGCTCCTCTGGATCTTTTGATGACTGCACCGAAATCGTGCTTTACATTACCTGAGACCTTGAGTCCATAATCCTCGGCATGGTTGAAATACTCCATGACTTCAGCGCTTTTGAGCAGAGCTTTGGTAGGAATACATCCCCAGTTGAGGCATACTCCTCCCAGGTCTTCCCGCTCTACAACAGCGGATTTCATTCCCAGTTGTGCTGCACGAATTGCCGCTACGTAGCCTCCGGGGCCACTACCTATTACGATGACATCGTAACTATTTGACATAATCTGAGTCCTTTATTATCTTTTTTAATGAATCATGAGAAGGAATGAGAACTTTATTCTAAATATCCAATATAGAGTAATTCTCTACCTCCTTTCCTTAAAAGCCCTCAAAGATAAGGAATACCATTGACTTTACAGCCTATTCTGTCAAGGGATTGAGGTCCCATGAAAAACAATAGTGATTATCACGAATCATTTTTTTATGATACAATCAACCACACTTTAGCCAGTCATTCGTGATAATCATTAATGACTAAAAATATTTGATAAAATTAAAAATGTGCCATTATTTTTGGCTTATTGCATATGAGAATATAATTTTTATGCTACCTTTGCGAAGTTAGGATGGGGTGCTCAACAGCTTCATTTTCCTCATACCCTAAAGGATATGCTCAAAATACTCTACATTAAGAATTACGCCCTTTTCAAAGAGACAAAGATTGATTTCCAGCAGGGGCTCAACATTCTCACCGGCGAAACTGGTGCCGGAAAATCCCTCCTGATTGGAGCCCTCGGATTGATCATGGGCAGGCGCGCCGATACTTCCTTTATATTCCTTTACGACGAAAAGTGCATTGTCGAAGCTACCTTCGGAAATCTTGGGGAAGTTATTTTCAAGCAACTGCAGGCCTTCGAAGACTTTGACATGGAGGGTCCGGAAATTCTTCTTCGCAGGGAAATTCGCCCCAATGGCAAATCAAGGGCCTTTATCAATGATACCCCCGTTTCTCTACAGGTACTCAGAGAGGTGAGTGCCCTTCTTCTGGACCTCCATGGACAGCACGACAATCAGGTGCTGATGTCCAACGACAAGCAACTGGAACTGCTGGATAATTATGCTGGGAGCCAGGATCTATTGGAACAATTTCAGCGACAGCTCAAAAGAGTCAGAGACCTCAATAACACAATTGAGACCTTACAGGAACAGGATAAAAATGCCAAACAGCAGCTGGAGTACCTGAATTACCAGGCCAAGGAATTGGGGGAGGCAGATCTGAAAGGAGGAGAGGAAGACGAACTGGAGCAAGAACTCAATTTGCTTCAAAATTCAGAAGAAATACGAGAGACCCTGGGACTGGCAGTGGAAAAGCTCTATCAACAGGATGTTTCCATTTACAGCGACCTTAGTGAATTGGTCAACTCCCTAAGAAAGATATCCAATGTCAGTGCCCAACTTACCACCTCGGTGAGTGAAATGACAGAGGTGCTGGAAAAGGTCAAGGATACAGCCTTTGGCTTTCAGGATATGTTGGAAACCATAGAATCTGACCCTCAGCGTCTGGCCTTCATAGAAGAAAGGCTGGGACTTTATCATACCCTCAAGCTCAAGTATCAGGTACAAAATGGGGAGGAGCTCGTCAGGCTTTACGAAGAAGTTCAGTCAAAACTCACAGAGTACGACTCTTTAGATGAGAAGATTCAGGAATTTACCCGACAATTAGAAGAGGAAAACCGAAGGCTCATCAATATGGGTCTCAGGCTGGAAGAGGTCAGGATGGCCGCCAAACCGGTGCTTGAGAGCATGGTAGACCAATTGCTTTCTCAGGTAGGGTTTCAGAAGGCCCGGTTTGAAGTCTGTATCGAGCGAGCCCTTCATCCTCAAGGTAAATTAGAGGTCGAAGGGGATTTTATAAAGCCCATCTCTAGTGGCATCAACAAGGTATATTTTGCCATTCAGACGAATCCAGGCATTCCTTCCGGGCCGCTTTCCCAGATCGCCTCGGGAGGTGAAATTTCCAGGGTTATGCTCGCCATCAAGGCCGCTTTAGCGGAGCGATCTTCTTTTCCCGTCATGATTTTTGATGAGATCGATACAGGGATCAGTGGTGAAATAGCCAATAAGGTAGGGGCAGTCATGAAGCAATTGGCCTCCGTCTTTCAGATTCTTTCCATTACCCACCTTCCTCAAATTGCTGCCCGGGGACATCAGCACTTTCAGATTAGAAAACGCGTCGAGGGAGATCAAACGTTTTCCTTTGTCGAGGCTTTGACCCATGAAGAAAGGGTGAGCATTATTGCCCAAATGATCAGCGGGGACCAACCTACAGCCTCTGCCCGTCAGAATGCAGAAGAGTTGATCGGGCAATAGACAATGTGAATCCCAATTGATTGAGGATGAATCAAAACCAATTCTTGTCGGCATGAGGACAGAGAAGTTTGACATTCCTTACCTACATTTGAGGAAATCTCAGCGAACTGAAAGCCATATCCAAACATATCGCCATCCTCATTTTTGCCAGGAATCCTGAAGAGGAAGTCTTGCACAAGGATATGCTTGGAGCTTCTTTCTCCCACAATGCCGCTTTTAGCCAGGCCCTGACAAAAAGGAGCCTAAGCCTCTGCCAAAAAACCGGACTTGATGTACACCTGGTCGGCTCCTCTGAGCAAAGAGGGGAGAGCTTTGGTGAACGGTTTGTTCATGCCCTCCAGGATACCTTCGACAAGGGCTATGACAGCATCATCGCTATCGGCAACGACACCCCGGATTTGTCTCTCCAGGATCTGGAAAAAAGCCAAGTTGCCCTTTCTGAAAACAAAATGGTCCTTGGCCCTTCTCTGGATGGAGGGGTCTACCTCATCGGGATCTCCCGCGAGCATTTCGAAGAAACCGTTCTAAGGGATATCCGGTGGGAAAGTTCTTCGGTGTTTACCCAACTCAGACAATACGCTGGAGATCATTCACCCAGCCTTGCCCTTCTTCAAAAGAAAAGAGACCTTGACAGTGTCTCTGACAGTATAAGTTTTTTCAGGAGTGGAAAGCTAGGCACCTGCCTCTCTTCTTTTGCAGGTCGAATCAAAGAAGAGGATGAATCTTCTTCTTATTTCCCGAATATATTCTCTTCACACCATCTGGTCCTGGCATCACCGCTAAGGGCTCCACCCTCCAGGGATTAAGTAGTCTCGCAATTTCATTTCGGAGTTCTCTGTGCCACTTTTTCCCGAATCCTGCGTCATTTCTCAATGAATCGGGATCGATTTAGAACCACCAAATCTACGTTCAATTCCTTGGCTTCAGAAAAAATTGTCTCCAAAGAATCCCGAATTCAATTTGCTCACCTTCTTAAAACCCATTTTTATTCACTTATCGTAAGTAGCCTGTTTTCCATGGGGATTCCCTGTGGGCTATGTCTTGTTTTTATTTCAATCCAAATCACATGAAACGAATTATCCTATTGCTATGGATCTGCCTTCCATTTGTCATGAAGGCTCAGGTCGATTTACGGATCAGTGTATCTGATGCCAACACTGGAAAAGGACTTCCAGACATTCCAGTAAGGTTAATCAATGACGAACTGGGCATTGATTGGGAGGCCAATACTAACCTCAATGGATTGGTGCTTTTCAGAGCACTTCCTGTGGCTGGTGAATATCGAGCCATCATCGAAGAAAATGATACCTACTATGAAGGAATTGCAGGGAGCATTGTTCTTCGTGCCAATCAGCCCGCCTCTGCCTCTATCGCCTTGTTGGAAAAGGCTTCTTTTGAACTCGATGAGGTCATCATTGGTGCCAATACCGCCACTCAGATCAATGCCGTAAATGCAGAAGTCTCTTCCAGTTTCAAGAAAAAAGAAATCGAAATCCTGCCTACAGAGGGAAGAGACATAACCCGCCTGCTTTTCAGGCTACCCAATGTAACCCAGGCTACCGGATTCTACCCTGAAGCTCCAAATGTAGCCATTAATGGTGCCAACGCTTTGTACACCAACTACATGATAGATGGGATGGACAATAATGAGCGATTCTTGGGAGGTCAGAAATTTTCCATGCCGGTGGGCTTTACCCAAGATGTAACAGTGCTTACCAATAATTTCTCTGTAGAATTTGGCAATACTGCCAATGGTGTCATCAACCTTACCTCCCGCTCAGGAAGCAATACCACCAGCGGAGAAGTATTTTTTGTCACCCGCCCCGGACCGGCGATCGACGGGACCATTGTGGCAGAGGGGGATACCTTTGATTTGCCACAGCGGGACCTGACCGGAAATCAGGTCCAGAATGGCTTCCAAAGGTACCAGGGAGGTTTTTCTCTAGGAGGTGCCCTGGTCAAGGACAAAACCTTCTACTATATAAATGCAGAGCAGACCATCGATATCAAAGACAATTTGCTGAGGGTTCCCGAACTGGGAATAAACGAAACTGTCAGAGGAACCAACAGCTTTACCTTGCTTTCTGCTAAAATAGACCAAGTATGGACTCCCAATCTCCGTACCTCCCTCAGGGTCAATGGAGGACTGGTCAATGTAGACCGCCAAGGCGGAGGCCTGACAGGAGGCGTAACCTTTCCCTCGGCAGGAAACAGTCAGGACAGGAATTCTCTTCTCATTGCTGCCAAAACTACCTATGCAGGAGCCAACTCCACCTCTGAAACCAATTATCAGTTCTCACGCTTTCGTTGGAACTACAGTCGCCCAAACAACCCTGACGATCCTCAGGTAACCGTAAACTCACAGGTGAGCGGGAATACCATTGCGGTGCTGGGGCATCCCGGTTTTGTTTTTGATTCAAGGGAAAATACCCATCAAATCCAGCAGAAGTTCACTTTTTACCAGGGCAATCACACCTTCAAGGCAGGGATAGAGTTGATCAGCTCCGGGCATTCTCTCTTTGGTGGGGGTAATCCCAATGGAAGCTACACCCTAAGCCTTAATGGAGCACAAATCGAAAGCCTTAGGAATCAAGGAGTAGACTCCGGATTGGGGGTAGAAGACCTGTCTGCTTTCAATCCTGTCGTCACCGACTACAGCGTAGAGCTAAGGCCAAACTCATATGGAGTCCGTCAAAATATATTCAGCCTGTATGCTGAGGATCAATGGTCCATCAGCAGCCGCCTCAATGTCAACATTGGACTTCGATATGATTACGACAACCTGTCGAGGGGAGCTGCCGATCAGGGCGACCTGAACAACATTGCTCCCAGGGTAAGTTTTAACTATCAGCTGCCCAACAGGGCCAGCATCAGGGGTGGAGCCGGAATATTTTACGACAAAATCATCTACGCCATTTACAGCGATGCCCTTCAGCAAAATACTACCTCAGACGATTATCGGAGGCAAATCCAAGAATTGATCGATCTGGGTAGACTGCCCCAGGATACCGATATTGATGAGGCTGTCTTTGAAGGCAACCTGAGTGCCGGATTTAGTATTGCCGATTCCATAGACTACCTGAATGGCCCTACGGCTGCCTCCCTCCAAGAAAGAAGAGAAGGAGTATTTAGTGGAGACCGAAGAATCCTAAGTCCATTTGGATATGACAATCCTGTAACCCAGCAGTATACCCTTGGATTTCAAAAGCAGTTTGGCAAAAACATTCTTTTTTATGTTGACCTGATGCACAACCGCTCCTCCAACCTCTTCCGTATCCGTAACCTGAATCCTGCAGCTCCCTATCCGATCAATGACCCCAACAATGTGGTTCCACGCTCACAGGCTGATGCGGATGCAAGTCGCTTCATTCCGATTGCGAACAATGCCGCTGTCATCGACGGTGATACCCTCACAGGAGTATCCAGGAATGTCATCATTACTGAGTCCGGAGGAGAATCCAGGTATTACGCTGCCAGCTTTAATTTCCAGAAGGATAGGGGGGAAGATAAATACGATTTCCGACTGATCTATACCCTTTCACGCCTGGAAAATGATACAGAGGATATCAATTTCAGGGCCATGGACGGCAATAACTTTGACAAAGAATGGGGACCCTCCATTAATGACCGTACCCACGTGGTCAATGGAATATTCAACTTTTACCCCTACAAAGGATTTGCTCTATCAATGGCCACCTTGTTTCAGTCCGGACAGCCTATCAACTATATCCCCAACCTTGAGGAGGTAGATTTCGCTTCTTTTGATATCACTCCTACCACCGACCTCAATGGAGATGGTCGTTCCTTTGGAGATGCTTATGTAGGCAATAGCGATAGGTATCCCGGTGAGTCTCGCAACAGCGGAAGATTACCCTGGGCCTATACCGTAGATCTGGGCCTTCAGTACCTGTTCGAACTAGGCCTTGATCGGCGACTCCGTGTAAGGGCCGATATTTTTAACCTATTCAACACGGCCAATTTTACTGGCTACAGCAACAATGCAACTCAGTCTAATCAGATACAGACCGGACCTCCTTCCGATGATTTTACCATCAGGAATGTAGCTCCTCCCCGTCAGTTTCAATTCAGCCTGAATTATTATTTTTAATACTTATACCGATAGGGCCTCTGAGAATTCTTCTCAATATGACTGGCCCTGTCGACCTTTCTTTGCCTTGAATCAGCATTTTGACTAATATTCGGAATCCATATTCCTCAGTAGAAAATCGATACAATGAAATTATTCCTATACCCTCTTTTGCTCTTACCTCTGCTATTTATGATTGCTTGTCAGGGCGGAAAAGAAGAGCGGACCGTAGATATGATGATGTGGCAGGGAGATCCCCTGATCAATGATTACATGCAACATTATATCAAGCCTCAGGTTAAGGAGCGCCACGGCATCAACCTCAATCTGATCAATGGGCAAGGCAGGGTCATTGTATCCACCCTCATGACGGAGAAAGAAGCTGGAAAGGAGAAGAGCGAACTGGACTTGCTTTGGATCAATGGAGAAACCTTCTATCAACTGAGGCAAATTGATGGACTTCACGGGCCCTTTTTAGATTCCCTTTCCCATGCCAGGTACCTGGACCTGGAAAACCCCTTCATCAAGTATGACTTCCAGCAGGAAATCGATGGGTATGAGGCACCCTGGGGTTCGGTTCAGATGGCCCTTATCTACAATACTGAAAAAGTAGAACAGCCTCCCATGAATCCCGCCGAACTGCGGTCGTGGCTGATGGCCCACCCAGGGCGATTTACCCTGTCCAATGACTTCACGGGAATTTCTTTTCTCAAATTACTTTTGATTCATTTTGCAGGAGGGCAGGAAGCCATTTCCGGCTCCTTTGATGAAGAACTTTACCAACGCGCATCAGACAGCCTCTGGACCTATCTTTCTTCAGTCCAACCATATTTCTGGAGGGAAGGCAAGACCTTTCCGGAGGGACTGGCGGCCATGCACAGGCTTTTTGCCAGCGGAGAATTGTCATTTACCATGAGCATGAATGATAATGAGGTAGAAAACAAGGTCGAGGAAGGCATATTCCTCAAAACTTCAAGGGCCTATGTCTGGGACATCGGTACCATAAAGAATAGCCATTACCTAGGGATACCCTCAAATTCTCCACATAAGGATCTGGCCATGAAGGTCATAGACTTTATGCTGTCTCCTGAAGCCCAACTGAAAAAACTCAATCCTAAGGTCTGGGGAGATGGTACGGTGCTGGCGGTAGACAAACTTTCCCCGGAGTGGCAGAAAAAATTCAATAATATTCCAGAAAGGGATTATGCCCCTCCCAGGGATAAAATGGCCCAAAAAGCCCTTATGGAACCTGCCCCTGAGTACATGCTCAGGCTTTATGAGGAATTCCAAACCAAGGTCATAGAAGGGAGATAAGAATGAATAAATGGATGAAAGGAATCAACTGGGCTTTTTTTATGGTCCTGATTGTTCTTCCCCTGGCCGGAGGAATGATCTATTCTTTTCTCTATTCCATAGGAGCAATTGGTCTCCTGAGGGAAGGGATTTCTCTCAAACACTGGGAAAGGGTCTGGATGGAAGGCATCTTTCTCAAGACCCTGGGCTACAGCTTTTACATTGCAGGGACTACCCTTTTACTCAGCCTGAGCATAGCTCTCTTTCTGGTATTTTCCCTGATGAAATCCACACGAAAAAATCCCTACTGGATGTATATGCCCCTGGCCCTGCCCGCGATGGTGGTAGGCTTCCTATCCTTTCAATGGTGGGGAAGGTCGGGATTCTTTTCGCGTATGGCTTACCAGATGGGCTTGATTTCTGATCTTACAGATTTCCCTGTCTTGATCCAGGATCCCTGGGGTTTTGGAATCATTTTCTCCCATACCCTCATGGCCATTCCCTTTTTTTGGATATTTTTTAGAGGACTATACGAAAATGAAAGGGTAGAAGAACTCAGCCAAATCGCCTGTTCCCTGGGTGCCAACCAAGGACAGATTTTGAGAAGAGTCAGCATTCCTTTGCTACTCAAACAGGGTTTTCCAACCTTGCTCCTTTACTTTCTATTTGTCTTAGGCTCCTATGAAATTCCCCTTCTCCTTGGACAGTCTAGTCCGCAGATGGTCTCTGTCAGTATTATTCGAAAGATGGAGCGCTTCAACCTCCTCGACAAGCCAGAGGCCTACACCATGATGTGGATGTATGCCCTTCTAGTTCTCCTCTTGGTAGGTTGGGCCTTGAACAGAAACCTGAAAAGTAGTGAGCAAGGATGAAAGAACTCAGGCAAACACTCAGGTGGCTCATCGTTATGGGAATTGTTTTTCCCTTCCTCTATCTCATTGCGATGTCTTTTACTCAAACCTGGCGCTATCCTGCTCTTCTTCCTCAGGAATGGGGCTGGCAGCAATGGATGCGCCCGCTGAGTAGCCAGGGCGAATTGCTACCCATCGCCCTCAACTCCATCTTTATTTCTCTATTTGTTGCTGTCTTTTCTACAGCTGTAGGCTTTTTTGTAAGCAAATGGATGCACTTTCACTGCTGGAGCCGAGGGCTTTTGTTGGCTACCTACTTTCCCTTTGTACTTTCTCCTGTCATCCTGGCTGCGGGTATCCATTTCTTCTTTATCAAGGTGTATATTTCCGGAACTCTTTTTGGGGTAATACTGGCCCAACTGATGATTGCTTTTCCCTACTCATTGATCATCTTTGACGGGTTTTGGAGTCCTTCCATCCTGAATCAAGAACAACTGGTCCTGACCCTGGGGGGTAATTCCTGGCAGGCCTTCTGGAAAGTAACCCTGCCCCTTTCCCAGGGCATCATCTTAGTGGTATTTTTTCAGACCTTCCTTATTTCTTGGTTCGAGTATGGACTGACTCGACTTATTGGATTAGGTAAGGTGAAGACCCTTACCCTTCAGGTATTCCATTTTATTTCTGAGACCAATATCTTTTTGGCAGCCCAGAGCAGCGTCTTGCTTTTTTTACCACCTTTGATTCTGCTCTGGATCAATCGTCGCTATATCGTTACCCAATGGATCTGATTATGCTGGAAATTCGAAATTTGTCGAAAACATTTGGAAAAGAAGAAGTGCTAAGCGAAATGAGCTTCGACCTTCCTCTTCAAAGCGTACTCAGCATACTCGGGAGGTCAGGTTCAGGCAAGACCACCCTGCTCAAGATTGTTGCAGGCCTGGAAGAGCCGAGTTCGGGCGACATTTTCTGGAAGGGAAAACGAATGAACGACATTGCTGCTAATAAGAGAAAGATTGTATATCTGTATCAGGAGGCTTTGCTCTTTCCTCACCTGGATATCTTCGAAAATGTAGCCTTTGGCCTTCGATTGACAAAAGAAAAGGAGGCTGTGGTCAGAGAAAAGGCAGGGCGAATCCTGGAGTCCCTGGGACTTTCGGAGCAGGCAAGCAAGTTTCCCCATCAGTTGTCAGGGGGGCAAAAGCAGCGGGTATCTTTCGGCCGTGCCCTCATCATCAACCCCCCATTAATGCTCCTTGACGAGCCTTTTGGCGCTTTGGATGTAGAAACCCGTCGGCAGATGCAGGACTTGTTCCTGAAAATCGTAGATGAATTTGAAATGACGGCTATTTTTGTAACCCACGATCTGAAAGAAGCCATCAGTATCGGCCATAAGATTGGCCACCTGAGAAAGGGGAAACTTAGCATTTACGAAGAACTGTCCGATTTTTTGGAAGACCCCAGCACAGAAGCCGGTTCTGAGATAGCGTTTTGGTCAGGGATGAGGGACAAACTGAGGGATTCATCAGGCCAATGAGCGGAAAGGAGGGATTAAAATGAAAAAATCAGATGCACTCTCTGAATTAATTACTTCGCTGACCATGTCGGAAAAGCGATATTTTAAATTATTTGCACAAAGGCAAGCGGAAGGCAACAATAAAAAGTACCTCCGACTTTTTGACATCATAGAGGGCATCGAGGAACATGAGAAAGGTAGCCTGGAGAAAGCTCTTTCTGTCGAGGGCATTTATCACAAGCACCTAGCAGCCGACAAAAATTACCTTTACGGCCTACTGATGCGTAGCCTGAGCACCTTCCATTCGAGTAGGTCTGTCAGCCTGAAAGTCAAAGAAATCATTCATCAAGTGGAGATTTTGTATGAAAAAAGTCTTTACGAGCAGTGTATCAGCCTGATAAAAAAGGGTAAAAAGGCGGCAAATACCTACGATCTCTATCCCCTCTACATAGAGTTGGCCAATTGGGAGCAAAAGGTCTTCATCCAATTGGAAAAAGTAGAGGCCATGACAGACTCCCTCACCGATGCTGCGGAACACCTGGCCCGGATGGACAACATGAATGCCTTTATGCAGCTGTATTATCAAATGTATGAATTGGCACAGCGTATTCCCAGGATCAGGAGTAGCGAAGAAAGAGAAGAACTCGAAGAATTCATTTCCCATCCCTTTCTCAAAAATGAGTCAATCGCTCGCTCTTTCCAGGCTAAACTTCAATACTGGAAAATTTATTCCCTGTATCACCAAAGTACTGGAAATTCCGACAGAGAGCTGGAATCCTATCAAAAGCTTCTGGCCCTTATGGATTCAAATGATAAATACGCCCAGGAATTTCCTTTTGAGTACCTGACCATATACAGCCGTATCCTGAGCATTATGCGTTATGCGCCTGACCAGGACTTTGAGCGAGTCATGCTGGAAGTTCAGTTTTTCCCCAAGAGAATAAAGAAATCAAGGAAAAATGTAGAACTGAGGATATACGCAGAGACCTACCATAATCGGATTCGGCGCAACATCTATTTTGGGAGGCTGGAAGATGCCCTTCAGGCCCTGGACGAACAAAAAGCCTTTATCGACAGGTATAGGACCCAGTTTGCAGAAGGGGAGGTACTGGAATTTGAATATCTATTTGCCTATATCTACGAATTAAATGGAGAGCATAAGAAGGCCCTCAGCCTGGTGAACCGTCTGCTCAATGAATCTAGCGATAAACTTCGAAGAGACATACAATCCTATTTGCGTATTCTCAATCTGGTGATTCACTACGAATTGGAAAACTATACGGTCATGAAGTATGCAGCAGATCGCAGCTACCGATTCATGAAGCGCAAAAGGCTTCTCCATTCTACAGAGCGAAGTCTTCTCAAGCTTTTTCAGCGCCTTTCCAGGATGGAAGGTATGTCTCTCCGCAACATCAACGAGACCCTTCGCAGCTTCAGGAAGCAGATGGAAGAACTTTTCAAGGACCCTTATGAAAGAGAAAGTCTGGAATATTTTGACATCCTCTCTTGGATAGATGCTCAATTGTGGGGAATAAGTTTCCCAGAGGCAAGGCAGAGGGCCTTAGAAGCTCAGGCAAAGCATTAAGGAATCAAGGTTTTCATCAGCATACCCCCATAGGAATAGCCTCCTCCAAATACAGCGTTGACAATGATATCATCCGCCTGAAATTTCTCCCAATTTTCGCTTATGGCTATTCCGCATCCCGCAGCTCCGGTATTGCCAAGGTACTGAATATTTGAAAGTACTTTTTCTATGGAAAGCCCCAGGTCCTGAGCTACCTTCTTCGAAATTCTGTAATTGGCCTGGTGAGGGGCAAAGTAGGCTACTTCATCTATGGATATGTTGTGCTTATTCAGGAGCTCCTGGGTAATTCGACTCATGTATTGGACGGCATGGATAAATACATCCCGGCCATGAGGCATGCGCAGGCCTCCATGTCGAGGTTGAAGTACCACCCCTTCCAGTCCCTCTCCCACACAGGCGGCACCTCCGGTAGTCAGGTCCAATACCTCTAGATTTTTTCTGCTGGGCATAGCTTCATCAGAAATGAAATAAGCCACAGCTCCATCCCCCCAGAGATGTCCTGATTTGGGATCATCCAGTCGGGCGTAGGCAGTATTGTGATCGGCGGCGACGACCAGGGATCTGCGAGATTTTCCCATGGCCATATAGCCCTGGGCAACCTCCAAGGCATTGAGGAGAGAAGAACAGGCAGTAGAAAGGGATAAGACAGGAATATGTGGCTTGTTGATCAGTCTCTGAACGGCATGACCCAAGGTTGCAATGGTATCAAAGGGGGTATAGGTTGCCGCTACGATCAGGTCTATGTCTTCTTTTTCGTAGGGAATTCCTTCTAAACCACGTTTGACAGCCTCCAAAGCAAGGGTTTGAACATTTTCATCTTCCCCAGCCTTCCTACGCTCCGAAATTCCCGTTCGGCTTTGCAACCACTCATCGGTCAGGCCATTCAATTCCGTGAAAAAAGCATTGGGAACCCTGTTTTCCGGATAATAATGGGCCACATGATGAATATACATATAGGCGTGTCTTCCTTTTCTGACATCATAAAATCGATGCCAAACATATTAAATTCAAGGCGGAATGACTAATTTGATATATAAAAATTTATCTTATACGGATATTTTAGTACTTAGGCCAATTGGCCTAAATGTCCTTTTATCAGTGCTTAGGTTTTCCTGCTATTGATCCATTAGGCCAGGAATCAGTCCTCTTTCAGTACTTCTTCAGATAGCCAAAAAACTTGCTTTTTCACTTCTTCGATGCTCTCTGCTTGTAATGGTAAATTCGAAAAAGTGATTTCTATTCCTTCGAATAAATGGGGATAGGAGAGGGCCCTGTAAATTTCACGGCCTACCTTGATGCCAGTTCCTTCTTTCTGTTTTTCAGGCTGAGAAGGAAAAAAGCTGCTTTGATACACTTTAACCTTTAGAAATTGTTCTTCGATAAAATCATTCTCCTCTACTCCCATCTCTGAAATGACCTCAACCTTGACCCACTCTGCTTTTAAGGCCCTCAGGTAATCGTAAAGCCTTGGGATATTTTCGCTTTCCAGGCTAAGGTTTTCATCCATGCTAATGGTCTCTTCCCGGGCTGGCCTTCCTGAATCGCAGGAGAAAAGGACAAAAAATAAAGGAGTGAGGAAAAGAAGTACTCGCTTCATGGGAAGGGGTAAATAAAAAAAAGGGGGCCGAAGCCCCTTTCAATATAGGATTATATTTTTTAGACCGCTTCCACTTTTTTTACTTCAGGAATCATGCGGGTCATGAGGTTTTCAATGCCCAACTTAAGGGTAGTAATGGAGGAGGGACAGCCAGAGCAGGAACCTTGCATCCTTAGTTTGAGGGTACCCGCCTCGTCAAAATCTTCATACACGATGTCTCCTCCGTCAGAGGCGACGGCAGGCCTTACGTGGGATTCCAGCACTTCCTTAATACGTCGGGTCAGCTCGGAGTCATTTTCATTAAAGGCTTCCTGAGCCTTTTTCTCCAGCTCACCAGTAAACACGGGCTGCTCAGATTCGAGGTAGCCCTTCAGAAAATCCTTTACTGCAGGGATGACATCCTCCCACTGAAAGTCCTGGTACTTGGTGATCGTAACAAAATTTGCGCTGATAAATACCCCTTCGACAAATTTGAAATCAAATAGCTTTCGGGCCAAAGGCGACTCCTCGGTATCTTCAACGGAAGGAAAGTCAGCCGAACCCTTGCGGAGCAAAATTCTTTGGGTGACAAATTTTAACGATGCTGGATTGGGAGTTATTTCGGTGTAAATCATTGTATTCTTTTCAAATTCTTGTCAATTGGTAAAAATAACAAGGCATATCTCAAAAACGCAATTCTTATATAAAAGTTTGAATTTGTCCGAGCTAAGGCTTTATCCAATAATTGTGCGCTTTGGGTAGAGCTCTGCTTCATCGTAGCCTTCTTTCTCGATTCGCAGAATGGCCTGTATATGCGCATCTGCCACCCGCTGCCTCACCTCGTCTGTCATAAGGTCCTTTACTTGTTGTCGATCGGTATAAAAGCCGTTTTCGGTCAGTACGGCTGGCATTCGGGTCCTACTGAGGACAAAAAAGACCTTCCCGCTGTTCCTTTCATGACTTCTGATTCCCCTGTCCTTCCAATCCGGGAAGCTTTCCATGAGTTTCCTTTGAAATACAGAGGCTATTCTGCTGCCGGAGTCGCTTTCTGGATAGTGCCAGGTTTCAATGCCCGTTACTCCATCATTCCAGTCATTGGAGGCGGCGGCGTTGGCGTGAATGGAGAGGTAAATCTTTGGTAAGTCCAAAGGCGAGAGATGTGAATTGGCCCTTTCCACCCTTTCAGAAAGGAATTTACCCACATTATCCTCCGGAACTACGATAAAGAATTGAATCCCCAGTTCGTCCAGCCTCTTGGCAATCCGCCTGACCACGTCCCGGTTGAATTCCCATTCCTCGAAACGGGTGCCATCCTCAAATAGGGGAGAGCGCTTGCCGGGTTGCAGACTACCGTGGCCATTGTCCAGGCACCAAAGAAACCTGGGCTCACGGATGCTGATTCCTTCCAGAGAAGTTCCTGCGGTCTCATCTGAAGGAGATAGACTCCGGCTCTTGAACTTATCCCCAGCCTTCGGGGATTCGTCTAACTGGGATACGATCAGGGCCTCTTCATCCACAATGTCTGCGGCATCTTCGTAGGGAACTTCAGCTTCGGAAAACCCAAAGACTCTTTGGAAAAAATGGGCGATTCGCTTTAACATAGGGCTTGGATTTGTCCAAAGGTATTGAATTCCTGGAAATCCTGTGACAGCAAAGCATATTTAAAGGTAAACATTCCCATATGAAGGTAGTTTTTAGAGTCATAAAGAGTATTGGGCTTTTGAATCATAAGGAAAGCCTGGTTAATTTGGGACAAAAATAACACATATGCGTACCTATTCTTTTTCATTGTTGCTAATCACCCTCTTTGCATTTTCATGTCAGGACAAGGGTGGGAATGAAATGGCCCAACTCCACGAGGAAGTCATGGACGTTCATGATGAAATCATGCCTCGACACGAGAAATTGCTTTCCTACCAGGCTCGTCTCGAAGATTCCCTCAAACAAATGAACGCTGAAGGCAGGGCAGATTCGGCTACTTTGGTCCATTATCACCAGACCATTGCCAAACTGGACACCGCCATCGAGGGCATGGATGACTGGATGCATAATTGGGACTCCGACTACGACCAAAAAGAAAAGACTGAAGCTTTGGCCTATCTGAATGAGCAGAAAAAAATCATCAAAAAGGTGAAACAAGATTTTCAGGAAGGCGAAAAAGCAGCTAAAGAACTCCTGAACGAATAATACCTATGACTTCGATTCGCAATATAATTTTGACGGTGATTCTGGGAACCATCCTTTTGGGATGTGAATCACAAGTCAAGTATAAATACGATCCTGATCAACCCCTCCCTGTCATTGGACCTCCGACAGTGAAGGATGGGAATGCTATTCCTCACAAAATTCCTGAGTTTAGCTTTGTAGATCAGGATTCCAACAGGATTACTGTCAATACTTTTGAGGGGAAGATCTTTGTTGCCGACTTTTTCTTTTCCACCTGTCCGGACATTTGTCCCAAAATGAGTCAGCAGATGCTCAGGGTACACGATGAATTTTTGGAAAATGACAAAGTGGGAATCCTCTCTCATTCCTTAGATCCTGAATATGACACGCCGGCTGTCCTCAGCGACTATGCGGAAAAACTAGGTGTGAGAACGGAAAAATGGCACATGGTTACCGGATATGATCGCCGCTTTATCAATGAATTTGGCCAGAAAAACTACCTTGTAACTGCCAAGGAAGACGAAAATGCCCCCGGAGGCATTCTTCATAGTGGACATTTCATCCTGGTTGACACAGAAAGGCACATCAGAGGGGTTTATGACGGGACCCTTCCCGAAGAGGTCGATATGCTGATTCACGACATGAAGCGACTGCTTAATGAAGGATAAAAAGGCAATTGGAATATTATCCTTTGCTTGGCCACTCTTGCTGGGTGGCCTGATTCTTTTGTTTTGGTACCTGATTCAGGGAGAAAATTCTTCCGCCGGGGCCAGGCTCTACAGCCGACACTGCGCCAATTGCCATATGGAAGAAGGACAGGGACTGAGGGGCTTGTACCCGCCTCTTGCAGGTGCTGATTATTTGAAACAAGCAGAAGAAAACATTGCTTGTATGTTGCGCTACGGCTATGAAGGTCCCATGAAGGTCAACGGAAAAACCTACAATCAGCCCATGCCCGGGAATAACACCCTTTCCGACCAGGAAATTACCACTTTGATTAATTATATTCGGACTCAGTGGGGCAACGACTGGAAAGAGGTAAACTATGCCTCGGTCAAGACAGTCTTAGATTCCTGCGAAAAGCAACCCTAGGCCCGGCCTATTCATCAACAGCATACGTCAAAAATCATGGACTATCAAACCCTCATCCTTTCCCTGGAAAACCATGTCGCCCAGGTTTCCATCAACCGACCTGAAAAGGCCAATGCCCTCAACAACCAGAGTTGGGAAGAACTCAACAGGGTATTTGAGGAACTCGATCGCAATCCAGAGGCCAGGGTTGTCATCCTCAAGGGGGAAGGCAAGCATTTCTGTTCTGGGATTGACGTATCCCTTCTCATGGAACTGAATCGAGGCAATCAGGCCGACTGTGAGGGAAGAAAAAGGGAATACCTAAGGCAAATCATACTGGATTTACAGGCTCCTATCAAGGCCATTGAAGATTGCCGCAAGCCAGTGATCGCAGCTATCCACAACGGCTGTATCGGGGCTGCGGTAGACATTATCTCGGCCTGTGATATGCGCTATGCCACCCATGATGCTTTCATAACGGCCAAGGAAATCGACATGGGCATGGTAGCTGACCTGGGTACCTTGCAGCGATTGCCAAAGATTATCCCTGATGGAATTGCCAGGGAAATGGTCTACACCGGAAGGAAGGTAAGTGGAGAAGAGGCCAAGACCTTTGGATTGGTCAATGATTGCTTTGAGCAGCGAGGTCAAATGCTGGATGAAGTGATGGAAATCGCCCGTCAGATCGCCGGAAAATCTCCCCTTTCGATCAGAGGGACCAAGGAAATGCTCAATTACACCCGGGACCACAGGGTGGAAGATGGGCTGAAATACATTGCTACCTGGAATGCGGCCATGCTCTTGTCAGACGATCTGATGAAGGCCATACAAGCCCAGATGACCAAATCCAAGCCAGAGTTCGACAACTGATTTAGGTTGTCTCTGCCTCCATGGTAATGAACTCGTAGCTGTACTTTCCCTGCTCAATTTCCATAAGGACGTAAGAAATGGGGAGGTTGAAGCGCCTGGGACCTATGCTTCCAGGATTCAGCAAAAGCGTATTGCCTTTTTTGCTTTCTAGGGGCTTATGGGTGTGTCCATAAATAATAATGTCCGTCCCGTCTTCAAACCATTCCTGGGGAATATCCTCGGGCCGGTGTATCACCTTAATGATAATTCCTTCTATTTTTTTCTCTACAAATTCCGGGATGGTCTTGGACCAAGTCTTGATATCTACATTACCTTTTACGGCCAGGACGGGAACGATTTCCTTCAGTTCGGTCAATACTTTGATGCTCCCAATGTCTCCGGCATGTAAAACGAGGTCCACATTTTCCATTTGGTTGAGCAATTCGGGCCGAAGAAGGCGATGTGTATCAGAGATAACAGCCAGTTTCATGGGTAAAAATTAGGTAAAAAAAGTGGGAAAGCTGGGAGATATATTTATTATTTTGCCATGATACTTGTCAATTTTTTCGTTTATCAAGTAAAAGATGGCCCATCTTCTCAAACATACCTGCGTCATAATCCCTACTTACAATGAGGGAAAGGTCTTGGCAAGGGTACTTGGGGAGGTAACCCAAGCCGGCCATCAGGTCATCGTGGTTGACGATGGGTCTACGGATGAGACCCCGGAGATATGCGAGGGAATGAGGGTCCATTACCTTCGTCACAGCCAAAACCTGGGTCAGGGAGCAGCCTTAATGACGGGGATGGACCTGGCCAGGATATGGGGAGCAAGATATGTGGTACATTTTGATGCCGATGGGCAGCATAGGGTAGGGGACATAGAAAAATTATTGGAGCCCTTGGAAAAGGGGAGGACAGATGTGGTCCTGGGATCCCGCTTTTTGGATGATGAATCTCGCAGCCTTGTTCCCCGGGGCAGGCGTTGGGTGCTTCGGGTGGCATGTTGGATCAACTTCTTATTCACAGGTCTATTGCTGAGCGATGCCCACAATGGTTTGCGGGCGATGAACCGCAAGGCCCTGGAAGTTATGGTTTTGAGGGAGCCTCGTCGGGCACATGCCACGGAGGTGCTGGCACGAATTCGGGAGGAGAGGCTTCGTTGGGAGGAGGTCAGTGTAAGGGTAAGTTATGACGACTATGCCAGGCAGAAGGGGACGACTTGGTGGGAGGGCTTTCACGTACTGGCAGATTTATGGACAAGTAAAATGAGTTGAGCGATGATCGTATTCCAGTGGATCATGATCCCCCTTCTTCTATTAATTGGGGGGATATGCTATCAAAAACTAAGGGAAAGGAAGTCCCTTCGTCTCCTGGTGATGCTAATTTTGGGATTGGGCTTATTGTTTTTGGCTTTTCCGGGGCTCAGCATCATATTGGCTCATACCCTGGGGATCGGCCGCGGGGTAGACCTGATCATATACCTGGGACTTTTGGCCTTGACCCTGGCCTGCCTAGTTTTGTATGTGCGGACGGTAGAATTGCAGCGACGGCTGGACGAACTCATTCGTCAGCAGGCCATAGAAGAAGCCAGGGAGCGATATGGGGAAAATTAGAGCAAAGGAGGATAAAGAGGGCCATAGGAACAAGGGAGCAAATTCATGCATCTTTTCCTTGGCCTCTGAGTAGGAAAGTCATATATTTGCTATCCCAATACGGGCCTATAGCTCAGTTGGTTAGAGCACCTGACTCATAATCAGGTGGTCGCTGGTTCGAGCCCAGCTGGGCCCACCCTGAGGATCAAGCACTTATCCCAAACTCGGGATAGGTGCTTTTTTAGTTGCCTACAATACCTAAAGCGCTGATGGGCTTATCATAAGTAGCTTGTTTCAAACCCCAACAGCGCTATGGGTTGTATCGCAAAAAATAATTCGTGAAAATTCTGGGTCGGTCAAAGGGATAAATGAAATTTAGCATGATAAATAGAAGTTACTAAGACTTACCTTCAGGAAGTCCAATATTTCAGCTTTTTTCAAATGACATTTTTCTGAAATAGCTCGGCTTGATTTCCGAAAACGGCAGAATAGAACTTACACTTAGAATTACATGGTTTCTAAAGATGGAAATTGTAAATTCAAGCAAGATAAAGATAAGATCATGGGCATAGCAAGGCTAACGGATACAAAGTTTAGGGTGAAACTGGGCTTTCTGGAGATGGATACGACCTGGGTGGTGGATGAAAGCCAGAAGAAGGCGGCCTGGGAGATGTATGTGGAACTGGCAACGCGGATCACCACTGCGGAGCTGAAGGAGGATGAGGGGCTGCTTCGGGAGGCGCTGAATTCCCTGTATTCCTTATTTGGGACGACCCGGGAAATCCTGAAGAAGTATGGTCCCCAGTTGGCGACGCCAGCAAACCCAGGAGATACGACCTTTGGGCACATAGCGGTGGGTATATTGAATAAGGTGCTAAGGCCGGTCCTGGCCAAATGGCATCCCATCCTGACTGACTGGGAGGCGAAGAAACCCGCCGAACGAAGCCGGACGGAGCATGAACGGCTGTGGGAAGATGAGAAGCAACTGCGAAAAGAGATCAACCTGATCCGAGAGGCCCTGGGGCAATATGCCGAGGTGCTCGCAGAAGTGTCAGGGGTGGCAAAGTTGGTGGGGTGATATGCTGGGGAGCCGCCTGCATGAGATTTATATGTAAAAAGGTGCATTATCCTTTTGGAGTCTACCCGCATAGCTTGAAGGCTTTATTCCGGATGTTGCCCCGGAACTTTTGTGCAAAATTAACGTCAGGAGGGCTATGATCCTGACTTTTCCCATCCACCAATGTCTAGAAGTAACAGGAGGAGCCTCCTGCCCCCCCCAAAAAAAAATTCGTCACTCCGCTGCGCTCCGTGAAAAGGGTAAAAGCGTAAAAGAGCTAAAGGGCTAAGCGCCGGACTACCCGAAAACCAACAATACCGTTCTGACCGATAGGAATGACCCTGACGCGGAACGAAGAACGACAGTAGATCGCAGTAGCGAGCCAGGACCCGCCACGAACCACCTTGAAAGCTTGTTTGGATTCAGGGCCATGCGGATTGTCTTTGGGCGGATTTTGGGCATAATAGGATTCCTCGTACCAATCCCAGCACCATCCGAAGACATTGCCGCTGAGGTCATACAGCCCGAGTGGACTGGGAGCAAACCCCGCCACAGGAGTCGTCTGCCCCCGCTTGATGCCCGGCTTGGACCATCCAGATACCTCCTTATTGAAGGTGTTATATGAGTGTGCGCCATCAAAATTCATGTCTGCAGGATCGGCCAGGGCCTTGCCATTGCCAAAACGAGCCCCCTGGCCCCCTCGCGTCTGGCCGTCGGGAGTGTATCCCCCTTGGGCGGCGTATTCCCACTCAGCTTCGGTAGGCAGGCGATAGCCATTTTGCTCCCAGTGAGCGATCACCGTTTCGTTGTCCTGGCGCTCATAGACCTCCTCCAATCCTTCGCGTTCACTCAGCCAATTGCAATAGTCCACCGCTTCATGCCAGGAAACATTGATGATGGGCCGATCTCCCCGACCAAAGCCCGAGTCGGAAGGGAGCGCTTGGTCTGCATCCCGGCAATACAGCCCATACTGCCAACAGGTGATGGGCGTAGCCCCCATCCAGAAATCATCTACCCGGGCAGGATGCTCCGGGCCTTCTTGTGGGAAATAGGCGGCGCCTTCAGCACTTCCCATGGTGAAACTTCCGCCTGAGATGGGTTTCATCTCGGGGAAGAAGGACTTTTGGGATTGGGCCCATTGTTGGGGGAAGTGGGCCGCGAATGCCTGGCCATCATGCGGGGAGAATAGGGCCGGCAATTCGGGGAGGATCTCCAGGTCTTTGAGGAAGGCAAGGGCTGCCGAGAGTTGGTCATCCCGACCGAGGGCATGGAAAGGAAACAGGAGATTCAGGGCCAGGTCTGCCAGCGGGTCTGGGTGGATGCCTTCAGCGTGGGCGAGCTGGAGGTTGGCGAGAGCCTCGGAAAAGCGGAGGTGCTCATAATCTGACTGGGCTGAGCGGTAGGCCAGCTGCCAGCGATTTTCCTTTTGCTGGGCATAGCGCTGGGCGTCTGCAGCTAGCTTGTGCTGGAGAGCCAAGGGGATGGCATACATGCCGGCTCTGCCCTCCTCGATGAGCTGGATGTCCGTTTCGGAGAACGCCACTTTTTCCAGGGCGAGTTTTTCTTTGGCGCGAATGATCAGGGCCGCTTGCTGTCCTGGTTTGGGGGAGGCTTCGTAGCGCTGGCGGATGATACGCGCCAGGGCATCGTGGGCCAGGCGGTAGGTATCGCGAAGCTGCTGATAGAGGAGCAGGTATTGGTCTACCAGGCACTGCAGGAGCTTGTCTAGCCGCTGCTGCTGGGCGTCATCTTCTCGCAGATGGTGATAGCGCTGGTAAACCTCAGCTCTGGTATGGGTCGCCGCGGTGAGATCAGCAGTGGTGAAATGGTAGAGGAGGTCGTCGACGAGGCCGGTTTTAACTGCTTCGGGAAAATCCGCTGCCACCTCGGCCAGCTTTTTGTCTTCGAGAAAGCTTGCCAGCGACGTACTGGCTTGGGCCTGGTAGAGCGAAAGGGTCATGCAGAGGGGCTCTCTAGTTGTAATCGCCTGCTTCTGCGCGATTCGGTACAAGCTTTCCAGCTGATACTGCAGCAAGGGCGCCTTGTTGGAAGCCTGGTCTTGGTTGATATCGGCGATGAGGGCTTCGATAAAGGCGGGTTCTTGCGTCGCATGCTTCAGCGAGGGAAATTCTTTTGTCACTGCTGCCGTCTCAAATACCCCTTGAATCGCCCTGTGCATCCCGGCCTCGTCGAGGGGATGCAGCGCAAATTCGCGGTAATTGATCGCTTGGTCTTTCAGCGGCTTTTTGAGGTCATAGAGGTATTCTTTGCGAAAGCTCAAGATGATTTTTAGGGCCGGATGGCGGGTTAGGGTGTCTTTGAGGTGCGCAACAAAAGAGGGGATCTCGTCCGTTTTCCCTGGATCAGTTATGATTTCCTCCACCTGATCCAGGATCAGCAGCTGCCGCGTCTCCTCGGCCTGTAGGGCGGCTTTGACCATTTGTGCCAACTGTTGAGCGAGGGGAAGCGCTTTTTGGCGGCGTTCATAGCCCACGTACCATCCCTGTTGAGGATGTCGCAGGCGGGGAAATAAGCCGGCGTAGAGCAAAGAAGACTTTCCCACGCCAGAAGCGCCGTGAAACAGCAAGATTTGATTGGGCCGCAAAGCGAAAATGTCCCGGCTCAATTCCCATATTTCTCGGTCCCGACCAAAAAATAAGGGGGCTTCCGCCTCTGCGAAGTGGCTGATCCCCACGTAGGGATTCTCACGGTGGCAGAGCTGGTCGTATAGTTCCTCCGGGAGGGGGAGCTCCCTGGCGAGCAGGTTGGCATAATGCCCGCTAGGGTCGACTGCTTTCTTCCCCGAGGATGGCCCAGTCTGGGGCAGGAGGCCTCGAATGTCGTCGATAAGGTGCGTGGTTTGGGCGCTCGTAAATAGGCGATCGTAACGGAGTATCTGGTTGTGAAAGAGATCCTGCAGGGGCTCGGGCAGCCACGCAGGATTGGGAGGGACGATTCGGGCTGGATCGAGAGGAGTGGGGCTTACATACGCCCCATTGATCAGGAGGGGAACCACTTGTTTGCCAGCCTTCAATGCTGTCTCGAGTTCGAGCCGAACCCAATCCCCCGCTTGATGCAGGGATCGCTCGCCGGATTCTTCCTGGTCTTTATGCCAATCGGGGTGAATCAGCGGCAAAAGCAGGTGGCAATGGTGGACCGCTTGGCGGAGTTCGTCTGGCCACTTTGTACCGGGCGGGATCGACTCTTCATCCAAAAAGACAGTATCCTTGTCTAAGTTGGATTTGAGCAGTTGAAAAAGGACCAAGGCTGTGTCCCGGCATTTTGATCGCCGATACGAAAGGAAAATAGGAGCGGCTGGCATGGGAGCTATGATTGTCAACAAGAGACTACAAATTAATAAACATGAATAAAAAACGAAGCGACTTTCTCCTTAGGTACTCACCGCTTCGCCTATCTCAGCATTTGTCCCTCTCAGGACAGGATAAACCTCGCGCTTATAGGAGACGCTCGACAGGAAAAACCGCCTGC
>CAZMAV010000022.1:60164-69985 GCA_964564415.1 uncultured Bacteroidia bacterium | reverse complement strand
CTCAACAGGGACTCACACCCTGCTAGCACATGCACATGCCCGGCACACCAAAGGTGCAACCTCTCCGAGGTTGTGCGCCCTATGAACCCCAGAGGGGTTCAACCTATGTAGTACGCGTACCGCGTGGAGATCGACCCTGGAAGGGTCGCACCCCAGACTCGCATCCCCGCCATTTTTGGCAGAGAACCAATTTTTTTTAACTAGTTTTATTTTTCCTAAAAAAACAAACCATATGGTTGACTACAAAAAAATAATAACAAAAGAGCCGGGAAAGCGCAGGGGCCAGCCCTGCATCCGTGGTCTCCGAATCACCGTAGGAGATATATTAAGTTACCTAGCCTCCGACATGTCCACTGATGAAATTCTTGATGACTTTCCAAATCTTACTCGAGAAGACATACTTGCTGCTCTTGCTTATGCCGCGGATCATCAAAAAGGAAGTGAACGTCTCAGTAAGATTACTTAGCCAAAAAATGTAATACACTAATAAACAAATACTTACAGACAAACATAGCCTTTCACCATTCGATTTCAATCGGTATTTTTTGCTTTTTGGATATTTACAAATAAATTGACCAATGCTAGTAATTTTTTTAAATAGAAAATACGATTTCTGTTTTAATAGACTATAATATTTCTCCAAAAATTCCAAAAGCCTTCCCGAAAGGAGATATTCACTTTACCCATGTATTGGATTTTAGCTATGAAAGATCAAATGATAATTCTTTATGGCAATATGCGGTAGAGAATAGCATGCATATTCTGACAAAAGATAAAGACTTCAAAGACATTCAAGAATTGCGTGGCTTTCCGCCTAAAATTATTTGGCTTAGAATAGGTAATTGTAGCACTCAAGAATTTATAGAACTTATAAATAAAAATTTTGCCGAAATAAAATCATTTTTAATAAATAAAAATATTAAAATATTAGAAATAAATTGAATCTCTTTATTTGAACCGATTGGAATTGAAAGGTGCTTGTAATTTTTTAAGTCAGAAACTTTAATCGAACCCTTTAGGGAATGAGTTTTAAAAAAATTTTGAGCCCTGGGGAGATCAACTCCCCACCTTCCTTCTTTTCTTTGCAAGCATAGGAAAGAGCGATAAACAAAAGGAGGCAGACCTAAACCTTTGCCAAACAAATTTTTCAGAATATGAGAATATATATCAAGACTACCCCTAACAAAGAAATTGTTCCCTTCAACTACCAGCAAAAATTGGTAGGGACTTTTCACAAGTGGTTGGGCTGGAATGAACTCCACGACGACCTCTCCCTCTACTCCCTTTCTTGGTTATCGCCAGGCAACAGCAGAAATAGAAAGGGCCTGGACTTCCCCGAAGGGACTACCTTCTTTATTAGCGCTCCGGGAAGTAACCTGGCCAAGCAGGTGATTGAGGGTTTGTATCAGGATGGAGAGCTTTTTTGTGGGATGAGGGTCAAGGAAGTCATTCTTCGTAATCCCCCTGAATTTAGCAACCGGGCCTATTTCTATGTCCAGAGTCCTATTCTAATTAAAAGGAGGATAGAAGATAGAACCAAATTTTACTTCCCAAAAGATGAGGAGTCGGACTACCTAATGAGCGAGACCCTTCGCCATAAGATGCGGGTGGGAGGCCTAGAAGACTTGGATCTTAAGCTGCGTTTTGATCATGACTATGCCAAAGGTAAAACCAAAGTTACCACCTACAGGGGCATCGAAAATAAGGGAAGCCTTCATCCGGTGATTGCGGAGGGAGATCCCAGGGCCTTGGCTTTTTGTTGGGAGACAGGCCTGGGCAATTGTACCGGAATTGGATTTGGAGCTATAAAATGAGAAGAAAGATGAATTATCATATTGTAACGTACTCGGGGCCTTTTGGCTTTATCAAACCCTGGACTGCAGTCAGGGATAGTGAGACATTTAGCCAGCAATTTCTCACTCCCAGCATCGTAGAGGGAATGGAGAAAAAATTATTTCCAGAGTTGCTGGAAAGTCCAGGAATACACAGGATTGCAAGGCATCGGTTAAGTTATACAGGACTAGACTTTCAACAGGAGCGTACCTGGTCCAAAGGGGGCTTCAAAGCATCAAAAAATAAGAAATCTTTTAAGACGAACTTGGGAGTTCTCAATAGAGGTGTAATGCTTTATCCCAAGCTTCATCTTGCTTTTCGAAGTGAAAATCATGCCCAAATTGCTGCCCAACAGCACCTATGCCTTTGCAGGAACGAAGACATGATCTATCCGAAGGAAATGGAGATCCTATCCTCAGAAGCTTTGAACGAAATACCTGGCTTTGAACTCATCTTCTCTACTCAGGAAAATGGTTTTAAAGTTGGCCATAACCGTTTTGATGAGGCAAAAGAAATGTTTGGAGAACTACGTGTATTTGGAAACCCAATAAGAGAAAGACCGTGAAACACTACGACATAATATTGGCTAAAAGCGAGGAAAATGGTGGTTTGACCTTGTTGGAGCATACTCAACAGGTAACAATGGCTATTGAATTTTTTGCAGAAAAATATGACTGGGAATTTGATCTGGGATCAGCCCGAAAAGGAGCCATTCTTCATGACTTGGGCAAAGCACATCCACATTTTCAGCGAAAGATTCGAAAAATAAACGCTGACTCCCTCTTGGAAGATCGAAATTGGAATTTTGCACATAGACATGAAATTTCATCTTTAGGCTTTTTACCAATTTTTCCAGCAGGTGAGTGGAATACCCTGGTCGACTTAGTCATTGCCCACCATAAGTCCATTCAGGATGACCCCAGCAACCGAGGCATACTGGATTTGGTCGATTGTGATCCTCTTTGGATGAAAAATCATCTGATGGATTGGGATGAATGGTCTCCCTATGGTTTACAAATCCTTGAATCATTTGGCATTGAAACTCGACCTATCTCTTATAAATCTGCTAAAGTTGCCATTGAATATGTAGTTGACTACTGCGAGCACCTGCCTAAAGGCTGGTCTCCAAATAGAGGATTACTTCGATCGGCAGATCATTTTGCCTCTGCTTTCACACATAAGACAGAATCGAAATTAAGGTATTTGTTTGAGAGGCCAGATTTTTCCTTTTATCGTGATCCTGGCAGATCCCATCCTCTCTATCCCCTGTCTCAAATCAAGACTGACGACTCCAGGCCTCACACCTTGGTAGTTGCCCCTACTGGTGCAGGGAAAACCGACTTCTTGCTCAAAAGAACCCATGGCCGTGTTTTCTATACCCTTCCTTTTCAAGCCTCGATCAATGCTATGTGGGAAAGGCTCAAGGATACAATGCCAGACCACCAGGATATCCGGCTCTTACATGCAACCTCAAAAATTGTGGCCAAGGGAAAAATAGATGAACGAATTCTTCAACCCTTACCTGGTTCATCAGCAAAGGTTTTGACCCCTCATCAGTTGGCAGCCATAATTTTTGGCACCTCAGGATTTGAAACTGTAATGCTAGACCTTAAAGGGACCGATATTATCCTGGACGAAATCCATACATACTCAGATTTATCCCGGGCCATGGTACTGGAGATCGTAAAAGCCCTGCTTCGCCTAGATTGTCGAATTCATATTGGCACGGCTACCATGCCTTCTATTCTTTACAATCGCCTGAAGGAAATACTGGGAGGAGCATCAAAGGTATACGAGATTAGGCTTTCTGCTGAAAAACTAGATGATTTTGACCGCCACCATGTGTACAAAATTGAAGAAGAGGAAGTCCTTAAGATTCTACATACAGCCTTTGACCAAAAAGATAAGGTCCTTTATGTCTGTAACACAGTAAAAAAAGCCCAGGAAACCTTTGAAGAATTGGAAAAGGCGTTTCCTGAAATTCCCAAAATGCTAATACATAGCAGATTTAGAAGAGGAGATCGGGTAAGGCTGGAATCTCGCCTTAAAAATGAATTCAATGGAGATGGAAATAAATGGGGAGAGGGACTTAATCCCTGTCTGGTGATCTCTACCCAGGTCGTTGAGGTAAGCCTCGACATTAGCTTTGACCGAATGATCACAGCATGTGCACCTCTCGATAGCCTTATCCAACGCTTTGGTCGAATCAATCGAAAACGAAATCAAAACACGGATAGGAAATTCAAGCCTGTCCATGTAATCGCCCCAAAAGGCTCTGGTTTGCCTTACAAAAAGGAAGTACTCAAAGCAAGCTTCGAGCAGTTACCAGAAGGAGGTGAGGTCCTGCATGAGAGAGACTTACAAAAGAAAATTGATGTTGTTTTTCCTGAATTAGACACCAAAGAAATCGACATCCATCTAATTTTCAAAGACGAAAGATATAAGATTCGAGAGTTGACCAATCACAAAAAGGCAGTTCTGATCGAAGCCCTTGAAATCGAGAGTGCTACCTGTATCCTTGATGTCGATGAAGAAGCCTATCTCGCTGCTGATTGGGAGGAAAGAGTCCATTATGAGATTCCCATCAATTGGAAGACCCTTTCCAGGTATTCCAATCAATACCATCAGCTCGAAGTTGGCTCCTACCCCTATGTAATTCCACAACCCCTGAAAGAATACGAAAAATGGGGCCTTAAACTAACTGAACCTACTCAAATCCTCTAATTATGTATACCAGCTATATAGGAAAGACATTCCTTCAACTCTACAATGAGCGAGAAAAGACAGCGCTAAATGCCCGCAATTTCTTTGATGAAATATTATTTCCTCTATTTTTTGATGATGACCGGCATTTGATGCATGTCCATGGCTCCTCTTTTTTTCAGTCCATGCCAGCAAAAAATGTGGGACCGAACTCGACCAAGCATGAAGCAAGGCGGGAGCGGATGCACCAAAATATCAAAGATGGCAAAATCAGTGGTTCTACCTTTGTAGGCTATGCCGCCGAGGACATTCAGGCAGTCTCTTCGGGACAGCTAAGCTCCATTGATTTGGATATAAGTTCGGAAGAAATCTATGCCTCCTGGATTGGGGCTAGTTTTGGAATCTCTGTAGGTGGGAGTAGCATGCTGATCAATGATCCCAAGCTCCTATGGATGCTTTTTCAGGGATGGCCTGTGTATAGAAAGCTCCTCACACAAACACCAAATCTAAAGGGAAACCAGATAGATACATGGAATGCCCATTGGCTGAATCATAGCCTTTCCCGCAGTTTTGATCCTGATTTCCCAATGGATGGCTTGAAAATATCTCCCGAAGCCAATCCAAATGGTAAGATGGCCATTCCCCCTCTCCCCTGGACTCAATCTTTCTTTAACCTGTCAAAGCTTTATCCGGAGGAAGTAATTACGGCCAGCACATTCAACTACGAGAAAACGAATAAAACCTTTGGATTCATCAACCTCAACCTGCCTGCAGCAAAGCGATTGTATGAAATCCGAGATAGGGTATTCCTGGACTCCACAGAAAGTTCACTGACCAACACAGAACTCGAAAGTTTAGTCCCCTTCTTTAATTTTCGCAGGGCTTGCATGCAAGGAGTAATCGGTTTGAAAGCCCTTGAACCAGCTGATCTGCGCAAGTATATGCCCAAAGGAACTTTTATGTATGCCCAGGGCAAAGACTTCAAATTCAAAGACGAACACTCATTTAAGACTTATAACCTTTTCAAAATCTGGATTATTGCCATGCTAAACAAAACAGAACTACTGGAATTGGCCGCCAAATTGGCTAAGTCCCTGAGATCCTTACAGGATGAGCGAGGAAAAACTGTACTCTTCAACCAAGCCAAAGAGATCATTGGAGCAAAAAACATCAAGTCCTTCATTGAAGGGTTGACTACCCTCCTGGAGAAGAAGGAGGGTCAACCCGAGGTTTACAGGGAAATTGTAGAACAGGTTCTGAAAATGCCAGCTGATAATTTCCCCTTGTTTATCACCCTTGTTCGCTTTGAATACCAATATCAACTCCAAACAACATAATTGATTAACAAGAATTAACATTATATTTATCATGAACAATTTACCATTTATTTATCTAAGGGGGCTTCGCCATGCAGTCCACACCGTATTTGGAGTCAATGATGGCCAAAAATTTTTCACTGACCCTCAATTTGGCCGTAGAATGGCCTACTCAAGTGGACAGCAGGTAAAACGCTCCATCATGGAAGCCCTAAATCTCCCATTTGCCGCTATCACATTTAACTGGGAAATAGACAAAAAGAACCAGAAAGCCAGTCAAAAAGAACCACATTCCCCTTGCGATCCCACTTTTCCGGATCAATTATTAGGTGGTTATATGAAAGCAGAATCTGGGAGTTTAACCATTAAGAGAAGAAGTCCTCTTTCGATTTCTGCTATGCGACCCCTCCATCCTCTTCTTGGGGGGATAGAGTCTCCCATGGAGAATTTGACCTTTGACCGGACATCCCATCCCGATCATCACCATGTCAACGTATACTGGATAGATGGCAAAAAGAGAGGAGCTAAGTTATCTGACGAAGAGTTGGCAGAATGGTTGAAATCAAACAAAAGAAGCCTCCCCAATAAGGCATACATCCAAGATCAAAAGCGCGCCACTGGATTATTTGTCTATGATATTGCCATAGACCTACGTACCCTATTTTGTGTTTCTACCAATAAGCTAGAGCCAGAATTATTTCCTGAAATAGAGGAAAAAATGATTGAAGAAGGTTGGGGCCAGGGAGAAAATGTATTTGGCAAATGTCTGATTTGCCCTGAACCTAAACGAAGGGAAATCATCGAGGCCTTGGCCAATGCCTTGGTGAATTGGCGCATTACCTCCAACCAAGCAAGGACATTTAGCCTGATGGAAACCCTGGGACTGGCGATCAGTGATAATGCCAATCAAATTGCCTATGCCATCCGCGGAGATCTTAGGGAAGATACTGAACGTCCACAAGCTGTCCCAAAATTTGATGAAACCACAAAGGCAAAACTTTATGTGACTCCCTCGGCAGCCGGACACATCACCGGGGCAGTAGGTGATGCGAATGCCATTGATCAAGCCAAAAGTGACCTGATCAAGCTTATGTCTGAGTTTCCTTATGAATCCCAGCTAGAAAAAGCTTAATTTCAATTAACTAAGCAACTACCTATCATGCCCTTACTCCTCAAAGTAACACTGGAAGGAAGTGCCAAGCCACCTGTCTGGCGTAAGATTCGCATCTCCGAAGAAGAGACCTTCGAAACCCTACACAAAGCCATTCAGGCGGCTTTTGGCTGGCATGATAACCATCTTTGGGAGTTTTCACCTAAGCCCTATCACCCTCCTGTAATAGGACCGCCCTTAGAAAAATTCTTTGAAGAGGATGAAAATGACCACGAAGACGCAGGAAAAATCATCATCTCAAGAGCCTTTCACAAGCCCAAAGATACTTTTTACTATGTCTATGACCTGGGCGATTCCTGGGAGCACAAAATTATACTCCAAAAATTAGTGGGTGAAGCTGCCCCCTATCCTATGTGTACTGCAGGGAAAGGAAGCTGTCCCCCGGAAGATTGTGGGGGCATACACGGATATTATCACATGGTCGAAGCCATCAATAACCCCAACCACGACCAGCACCAAGAGGTGTTGGAGTGGATGGGCCTAAGTGAAGGAGACGGGTGGGACATCAATTCCTTTGACCTTGATGATGTACAAGCATATATGAAGAAGACATTCAAAAAGTAGCTCTCTTAGCTCACAGCCCAGAAAATACTAGCAACAACATGACCGCCACTGTCTACACCTACTTTCATCAATGCCATCGAAAGATGTGGCTGCACCACCATCAGATTGTAATGGAACAAACCTCCGATCTCGTCGCTGAAGGAAGGGTCATTCACGAAAATAGCTACCAAAAGCGCAGCAGCCGATACCGCGAATTGCAACTGCCCGGTATCAAACTCGACCACTACGATCCTGTTGCCGGGGTGGTCCATGAAGTCAAAAAGTCCAACAAAAGGGGGGAAGCCCACAGGGCACAGGTAAAATTTTACCTATGGACCCTGGAGAAAAACGGCCTCCCTGCCAGTTACGGAGTCCTGGAGTATCCACGACAAAAACAAAGAGAAGAGGTCTGGCTCAGCGATCCCGATCGTGAAGAAATCCCCATTTGGATGGAAGAGATTCGTAACATCCTGGACAAGCCATGCCCAGCCCCCCTACCCAAAAGGGCCTGCCGCCTTTGCAGTTACTTTGACTTTTGCTGGAGCGGAGAAGAAGCCTAAACCATGAAAAAATCTTATTACCTCTTCAACCCGGGCCGCCTCTCCCGCAAGGATCATACCCTCAAATTCACCCCTGTGGATGCAGAAGGAAGAAAGCAAAAGCCCCGATACCTGCCCATAGAGGGAGTCAAAAACCTCTATGTCTTCGGTAGCCTCGATGCCAACAGCGCCATGTACAACCTGCTGGGACGCAGCCATATTCCGGTACATTTTTTTGACTACTACGAGCACTACACGGGTTCCTTTATGCCCAAGGATTTCCTCCTGGCTGGCAAGATGCAGGTAACCCAGACCCAACACTATCTTTCTACCCCAAAACGCCTGGTCCTCGCACACAGTTTTATCCTAGGTGCCGCCCACAACATGCGCAAAAATCTACAGTACTATCAAAATCGGGGTAAAGATCTTACCGACCTTATCGAGTGCTTTGATAAGCATCAGGGAGAAGTCTTGGGACTATTGGAGAGGAAGGACAGCCCCAGCCTGGTCGCTGCCCTTATGGGACTTGAAGGCAACCTAAGGCAGGTCTACTATCAGGCCTTCGAGCGAATCATGGAAGAGAGTGGATTCACCTTTGGAGTGAGGAGCCGCCAACCTCCACAAAACGAACTCAATGCCTTGATTTCCTTTGGCAACATGATGTGCTACACCGCCTGCCTGGATCAGATTTACCATACCCAGTTGAACCCGACCATCAGCTTTTTACATGAACCCGGGACGAGGCGTTATTCCCTGGCCCTGGACCTCGCCGAGCTTTTCAAACCCATCCTGGTAGATCGCTTGATTTTTCGCCTTATCAACCGCAGACAGCTGAAGGCCAAAGACTTTGACAGCCGGTTGGAGGGCTGTTTGCTGAAGGATGAAGGACGAAAGACCTTTGTTCAGGCCTGGGATGCTCGCCTGAAGGATACCATCGAACACAGAAAACTGGGACGTAAGGTCAGCTATGGGCATCTAATCCGGCTGGAATGCTATAAGTTGGCCAAGCATTGTCTGGAGATACAGGATTACCAACCCTTCAAAGCCTGGTGGTAGAAAAACAAATATGTGTTAAATCTCAACTTTAGTGATTATCACAAATAAATGGCTAAAGCGCTGTTGGGCTTATCATAAGTAACTTGTTTTCATCCCCAAAAGCACTATGGGTTGCAAAGCAAAAAATGCTCCGTGGTAATCATTTTTATATGGTAAATCAATCCTCACTTTTTAATTTATGGCTTATGTATGTAGTATTGATATATGATGTGAATGTAAAGCGGGTGGGTAAGATGTTAAAATTATGTCGTCGCTACCTCACCTGGATACAAAATTCTGTCTTGGAGGGGGAACTCAGCCCCAGCAGGTTGGCTTCTTTAGAGGCTGAGGTCCTTGCCTTGATCAACCCTGAAGAAGACAGTGTCATTGTGTTTAAGAGCCGGGAATTGCGCAGGCTTAAAAAGGACATTTGGGGCTTGGAAAAGGGGGAAACGGATGTTTTCTTGTAGGGAAGGGTCGTCGACCGGGTGGTTTATGGCTCGGTTGGCTGGGATGTGGGGCAGGCAATGGTCCTGAGGCTCTTTGACGTAGGAAATTGGGGTCGTCGATCTAGGGGGGGAAAGGCCCTATTGGCGGTCGACGACTTTGGAGCTATTTTTTTTGAAAAAAGCATTGCTTTACAGGCCCTAAAGGCCTATTTTCATGAATATATCTACGGGG
>CAZMAV010000022.1:551-60064 GCA_964564415.1 uncultured Bacteroidia bacterium | reverse complement strand
ACGAAAAGCAGAGGGCACTTCTGGGCGCTTGAATCGCACCTACTGGAATTGAAACGGTCATGCGCAACCTTCGTTCCTTTCGTTTCATTGAGCTTGAATCGCACCTACTGGAATTGAAACGCTTCGGTGGTTATTTTTGCGCCTTCTGGCGTTACAGCTTGAATCGCACCTACTGGAATTGAAACGTCAAAGAAGAACATCAGGTAAAGGAACATAAGCCAGCTTGAATCGCACCTACTGGAATTGAAACTGTTATGTTCATGGTAGCCACCAACCAAGTTTTGTCGCTTGAATCGCACCTACTGGAATTGAAACATACTTGGCGAACATGGTTCATGATCTCCGTTTTTGCTTGAATCGCACCTACTGGAATTGAAACTCATACACCTGGGTAGTTTTCTCAAAATAAAAAAGAGCTTGAATCGCACCTACTGGAATTGAAACACTTTATAAGCTCTTTGGCAGAAATACAGCCCGCGTGCTTGAATCGCACCTACTGGAATTGAAACTTCCTCCGTGCCCTGTTCGACATTGTGAATTTTATAGCTTGAATCGCACCTACTGGAATTGAAACTGACAGAGGAACAAATCGAGGAACTGACTGAGCTGAGCTTGAATCGCACCTACTGGAATTGAAACTTTTTCGGGCCTCCCCTGTGGGGGGTAGGCTCCCGGGCTTGAATCGCACCTACTGGAATTGAAACATTGGATCGCCAGGGAGTAGGTACAGCTACGATTTCCCGCTTGAATCGCACCTACTGGAATTGAAACAGAAGAGTACAGTTCCAGATTTTGAATGTCTTTATGCTTGAATCGCACCTACTGGAATTGAAACAAGTCCGCGCCGGGTGCCCAATCCTTAAAAAACGCGGCTTGAATCGCACCTACTGGAATTGAAACGTATAAACGGAAGAAGAAGAAACGTAGAAGATGCCCTCGCTTGAATCGCACCTACTGGAATTGAAACAACCTTACCAGGACCTTAAAGCCCAATCCGGAGGGACGCTTGAATCGCACCTACTGGAATTGAAACAGAGTTAGTCATACTTCTGCTGAAGTTCTGTTATAGAGCTTGAATCGCACCTACTGGAATTGAAACCTCATCGCAGCCTGGAGAAGCTGCTGAGTTTGATTGCTTGAATCGCACCTACTGGAATTGAAACATAGTTCTCCTTTAAGAATATCCTCCTCTGTCAGTGGCTTGAATCGCACCTACTGGAATTGAAACCAAATAATGCCTCCACAGATAGCGTTTTTCAGTCAGGCTTGAATCGCACCTACTGGAATTGAAACTTGTATGCGGCGGGGCCAATGCCAAGGTTTTGGCGGCTTGAATCGCACCTACTGGAATTGAAACGCATAATGGTAGCTTTGGAAGTACCATATCGGGATGCTTGAATCGCACCTACTGGAATTGAAACAGAAGAGTACAGTTCCAGATTTTGAATGTCTTTATGCTTGAATCGCACCTACTGGAATTGAAACGGGCCTTATAAGTGGGGGTTTTTGCTGTTTGTAGCGGGCTTGAATCGCACCTACTGGAATTGAAACGGGTCGCAAATTTTCTGACTGAGTTCAGGGAGGATCGCTTGAATCGCACCTACTGGAATTGAAACTATGCTTCTCAGCAACCAACAGGTTTGCATCTGGATAGCTTGAATCGCACCTACTGGAATTGAAACCAAAACTACCTCGAAGATTTTAAACTCGTCGGTTTCGCTTGAATCGCACCTACTGGAATTGAAACAGTTTGAACCTTTACAATCATCACAAAATGACACGGGCTTGAATCGCACCTACTGGAATTGAAACCAATCAGCATTGCTGTAAATGTCAAGATCAATGAGAGCTTGAATCGCACCTACTGGAATTGAAACTAATTTTGAGCAATTTCTTCAAAGGCTAAATTTGTGGCTTGAATCGCACCTACTGGAATTGAAACGGGCCAACTTTTTGAGGAGGGTGTAGACAGCGAGAAGCTTGAATCGCACCTACTGGAATTGAAACTGTTTAATATATTTGCTGAAAATTTGTCTTTAGCAAAGCTTGAATCGCACCTACTGGAATTGAAACGCTCATAAAACTTACTTTGAGCCTTTTTTCGGAGCTGCTTGAATCGCACCTACTGGAATTGAAACAAGTCTCAATCGAAAAAAAGGTTCAGGAAGTAACCTGCTTGAATCGCACCTACTGGAATTGAAACGAGTTAAACTGTTTCACATACTCCTGATAGTTTGTAGCTTGAATCGCACCTACTGGAATTGAAACTGAACAAATTGAAAACATCATCATCGCTGTCATTGAGCTTGAATCGCACCTACTGGAATTGAAACTAATACCTATCAATCCTCCAGGCTGTAATCGGCCTGGCTTGAATCGCACCTACTGGAATTGAAACGTTGGAGATATTTTTCGGGATCATGGCATTTTGTGAGCTTGAATCGCACCTACTGGAATTGAAACAAGGTAAATACCAAATCGAAGTCGATAACCTGAGCGGGCTTGAATCGCACCTACTGGAATTGAAACGTGCGTAAGGATATTTACATGGAGGTTGCCCGCTCTGGCTTGAATCGCACCTACTGGAATTGAAACGAATAGGCAAAATCATTTTCCCTTTTTACTACCTTGGCTTGAATCGCACCTACTGGAATTGAAACTTAGGAACGGGGAATTGCAGAGAGCGGTAACCCGTCGCTTGAATCGCACCTACTGGAATTGAAACGTAAAGGGGTAGGTTCTGAGGGTGAGCAACTTACGCTTGCTTGAATCGCACCTACTGGAATTGAAACAAGGTAAATACCAAATCGAAGTCGATAACCTGAGCGGGCTTGAATCGCACCTACTGGAATTGAAACCAAAAAAATGGAAAAATTTATCAAAGATTTAATTGGCTTGAATCGCACCTACTGGAATTGAAACATCTAACTCAGGGTATTTTTCCAGGCGAGAGGCTTCGCTTGAATCGCACCTACTGGAATTGAAACTCGCCTTCCTGCGCTATATTTAGGATTACCATTTAGCTTGAATCGCACCTACTGGAATTGAAACTGCGATATTGTAGAGAGGTGTAAGGGCTGGTACTTGTAGCTTGAATCGCACCTACTGGAATTGAAACTCTCTACAATCGTTTCATCTGTCATATCCTTCATTGCTTGAATCGCACCTACTGGAATTGAAACATAGCCTATTTTGGGTAGGTACGGGGGTTATGTATAGCTTGAATCGCACCTACTGGAATTGAAACACATTTAAGGTAGCTTCAACAGGTGTTCCCCCGTCAGCTTGAATCGCACCTACTGGAATTGAAACGGGTTAGTCGATTCTGCTTTTCGACCTGGGATATGCTGCTTGAATCGCACCTACTGGAATTGAAACTCATGATCGCAAATTTGTATCCCTCAAGTTATGCATCGCTTGAATCGCACCTACTGGAATTGAAACTGAACCTCATCTCAAAGCTACTGAAAAGGTCAAAGAAGCTTGAATCGCACCTACTGGAATTGAAACGCCGCGAGCTTCTCTCACAAATGTATAGGCAAGTAAGGCTTGAATCGCACCTACTGGAATTTAAACAAGCTATGCGTCTGAGGTCTGAGGGTCGCATTGACGGCTTGAATCGCACCTACTGGAATTGAAACATCGTAGGGCTTCGTTTCGTAAGGCTTGAAAGGCTTGGCTTGAATCGCACCTACTGGAATTGAAACCAGCAATTAGGGCATCTATCTCAGCCTCAACCTGATGCTTGAATCGCACCTACTGGAATTGAAACAACGTCGATTTTATGACACTGTCGACATACCGCGCGGCTTGAATCGCACCTACTGGAATTGAAACTACAAAACCACATTTTTTCTTGGTTCTCTTTTTTATCGCTTGAATCGCACCTACTGGAATTGAAACTCAAGATAGCTAGTCCAGCTGGCCTACAAGGGCTGGCTTGAATCCCACCTATTGGAATGAACTGAAACACAGCAAATACCCAACCTTACAGAAAAAGCCAACTGTCAACCTTCATTCTTACTTCCACGAACAATCCTAGCTTCCCAAAACCACCGCCAAATGGTGGGACATGACCTCGATGGCTTTGTTCATGTTTCTGTTGTTGGGGATGATCAGATCGCTCTCCATGCGCTGCGGCTCTACAAATTGCTTGTACATCGGAGCGACAAATTTCTGATAATCCCTTAGGGTATTTTCTACCGAATAGTCCCGTTCTACCAAATCCCGACGCAGACGCCTCGCAATCTTGATGTGTTCTTCTGCCTCTACAAAAACTTTGAAATCAAAGAGTTCTCGTATATCAGGCTTGTGAAAGACAAATAAGCCTTCCATGATAATGATGGGCCTGGGTTGGTAGATAAGTTTGTTGGGGGATTCGACCACTACATTGAAGGTGTACTCCTCCACCTCTATCTCTCTTCCCCGTAATAATTCTTCAATGTCCCTTTTGTAGGAATAGAGGTCTAAAGAATCAGGGTGGTCAAAATTGACTAGGCCTTCCTCATCGCGAGCTTGTTCGTCAAGCGCCTTATAATAATTATCCTGCGAAATCAAGGTAAGTTTTTCTTCGGGAAACTGTTGTTGGAGCTTTTTGAGTAAAAATGTCTTCCCTGAACCGGAACCTCCGCAGATTCCGAGGAGATAAGGCTTTTTCATGTGGGCAATTGCATCAAAAAATGGGCAAATTTACGGGTAGCTCGTCCCCTGTGCGAAATCTCGTTTTTGTAAGAAGCTGGCATCTCGGCAAAGGTTTCTTCCGACTCTTCAGGCTGAAAGACAGGATCATAGCCAAAGCCTTCGGTACCTCTCGGTTCGTAGGTAATTTTTCCCTCTACCTGCCCCTCAAAAAAACGGGTTGATTCTCCATCAAAAAAAGCGATGACCGTCCTAAAACGAGCCTTCCGATTTTCCTGGCCTTCCATTTCGAGGAGAAGTTTTTCGACATTATCGGCGAAAGTCGCCTTTTCTCCCGCATACCGGGCAGAATACACTCCGGGGCGACCATCAAGGGCATCTACCTCTAGGCCGGTGTCATCGGCAAAAGTGGGCAGACCCGCTACTTCAAAATAGGCACGTGCTTTGAGTTCGGCATTGCCTTCCAGGCTATCTTCTGTTTCCTCCACCTCCATGTCTATGTTTAAGTCCTCCAGGCTGAGTATGAGATAGCTATCCCCTACCATCTCACGTATTTCCCTGAGTTTGTAAAGGTTATTGGTACCAAAAAGAAGGGAAGCTTTCATGCCTTGGATCTGTTAATGTCAGATTAAATTAAAGCAAGACAGGCTGATAATCAAACTTCTTATTATAAGTCCTCCCTGATGCGCCGCAGAAGCCGATCCATGGCCAGCCCATAGCGCTCATCCTTGCTGATTTTTGCGATGGGAGCAGCCGGGAAAAACTCTTTTCCCTTCCAGGATATTGGACTGGGCAATTTTTGGGAAAAGTCAGCGAAGATAATTCCCTTGGGCACGGGCATGTCTGAGAGGTTCCACTGGTTCTGCTGGGATTCTATGACGCCAAAGCCGATTTTAGAAAGGTCAATGCCTGCGGATACCATCAGATTCTTGAGGTTGGCCATGGCTTCCCTATCATCGAATTCATTTTTAAGGACGATCAGGGCCACCTCGCTCTGCTTCTTCAGTCGCCAATCAGCCATGCTTCCCATTCCGATGAATGCTTCGTAGGAAACTTCTTTTTTCTCTTCTGGGGCAGGGATGGGATTCTTTTCAGGCTCTTGATCAACAGTTGTTGGGTAAGCTTCAATTTCCCTTACAGGATCTTTCTCAGTCGGGGTAATCTCTATGTTTTCCTCTGCAGCGGCAGTTTCCGGAATGGGTCGATCCCCTTCCAGTAGGAAAAAAACCCTGCCGTACAGTCTACCAATGTCTTCCTCATTAAGTTCCATACAATAAATATCCAATCCCCTATCACTTTGTCCAAGCAATTTTTTCCACAGGAGACCGTAGGGGTTATGACAAATATTACCTTTCAGAACCCCGACGGCCCTTTTCAACCCTAACTCCAAAACCCCACGTCGGCGATATAATATTCGACGCAAAGAGCCGTCGGAGTCGTGACAAATATGCCTGTCTAAACCCCAACGGCCCTTTTAAGATAGCCCTTATCAACCGCCTTAACGCATTCCCCAACTAGGGGCGAATTCTAACTGGGTGGACTTAAAGGCAGATTTGGAAGGCTTGTAGGAAACCTTTACCTCTGCTAATTCGTCAAAAGCAGCCTTAACATCGGCAAAGACATCTTTGTGATGCTCATAATTCATGTCTATCCCTATTTCCTGGGCTATCATCGACACCAATTGCCAGCCCGGAAGGACGTCAAATATATTTTCCAGATCCCTCCAGCGATCTACCGCTACTGCAGCTTTGTCCAACCTTGACTTAGGCAGACGCATCCACTGCTCAGGGGTCATACGCTTGATCTGTTTGGCAAGGGTAGACACCTGAGGCATTTTCTTGCGATTGATGTACACACCCTCTGCCTCAATGCTGAGAGCTGCTCCCAACAAGACATCTAGTTGCTCAAATCCTTCATGATGGTGGAAGCCTTGGGCAATGACTGTCTTTCCAGTCAAAACGTCCATGAGCGAACTCAGTCCCTTACCATTCTCCAGGGAATAGATGAATGATTCTCCAGCTATCTTTTCACGAGCTTCTTCCAAGGTCAGCGCTTCAAATCCCAGCCACTCACAGGCAGCAGCATTGGGGGTTTTGTCGTCCTGCATCAACCATTCATCACCTGTACCTTCCTGGATGTCAGTCAAGTAATATACCTTTTCTACCCCTAATTTCTTTGCCAATTCTCCAAAAGCATAGTTCACCTCCAAAGATTCATAGGCTGAGCCGAGCATAAATATATGGCTGCCCTGACCTTTGATGAAAGCTGCTGCTTTTTGAATACCTTCTTCAAGGGAAACCGGCATATCTCCCTTAAGTTTCGCAGCAGAAATCCGGTTTTCATTATAGTAATCGACACTGAGGCGGTAGGCATCGGGAATCCAATAATCGTTGATCTCAGGATGATGCTTGGGGGTAATCCGAAGGACCTCGTTGTCGCGAATCCAAACAAAAATATTGGATCCTGTACTGTCATTCATGTCAATGGCCGGTGCATGGGCCATTTCCCAAACCCTGGCTTTGAAGCGATGGGCCCTAGAAGTCAAGGCGCCAACAGGACAGAGATCAATGGTATTCATGGAATAGGGATCGTCGAAAGTCTGTCCGGGAAAAGTCGCAGGATAATTTTTCTCTCCCCTACCTAGGATGGTCAACTGGTGAGATTCCGAGATTTCTGTAGTGAAACGGGTACAGCGGGTACAATTGATGCAGCGTTCCTGGTCCATCATCACCCGGGGACCCAGTTCGATGTGCTTTTTCTTATGTCCTTTTTTAACCTCGTGCCGCGATCCTTCAGGACCGTACTTGTAAGTCCATACTTGTAGGGGACACTCTCCGGCTTGATCGCAAATGGGGCAGTCCAGGGGGTGATTGATCAGCATGTATTCGAGGACCCCCTGCTGGGCCTTTTTGATTTCAGGAGAGGTCCGATGGGTTTTTATAAAAAGCCTGTCAGACATGGGATGATTACAGGAAGTCGCAGGTTTTCTTCCCCAGCGAATGACAGGGTTTCCATTCTCATCTACCTGCCACTCTCCAGTTTCTCTGTCTTTCATCTGGTTACCGGCCTCTACCAGGCACATGCGGCAGTTGGTAGGCACGCTCATGGCAGGATGATAACAGAAGTAGGGGATCTCTATGTCATTGTCCAGGCACCACTGAAGCAAAGAAGGCCTCCCCTCAAATTCGTATTCTTTTCCGTCGATGTTGACCGTCGGCATATGTCTTATTCCTTTTGTAGCTATTAACTCTCAAATAGCCATTGAGTTTGCCTGCTAAAATAGAAATTCATTTACACTTTTCTTAACTATTCGAAAAGGATTGGTCAGCCTCCTCCACCCCTGCCTATCTGCCTCAGAACCTTAAAACACTGCTTGTAAACTGATAACCATAAAATTAAGCAGCCTCTGACTTTTCCCAAATAAGGCTTTTCTCCAAAACCAAGGATATCCAAAAAAAGCCATTAATTTTATCGCAAATCTCACTCAGGAAAAACAAATCCCAATATATTTAGTATACAAGTCACGCCACTTGTTCTAATTCAGGCCTGGGTTTTATCCTAGCAGGTAAAATGGCCGAAAAATGACCTGTTATTTTTTCTATGGTGTAATATTTTAGAGCAAAAAACATTTAAATCACTGTCTTTCAGTATATTTTTTGTTTCATTTAATATTCAAAATAACTTTTTTAATCACAAATCACCGAGCTAAAAAAATTGGTCTTGCCCTTGAGGTCCATTTCCGAAGCGCCTTGAATCCCAACAGGAAGGCCTGGCGACACTTCGGAAAGATTAACCGACTATTGTTGAATTTGCCTGCATGCATGTACACATTGTATCATTCGATATTCCTTATCCGGCCAATTATGGAGGGGTAATCGATGTTTTTTACAAAATCCGTGCACTTGCCGAAGTCGGCGTAAAGGTCCACCTTCACGCCTTCGAGTACAATCGTCCTCAGGCTCCCTACCTCCACGAATTCTGCGAGGAAGTCAGGTATTATTCCCGCAAATCTATCTTAAAATCCCTGCCTGTCAAATATCCCCATATCATCAGATCCCGGGCCAGTGGAGATTTGCTGACCAGCCTGCTTATGGATGAGCACCCCATCATTTTTGAAGGACTGCATACCACCTATTTTCTCAGCCATCCCGACCTTGAGTACAGGAAGACCTTCGTCCGCATGCACAACATTGAGTGGGAGTATTATTACCTTCTGTCCCAGAGAGAGGCCAGGGTCCTGAGAAAGCAGTATTTCAACGCAGAGTCCCGCCTTTTAAAGGAATGGGAACCCATTCTTTCCTATACAAATAAAATTTTTACCATATCTCCCAAGGATACCGATTACTACAAACAGCTTTTTCCAGAGAAAACCCTCTACCTTCCTGCCTTTCACAGCAATGAGTCCGTTACCAGCAAGTTGGGCCAGGGAAAATACTGCCTTTACCATGGCAATCTTGCCGTACCTGAAAACCATGAGGCGGCCATGTTTCTCATCTACGAAGTCCTCCAATACCTTCCCGACATTCAATTTTACATTGCAGGTGCCAATCCCATGGCAGACCTCATATCTGCTGCCAGTAGCTTCCGCAATGTCTTCCTTCGAGCCAACCCCAGCGAACAAGAAATGGAAGACCTGATGCGCTATGCACATATCCATGTCCTTCCCACCTTTCAAGCCAGTGGAATCAAGCTCAAATTGATCAATAGCCTATTTAAGGGGCGTTTTGTACTGGTCAACCCCTTTATGGTCAGCCAGACTGGCCTGGAGTTTAATACCATTGTCGCAGAGACGGGAGAAGAATTCAGGTCCAGGATCAGAGAGTATTGGGAACAGCCCTTTACCGAGATTGAAGTCGCCCAGCGTAAGGCCAGCCTCAACACCCAGTTCAATAATTTCCTCAATGCACAGTTCTTACTCCGGCAAATACAGTCCTGAGCAGGCCCTACTATCTTCTGGTGTACAATTGGCAGTAAAAACTCTCGGCCAGCCCTTCAAAATTTTCAGGACTTCGAATCGCTTTCTGAGGAAATTTACGCGCCAGTAGAATGGCCTGAGGGGTAGTAACTGTTCCCCTGGGATGCCCAAAGCCCATCTTATGGACCAATTCGTGAATAATGGTGGCTGCTTGCTGTTTGCCCCGGCATCGAAACCAATGAGGACAAAGGTTGATGACTTTTTTTCGATTCAACTGACTGGTGTAGGCAGTAGAATGTGCCAGATCGCAATACGAAAGGGGGCCCAGTCTGATCTTGTAGGTAATTCCTTCCTCCCAAAGCCAATCTCTCAGGGTTTTGATTCGCTCTTCGATTTCTTGCTTCCTGACTTCGTCCTCCTCATAGGCGCCCAGCCACTTGGGAAAATCTTCGTGACTGTCCCAGCCTTCTTCCAAAGATTCGTAGAGGGAGGTATCCTTTAGTCTTAGGTAACTTTGGTAGATCTCATCCATGGTGCAGCGGGCTTCTTCGTGGGCCAGGAGGACGATACTTCGAAGGGAATCCTCTTCTTCCGGAGTCGAAAAAGAAGCTGTAACGATAGGTATGGGGGCTAATTCCTGAGCCTTGGATAAAAATGGACAAGAAAGAAAGGTGGCAGTAAGTAATAGGTAGAACTTCATCATGGGACAAAGAAAAGGCTGTAGATCGCTCCAAAAAACTCTCTTTTACATACGAAGCAGAAGACAAAAGGGGAAAGAAGTCACTTCCTTTTATCGATTCGTGTGGTGATTCTTAGCAAGGGTGAAGGAAAAAGTCGTCCCCTCTCCAAGTTTAGATTCCACAGCTATTTCTCCCCCGTGTTTTTCGATAATTTTCTTAACAATAGCCAGGCCAATCCCACTTCCTTTGTAATCCGAGCGGTGATGGAGCCGCTTGAAGATCAGAAAAATTTTATCGTGGTACTTTTCATCAATACCAATCCCATTATCCTTAACGTAAAAAGACCACTTGCTTTTTTCTGTACGCCCCGAAATGTGAATCCTAGGCTTTTGATCCTTTTTTTGGAATTTGATCCCGTTGCTGATCAGGTTCTGGAATACCTTGGTCAGTTGAGATTTGCTGGCCACGATGTTTTCAGGTAGGGATCCAAATTCAATACTGGCAGCTTTCTCTGTAATTTGCTGATCCAACATGGTTAGCACCCGCTGTATCAGTTCCTTTACCTTTATATTTTCCCGCTTATACTCCTGGGAATTCACCCTTGAATACTCCAGAAGGTCCATGGTGACCAAGTTCATGTTTTCGACAGACTCAATGACCATGCTCAGGTACTCCTGAGCCTGTGCAGGAAGTTCTTTCTGGTAGCGTTGTTGGAGAAGTTGAGAGAAACCCATAATGGTCCTCAGGGGCTCACGCAGGTCGTGAGAGGCGATGTAGGCAAAATTTTCCAGTTCGAGGTTGGACTGAATATATTTTTCCAGTTGCCTGTTTTTCTCGTCTAGTTCGACGATTTTTTGTTCCAATGCCCTTTCGGCTTCTCTAGCCTGGGAAACATCGCGGATGAAGAGGACGCTGACCTCCCTGCCATTCATGATCATGGGCGAGATGGTCACCCAGGCATCAAAAAGCTCTTTGGCCCCCCTTCTAAACTGCCACTCGAAATGAACCACCCTACCCGTGCTGCGGTATACGTCCAGGTGTTCCCGCAACTTTTTGCTGCTCTCTTTGCCATCAGCCTGAAACTCAGGGCTAAATTCTAACATATTGCCATTGAGGAGGCGGTGCTCTTCCACCTGAAAAAGCCGGGGCAATTGGGGATTGACATCCAGGGCACGGCCCTTTTGGAGGTCTACGATCAAGATCCCTTCAGGTGAATTTTCGAATAAGGTCTGGTAATAGTTTTCTGCCTGGTGGTTGTCTCCCTTCACCTTTGTCAAGGGAGTTCTCTTCCCGGTATGAAAACCAGAATCTATGGCCACCTTTCTCGAATCCTCCTTCTTGCTCATGAACTGTCAAACTAGCCCTGAAATTATTCTTCCAAATGAATATTGGGTGCAAACTACCCTTTTGAAACAAAAAAATATATTTTATTCAAACTTGTGTCCTTGTAAGTTAGCTATTTCTTACATCAATGGACAATCACTCTTCGGGGAAATCTGTCGGCAAGCCCAGGTATTCAAATTTGTCTACCTCTGCCAGCAATTCCTTCACTTTTGCCTTGACACCCCGGTAGGCCAGGCCTCCCATTGGCAGGTGCAGGGGGGGATGATCCAGGTAGGCCAATTTGTACATGGCCTGTGCTGCCCGATGAGGGTCACCGACCTGATTCCCACTGACTTCTTTAAGTCCCTCAGTAAATTTTCCTGCCGAAGCCTCGTAGCCGGGAATTTCTGTCTCACTGTAGGTGGCCGATCTTCCTGCCCAGTCTGTGCGAAAGGGTCCAGGCTCGACATTGGTAACCTTGATATCAAAGGGACTGAGTTCACGGGCAAGGGCTTCGCCTATGCCCTCAAGGGCAAATTTCGATCCATTATAAATGCCCAGGCCGGCACTGCCCCGAAGTCCGGCGATAGAGGTAATGTTGATAATCCTTCCTTCCTTTCTTTCTCGCATGGAGGGAAGGACTGCCTGTATCATTTCCACCGATCCAAATACGTTGACCTCAAACTGCTGCCTCATCTCCTGGGGGTCTACGGCTTCTATGGCTCCCATAGAACCATAACCGGCATTGTTGACCAAGACATCTATTTTTCCGAATTCCTGAAGGGCGTCGGCTACTCCTTTGTCGATTTGCTCACGGCGGGTGACATCCAGGAGGACAGCCTTGAGGCTTCCCGGGGCCAGTTCTTCGAAGGCTTGCATTTGCTCTTCTTTACGCAAGGTGCCCACCACCTTGTCTCCATGCTCCGCTGCCACCTTTGCCAACTCCCTCCCAAATCCGGACGAGCAACCCGTAATGAACCATACTTTTGACATAATCAGTTTTTTTCAATATAGCACTAAGACATAAAAAAGATAAAGCCCCGAAAGAATTCGAGGCTTTATCTTCGATCAAGTTGCGACCATTCTGCCGAAATTCCTGTTATTAGAACTTCGCGTCAAAACGATAGAAGTCCTGGTTATTACCAGTGGTTGGAGTTACCGATACTTCAGCAGTAAAGAGGAAGAAAACAGTTCCGTCGTCTGTCTTGACGGCAAACTTGTCACCTACCTGCACGACGTCAGTTTCGCCGGTGATGGGAGTTGCATCATTGTAGATGTCCAGCACCTGCTCTTTAAATTCGACTCCTACAAAGTCTACGCTATTGTCTACCTTTCTGAGGTCGGCACCATTGGCAGCTCTGAATTTCTGAATCCAGTCTACGGCCTTTGTTACGTCAATACCAAGGTCTTCAAGGTCGTGAGTAGTACTTGAAGCACCAGTACCTGTTTCCATTCCTGTCTCGAGGTCCAGTCCACCCTGTCCGGTAGGTCCAGCCTGATTTCTCAGACGAAGTACCATGGTGTTGGTATCGACAGGAGTGAAAGGAACGAAAGCAGTAACGCTTACCGAAGCTTCGTCAGTCTTACCATTGGCATCAGTGATGATGATGGTGTATTCATTGGTTCCTTCGGTAGAAGGAGCTTTGATACCCAGGTCCCACAGGAGGTTAGCGGTATCTGAAACGCTTAGGGGAGAAGGGTTAGAACCGGCAGGAAAACCATTGAAGTCAAGGCGAGAAAGATCTGAAATGGCGACTCCATTTTCCTGAACTTCGATGGTGGTCAGGGAGGTGGATCCGGTAACACCATCTACATTGACGGTAAAAAATGAATCTACAGCCACAGAGTCGGTAGTATTGGCCCCTAACTCTACGATAAGAGAAGGACCAGTGGGTTCGATAGGGTCAGTAGTACAGGCAGAGAATAAAACTGCAAGGGCTACTGTCAAAGTCGTGAAAAAAAGATTTAGCTTGTTCATAAAAATTCGTGGTGTTTGAATTGTCTCTTTATGGAGACGTTGATCTGAGTAAAAGGTAACCGGGATTATAAATTAATTTACCAGGTTTTATTTTGATATACTCAAAAACTCATGACGAAAGTTGTTTGGACAACGTTGCCTTTTTTTAAAAAAATTTATCCTTTGTTTACCTAAGCCGGTAATATTTGGAGCTTTGATATCCTAGATTTCATGCAGTTGGTCGATTGTTTCGGTCGTTGGTCGATTCCCAAATTTTTCCCATCAACACTTTTCGCTTATTCGCGTCTTTACGGAAAGCCATCAATCACCTACCACATGAAAAATGTTTTACTGCTTTTTTCCTTCCTTGCTCTTCACTCTCTTTTTGCTCAACAAGCAGCCTACGTGCAGGGGGAAGTTGTCAACTCGGAGGATAAATCCATCTCTTTTGCTTCTGTCTTCATTCACCGGGTATCTAATGACGCCCTGATCAAGGCAGGGTACACCAATGAAAAAGGAGTCTACACCCTTACCCCCCTCGACTCCGGCACCTATTACCTCAAGGTGGAGTTTGCTGGTATGGCTCCCTATCGTTCGGAACCCTTTTTCCTGGCCCGGGGAGAAAAGAAAGGGATGAAACCCATCGTCCTCACCCTGGCAGCCACCGAAATGGATGAAGTTCAAATCAAAGCCAGGAAGTCTCTCATCCAGGTTGAACCCGACAAGACCGTTTTCAATGTATCAGGAAATACCAACGCCATCGGTGAAAATGCCTTTGACCTCCTCAAACAAGCCCCCGGAGTCATCGTCGACAACAATGACAACGTCACCCTCCTCGGTAAAAGCGGAGTTCGCATCTACATCGACGGCAAACCTTCCCCCCTGAGTGTGCAGGACCTGGCCAACATGCTCAAAGGTATGCAGTCCGACCAAATTGAATCCATAGAAATCATCACCAATCCCTCCGCCAAATATGACGCCGAAGGCAACGCCGGTATCATCAATATAAAGCTAAAGAAAGATTCCAGCCTGGGCGCCAATGGTTCCCTCAACCTGGGCTATACCCGAGGAATTACCCCGAGGCCCAATTTCAACCGCTACAATGGAGCCATATCCGCCAATTACCGTAACAAAAAAATCAACCTTTTTGGCAATTATTCCGGCTCCCAAGGTACGAGGTACAACTTTTTCCTCTCCGAAAGGTCTCAAAACGGCTTTGAGTTCGAACAAGACTGGGAAGGCAGAAAAACCTATCTCAGCAACAACTTCAAGGCTGGAATGGACTACTTCATCAATGACAAGCATACCGTTGGAGTGATGGTCAATGGTTTTTTTAATCCCAGTGAAAGCAACGATTCCAGCCAAACCACCATTTTCTTAAATGACGAATTTCAGTCCAATCTCCTGGGAATCAGTCAGGGAGAAAGCCAAAACAACAACATAAACGCCAACCTGAACTACGTCTTCGACAACAACAAGGGAAACACCTGGAACATTGACCTGGACTACGGTAGTTTCTATCTGTTGGACGATTCTGACCAGCCCAACTTTTTCTTTAATCGAAGCCTGACAAAGTTGGATAGCTTTACCCGCTTCCAGACCATCGCAGAGCGCAGCATTCAGATAGCCTCCCTTAAAGGAGACCACGAGCGGAAATTGGGAAAGGGCAAACTGGCTGTAGGATTCAAGACCGCCTTTGTCCATACCGACAACGACTTTAAATTTCTGGACCTCGATCCCTCTACCGATGAGTTGGTTCAGGACGACAACCGCACCAACCGCTTTATCTATGACGAGATGATCAATGCCATCTACGGTACCTACCAATGGCAGGTGAAAAAATGGGGCTTCCAGACTGGCTTGCGCATTGAAAATACCATCACCAGCGGCATTTCCCTCAGTGCCCAGGACATTGAATTGGATTCTGTCAGGAGAAACTACACCAACCCCTTCCCCACGCTGGGTGTAACCTACACTCCCGGCCGTAAGCACATGTACCGGATCAATTATAGCCGGAGGATCGACCGTCCCCGCTATCAGAACCTCAATCCCTTTGTCTACCAAATCGACCAATTGAGTGCCCGGGTGGGCAATCCCTTCCTTTTGCCTCAGTATTCCCACAACCTACAGGCAAGCTATACTTTTATGTATCGCTACAGTGCCACCCTGAGCTATTCTCGTACCAATGACCTATTTACCCAAATTACAGATACCAGCGGTCTGCAAACCTCCATCTTTACCTTTGAAAACCTGGATACCAGGGACGTCCTGGGCTTGAATGTCTCGGCCCCTCTAAATCCTACAAAATGGTGGAGCATCTATGCCAATGCCAGTGTAAACTACATTCGCAACCAGGGCAACTTCAACAATGAAGGGGAGACAGGAAAGGACATCAACCTCGATGCCGTTACCTTTAGCGGCTTTATGCAGCAGACCTTTAATCTTAGAAATGGCTGGGCCATCGAACTCTCAGGCAACTACAGTTCGCCAGGCATCTGGGGCGCCAATTACATCTCTCAGGATTTCTGGATGGTCAATGGAGGCATTCGCAAAAGCCTTCTGGACGACCGGGCCATTCTCAAACTGGCAGTCAGCGACATCTTCTATTCGGCACAGTGGGGAGGAAGGCAGGAATTTGGTGCCCTCTCTAGTTTTGCCACAGGAGGATGGGAATCGCGGCAGATAAGGGTCAATTTCTCCTATAACTTCGGTAATCAAAAGCTCAAGAAAACCAGAAAAAGAAAAACCGGACTGGAAGATGAATCCGAACGCGCCGGGGGCGGAGGAGGTCAGCAAGGTCCCGGTGGAAATTGATAAATAGGGCCAGAAATACCCTTTCAGAATTACAGAGCTTGAATAAGCTATCATAAAGAAGGTGGTCTCAGATTGAGGCCACCTTTTTTGTTTGGTCTCTGTCAGACTTTTCGACGGATCGCAGATAAGACAGACGAAGGTCAGATCACATATTGATCGATTCATGCTGCGCCTCATAGAATCTCACTTCATGGGCAAGACGCTCTTTTACACCTTTGCTATTGTATCAAACAAATCAATCAGACAAAATGAAACGTAAGCACAGGTATCCATTAGTTTTATTCATCATCCTCCAGGCATTCTTTCTCACTTCTTTCGCACAGCCCCTGGTTTAAAAGGGAAACCTGGTTATTGTCAAACAAAAAGCCGATCAAGAGGACAACAGCGTCCTTATATCCCAAAGGCAGTCGTTTTCAATTAAAAAATGACGCTGGAGAGGTCATCGCTTCCACCGAAGATGAACAGGAAAGTTACCGCTATCAGAGCAATGGCCAGCTCTTGGTTTTTCTCTCCTACCGGGAAGGTGCAGATCAGTTTCCCTCCAAGCAGGAACTCATACGCATATTTACCTCCAAAGAAGCCCTCGATGAATCCGGCCTTCTATCAAAAACACCTGAGGAAAATATCCCTTCAACGAAGGAAGAGGAGGAGGAAACTCCCCTTCTGAGTGAGACAGGTGCCTACATTGGAAAGGTACAGGCCAAAAAACAGGTATTCCCCTCCACCTTGGACCCAGGAAAGCTCAACCTCATCCTGAGTTTTAACAATGGAATTGTCTTTACCTATATCGATGGGGTAGCCCAGGCACAACTGGGAGAAGAAAAGTTGGCCATCAAAGGCAATTACATTGTCAGCAGTCCAAAGGGAACAGCCAACATCAGCTTCAATCCCTCCAGCGGAGAGGTCTGGTACGACTTCGAACCCAGGGACTGATCATAGCAGCAATCAATAACCAATACATTGGAGAGGTGGACGCCCTGATGCAATTCGCTCAGGTCCTCCACCTCTCCGCTTTTTTTGTGATGCTGAAAATAATTGAAGCCTCCCATGTCCAAATTGATAGCGATTTCAGCCTTAAAGTTGTCGATCAATTCACCTGCTACCTCTTCGAAGCTCAGCCTTCTATCACGACTGTCAAAAAGATGGAGCCCCCCATCCCCCGTCTGGAAAATAACCCTTCTCCGCATCTTCCTTTTATTACTCTCAGCTCTCAAGGCCGACCTGCCCTGATAAACCAGCAGGTGCGATTGTAGCACGGCCCCTCCCTGAGCCTCTACGTGACGGACAAAGTCCTGGTAATCCTTAAAATTCTCTACAACATTGAGAGAACGGTTGCCCAGGTGAAGGTCAAACAGGCTGGTCAGATATATTTTCCCATTCTGAATCAGAATCAGTCCTTCCCAGGATTGTAAAAATGGATTGATCACCCCTTCCCTTCCTATGGCCAGTCCTGCCGGCATCCCCAATGGAGAGGTATAGGTTCCCGTAAAAATAAAGCGATCCTCGGCAAATGACTCGGGAAGCCTAGAAGGTAAGCGCTGGACCGGCCATTTTTCCTTGTTGAAGAATGCAAAAGCCCTGTAAGACCTATCCGGGGACATAGAAAGCAGAATATCTGGATGAGAAAAAGTGAGGAAGCTATCTGAAGGCTTGTTCAGGTATTGAGGAAGATAGTCCTCAAAAAATGGGCGATAATCGGAGGGAAGTTTTTTCAGGTCCCAATTTTTTACCTCAGCCCCACTTAAATTTTCCAAGGCCCGGTTTTGGCTCAAGGAACGGCCTGCCTCCTGGTGATCTTCCCAGATTTGAGGATTGGTAGGGGTGAGTTTTTTGACAAATTGCTCAAGGTCGCTTCCGGGTGGACTACTTTTTTCCTGTACAGAGGGAAGTTCCAGGTCTTCTCCTCTCTGAAAATAAATGACCAGGAGGGCTACTCCCAGCATGACCAGCAAAACCCTATTGAAAATTCGAAGACCCGAATTGGAAGCTTTTCGTCTCGCCATTCTTTTATTTGTTCCAGACGATGAGATTGGTAGCCTGGTTCAGGCTGACGGGTCCCTTGACATCGGTCAAGAGGCGCCCAGCAGGATTAAATACGTTTAAAATATCATAAGATCCTACATCGAGGTTGAGGATAAACTCGATCTTCATCCCACGGTTGCCCACCATCATGAAGGTTTCTTCTGCAATCATGGCGAGGTTATGGGGTTGCTGAATATTGAAAATGGCGTGATAGACGTCTTTGCTTTCTCGATCCCGGAAGGCGACCAGAAGCCTCCGCTCGCGCTCTTGAATGGGAGACTTGCTGGGATCAATGAGCAATTGATCTCCATAGGCAAGCAGTTGGGTCTGAAAAAGGGTAGCCCTTCGCTGTCGACACCAGTTGAGCAGGGTGGAATAGGCCACCAGGCTATGGAGGGGATTGGCGATGGTGAGGGATTGCTTGCGGGAGACGGGGAGGCGAATGGATTTTCGCTTGAGGTTGATGACACGCAGCCCTCCAAAGCTCTCGACGATCACCAGCCCGTGGCGGTCGTGCATGATCACGGCGTTGACAATATTTCCCGCTTCTACGGTCAAACCTTCTGGCTGACCTTCACTGTTGGTAAAGCCCGCAGTGGCTGCCATGACCACCTGTCGCCTTCGACTGTGCTGATGAAATTTTTGGGGGACATTCTGGTAGGCAAAATAATTGGCCTTCATTCTGGGTCGGCCAAGCCAGATGCTCTGACCGATTTCCCGGCCCTCTTCGTTTTCGATGCCAAAGACCATCATGCGGTGCTTTCCCCCCTCTTTGTGATAAAAATATTTGTTGTCCAAATAGTACTTGGGAGGACGGAGAGGAGTAGCCTGTGAGGAAGAGGCTATGACAGGGCCGTTTCCGCGGCTGTATTTTTTTACCAAAAAGCAGGTCAGGCCTAAGAGAAAGGCTCCCCCTAAAAGCCACAGGGAGAAGTATCTCGTCTTTTTGAAGATAAAGAAGTAAGCCACCAGCATGAGTAGCCCCAGGATGATGTAGGCCGGAATATGCCCCACATAGGCCTGAACTTTGAGCAATATTCGATCCCAAACGTAGGCTACATTTCCCTTCTGTAGGTTTTGTACCAATTTGTCCAGGGTTGAAGTCTCCATCGACACGAAGATCTTATTATTTTTGAGGCGCTGGATAATCTGGCGAATTTGGGAGTTCTTTTCATTTACCTTTCCTGAGGATATTTGCTCTTCCAGGGTTTGGGCTGCCCTCCCCAGGATAAAGTAGCCCATGATGGTATAAATTTCATTTTTGCTCCGATTGAAGCCATGAGACCTTCGCTTATCGCTAAGGTAGAGCTCACCGATATCGATCTTCTTTTCCAGGTCATCAATGCCTACGGGATAGTGCTTGATAAAGTAATCCCCCAAAGAATAAAGAAATATGTCTCCCTCCCCAAAATTTCGGTAGACGTACTCCCGGTCGGATTGGAGGGTCTTGAAATCGGTAAACTCCACTGAATTGAGGTAGTTATCGTAGGGAAATCGCTTGATAAACACATCACGGGTGATTCGCTTGCCACTAAATGAACGGTGATACTCTTTCATCACCTTGCTTTGACCCCGACAGAGGTCTATGCTCAGCAGGGCCAGCAATAAAAAGGAAAGGATGGAAAATTTCATGGGTAATGGGGCTATGGGAATTCAATATGCTATATAATTGCGATTGGATCTATGGTTTCGGTATGGATACCCTTGGCTTTTTTCCATCCTCTTATGATTCAGTCTCCACCAACAAGGGCCCCAGATTACCTCCAAGGTCTTGCCTCCCGAGGGAAGGGAGGTACATTTTTGAAATGGCTCCATCGAGGTAAAGGGCATTTTTACAGCCAAATTTCTCCTTAAATACAGAGGCAAAGGTGTAAAAGTTGACCGGCTGCTGAGAAATGATAAAAACTACCTCGGTAGGGCTTACTATACCTACGCCATTTCTGATATTCAGATTGGAGGAAGCTTCTCTGAGAGCAGGGTGAAAGTTGCCATTAATCAAGAGCATGGGGCCTGACTGTGTCGCTAACCGGGGGCTTATCCCACGTGCTGAGTAAGCCAGGGTCTCCATGATTCCGGCGGTAGAATCGGTGAGGTAAAAGACGCCATTGGGTTTGAGGTAAAAGTTTTCGAAGCCCTCGGAGTCGCCCAGGTCAAGGGGGCTGCGTTCTTGCCCACCTTCTACATAAAGCCCCTGAGGACTGTTGTCGACCTGATACATGCCTGCATTCATTCCAAAAAGCATTTCTTCTCCCCTGCTTTCAAGCCAGGACTTGAGCCTGCCCAGGTTGCCAAATGCCTGCCCTTCTTCATCCGTCCAGTATAACCTGAGGTCACTCTTTCTCAAATCTACCTGATAGGTGTCGAAAAGCTGCCCCCTGTGCCTCAGGGTGCGAGCCACACTTTTCTCTTCACCTGCTTTAAAAAGGGCATCTTTCAGGGACTTATTTTCATTCTCCAGAAACTTGATGGCAGCAGTGGTAGTGCTGAGCTTCTGGGCCAGTTGATCTTCAGATTTTTTGTAAGAATAAAATTGGTAGACATTTAGGCCCATGGAGGCGAGAAAAAGCAAGAACAACATAATGGCCCGGGCATTTGCCCTGCGTAAAGCGTCTCTGGACCGTTTGGATTCCTGGATCATCTATATCCTGTCTTTGGTATGCTCCACTGTGAAAACAATACGGGAAAATAAGATTTTCTCATTAATCTCAATTATTGGAAAAAGCCGTTCTCGCATAAAATATTGATATTCACATATTTAACATTAAAATTATTATTTATTTCTGTATACCCCCAATTTAATTTGAGCCTCATTCAAAAAAATTATTCTTTGGGTAAATCCAATTTTTATCCTCTCCCCGTATGCTTGTCGCTTGCCTGATAGAACAGTATGCAGGCAGAGCAGTTAACAGTAAAATATAACTAACAACTAAATGAAATTTTTCAAGCAAATTGTTCTAATCGCGTCAATCGCATTTTTCACTTTATCAGGCAGCCTTTTCGCTCAGGATATGAGCGGTACTGATGAAACCGTGATGGTAGGAGGAGAGAAGATGTATCCCACCAAGGACATCGTCACCAACGCCGTCAATTCCAAAGACCACACTACCCTGGTAGCCGCAGTAAAAGCTGCCGGACTGGTAGCCACCCTGCAGAGTGAAGGACCCTTCACCGTATTTGCACCAACCAACGATGCCTTTGAAAACCTTCCCGCCGGAACAGTAGAAACCCTGCTCAAGCCCGAAAATAAGGAAAAGCTGACCAAGATCCTGACCTACCACGTAGTGGCCGGAGACCTGGATAGCCAAGCCATCATAGAGGCCATTAAGAAAGGCGGCGGAAAAGCTACCTTGACCACCGTATCCGGTGATGAACTCCATGCCATGATGAATGGAGACAATATCATCCTCAAAGATGAGAATGGAAATTACTCCAATGTAACCATCACCAATGTAGATCAGTCCAATGGAATGATCCACGTCATCGACACAGTAGTGCTTCCTAAGTAATTGTTGCTCAAACAAACACCCTGACATTTAACTACCTAAAATGTCTTGGAGCGGTTTCCTGCAGAGGGGGCCGCTTCTTTTTTTATGGGCGCTGGACCGCAAAAGGTCTGTTCCACAAATGGAGCAGGTGGAGGTCTATGCCCAGGAAAAAATTGATCCTGCCCTGGCTTTCCACAAACCGAAAGTCATTGGCTTGGCCTACTCCCCGTATTTGAGGGCCCCACTGATAGCCTCCTCCAAGGCTAAGGGGTATATTTTCTCCAAAACCATAGACGCCATAGATCCCGGGCGCAAATAGGTTGGCCAGGGTAATCTGAGGAAGGTCTTCGGTATTTTCATCGTTGAATCGATAGGCTACGATTCCGCCCAGGTCGATGATGCTTCCGTAAAGGCTGATTGCCCCTCCCCTGCGAAGGCCCTTGCTGAGTGCCAGGCCCAAAGGTGCATTGATGCCGTAGACACCCGCCCGTTCGGTATCGGTCTCCAGCTTTTCCAAACCAAAAAATACGCCTACATAGGAGTTGAGGGAGAGGGACCAGTCGGCGTGTTTTTTCTTAGCCGAACTGCCAGGGGGTAAGGCATAGGTTTCGATCAGCCCAGCCAGTTGCTCGGGACTGTCTGCTTCCACCACCGCAGCGATAAAGGAACCAAAAAAGAGTATTCGCGACGTCAACTGGTCCTCCAGGACAGGACTGAGCCAGCGGACTGCCGTCATGATGGCATGGCTGTAGTTTTCCGTGTTGACATCCACGACCAGATCTCCAAAACTGGAAAGAATTTCGTTCCAGCGGGCAATTTCCTCCAGGAACTCCTCTTCCAGTCCAGTAGCCTTTAAAATTCCTTCCGTCGAGCTAAAAAGATCATTAAAATTTCGGGTAGCTCTTTGGGTAAAGCTCAGGTAAGTGGCAGGGTTGTTTCGTTCCAGGTCTGAAAGGGCCTCCCAAAGCAGGTAATCCGCCTGAATCTGATCAATGCGAGAGGCGATCTGAAGGAGTTGATCCCCGATGCTGAGATAGCCCTCCAGGTTTTGGCTAAACAATTCATCCAAAGCAAGTCCTTGGCGAATTTCAATTTCCCTTACCCTTTCGAAAAGTAGTCCCAAAAATATTTTTTGGATGTCAGAATTCTCAAGCCTGCTACTTACAGCATCAAAATCAAGGAAAGCAGTATCCTCGTAGCTCCAAAAGCCGTCGTAGACAATTGCATTGAGGAGTTTGACTCCCCCGATGAACTCACCAAGTTGGTCGAGGGACTGCTGGGGAAAGGGAAAATTGGCCAGGCTGTTGATGACCTCTACGGGCGCAAACTTTTTCCTGACAATTCCATCGCCCACAGAGATAAAAGCATTGAGAAGGTCGAGTTGGGTATTGAGTTCCTGATTTTCAAACTCCAACAACCGCAGGGTAGCCACCAAATGTTCGGGAAGGCCTGCCAGGTCCCTTTGAAAACTCACCTGAAGCCCTTCAAGGTAGGTTTGGAGGTCAAAAATTTGATTTTCGAGCAGCCTTAAATCCTGAAAAGTCTGTGGAAAGAGGCTCCTGGCAACCTGATTTTCGGGTTTGTCCAGAAAATCGTAAAGGCGATAGAAAAAAGCGATGTTGAGCTCTTGGCGGGTCCGCTGAACCAGGAAGTCCGATAGGTCCAGCGCAAAGGAGGTCAAGGGCAGGGGGGCGATCCGGGGCAGAGAGGAAAGGACCAGGCTTTTTTGTGGGGCCGAAAGTTTGCTGATACTAATGTCTGCCTCTTCCCATTTGACAAAATCTCCATCAAAAAGGGGATTTTTGTCGCGATAGTGCTCGATGAGGTCGCGGACGGCCAAAGGTTCTCCTTGATAATTGCGCTGCATGACCTCCACAAAGGCCAGGGGATCTCCCTGAGCAGGAGACAATTGCGAGCTGGCGGGATCGAAATAATTGTCGTAGAGAAATAGGGCATCGGACATCATGGATCGCAGGACTCCATTGGATTGTCCGTAGTAGGCTGGAAATAGGAGCAGTGTCAGAGCGGCAAAGAGGAGCACCCTTTTCATAGGAGAGAAATTTTTGGTTGAGAAACCTGAATCTATGGATTTAGTTTGGCTTACCCAATTTTTTAGCTTTCCGTTATTAAAATTTGGGGCTATACCAGAACTACTTTTTGAGGAAGCTATTTTCTTTCAATTCTTTCAGAAAGTATACATCAAAGAAAAACTATCTATTCCCTCCCTCGTTAATTAGAGTATGAGTCTTTTCTACATACTCCTTTTCTTGAATGCTTTGGCCTTTATATTTCATGGCCTTTCCTCGATTTTCTCCAGGCGGATGCAGGCGGAGTTCCGGCGTTTTGGAATGAGCGAGGATCAGGGAAAGATGACGGGTTACCTACAGTTGTTGGGAGCTACAGGATTGTTGTTGGGCTTGACATTGCCTTTGATGGGAGGGGCTGCAGCGATTTGTTTGGCACTCATGATGGGGGTAGCCTTTTTTACCCGGATAAAAGTGAAGGATAATGCCTGGGAAAAGTGGCCTTCCTTGTTTTTTATATGTATGAATATTTACCTCTTTGCCGGATTCCTAAAGATGATGGAATAGCCTGGTTTAGCTTTATTAATCCAAACACATAGTATATAATTTCAAGAGATGACTTGGCCTCGGGTTGTCCTTCTCCTCCTTACTCCAATTTCTCCAAAAGTTTAAGGGCTCTTTCCCGATAGGCATGGTCCAGATCACCAGCGATCTTACAAAGGACTTCAAGGGCCTTTTCTTCCTGGCTGCTCTGCCCCAAAGCAAGGGCATGGTACCAATGAGCAGTTGGAGCCAAGATGGAGGAATCCGGGATTTGGGACAATGGAAACAAGGCCTTCTCTGCTTCTTCATTGGCCAGATAAGAAATGCCCAGGTAGAGCCTGGCATGTAGGTCAGAGGGATTTACCTCCACAAAATCCTTAAGATAGCCTATGCCAATGTCATATTGTCCCCTGTTATAGGCATTCATTCCAGTTCGAAATAAGTCAAGGGTATCTCCACGAAGGCCCGTAAGGTCCTGGTAGGGGACAAAGGCTTCACCATAGGGCGAGGAGGATGAAGGTTTGAACATGAGCCAGGTAATGAGGCAGGCACCAATAAATATCCCTGCGGCAGCCAGCCAAATTCGCGTTTGGCTAAAGAGAGGCCGGCTCTTCGAAACCATCAGGTCTCGGTCAATCTCCTGCAGTTTTTCTTTGTAATCCAGTTCTGCGCCCATGTCGAGCAGAGCCAGGGTGTCTCTTTGCAGAGCGACTTCCTCGGCCAACTCTGGGTCGGACTTTAGTTCCTGTTCGAAGGCAAGCTGCTCTCCCTTCCCCATATTTCCGGAGAGGAAAGCCTCAATTCTTTCTGTGTAATCTTCTCTCATACGGCTACCTATTTTACCCAATCATTGATCATTTGCCTGACACGGGGCTGGGCTCTGACGAGTTCCTTCAGCTCCTTCATGCAGTGATTTTTTTTATTCCTGACCACCTGTTCGTTGCCATACCCCAAGACAACAGCGATTTCTTTCATGGCGTACTTTTGGCTCCACATCAGAAGTACCTCCCTGCACTTGTCCTTTAGCTGACCCAGAATATCTCTGATGCCCTGACGCTGGTCCTCTTCCATCACCAGAATCTCCGGAGATGCTCCGTCCACCTCATCTCCATCCTGGGTCTGGATATAGCTCTCCTCTGTCCCCAACCTACGCAATCGCCTCAACCACAAATTTTTGCTGATGGCATAAAGGTAGGTCTTCAATGAACTTTGCCCCAGGAATTTTCCTTGTTGGACCCCAAAAAGCAGGTTGATCACCGCATCCTGCACCACGTCTCGAGCCTCTTCTCTGTGGAAGTTTCGCCGGGTGAGGTAGACAATAATTTCATCTACATATTGCCGATAGATGTAAGCCATGGCCTCTTCGCACGTATTTCCTCCCGACTTGATGCGCTCGATCAGTTCCTGATCGGTATAATTCTTCCCCATTTTTAACTTTGTTCCTTAGGATAGGTAGAACGTAATAACAAAAGTATGCTTTTATCAAGGAATTTCACCCTTAACCTAGCATATGGAGGCCCTCAAACTCGTCAAAACAGAGAGCCTTTCTTTGACATGAGTTTCTTCAGGGCTTATATTAGGAAACAAACCAACAAGAATTTCATGAAAACTTTTCAAAAAATATGGGTTCTCGGCGTAATTTGCTGGTATCTAGCTGGCTGTAGCGCCCCTCAGGAAGAGCAGCGCAATACATCTACCGAAGATAGCAGCTATGAGGAGCTCACAGATATTCAGGCTGATGTGCCCGAAAAAGGGAGCAACAAGCGGGTATTACCTGGAGGAGACAGCATGAGCCAGGCCCGGCTGATGGGTTTTGACATCGAGCGGGACCTCCCTCTCCTGTATGAAGACATTAAAGAAGACCCTAACATGAAAAGGGCCATAGAGGCCTATGGAACTGCCGTTATGACCGGTAAGGGTATAAAAAATGACGAAGACATTCTGGCCTTGCTCAAAGTCAGAGACGATAAACTCATCCCCTACCTCCACAATGTCATTGAGAGCCGCAAGGAGCGCAATCCTTCTTATGTAAAAAATAACTCGGAGCAATTGGAAAAAGAGCTCAACCTGCTGGGCCTGCAGATGACCTTTGCCGAAGGAAACTTTACTGGTCTGGGAGCCTTTCCCTTCATGCAGGAGTGGATAGAAAAATACGCTTCTGAAGGCTTGAAGCTCTACACCCGCTTTCAGGTAGCCGATGCCCAATCTCAAAATGGAGAATACCTCTACCTCAATATGAAACCGGTTGTAGAAAAGGTCGTCCTGGGCGAAGAATTGGCCTCACTGCCGGACAGCACCTATTTCAAAAAAATTGAAGAGACCTACGAAAAGGCTATCCTCACCTTGACCGACATTCACAAAGTCTACAATCCCAACAACCGGCAGGAAGAAAGCTTTTTGGTCAAGGGAATTTCTACAGATCTGTATCCCAACGTAACGGAAAATAAGACCCGGGAAGCCTTTACCCAAAACAAGGTCAATTCCAGGTACAGTAAAATGGTAGAAAAAATCCTGGAGAACCCTTCCGAAATCAGCAATAAGCCCGAACAGGTCTACGTGATTGTTACGGAGTGGCTGGATACCGAGCAGATGGCTCAAAAGCGGGTCATCGGCCATCTCAGAAAGGGGGAGGATGTCCCCCATTACCTACCCATCGAGCAGGGAGATGGAAAAATCCGCTATGCGGTCACCTATCGTTTTTTTGAAAATGAGGAGAAAGCCAATCAGGCATTCGAAAAGATTGAAAAAAGCATGCCTTCGGCTGAACTGGTCTATTGCAGCGTAAGGGGAAAGGACCTCTACCAACTGGGACCTTCAAATTCCCTTTAGCCCTTTGATTTTGTGGCAAGGTGAAGAAGGGATTGGAGGGCTTGAGGATAATTTAGATATTCACCTTGAGCATTATATCTCATATCCTATCCATGCGCATACTCCTCACTGGCTCCAATGGCTTGCTCGGTCAGAAAATCATCTCCAAGCTTCTCCAACATGAAGAGGTAGAGCTTCTGGCCACCTCCCGCGGGCCCAACCGACATCCTATCCAAGAGGCCTACGCTTATCGGCCCCTCGATCTTTGCCTTCCTCAAGAGGTGGAGAAAGTTTTTGAGGAATTTCAACCTGAAGGGGTCATCCATACCGCAGCGATGACACAGGTCGACGCTTGTGAGGAAGACAGAAAGAATTGCGATGCCATTAACGTAGATGCCGTTCGGATCTTGGCAACACAGTGCCAGGCTCACGGCAGCCACCTGGTTCATATTTCTACTGATTTTATTTTCGACGGATCTTCAGGCCCCTATCGTGAAGAGGATCTTCCCAATCCACTCAACTATTATGGGCAATCCAAGTTGAAGGCAGAGGAGGAAATACAAAGCCGTAAGCTATCTGCTGCCATTTTGAGGACCATTCTGCTCTATGGAATCACTCCAACCATGTCCAGGTCCAATATCATTCTTTGGGTAAAAAAATCTCTGGAAGCTGGAAAGGCTATTCGCGTGGTTAATGACCAGGAGCGCAGCCCTACCCTGGCGGAAGACCTGGCCGATGCCTCCATTGCAGCTGCTTTGAAAAGGGCTGAAGGGGTCTATCACATTTCGGGACCTGAAACCCTTCGGGTCGTGGACATCGCCTATGCTGTGGCTGATTTCTGGAAATTGGACAGGGGACTTATCAGCGAAATCGACTCTGCTTCCCTGGGTCAAAAAGCCAAACGTCCCTCCATCACGGGTTTTGTCATCGAGAAGGCCAGCAAGGAACTCGATTACCGCCCTCACAACTTAAAAGAGGGCCTTCAAGTCCTGGATGCCCAGCTCAAAGCCCTGTAAACTGAAAATTATAGTATAAAACTAAACAACCTCTGATGAAAGGGGGGGGGCCTCCACCTTATCTTTCTCCTCGATTTCATCGAGTTTGAGGCTGGTTCTGATCAGATAGGTCAGGTCATTTCTCAGCAGTTTCCAGGAGACCACTAGTACTCCCAGAAAAAAGCCAAAGGCCAGCCCCACTACGAGGTAAACGATTTTTTTGGAAGAAACCACCTTGAAAGGAGGCTTTGGAGGGTCAAGTACCTGAATAACAGGAATATTCTCCTGCAACTGAGCCAAGGCTTGTTCACGGCTAATGACCAGGGAAGAGTAGATCTGACTCAGAATGGCCTGCTGAGATTCAAGGTCTACGGGGATGATTTTATTTCTTGAATAAATCTTGTACTGGCTGCGATCGGAGTAGTTGGCAATCCGCCGATTTACCTTATCCAACTCTTTCTTTACGGAATCTGCCCGATAGGAGAAAAAGTCCACATTTCGGCTGGCTTTTTCCGTCTTTCGCTTGCTGTAGTAGATGCTGAGCTGTTTGATATAGGTCTCGCTGATGATCTGTGCAAGTTCTCGGTCATAAGCGCTGATCAGCAGCTGAATAAAGCCTTCTTCGGTATTCTGGAGGCTTTGGCTGGACCTTATATAGGCAGCTGAGCGAATGATCTTACGCTGTTTGTCCATCTCTGAAGCTTCATCATTGATCAGGTATAGGATGTAAGAAGGGAGGGAAGAATACTGGGGGAGGCTTTCGAGGATAATTTCAGCCAGGAGTCTTTTTTCTCCTTTCCACATGACAGAATCTGAGGTTACCTCTTCGCTGAGGTTGCGGCTTTTGAGGATTCCGATCATGAATTGGTTTGATCCCCCACCAGATTGTCCTCCGAAAAGGAGATTGATGGGACTCATCCGTTCCCCTTCCTGGTTTCCGGTTTCAGGATGAAAGGTGGTTTTGGCCCGATAGAAGGTGGGTTTGAGCAAACTATTGACAAAAAGTATACTGCCAAAGAAAGCGCTGCACAGCAGGATTATCAGCCAACCCTTTTTTACCTCTTTCAGGTAGTCATTGATCCTTTCTAAAATGCTACGAATATCCACGGAGAAACTTTCTTTAATTGTTATTGTCCAGGGTACGATCGAGAAGGAGGTAGAAGGTAAGGATGGAAGTCAAACTTCCGAGCACCTCACTGATATTGATCCTCGGCAAAGTTCGATTCTCATTCTTTTCGGGCTTCCTGGCTACGTCGATCTGGGCCCCTTGCTCGATTTTGGGATACTTTCTTAGAAAAAGAAACTTCTTTGTCCGTTTGACCCTGCCATCGACATAGGTGACCGTGATTTCATTCTTTTTGGTTCTCTTGGCAAATCCTCCTGCCAAATTGGTGTAGTACTTGAGCTTCCTCTTGCTGGGCTCATAGAGGACGTTGATGCCGGGGCGGAGCACATTGCCATCTATACTTACGATGTCTACCCGTGGCGGAATCACCAGGGTATCTCCATCCAGGAGGGGAATATTGGATTTGGAACCCGGTCGTCGAAGGGCCTTGTCCAGTTTGATGGCTATCCTTCCAATATCCGGTCTTTTTAAATAAGCCCCTTCCAGATAGGCCAGTTCTGTAATTCCTCCTGCCCTCGAAACCAGGGAATTCAGCTTTTCATCCTTTCTGGCTTTGTTGTACTCTCCCTCTACCCATATTTCTCCTTCCATAAACACACTCTCCTGAAGGCGAAAGTTGGGGTTCTTTCGGACAATTACCTGATCAAAGGCATTGATCCAGATGCTATCCAAAAGAGGGTCCTCTTGCCAGTTTTGGGTACTGGTAATGGTATTGATGGTAATGGGGACAGGAATGATCTCTCCTGTTTCCGAAATAGACTCGAAGACCCTGGACAGTTCAATGTTATTAAAATCTGCTTCCATCTTCAAGCCATCGGCCATATAGATCAGGTCTTTTAGGGTCATTTTGGGGAGTACCTCAAAGGTATCGGGATTGTTGACCAGGCCTTTGATCTCGGCATATCCCTGCTGAAAAAAGTCCATTTCTGACCTTACGACTACTTTGTAGTAATTTCCAATATTGATGCTATCGGCGATTCTACTTTCTTGCCAGGTTGAATCCAGCTTTATGCGAATGATCTCCCTTTTGTCGGTCTCAGTGTTAAAGTTTCCCCTTTCCTCAATGTCGATGTCCTGGTAAAGTTCAATCTGAGACTTGGCGGCATCCTCCGTCAATCCTCCTGCCTGATAAAGCACATCCTTGAGGGTCATGCCCCGCTTGATCTGATAGCGACCCGGATTTACTACTGAACCTTCGATATCCACATATTTGAAAAAAATGAAGTCGTACTTGGAATATACTTTCACCCTGTCAAATTGGTAAATGCGGAGGGTATCAATAACAGGGTCTTCCTTCCAGTTTTTAGGAATGGCTATGCGCTGGATCAACTCCACATTTTCTCCTTTGCTTTCTCCCATCTCTCCCTCTGAAGACTCCGCGGGAGGAGATACATCTCCGTTTTCGCTTGGTTCCTGGCGATTTTGATCCCTGTTGCTTTCCCCCTTGTCGTTTTCTTCATCCGCTACCCTTCGCAGGTCCAGGTCCTCGGCCTTGGTGATGGTAGTAAGCTCGATGTTGTTGAAATCGGCATCGTCTCTCAGTCCGCCTACGAGGTAGAGGAGGTCTTTGAGGGTCATGGTAGGCGTAGAGGTAAATACTCCCGGCTGCCTTACATTTCCGGTAACCTCGATGGTCCTTTCGTCTTGAAAATCTTTTTGAGAAAAAATGATAATCCCATCAAAATACTGAAGTTCAATGTTGTTGATGTCGTCATATATGAACGTATCCTGGTCAGCAGGAAAAATTTCAGAAAGTTCAATGGGAATGTACAGAAGCTCACTTGACTTTGGGATAATCCTAACCACATAGGCCCTTTCTCTGTAGGATTCTATGCTCAGTCCTCCAGCTTTGATGATCACGTCGCTGAGCTTTTCTCCGGGCTTTAATTGGTAGGTGTCCGGGTATTCCACATCGCCAAAGATCTGGACGATATTGAAGGCTCCCTTATTCACCTCTCTGAGGATCAACCTATCCCCATCTATCAGGTTGAAATCCTTTTTGGGATTGTCGAGGATGTCCTTGAGGTTGAAGTCGATGACCACCTCCCTTTCGTTTTCGAGACGGGCGACCTGAGCCTGGGTTACTTTGGCATCATAGGCCAGTCCTCCGGAGTAATTGATGAGGGCCTTCATGTTTTCGCCTTCCCTGAGTTCGTATTTCATGGGCCGCTTTACAGGACCTGAGATAGAGGCGATTTTTCCCTGAACAGGCACAAAGATAAAATCATTGTCTTCCAGGTATATGGGTTCATTGAGGCCAAAGAGGAGGTATTCATAGAGGTCGAGGACTTGAACAATTTCCCCATCCCTTTTGATCATGATATTTCTCACTGTACCGATATCGCTGATTCCTCCTGCGGCAAAGAGGGCGTTGAAGGCAGGGGTGGCAGCGTCGATGCGGTAAGTGCCTGGAACATTGACTTCCCCTACAAAATTCACGTTGATGGCCCTGCGATCTGCTGTAAGCCGTATTTCTATGGATGAGGGTCCAGGAAAAATATTCCTGTAGCGGCTGCGGATTCGCTCCTTAGCTTTGGAATAGGTAAGTCCGGCCACATATATTTTTCCAATCAGCCGGCGGAGGACAGAGCCATCCTCTTTGACCGTAAGGCTTTCGTAGCGTTCTTCTTCTCCAAAGATGGTGATATTAAAAATGTCGCCTTTTCCCACAATGTAGTTTTCAGAAATCACGGGGGTGGGAGTGAGGTCGAAGAGGGGATTCTCCGTATTGAGAAAAAGCTGGTGCCCAAAGACCAGTCTGCGAAGAGAATCCTCTAAAAGCATCTGATTAATTTCTTTGGGCTTGTCCTGGTACTCCTTATCTTCTTCATCCAGCACTTCATCCTCGCCCTCCAGTTCGACATTAGGGTCCTGAGTGCCAGGCATGACAGGGGTGGGAAAACCAGAGACGGCCGGATCTGCAGCGGTGGTAGAGCCGGGGTTGACACTTCCTGGCAGGCTACCGGGTTTTACACCGGCATCTTGTAGCTGCTTTAAGCGATCCTGGTAACCTGGAAGTTGATTTCCGGCACTTGGTGGAAGACTTTGTGGGACTTCCGTCGACTGACCCAGGGCGATCAGGGGTAAGACGAAGATCGAGATCAGAATTATAGCCCTCGCGGGGTGTATGCTCCTCATAATCAATTTATCCAAAAACTCTGGCAAAGGTAGCAAATGATTGGATTTTACTAATGTGCTTTGACATGAATACATATCCAAATCTTACGTACTTTTCCAGAGCTTTCAACTATCTCTGCGAAAAAACTATAGGCCTACTTTGAAAATTGCCTTTGGCAGAAGAAATTCTACCCTATTTGATGGTCTGGCAGAGTTCTACCAATACCCCGTGGCTATTTTTGGGGTGGAGAAAGCAAACAAGCTTGTTGTCAGCTCCTTTTTTGGGCTTTTCATTTAACAAACGAAAGCCCTTTTTTTTCATTCTCTGCATTTCTTTTTCTATATCTTCTACCTCAAATGCGATGTGATGCATGCCTTCTCCCCTTTTTTCGATGAATTTAGCGATGGCAGAATCCTCTCTTGTAGCTTCCAGTAGTTCAATCTTACTTTCCCCTACCTGAAAAAAGCTCGTTAATACTCCCTCACTTACGACCTCTTCATGCTTGTAAGATTCTTTTTGAAACAAAGTGGAAAAAACTTTGTCTGCATCTTCGATACGCTTGACTGCAATGCCGATGTGTTCTACTTTCATTTCAAATTAATTAATCATTGTCCATGGGGCTAAAAATACACAAAGAAGGGAGAATCATCATTCCGGTGGCCTTTCTAATTTTAATTTTACTTTGGATAGGCTTCTACGCCCTAGATCCCCTGCTGGGATATATCATGTTTCTCCCTGGAATCATTACCGGCTTCCTGGTCCTTTATTTTTTTCGCGATCCCGAGATTGACATTCCCCAAGACCTCAGGGCCATCCTTTCTCCTTGTAGCGGAAAGGTGGTCGTAATTGAAGAAGTGGAAGCACCTCCAGCCTACGGCGAAAAAGCCAGGCAAATCAGCATTTTTATGTCCCCCCTGGATGTCCATGTCAATCGCAATCCCATAGGGGGAAGCATAGAAAAAATTCACTATGCCAAGGGCAGCTATCTCCCTGCCTACAATCCCAAGTCCTCCGAACTCAATGAGCAAAACCTCATCATCACCCGCAATGAAACCATGAAAGTGGGGTATAAGCAGATTGCCGGCATCATGGCCCGGCGCATATGCTCTTATGTAAAGGAGGGAGAAAAAGTAAGCCAGGGAAGTAAATATGGATTCATCCGATTTGGTTCGCGGATGGATGTCTATCTGCCTCTGGACTGTGAAGTCAAGGTCAGCCTCGGCGACAAGGTAGAGGCCGGGCTAAGTGTACTTGCCCGAAAAAGCTGAGAACTCAGCCCTTTTCAAGGGCCAGCATTTCAATAATTTCTTCCACATATCGGCGATGGTTAGCCAGCCTGGGCACCTTGTGCTGGCCTCCAAGCTTTCCCCTTTTTTTCATCCACTTGTGAAAACTCCCACTGGGCAATACATGGATGGTAGGAAAACCAAGGGCTAAATCCCCCTGACGTTTGGCTTCATAGTCAGAGTTGAGCCTCATGAGTTCCCGGTCCATGACCTCCCCAAAGCGTCGTATGTCCTGAGGCTCCTTTTCAAATTCTATCAACCATTCATGTCCTCCCCGATTGCCACCTTCAAGGTAGATAGGACCTGCGGTAAAATTCGATAAGACCGCTCCCGTCGATGTGCAAGCCGTGGATATGGCTGATTCTGCATTGTCGACCATCAATTCTTCCCCAAAGGCATTGATAAAGTGCTTGGTCCGTCCCGTGATCTTGATCAGAAAGGGATTTTTGGAGGTAAACATGACCGTATCACCAATCAGATAGCGCCAGAGTCCGGCATTGGTACTGATGACCATGGCGTAATTGACGCCAAGTTCGACCTCCTCCAGGGTATGGGTCTTGGGTCTTTCTTCATCAAATTTATCCATGGGGATAAATTCATAGAAAATCCCATAATCAAGCAGAAGGAGAAGGTCTTTGGAATTGAGGTCGTGCTGAAAGGCAAAGTAACCTTCAGAAGCATTGTAGCAGTCGATGTAATTCATGGCCCCCGGTATCAACTGGTTAAATTGCTGACGATAGGGCTCAAAACTTACACCGCCGTGTAGATACAGCTCAATGTTGGGCCATATATCCCTGATGCTTTGATACTTGCCTCCACTCCTTTGGAGCATATGCTGGAGGAGAACCAAGGTCCAGGTAGGCACTCCTGCCATGGAAGTCACATCTTCATCCATGGCTTCTTTGGCCATGGCCTCGATTTTTTCTTCCCAATTGGTCATGTAGGCTACCTGCTTGCGAGGGGTACGAACCAATTCATAAAAGCGGGGAAGATTCTCGGTAATGACAGCACTAACATCACCAAATTTGATGTCTTTGTCCTTGGGATGGGGAAAAAGACTACCCCCAATGGAGAAGGCCTTGCCGGTAAAGAGCTTGGAATCCGGCTTTTGGGCGAGATATATGGCCAGCATGTCCTGTCCCGCCCTGTAATGGCAGTGCTCAAGGGCTTCTGCTGTAACTGGAATGTATTTGCTTTTATCGTTGGTGGTGCCTGAGGACTTTGAAAACCATTCCCGCTTTCCGGGCCATAGGACGTTCTTTTCCCCATAAAACTCCCGGTCTATCCAGGGATAAAGCTCTTCGTAGGTGCTGATGGGCACCCTTTCACGAAATTCGTCGATGGTCATCTGAGGAGAAAAGCCATGAGTTTTTCCCCAAGCAGTGAGGCTTCCTTGGGCGACCAGGTACCGGAATAATTCAAATTGAACCCTCCAGGGATGGTTCATGAAGTGATCTACGTGTTCGATTCGCCTTTTGAGAATCCAACTAGTGATTCGGTGTACCATTCGGAGCATCAGCGGTAGAGTTGAAAGTTTTCACCCAAGTACAATTTACGGGCCATTTCGCTATTGGCCAGTTCTTCTGCGGTCCCTGCCATTTTGAGCCTTCCTTCATAAAGGAGGTAGGCCCTGTCGGTGATGCTGAGGGTGGCCGCCACATCGTGGTCGGTGATCAGGACACCTATATTTTTCTGTACCAGCTTGATTACCAGGTACTGAATATCTTCCTTGGCAATGGGATCAATGCCAGCAAAGGGTTCGTCGAGTAGGATAAAATTAGGATTGACAGCCAGGGCCCTTGCAATTTCCGTCCTTCTTCTCTCCCCCCCTGATAGGACCCTTCCCAGGCTGCTTCTAATGTGGGTAATGGAAAATTCTTCCAGCAGTTGATCTACCTTTTCCTTCCTTTCATTTTTATTCAGCGAGGTCCCCATCTCCAGGACGGCCATGATATTTTCCGCAACGGTCATGTTTCGGAACACCGAAGCCTCCTGAGCCAGATAACCAATGCCCAGTTTGCCACGGCGATACATGGGATAACGGGTAATATTTTTATCATCAAGATAAATCCTACCCATGTTGGGTCTGATCAGTCCTACGATCATGTAAAAAGTAGTGGTCTTTCCGGCTCCATTGGGACCCAGAAGGCCTACAATTTCCCCTTGTTCTACTTTTAGGGATACCTCATTGACTACGGCACGCTTCCGGTATTTTTTTACTAGACTTTCGGCTTTCAACTGCATAGTCTGCAAAATTACTGTATTTGGGAGTGTAAAAAAATAGCGATACCTCCAAAGGCATCGCTCAATAAGAGAAGATTTTTTGACTTTCCCTAGTATCCCCCCAAGCTGCAAATTGAGGGTTGAGACTGATTTTCATCCCAATCCATGCCCAACAGAGGGTCTTTGGCCTGACCATGACCTAGGGAAGTACCACGAGGCGACGGGTGTACCTACGGCCGGAAAGCTCTATACTAAGCAGGTAGATTCCAGCTTTGAGGCCCTCCAGGCGGAGTTCGGTTTTGTCGCCCTTCCTTATGCCTGTTTCTCTCTTATGGTAAACCTCCTGTCCCGAAAGGTTGTACAGGGTAATCCCTGCCCTTGCAGAGATGTCGCTCTTCCAATTCAGAAGTACCCTTTCTCCAGCGGGATTGGGGGCCAGGTGAAATACATCGGCCTCTGCGAGCTCGCTGAGGTCTGCAGCAATTCCATTCTCGGAAACCAGGAGACCCAAGCCCCTGTTGTCAGTCTGATTTTTCCTCCCAATGATATAAAGATCTCTTTCAAAGCGTAAAAATTCGAATACATTAGATATTTCAGCAGAGTTTGCCACGATGGATACCTGCTGCCAGAAGTCTGCATTATTCCTGTAATAAAGTCGGAGGTCTTCTACGAATGTCTGGTAGTTGTATAAGATCCAGGGCTGGTTTTGATCGTCGATGAGGAGGCTCACCTCATCCCCGCTAAAATCTGTGTACTGCCCTTCCAGCCGATCCATCCTCCATCCTCCACCGGCCATGGGATCGAGGAGAAAAATACTGTCTTTTTGAGCATCCGCAAAGGCAATGTGAGCGACCTCTCCCGTATCCAGGGCGATGGATGTAATCTTGGGCAGGTAAAGGGTAGGAGCTGTGATTCCTTCCACAGTCCAGTTTCCACCTTCAGGTCGATAGGCGTACTTAACCTGATTTTGAATCAAATCCACATATGACACATGGAGGCCTCCCAAGGCATCTACCTGGCTGGATGCAGCAGAACCCACCAGGGCCGAACTGCTGTCCACCACTTGGGATGACCAGTTGACCTGAGCCCCACTTCGGGTCAAATGCTGCAAATATCCCTCTCTCAGGTTGAAGAAAATCAGGTGAAGGCGATCGCCAAATCTTTGTAGGCTCAGGTCCTTGGCCAGAAAGGTATCCGTGACCACCTCAACGCTCCAATCGTTGGGGTTTTCTCTTCTTGCGAGGCGAATTTCCTGGCTATCCTGGGCGATGTAAGCCACCAAGGGTCTCCCCTGCTCATCACGGATCATATCCATCTGATCGATTCCACCTCCACTGATGTCGATGGCTTCTGAGTTCCAGCTTCCATTTTCATTTTCCCAAAAGATAAGCCTGTCAGTTTCCTCTGTCTGACTGCTAAGGATAATTTTCCGGTCTCCCCCCTCTTCAAATACATGGGCACTGACATGATCTCCTGTTGTCAGGCTTTGGGTTACGTTTTCAATCCTCCAACTTCCACCCTGAAGTGGCTTTTTGGCCAACATCAGTCGGTCCCCAGGAGAAAAATAACCTGCGATGAAAACCGTATCTCCCACGATGGCAGATTGGAGGGGAGCATTGGTCAGGAAGCCCTGAAGGGTATCCAGGGTCCATGTCTGCCCGGCATCAAAGGAGGTGGCAGATAAGGCAAAGCCCTCCAACCTTTCAAAAAAGGCCAGGACGACGGTGGAGTCTCCCTGAGCCGAAATGGTATTGTCAAAGGCTCCTAGTTCGGTGGGAGAAAAGTTGAAGCGATAAGGCTGGTAGCCAGCTTCATCCAGGCGATTCAAGTTGACCCGGGTGTAGAAGGCCGTCAGGCGATTTTGGAAGAGTCTCCTGCTGTAGCCATAATGATTGGATACATTGTAGGTAATGTGTACCAGGCTATCCTTGGTCAGGGTAGCATCTATATAACCAAAACCTTCATAGAAGCTGCTGTTGAGGATGGGAAAGAGCCGAGAGCTCTGGTCCATGATGAAGGGCTGCCAGTTTTTGAGGGAATCATCATGGGAGCGAAATAGCAGCAGTTCATTGTTGTGCAAGGCATTGGTGATGGCAATCCAGGTACTGTCATTAGGCTTGAGAAATTGACAAAATTCTCCGAATCGATCACCGTTTTCAACACAGGGCTGGCTACCGGTGTAGGGGATATTGGGCAGTCGGATCTCCTCCCACTGACTGGGTCCTCTCCTTGCGAAGACATTCATGTCCATCCGGTACTGGCTGTAAATGCGGTCGATGGAATTGTCGATGGCGCAGTCCTTGATCTTCGAAAAGAAACCATTAAAATACAGTATGGCAGGCTGGCCAAAACCATCGAGGTTGATGTCCAGTGAGGGCTGGATAAGGGTAGGAAAACTGGAATCATAGCCATACTCCCCGATCGTCGTGCCTTGAGAAGCATTTTCTATGGTCCAGTTGTTTCCATCATAAATGGCCAGTCCCAGTCCGGCATCCCCTCCAAGGTTGCGGAGGTAGGCAAGGTATACCACACCCTGATTGTTGACCTTAAGGCTTGATTTATATCCGAAGGTACCCACATCGGGAACTGGCTGGAAGTTCCAAACTGCCGTATTTTTATTGCGGAAGCCATAGATAAGCCGGTCAATGTTTTTTTGCCAATACGCCAAGTGAAGGTTGCCCAGGCCGTCGACGACCATGTGGGGATTGGCTCCGGACTCCTGTAGGTCATCGCTGATCTCTTCAAATTGCCAGTTGATGACTTGTGCATAGCTTCCCGGACTCAGCAAGGCCAACAGGAGGACAAGGAGATGAAAATTAAGCTTCATAGTATGATTTGATATCTTTGAGTCTGAGGTCTATGCTGACCCTTTGCTTCCAGTGATTGAAGGTAGGTTGATAGGCAATGTCCAACATCTCGGTATTTAAAGAAAACCATTTTTCGGCCAAATTAAACCCGATGCCTTTGAAGGTCCTATCCTCTTTTTCAAATAGAAAACGGACATGGGCCTCCTTCAGGATGTCTGCCCGAAGTACTTTGACGCCTTTGGTCTGAAAAACAGGACGGCGATTTTGTGGCCCAAAGGGAGCCATTCGATTCATCGAACGAATAAAGCGCCCATCTATTTCCCTAAAGCTCAGTTCTGTATCAATCCAAATGCTGGGCACCCGCTGTTCGGCTGTGATGCGCTCGGAGACCGTCTTCTCAAAGGCTGTTTTGAAGGCCTCAAACTGATCTGCCTTGAGGGTCAGACCGGCTGCATAAGTATGTCCTCCCCATTGGAGGATATGCTGATCACAGGCTTCGAGGGCTGCGTAAAGGTCAAAACCGGATACCGAGCGCGCTGAACCTACCATTTTGTCATGGGTCCGGGTCAGCAGGACTGTGGGACGGTAGTGCTTTTCGATGACGCGTGAGGCTACGATTCCTATGATTCCCTTGTGCCAGGATTCATCATAGAGAACATTGGTTAAGGGGCTGCCCTTTTCGTTTTCCTTTTCGATCTGCTCCAGTGCCTGCTCCGTCATGACCTTGTCCATTTCCTTGCGGGCATTATTGGAGTCCTGTAGGGCGGAGGCCAGGTCGTGAAGGGCTTCTGACCTTCCCATCAGGACTTCTACGGCGGCACTCCCATGCTCCAGCCTTCCGGCGGAGTTGATCCTGGGACCAATGAAAAATACCAGATCGGAGATGTCCCAATTCCGATTGCCATCCGCCTGCTCCTTGAGGATTTTGATGCCCGGAGCTGGATTTTGGCGAAGCTTTTCAAGGCCTTTATGGGCCAGCACCCTGTTTTCCCCTACGATAGGTACAATGTCGCAGGCAATGCTGAGAACCAGCAGATCGGCATATTTTTCAAGGGGCTGATAATTTTCCTCAGGAAGGGCCATCCCGGTAGCTGCCATGCGCTGCACCAGTCCCTGAGCCAATTTCATTCCCACTCCACAACCTGTAAGCTCTTTAAAGGGATAGCTGTCATCCCCTCGCTTGGGGTCCAACACAGCTACTGCCTCCGGAATTTCTTCGCCGGGCATATGGTGGTCGCAAATGATGAGGTCTATGCCCCGCTCGTTGGCGTATCTTACTTTTTCGTGAGCCTTGATCCCGCAGTCCAGGGTCAGAATCAGTCCTGCCCCTTGTCGGAAGGCATGGTCAATCCCCTGATAAGAAAGGCCGTAGCCCTCGGTATAGCGATCCGGAATGTAGTAATCCAGGCAAAAACCAAGGTCGCCCAGGATCATAGACATGGTCGCCACTGCCGTAGTCCCATCTACATCATAGTCCCCATACACCAGAACCCTTTCTCCTTTTTGGTAAGCCAAGACCAATCTTTCTACAGCCTTGTCCATGTCCTTCATCAAAAAGGGATCGTGGAGTTCGCCCTGGGCCGGCAGGAAAAAATGTCGGGCCTCCTCGTAGGAACGTATATTTCGCTGAACCAGGATCTGGGCGAGGGCGTGGGGAAATTCTTTTTGGGTGCTCAAACTGGCCGCCAATACCTTTACCTGGCTGGAGGGAGCCTGAGGCTTCATTTTCCAATTCATATAAATCAAACGATTGTCCCCTAACAGAGTGATCCGAACACCTGATCACGAAAATAGCAAGTTTTTTCATTCAAGAGGCAGGGGCTGATAAAAAATCATCTGGATGCATGAGCTTTTTTCTATCCTAAAAATCTCAAAGCTATTATGTTGTCTTAACAAAAAGTCTGGGCCATGGCTACCAAAAGAAAGATCTTCGCCTATTTATTCCTACTGACCGGAATCTTTGCCCTTGTCAGTTCCCTGTATACCTGGGGCAAGGGACCTCTTTGGTCTCAGCGAGAACTGATCCAGGCATGGCTTCCCTGGGCAGACCTGATTTTGACCGTTCCCCTATCCTTCCTGACTGCCTTTGCCCTTTTTGCCCCAAAGAGATATGCTCCCTCTCTGGGACTCATCACCTCGGGCGTCTATTTGCTAGGCTCCGTGATGGTCTACATCGAAGTCCTCTGGAAAGGTCCTCCCTGTCCCCTACCCCTGCTCATCCCTCCCATTTTTGGGATAGGAATTGCCCTTTTCTTCTTTTTTTGGACCCTGGAGAAGACAAGAGAAGGGGATAAGAGGGAAGTCGAAAACCTGATCCCAAAGCTAGAAGAAGCGGAACGAATCAAAAAAAATGAATATATTGAAAGCTTGGTAACCACCAAGGAAAAATGATGACCCGGAAAGCTACCTTACTCCTACTCATTCCCCTTTTGACTTTTTCTCTCCCCAGCTTTGGGGTCATCCTTACTTTTCAGGTGGACATGAGTAGGGAGAATATATCCCCGGATGGAGTCCATGTTGCAGGTAATTTTCAGGCGTTGGCCGGTTTTGCCAGTGATTGGAATCCGGGAGCGACGCCTCTCAGCGATAGCGATGGTGATCAAATCTACGAGGTAAGCCTAGACCTTCCGCCCGGAACTTATCTTTACAAATTCATCAATGGAGACGAATGGTCAGATAAGCCCGAACTTCCCCCCGCTGCCTGTGCCTTTTCCGATGGTGGAGGAAATCTCAATCGGCAGGTCGTCCTGGGCAGTCAGGCCCTCAGCCTTCCGGTCCTGGTCTTTGATTCCTGCCAAAGCAGCATTGAATTTCGGGTAAATATGAAAGGGCAGATCCTTTCTCCTGATGGCATTTATGCTGCGGGAGACTTCCTTTCGATAGCAGGATTGGGCAATGATTGGGAAGCCAAAGGCCTGCGCCTCAGCGATGCAGATGGAGACAGTCTTTTTACCGCAACCCTCCCCCTTCCTCCGGGTGAGTATCACTACCTCTATGTCAACGGTGATAGCAGCTCAAATTTCGAAAACCTGGTACCAGGCTGTGGAAACCAAGATAGCAGCGGCAGATGGGTCAGAAGTATAGGGGTCAGTTCAGGACTTTCCCAAACTCCCCTCTACTGTTTTGGAGGCTGTCAGATATGTGATCCCTCCATTTCGGAGAATTATGACCTGCATGGGTGGAACGATGCGGTATTTTACGAAATATTCGTTCGAAGTTTCTACGATTCCGATGAGGATGGCATCGGGGATTTTCAAGGCATTATCCAGAAGCTCGACTACCTCAATGACGGAGATCCAACTACCAAGAGCGACCTGGGAATTACCGGGATTTGGCTCATGCCTATGATGGAGTCTCCCAGTTATCATGGCTATGACGTAACTGATTATTACAAAACAGAACCTGACTATGGGACCATGGCGGATTTTGAAGCCCTGCTGGATTCCTGCCATGCCAGGGGAATCAAGGTGATCATCGATTTTGTGATGAACCATAGCTCCAATCAGCATCCCTGGTTCACTCAATCCGCCAACAACCAGAATGGTTTTCGGGAATGGTACATCTGGTCCAATACCGACCCTGGTTTTCTCGGTCCCTGGGGTCAGCAGGTCTGGCACCCCAGAAACTCTGATTATTACTATGGGCTGTTTTGGGGAGGAATGCCTGACCTCAACTACAGCCACCCCCCCGTTAAGGAAGAAATGTTTGACATCACCCGCTTTTGGCTCAACAAAGGCGTAGATGGCTTCCGCCTCGACGCAATAAAATACCTGGACGAAGATGGGACCATCCTGGAAAATACTCCTGAGACCTTCCGTTTACTTGAGGAATTCAACCAGGTGTACAAGACCGAAAATCCCCAAGCCTTCACCGTAGGAGAAGTCTGGTCAGGAACCTCTTCGATTTTGCCTTATGTAGCAGAGGACAGGCTTGACGTGTGCTTTGATTTTGACCTTGCCTATGGAATCATCAATGGGGTATATGCCCAACAGAGTTCTCCCATTGACGAACAGATTCGCATCATTGAGGAGGGCTATGATCCTCTGCAATACGCCACCTTTCTCACCAACCACGACATTGACCGGATTTACAGCCAAATGGGGCAGGATGATGCCCGGATGAAGTTAGCAGCCTCCATTTACCTGAGCCTGCCCGGTATTCCCTTTGTCTATTATGGTGAGGAGATCGGCATGATAGGGACAGGCATACACGAAAATATTCGCCGTCCCATGCAGTGGTCAGATGCCGCACATGCTGGCTTTTCCCCTCAACTTCCCTGGTATGGCCTTGGGCCCAACTACCTCACCCACAATGTAGAGGCCATGAATGTAGATCCTGCTTCTTTGCTCAGCCATTATCGCCAGTGGATACATTTGAGAAATGATATCCCAGCCCTTCGCCGTGGTTACCTCAGGAAGGTAAGTTCTGCCCACTCCTCCCTGCTCAGCTTTATCCGAATACATCAGGGCGAAGCTGTACTTATCCTGGCTAATATGGGCGAGCAGCCATTGGCAAATGTCTCATTGGACCTGGATATTTCCTCTCTGCCCCCGGGCAATTATGCCGTGAGGGAGATGACCGAGGGCAAAAATCTGGATTCTTTGGCTATCCTTTCCGAAGGAGGATTTCAGGACTGGAATCCTGATGGCATTGCTCTCGGACCCAGAAGTAGCAAGGCTTTTCTCATCAGCAAAAATATCACGGTATCGAAGCAGCCTTTGCTTTCGAATCTTCCCAGCCTTAGGATTTACCCAAATCCATCCATAGATCAGGTAGCGGTACATTTGGAAGGAAAGGTACAAGGTGAAGTTTCGGCGAGCCTCATGGACATAGAAGGAAGAATCCTGATGGAGAAGGAATGGAAAGGAGATTTTCAGCGATTTTCTGTTTCCAACCTGACTCCCGGGTTGTATATCCTCCATGTCTGGACCGGAGGCCATGTAATGAGCGAAAAGCTGATGGTCAGCAAATGACAGAAGTCCAGAAGCTTTAACTGCTTCAAGCTTTTTGCCCTTGAGGGAAGCTCTTTTTCGAAATTCGACATTTTCCAATGAGGTCATGGCAGGGCGTAGAAAAAAGTCAACGGACTTATTGAAATACCTGGCCATTGCAATAAGGGTCTTGCTTTCCGGCTTTTTTTTCCGTTTTCATATTGGCTAATGGCCTGCTTGCTAATACCAAGGGCCTCTGCCAGTTGTGACTGGGTGACACCTTTTTGTATGCGAGCTGATTTTACACGATAGGCAAATACTGAATTCACGACTTGAGAGTAGAAGCTATTGAGATTAATTTTAGGTTTACTGATTTTATAAAAAATATACAAAAGTAAACCAAGAAACGACCCGATTTGGATGGCGCAGCCCTGCCGGGCCTGGTAAGGGGTATTTCCTGATGCCCCATTTTATCCGAAATTAAATCGACCACAAAGATTACCATCCCTATAAATATGTAGGAAAAAAATAGCCTTAACACCCATTTCAGCCTGCAATCCATCGTGATGTATCGAAGTAGACCCAGAGGATGTCATTCCCAGCCATAAGAAAAATCATATGCTCCTCTCTGTTTTTCTCACTTGAAATCTCTGATTGAAGACCTAAATTGATAGATGAAAATCATACAGATGTACGATGAAGACGCTTAAAACTACTGCGATGAAAAACAATGATTATAATCGAATAATGGTCGGCATGGACCTGACCGGATTCGACCAGCGTATCCTGGACTACCTCAAGGAGCAGGCAGGAATTTTGATGCCGGAGAGTGTTTACTTCCTCCATGTCAGTCCTTCCCTCGATATGCCGGTATTCATGATGGATAACTTTGGCATAAGGGAGGAAGTTCCCGTGGATGAGCAGGTAGAAATCAACATGGAGGGCATTATAGAACCCATCTTTGGGAACTTCAATTTTGACCGCCAGTACGATGTCCAGGAAGGAGGTGTGACCAAGCAGTTGCTGCACTGGATCAAGGTCAAGCGGATAGACCTGGCCATTTTGGGAAGGAGGGGTCCCCATTTTAACCATGCCCTTTCTGCCCGTCGATTTGTGCGCCGGGCCGACTGTGATGTCCTCTTTGTGCCTGACAGGGACCTTCCCCCTCTCAAAAGGATCGTCGTGGGGGTGGACTTTTCCAGCAATAGCCAGTGGGCCCTACAAAAGGCAGCTGCCCTGGCCAAGCGAAACGGAGGCGATACCGCCGTTGAAGTCCTTCATGTCTACGACATTCCTCAGACCCTTCACAGCCGGATCGGAAGAACGGAAGATCAATTTGACCAGTACTTCAGGGACAACCTCAAGGACTTTCTGGACCGCTTCCTCAAAGAAGAGCCCTCTCTGGAAGGCTTGGAAGTAAGGCAGGTCCTCCTCGAAAGGGGTGATACGACATTGGCCCACGAAATCGTCAAATACGTCGAAAATAACGGCAGCGATCTCCTAGTCATGGGAGCCAAAGGACACAATGACCTCGATGTCTTCTTCCTGGGTAGCTTTACTGAGCAGGTACTGGGACTCACCAAAGAACTGCCCCTCCTCGTGGTTAAGACTCCTGCAGCTGAGGCCTCCGAATCTCAACTACAGGAAAGCTCCAGAAAGAGCAGTCAAGGATAAATAACACTGAGTCATAAGCTGGTGGGAAAATGCAGCAGGCCCTCTTATTAGGAAGCCTGCCATTTTCCCGCTTTTTATTTTACCCGATTTTTACGGATTTTCAAGCGGTAAATACCCCTTATCCATGAATATTCGACACATCCTGGTCCCTACAGACTTTTCGACCTGCGGCAAAAAAGGCAGCGACTACGCCCACATATTGGCTCCGGCACTTGAGGCTGAAGTTCACCTGCTCAACCGCGTCTTTATCCATCCCCTCTGGCATACCCTCACCGAGGAAGAGAAGGAGAGATATCCGGAGTCGGGATTCTGGGAAAATGTAGCCCTGAGGGAATTCGCCAAACTCACCCGGGAATTCGAGAAGAAAAACATTCCTGTCAGTACCACCTACGGGCCGGGGGACATCGTCCCCCTGGTCTTGGATGTGATTGAAGAACAAGAGATCGACCTCCTCGTCATGGGTACCCATGGCCTGGGTGGGATCAACGAATGGCTGTACGGTTCCAATGCACAGAAAATCATCCGTCGTGCCCCCTGCCCTTCTATCACCGTCAAGAAATTGCCGGAGGAAATCACCTTCAGCCGAATCGTCTTCGCCACCGATTACAAGGCACTTTCAGAAAAGGCTTTTACTTTCATCGACCAATGGGCCAGCTATTTTGAAGGAGAAATCCACATGGTCCATGTCAACCTCTTTTTGAAGGGAGAGGTCGAAGAAGAAGAAATAGAAAGAGTAGACTCCTGGCTGGCGAAGGCCCATAGCTCTAAAATTGTCCGCCACGAAGTTAGGGACATCTCTGCGGAGGCGGGTATCCGCGAAGCGGCCGAGCGCCTGGGTGCCGATCTGGTAGCCCTGGCCAATTATCCCGAGCATAGTTTCCAGCGAATCCTGGTAGGCAGTGTCTCCGAAGCCTTGGTCAACCACTTGGACATCCCCGTGATGGTGGTGCCGGTCTAAGCTAGGCCCTTGTTCCAAAAAACCTGATGGGCTTTTGGTCTTTTTGCATGAAAATCCCAACTTTACCCGTTTTTATTTGGTTGGAAATAATGCTTTAGAAAAACAAAGCCATAGCTGGATAATTCAAAGAAAAGCGATGATTTTACCCATATTGAGTTACGGACATCAGGGACTCAGAGAGGAAGCAAAGGAAGTAAAGCCCGACCATGCCGACCTGGACAAGGTCATTTCAGATATGTTTGAGACCATGTACCATGCCAATGGCGTAGGCCTGGCAGCCCCCCAAGTCAACCTGCCCCTGCGGATTTTTGTGGTGGATGGAAGTCCCCTTGAACCCATTGGGGACGAAATCATGGAGGGCTTCAAGAAGGTCTTTATCAATCCCCTTAAGCTTACCGAACAGGGAGAAGAATGGCCCTATGAGGAAGGCTGCCTGTCCATCCCCGACATCAGGGAAGATGTCTGGAGGCCTGAGACGATCCGCTTAAAGTACTACGATCAAAATTTTGACGAGCATATTGAGGTCTTTGAGGGCATGCATGCCCGCATTGTCCAGCACGAGTACGACCACCTGGAGGGGGTACTCTTTACGGATTACCTCTCGGGACTGAGAAAAAGGATAGTTAAATCACGACTTAACAAAATTTCGAAAGGTCAGGTAAATCCAGAATATCCAATGAAATTTCCCCGGAAGTAAACTGAGAGGAAAAAAATGGGGAATTTAGATTTCCACATCCCATATCTTGATATTAACATATTTTTAATATGAATGTGCATAAATATCAACACAGCGTAATAGTTTTCGGAAAATGCAGGGTATTTTTAATAAATCATTAATATTTTTGAAAATATTACTTGCGTTAACGATAAATAAATATTATTTTTATGGTCACTTTAGGTTTAGTATGTCTAAAATTTTTAATTGTTTATGAACACTCAGGAACTTACTGCCAAAGTTCTGGCTACTAAGCAGTTTCTTGATAAAGAGATTGTACGCAATAAGAGGGGTGAATCTACTTTTCTCAACTTTCGTGAAATCGGCGACCGCATGGACATGATCCACGAGGCCGAGCGCGTGGGGGTTCGCAACCTCGGAGAGCGTCAGAATCGCAAACTGACCCGTATGATCCGCCAATTGGAAGATATGACCAACGTCTCCACGAACTAGAATTCAGAAACAGCTTACATGACTAAGGGAGGCAATAATGCTTCCCTATTTTTTTGGCTTTTCAGCAGATATGTAGATAACTTGCCATCTATAACTAGACGATAGATATGACACTGTTGAATTCGACCATATCCACCTACGTTCCCATCTTTGGCCTTATCCTGTTAGCGGGTGGCATCGGATGGCTACTCGCCAACCTATCCCGCTGGATGGGTCCCCTACGCCCCAACCTCAGGAAGGAAGGAGCCTACGAGAGTGGAATGGACCCTGTAGGAACGGCCAGAGAGAGATTTTCGGTAAAGTTTTACCTCGTGGCCATGTTATTTATCCTCTTCGATATAGAAGTCGTCTTCATGTACCCCTGGGCCGTCCAATACACCCAGCTCCTGGATGCTTATGGCATATTCCCCTTCGTAGAAATGATGATCTTCGTGGGGATTCTCTTTGTCGGCTATATCTATGTCTTCAAAAAAGGAGGACTCGACTGGGGTTGATTCCAACAATTCATATCATCTTTTGTTAATATAGGGAAAAGCAGGAATTACCTGCCACAGCATGTAAGCATTATGGGAATAGAAAAAGCACTCGCCAAACAAGGTTATCTGCTCTCTTCAATCGACTTTTTGACCAATTGGGCCCGTTCAAACTCCGTTTGGCCCATGCCCATGGGCCTGGCTTGCTGCGCCATCGAGATGATGGCCATGGCAGGACCCCAATATGACGTATCCCGATTCGGGAGTGAGGTCTTCCGCTTTTCTCCTCGTCAGGCCGACCTGATGATCGTAGCCGGATGGACCACCTACAAAATGTCTCATTCTATCAAGCGGATCTGGGACCAGATGCCAGACCCCAAATGGTGCATTGCCATGGGTGCCTGCGCCTCTACCGGAGGTATGCACCGGGTATATGGAGTAGTACAAGGTGTGGATAACTTCCTCCCAGTGGATGTGTATATCCCTGGCTGTCCTCCAAGACCAGAGACAGTCATTCACGCCCTCAATTCCATCCAGGAAAAAATCAGAACCGAACACTCTGTCCTTCAGGACTAATCAAAATATTTGAAAAGGTCCCCTCAGGTACAAAGCCTTGGGGACCTTTTACTTTGTCTTCCATGAATTATATCATCTTCGATCTGGAAGCTACCTGCTGGAAAAGCCCCATCCGACACAGGCAGGAAATCATTGAAATCGATGCCATCAAAATCAACGAAGAATTTCAGATCTTCGTCAAAGCCTCCTGGCATTCGTCTTGGTCTCCATTGCCGCCCAAATATTGCTTCAAATCCTTTTTGTGATCATCCATAGGATCATCAGCGGAGAGGAGGAGCCCAAGGTGGAAGATGAAAGGGATCATATGATTGAACTGCGTGCCCTACGAAATTCTCACTGGATATTTGTCATCGGATTTATGCTGGCCATGGGCGTACTTGCCTACGAAAGCCCACCTTCTTATATGTTTGCTGTACTGTTGATGAGTGGGTTGATAGCTGATGCTGTAGGTGAGCTTTCTCCTATCATCAGTTATCGGAGGGGATTTTAGCATGGCAAAAAAGAAGAGCTTTATTAGCAACAATATCCGTGCCCTCCGCTTTCATGCTAATGAAATGACCCAGCAGGCCCTGGCTGAGAAAGTTGGGGTAACCCGACAGACCATCATGGCCATCGAAAAATCGCGTTATTCTCCCTCTTTGGAGCTGGCCTTTCGCATTGCCTATGCCTTTGGAAGGCCTCTGGAAGAGGTTTTTACCTATCATCCCGACCTCGACACCTAACAAACTTAATCGTACAAAGATGATGAAAGCCATTAAATATCGACAATTTGGGCCTCCCTCAGTCCTACAAATCGTAGAGGAAGAAAAACCTGAGCCTAGGGCCATTGAGGTGAGGGTTCGTCTCTATGCCACCACGGTGACCCGCACCGACAGTCAATTTCGCATGGGAAAGCCTTTTATAGCCCGCCTGGCCGCTGGTCTCTTTAAGCCCAGCAAGCAGGGACTGGGAGGAGATTTTGCCGGAGTGGTGGACCGTTGCGGCCATGAGGTCAAGCTCTTTAAAGGAGGGGAGGCTGTTTTTGGAACGATCAGCCCAGAGCAAGGGACCAACTGCGAATACATTTGTGTAGATTCTGAGGCTGCTATTATCGAAATACCGGAAGGCTTCAGCTTTGAGGAGGCCGCTGCCATTCCCGATGGAGCCCTCACCGCCCTCCCCTACCTCCGAGACCTAGGAGAAATCAAAGAAGGCGAGCACATACTTATCAATGGAGCTTCCGGAGCTGTAGGATCTGCCGCCGTCCAACTCGCCAAGTATTTTGGAGCCGAGGTAAGTGCTGTCGCTAGCCAGTCTTCCCATTCTCTGCTTCAATCCCTGGGCGCGGACCACTGCATAGATTATCAGCAGGAAGATTTTACTCACTCCACAGTGGCCTATGACATTATCTTTGATGCAGTAGGCATGAGTTCATTTTCTGCTGTCAAGAAAGTCCTTAAACCCAATGGAAAATACCTGTCAACCGTCCCCTCCTTGGGTCATCTCTTTTCTATGCTTTCCGGCAGTAAAAAGGGAAAGAAGTCTCTCTTCATGGCGACTGGGCTCCGGTCTCCTGAAAAGAAGCGCGATGACCTTCTTTTTTTCCGTACACTCATGGAAGAAGGGAAATGGATTCCCGTTATCGACAAAAGTTTTCCCCTGGAAAAAGCTGCCGATGCACATGCCTATGTGGACCTTGGGCATAAAAAGGGCAATGTGGTATTGAAGATCAGATCATCAGAGGAGAATGAAGAAGTTGCCCATAAAAAAGAGTCAAAAGCCTGAAAGCTGGCCTCCCCTTTTGATCAGCACTTGCAGAGGATTTCCAATCGAGGTTGGGGAGATAGGATTTCACTTTTAACTTTGGCGCCATTAGCATAGAAAGAATCCTTTTTCGACTCTGGAAAAATCTTCCTATTTTCCGACCGCTTTCAGACCACTAACCCCTCAATCACAGGACATGGAAATCCTCAACATCGTTTTTACCTTTTTCATGCTTATCATGCTGCAGGCGGTTTTGGGCTTTGACAACCTCCTTTATATCTCTTTGGAGTCCCGTAAAGCCCCTGAGGACCGACAGGGATACATCCGTAAATTGGGCATCGGTATTGCCATTGCGCTTCGTGTCATCCTATTGTTTGTCGTCATCGCCGTCATCGATGCCTTCGAAACTCCCTTTTACTCCTTCAACATTGAGGGAGTTGCTGAAGGGGCTTTCAACCTGGAATCAGTCATTGTACTATTGGGTGGGGGATTCATCATCTACACGGCCATCAAGGAAATCTGGCACATGCTAACTTTGGAAGAAGAAGGCCATGAAGAGGCTCAGGAACCCAAGGCTGAGGGTAAGGTAATTGCCGCCATCGTCTTGATGAACCTTGTTTTTTCTTTTGATTCTATCCTTTCGGCCATAGCCCTTACTGATAATTTTTGGGTAATGGCGGCAGCTATCGTCGTGGGAGGTCTGCTCATGATCTGGTTGGCCGATCGCATATCCACCTTCCTAGCTAAAAACCGCATGTATGAAGTTCTGGGGCTCTTTATCCTCTTCCTGGTAGGCATCATGCTGGTATCAGAGGGTGGGCACATGGCCCACCTCCACTTCTTCGGCTACGAGATTACGGCCTTGAGCAAGGCTACCTTTTACTTCATCCTCGTGGTCCTTGTCATTACAGACCTGGTCCAAAGTCGCTATCAGAAGAACCTTCTACGGAAAAAGGAGGCCAAGGAAGAAAGCATATCCTCTTCCTCTTGAGTTTAGAGGCTGTTTTTGTATTGATGATTATCACGAATCATTTTTTGCGATTCAATAGATAGCGCTGTTGGGCTTGAAAATATGTTACTCGTGATAAGCCCAACAGCGCTTTAGACATTGTCGCTGAAGGTATTGCTAGAGTGTGGGAATCAACTCTTCCCGGTCTTGAGTTAAATCGAGATAGGACTCCAAAAAACTCAAAAGGGCATTTTCCCCTCTTCCCGTTTTAACCATGAGCTGACAGTTGACTTCTTCCTGGCTAGCCTTACCTTGTAGGGAGAGGGTGATATTTTTTTCCTGCAGTTCTCTGGCCCAGAGCTTCTGGGAAGGCTTTTCTGCGACGAATTCAAGGAGCTTCCAGAATTCCTGATCTACTTCCCCCTTCATCCATTGGATTTTTTTAAGGGAAATGCTTTTTACAGCAGGATCCATCGCATTGAGTAGTTGATCATCCAGAAGGCTGGTATCGGCATAAAGGCGAAGCCATTGGGCATGAGGGCCTACTTCAAGGCTGACGTAAACTTCCTGTTCAAAAACATCGATGAGTTTGAGGCGATCTTCATCTTCCTGAATCAGTGATTTTTCCTTCCACTCTTCCAGGAGATTATTTATCTCCTCTTCGCTTTCCATGCCCAGGAGGACTTGACCGGCCAGTTGTCGGCCTATCTCTTCCCTTTTAACCTCCGCCTTGTTGAAGTTTTCATCATACTGATAAGTGATGATTTCCTTTCTTATTTCCTGGATACCACTGACAGCCAGGGCTATCCGCCCGTTCCACTGCTCCCAGAGGCGCTGGGCTTCTACGGCCGATGGAGGATTTTTGAGGATTCTTTGAAAGGGCAGAGGGATCATGCTCATGTAAAAGGTAGCGGGATAAACATGATCTCCATCTTCTTCAATTTCCACCAACTGACCTACAGGAAGAAGTACTGAATCTCTCAGCCAGGCCTGAAGGTCCAGGATAATCTCTCCCTTTTCAAACTTTCCCTGAAACCACATATTCTCTACCCGAGAAGAATCCAAATTCCATTGCTCAGGCTGTAACCAGCCGGCAATCTCGCTTTTTTCTTTTTGAATGCCTGTGATTGCCGGATGATGGGTCTTCAGGAGTTCTTCTTTTTTTAGGTCGAATAATCGTTCTACAAAATAAAGGAGGGTCTCTTCCTCTCCCCTGGCCAATAAGACCAGCACATCCCCATTCCAGGCTAGTAGAGATTGAAACTTATCCAAATAATGATAATGAAACCCTTCCCTGGCGGTGATGGCATTTTTATTCCGCTCGAAATAATTGCTGACAAAGGCGCTGCTGTCCTTCATAGAGATAAGAACGGCATCCAGGTTTTGCCCATTCATCCTCAGAAAAAGAGGAGGCTGCCAGATGTCCAGGCCATTGTTCTTCTGTGATTTACGATCCAGGCTGATGCCCTTTTCCTTTTCCAGGCGACTTAGGAGGCTATCCAGGCGATTCCCATTTTTCAACTTTTGACCTCCCAGCAGTTTGGCCCATTCGTCGGAATTGACTGAAAGAACCACAGAGGCCTCTTGAGGAACATAAGCAAATAGCTTGTCCGTAGGCTTGGGCCAGAAATACCCTACCACTCCTCCCAGGATTAGCAGGAGGAGTAGTATGATGACAAATGTTCTTTTCATTAGTTATTTCCCTTGTATTCTTCAGCTTCTTCGGTCTCCTCCATCGGTGCATCCATAACGGGGGGACGGTTTCTGCGGTTTTCATTCGCTGTCGCCAGGTAAATGCTGTTGATCATTTGCCCTACCTGCCAGAGAATATTTTCATCATCATCCTTCATGGTCAGTTTGACATAGGAGCGGAAAGGATCACGACGCTTGTACTGTCTGGACCAAAGCTCTCCTATGTTGTCGCTAAGGATGGAAAATGCCTTCTGTGGTTCCTCCCGCTGAAAGTCGCCCCCGGGCAGTTCCTTGACCTGATCGACGATATTTTCAAAATTTACATACAACACCTGATTGCTCTTTCTCATGGCCTTTTTATGGACCTTGTCCATGCGGACCTTGCGGTCATAACCCTTATCATAGGCTGGCTTCATCAGGTCGCTATTGTTGGTGATAAAGAGAATGTCATTTCTTACCGTCAGGAAGACATCCATGCCCAGGCTTTTTTTGACTTGTGGGATGGTATAATATAGCCCCTGATTGGCCATGGGGCTACTGTTTCTTCCCATGGGAACCTTGGCTATAGCTTCGAGGATATTTTCCATGTTTTCCTCATCATCCGTAGAGAGCATAAAGGTAAACTCAGGAAAGGTCTCGGTCTTGGTCCGAATGACTTCCTCACTTTCGAAGGTGGAATCATTGTAGATATAGGTGGTGTATTCAGTCTCAAAGCTGCTAAGTCCTGACACGGCAAACATTAAGTTACCGGGAATGAGTTCGGCAATGGCTTCCTCATCAATAAAGATATCCAAGACATCGAAGAGTGGGGACCCCATTCCTGGAGGCACATTGGGAAGTGAGTCCAAAAGGGGAGTGATTATTTCACGGTAAGATTCCCCGGCATTGTAAGAATTAAAGGCCAAAGAGCTATATCCCATCAGATCTTCCTGCTTCACGTATCGATAGAAGCGCTTGTTGATCCGAGCCTTGTTGATCTCTTTGGTCAACTCTTCCAATTTAGGGCTGGTCTGGGTTTTGAAGTCCATGACCATTTCCCCCTCATCCACGCTGATGGAGCCAAAGACATAGCTGTCATCTGTAAGCCCCTTGAGCTGCTTATAAATACCTTTAAACATGGGATTTCCTCCCAAAATCTGTTCGTAATTGCTCAAACCTGCGGCGGAATTCATCCACACGTTGACTTCTCCCTCGTCCGTATTTTGGTACTTGTAAAAGGGATTGTTGATGATGCTACCGCTGGTGCCCATCTCCATGATTCGCTTAATCTGAGCATTGATGGCATCCTGCTCATATTGGAAGGCGTTGTTTCTTCGGTCTTCCCTTTCCTCGCGGCTCATGTCCTGGTTGTAAAGGCTTCCGCTGCTTTGATTTCCATTAAATATCAGCAGAAAAGACTCATTGAAGGCTCCAAAAGCCTTGATCTGTTCTTCACCGAAGAAATTATTCTTCTCTTTAATGGAAAAATAATTGTTGCTGGCTTCGACCATGTACTTTCCATCCATTCCCTCGGAGATCTTGCTCAAGCGGTCCATGTTGTCTACAGGAATCAGTATACCAAAGTATGTCAAGTCCCTTTCCATGCCGTAAAAGACCACTACTTTTTTCTTTGCATCAATGCCGTACTTTCCGGGATCGGTCAGGAATTCAGGTGCCCCCTTGTTGATCTGGCTCACAAAGGGCAAAGAACCCAGGCTGTCCAGGTTTACCTTTTTATTCATGCGGTCCAGGTGCATCTCCGTAACAAAGAGAGCATTCTGAGGAACATGGGTCATGAGCCCCTGGGCAAATAGGCTGATGGAGGCAAAAAATAGGGCAATGACAAGTCCTGCCTGTCTGAAAAAAAATGGGGTTGTGTGTATCATTGTAATGTAAAATATATTGAATGTAAAATTTACTGAAGTTCGATGGTATTGGACATGGGGACACGCTGGTTCATCAATTCTTTGACATTAGCGTGAAACATCATGGCCTGCCTGTTGGCGGAGACCTTAGCCCTGGGATTGGAAACTGAGTTGATGGGTCTCTCGAAGCGATAGATAGAGCGAAACTCACCTGACTCAAACACCTTTCTATCCTCGTATTTTAGGCGCTGGTAGGCGGGTACCCGCTTTCTGCTTGGTCCCGTCCTGGTAAAGGTCTTTCCCCTCAGGCTATAATGGTCAAAAGGCTGGTAATCAAAAGGAATATTCCTGCGGGCAATGCTGGTTTCTACGACTCGGTTGAGGGCATTGTTGAGGGCTCCGACATTGGCAAAATCCCCCTCCACCTTATAGATGAAGTTTTTCATGTCGAGTTGGAGGCTCACCGCAGAAATTCCTTCCATGGCCTGTAGGTCCCGCTTCAATTGATAAAACTCCCTTTCGATATCTGCCTTGGAAGGCACGGCATAGCCATTAATGCTGTCCATGACCATGATGGAGTTGAGCCTACCCTTGCTCTTGCTGCCGTTGAAGGTAACCGACAGGTGGCCGGAGCCATCTGCGTTAAGGCTTAATTCTTCGATGAATTCGAAGCAGGAAGTGCAGGAAAAAAGAATAGTGATGAGGCTGAAAGATAACAGAAGCTTGTTCATAATTGGTGTTCACATCGGCCTGTATGCAGCTAAGATAAGAAAAATTTAGCCGCATGTTATGTTTGTGACATTCAAAGGGCTTACCGATAACCCGAGAAAAAAACTGAAAATCAGGAACTTTATTTTGCCGGGATGACCACTTCCATCGTCATAAAGTCCAGGGAATCTCCTTTTTGATAATCGTAAAGGCGGGTATTTTCGCCTCCCTTCTGTAAATACTGAATGTCTTTTTCGCCCAGGGTTGGAAAGGCCATGCTTTTTCCGATCTGAAATCCTTTGAGGGTAGTTTCGGCAAAATAATACCTTTCCCCATCGTGGTCGAAGTGCATCCCGTTTCGCACAGAGAAATCTCCGGGCACAGCTACCAAAATATGGCCTTCCGTGTAAACCAGGAGGTAAGGAAGTTGCATTTGTTCCAACAGAGACGCATAGAGAACCACCTTTCCACTGCAGTCACTCTTTTGTCGGAGCAAAACTTCATTGGGCTTGAAAAAAATCTCATACTCGTCGAGATATTCGTACTCAATTTCTTCACTGACAAAATCCAGGAGAAGCTGATAGCGCTCTTCTCGGCTCACAGAATCGGGAATCAATTGGCGGATCAGGCTGTTCAGGCTCTTTTCTCCTGGTTTGGCAATGACCGCCGAATGATTGGCAATGCCGTAGCGCTTTCCATTTTCTATGAGTTCGAAGATGGCAGGTGCATCGTAGATCGCCTTTCGGGTGTAGAAATCGGCCAGTTCTTCCAGGCTTAAAGAGTAGCTTACTTCCTTGTAGTCGACCTGTAAGAAGGAATTTTCCTTCCACTTGAGCTCGCTGGCGGGAAACCTCAGCAAAAGGCGGCTGAGGTCTCGGCTTTTGTAGGGCCCCAGGCTTAGATATCTTCCTTCTATTTGCCCAAATTCCACCTGACTTGTATCCTTGCAGATATAGGTGAGTTCTCCAAGCATAGAGGAATCTTCCAGGCTGAAATATACCAAAGAACGCCTGTTGTCATAGACCAGGAAGTCCGCCCTTCCTTCCAGGACCTGAGCCTTAAAGTCATCGTTGACAAAATCTGGCAAGGAGAGATAGCCCAATATGGTGGTGGCCACTTTTGAAACCTTGGAAAGTTCCATGCTTTGTTGAAATCGGGGCTCACAACCCAGCGAAAGAAGGAGAATCGCTATGAGAAAAAGTGTGGAGGGACCCCTGGCTTTGCTTATCGAATGTATCAAAGGAAATCTACCCATGTTCATTTGATCTACGATCTTCTGCGCCAACAAGTTAAAAATTTCCCTCATCTGGACTAGCAGGAGATTCTCACCATTTTAAGTCATCTTTAATTTTCTTGGTCTCTTCTCCAAATACCGGTAGGAAAGTTTGGCGGGTATTAAATTCGAGTTGATCATTTCGTTTGTGAAAGCCTTCAGCAGTTTCTAGGTATTGTCCGAATTATAAGGATGGACTTCTTGTCAAATTGTAATGGATGATGAAATAGCAAATGGCATTGATGTGGTTTTCAACTCACTTTCCGAGTCCAAAACCTGATAATTTGTATTTTCGAGGCTCAAAGTCTCGAAGTATATGGTTGCTTACACCAAAGATGGCAAAAATGTCTATGAAAGCAAGGGTCTGGATCACCTGGCCATGGTCATGTGCCTGGCCCTGATGGTCTATGCCATGGCCGAGCGCAAGCTCCGACTGGCTCTCAAAGCACAAGGTCAAACCATCCCCAACCAGAAAGGAAAGCCCTACCAAAAGCCCACCATGCGATGGGTCTTTCAGTGTTTCGAGGGCATTGAGGTGCTTTTTATCAAAGTCAGCCCCAGGGAAACACAGGCTATTTGCCTCAATATCAAACCATTACATCAACAGATCCTAAAATTGCTAGGCCCCGCCTTCCAAAAAATATATCTTGACACTTCCTAGCGTGGGAAAGTGGGTTAAATGTTTGCCGTTTTTCTTTTTCATTTAGCTCTTTGAGACGAAGAACCCCGCATAGGCGGGACTATTTGTCTGCTTGTTCATTTTTTAAGGTGACAAATAGCATCTCAATCTCTCCCTTACCTTTGGCTGCTATTTTACCTCGACTTTCAAATTCAAAATCGGCATCGTCTTTAAGTAATTCATAGGTGGATTGGCTGATGTTTACTTTGCCCACTCCGCCATTGCTCTCCATACGGCTGGCCGTGTTTACGGTATCTCCCCATATGTCGTATTGAAATTTCTTCACACCCACAATACCTGCTACTACCGGGCCGGTGTGAATGCCTACCCTCATTTCAAAGGCGGGTTTTCCGGCTTCATCCATGGCGGCTTTGCGATTACTGATAAACGCTTGCATTTCTAGCCCGGCCAAAACGGTGTTTTTTACCGAATCATCGGTAGGTACCGGCAAACCGCCAGCCGCCATGTAGGCATCGCCAATGGTTTTTATTTTTTCAATGCCGTATTTTTCCATGATGCCGTCAAAGGCTTCAAAGCACACGTTGATTTCATTCACCAAATCGGCTGCGCTGAGTTTGGCGCTTTGCTCGGTAAAGCCCTTAAAGTCGGTAAAGAGAATGGAAACCAATTCAAAGTCGCGCGCATCGGCACGGCCTTTTTCTTTGAGCTCTTGGGCAATATCGGCAGGCAGGATGTTGAGGAGCAGGTTCTCGGAGCGGTCGCGTTCTTTGGAAATGACATCTTTGGCTCTGCGCACATAGCGCAAACGGCTGTATATACCAATGGCAAAAAGCAGCATGAAAGCCCCCACCCCAAAGGCAATGTTTCTGGTTTTTTCTTCCTGGCGCATTTCTTCTTGGTGGGCTTCTTGCACCAAGCGGGCTTCTTCGGCCTTGGCTATGCTGTCTTGCAACATGGCTTTGGCAAACTCCATTTGCTGGAGCTTTTTGCTGGTTTCTTCGGCATTGAGGCTGTCGTTTATCACGTTTATTTTCTCCAAAAACTCCAAGGCCTCATTGCCTTTACCCATGGCCTTGTAGGTATCGTACAGGCATTGGCAGGCATTTTTTTCTTGTTTGAGCGCACCAATATCTTGGCTTATGCGTAGCCCTTTGTTGCAATAGCTTAAGGCCTTGACGTGGGCGCCTTGATCTTTGTAGAGTAGCCCGATGTTGATTAGGGAGTTTGCCACGCCCCCTTTATCGCCTATTTCTTCCTTAATCTTCAAACTGCGCTGATAATAGTCGAGCGCTTCGGGGTATTCGCCTTGATCTCGGTAGATAGTCCCGATGTTGCCTAGGGGGATTGCCATGCCCCTTTTATCGCCTATTTCTTTATAAATCTTCAAACTGCGCTGAAAATAGTCCAGCGCTTGGGGGTAGTCGCCCTGATTTTTGTAGATAATCCCGATGTTGTTTAGGGAGCCTGCTACGCCCCGTTTATCGCCTATTTCTTCACTTATCTTCAAACTGCGCTGATAATAGCCGAGCGCTTGGGGATAGTCGCCTTGATCTTGGTAGATATCCCCGATGTTGCCTAGGGATTTTGCCATGCCCCTTTTATCGCCTATTTCTTCCTCAATCTTCAAACTGCGCTGATAATAGTCGACCGCTTCGGGGTAGTCGCCTTTATATTCGTAGATAGCCCCGATGTTGTTTAGGGAGTATGCCACGCCCCCTTTATCGCCTATTTCTTCATCAATCTTCAAACTGCGCTGATGATAGTCGAGCGCTTTGGGATAGTCGCCTTGATCTCCGTAGATAACCCCGATGTTGCCTAGGGAGGCTGCCATACCCCTTTTATCGCCTATTTCTTCCCTTATCTTCAAACTGCGCTGATAATAGTCGAACGCTTGGGGATAGTCGCCTTGATCTTGGTAGATAGCCCCGATGTTATTTAGGACGCCTGCCATGCCCCTTTTATCGCCTATTTCTTCCTTAATCTTCAAACTGCGCTGATAATAGTCCAGCGCTTGGGGATAGTCGCCTTGATTTTTGTAGATATTCCCGATGTTGCCTAGGGGGCTTGCCATGCCCCTTTTATCGCCTATTTCTTCCTTAATCTTCAAACTGCGCTGATAA
>CAZMAV010000022.1:0-451 GCA_964564415.1 uncultured Bacteroidia bacterium | reverse complement strand
TAGTCCAGCGCTTCGGGGGTAGTTGGATTTTAATGCATTGGCCACTCCCATCGTATGGTAGGCCCTTGCGCTGGCTTTGGGGTAGGGCTGTGTTTCGCCAAAGCGCAGCAGGGCTTGCGCCAAGGTAATGGCCGTATCGGGCTTGGCGAACAGAAAACCTTGCCAGATGTAATCTTTATAGGCGTTTGTTCGTGTAGAGTCGGGCTGGACGGGGTCTTGCCAGAGGGTGTAGAGGGAGTCGAGGTTGGTTTGGGCGCTCAAATTAGTTCCCGAAAGGGGGATGAGTATGATTACAAGTAGTTTTTTCATACAACTATGTTTTGCTAATGGCATACAACGGCAGTCTGTGAAAAAAACCAAAATCACCGATTTTAGAGCCTATCCTAGTCCTATGCGGCCCGTTTAAGGGTATGTAGGCTGATTATTTTGGGTTGGCGGTGAATGTTGATTT
>CAZMAV010000021.1:0-73271 GCA_964564415.1 uncultured Bacteroidia bacterium | reverse complement strand
CGCTTAAAGCTCTAATTTATTGATTGTCAGCGACTATTAGCCGGAACTCACGTTATATTAAGTGACTCACTTTTAATTTATTCATTTCAAAACCTACAAACTATCATATGAGACAATCCATAACACTTCTATTTTTACTGTCCTTCTTCTATTTGGCTCAAGCCCAGTACCAGTCTGCGGTTTTTGACTACGAGATGGGATATTTCAACAACGGACAAGAGCTTCCCGCCGAAGATCGCTTGATTTTCTCAGGTGAGGTCGGCAAAAATATCAAGGCGGTCGAGATACAGATTAAAAAGCCCAACAGCAATAAGATTCTGTACAATGGGCTGTGGCAGCGAAGCGAAAACAGTGCAAGTGAGAGTTTTCAGCTTCCTTTCAATTACCGACTGTCGAGCAAGACGGAATATGATTTTTCTATTTTGTACTACCGAAAGCTCAGCGACAACGAAAAATACCAGATTGAGAAACGGCTTCTCAGCCAGCTTCGCTTTTATCAGGAGCAGCAGATCAATGTCTCCAATGGCAAGGTCGAGTTGCTCAAGTCTTCCTCAAAGCTCCTAGATGACTTCAACCAAATTCTCGAAGAAGGACTTTCCTCCTACCGCCCTGCCGACAAGTCTCTGGAGGTCACCTTTTCCTCTATGTTTGAATCCTACATGGATGTCCTGGAGCGAGATACCCTTTCCGGAAACCTGGAAAAGCTAGAAAATATCTTTAAGCAAGATGTCAAGCGACTGATGGAGCACGAATGGTGGGTCGTTGAGTCTGCCAGAGACGTACAGGACTATCCCACAGAAAATAAAGGAAGTTCCCTGGCCCTTAATGTAGGCTATGGTGGAACCTTGCTGAGCGGTGATCCCAGTAATTTTACCTACGGCACAGCTCCCTACATCGGCCTTTCTTTGCCTTTCAGCAACAGGGCCTATGCTTCTGCCATCTGGAAAAATACCTCGATCTCCGTTGGAGCCTTCACCCAAAATATGTCCTCTCCTGATGAGACGGTCTACACAGGGCCCATCTTTGGTCGCCCCTACTTCATAGGTCTGGGTTACCGGGTGTTTAAATTTATCCGCATCAATGCAGGTGTGGTAGCCCTCGAAGAACAAATCTCCAATTCCGGCAATGGAAACAATGTAGAATTCGACTTCGATCGGATACAGCTTCAGCCCTTTGTGGGTCTGAGCGCAGAGATTCGCTTTTCCCTCGGCAATAACCGATAAACATAGAGTGAGCGGGTGAGAATATGCTCACTCACTTTAAGATCATAAAAAGACATGGTTTCCTTCCTGGAGGCCATGTCTTTTTGATATAATATTGGATAGGAATGAGTGATTATCTCAAATAAAGGGCCAAAGCCCTGTTGGGGTTGTCATAGATGATAATATATTGTTAATCCCAAAAGCGATATTTATTATACCGTCAAAAATGATTCCTGATAACCATTGTTCCTTACAAACCCGGGTTAAAATTTCGGTTTTTCGAGAAGGGCATCGATGATGTAGGACCGGCGGATGTCTTCTTTTGAGGAAAAATAGCGGATTTTTTTCTTCTTCCTGGGAGTGGTAACTCGTACTTCGAGGTCTTCGAGGTATTTCTTTTCACCAACTTTAGAACCCGGCAGGAAGGGGAGGGCGGTATCTACCTTTGGAGGACGCTTGTTGATCTGTTGCAGGTTGCCCGTGGTCCTGTTGGGCAAGACATAGCGGTTGCGAAGGTAGCGTATATAAAGCAAAAGCAAGAGTATACAAAGACTGAGTAAGAAGATAACAAAAGGCATATCCTGTGGAAAAATTGGGTATAAAAATAAAAGATTAAGACAGAAATTACAGTTCACTTTCTGGATGAACCAGGCAAGACAGCGCAGAGGGAATTCCATTTTTCTCTTGTACACTTCACACAAGCCGACCCAATAGCAAAACCTTTATGAATCTTAATTTTTCTGGTCCCCTGATGTATGTTAAGGGGTTTTGCAAAAGATGGTTTGGCTGATGTCAAGGAAAGTTTTCCTCCTACTGTAAATCTTAAGGGAAGATACACATTTTGAAGAATTTCACGTCCTATGGAGTTGACCCGTCTTGATCTTTTTGGTTTTAAGAGCTTTGCCAATCGACAGTCCCTGCACTTCGACAAGGGTATCACGGGAATCGTAGGCCCAAACGGTTGTGGAAAATCCAACATCGTAGATGCCGTTCGCTGGGTCCTAGGGGAGCAAAAGACCAAAAACCTGCGCTCAGACAAGATGGAGTCGGTTATTTTCAATGGGACCAAGGCCAAGCGCAAGGCCAACTTTGCTGAGGTTTCCCTCACCTTTGAAAATACCAAGAATCTCCTGCCTACCGAGTACTCCACTGTTAGGATCACCCGCAAGCTCTACCGCTCCGGAGAGTCAGAGTATCAGATAAATGGGATCACCTGCCGCCTGAAGGATATTCAAAACCTTTTTATGGACACAGGGGTAAGTTCGGACTCCTACGCCATCATCGAATTGGGGATGGTGGATGAAATTCTTACCAATAAAAATAACGAAAGAAGGAAGTTTTTTGAAGAGGCTGCGGGCATTTCAAAGTACAAGATCAGAAAGCGGCAGACCCTTAAGCGGCTCAAAGATACCGATGACGACCTTGAAAGGGTAGAAGACCTCCTCTTTGAAATAGAAAAAAACCTCAAATCCCTCGAAAAACAAGCCCGGCGCACCCAGTACTACTTCGAAATAAAGGAGCACTATAAGCAGGTTTCTTCTCAATATGCCTTCCTCAACATGAAGGACATCCGCGAGCGGCAAAACCAGCTCAGGATTTTGGAAGAAAACCTGGCCGACGAAATTCTCAAGGTGCAGGCTGGGCTTTCTCTCCACGAAGCAAGGATTGAGGACCTTCGCAAAGAACTGATAAACCACGAAAGGAGCCTTTCTGATGCACAGGCCGAGCTCAACAAGCAGTTAGGGAAGATTCGCTCCATAGAAACGGAAAAGTCCATTAAACACGAGCGCCTCAAATTCCTCCAACAGCGGGAAGTGGCTGTCAAAAAACAGATCGAAAGCGAAAAATCACAGGTCGCCCAAAATCAGTCTACCCTCGTCCAACTTCGGGAGACCGAACTTCGCCAAAAGCAGGAACTCGAAAGCAAGAAGGAAGAGGGAAAGCAAGTGGAAATGGAATTGCAAAGCCTCCGAAAGCAATTGGAAGAGGAAAATCTGATGACCCAATCCGTGGTTGAGCAGCACAGGATGGCCGAGCAGGAAGCACAGGACCTAAACCGCGAACTGGAAATCAAAAGGGTAAAAGTCCAGGGCCTGGAATCCGAACTCAAGCGGGCCCGCGAGGATCAGAGTCACCGGGAAACCGACCTCGATGCTTTTTCAGGAAAGTCCTCCGAACTGCGGGAGGCCGTCGCTTCTCTGGAAAAGCAAGCAGCAGAATGGGAGCAGAAGCGCAACCTCCATCAGCAACAAATAGAAGAAAAGGACAGTCAGATCACCGGCCTCAAGGACAGGGTCTATAAATCCAATCGCCTTCTGGATGCCAAGCAAAATGAATTCAACCTGACCAAAAGCCTGGTCGAGAACCTGGAAGGCTTCCCCGCTTCGGTAAAATTTTTAAAGAAAAACGCCAACTGGATCAAGGATGCCCCCTTGCTTTCTGACGTATTTGCCGTTCCGGAAGAATATAAGGTGGCCCTGGAAAATTACCTGGACGCCTATCTCAGCTATTATGTAGTCCCCACCCGGACCGATGCCATCCGATCCGTCCACCTCCTTGCCGAAGCTTCAAAGGGCAGGGCCAATTTTTTTATCCTTGAAGAGCTACAGAATTACAAGGGCCAAAATCCCCTCCTTTTCACCCAGGCTACCTATGCCCTTGATGTGGTAGAATTTGCCCTGGAATACAGAAAATTGGCTGCTTTTCTCCTCGATAAGGTCTATGTAGTGGGGAATGAAAAAGAAATCCCCCATGAAATTCCCGAAGGATCTATTTTTCTCAATAAGACGGGTAACCTCACCCGCCGTCGCTTCATGATGAGTGGGGGTTCCCTTGGGCTTTTTGAGGGAAAAAGACTGGGGCGGGCCAAAAACCTGGAGAAACTAGAAAAAGAAATTGCCAAACTTCAAAAGAAACTAAGCAACGAAAAATCCGAACTCGAGCAGGCCCAAGGGGAAATGGAGATGCTCAAGAAGCAAAATCTCACCAAAGAGCTAGAGGAAAAAAGAAGTCTCCTTTCTGAAAAGCAGCGTGACTTTTCGGTGCTGCAATCCCGCGAAAAAGAATACCAGGAGTTTCTCGCCAGGGTAGGACAGCGCTCCGATGCCCTCCAGGATGAGTTGGAGAAAATCAAGGAAGAAATTGAAGTTTTAGAACCCCAGATAGCTATAAAGAGGGAGGAGGCCCTGCAATTGGGAAGCCGCGAAGCCCAGCAGCGGGCCAGCACCCAGGAGACCGGCGAAAAGGTAGACTCCGCGGCTTCTCGCTACAATGAAGCCCACATTCAGGTTATCCACCTTGATAATCAATGGAAAAACACCCTTCAGCAGATCGAACAGCGAGAGGAAAGTGTAGACCGGCTAGCGCAAAACGACGAAAAGCACAGGGAAGAGCTCAGGCAGGTGGAGCAGGACATAGAAGAACTGATTTCCTCCAACATGCAGGACGATGAGACCATTGTCAGGCTTTACCGCGACCAGAAAGAAAAGGAAGCTAGGGTAGGGAAGTGGGAAGAATCGGTGGGTATGGTGAAAAATTCTATCCATCAGGGGGAAAAAAATTCAAGTGGAGATCGAAAAAAGCGGGAGGAACTTCTCGAAAAACAGCACTACTACAAGGATCAGGCTACAGAGGTGAGGATAGAGCTCAACGGCCTCAAGGAGCGGATGTCGGTAGAGTTTCAAATCAATGTAGGGCAATTGGAGGAGGAAAGTCTATTTGACAAATCCCCGGATTCCTACGACCTCCAAAAGTTGGAAGAAAAAATGCTCAGCCTCCGCCAAAAAATTCAAAACTTTGGGGAAATCAACCCCATGGCTGTGGAGGCCTACCAGGAAATTCGGGAGCGCCACGAATTCATTACCACCCAGAAAAATGACCTCCTCGATGCCAAGGTCTCTCTCCTGTCTACCATCGACGAGATTGACACGACCGCCAAAGAAAAATTTCTAGAGACATTTCAGGCAGTCAAAGAAAACTTCCAAAAGGTCTTCAAATCCCTTTTTTACGAGGAGGATAATTGCGACCTTATCCTTACAGACATGGAGAATCCTTTGGAATCCGAAATTAACATCATCGCTCGTCCAAAAGGTAAAAGACCGCTGACGATCAAGCAGTTGTCGGGAGGGGAAAAGACCCTCACTGCCGTGGCCCTGCTTTTTTCCATCTATCTGATAAAGCCAGCTCCCTTTTGTATCTTTGACGAGGTGGATGCTCCCCTGGACGATGCCAACATTGACAAATTCAACAACATCATCCGGGAATTTGCCGGGACCTCACAGTTCATCATCGTCACCCACAACAAGCGGACCATGGTATCTACCTCGGTTCTTTATGGGGTGACGATGTCCCCTCCCGGAATATCCAACGTGGCCTCCGTAGCCCTGGAAACCTTAAACCTGAACTAATTGGGGTTGTCGGTTCTTTCCAACCTTTGGTCGAAGCTGGAATATGAGCCATCCTGAGAAGCCTAAAACCAAATGGAAGACAGGCTTGAGTTAATGAATCTTGACTTATGAAAAACCTTGCTATCAGCTTTTTTGTCCTGTTTTTGATGATTTTCCGCCTTCAGGCCCAGTCCCTGGATGACTTTAAGGGGGACTGGATTTCTTCTTCCGAAATGATTCCTCCCTATTTGAGTATTTCCCCTTCCAATCTTGGGTCCGATAATCTTCAGGTGATGGGATTTACCTTTGGAGAAAATGGACAAAGGGCTGCTATTTTAAAGGAGGATGCTGCCTTTCGAAAGGGGAGGCTCTACATGAAGGGAAAGCTAGAGGAAAGCGTTTTTAAGGCAGAATTGAGGCTCAAGGGAGAAAATCAGCTCGAAATGCGACTCATTACCAAAAATGATGAAAAGGGCATGGTAAAAATGAAGATAGATTATCTGAAAAAGGGAAAAGAAGAGATCAAAGCTTATGCGAGCACTTCCCGCCCTGGACAGGTAAGGCTGTGGAAATGCAAGGAATGCGAGGAAGCTAAGCCCCATCCGGTCCTTGTATTCATTCGAAGTACAAAGAAGAAAAAAACCGACTATGGCCTGGAAGTTCCCGCAGTCGAAATGGAGCTTTCTTACAGTCACAGCAGCGGAAATTATGCGATTTACGAGGTGCCTGAGCTGCCCATTGGTACCTATGAGGTTTTTGTAGAATACAAAACAGAGCAGGCAGATGATTTTCTTATCGATCTCTTGCCTTACCAGCCGGAGAAGGTTCAGGCCCTGCCTGGACGTCCCTTTCAGAAGTCCTTAGCCCGAAGCAGGTAAAACCCAGAGAAAAAAGGGCTTTCTTCGCCAACATCCCCAAGATTTTTCTGTTGTAGAGGGTAATTTCAATGTACATTAACCCATAGTTCTTATGTCCTTCCTCACGGCCGAATGGCGAAAACTGGCCCTGGCCAATTATGAAGTCGACCCGGATCTTCTCCAGTCCTACGTACCCGCCAAAACAGAACTAGACCTTTGGCAAGGTAGATGCTATGCCAGTTTGGTGGGCTTCATGTTCAAGAATGTCCGGCTAAGGGGGATCAAAATTCCCTTTCACGTGAATTTTGAGGAGGTGAACCTACGTTTCTACGTGCGGTTCAAGGAAGAAGGCAAATGGAAGCGCGGGGTTGTTTTTGTGAGCGAAATCGTCCCTAGGCCTGCCATCTCCATCGCAGCTAACCTCTTCTACAGGGAGCATTATGAGACCATGCCCATGAGGCACAGATGGAAGCTTGACGGACCTGAGCTGGAAGTTCAATATCAATGGAAAAACAAAGGGGAGTGGCACAACTTCGAAGTCAAAGCCGATAAAAGTTCTGTGCCCATCGCCGTGGGAAGTGAGGCAGAGTTTATCACTGAGCATTACTGGGGATACACTGAGCATCCCAGCGGCAGGACCATTGAATATCAGGTGACCCATCCCCGCTGGGAGCAATATGCCGTCCACGATTTCAAGGTAGAGGCGGATTTTGGCAAATTATATGGGGAAGAATTCGCCTTTCTGAGCGAATCCTCCCCCACATCCGTTATCCTTGCCGAAGGATCGCCCATCACCATTGAAGGGCGAAATTTTGTCTAAAATTCCAATCGATAAGAAGCCACCGGAAAGAGTCCAAACCTAAGGCGGTCCACCACCTGCTGTTCCGCTATGTCGAAGACCCTGAAAGCTATTGGCTGGTTATTCGTAAGGTTTTGTATGTCAATGCTAAAGGTTCGGGTCGTCTTGGTCTTGTTTCGCTTGAAACTGATGCCTACATCCACCCTGAATTGGTCCTGAAGCCTTTCGGTAAAGCCCTGGCTGGTATCGTAGACGGTGCGCTGCTGTTCGAGAGAAGCAATGCTGTCCACCGGCTGCAGAAGAAGTCCCCCCGCCTGAATGATCCTGAGATTGGCTCCAAAAACTTTATTTTTACCCTTTTTGGTGATTCTGTCATACTCGTATCCCAGGCTGATGGCCACGGCGTAATTCCCATTGAAGCGGGTATCCCTCCATACTGAATCAAAGCCCGTGTACCCAGACTCGTAAAGTGAACCACTGATAATGGTGTAAAAGCGATCGGAAAGATAGCGGTTGGCGGAAAATTCTACTCCGTAATTCCTGCCTCTACCGGCATTGACCAGGGAGTCGCGGATGATGCCCTCGATCAGGTTGAGGGTAGAGATGGGGCGGTTAAGATCGGGAACCACCGGGACGTTGAATAGCTCTTGGTAGTAGGGCTCTAGTCGGAAAGAAAGTTTTTCGGAATACCTGAATTGGTAGGACATGATGAGGTGATGAGCCCTGGTGAAGCCAAGGTCTCTGTTGGGAAAAATACTTTCTCCCCCCTGATTAAGGCGGGTGAAGTAGACCTGCGGCAGTTGCTGCTGGCTGTGCAAGCCATAGGCAAGGCTGAGGTGATGGCGGTTGCTAAAGGCAAAATGGAAATTGAGGCGGGGCTCCAGGGCAAAGGACCCATTGAGGGTAAGGTACTGGGCGTGGAGGCCCAGGTCCATGGAGAGCCAACTGCTGAGGCGAAAGTTTACCGTTGCAAAAGGCTGAAGCAACTGGGTATTCCCATTGTTGCTGGCCCTGATGATGAGGGTATCCTCCTCCAGGGGAGAAAAAGTATTGAGCAATTCGTTTTCCTGGTGGGTCAGGTAAAATCCCCCCTTTAGGTACAGTTTTTCATTGAACTGATGGCTGAGAATGGAAGAGAGGGAGACAATGGTTTGGGTGAGTTGATCCTCCTCTACCAAACGGGGGGGAGCCTGGAGATCTTCGATAAATTCTCCATTGCGGGTGCTGGAAATGCTGGAGGCCGCCAATACGGAGCGTAGACTGGTCTTTTTTCCGAGGCTGATCCTATGGGTCATGCCTACCGTACCCGTTGCCGAACGAAAGTCTATATCAAAGCGATCCTTGCCTTCCTGGATGGCGGTATCTGTCCGGGCTCCAGTGAATACGTTGCTGCTGAGGCCTCCCATTCCAAATACGGTAAAATAGCCCGCATTTTCCGTGGGAAAGCTTAGGTTGAAGGCCAGGTCCTGGAAGCGAATATCCTCTCCCCCAAAAGTAACTCCTATGGCAGAAAGCAGTCCCGTAAAGGAATAACGGTAATTGACCAGGAAGGAAGAACCCTGCTTTTTTGAAATAGGACCTTCGGCAGCCAGATCAATCCCGATCAAACCAGCCTGAAGGGTAAATTCATTTTGTTCGTTGTTGCCTGCACGTAGACGCATGTCAAAGACACCCGATAGGGCATCCCCGTATTGTGCCGAAAAGGCTCCTTTGGTAAACACACTATTGGCCAGCAGTTGGGTGCTCAAAATGATCTGACCCCCTCCGCTTAAGCTGATGCGGTCAGAGAAAGTACCTGCATTGGGGAGGTGATTGGGATTGGCGATGTCTACCCCCTCTAGCCTCCAGCGAATTCCATTGGGACTGTTGCCCCTTACGATGAGGTTGTTGGACTGATTGTCTGTCTGTACCACCCCGGAAAATGAGGCCGCTACCCTGGCAGGATCGAAGAAACTAGCCGCCAGTTTTTTGGTGTCTTCAACTTTGAGCAGGTGAACCGAGGGACGGTCAAACTCGCGCTCGTTTTGTCCGGTAATCAGGACTTCGCCGCCTTCATACACGGTAGGCTGGAAGGAAATTTGAAGAATGGCTTCTTTTCCGGCATCTATCTTATATTCGCTGATGATGTAGTCCTCATAGCCCTCCTTGGAAAATCGAACGATATACCTCCCGACAGGAACTTTTTCGATCTGAAATTTTCCCTTTTCCAGGGTCTTTGTGGCAAAACTGTCAGCAGCAGTAGTGGCCCGAAGGTTTACCCTTACCCCTGAGACAGGGGTAAAACTGCTTGCATCCCTTACTTCCCCCCTCAGGGTTTGGGTAATGGATTGACCAAAGGCAAAGCCGGATAGTTGAAAAAACAAGGCGGCTAAGCAGACCTGAAAGAGTAGCGTTTTCCGCATGGATTTAGCGATTTTTTTTAGATCAAAACAATACAAATAAGCGATTATCACGAATGATTGGCTAAAGTGCTGTTGGGGTTATCATGGGTAATTATTGTCCACCCCGAGAGCACGATTTGTTGTGCCGCAAAATATGATTCGTAGTAATCATGATTATACATGCCCTCAAAGCCTAGTAAGCCGATTTCCCTCATATCCAAGGAGCCGCACCAACTGGGGTAGAGAAGCATTTTTTACCTTAGCATGTATAACCTCAGTGATGATTCAAGCTAAACCAGGATTGGCGATCCTGCAAAGCCTTTTTGATCAATCAGACAAAAAAAGGGCCTCACCAGTCATATTGATAAAGGCCCCTATTTTGATATGATTTATCATTAAATTAAATCGCCTGATGGTTGAATGGCTGTATGACCATTTCGGAGACGACCCCACTGCTGGGCTGCTGACAGAGAAACCAAACGGCTCTACCCGCTTCCTCGGCAGTTACAAACTTATCCCGCTGTACCCTTATATCGATGTCATCCCAGAAAGGAGAATCTACCCCCCCGAGGTAAAGGTTGGTGATGCGAATTTCTGTCCGGCGGAGTTCTTCCCGTATAGACTTGAGCATGCCGTTGAGTCCATATTTGGAAGCTGCATAAGCACTGGCTCCAGCCATGGGGGTTTTACCCAAGACACCAGGAATGTTAATGATAAAGCCTTTTTTGGCTTCCTTCATGGGGGGAAGGAAATTTTTGAACAGCAAAAATGGTCCAATCAGGTTGGCTGTCAAGGTTTGCTGGAAATCTTCAAGGCTGAGCTTTTCCAGAGGCTTGATGATTCCGATGCCCGCTGCATTGATAAGAATGTCCAACTTAGGGACCAACTGATGGACAGAAAGGGCCAAGGCCTCGACAGTTTCGGGACGGTCAAAATCTACTTCAAACAGGCGATTGGGCGGAATGTCCAGAGACTGCCCCACCTCTTGTACCTTTATCATGTTTCTACCTGCCAGGTAAAGAATACCTCCTGACTGGTGAATGAGCTTGGCTGCTTCCTCTCCGATGCCTCCGCTGGCACCTACGATAAGGATATGTTTTCCTTTGATGAGTTCCATTGAATTGAATTATTTTCCTATTTGAACCCACTTTGCCCCACCTTGTTTGTTTGAAGCCATAAGAAACAACTTTTTTATTCTGAAAGTAGTGAAAACTCCAGGTGAAGGGGCAGGTGGTCAGAGCCACAGCCGGGTCCTGTTTTCCTTGATTGGACCTGTATGTCGGAACTGATGAGGATATGATCCAGGGGAATGCCAAGTTTTCCCAGATGTGTAGGGAAGCTGGCCTGATTTCCTATGCCCAGGCGACTGTCTTTCAATCCGCTTTCTCTAAGGAAATTCTGAAACCTGGGGTGATAAGGCGTATTGTTAAAGTCTCCGGCAAGGAGGATGGGCAAATCCTCCACAGCCCAAGGGCCCTTGATTTGTCGAGTGAGAGAATCCATGAAGGTATTGCGATAATGAATGTCCCTGGCATTGGGTGGGGAGGGAGGATGTATGCCCACCACACGTATCTCACCCTCGGGAAGGGAGACCACAGCCGTCAGGGAGGGAACATCCATAGGCCCAAACCAAATAGCCTCTGGACGCTTGATGGGATACTTGCTAGCCAGCAGACTACCTGTGAAGCCGTAGCGGGGCAAGGCCCTGCGGTAGGGATATTTTTCCCACAAAGGTGCCAAGGACCGATGCAAACCCGGGGTGTATTCATGAAGCAAAATGAAATCCGGATCCTCCTCCTCCAGATAAGTTTTTACTTTTTCATGAAAAACATTAAAAGCTAGGACATTATGAGATAAGAGGCTGTATACCTTCTCACTGTAGCTGGTATTGATATTTGCAGAAAAGACCAAGGGCTTCACAGGGAAGTTGATCAAAAAAGCTGCTAAGCCCAGCATGAACCAAAGCCATTTTCCCCGGAAAAGGTACCAGACGCAGAAGGGAATCAAAGCCAAGGCATACTGCAATTTGAAATGGGCAAAAAGTCCCAGCCAGACAGGGCGGTCCCCCGACATTCCCAACAGGGTGAGCAGGAGTAAAAGGCTCAGGCCAAAGAAAAATATTCCATTTGCTATACTGAGCAGGTGGGAGTGCTTTTGCCTTTTCATGCTGCCAATCTAATACCTCATCCTTAATATAGACAGGAGAAAAAATCCTTTTTGTAACTTCGACTGCTCAAAATTATGATCTGGCTGCGGATACCAAAACAAACCTTCTATGCTTCGTTATCTAAGTTTTAGCCTCCTCTTGCTCACCCTGTCCTGCGATTTTTCCCGAGGAGATGAGACCTTTAGGGCAGATGATCTGAAAATCAATCAGATCCAGGTCCTCGGAAGCCATAACTCCTTCAAGCAGGCCATTCACCCCCTATTGCTCCAGGTGATTGCAGAGCGAGACTCCGATCTGGCCATCAGCTTAGATTATGATCATGCTCCCCTGGAAGACCAACTCGACCTGGGCCTCCGCCAATTGGAACTGGATCTCTATTACGATCCTCAGGGGGGCAGATTTGCCAATCCTTTAGGGAGAAAATTGCTGGAAGAGAGAGGGATCAGCCTGGGAGCCTATGACCGAAATAAGGTCCTGGATATTCCTGGATTTAAGGTTCTCCATATCCAGGATATAGATTTCAGGAGTCATCGCCTGCTTTTTCAGGATTGCCTTCTTGCCCTCCTTCAGTGGTCAGAAGATCACCCTGCCCACCTTCCGATTTTGATCAACATCAATCCCCGCATCCCTACTCCCGAGTTGAAAGGTTTTGATTTTGTCCCCGCCTTGCCTCTGACAGCCAAGGCCCTCGACTCCCTTGACCTGGAAATCAAAGAAGTAATGCCCTTAGAAAAAATAATTTCACCTGAAGATGTCACGGGCAATTACGGCAGCCTGGAAGCAGCTACCCTGGATAAAAACTGGCCCAGGATCGGAGAATCCAGGGGCAAATTTATGTTTATCCTGGATGCAGCCCCTCAGGGAGATATCATCAAGACTTATTTAGAGGGGCATCCCTCGCTGAAGGGAAGGCTTCTTTTTGTCAATTCAAGGCCGGGAAGCAAGCATGCAGCTTTTGTGGTCATGAACGATCCTTTGACCCAGGAAAAAAGCATCCGGGAAATGGCCAGACTGGGTTACCTTATCAGGACCCGTGCCGATGCAGATACCCACGAAGCCCGGAGAGGAGACCTGAGCCGGTTTAAAGCAGCTCTGAGAAGCGGTGCCCACTTCATTAGCACCGATTACTACCTCCCCGACCCCAGATTCGAGTTTAAGTATCAAATCAACCTACCTGGCGCTGCCACCTTTCGCTGCCATCCCTTCCTGGCATCGACAGCTTGCGACAGCCTGGATTTGGAATAGCCTGGATCAGAATTTATACTCCAGGCCCATGTTATATTGGATAAAGTAGTAGGAGCCTGAGACAGTACTGGGAGCACTAAAAACATTGGATAAGGGAAAGTTATAGAAATATACCAGATCAGCCAGTCCCGAAGGCCAGGCCAGGCTTCCGTCTTGACTTCGAGTCAGGTAGGTAGTTCTGAAGTCGAGGCTCCACCGAGGTCCCAGGTGAAGCTCCGCACCCAGGCTCACACTCATCGACAGGTAGTTGTCGATTCGGGATAAGAAGAGGTTCTCCGAGAGCTGCCTCACGCCATCCTGGTTGCTGTCCAGAGGGGTATTCTCATTATTAATGAGAAGGGGATTGCCAAGAAAAGGACCCAGGCTTTGGGTGGCTTGTAAACGGCCATATTTCTCAGAAGAACCGAGTTGTTCAGCATCCAGGTCGAGGATCTCAATAAAGTCCGTCCGACTATGAGTCCAGCCTATGCCCAACTGCAAATAGGGATCGAGTCGGGGTCGTGGCTCTCTCCGCCAGTTCCACCTGCCTGAAACTTCAATGGCATAATTTTTCCCTAAAATTAGGGTGGCCCTCCCTCTCTCTCCCGGAGGATTGTTGAGATTGCTCAGCTCATCTAGGTTAGATATGGGAAAGTAGAAGATATCATCGCTTCCCAGGCTAAAGCCCAGGCTGTACTCAGGGGTAAGCTCTTTTCTTAGGCTGAGGGCCAGGCCCGGATGCCATCCATAACCCAGGGGGTGTCTGCCAATGCTGAGGGGAGCATCCATGGAAATGGGTTGCACCAAGCTGTAGAGATAAACCCCAAACCTCCATGGCCTGCTGGATGGGAATATGGGAGTACCCTTGAGGGAAGTCAGGGAAGCAGTGCCGGAGAGGGGCTTCACATCCCCTCCCAAATGAAGCCTGGACAGCTGAGTCATGGGATCAAGCGAAGCTATGGCAGAATACCTCGAGCTATCAACCAGTAGCAGGTTTTTGTCAGGTACCTCCTGGCTTTGTGCAGAAGAAGATAAAACTGAACTTGCCAGCAGATCGGAAGGCTCTTTTGCAGAAGCGCTGATGCTATGCCTGCCCAAGAGATTGTTTCCAGGACTGAAGAAAAAGGTAGGAGTAGGCGTGACAGCCTTGACGGTTTGGGAGCCTCCCTCCTTATCGGTAGGGAGGGAGGGAGTGGATCGCGGATGCAGATATGGCTTTTCAGGAGCTGACCTTTCGGGGCTGTTGGAAGCCCTTCCTTTGGGAGTCAGGATAGATACTTCTCCATGTTTTCCCATCCGGGGAGTGTTGCTTTCCTCCAAACCCATCCTTCCCCATATTGCACCTATGAGGAATATGGAAAAAATACCTATGAAGAGTCCCCACCAGAAGTAAGCCTTTCCGGAGGTATTGGCTTCGCTAGCAGCGATCATGCTCTGCATTTTGTTCCAATCGGACTTCGGTTGGAAGGGGCGGGCCTCCATTACCTTTTTCTTGAGATGACGATCCCCCTTATCCATGATTGATCTTTTTACCTTGATTGACTTGTGAACTCAACTTTTTCTTCAACAGTTTTCTGGCTTCTGTGAGGTAAGCCCTTGACGTAGACGCCCCAAAGCCCATGAGTTTGGCAACTTCTTTGTGCGGATAGCCTTCTACCACATAGAGGTTAAACACACTTCGCAGCGGCTCGGGCAGTTCACAGATTTTTTCCATGATATACTCAGCCTGCAGATGTTGGATAGCCTCTTCTTCTATGCTACTGTCAGCAGCCTCAATGATAGGCACCTCTCCGGAAAAACGCTTTTCTCTTCGCAGGTGATCCAGGCATACATTGACCATGATTCTCCGTATCCAACCCTCAAGCGACCCCTTGTTGTGAAAAGATTTGATGCTTCGAAATACTTTGATAAAGCCTTCGTGAACGAGGTCCTGGGCCGTCTCCGCATCTTTGGTATATCGGTAGCAGACAAAGCTCATGGTCTTATAATATTTTTCGTACAAACGACGCTGGCTTTGTCGGTCTTTTTTCCGACAACCCTCGATCAACAACTCCTCATTCATAGGAATCACCTTAGGTTTCATGGGTCAGTCTACCATTTTAAGCAAGACGAAAGGAGAGGGAAAAGTGCTGGTAGACACAGTTTTTTTCACATTTAATGTAAATGAAGTAACTCACTGAATTTGGTAAATTTTAAGACGTTTTACCCCAAAATATCGCCTTAGCCACCCCATTCACATCTACAGAAACAAATTACTTCCCTTTCCTTACATCCACGCGCTTAGCTTTCCAATGGGGTTAGCCCGGCCACAGGTCAATAATGGTAGCAATTTGGGTTCTTTGTACGGCACTTTTTGTACAGCTAATCGTATATTCTTTCACAAAGGAATAATATGAAAGGTTGTATAACTATTTTGTACTAGTTTTACGTAAACTTTTGTCGAGTCCACTGTTTCACGACCTTCGCCGACACACTCAACCCAAACACTGGTTTCTATGTATCGCCCATTATCCCTTCTTTCTTGCTCACAAAACAAGCTGCTTATTTTGGTTTTTTGCCTGGGCATATGGGGGCCCTTACAGCTTTCTGCTCAGGATACCCTCAATGTATTTTTCGAGACCAACTCAGCCTTCATCGATAGCAAGGAGCACCAAAGGCTGGACAAGTGGCTGGACCTGATGATTATCGAGCAAGAAGATTCATTTGCTATTTATGGGTATACCGATGACCGGGGTTCGGCTGCCTACAATCGTCAACTGGCCTTTGACCGGGCCTTCGCTGTCCGCACCTTCCTGGTCAACTACGCCGGGATTCGCCCTGAAGCCATTACCCGCATCGAAGGACAGGGGGAGTCTGTGCCCCTGGCTTCCAATGAAACTGAGGTCGGCAGGAGCATCAACCGCCGCGTGTCTATTCTTCATTTTTCCTACGAAATGAAGATGGCCATTCGCTCCTACAAGGCAAAAGGACAGACCCGAGGCGTGGACCTGGATCAAGTAAGAGAGGAAATGAAGCGTGCCGAGGAGGCCAAAGAAGCCTTCCTGGAAGAGGCTCAAAGCAGTTCCCTCGACCTCATCGACCTCAATGTGGACAAACCCGAGGTGGACTGCATGGAAGAAAGTCGCATCCTCACAGCCGCCCATGGGGTAGAAGTAGAATTGGGTCCCTGTTGTCTGGACAAGGTAGGCCCGGATGTAGAACTTAAAGTTACCCCCGTATTTACCCGAAGAGAAATGCTTATCCATGACGTGCCGACCATGGACATCGACGGAGACTGCCTCGAAACGGATGGAGTGGTCAAGATCGAACTGCTCAATTCCTTTGGCAAACCGGTAGAACTGGTCGACAGCTGCCTCAAACTCCGCATGCCAGCTGCCCAACAGGATGCCCAGAAGTGGATTTATTATGCCATTTATGGACAGGATAGCAGCGGATTTGCCTGGCAATCAACCTATCAGACTCCCCATTACAAGGTAAATGACAATGAAAGAGGCTATTATGAAGTGAAATTGGATGTATCCCGATCAGTGGCCATCCAGAAAATGGTCCCCGACAGCCGAAAGCGTCGCCATGATCCCAAAATCTGGATCGACGTAAGTCCTTACGATCAGGAAAACTGCCAGGTCTACCTCTCCTCCAAAGACATCGTCCTCAGTGGGGTCTGGAGAAGAAAAGATGAATGCTATTTCCGACAGGGCTGTATTTCCGACCTCGAAGCCTTTCTGACCGTCATCGCTGAAACTGATGAAGGAGGCTATGCCGTGGCCCATATGCCCCTCAAAGAGGTCAGGTACAAGGGCAGGGAAGACAATGGCAAATACCTGGTTCGCAAGGAGGACTTTGTAGAAGTACCCAACAAGGAGGCCATGGCTGCTGTCATCAACTTTTAAGAAAAGGATTCCGGGATGACCTGATGAAATTTCAGGGGCATCCCTTACTCAAATATTAAAATCACAGGGAATAAATGGGATCAAATTTTCAAGTCTGCCCCTCAACCCCTATTTTTGCCAATCTTTTACCACACATTCCATCCATCCACTCTGTAATATGACACAGGATCAAATACGAGGCCTTCAAACGCGGACCCACGCGCTGAAGGAATATCTTTGACATAGATAAGAAGCAAGCCCTCATCGAAGAAAAAGAGGCCATCACCCGGCAGCCGGACTTCTGGAATCATCCGGATGAGGCTCAAAAGGTGATGAAAGAAATCTCCAACCTCAAGGTTTGGACAGAGGCATACAAAAAAATCGAAACCCAACTGGGAGACCTAGAAGTCCTTTACGAGTTCTTCAAAGAGGGAGAAGGGACCGAAGAAGAGGTAGATAAGGCCTATGAAAAAAACCTGGCTTCCATCGAGGAATTGGAATTCCAGCAAATGCTCGACAAGGAAGAGGATCGACTCAGCTGTATCCTGGAAATCAACTCAGGGGCCGGGGGGACAGAGTCTCAGGACTGGGTCTCCATCATGAAGCGCATGTACGTCATGTACGGCGAAAAACATGGCTATAAGGTGAGCATCATTGACGAAGTACCCGGGGATACCGCTGGTTTCAAAAGCGTCGAGATGGAAATCGAGGGAGCCTTCGCCTATGGCTACCTGAAAGGAGAAAAAGGTGTGCATCGCATGGTCCGGATTTCTCCCTTTAATGCCCAGGGAAAACGACAAACCACCTTCGCATCCGTAGATGTTCGACCACTGATCGACGATACTATCGAGATTGAAGTGAACGATGCCGATGTCGAATTAACCACCACCCACTCTTCCGGCAAGGGAGGACAGAATGTCAACAAGTTGGAAACAGCTGTCCGTCTTAAGCACATACCTACGGGAATCAATATTTTTTCCCAAACCGAGCGTTCTCAGATGCGAAACAAGGAAAAGGCCTATCAACTGCTCAAATCCAAACTCTATGACCTTGAGTTGGAAAAAAGAAGGCAGGCCGTGGCGGAATCTGAGGCTGATAAACAGGCCATTGAGTGGGGTTCACAAATTCGCAACTACGTTTTTCATCCCTACAAACAGATCAAGGACTTGAGGACTGAACTCAAGGCGAGCAACATCCAGGACTTTCTGGACGGAAACCTCGACGAGTTTATCAAGGCCTACCTCATGCAGTTTGGAGGAAAAAAACAGAAGAGTTGATACCCATTGGCCCAAACCCTTTTGCTAGTTCTGCGTTGTAACATCAAAAAAAGGAATGGCAAAAGTTTATTACGTCTATGATGCTCTCTGCGGCTGGTGCTACGGATTTTCTCCGGTCATAAAAGCAGCTCATGAGGCCTACTCGGATCACCTGGAATTCGAAGTGATCTCTGGGGGAATGGTCAGGGGGGAGCGTGTAGGCCCCATCTCTGACATGGCTGATTATATTCGCGGAGCTTTAAAGCAGGTGGAAGAGGTTACCGGGACCAAATTTGGGGAAGCTTTTGCCAAAGACATGCTTGACAAGGGCGAGGCCATCCAGGATTCTCTTCCCCCAGCAAGGCTTCTTTCTGCGGTTAAGGATAGCCATCCCGAAAAAGGACTTCCCTTTGCCGCAGCCCTTCAAAAAGCCATTTATTTCGATGGTATTTATCCCACCGATCTTGAAAAACTGTCCAGGGTAGGGGAGGAGTTAGGCATTCAAGCCCAGCCTATCCTCGAAAAAGCCCAGACAGAGGCCATGGAAAAGGCCGCAGAAGAGGATTTTGCCCGTTCCCAGGCCTGGGGAGTAAGGGGTTTTCCCACCATTATTGGGGAAAAAGGAGGTCAGCAATACCTCCTCACTCATGGAGCCACAACCTACGAGGACCTCAGCCAAAAGCTCGATACCTTCGCAGCGATGTAGGCTACTTCCTTATCAGAAGCTAAGGCCCTATATTCGTATGAATTATGCTACATTCGATGATTTCTGTAACAATTTTACAAAAATTTGATTATGCAGCATATGGGACACTTTTCCCATCAATCAAATGAATCATATGCAATACCGGTACCTTGGCAGCTCAGACCTTCACACGAGTGTCATTGGCTTGGGCTGCATGTCAATGGGAACCGATCATCATCAAAATGAGCGCTTGCTACACTCCGCCCTGGATCATGGCATTAATTTCTTCGATACTGCCGACCTTTACGACGACGGAGAAAATGAAGTTTCCCTAGGAAAAGCATTTAAGGGTAGGAGAGAAGAGGTCATCATCGCCACCAAAGTCGGTAATCAACTGATGCCGGACGGAGAGGGATGGGAGTGGAACCCCTCTAAATCCTACATCAAATCCTCCGTTCATGATTCTCTTCGCAGGTTGCAGACAGATTACATTGACCTCTATCAATTGCATGGAGGAACCATCGAAGACCCCATTGAAGAGACCGTGGAGGCTTTCGAAGAACTAAAACAGGAAGGGTACATCAGAGAGTATGGGATTTCATCCATTCGCCCAAACACCATTCGCTCCTGGGTTGACAAATCCAGCATGGTCTCTGTCATGACCCAATACAGCCTTTTGGACCGTCGTCCCGAAGAATTTACCCTGGATTTTTTGCATCAGCACGGAGTGGGCCTCATCGTTCGGGGCGCTTTGGCAAAGGGGTTTTTGATAGACAAAGAGCCCACGGACATCCTGGGACACAGCCGGGCTAAAATCCTCTATATCCAACAAAGGCTGAAGGAATGGAGCAGTCCCGGTATGGGTCCTGCCCAGTTGGCCCTTCAGTTTGCCCTCTCTCATCCCGGAGTGGCAACCATAGCAGCTGGTGCCAGCAGCATCGAACAAATAAAGGAAAATGCCAAAGCCGGCCAATTCTCCCCCAGCGAAGAATTGATCGGCGCAATGAATGAGATGACCCCTGCGCTGACCTACAAACAGCATCGCTAGGAGATTTTTCCTATTTTGTGTTTAAAGAAAAAAAGAAGCATCAATTCATGAGTGAGACGATTGACATTGTCGATAACTTATCCCGAATAAAGGATCAGATCAAAGAGGCCATTCTTAAGGCCGGAAGAAAGGGAGACGAAGTAAAACTGATCGCTGTCTCCAAGACTAAGCCCATGGAACTCATCCACCAAGCCTTCGAGGCAGGGCAGGTGGACTTTGGAGAAAACCGGGTCCAGGAAATGAAGGACAAGGAACCTGAACTTCCTGAGGCCCACTGGCATCTGATCGGGAGTTTACAGCGAAACAAAGTCAAATACATAGCTCCGTGGATACACTTGATCCACTCAGTCGATTCCTATCGCCTCCTCAAGGAGATCAACAAGCAGGGTGTCAAGGTGGAGCGCGTCATCGACTGCCTCCTTCAGATGAACATTTCCGACGAGGAAAACAAGCATGGCCTTCAGGAATCGGAAGTAAAAGAGATCCTGGAAGGAATCGAAGCCTTGCCTCATGTTCGCATCAAAGGACTCATGGGCATGGCCGAATTTACCGATGATGAAACTGTCATTCGGTCTGAATTCCAACGGTTGAGAAAGGCCAGGGAAAGATTTAAGGGCCTTACCCATGAGCGCATTCAACTAGAGGAACTGTCCATGGGCATGTCGGGCGATTTCGAAATCGCTATACAAGAAGGATCTACCATGGTTCGCATCGGTAGTTCCATCTTTGGACCCAGGCAGTAATCAAAAGTCGGCAAGAAGCTTTTACAAGACCCTCACAGCGACCTGAAAACCTCCTCTTCCCCGGTAGGATTTGACCAAAATATAATAAAGTCCGGGTTCTGGCTTGGTATATCGAATAGATTCGTCTGGTCCCAGGTCAGTGGACCTGAGGTCATAGGTTGTCGTGGTTGGAGGAGTTTCCCTGCGAATGTAGAGGTCGAAGTCGACCCCATCCGGACCGTCCAGTTGGACTTCGAAGTCAGTTCCAATGGTGAAGGCAAAGACTTCTTCATCTCCATCACTTTCCAGCCTGCCCGAGAAGACTTTCATTTGGGGGAGAGGTTCTTCCAGTGAGTCCTCTCCCTCTATCTCCATGGCTTTTCTGACGGCTTTTGCCGCGTTTACCTTACCAGATCCAAACCAGTCGGAATGCCCCTCTTCGTCGTAGGTTCCTCCTTCAAGGCCCAGGACGGGATCGGGATTCTCGTCGACGATGCGATCGGCACTCTCCTCTATGATTTGCCTGACCTGACGGGCGCTGAGTTCGGGATTGACAGAAATGACAAGGGCAGCGACCCCGGCAACAAGGGGGCAGGCGCTTGAAGTTCCTCCAAAATTTCCTGTGTAGCGGCTGTTGGGGGTAAAGTCCTGGCCGCTGGCTTCATTGTCGGTGGTCCAAATTCCCCTGCCGGGTAGCCAGATTTGCTGGTCGATGGGATGAAAGTTATTGCTGGGAGCGGCGACACTGATTTCATCTCCCCAATTGCTGTAGGCAGCCTTGGTATTGAGGCTGGTAGAAGAGGCGATGGCCATGACCTCAGGATGAGCGGCATTGCCGTTGAGAATAGGCCCGGTGGTGCGCTGAAGGCCGTACATGGGCACAAACCAATCAAAGCCCTGATTGTCGGGAGCGTATATAGGCGCGTTATAATTGCCTGCTGAAAATAGGATGACGGCGCCCTTGCCCCGTTTGCCTCCGACGGTAGCAATCTCCGAAAATTTGTCGTAGAGCAACTGAGATAGGGGAGCGAAGACCGGCACAGGCCCCCAACTGCATGAAATGACATCGGCTCTTCTTGAGGCGTAGTCGAAGATTTCCCAGAGCTCATGGTCTTCGGCGGCAAGACTGAAGCGAATGGGCAGCCAGGCACAGCGGGGAGCGATTCCCAGGATTCCCCTTTCATTTTCTTCTCCGATAGCTACGCCGGCACAGGGCGTCCCATGGTAGTCGGCGGTAGAGGACTCGGGGAGGGGGAGGTCATCTCCATCTATGAAGTCCTTGGCATCTACGATCTTTCCCGGCCCTGAAAGGTCGGGGTGGGTAAGGTCAAAACCATCGTCGATGACGGCTACGACCACTTCCCGGCGGCCCTTTGTTATTTTCCAGGCCTCAATGGCGTCCACATCAGCCCCCTTGACGAGTTGAATGTCATTGCTGCTGCGCAGGTGCCATTGCTGGGGGAAGAGGTCGTCGAGGGGCTCGTTTTGTGTCTGAAAGCGATTGATCAGGTTGGGCTCCACATAGGTGATAGCCTTATGCTCGATGAGATCATTACAGGTTTTGATGGGATTTTTTCCTGTACTTTTGGTGACTTGAAAGAGGTAGGTATCAGGGTCGCCCATTTTTTTGCTGTAGCGGAGGTAGTGCTTAGCCAGAATTTCTTCTTTCTGAGCAATGGTAGTCCCGGCTTTGAATTTTATAATAACTTTATCGGTGAGGTAGTATCGGGTAGTGCGGTCATTGAGGGGGTGGTAGGCGTGATGGCAAATGGCACCGCTTGAGTCTTCCCTGAGTTGTTTCATGGCCTCGTCCCTTCTTTCGGGATCTACCCTGACGCGAAAGCTGCGGTTGTGAATTTTACTCATTTTTTCTACACCGCCTATGCTTCTGACCTTTTCCATATCGGCGGAATCGGGAAGGATGGTCGTAAAATATTCGGCTTCTTTGTCGAGGGGTATTTCGAAGCCTCCGCGCATGAAGGAAGTATTGCTCATAATTTGGGTGTTCTTGTCATGTGTCTAAAGCTACGGATTCGCCGCAAAGTAGGCAAGCAGATTCAAGGCAGGAAGGATAGAGAATGCTTAGGCAGAGCTTGTTTGGGAAAATAAAAAGTCTGAGGATAAAATCGCTGTTTGGCTGGCATCTTTAAAAATAATCTGCTACTTTTGCTCTCCATTTCGAGGAAAAAGAATCATCATGGCTAAGAAAAGCAAAGCAAATAGGGTTCAGGTTATCCTGGAATGTACCGAGCACAAGGATTCCGGTCAGCCCGGGATTTCCCGTTACATTACCACCAAGAACCGCAAGAATACCCCTGGCCGCATGGAGTTGAAAAAATACAACCCCATTTTGAGGCGGTACACCGTACACAAGGAAATCAAATAAATTAGTCCGACATGGCAAAGAAAACAGTTGCAGGATACCGTGATAAGAGTAAGGTAAAAACTTTTACCAAGGTGGTACGCTGCGTTAAAAACCCCAAAACGGGTGCATATACCTACAAGGAAGACATTGTACCCTCTGACATGGTAAATGACTTTTTGAAGGACCAAAAATGAGTTCATCCTTCACTAAAAAAAGGTCCGATCTCTCTGAGATCGGATTTTTTTTGTCTCTTCGGTACGGATTGGCCCAAAATTTCGTTTTTTTGGTTTGAGTGGTGGAATTTTCTACAAATTCTTCATTAGAGTATTGGTCTTTCTCCGTTTGAGTATCAAAACTCCTATGCAGCGGAAAGGTAAAACTTCTCGTTTTTCACTAGGATGATGTCTATGATCTAAATGCCAGCTACATGAATAAATGTTCCTCCTTTCTCCTACTCATTATTTTTATAAGTTTTTCCCCACTTTATTCTAATACCCTAGTGGTAACAAGCCCTTCGGATAGTGGTCCGGGTTCACTTAGAGAAGCGGTGGAGTCGTCAGCAAAAGGAGATACCATCATGCTGATGGTCTCAGACACAATAAAACTGGAAAAGCAGATAGTGATTTTTCGAGATGTTTACATCAGAGGTAGGGGGGTAACTACCTCCATCCTGGATGGACAGCAGCAAACCAGACATTTTTATATTACAGATAGTGCAGGCCTCGAAATATCAGATTTATCACTGGTGAATGGAGACTTTTCCTCTGTAAAATTTGGAACTCCCGATCCTGGAGGGAGCAATCCCGACGGGGGTTCGATGAAGGTTCAGGGCCAATTAAACATCCGCAACATCCTATTTTCTCATAACAGAGCAACCTTTGGAGGAGCCCTTAGTCTAATCAATGTCTCGCCCGGAAGAATCACCATAGAAATAGAAAATGCGGCCTTTATCAATAATATTGCAGAAAGTTCCGATGGTAATCCCTTGAATTTTAGGGAGTCAGGTGCTGCAATCTATCAGGACGGAAGATCAGGTGATGGAATCACCCTGCGGGTGCAAAACTCCACCTTTTCTAATAACAGGGCTATTTTTGCTGGAGGAGGGTTCAACACTGAAGGAGATATTACTGGTGGTACAGATGCTTTTTTTACCCACTGTACTTTCGCCGAAAATTCTGCTGATAGAGGTGCTGGGGTTCAGAATATAAAATTTTCAGCTGCCATTTTTGATAGATGTATTTTTGCAAATAATCAGGCAAACTCTAACCCGGATGTAAATGGAGCGCTTATTTCAAGGGGATATAATTTAATTCAGACACTAAGCCTCAATAATGAGTGGGTGGCTGATTCTACAGATATTCTCAATGTGGATGCGCAACTGAGTGGTCTGACTTATTTTGGTGATCTGCCTACTCATGGTCTTGGATGTCTAAGTCCTGCGATAGATGCCATTGATGTCCCCAAAAATATTCCCGAAGACCAACGAGGACAAATAAGGATAGGAGCCCCTGATATTGGAGCTCACGAAAAAAATTCTCAAGTAGACAATTTGATCTTTAACCTAAATGATTCAGGCGTTGGGACAGTTAGGCTGGGAGTAGAACTTTCATGTCCTGGAGATACCATAAGCCTTGATCCTTTAGAGGGAACCATTAGATTAAGCAGGCCTATCTTTCTCAGACAGGATATTAGCATTTTGGGTAGTGCTGAACATAGAATTAACCTGGATGGCAGTAATCAATCCAGAATAATTGAAGTAGATACCTCAGTCAGAGTCCTTATTCGAAATTTGAATTTTCAGCACGGCAATCCGGATAGATTTGGAGGTGGTGCCATTTATAATAATGGCGAAGTCGAGTTACACAGCTGTACATTTTGGGAAAATAAGGCTGTTAGTGGTGGAGCAGTAGCTAATTATGGATATAATGGGCCTGCAAAAGCCAGGTTTGTCAATTGTACCTTTAGTGGAAACAGGACTGAGGTACTCGATGGAGGAGCAGTCGATAACTTAACTCTCTTAGACACCGCAGTTTCAGAGTTTATCAATTGCACCTTTGCTGAAAACTTTGCTGAAAATCGGGGAGGAGCTATATCAAATGTTGGTGGAAAAGTTTTTCTCAGGAATACTTTAATGGGTCGAAATACAGCATTAGAGTCTTCTCCGAACCTATATGGCGGAGGAATAAGCCTGGGAAACAACTTGGTAGAAGATACCACCGGAAGTGGATACCTTTTCTTATCCACTGATATTCTAAATCAAGCCCCCGAAATTGACCCTCTCGGCAACTATGAAGGGCCGACCCTTACTCATCGCCTAAAAGTAGGTAGCCCTGCTATCGACCAGGGAAGCAATGAAGATATTCCACTGAATGATCAGAGAGGCTTTCCTAGAATTTTTAATTCAGTCTGTGATATTGGAGCCTACGAATACAATCCGGTTACTTCCTCCATGCCATTGTATGGAAATGAGAGATTGACAGTTTATCCCAATCCAGTAAATAACCTCTGTAGGCTACGTTTTGACAGGGATAAAATGGGTAGTAGAGTCTGTTTAATTATCAATGTCGAAGGCAAGGTTATGGCTGAGTTTACCCTAGAGGATGGATCAAATACACTGGATCTTAGTAGCTTGTTACCTGGTATCTATATTTTAAAGCTAGACAACAAGGCAAAGAAGATTGTTAAGCTTTGATTCCATTAATTTTCCTTATTTAAAATTTTAAGGAAACAGATATTTTTTCTCCATTTTGAATCGAAGATCATCCTTGATATGAAAAATTTTATCCTGCTGTTTTTAGTCCTCCTCCTCACCCTCACCGCCTGTCAGTTGACTCCCTTTGACAATGTCAGCTGGGAAACAGAGTTGCAGGCACCCATTGCTTTTACAGAAGTCGGCATTTGGGATGTGCTTACCGACTCTACCTACATCGACGAGGGAAACGATCGCCTGCTTTTCCTGATCTACCGAGATACGGTTTTTAGCTTGAGTATCAAAGATTTGGTGGAGATTCCCGATACCGTCAACAGCTACAGCCTTACCCTGGATACCCTACGCCTGGATACCGACACCATCAGCCAAAGAGTAACCCTGGGTGAATTCGCCCGACAACTCGCCGCCAGTTCTGACCCCACCACCGCACAGACCGGAGCCATCATCCTGGCCAACCAAGGCAATACAGTACCCATTATCCCGGATTTTGCAGGGCAGTCTACGGATGTTATCGCCATCGATGCCAGCGAGTTTTTTGAGTCTGCCCAATTGGATTCCGGTGAACTGGAACTGACCATTGACAACCAGTTTCCCCTGGACATCAGCAATGTCATTTTTAGAATTTCAAATGCCAACCTCGGCACAGACATCGTCAGGGATACCTTTCCCCTGATTGCTTCCAAAAGCTCACAGACCGAAAGCTACGACCTCGCCGGACAGGAAATCGAAAGTAGCCTGGAAGGTCAATTGGAAAACCTCGACATAAGTGGAGGGTTTTTGGTACCCATAGATACCAATGATTTTATTGAACTTCGCCTTATTGCCCGCAACCTCAAGGCAAATTCAGCTACTGCCATATTCCCCGGACAAACTATTATAGATACCCTAGCCGAACGTACCTACAACCTTCCCGGTGAATTCGAAGAAATATCCCTTACCAAACTGCTGGTCCGCTCTGGGCAGATCCGTGCCGAAGCAAGAAGTACCGTGGAAGATTCCATATCTTTCCTCTACGAACTGCCCAAGGCCATAGATGATCAGGGCAATTCACCCAGGGTCCTTGTCAAACTGCCTCCCGCACCACCCAATGGCTTTTCTTCCAAATCGGAGACCTTCCAGTTGGGAGGTTTTGAGATTGACCTGAGGGGGGAAAACGGAAATACTTTCAATACCTTAGTAGAGAGAACAGCCGTTTCTCTGCTTTTTTCGGGACAATTGGTTACCCTCAATAAAACTGATAGCGTACAGGTGGACTTTGCCCTCGAAAACCTGGAGCCTATCTACGTGGAAGGATATATCGGGCAAACCGAGATCAAATTTGAAGGGAGGGAGGCCATCGATGTATTCGAAAACCTGGACGTAGACCGAATCAAATTCTCAGAAGCCAAGGCCGACATTGTCTTCAATAATTCCATCGGTCTCCCGGCCGAAGTGTTGGTTGAAGAGTTTTCTGCCAACAACCAGCAAAATGGGAGTCAGGTTCGCCTGGCAAGTTCTGACCTGGTAGCCGGACCTTTTCGCCTCCAAAGTCCTTCTTTGCCCGATACTAATGCGGTAATCTCTTCAGTCCTTGCCCTTACTCCTGCCAATAGCAACATCAACTCTTTGATCTCTTCCCTGTCAGATGAGGTTTCCTATTCCCTGATCCTGAAGACCAATCCCGATAGGGAAAGGAATTTCGATAATTTCATCTCTGAAAATAGCGCCCTGGATGTCCTCATGGACTTTCAGCTTCCCCTCAAAGGAGTGGTCGACAGACTGGTATTTGCAGACACGGCTGACTTTTCCAGCCAGGCCTTGGAACTCGGAGAGATCGAATCCGGAGGGCTGGTGTTGATTTTGGAAAATGAATTTCCCCTGGAGGTAGAAGCCAGCGCCGAGGTATATGATGAAAACTGGCAGTTGCTGGAGGTGCTTGTAGACAAAGAAATCGTAGCCGCAGCACCGGTAGATGGCCAGGGAAGGACCATAACTCCTGAAGCCTCTCGCATTGCCCGATCCTTTGAAATTGATGAGTTGAACCAGGTCCTGGAAGAAGGTAAACACATCATTTTTAATTTTGTGCTCAACACCCGACCCGGAGATCAGGAGGTAGGGATTTACAGCGATTACCGGGTTCGTGCCAAATTGGTAGGTGATTTTGCTTACAAACTTTCCAATTGATAGAAAAGCGTTTTGATGAAGTACCTACTTAGTTTTTTCTCCTTAGGACTCTTGTTCCTTTCGACCTTTGTTCAGGCTCAGTCTCACCTCTCCCTTCGATTTAGGTCAGAGCTGAGTTCGGCTCAGCTTTTTCAGCCGGCTTATATCGGAAAAAATAAATTGGTGAAATTTGACCTGGCCCTGGATGGCTTCTACGAATTGGCGTCCAATAGCCTCTCGCGGCAAAATATCTTTCTCTCTGATGTAAGCCTTAATGACGAACTCAAAGATCGGATCATTTCGGATCTGGACAGTGATAATCGCCTACGCCTGGGGGCTGGTGCCATGGCTCAGGTAGGATTTCGCCTGGGCAATTTCCCTCTGGCAGTGAGTTATGGTATTCATCAGCAGGCCTGGGGCCAGGTCAATCAGCCCACTACCCTCGGTCTTTTGCTTTATGGAAATAAGCGCTATGCAGGTCAGCGCCTGGAGGAGGATCAGGCTCAAGCTCAATTGCTATCCTATCAGGAGTTTGGCCTGGGGACGGGAATTCATCGTGACGATCTTCATCTGGGCCTCAGGGCGAAGTTTTTGCTGGGGGGAAGCTCGACTTTTATTGATGAGTTAAGCTTCGAACTGGAGACGGATAGCCTGGGCACGGAACTGGATGCTATGGGTAATTACAACATATTCCTGGGCCAGGAAGGAAATTATCCCGGAATGGGAGCCGCTCTGGACTTGGGCCTGGTATACAATATTGGTGAGCGCATCAGTTTACAGGCATCCTTTGAAAACCTGGGCTTCATCAATTTTCAGGGAGAAGAATTAAGTAAGAATTTTGACATCAACTACCAGGGAGAGGAGGTTGAAAGCCTGGACGATCTGCTGTCAGGAGGAAACTTTTCCAGCGTAGATAGCCTTCTCGAAGGAGTCTTGCCGGATACTGCCCAGGGGAGTCTTTTGCGAACCTTGCCAGGAAGGTATCACCTGGGAATTGCCTATAAGCTGGGAAGCCATCACTCCTTTCAGTTTTCCCTCCTAGGTAGCAACCGGATCGAGGGAGGAGGTAGGCCCAATCCATTCGTCAACCTGGGCTATCAGTACCGCCTGGGTACCCAGAATATATTTGTTGGCCTCAATGTCTTCGCGGGAGGACTGGAGGGCTTTGGTTTTGGAGGAATGGTTTCCGGCGACTTCCTCTTTGTCAGTAAGCATGTCCAGGCCTACGTGCAGGCCCCCAACGTGTGGGGATGGATCAGGCCAGAAGAAGCTGCCGGAACCCTTCTAAATGCCGGGCTGGGCTTTCGATTAGAATACCTGGAACTGCCCTCTTCTCGTTCCCGCAACGAGCCCTTTAAAGACTGAGACCCTGAATGGCTATTTTCCAGCAAAAACTCCGTCCTTGAACTGCCCGATGACAGTTTTTCCGTTGGTGTAGGTCATCTTACCGTGGCCGTTAGGCTTGTCCATGTACCAACTGCCTTCGTAGGTTTTTCCGGTCTTCTTGTAGGTCATTTTGCCGAAACCCTGCTTCATGCCTCGGGCAAAGTCCCCTTCATAGACGTCTCCATTGCTGTAGGTCATCTTACCCTGGCCCGCAAAAAAGCCCCTTTTGAAGGAACCTTCGTAGAGCCCTTCCTTGGTCCTGCATTGGCCTTTGCCGGTACATTCATTTTCCTGCCAAAATCCTTCGATCTGCCGGCCATTGATGTTGTAGGTTCCTTCTCCATACCTGCGGCCTTCTCGCCAATTGCCATTATAGATGATGGTAATGCCGTCTTTTTCGTGTTTCCAGTATCCGGTGCCGTGGTATTTGCCCAAGCGGAATTCTCCCCTGTACTCCTCGTATTGGTCGGGACCGCTGATGACGAGATATCCCTGGCCATGCTTGAAGCCTTTGAGCCATTCTCCAGTATAAGAGAGGTCGTCTTTCATCATCTGTCCGTGGCCCTGCACGATTCCAGCGATAAATTCTCCCTCATAGATGCTCCCATCGGCATATCTGTAGATTCCCTTGCCATGGCGCTGATCGTGGTACCATTCTCCTTCGTAGGAATCCCCACTCAAAAAGCGCATGCTGCCATGGCCATGCATGTGGTTGTTGCGCCACTCACCTTTGTAGACGTTTCCATTCTTGAACTTATAGCGACCAAAACCTTCCTTGCGCCCTTCCTGAAATTCTCCAATGTAAAGGGTGTCTCCGTAGGGATTAAGAAGGATACCTCTACCCTGGAGTTGGTTGTTTTGGACCCCACCAATGTAGACCGATCCCTTTCCGTAGCGAATGGTATCAGGGGTGGAGGTAAAAAAGTCCTTTGAAAACCTGTAAGAAGGCTTGCTGCTGAATTTTTTGTTTTGACAATGCCCGTTTACCGACCAGAGGGCTAGGGTGAGGGCTAAAATGAAATAAAATACTTTCATGATCTTGTATTTTAGGCTAATGCAAAAATCTATTATTACACGTTAATTACTAGAGGCTTGGGTTTTATGGGCATTTTGAGTGGATAGTCTGTCATTATCTTTGGGCCAATCTTACACCAACATTTTAATCCTGTAAGCCGTAATACTTAAAGAGATTGGACAGGTTCACCAATATTATTTATATTGTCCCAAATAATTTATATGTTAAAATATGAAACAGGGATCTGCATTTATGAACAGGCTTGTCAGGCGGCTTTCCCAGGCGGCGGGGACCAAGTATTTTCTTGTTCTTCTTTTAGCGGGTGTCTGGATGTTTACCTTTGACCGCTACAATCTTCTTTCCCAGAAGAAAGTGGATCAGCAGATGCTTCAGTATCAACAGGATATAGAATATTACAAGGAGGCCATTCAAGACTTGGATTACGAAAAGGCCCGCCTTTTTAGCGACGAGGAAGCCCTGGAGCAGTATGTCAGGGAAAATTACTACATGAAAAAAAGTGGGGAAGACATCTACATTTTATTGGAAGAATAAGCCCACATTACCCATCAAGTATTTCCTTCCGAAAGTATATTTCGCTTGATAAAAGCAAGTCAGGGCCCTAATTTAAGGCTCTGATTTTTTTTGCTAATGGGCCGGTATGCTTATCGGCCTGCGGGCCAATCATCTGCTCAATTCAAGTCCCCAACATGAAACGTATAGAAATCAAAGAATTACTGAATACCACTGCCGAGGAGCAACATGTCCTGGTGAAAGGATGGGTAAGAACCTTTCGGGCCAATCGCTTTATCGCCCTCAATGATGGATCTACCATCGAAAACCTTCAGTTGGTCATTGACTTCGAAAATTTTGACGAGGCTATGCTCAAGCGGATCAATACCGGGACCTCTGTTGCTGCTCAGGGCAAACTCTTTCCTTCTCAGGGAAGTGGTCAGGCCGTGGAGGTCTTGGTCGAGCAGCTCGAGGTCCTGGGAGAATCCCCCGCTGAAACTTATCCCATACAGCCCAAAAGACACAGCCTGGAATTTTTGCGTGAGCATGCCCATCTCCGGATGCGGACCTCTACGTTCTCGGCGGTATTTCGCATTCGTCATGCCATGGCATTTGCTATCCACAAATACTTCAACGATCACGGTTACTTTTACATACATACTCCCATCATCACAGGCAGCGATGCCGAAGGTGCAGGGGAAATGTTTAGGGTGAGCACCCTTTCCATGGGTAATCCTCCCATGACGGAGGAGGGAGAGATTGACTGGAAGGAAGATTTCTTTGGGAAGGCAACCAACCTGACCGTTTCGGGGCAATTGCAGGCTGAAACCGGGGCCATGGCTTTGGGAAAGGTCTATACCTTTGGTCCTACCTTTCGGGCAGAAAACTCAAATACGACCCGGCACCTGGCAGAATTTTGGATGATTGAGCCAGAGCTAGCCTTTTATGACCTCCATGACAACATGGATCTGGCTGAGGATTTTCTGAAATATATCATCTCTTACGTGATGGAGCACAATTCGGAGGATCTGGCCTTCCTGGATAAGCGCATCCGCGATGAAGAAAAAAACATGAAGGCTGAACTTCGCAGGCCCATGCCCTTATTGGAGACCTTGAAATTTGTGGTGGACAATGAGTTTGAGCGTATCACCTACACCCGTGCGGTGGAAATCCTTCGTAATTCAAAGCCATTCAAAAAGAAGAAGTTCAAGTTTTCTGTAGAATGGGGCAAGGACCTTCAATCTGAGCACGAGCGTTACCTCGTCGAAAAAGAATTCAAAAAGCCCGTTATCGTCACTGACTATCCCAAGGTGATCAAGGCATTTTATATGCGGCAGAATGAGGATGACAAAACCGTGGCGGCCATGGACATCCTCTTTCCTGGAATCGGAGAGGTCGTGGGCGGTTCGCAGCGTGAGGAAAGGATGGATTTGCTCAAGAAACGGATGGAAGAGATGAATATTCCCGAGGAGGAGTTAAACTGGTACCTGGACCTTCGCAGGTTCGGTACGGCTCCACACTCGGGTTTTGGCATGGGCTTCGAACGGCTCATACAGTTTGTAACGGGTATGGGAAATATCCGTGATGTCATTCCCTTTCCCCGCGCTCCCAAGAATGCAGAGTTTTAGAAAGTCATCGATTTTAAGCCCTTGAGCTTAGGTTTACAAGGATTTTTGGGCTATTCGCAGTTTTCTATGCAATTGCCTGAGGGACCAATATAATAGGTTTGCCCCGCTTCTACGACCCTTGCTTTTCCTTTGAAAAAAGGCCAGGCCTGGTCAAATTTTATAGGGGTGATGGGCTCTCCCTGGGTGTCGAAAAAGCCATGTTTTCCATTTTGGACCACCAGAATTCTGCCTTCGGATACCTTGTAGGCCTGGTCGTACTCAATGGGGACGATGACTTCACCCATAGGATTGACAAGGCCAAATCGGTTTTCCTTTTTGACAATGGCCAGCCCTTCCTTGAAGTCGAGTATGCGGTCGTAGATAGGAGGAACGATGACTTCGCCCCGCTGAGTAATAATGCCATATTTATCACCGAGGACAATCCAGGCCCTGCCCTGGTTAAAATTGCCCGCCTTGTCATACATGAGGGGTACGATGACGTTTCCCCGGGGATCGATGAAGCCGTATTTTCCATCCAGCCTCACTCGGGCAAGGCCGTCAGAGAGAGAAGCGACCCGGTCGTAGGAGGAAGCGATGTTCTGCGGAATTTCATCCTGGGCCTGAAGGCTTGGGGCATTTGTCAAAAAAAATATCAGGAGGGGGAAAAGGATTCGTTGATTCATAGACGGATAAATTTTGCGTGTAAGTCGGGACTTTCGATCAAGGGCCATTTGCCAAATAAAATGCGAGTATTTTGGAGAAAAAGTTACGAAACCTCAAATTTAATCCCTCAATCAGGGCATAACACTTCAACATAAACGGATAATTTCATGAAACATTTGTTCCTTTTGTTTTTCTCCATGGCCTTGCTTTTTCCCATGCAGGCCCAGGACAGCACTTACCGGGTGAAGATGATGCACTATAATTTGCTGAAATTTGGCGATTGTGATGGGGCCGGAGTAAGCGATAAATATACCTGGCTGGGGGCCATCCTCAATGACTACCGGCCGGACATCTTCACAGTCAACGAGCTCTTTCCGGCGGTCAATTTTGCCAATGGCATCGTGCAGCTTTCCTTCACCTATTCTGGTGATATTTCCTATGCCAATTTTACCAATAGCAATGGTGGGAGCATTGTCAATCAGATTTTCTACAACGATCAGCTATTTGGACTCAAAAGCAACTCCATCCTGGGCAGTTCCAATATTCGGGACATCAACATCTATGAGCTTTACTTTAAACCCAGCATCTCAGGGACGGACACCACCTTTCTGCATGTCCTCGTAGCTCATTACAAAGCGGGGGGAAGCAGCAGTAATCAGGACGACAGATGGGACGCCAGCATAGACGTGATGAATTGGATCAAGAATAAGGGCCAGGGAAAAAATATACTCCTGGCGGGAGATCTCAATGTAGGTTCGGCCTCTGAAAATGCCTTCCAGGAATTGGTCAGTAGTCGTCCTGCCGGAGAAACCCTGGTGGATCCCCTGAACCTGGCTTCCGGTTGGGGCGGCCCTTCCTTTGGCTATGCCATGACCCAAAGTACCCGGTCTTCATCCAGCGATTGTGGAGTTAATGGAGGCATGGATGACCGCTTTGATTTTATTCTCCCCAATGAGAATGTGATGAATGGCTCCCTGGGTGTCACTTACAAGGGTGGCAGTTATGAGGCCTTCGGCAATGATGGCGACGATTTCAACGTAGAGTTGGATTGTAGCAGCAATTCCAAGGTCAGTTCCAATGTTTGCATTTCCCTCAAGCTTATGTCTGACCACCTTCCTGTAGTTATGGAAATGGACATCGAAGGCTTCAAGCAAAATACCACAAACATTGGTCCGCTTCTGAGTGATATAAAGGCAAGGGTGATGCCCCGACATAGAGGCTTCATCCTCAGCCTGGAGGGAGGAAAACTGGGAGATCGCTACGAGCTAGAGGTGAAAAATCTCTTCGGACAAAGCCTGATCCATACTTCTCATCCGGGTCAAGGTGCAATTTCCTATGACTTGCCCGGTAATCCGGGGGGGATTTATCTGATTCGCTTAAAAGACGAGCGGGGAAGAAGCCTCAGCAGGAAAATCATAGTCAGATAAGGCAGCCCTATGTTTCCCATTCGAGATACCATCCCTACCCGACGCTTTCCGATTGTAAATCTCTTGTTGATTGTTATAAATGTAGGGGTCTTTCTCCTGCAGTTGTGGGTGCGCAATCAGTATGGAGACCAGGGACTGACCCAATTTACCTATGGGTATGGGCTGGTATCGGCCTACTTTGAAGGGGGTGGGGGGCCATATCTTACGCTTTTGACCAATATTTTTCTCCATGGAGGATGGTTGCACCTGATTGGCAATGTGTGGACCCTCTATATTTTTGGGGACAATGTGGAGGACAGAATGGGAAGGATTCCCTACCTTATTTTTTACCTTCTCTGCGGCCTTGCTGCCGATGGGACGCACATATTTTTTAACTGGGGTTCTGAGGTTCCTGCTATTGGTGCTTCGGGTGCCATTGCAGGGGTAATGGGGGCCTACATGTTTCTATTCCCCAAAAGCCGCATCCTCATGCTCATCCCTATTTTTTATATCCCCTTCTTTTTCAGGATGTCAGCCTTGCTGTACCTGGGCTATTGGTTTGTCCTTCAGTTGGTCAACGGGACTTTTGACATTGCCAAGGGCATAGAGGGAGCAGGAGTAGCTTTTTGGGCACATGTGGGAGGTTTTGTAGGGGGAGTCATTCTCTATCGCCTGTTTCTGGACCGGGATTATAATCAACCTTCGGATTACGTAACTTACAAGGAAGTCCCAAGGGGAATATCCCCAAAGGACCGGGAAGAGGGATATGGGTGGAGGAGTAGGTAGGGAAGCATTTTATAGGGAAATATGTATCTTGACCCTATGGAAGTGTTGGAACTGATGGCGATAGCGCTTGCGCCAGTAATATTTATCATGACCTATGTGTACCTCAGGGACGAATATGAGCGGGAACCCCTGAAATACCTGATCATCACCTTTTTATTGGGGGTGGCGGTGGCCCTCCCTGTGATCTACATCGGACGCTTCCTCACTTCTTGGTTGGGCATAGACAGTCATTCCGAAGGAGAAAAATTGCTAGTCTACGCTTTTTTCATTGTGGCCTTTACCGAAGAGTGGCTCAAATACCTGGTCCTCCGCTGGTACAATTATCCCCACAAAGAATTTGATGAACCCTACGACGGGATCATGTATGGGTCTGCTGTCGCTCTGGGTTTTGCTGCCATAGAAAACATCCTCTATGTCTTCATGTCCAATGGAAATGGGCTGGAGGTAGGCCTTTTCCGAATGTTTACCGCAGTTCCGGCTCATGCCACCTTTGGCATCATCATGGGATACTTTGTGGGCAAGGCGAAGTTTTTTCCCGACAGCCATCCCTTTTGGGAGCGGATGAAAGGCTTGCTGGCAGCTATTTTTCTACATGGACTTTATGATTACTTTTTGTTTTTGGGCAATGAGTACCTCGCTGTCTTTTCATTTATCGCCCTGGGCATAGGAGTTTTTCTCGCCCAGCGCGCCATGCGCATGCACGCCGACATTTCTCCCTACAAAGAAGAAGATTCTCCCTTGCTCTAACCCATAGTCCGGAATTCTCATGGCCCAGACCGAACCTGCAGAAATAAAAGTATTGCTGGATCAGAAGTTTATTCAGTACAATAGGATTGATTTTATCGAGGAGGATCCCATTTTGATTCCCCACTTGTTTCAAAAAAAGGAAGACATAGAAATCAGTGCCTTTTTGACTGCCTTGATCGCCTGGGGCAAGCGAATGACCATCATCAAAAACGCAAAGGCCCTGATGGAGCGCATGGATCATCGTCCCTATGAATTTGTAATTTCTGCTGGTGAAGAGGAATTGGACAGGCTGTCGGGATTTGTCCATCGCACCTTTAACGAAATGGATGCCTATGCCCTGGTCATGGCACTCAGGCAGGTCTACCGGAGTGGAGAGGGCTTAGAGGGAATTTTCTCCCAGGGGATCGGCCCTGAAGATAAAAATGTCGAATCCGGCATTTTAAACGCCCGTAGACGGCTGACCCAAGGTCCTGATTTTCCTGCCCGTACCCACAAGCATTTGGCTAATCCTTCGAAGGGCTCTTCAGCCAAGCGGATCAATATGTTCTTGAGGTGGATGGTTAGAAGGGATTTTCAGGGGGTGGACTTTGGTATTTGGGAAAGTATTTCACCCGCCCTTTTGATTTGTCCATTGGATGTGCATACGGGCAATGTAGCTCGAAAACTCGGTATTTTGAAGCGAAAGCAAAACGACTGGAAATCTGCCTGCGAATTGACGGAATTTCTCAGGACCCTTTGCCCCGAAGATCCTGTTCGCTATGATTTTGCCCTTTTTGGACTGGGAGTATACCAGGAAATATGATTGAAATTCATGAAATTTTCATACTCCTTTGAACCATATTCCTTTTAAAAGGTCATAAAATAAGTCAGAATTAATTTTCCCCCTCAATATTCTTTACCAAAACAACAAATTATGAAGCGATCATGGACCTTAGGACTTTTTGCCTTCGTATTTATGGGTGGTTTTGTGCTACAGCTGATTTCCTTTACGGGTGGTCCTCCTCCCGGTAGGTCAGGTGCTCCAAACGAGGCCAACTGTACCACGGGCTGCCACAATTCATTTGCTGTCAACAGTGGCGTGGGTACGGCATCCATCCTTTCCAATGTCCCGGGAGAGGGATACATGCCAGGTGAAACGTATACCCTGGACTTTAGCATTCAGGAAGATGGTATCAGTAAGTTTGGCTTTGAAGCCTCGGTTTACAGCCCTCAGGAAATGACTACTGTGGGTGAATTGTTGCAAACAGACAGCATCAATACCCGTCTTTTTAGTGGAGGAAGCAGAGATTACGTCTCTCACACCTCAGCAGGCACATCAGGGGCAGGTAGCCAGACCTGGAGTGTGGATTGGGTTGCTCCTGATCCAGGGGTAGGAGAAATAGAAGTCTATGCTGCTTTTAATGCTGCTAATGGAATGAATGGAAATGCCGGGGACTACATTTATACAGAAATGATCAGCATTTCTGAGAATGCAAGCACAGCAGTAGAAGAAGCTTGGATAAGCAGCCTCCGCTGGTATGAGCGAGACGGATTTCTGCACATCGCCATGGATGATATCGCTGGCGGGGATATCAGTTGGCGACTCAGGGACCTGAGGGGAAGATTGATCGAAGAAGAGATTGCCTTTGTACATAGTCAAAACTATCAGGCCAGGGTCTCCCTTGCCGGCATCGAGGGAGGGATTTACCTTCTGTCTATCAGGCACAAACACAGAGAATATACCCGTAAGCTTTATTTGAATTGACCTGAGGCAGCTGATATCTACCAAATCCAGGGCCCATACCTTTTTTTGTAGAAGGTATGGGTCCTTTGATTTTTACTTGACTGCGAAAAGAAAAGGAGAGCCTTCTGAGACTCTCCTTTTTAAACTAAATAACTATGCGAACAACTTCATGATCAGTCCAGGTCGAAGCGATCGAGGTTCATGACCTTGTCCCAGGCAGCGACAAAGTCATTGACAAACTGCTTTTCACCATCGGAAGAGGCATATACTTCTGCCAGTGCTCTCAGTTCGGAGTTTGAGCCGAAGATCAGATCCACCCTGGTACCGGTCCACTTGAGTTCTCCAGTAGCCCGATCGCGGCCTTCGAATTCGGTCTGCTTTTCTGATGTAGCCTTCCAACTGGTATTGTAGTCCAGGAGGTTGACGAAATAGTCATTGCTGAGTTCGCCAGGTCGCTGGGTAAAGACACCGTGTTTGGAGTGGTCAAAATTGGTATCCAGAACCCTTAGTCCACCCAGGAGAACGGTCATTTCCGGAGCGGTAAGGTTGAGGAGTTGGGCTCGGTCTACGAGCAGGTCTTCGGGCGACACGGTGTAGTCGGCCTTAGAATAGTTGCGGAAACCATCAGCCTGAGGCTCCAAGGCTTCGAAGGATTCGGCATCGGTATGGGCTTCGCTGGCATCCGCACGGCCGGGGGTGAAGGGAACTTCAATTTCCTTTCCTGCCTTATGTGCGGCTTCTTCTACACCAGCGCATCCTCCCAGAACAATGAGGTCAGCCATAGAGACTTGCTTATTGCCTGGTTGGGATTGGTTGAACTCCTTCTGAATGCCTTCGAGGGTCTTGAGGACTTTGGCCAGTTGCTCGGGGTTGTTCACCTCCCAATCTTTCTGAGGAGCGAGGCGGATCCGACCTCCATTGGCACCTCCACGCTTGTCGGAACCGCGGAAGGTAGAAGCCGAAGCCCAGGCTGTGGCAACCAATTCGGAAATAGAAAGACCAGAGGCGAGAAGTCTTTTCTTGAGTTCCTTTACGTCTGCCTCATCTATCAATTCGTGGTCTACGGCAGGAATGGGATCCATCCAGATCAGTTCTTCCTCGGGCACTTCGGGGCCGATATATCTAACCTTGGGGCCCATATCCCGGTGGGTCAGTTTGAACCATGCGCGGGCAAAGGCATCGGCAAATTCATCGGGGTTCTCGTGAAATCTCCTTGAAATTTTTTCGTAGACGGGGTCCATCCTCAGAGAAAGGTCAGTCGTCAGCATGAAGGGCGCATGACTTTTATGGGGGGCATGGGCATCGGGAATGCTTCCTGCCCCTGCATCGCCTGTTGGCTTCCACTGGTAAGCGCCGGCAGGGCTCTTTGTCAGCTCCCATTCGTAGCCAAAGAGATGATCAAAATAGTCATTGCTCCACTTGGTGGGTGTCTTGGTCCAGGCACCTTCCAGGCCACTGGTGATGGTATCGGGACCCTTTCCGCTGCCAAAGCTGTTTTTCCAGCCCATTCCTTGTTCTTCGATAGGGGCACCGGCAGGTTCGGCAGCCAGATAGCGCACATCATTGGCCGCGCCGTGGGTTTTGCCGAAGGTATGTCCCCCTGCGATAAGGGCTACCGTCTCCTCGTCGTTCATGGCCATTCGTCCAAAAGTCTCGCGAATGTCGTGGGCGGCTGCCAGGGGATCAGGTTTTCCATTCGGGCCCTCAGGGTTGACGTAGATCAGTCCCATCTGTACGGCTGCCAAGGGATTTTCCAGTTCGCGGTCTCCAGTATAACGCTGGTCGCCCAACCATTCGTTTTCAGAACCCCAGTAGACATCCTGCTCGGGTTCCCATATATCTTCACGGCCTCCTGCAAAGCCAAAGGTCTTGAATCCCATGGACTCCAGGGCCACGTTGCCTGTAAGGATCATGAGGTCGGCCCATGAAATTTTCTTACCGTATTTTTGCTTGATGGGCCAAAGCAGAAGGCGAGCCTTATCGAGGTTGGTATTGTCGGGCCAACTGTTTAGGGGAGCAAATCGCTGAGCTCCTGACCCAGATCCTCCCCGGCCATCGGCGATGCGATAGGTACCTGCGCTGTGCCAGGCCATTCGGATAAAGAAGGGACCATAATGCCCATAATCGGCTGGCCACCAGTCTTTGGAGTCGGTCATCAACTCGTGAAGGTCCTTTTTGAGGGCTTGGTAGTCAAGTTTGCTGAATTCCTCTGCGTAGTCAAACTCCTGATCCATAGGATTGGAAAGGGATGAATGCTGGCGGAGGATATTTAATTTGAGCTGGTTGGGCCACCAGTTTCTATTGGTTATGCCCCCACCAGCACTTTGCCTTAGCTGTCCTCCCAGATAAGGGCAGTTAGAGGCGCTGTTGGTGTTGTAACTCGTTGAGCTTGGTTTGTTTGAAGGTGTATGATTTTCCATTGTGAGATGGTTAATTGTTTTCCAAATACAACCTACAAAAACTATTATTTATATTAATTATCAATCTATAAGTTAATGTTATAGTCTGTTTTTTTGCCCGAATAAAAAGAATGCTCGGTATGTCTTCCAAGGACTTAGGGGTCCAGGGCAAGAGCCACAAAGGATGTTAGATGAAATGAAGAGTTGGGTTAATTTTAGGTAAGTATTGATTTTCACTTGTAATTTTTTCTAATGCAACAAATAGCGTTCTCGGGTTGGATGGTAATTACTCATGATCACCTGACTGCGTCTTGCTGCGGGACTTTAAGTGCTGTTGGGGTTTTTCTGAGTTGCTTATGATAACCCCAACAGCGCTTTGGCCATTCATTCGTGAAAATCACCAATGCCAAAAGACTTTAAAAAGGATGAATGTGGAAGCACTCGAGCTCAGAGCCGCTTCCGTTCAAATCCCTGGAAATTTGTATATTGAAAATGAAACTATGAAAAATCTTACAGCCCCTTTCAAGAAATGAATGATGAAAAAGTTACCCTTTCTTCTCGCCTTTTTCTTGCTCCTTCCTAGTCTACAAGCTCAAGACCTCAATCTTTACTACCAGGCAAATACCTTTCTTGAAGAAGATGAGATCATTGTGTATGCCTTTAACCGCAGGGTTGAGGATATCAATCTTCAGCAGGTAAAACTGGCTCTTTTATTTGACTCACTACAAAGTTATGCCCCGAGGATAGAAGTGGATTACCTGGATAGGGCCTTTGAATCAGAGAATCAAGGGCTAAGGGAGTCTCACACAGAAGCCTATGCAGAATGGGACTACAGCGTTGAACCACCTAGACTCAGGCGAAATATTAGGTTCAATGGGATTGAACTCAACTATGTTTGGACTTATCAGAATCAGGTCAATGAGGATGGGGGACAACAATTCCAAATTCCTGCAAATGGGGCTATGAAGGAGATCATGAGGCTTAGGTTTTCGAAGAGGACGGCCGGATTGGAAGCAGATTTTCTTCTTGCTAGTGCTGATAATTTTTCTGACATTCAGATGATTAGTGAGGAAGGCGAAGAATTGACCTACGAGGTGGGCATCATTTCCTCCATTACCTATCCGGTGGACTGGCTTTCCTTCGAAGCTAGTCAGGAGGGGCCTGAACAGGTATTGCTTCAATGGAGTACAGCCCGAGAGGAGAATAATCAGGGCTTTGACATAGAAAGGAGCTTGGATGGTCGCATCTACCAAACCCTGGCACATGTCAAGGGCAGGGGAAATTCCGAAAGGGAGGAAAGTTACTATTATATGGACAATAGGGTGAAAGGGGGAAGCTACTATTACCGTCTCCGCCAGCAAGACATTGACGGGCTGTTTTCTTATTCTCCTGTGGTGGAGGTCGAAGTGGAAACCAAAACCGGGCTCAGGGCATCTTTTTATCCCAACCCGGCCAATGAATCCGTGCAACTTAACCTCTTTATGGCAGAAGGTGAAAGCTATGACTTTTCCCTGTTGGATAGGTTGGGTAGGGTAAAATTACAAAAGGAGGATATTTCTCAAAAAGTTTACAAGCGTAACATCGACCTTAAGAGCCTCGATCCGGGGATATATCACATGATTTTTAGAAATACAAGGAGTGGAAAGCTATACTCCCGCTCATTGATTGTGGCTGAGTAAGGCAGCCGAAGTATAGATAATCACACATGAAGAAAGTGGTAATTTGGCTTGCCCGGCACCTGAATGTTTCAGATAATTTTTTATACTCGTCACTTTTTGTGTATTTTATACAAAAATAGGGATATGGGAAAAAATACTTACAATTCTGCCTTACTTACCGATTTGTATCAATTGACGATGGCTTATGGATAGTGGAAAGAGGGAAGGGCAGAAGAGGAGGCTGTCTTTCATTTATTTTTTAGGAAAAATCCCTTCGAGGGCGGCTATGCCCTGGCTGCCGGTCTGGAATCGGTCCTGGAATTTTTAGAAAATTTTCATTTTAAAAGTGAGGAACTTGCCTATCTGGCTACCTTGAGGGGGAGTGATGGTGAAAGACTTTTTGAGCCTGGGTTTCTTGATTACCTGAAACATTTGAAGCCTGATTGTAAAATATTAGCTGTGCCTGAGGGTTCCCTGGTTTTTCCGCATGAGCCTTTGCTTCGTCTTCAGGGTCCTATTGTTCTGGCTCAAATTTTGGAGACCCCTCTGCTCAATTTGCTCAATTTTCAGACCCTTATTGCGACAAAGGCTTCCCGAATTTGTGCTGCTGCCAAAGGCGATCCGGTCCTTGAATTTGGCCTTCGCAGGGCACAGGGAAAGGACGGGGCTATGTCTGCCAGTAGGGCGGCCTTTATCGGGGGTTGTCATGCCACTTCCAATGTGCTTGCAGGACAAAAATGGGGGATCCCAGTCAAGGGGACCCATGCCCATAGTTGGGTCATGGCCTTTGATTCTGAGTTGGAAGCCTTTCAGGCCTATGCCCATGCCATGCCAAACAACTGCATTTTCTTAGTGGATACCTACGATACATTAAAGGGAGTAGAGCGGGCAGTAAAGGTAGGGCAGAAGTTGAGAGCAAAAGGTCACGAAATCAATGGTATTAGGTTGGATTCAGGAGACCTGGGCAGCCTCAGTCGGGAGAGTCGGATTATTTTGGATGCGGGAGGTTTTCCAGATGCCTCCATTGTGGCCAGCAATGACCTAGATGAGTATCGCATCGAAGAACTCAAGTCTGAGGGTGCCAGAATTGACACCTGGGGGATCGGGACCCGTCTGGTAACGGCTCATGACCAACCTGCCCTGGGTGGAGTCTACAAACTGGCAGGTATTCGCAGAAAAAATGGGGACTGGCAATATAAGATTAAGCTATCAGAGCAGGAGATCAAAATTTCCAATCCTGGCTTGCAGCGCATCAGAAGGTATTATCACAGGAGAAAAATGCTGGGGGATATGATCTATGATGAAAACCTGGGCATGGGCGAAGGAGATTTTTTCAGTTTCCAAGGAGAGAAAGTTGACACGGATTTGGCATCTGGAGAAGAAGTAATGCTGGAAGTTTTTGAAGGGGGCAGAAGGATCCTTCCTACGCTCAAACTGGAGGAAATCCGAACCCGTGGGCAGGAGGGATTGTCGCGCTTGCCGGATAATTATAGGAAATTAAGCGTAAAAAAGCAGTATCCGGTGGGTTTGGAAAACAGGCTGGCCTCGCTCAAGAAGCGCTTGATAGAAAAAAAGTAATAGATTTCCCCAAAAAAATGACAGGACTCAATTTGAGGAGTCCTGTCTTGGCATACTATTTACTTTTGGAATCAATGACCAAAAACGGCCGTATAGGTACCGGTATCATCAGTGTAAATGTATTCCAGGGTTTCTTCATCAAGGGTTAGAATGTCGAGGGTATCAGCGGGTAAGCCGTTTTGTTGCTGGGCCAACTGGCTTTCATCGTTGATAAATTTCCAGGTTCCTCCCTCGGCAGTGACTGAGGTATCTGAAAAGGCGATGCTAAAGGTACCATCATCGAAGTAGTCAAAGTCTGCTTGAGAGAGAAACACCTCATTGAACATAAGGATATCGGGATCAGCATCATCGGAACTCAAATCTGTCAGTTGCCAGGTATCTGAGGTGAGGAGTTCGGTGTTGGTGAACCTTGTACAGCCGGAGGCCAAGAAAAGGAGGCAGCAGCCGATGAGGATCTGCTGTTTAAGAGAAATTTTCATGTTTTATCAAAATTTAAATTATCTGTTTGTCAATATATCGTATTTTTCTGGATACCTTATCCAGGCCAGTAACTTACCAGGTGAAGCCCCCGCTCTCTCCTTGTTGTGGATGAGAACCCTAGCTGGGCAAAGCTGGTTGGGGATTATGGGAAGCAGCCTTTGTTGTGAAGACTCCCCTATAAATAATTCGCTTTTACCTCACTTGCTCCATATCAACTTCATGGTTCTGACCAACAATAACAAAAAAAGGCCTCCTCTTTTGAGACAGCCCCATGTTCCTTTTTAGAAATCTTCTTGCTCTTATAAAATCAATCCAACCAACCATAGGGCCAGGCCTATGCCGAAGACCAGCAATCCTATAGTAACTAAGAGTTCGGCAATTCCCACAAACCCAAGGATGGATAAAATAGCGCCTACCAAAAGAACAGCAAGGCCAAGCCTTACAGCATTCCGGGTATCATTGGGGCGCTCATTCTTTTTGACTATTTTATTTTTAAGTCTATGGACCTTTCGCTCAAGCTTCTTCTGATGCTTGGCACTGAGGTTTTCGATCTTCTGTTTGAATTTTTCCCTCTTGCTTTGAGTTTCAGGATTGACTCCGGCGCTGTAGGCCGAGGGTGAAAAAAGGACAAAAATAAAGAGGGTGATGCTGGTAACTCAAACAATCATAGGTTGGGTTTTTGAATAGTGATTATTGCCAATGAATGGCTAAAGTGCTTTTGGGGTTGTCAAAAGTAACTGGTTTTCAACCCCGAAAGCGCTATGGGTGTATCGCAAAAAATGATTCGTGATAATCACTGATGGATTAAAATTCTACCGGTTAGGTAGTTCTTTTGGCGGCTTTTCTGAGAGTGTGGAAGGGAGTTTTAGAGTATACCTGCCAGAAGGATCTCCAGAAAGCGGGAATGGTACCTGACTTCCGCTACTAATACCCCTGGTATCACCCCCGATCCTGATGGCAACCATGCCCAGGGTTCCAGTGGAGATGCCTACATGAAAATACTCTCCGATACCCGCGTTACCCATGGAGATCCCTTGCAAAGTGGGGTCAACTTTTCAGGATCACCTGGAAGGATGGCAATCATTGACTATCAGGTCTACATCAATCATCCGGGTAAATATTACGTCTGGGCCAGGGCATGCTCCACCGGAACCGAGGACAATGGTGTCCACGTAGGACTGGACGGAAATTGGCCTTCTACGGACGAAAGAATGCAGTGGTGTTCTGGGAAAAATCGCCGGACATGGGAAAGTAAGCAACGGACCAACGCCAATCACTGTGGGAAAGCCAAGAAAACATACCTGGATATCAAGACCCCGGTTTTCACACCATCTCATTTTCCATGAGGGAGGACGGTTTCGGAATGGATAAAATCGTCCTTTCCAAAAGCTACACCAAGCCTTCAGGGACAGGGCCAGCATGATCAGCGATTTGACCGCAACCAGGCCTACACCTGGGATCTAGGACCCGTGCAGGGTGGGCAGTACCTCAACATTCTGATGAACCACCTTTCCGGAAATGATGTGGCCTTTGTTTCGACGGAAAGTGGGAATTCCGACCAGCATCCTCAGCTGATCCTCAAGCTGATAGGAAACAGCGCCCGCTTGGGTCAGGGATCTCTGGTAGAATGAATAGACTTTCAGCCTACCCCAGGTGCCAATGACCTTCAGGTAAATTGGAGGATTAACTCAGAGCAAAACATCCAATTTTTTGCCATCGAGCGCTCTCTGGACGGAAACCCGTTTCAGGAGGTCGGCAAGAAGAGCTCCCTGGGCGATACAGATCAGGAAAGGCGATATGGTCTGAACATCACCAATCTTTCAGGGAAAGAGGAAACCTATCGAATCAAGGCCCTCGGCAAGGACGGGTATTTTTCTTACTCAAATATCCTTCGTGTCAACACCAATCCCTATCTGGTCAACATGAAGCTCTTCCCCAATCCTATCGAGGGTGATGAGTTCCTCAATGTAATCTTGAGAATTCTGGCTTCGGAACCGCTGACGGTGAGGGTCCTGGACTACCAGGGCAAGCTCCTTCAGGAATCTGAGGCTACCTTTACTACCCAGGTAGGTAAGGTCCGCGTCGAACTTCCAGGCCTGGAGAGAGGTATTTATTTGCTACAAATTAGCGGCAATGGCTGGGTAAAAGCCAAGCAGTTTGTCGTGCGTTGATGTGTAAGTCAATATCGGTCTTTTGATCTTATCAGGGTCCATCCTTTGGGTGGGGCCCTTTGGTTTTTGTAAATAAATCTTCCCTCCGATAATGACCGCTTGGATCGAAATCCAATTTGGCCCGAATGATATCCTCCATGTCCAGGCTCAGGCGCAGGGCTCCCGAACTTCCATAGAGAGGGCCAGCCAAGACCTTACCCAAAGGCGAAACAATGAGGCTTCCTCCCCTGCAGGCTGCCTGGCTTTTATCCCTGAGGTAGGGCAGGAATGAATCAGGAATGTCTGAAGCCTGGACACATTGATTGGCGGAGAGGACAAAGCATCTTCCTTCCAGGGCAATGTGCTGCATGCTGGCCGTCCAAGTCTCTCTTGCGTCGGCAGTAGGAGCAAGGTAAATCTCAACTCCCTGGCTATACATGGCCATCCGCGCCTCCGGCATGTAATTTTCCCAACAGATAAGCCCCCCCAATCGCCCCCAGGGAGTTTGCAGGCTGACCAGGGATTCTTTTCCCCCCTCTGCCCAAATAATCCGTTCGCTTCCCGTCGGCTTTATTTTGCGGTGGACGGCCTCCAGCCCTTTGTGAGGGGAGATGTAGAGCATGGAACAGTAAAGGCTCCCACTTTGAGCCCTTCGCTCCGTAACTCCCAATATTAGGTAGACCTCATAGCTACGGGCCAGGGCCTCCAACCTCTCCTGCTCCTTGTTTCCTATTTCGAAGCTTTGCTGCCAGTATTGCAGGTAAAGTTCTCTCCCCGCATCGCTTCGGCTGCCCACCTTTGTTCCAAAATCAAAGCCCCGGGGATATCCAGGAACAAAGGACTCGGGGAAAAGAATCAAATCACAGCCCTCCCCGGCCTCCCTTTTTACCCAGGCAGCTACTTTGTCCAGGGTCTTTTCCTTGTCAAAAAAAACGGGACTGTCCTGAATGACCGATACCCGGATGCTCATAGTTAGGATTAAGTTAACATGTAAAGAGACAAAGGGATACATGATCCTTTTGCCTCTTCCATTCTAATATTTATTTTGTCAAGTTGCCAGCAACTAAGTTTTCATGTAGATAAACTTTTTGTCTCTGGCCTGTTGGATTAGCTAGGTTCTGACAATGCTAGTACCTGGATGATTCCCATCAATAATCGAAGTCACCCCCGCCAGCTCTATCTCTCCCACTTCTGTTTTTTCGGGGGTCTTGGTTGAGCTGATAAGTCAGGGAAATGGTGTACTGCCTCAACCTGCGCTGGTACAATAGTTCCCGGGTAAAGGTAGGTCCTGTTACCGTGGACCTGTATTTTCTGGAGTTGAACACATCCCTGACGTTAAAGCTCACACTGCCTTTGCCATTAAAAATATCCCTTGAAAGACCCAGGTCTAAGGCATATACAGCCCTGGATCGGCCCTGTGTGGTGATCCTTGGGCTTCGGTAAGAAAAGGTCGCCTGAAGATTTCCGACCTTGTCCCAAATCCACCGGGAATTGGCCCTTCCGATCAAAATGTAAGTATCAGCCTCGTACAAGCTGTCTTTGTAGACGCCACTGGTGATGGCCCTAGAAAAATTAGCATTGGCACTCATCTTCCACCAGTCAAAAAGATCCCTGGATACAGAGGCTTCCAAACCAAAAGCATGTTGGGTCGACAGGTTGATAGGAATCATCCGTGTACGATCCTGCTCAAATACGGTGATTCGCTCGATGACGTCGGTGCGGTAACGATAATAGATGCTCGCCAAAAATGAGCCTTTGTCCTGATAATCCAGAAATCCGGTTTCAAAAGATTGGGTAAATTCCGGGTTGAGGAAGGGATTGCCTTCATAGGTATTTCTGGCATCCGCAAAGTTTCGGAAGGGAATAAGGGTCCAGGAATCAGGCCTGGAAATGCGTCGGCTGTAGCTAAACTGAAGGGTGGTCGTAGGTCTGATTTTGTAGGAAATTCCTGCGCTGGGAAAGAAATTGGTATAGTTCCTAGGGTTGCGTTCATTGTCTTTGACAGACTCCGTAACAATATCAGTATTTTCTACCCGAAGCCCCACCTGATAAGAAAGCTTGTCCAGTTCCTGGCTTAAAATACCATATCCGGCATATATACCTTCCAGATAAATAAACTGGTTGAAGAATTCATCCAAAGGAACCCACTCACCGCCGATAAATGATTCCACCTTGTAATCATTGTTGAAAGTCCGGTAAGAAGCCCTTCCCCCTGTCTCGAATTTGAATCCATTGCCAAAGGGCTGGACGTAATCGGTCTGTAAAAAGAAGGTCTGTCTGCCTTCGATGTTGGAGATGCGCTGATCGGCAGGGGCATTTCCATTTCCTTCCACCAGGGTCTGGTCAACATCGGAAAGCTCGGCATCGTTGGTAACATCAAAATTGAAGTCTACCGTCCACTTTCTGTCTTTTTGGTCAAAAGTTTTGGTGTAATTTCCCTCAAGTCCGTAGCTGTCGCGGGATTCCCTCTCGGAGCTTACCCTCTCTGTAATTTGGGTTAGGTCTCCCCCTTCATCAAAGTCCGAATAGGTCAGGCGGGTCAGGTTGTCCCCATTTCGCCATTGAAAATTTCCGGCTAGGGTGATGGTATTTTTTTTATTGATAAAAAACTCCGAACCAAATCGAAGGGTAGGAGTCCAGCCACCCCTGAAAAATTCACGGTCAGTAATGAAGGTGAAGCTGGTATCTTCAAAGGTATTGGTTTGGGTGAAAAATGCCTGGCCCGGAGCGTTGCGGTAGTTGACCCCTGCATCGACAAATAGGTTTAACCAGTCCCTGCGGAGGTTGACATTGGCAGAAGCACCAAAACGGCTTGGATAACCTCCATCCAATGAAAAGGAACCATTGAGGCCTCGCTTGCTATTTTCCTTTAGGATAATGTTAATGATGCCGACTTCTCCTTCAGCATCGTACTTGGCAGAGGGATTGGTGATAATCTCTATCCGCTCAATCTGATTCCCCTGCAGGAGTCGAAGGGCATCGGGACCCCCCGAAAGGATACCGGAAGGCTTTCCGTTTATGAGGATACGGACGTTTTGACTTCCCCTGAGGCTTACATTTCCTTCTCCATCCACTTCTACGGAGGGAAGGTTTTGCAACAACTCGTCCGCAGAACTTCCAATTGCTGTCAGGTCTTTGCTGACGTTGTAGACCCGCTTGTCCAGTTTGAACTCAACCTGACTTTTCTGAGAGGTAATTTCTACCTCGTCCATAGCCATTTCGGCGGACTTCATGGCCAGGGTACCCAAGTCTTTGCTTCGGTCCCCTCTTTTGAGATCTATGTCGGAGATAAGCCTTTTCTCATAACCCAGAAAGCTAATGGCAAGGTAATATTCTCCACGACCAGCTTTAAGGGAAAATTCACCCTGCTTGTTGCTGAGTTTGCCGCTGACCGCTGTGCTATCTCTTGCATCGAATAGCTGAACCGTAGCGAACTCAAGGCCTTCACGAGATTGGGCGTCCACGATTTTTCCCGTAATCAGAATAGCCTGATCCTCGATCGGAGCCATGGGCTGACCATGAATTAGGCTGACACAAAAGGAAAGGGAAAAAGCGAGTAGGACTCCTATTTTCTTTAACATGGTAGGTGAATTGTGGTATGGATAAGAAAAATCTTTTGTATGGCTAAATAACTGTTAAAACATCAATTTTGATTAGACAATCTTAGATTTTTCACAAATTAGCCGAAAACCACCTTAATACCTCGAATGGGCCGATTTCTCAATTGTTTTCTTATTCGAAGGAGTCTCCTCTCATCACTCACTACTTTCTTTTCCACTTTCATTCCCCCGGCTCTCGCCTTCATCCCTTGTCCCTGCATCTGTGGTGATTTTAACTTGTTTTTTGGGTGAATCATTTGAAATACAATACACCAAAACCCATTGATATGAAAAAGTCATTTATGTTACTCGGTGCTCTGGCTGCCCTGGTATTGGCCCTGACAAATACCGCATGTTCGCCTGAGGGCATCTGCAAGAACGGAAATGGAGTTCTGCAGTCTGACACACTGTTGCTGCCTTCTTTTGGATCTATCAAACTGGTAGATGCCGCTACTGTCCACGTCAGTCAGGGAAAAAGCCAGGAGGTCATCGTAGAAGGAGATGAAAATGTACTCGAGGCCATGAATATCCGCGTGAAGAACGGCGAACTCATCGTCGATGTGGAGGGATGCTTTTTCAGCTATGATTTTGATGTCTTTGTTCAGGTTCCCCAGGGACAGCCTTTGAGCCGACTGGCGGTATCGGGATCGGGTGAGATCATGGGAGAGGACAGCCTCTTTTTGGCCCAGGATTTTGTCGGTAAGGTATCGGGATCAGGTGAGATCAAACTTACCGCTGCCAATGTGATTTCTTCGACCAGCTTCGATATCTCGGGCTCAGGAAAGATGGAAATGGATTTTGAGAGCAGCATAACCAGGAGCAATATTTCAGGCTCTGGTAAGCTCTTCCTGATCGGAAAGACCCAGGACCATCAAAGCAGGATTTCCGGTTCGGGAGACGTCAAAGCCTTTGACCTGAGCAGCCAAAATACCCAAATCTCGGTTTCCGGTTCGGGAGATGGAGAAATCACCGTAGTGGGAGGGGTCCTTGACGTAAGCATATCCGGCTCTGGAGATGTCCACTACAAAGGAAGCCCCAGCGCCGTAAATTCAAGCATCTCCGGCAGCGGAGACCTGAGGAAAGTAAATTAGGATGGAAAACATCCACCACAGCTGTGGTAAATAAAAAAAGGAAGGTGTTAAGCCCTCCTTTTTTTATGCTTTGGCTAGAATGTAAAACTATTCCTGCTTCAGGAGCTGCACGTCGACGTCGATTTTTACTTCACGGCTCACGACGAGGTTACCTGCTTCAGTAGCTGCATCCCACTTGAGGCCGTAGTCAAAGCGGTCTACTTCTCCACTGATTTTAAAACCGGCCTTGGTATTGCCATAGGGATCCTGGACGGTTCCCAGGTACTTGACATCCAGTTCCACGGGCTTGGTCGTTCCTCTCATGGTCAGGTCTCCTTTGAGCTTGTACTTGTTGCCCTTCACTTTCTTCAAAGACTCTCCTTTGAAGGTGATTTGAGGGTGGCTACCAGCGTCAAAGAAGTCGTCGCTCTTGAGGTGGCCATCGCGCTTTGCCTGTCCGGTGTTGATGGAGTTCACATCGATGGTGAAGTTGATGTTGGCATCGGTAAAGTCATCCTTTGTGGTGGTCAACTGCCCATCATACTTTTCGAATTTCCCGTCTACCTCTGTGATAATCAGGTGCATAACAGAAAAACCAACGCTGGTGTGGGCCGCATCGAAAACCCAGGTAGTCTGAGCCTGAGCTGCCAGGCCCATGAGTAGGGTCAGGGTAAGAAAAGTTAGCTTCTTCATTTTTTGAAAACTTATTAGGTCTTTTAGTGATAGGTCTGCAGGCCTTGCCATCTCCTTTCGGCATCTCTCAGGCTATTCATTCCCAAGCTTCAAAAACCTGACTTTTCAGGGTGCAGGGTGAGTCTCAAGGGAAGGAAGCCTAAGCAAGTATCTGAATTGAAATGCTTAGCTGCTAGTCGAGTAAAGAAACGATGTTAAAACATTAATGTTTATTCTCGGAGGAAATATTTGTATCTCAATTCATATTTTTGACTACTTTCACAGCTTTCTGAAATAATTAAAGATTATCATGGATGAATGGCTAAAGCGCTGTTGGACTTATCATAAGTAACTTATTTTCAACCCCAAAAGCACTATGGGTTGAAACGCAAAAAACGATTCGTGATAATCATTATTGATAAATCATTAATTTGCTCGGGAAAGAAGTGAAACATGAAGGAGCAGACCCATATTTTTTTAGACTTCGACAAAAGTTTTATCCAGGTAGATTCGCTGGTCGAACTAGGGGAAGTATCCCTGGCCACCCATCCCGAAAAAGACAGCCTTCTCGCCAAGATTGACCGCATCGGCGAACTGGTGGAAAATGGTGAAATCGCCGTTGAAGAAGGCTTGGACCGTCGCATCAGGCTGCTGCAGGCCCATAGAGACCACCTCGACATCCTCGTAGAACGCCTGGGGTCGAAAATTTCTGACTCCATAAGACGCAACCAGGGCTTTTTCCAAACCTACAGGGAAAACATTTACCTCCTTTCCTATGGCTTTCGCCAAATCATCGAACCCCTGGCCGAGTCCTTTGGCCTAAAAAAAGAACAGATCCTCGCCAATGACTTCAGCTTCGACTCAGAAGGCTTTATCACGGGTTTTGATTCCTCTTCGACCCTTGCCAGCAAAGGTGGAAAGACAAAGGCGGTAAAAGCCCTGGGACTCTCCGGAGATATTTTCATCGTGGGAGATTCCTTTACCAACTATGAAGTAAAGGAGAAGGGGGAGGCTGAAAAATTCTTTGCCTTTACCGAAAATGTCCTTCGAGAAAATATCCTCGACAAAGCCGATCACATCGCGCCTAGTTTTGAGGAATTCCTTTACCTCAACGACCTTCCCATGGCCCTTTCCTATCCCAAAAACAGGATTAAGGTCCTCCTATTGGAGAATATTCATCCTCATGCTGAGCATTATTTCCGTTCGGAGGGCTATCAGGTGGAGACCATCGGAAGGGCTCTGAGCGAAGAGGAGTTGGTGGAAAAGATCAAAGGTGTGTCTATCATAGGCATTCGTTCCAAGACCCATATCACGCGGAGGGTATTGGAATCAGCCAATCGCCTCATGGTGATAGGGGCTTTTTGCATTGGTACCAATCAGATTGACCTTCCGGCAGCTGCCGACCATGGAGTCGTAACATTCAATGCCCCTTACAGCAATACCCGTTCGGTGGTCGAACTTGCCATTGGGGAGATTATCCTGCTGATGCGCCGCATTCCCTATTTCAATCGTTACATGCACCAGGGAAAGTGGAACAAATCTGCCAAAAACAGCTACGAAGTCAGGGGTAAATCCCTGGGCATCGTAGGCTATGGAAACATAGGAGCCCAACTTTCTGTCCTGGCAGAGGCCATGGGGATGAAGGTCTTTTACTACGATTTGATTGAGAAATTGGCCCTGGGCAATGCCATCAAGGTAGACAAGCTCCACGACCTTCTGAGCATGGTGGACATTGTTACCCTTCATGTGGATGGAAGAGAGGGAAACGAGAACATCTTCGGGGAGGCAGAATTCAAAGCCATGAAGCCGGGCTCTGTATTGCTCAATCTTTCTCGCGGCAAAGTCGTGGATATTCCCGCATTGGTCCGCCATTTGAAAAGTGGGCATTTGCAGGGGGCGGCTGTTGATGTGTACCCCAGGGAGCCCAAAAGCAATGATGATCCCTTTGTATCTGAACTTCTGAACCTGGAAAATGTCATTTTAACTCCTCATATTGGAGGTTCGACCCAGGAAGCCCAGCAAAATATCGGTCAGTATGTGCCTTCAAGGGTCTTGGATTATATCAATACCGGGAACACCTTCGGAGCTGTCAACTTCCCCAATGTTCAACTGCCTGCTCAGGGTAGGGCCCATCGCCTTTTACACATCCACAAAAACGTACCGGGCATACTCAGCCAGATCACTCAAATTTTGGCTCATCACCAGATCAATATTTTGGGTCAATACCTCAAGACCGACGAGCGCATCGGTTACGTCATCATTGACATTGACAAGGCCTATGAGGAGGGACTGCTGGACGAATTGAGGGGAATAAAGGAGACGATCAAGTTTAGGGTTTTGTATTAAGTCGTCTGAGGAATGGCATAATGGGCAGACCTCCTTTGGGGTGAGGGAGCATTGTAGATTCAAAAGGTCTTAATTACCAAAGCGGAAATCGGGAATAGGGGAGGAGATGTCCAGGGGATGGCCGTCGGGGTCTTTGCGAAGCATGCGCCGCTGGCCCCATAGGGGTATCTTGGGGCTCTTGAATGATGAATACCCGCTGGTTGAGGGCGGTTTGATAGACCTCGTCTACCCGGTCTACGACAATGGTCAGGTAGGATGAATGACTACTGGTCTCCACACCCGGCGGCAGGATTTTGTGCCCTTCGAGGATGATGCCCAGCTCGAATTTCTTGTCTGGGGAAACCAGGCTTACAAACCAATCGCTGTCTTAGCCGACTTCAACGCCGAAGAGTTGGGTATAGAACTCCTTGCTTTTTTGAAGGTCCTTGGCGCAGAGCTTGACCCTGAGGCGATTCAGGGTATGCATGGTGGGTTTTATGCTAAACATCAGGAATGATTTTGAATGAGCCAATTGAAAATTTCAAGCTTTTTTGGCACTTGAAAATTTTCAATTTTCAAGCCTTAGGTACTTATTTCAAGGGAGTATTTCAAAAATTGGCTTAGCTGATTGATTTATGATTTTTTGAAAAAAACAAAAAAGGCCATCCCAACATGGTCTTAGTCAAAATAATTAGTCGAGCCTACTGAATCTGTATTCTTGAGAGAAAATTTTTTCTGAAGTTAAGGAATTGAAGGTAGCTCTAGTGGTTCTAGGGCGATTCCGATTCATCGGGAAATGACGCAGGATTTGGGAATGAGCAGCCCCATTAATTCGGAAATCACTTGATATTCCCAGTTGCGCAGGCAGAAAGAATACCCTCCTTCCATATGTTTGCTCGAAAATTCAGGATTTTACCTACGAAAATCATTAAAAAAGGGAGCCGCCACCTTGGACAACTCCCTTTCGTGAGAATAATCTAACCAGGGACAGGGTCTTATCTGACTGTGATCTTTTTGGTAATGTTGCCCATGGGATGCTTGATCCTCAGGTAGTATACCCCGCTTCCCCAGTTGGCAGTGGAGATCTTTTCCTTAGAAATTCCCTCCTGCTTTTCGAGCAAGCCTTCAGCCAGGGTCATTCCTACGGCATTAAATATCTCAAAGGTAGCAGCACTCTGCTCGGGAAGGAAGTACCTTAGGGTAAATCCGTCAACGGCTGGATTGGGATAGACATCTACCCTTAGTTGCCTGGACAGGTCCAGGGTAAGGATTCGGGTCGGTCCCAGTGTCATTTGACCGTTAAAGTCAAACTGCCTGATTCGATAATACAGGGTGGAAAAGCCCATGTTAGCGATCTGCTCGTCGGTATATCGGTACTGGTTGCGGGCTCCGCTGGGTTCTTCCATGAGGACAGTAGCAATCTGCTGGTAATGTTCTCCATCGCTGGATCGCTCGATGGTAAAATGGCTTCCTTTCCCATCCTGGGCGACTTCCCAACTCAGTAAGGCATCAAGGCCTTCGGTCTCCACCTGGAAGTCCAGCCACTCCACCGGGAAGGTCGTCTGTGCTGCCCTCACAAAGAAGGTGGAAAAATCATTGACCCGATAAGTAAGTACGTGAGCACCACCGGGACCACTGCCCTGTTGGATGTTGATCGGAGGAATAACACTCATGATTCCCGTACCGACCTCTCCCAGTTCTCCACCGCTGTATTTTTCCAGGACTAGGTCGCTCAATTCAGAAACAGTAAAGGATGCTTCCTTGAGGGCTTCGAATTCTGAAGGGAGGATGAAAAGCTTCAACTCTACAGGATTGCTAAAGGTCTTTTCGCTGCTGATCTTGAAGCTGCGGGTTATGTAAAAATAGTCTCCAAACACAAAGGGATTGTTTCCGTGGTCAAAGGTCTCAACCCTTACCAGTCCGAGGTCCTGGTTTTTGTCGTGGACGCTGAGCAATGCCTCTTCAAATTGATCCTGAATTTCTAGCCAGGCATTGTTGGAGTCAGAGACACAGGAGCCATATTGGCCCCTCAGAGCGGTGAGAAGGGCCGCATTGGGACTACAACTGGCACACTCGCTGAGTCCTCCCCCATTTACACTTCCGTTTGAACTCACCGTGATATTGTCGAGGAGGTAAGCTTCGTCAGAGCCGGTGTTGAACATCCGGGCCACCAACTGTATATCATTGCCAGAAATAGCAGCAGAATTAAAGCTTGTCCAGGTCAGGGGAATTCCGGCACCCGAGTAATCCAGAAGGACTTGTTCAGCTCCTCCATTCAATTTGTAATACACCCTGAGATAATCGAAGGTATTGATGCTTCCTTCCCCCATGTAGTCAAAAGAAACATTGACAGAAGACTGCCCGGAAATGTCGATCACATCGGAGGCCCATATTACCTCTCCTTCCGTATAATAGGCTCTCAAGGCCTCATTTTCCACTTCAAAGCTCCCATTGCTTCCGAGGCCGCTGGCATCATTGATCCAGGCACTCCCCCCCTGGTCCTGGGTAAATCCATCGGCCATGTGAAACTCTTCCCTCCAGAGGGTGGGGTAGGAGCCACCGCTGTAGGGAGAAATCCGGCTGGTAGGGATAGGCTCTTCGATGCTTCCATCGGGGAGTTCCCAGCGAATAGCCATGTTGTCGCCACCTCCGCCTTCCTTGAAGCGGGCTTCAAAGTAATAGCGCTGACCTGAAACGAAGTTGAAACTTCCCTGCTGATTAGAGGGATATTTGTTCCATTCCCTCGAATTGGTCCATCCGGGTACATCGGCGATCTCGGTCATGTTGGCGGGGTTGTCATCAGGACTTACGAAGAGCTTTCCCTGGTCATCACTGGCAATCCAGAGCTTGTAGGCCCCTGTCTGGGGAGGAAAAAGGAAGCCCCTGATTCTCCCTCCATAGTTGTTGGCTACATTGGTGGGTACCTCAGCTTCATTGAGGCTGGTGATGGCATCAGGAAGATCGCTTTCGAAGTCGATCGTACTGAGGTTGGTTCCTCCGATCCCATTCCATCTTTCATATTCGACCGTTCCCTCAGGACTTCCCGCAGGGTCCGTACCACAAAGGATGGAAATGACGCTGGCAGTCGTAGCGGTATTGCCGTCTAGATCAGTTACGGTAAGGCTGACATTGTAGGAGCCTTCTTCGAAGAAAACGTGGGTAGGATTGATTTCATCAGAAGTTGTTCCGTCCCCAAAATTCCAACTGTAATTGGTGATAGGGCCATCCAGGTCGTAAGATGAAATTCCATCGAAGCTATACTGAAAAGGCTTGGTGGAGATTTCATCAAAGGTAAACTTGGCGATGGGATTGCTTCCTGTACCCCCACAGTCAGGGTAAATATCCTTTTCGTAAACTGCACTGAGTCCGCCACTATCGGTGACCTTTAAGCTTACCCGGTAGAAGTAGAGGACCCCGTCGCAACCTACAGGACTTAGGACAGTGGTGGTACTGACTGCATGATCTGCAGGTTCGGCATGGTTGTGGTTGTCGTGATAGAGGAAGGTTTGCCACGTTACATCCAGGTCGCCAAGGGCATCTTCGGCATCGGTAAATACCGCCGAAAGATTAAGGGTTTCCGTTCCTGAATAGTAGTTTTTTCCATCGATGCTGGTTGAGAGGATGACGGGAGGGGTGTTATTCAGAGAGATGATCACACTATCGGTGTCCGGAAAGCCATTGCCATCATCTACGGTAAGGGTTACCTTGAATTTCTTAGAGCTATTGTTGCCTGACGTGAAGGTATGGGTGGGATTGACCGCTGTGCTGGTACTTCCATCCCCAAAATCCCAGAGGTAGGTGAAACTGTCGCCTTCGGGATCAGAGGAGCGATTGCCCCTGAAGGCAACCAAGAGCCCATCCTGTCCGGTGCTCCGGTCGGCCAATGCTACCGCCGTAGGAGGAAGGTTGGTCCCTACATAGGTGACCTTGCGAACCACAGAACTATTGTTGACATAATATATACTTCCAGTGGTGGGGCTGGTCGCCAATCCGGTTACGGCCCCTCCATTGGGGATAAAGCTATTGACCTCGACAGGCTGTAGGTTGTTGTCAAAAACAAATTGCTGAATCCATCCTCTTCCGTAGTCAGCCTGATAGTAGGAGTTGCGGTACTCCGGAGGATAATCGGTTCCGGTGTACCAGACTCCTCCCATAGAGCAGTTGCCATTGAAGCTGTTTCCGCTCACGGGATTGCCCCCGGCGCCCATGTTGTAGAGGTTGCCATTTCTCATGACCCGGGCGGTACGACCATTTCTCCAGTCAAAAACCGGAGGATCATGGGGTGGAAGTCCGTGGGTACCCGGCTCATAGAGGCTGTTGTTGTATTGGCCTTCCAGGTCAAAGCCTTCGTACCAGGGCCAGCCAAAGTTCATGTTGGCCGTATCGCAGATGCTAAATTCTTCTCTTTTTCCCCATCCCACATCGCCGATAAAGAAGATGCCGGGATCTCCAAGGGCGGGATCTGTACTTCCCGTTCCGGGCATATAGGTCATCCGACAAGGATTGCGAAGTCCGCGGGCCCATATCCGGGATTCGACAGACTTGGGCTTGGTAGGATCGTAGAGGGGATTGGAGGAAATACCATTTCCGGTGGCGGGATCGATACGGATCAATTTGCCATCGAGGGAATAGGGCACCTGGCTGCGGTAAGCTCCAATGTTCTCATTTCTTCCGGTAGTAGTGTCCAATATGCCGTACTGGATACATTCACCGACCCAGCCTCCGCCGATGGGACCTCCCTCATCTACAGTGCTGTAACTGGCGGCATCTCCACAGGTAGCCAAAAGGGTACCATCGGCACCAAAAGCAATATAGCCCACATGGTGGGATTGGTGGGTGCAGGGAAAGCCGTTTTGAGGCGTATCTCCCAAGAGAATGGTGCGAGAGGCGCTGTCTACCTGAATGACGTCTATGGCCGCACCTGGATTGGTCACCGTGTACCTCGTGATACGACCAAAAGCTGCAAATTGGGTGTCTGTGTTGGGATTGCCCAGGTATTCATGGGCAAAATCCACGGTATATAGCAGGTAGATATACCCATTGGAAAGGTAATTGGGGTCTAATTGTACGCTCAGCAGGCCAAAGTCTCTCCAACCGCCGACCTCATCTCTGAGGTCTAGAATAGGATCGGTCGTTGGGATGCCATCTTCGATGATGTAAACCCTCCCATCTCTTTCCCAGGCATACATTCTGCCCAGATTATCAAAGGTCAGGCCGATCAACTGCTGGAAACCAGAAGCGTACACTTTGTCGATAAATCCCGGAGGTTGCGCTTGTACAGGAAACATCATTCCCAGTACAAGAACCAGGGGAATCAATAGCTTGAGTAAATTGTGCTTCATCGTAATGGGGCTTTCAGTTAAACAATGGATGTGAATGTTTATTTCATGTCAGGCGTGAACCCTAAGTGTTAATTTTTGGTATGTAGCAAAAATCGGGAAAATTAAAGCTACCTTATATAAGAGACGTCCGAACGGTTCATTTTTACTCCAAAATGAGCAAATATAATCCTGGAGGGCAAGAATCTGACTTATTTAAATGCTATAAAAAGTTAAGTTTTAACTTTAGTTCATCACTTTGTAGAAATCCGATATGTAATATTTCCACTCACTTTAATTTATTGAATTTATTTTATATATCCTTCGTTTTTGACCTTTTTTTTAGAAAAAAATCAAGCCTCCGGTTTACATTAACCGGAGGCTTGATCATTTAACAGTTGATTTAATTCTTTTTTCCGAGGGTCCACCTTCCTCCTACAGAAAAAAATGGAATGCCAAGACGGGGCCGGGATTGAAAGTCGCTATCTCCTACACTGAGTTCTTCCCTTCCACCAAGGTTGTGTGAAAGGCCGTATCCCACGTCAACATAAAGGGTATTTTTAAAAAGAAACCACCTGAAGCCCACCCGGGGGAAGACCAGGTAATTTTTGACTAGGGTCTTGCTTTGGCCGCTGCGCGGGTCTTCCAGGTCAAACCACTCAGGCCCACCGATCATTCCCAGGTAGAAACCTTTTCTATCCTTTCGGAGGTAGACATTGGCAAAGATTTCTGCGGAGGAGTTGTTGCGAATCTTAATATCCCCGGCACCTTCAAAGATGGCGTCGCGGATGGAGGCTCCTACTGGGACCTGCCACAGCATCACGCCAAACTGGAAGCGAGAGGCCTCTGCGCTCAGGATTCCAGCGCTCCCTCCGGAAAGCCAAAAGTGAGGATAGGTTTCCAGGCTTAGGCCCCAGGGCTGAGCTTCGGCTTCCAGGCGCAGGTGGCTGTCGACAAAGTTCTTGAATACCTGTGCCTTTAGGCATTTTGTGCTGCCAAGGCCCAAAATAGCGATGAACATAAAGATGATTCGAGACATAATGGTAATTTTTACTTATGCCTCAAAGTTCATCACGAGAGAAATTATAAGTCCTTGACCTGGGTTAAGATTTTGACCGATCGTAGATACGCTTCTTGAGTCGGCTCAGGCTTTCGGGCTTGATTCCCAAGTAATTGGCAATATATTTCTGAGGAATGCGCTGTATGAGTTCAGGCCGGCTGTGGAGGAGATTTTGATAGCGGGTCTCAGGGCTTTCCATTAAGAGAGAATGAGCCATTCGGCTGATCCTGTTTGCGGTTGTTTCGGCCATCAGCCTGCCAAACCTTTCCAGGCTAGGGTAGTGCTGATAAGCCTGGGTCAATTTGTCATTGGGAATACAGATAAATTCGCAATTTTCAAGGGCAACAAAGTCATAGCGGGAAGGAATTTCCTGCTTCAGGCTCTGAAAATCGGTAAAAAACTCACCATCAAGGCTGAAATCACAGGTGATTTCCACACCTTCATCATTGATATAATAATGGCGGATACAGCCGCTGATGGTAAAAAAGATTTCCCTCCATCTATGACCATTTTCCCGGATGTAAGTGCGACGGGAATACCGCTGATGTTCACCCATCTCCCTAACGGCAGTTTCTGCCTCAGGCGATAGGGACACATAGCTTTTCATGCATTGAATCAACTCTTCCACGAACTGTACCTGGGTTAAGTTTTTTTATAAGGTGAAGACAAAAACTTCTTCTGTAGTTAGGATTTCAGCCTCGTTGATGCCAAAAAAAACAGTAACGCTTTGGGTTTGAAGAAAATTTCGAGACTACTTATCTAAAATATAAGAAAAATGTAGGCCAGATTACTCCAAATTAAGTTTTGTTTATTAGCTTACATGGCTATGGAATCCACATAACCCAAGTAAAATTAAAAAGGAGCTGCCCCAAACTCCTTGATTTATCTTTTTGCTATTGGTCAATTACCTACTTTAACATGAATTACCGACTTTTACTCAGCTATTCGCTGTGCTTGGCGAGTGCATGCCTGTTTTTTTGTATTAATCCCATCTTGGGGCAAGGTCCTTCAGCACCTCTGATTCAAAAGCACCTGAATGCCTACGCCTCGGAGCAGTATCACCTGTCAAAGGAAGACGTGGAAGAATGGATACTAACCAATTCCTACACTGCTGATCACAATGGAGTTACCTATCTTTACCTCCAGCAAAGCTTTAAGGGAATATCTATTTATAATGCCATTATCAACATGGCTTTTCGCGAGGGCAAGCTCCTGCATATGGGAGATCGCTTTCAGCGCAATGTCGCGGCGAGGGCCAATGCGACCCAGCCTGGCCTTTCTCCTGAAGAAGCTATAGCCGCAGCAGCAGTGGCATTGAAGCTCGGAGCTGCCAGGAACATTGTCCATTTGGAAGATCGCAAAGATGGAGAAATGATATTCTCAGGGGGAAACCTTTCCCAGCGAAACATACCTGTAAAACTAAGTTACCAGCCTGGACCGGAAGGAGAGCTTTCCCTGGCCTGGAACCTGGCTATTTTGCAAAAGGATGGGCAGCATTGGTGGAGCCTTCGTGTAGATGCCCAAAGTGGGAAATTATTGGACAAAAATGACTGGATGGTCAACTGTACCTTTCCCGATCACGAGGATGAAGGTCATTCCGCCCATCACAGAGGGCATCCAGACCATTTCTATGCTTCCCAGGCTAGCCGAAGCACTTCTTCGGCCGGCTCCTACCGGGTATTTCCTTACTATACTGAAAGTCCCACCCATGGTCCTCGGGTTCTAATACAGTCTCCGTCCGACTCAGTGGCCTCTCCCTTTGGGTGGCACGATACCGACGGGGTGAGCGGAGCCGAGCATAGCATCACCAGGGGAAACAACGTGTGGGCCTTTGAAGATACCGCAGCTACTAATTCTGTCGGCTATTCTCCAGATGGAGGAATCTCTCTTAACTTCGACTTTCCCATCAATTTTAACCTATCTCCCCGCACAAATTTGGACGCGGCAATTACCAATCTGTTTTACATGAACAATGCCCTCCATGACATCCTGTACTTCTATGGATTTACGGAGGCAGCCGGAAACTTCCAGGAGAATAACTACAGCAGGGGAGGGGCAGGGCAGGATGAAGTCTTTGCCCAGGCCCAGGATGGTGGAGGCCTGAACAATGCCAATTTTGGGACTCCCCCTGATGGTCTCAATCCTGCCATGCAGATGTTTTTGTGGACGGGAACGAATGTAGGAAACAACCTGACCATTCATACCCCATCGAGCATTGCAGGGGGCTACTCCGGCCTGGAAGCTGGTTTTGGTCCTGGGCTGTCCAGCACAGCCCTTACAGCCGACCTTGTGCTGGCCGACGACAATGTCACCCCCGACCAGAACGACCTTTGTGAGCCTCCCGTCAATGCCGCTGATTTTAGTGGGAGGATAGCTGTGATTCGCAGAGGTAGCTGTAGTTTTGTCCAGAAAATTACTGCTGCTCAGAATGCAGGAGCCCTGGCTGTTATCATGGTCAATAATGTGGGTGGAGGACCCATCACCATGGGGGGCAATGGTCCCAGTGTAACGATTCCCTCCATCATGATCTCAAGGGCCGATGGTAACTCTATCATCAGCCGATTGGTTGCCGGCGATTCTGTCAGTGCTACCCTCGTATCCACCCCTGTTGTCAATATCGACGGAGACTATGACAACGGAATCATCGCTCATGAGTATGGCCACGGAGTATCGAACCGACTTACGGGAGGGCCCGCTGCAGCGGGCTGCCTGAGCAACAATGAGCAGATGGGAGAAGGATGGAGCGACTACCTTACCTTGATGTTTGCTTTAGATACTGCCTCCCTTGAAAGGGGCATTGGAACCTATGCCACCAGCCAGCCCACCACGGGAGTGGGGATTCGCCCTGCCAGGTATTCCAGAAATCGTAGCGTCAACGGCTTTACCTATGCCAACACCAATTCAGGGGTTTCTCAACCTCATGGCATCGGCTTTGTCTGGTGTACCATGCTTTGGGACATGACCCTGTCACTTATCGATCAATATGGCTTCGATCCGGACATCTATAGGGGAAATGGAGGCAATAACATAGCCCTTCAATTGGTCATGGATGGCATGGCTCTTCAGCCCTGTGGTCCCGGTTTTGTGGATGGGCGAGATGCTATTTTGATGGCAGATCAGATCAACAACGGAGGTGCCAATCAATGTTTGATTTGGAAGGCCTTCGCAGAAAGGGGCCTCGGTGTCCAGGCGGATCAGGGCAGCCCCGACAACCGTTCTGACCAAACCGAAAATTTTGACCTTCCCTCCAGTTGCCTGGTCGCTACCGCACCTCCTATTGCCAACTACAACTTCACCGTAGAGGGCGCCTGCGGAGATGAGGTGAGCTTTGAAGACATCTCTACTTCTATTCCTCAGTTTTATCGCTGGGACTTTGGAGATGGGAGCACAGATACTGTACAAAATCCCACCCATGTTTATACCAGGGAGGGTAGCTATACCGTGCGAATGGTAGCTATCAATAACATGGGGACAGATACGGTCATTAAGAACGTAAATATTGTCTTTCCCCCGGGACCTACAGTTCAAAATCAGTTTATCTGTAAAGGCCAAAATACCCTGCTTCAGGCAAATGGAAGTGGTCAGTTTACCTGGTTTAACCAATCGGGAGATACCCTCTTTACGGGTTCCAGCTTCCTTACTCCGGCTTTGACCAGGGATACTACCTTTTTCGTCAATTCCGTAGAGCCTGGACTTTCGGGAAGGATAGGTCCCACAGACGGGAGCTTTTCTGCCGGCGGTTATCACAACACAGGCTTTACCGGAACTTTGAATTTTGATGCCTTCCTGGCCTTTGATATTGTGTCCGTCTGGATAGATGCGGGAAGTCCTGGTCCGAGGACCATTTTCCTTTGGGACGACATTGATGGTAGCGGCAATATTGTAGATCAGGTGACCATAGATGTACCTGCTGGACCTCAGCGAGTAAGTCTGGACCTGGAAGTACCGGGCCCCGGCCGCTACAGCATAGGAGGAAGTTCTGTAGACCTGTTTAGAAACAGCAGCAATGCAGCCTACCCTTACGAAGTCCCTGGGATGCTCAGGATATTTTCTTCCTCTGCGACTACCGGACCCTTGGACTTTTACTATTATCTGTATGATTGGGAGGTAGAGGAGCCTAAGTGTCCAAGCGAAAGGGTCGCCGTAGATGTATCTGTGGCCAGGCCCGATTTTAGCTTTATTGAGGACAGCAGCAGTCGCACCTTTTCCTTTGCCGACGAGTCCAAGGATGCCATTAGCTGGTTGTGGGATTTTGGCGATGGTAGCACCGATAGCCTCCCCAATCCCATACATACCTACGCCCTCCCCGGCGAATACATCGTCAGGCTGACCATCAATGGAAGTTGTAGCTATGAAGATACCCTTACAGCCAGGATCATTGCCGGGTTGGAGGAAAATTTTGCTCAGTGGGGGGTAAAGCTCCTTCCCAACCCTGCCAGCAATCAGACCCTATTGAGTTTTGATCGCACCCTGGACCAGGACATGAAGGCCCGGCTGATGGATCTCCGAGGTAAAATATTAAGCCAAAAAGTCCTGAAGGCAGGAAGCCAACAAATCAAATGGGACCTCAAAGACCTGAGTCCCGGAATTTATCTCTTACAAATCGAAGGAGAAGGCGACAGGCAGACCCTACGCTTGTTGGTGGAATAATCAACATTGTGGATGAAAGAAGGGGTGCTTTTTCAGAAGGCTCCCCTTTTTGTGTGTTCGTTTCACTGGTTGACGATTTCTGGATTTCACATATGTCCAGCCCGGTAATTCTGAATACATTGAATGATTTGCCCTCATTGTTCATCACAAAAGGGCCGTAAGAGAACACAGTCTCATTTAGAGGCTGTCCACCGAGGAGGAGAAATTCGGCTCCTTCCCTGGCATAGAGGTTGATCAGGCTTTTTCCTCGTTGGTAGAGGGCAATCTGATTTGGGCGAAGGGCCTGTTGTCCCTCGAGTTCGAGATTCCCTTGATCAGATAGAGAAATGCATTGTGGGTGGGATCGGTAGGAATGTCGAGGCGGGTATCATTGTCCATTTTTATGTGATAATAGAATGCCGGGGAGAGGAGTTCGACCTGAGATTTAGCATCAAAAAGTTCACCTAGCACAACTTTTGCCCTCAAAATCTCCTGAATCACCTTGGGGATGGCATCGTCGTGATGGACAGTGGTGCTCGGATCTATGAATTTGTAGGCAGAGGGTATATTGAGCCAGATCTGAAAACCGAGGTTGGTTCTTCCTTTTTTCGAAAAGTTCCCGGCCGGACTCCTCCATGTGTATGGCTCCTTTGCCGGAACTAAAGAGCATAAAATCTCCTTTGTGGATCTGAAAATCGTAGTCCAAGCTGTCCTTTTGATGGCCGGAACCTTCGGGGACATAAGTGGTGGGGATGACTCCTGCGTGTGGATGTGCTCCTACCTTGAGGGGGTCTTGTCCGAGGCTCATGTCGATGGGACCAAATTCGTCGAGAAGGACGAAGGGAGAGACCAGGTCGGTATGATTGCCGGCAAAGGCCTGCAGGATAGGCAGGCTTCCTACCCTGGGCCGATCTGAAAACGACATCAAGGAAGGAAAGCCCCGAAGGCTAAGGGTAGAAAATAGCATGGGAAAGGTTCATACCACGGAAGGCCTCCTAAAGCCACCCTCTTCCCAGCTGATGAGTGAACCCGAGATCATTGCCGGTATAGCTGAGGCCACCTTAGGAGATAGGGGAGGGGTAGACGGGTTGGCATTTGGGAAAGATTACGACCTTATTCGAAGTGAAATTGCTCAAGTGGTCAAGGGATTTGAAGAACTCAAAGCCTTGGATAAGGGTGGATCTTTTTACCTGCCAAATCCTGCCCGTCGTGGAGATTTCTCTGCTCTTCCCTATCAAAAAGCCCAATTTTCCATTTGTAAATTGCCCGGGCATCAATTGGAGAAGGATGATTTTTTGCTGATGACCATTCGTTCTCACGACCAATTCAATACGACCGTATATGGGCTGGATGATCGCTATCGCGGAGTCAAAAATGAACGAAGGGTAGTTTTTATGAATCCCGAGGACATGAAAAAACATCAGCTCCAACGCCTGGATCTCATAGATCTATGTAGTTTTTATGAAGGCCAGGAAAGGAGAGCCGAGCAATTTTATGTCATACCCTATGACATTCCCCCTCAGAATCTGGCTTGCTATTTTCCCGAGTCCAATGCTTCGATTCCCCTCAGGCAGTTTGCAGATAGGAACCATACCCTGATTTCTAAGTCGGTCAAGGTAAAAGTCATACCTTCAGCCTCTTAGAGTTCACTTCCTGTCAGCTGGCGAAAATAGTCTTCCAGGGCAGTGGTGTCATTCTCTCCTTTGGACCGAGATTCTGGAAGGTAGCTTTTAAGGCTTCTCAATTCTTTATTGACAAAGGCTCTGATGGCGATAGGCACATGGCAAAGGTATTCTCCTTCTGCCTGCCGCTTGACCTTGATCATATTCTTTATGTCATCCTCCAACCCTTCACTTTCTACCTGATTCAGAAGAAGTCTGAATTCCACCGGTGGGATGCTGCTGTTGTCCATCACCCACTTGGCTGCCAAAACAGGTTGAAGGAGCATAAATAGTTGATCCAGCTTCATCTGTTGGTAGTCCGGGTCATCATGCAGGTGATCGATGGCAGCCTTTTGATATTGCTCCAGGCTTCGGATGGGTTTAAAATAAAGCTGGGCCAACTTCCACATTTCAGCCTTGAAAGTGGGGTCCTGCCAGTAGATGATAGGGGATTGAAGCCATTCGAAGAGTCTCCTTTCAGAATTTTTCAATTGATGAAAGGTCTCCCTAAGGCCCCATCCCATGAATCTTAATTCTTTACCCTCATATTTGGAAAGCGAGTTTATTTTTTCTGCCCCTGCTTGCTGATCAGCTTTTTCCATGTAGATCAGCCCGATCTCGTAGGGACTGTTTTGGGAGGGAATTCCCCAACTTCGGCTTCCTCCTTCTAAAGCTAATAAGATATCAATTCCTTCCTTTTCACTTAACTCTTTAATCTTACTCTTGATGTGTTCGCTCATAATTGTTTTGGCCTTGCCTGCATTCATTAGGATAGCCTACTTTAAGGGCGGCTGATTTTTTTTCGTAATATCCATTTAGAATAACTATTTTTTATCTTAATCTCAAAAACAAGAAAAAAATGGGCGGAGCTTTGTACAAAGCTCAAACATTAAAGATTTGGCCTAAGTCATAGTTATGGGTCTTTATGACTATCTTGACGCCCAGACAGAAAAAATAAGTACACGGACCTACATGATCGATTATTCTCAAGTTCCTTCTCCCTGTTTTTTGATGGAAGAAAAGCTCCTTCGCCAGAATCTGGAAAAAATCAAAGGCATCGCCGGTGCTGCAGGGATTGATATTATCTTGGCACTCAAGGCCTTTGCTACCTGGCACTATTTTCCCTTCGTCCACCAATACCTCGATGGAGCTACTGCTTCTTCCCTCAATGAAGCCAGGCTGATCTATGAAGAGATGGATACCAAGGCCCATGTTTATGCGCCGGTCTACCTTTCGGATGAATTCGAAGAGCTCCTCGGCTATGCCAGCCATATGACCTTTAATTCTCTGACTCAGTACAGCCGCTACAGGGACCGGGTCATAGCCTTTGGAGGAGAAATCTCCTGTGGACTCAGGGTAAATCCTGAAGCTGCCTCAGCCGCCGTAGACATGTACAATCCCAGTTTGCCGGGATCGAGATTTGGAATATTGAGCGAGCAATTGGGTGATAAGTTACCCCAAGGCATAGAGGGCCTGCATTTTCACGTCCTCTGCGAAGCTTCTTCCAAGGATTTGGAGGGGGTCCTCAAGGTCTTTGAGGATAAATTTGGTAGATTTTTTTCTCAACTCAAATGGGTCAACATGGGCGGAGGACATCTGATGACTCGCAAAGACTACGACAGGGATCATCTTGTCGCTATCTTGAGAAATTTCAGAGAGAAACACGGGCTGGAGGTCATTCTCGAACCCGGTTCTGCCATTGCCTGGGAGACGGGAGTCCTGGTCGCCGAGGTACAGGACATCGTCGAAAATCATGGCATACAGACAGCTATCCTGGACGTGTCTTTTACGGCTCATATGCCGGACACCCTTGAAATGCCCTACCAGCCTAGGGTATTGGGAGCTGAATCGAAACCTGTTCCCGGCAAACATGTCTACAAATTAGGAGGTTCCTCCTGCCTTTCCGGAGATTTTATGGGAGACTATTCCTTTGACGAGGCCCTGGAAGCAGGGGATAAAATCGTCCTGATGGACATGATGCATTACACCACGGTCAAAACCACCATGTTTAATGGAATTAAGCACCCCTTCCTCGGCAGTTGGACAGAGGAAGGGGGCTTTCGCTTGCTCAGGGAATTTGGCTATGAAGACTACAAAAGCAGGCTTTCCTGATCTGGTCTCCTACAATTCTAGGTCTACGCCGATTTTTTCTTCCCAGGGCAGGCCATGGGGACCAAGTACTTCGAGAAATGGATCGGGATCAAACTCCTCAACGTTGAATACGCCGGCACCGCCCCATTTGCCTTGGAGCAGCATCATGGCTCCTGTCATGGCGGGTACACCGGTGGTATAACTGACTCCCTGGGCCCCGGTTTCGTCAAAGGCCGCCTGATGGCTACAATTATTCCAAATGTAGTAGGTCTTTTCCTTTCCATCTTTGACGCCCCTGATGCGACAGCCGATGGAAGTCTCTCCTGTATAGTTGTCGCCAAGTTTGCCGGGGTCGGGGAGTACCGCTTTCAAAAACTGTAGGGGGACGATCTCCTGCTCCTGATATTTGACAGGCTGGATACCTGCCATACCAATATTTTGAATGACCCTGAGGTGGGTAAGGTATTCTTCTCCAAAGGTCATCCAAAACCGGGCCCGCTTGATGCTGGGAAAGTTTTTGACCAGGGATTCCAGTTCCTCATGATACAGAAGGTAGGACTCCTTGGCTCCGATATTGGGGTAGGTAAGGGCTTGATGGATTTCGAAAGGCTCAGTTTCTATCCATTGGCCATTTTCCCAGTACTTGCCCTTTTGGGTGATCTCCCTGATGTTGATTTCGGGATTGAAGTTGGTAGCGAAAGCCCTGCCATGATCTCCCCCATTGCAGTCTACGATGTCTAGGTAGTGGATTTCATCAAAGTGGTGCTTGGCGGCACGTGCGGTAAAGATGCTGGTAACTCCCGGGTCGAATCCACATCCCAGAATAGCTGTAAGGCCTTTTTCCTTGAACCTATCCCGATAGGCCCATTGCCAGCTATATTCAAATTTAGCTTCTTCCTTGGGTTCGTAATTGGCAGTATCCAGGTAATGCACCCCAGCCTCCAGGCAAGCCTCCATGATGGTGAGGTCTTGATAGGGAAGGGCTATGTGAATGACCATGTCGGCTTCGAAGTCTTTGATCAGGGCGACCAGGGCAGGGACATCCTCCGCATCAATCTGTGCACATCGAAGAGATTTGTGACCTGTATCCCGGACCACGTCCAGGGCGATTTCATAACATTTGGAAAGGGTACGGCTGGCGAGCATGATGTCGGAAAAAATTTCCGGGTGCTGGGCGCATTTGTAGGCCACGACCCGGCCCACACCTCCTGCTCCAATGATCAAGACTTTAGACATAGGTTTTTTATTAATTTAAAAGCAGTTGAGCAATCAACCTAATGCAAATCTAAAGCTATGTCTTTTTTTGCCTCAACTTTTTTCTACTTTTACCCAAAAAGACCTACAGTTTCGAGCAACTCCATATCAGTACCCTATGTTTGATCCCAACTCCGTAACTGTCAAAAATGGCAACTTTATGGGTCTGCCCTTTGATGAGGAATCTGCCGACCTTCTCATCCTGCCCATTCCCTGGGATGTAACGACCTCCTACAGGGAGGGTACCTGTACCGCTCCCCAAAATATCCTTCAGGCCTCCTACCAATTGGATTTTTCCAATCCCTATTTTGGAAATAGCTATCAAAAAGGAATTTTTCTCAAACCCGTGGAGGAATCCATTCATGCCCTCAACAATAAAACCCGCAAAAAGGCCATCGAGCATATAGATTTCCTAGAGGGGGGAGGCCGGGAGGAAGAGGGAGGCCAGCGCTTGATGGAAATCAATGCTGCCTGTGAAAACCTGCGAACCTTTGTTTTTAATCAGACCCTGGAACTCCTGGAAAGGGGAAAGTTTGTCGCTATCCTGGGAGGGGAACACAGCGTCCCCCTGGGATATATCCAAGCCCTTGCTCAAAAGCATGAGGATTTTGGTATTCTCACCATCGATGCTCACATGGATCTTAGACAAGTATATGAGGGATTTCGATACTCCCATGCCTCTATTTTTCGCCATTGCCTGGGATTGCCCCAAGTGAGTCGATTGACCCAGGTAGGCATAAGGGACTGGTGCGAGGAGGAGGAAGAACTTGTCGGGGCCTCCGGAGACCGGGTACATGTATTTTTTGATCATCAGATAAACGAAGCAGGTTTTCAGGGCCGCAGTTTCCTTCAGGTTTGTCAGGAAATCGTAGATCGCCTTCCCCAAAAGGTATACATCAGCTTCGACATTGACGGGCTAGACCCCAAACTTTGCCCACATACGGGAACCCCGGTGCCGGGAGGATTGGACTTCCCAGAAGCCATGTACCTGATCGATAGGGTCTTTCGATCGGGAAGAAAGGTGATCGGCTTTGACCTATGTGAAGTAGGCGGTATGGGCAATGACTGGGATGGAAATGTGGGTGCCAGAGTGTTGTACTACCTCTGCGGAATGTCCCTAGGGCAGGGGAGTTCCTAATTGGGCTTCTATGATCGGCAACCATGCCAGCCCTGCCAAAAGCAAGCTCAGGGCTATGGCTATTCCCAGAGATACCCCCCTCAGGCTCTGGCTGGTCAGGTGATGGGTCAAAAAACCAAGGCCACTGGACACATAGGAAGCCAAAAGGAACATCAGGCTCAAGCCCGACATGTCTTCCCTGCCCAGGCTAAAAATATAGATGAAAAACCAAAAGTTGATCAACAACCACTGGGGAAACATCCGGGCCTTGTCCGTGGATGGACGAAGGTAACCTACCCAAAATGCCAGGATAGCCGTACCGACATAACTCGCCCTGGGACCCGAAAGGTAGAGAAGGCCAAGGTGAGCCCCAAAGATAAGGAGGCTCAATATGATGTCGGTGATGATAGAGCGGGCTTTTGGACTCATGCCTAAAGGTAAAAATTCTTGAGAATATAGAGGGAAGTAAAAATATTAGGGCCAGTATGGGTGAATGGAGGGAAGATTCTTAATCAATTCCATAAGGCCCAAAAAGCAACTGTACCACCGAAGGGGTGGTACAGTCAAGTCAAACCAAACTATTACATAAACCAACTTTTAGAAAAAGCACCTGCTTGAAGGCTTTTCAAATTTTTTTCTGATTTAAACTAATGGACCCAATTAATTTAAGCAAAGACTGCATATTTTACAATATAAATATGTTTAATCGAATGTCTTGCAGGTCCTTTTGATCTCCGTGATTTATGCATAAGTTTGGCTTTCAGTCATTTACGGAAACCCTTTTTTTCCCACTTTTTAGCAAATAGTCAATTATGTTGCAAACAGAGGACCTCGATCTACTTAACCAGCATTGGATGCCCCTGCAAGGCCTTGATATTCCTTCCCTGGTCGAAACCAGCGGCTATCTGCACCGAGCGGCACAATTTATCTCCATGTTGGGTAAGCATTATTTGCCTCATGAGGATGATGACAGCCAGACCAATATGGGCTGGAATGATAATTTTGCTTTGGTAGGAAAAACCATAGACAGCCAGCGCCCTTTTTTTATGGCCCTGAATCCTCGCCTTTTTGAGTTGCAGTTGGTGCATTTGCGCTTGGAGGAGGGAATAGAGAAAATTTCATTTGCCCATAGGACTAAGGCCCAGGTGAGGGCTGACTTTGAAGAACTGCTCAAGAGAGAAGGGTTGGACACGGCTAAATTCCACATGAATCTCCATTATGAAATCCCTGACCATCCCACCGACAATGACCGCCCCTTTCAGGCCAAAACTCCGGAAAATCTGCGAGCCATGACAAGCTTTGCAGACCTGCGTGGCAATACCCATCGAATCGTAGAGGCCTTTGCCAAAAAATTCCAAGATTACAGCCCCACAGCGACCTGGCCTCATCATTTTGACGTAGGGTCTATGCTTGTCCTGGGCAAAAATCAGGAGGGGGGATTGACCAAGACCATCGGGATTGGGATGGCACCCAAGGACGCTCTGGTGTCGGAACCCTATTTTTATGTCAATCCATGGCAAGACATGAAAACTTTCAAAAAGGAAGCCTTTGATGCCTTTTCCGTAGGAAGATGGATCGTGGGAGAAAAATGGACCGGAGCTGTCCTCCCTCTTTCTGAACTCCTGAAGGAAGAGAAGGAATTAGAAAGAACGGTGGAATTTTTTGAGGAGGCCTTGAAACAGTCCATGAAAGCCCTGGATGTCTAAGGTAGGGCTTTAAACCGCGAGGAAATACCTTTCGAGGTAGATCATAAGGCCGGGTTTGAGGGCGAATACCAATAGGATACCTGCCAGCGAGCCCCAAAAGTGGGCGTCGTGGTTGATCCTCATCTTATTGGGAATGAGGGTAAAGACCAGGCTGAAGATGACATAGGCCCCGGCGACCAGGTAAGCGGGCAAGGTAAAAAAGGGATACATGTCGGAGATCACAGGAAAACCAAACTTGAGATAGGGAGCACAAATGACGGCCGCCAGGACCACTCCACTGATGGCCCCCGAAGCGCCCAGTGATCCTTCATAACTGGTATCTTGTCGATAGCGCAGCAGTACCATGACATTGCTGATAAGGAGGGAAGCAAGGTAGAGAGCTCCAAATTCCCAATGCCCCAGCCGGTGTTCCAACATAAAGGAAAAGAAAAAGAAGGTGATCATGTTCATCAACAGGTGCATAGGCGTCCCGTGTACAAATCCAGAACTGATGATCCGCCAATATTCCTTATACATGAGGGTGTCATAAGGAACCAAGAGATTGTTATCTCTGAAATTCTCATTGATCAGACCCAGGACACTCATGACCAGGGTTATGACCATCAGGCTGAGGGCGACAGGAGCTTCTAGCAAATAAGTGATTGACATGCGACCTGATTAATTTTAATCCAAATCAATTAAAATATTAATAATTAAAAAATACGTTTTTTAAACAAATATATCGACCCTTCTATTTTTTGAAGATTCAACCGTCAAAAGATAAAAAGTGAAGTTTTGCTTGGCTATCTTTTTTTTTTAGGACCAGTAAAAAAATAAGTTATTAAGTTGAGTTGTAGTAAGCTGCGTAAT
>CAZMAV010000020.1:0-82089 GCA_964564415.1 uncultured Bacteroidia bacterium | reverse complement strand
AAGTTGAAATCACAAGAATTTCTGTTCTTGTGATTTTTTTTGGTTTTGCTTTTCTCAAATTGGCTACAACGATTTGGCTATGCGCAGTGTCCCGCAGGGCATTGCGTATAGGTTTTGTTGAACGAAGCCCTTCGGGCAGCCCCGTGCTTCTGATACCAGTATAGTGAGAAAAAAGTGCTTTCATAAGGTTTTTTGTTTCACCAAAACGAAAGTCTTATGAAAGCCACTTTAGTAGGAAAGAACGAGTTGGGTCTGGATGAGGTCCTTGCCCGGATGACCCAGCGGATGAGTCTGGCCAATTACGCGGAGAGCACCATCCTGAGCTATTGCCGCTCGGTGCGGGTCATGGGAATTAAGATAGGCAAATCTCTGACAAATGTCGAGCAAGATGAACTGCATGAGTATCACTTATCGCTCAGGACAATGTAGTCCCAGGCATCCAGTTCCATTTGGATTTCTCCTTCGGGTAGGGCCATGTCCCCTTCCTCCATGACATTAAAATAAGCACCATCAAAGTCTCCGCTATTGAGGGTAAAACTTTGCTTGTCATCAGATAGGTTGATGATCACCACTACGGTTTCGGTTTCCTTTCTTCTGCCAAAAGCATAGATGAATTCGTCCTTGTCGGTAAGGAGTTTGACCAATTCGCCTCCATGTTCTCCATTCCAGAGGGCCTTGTTGCGGTGCTTGAGGTCAAAGAGTTTTTGGTAAAACTCAGTGTAGGGATAATCCCCCCATTCGATGGTATCCTTGCGGAAAAATTCCAATTGCTTGTCCATGGCAGCTTCCTGCCCTGTGTAGATCAAAGGCATGCCGTCAAAGGTAGCTGTAAAGACTGCAAAGGCTTTGTGGCCTTCTCCCATCCGTTCAAATTCGGTTCCGGCCCAGGAATTTTCGTCGTGGTTGGAAGTAAAGTGCATGGCGTAGCCCTTGGAATACTGGCTGTCCTTCTTGGTCAGAAGATAGTCGATGTCCAGGGCGTTTTTGATTTCCATTTCTTCTTCCTCCTCTGAGCTTTCGACAACATTGCCCTGCACCAGTTTGGCTGCATCTCCATCTATGTCTACCGCCCCCTGACTTTTTGCAATATCATTGAGGAGGTGGTGCATTTCCCAACCGTAATCTGCGACAAAGGCTCCGGTATTGCGAAGGGCGGGTACCTCTGCCTCAGCAAGCATATAAACGGGCTTGATAGCATAAAGGGCATCGCTGCATGCTTCCCAGAAGTCTACGGGAACCCCATGGGCCACATCCATTCGAAAACCATCGATGCCTACTTCCTCGATCCAAAAACTGAGGGCGTCGATCATGCCCTTTCTCATATCGGGATTGTCGTAGTTAAGGTCAGCTACATCGGTCCAGCCCCAGGGCTTGCCGGTATTGTAATCGATAGGGTCGGTGATGTTGCCGGCAGAGTCCTTGGTATACCAGTCCGGATGCTCTTCGATCCAGGGATGGTCCCAGCCGGTGTGGTTGGGAACCCAGTCGATGATACAGTACATTCCCGCCTCGTGTATCTTGTTGAGCATGGATTTGAAATCCTCCATGCTGCCGTAGTCGGGATTGACCCCCTTGTAATCGGAGACGGCATAGGGAGAGCCAAGTTCACCTTTGCGCTTGGTCTTACTGATTTCGTGGATGGGCATGAACCAAAGGATGTCTACACCGAGCTTTTTCAGGCGGTCGACCTCTCCTTCAAAGGATTTGAAGGTGGATTCGGTGGTGTAATGGCGAAGGTTGACTTCGTAGATGACGGCATTTTTATGCCAGTCGGGTACCCGGGGTTTGGTAAAAGTTTGGCTTTTGGTCTTGCTGCTTTGGCAGCTAAAAAAAATGAGGGTGAGCAGTAGGGCGATCATCGAACAGATCAGCCATGATAGCATTTTCATACAATTAGGTCGTTTTTGCTTGGTTAAAGGTGAAAAGAAAGGCATATATTCCTTCTCGGTTAATCGGATAACCCTCCGTTCTCCACCCAGGTAAAAGTGAACTTCAGAAAAACAAGGCGGTAAAAAAGAGGGTTATCAGATCATAAGTTATCAAAAAGTCCCATGCGCATCATTCTATTTACGGGAAAAGGTGGGGTAGGCAAGACCACCACAGCTGCTGCGACAGCCCTACAAGCAGCTAACAGAGGCTACAAAACCCTGGTCATCTCGACCGATCCTGCTCACAGCCTTTCTGACGCACTCGATGTAGAGCTGCAGCCCGAACCTACTCCCGTTGTCGAAAACCTTTGGGGACAGGAATTTGACGTCTATTATTCCATGAAGAAATACTGGACCAACATGCGTCAACTGATGCGCACCATTTTTAAATGGCAGGGAGTAGACAATATCGTCGCCGAAGAACTCTCCGTCTTGCCGGGGATGGAAGAAGGGTCTGCCTTTTTGTGGATTGAAAAATACTATTCTGAAAAAGCCTACGACCTCCTGGTGATCGACTCCGCACCTACGGGTGAGACCCTTACCCTGCTTTCCCTGCCCCAGGTGACCCAGTCCTGGTTGACCAAGGCTTTTCCCGGTCAAAAATTTGCTGTAAAGACCTTTGGAGGCTTTGTGAGGAATGTATTTGATATTCCCGTCGATAAAGGCTATGAAGAACTGGAAAGCCTTTTTGGAAAATTACAGCAGGTACAGGAAGTCATGGTCAATCCCGACATTACCTCCATTCGGCTGGTGGCCAACCCTGAGCGCATGGTCATCCAGGAGGCCAAGAGGGCCTATACTTATCTTCAGTTGTATGGCTACAATGTGGATGGAGTCATCGTAAATCGGGTCCTGCCAGAAGGAGAAGGGGGAGAATTCTTCCAGGAGTACATCAAATCTCAGCAAGACCACCTTGCCGACCTCAAAGAAAGTTTCCAGCCCCTTCCTATTTTTCAGGTTCCCCACCAGGGAAAGGAGGTATTTGGCCTGGAGCTCTTGGCGCGGATAGGAGACAGCATGTACAAAGAGGTAGATCCTACCCTGATTTTTCACAATGAAAATCCCTTTGTCATCTCAGAAACCGAAAAGGCCTACGAGATCAAGGTCAAGGTCCCCTTCATTCGCGAAAATGATTTCAAACTCAGCAAATACGGGGATGAACTTGTCATCGACATTGCCAACAGGAGGAAGAACATCTTTTTGCCTAGGTTTGCCAATTTTCTGGAACTGGAAAGCCACTCCTATCAGGCTCCCTGGCTCAAGGTGATTTTGAAGAAGTAGATTTTTCGCTTTTGGAAAAATATTTAGCCTGATATGTCGTAAAATGACAATTTTTTGATTTTTATTCTTGTTTGAAGAAGAAAATACCTAGGTCAAAAACAAGTCTGGGAGCCTTCTGAGAAGGATTATAATCCCTCAAGGCTTGCTTAGAAAATGCCAGGCTTGCTTGTTAAACCGTTAGCCCTTCTGCTTTGCTCTTTTGGGTGGAAGCTCCTACCATTGAGTCAAAACAAAAACCCATCCCTCGATTTATTGCGTAACTTAAGGGAGCTTGTTTTCTGTCAATGTACCTGCTTTATGTCCCATTACCAATAGTTCTTCATTTTGAATTCAAACCTATTCACATATCTGATCTGCACCCTTATTCTTGTGGGGATAGCTGCCACCTGGCACTTGGCTTCGGGAGAAAACAGCTCTTTGGCCCTGAAGGATGGAGCTTCCTGGATCGATGGAGAGGTGATCAAGAACAGCACGGAACTGACCCTTTACGCCAACGATTCCATTGCTGATATCAGGTTCAACGGAGAATTGAAGGCAGCTGCTGACCTGGATACCATGCTGAAGGCGAGTTTTAATGTAGAAGTAAGATCTACAGATTTCTCCTGCATCAAGGTCATCTGGGACGAAGGTCTCTACAGGGAGCGTTGGGACACCCTGGCTCAGACTATATTCTGGCGTCAGGTCATGAACCTACGCAGGGATTCCCTGATCATCAATGTAGCGGCAAGCCGGGAAATCATCGAAATCATGAGTGTGAGGGATTGGGAGAGCAAGGGTGATAGCCTGAAGGCGATTTATAAAGACAGCGTGAGGAAGGTTCGCGGCCTCTCTCCCCGTGAGACTATCTATGTCACCGGAGGCAAGTCTCACTATTACCATTTTGATCGCATGCTCAGGCATATTGGTCTGGGCATAGATATTTTTTATGCAAGGGGCATAGATCCCTGGTATGCACAGGCTATCCTTCTGATTGAGAGTCCAGGACAGCTTCAGTTTTCTCCGGTAGGCGCTTATGGTTCCTTTCAGTTGATGAAGGAGGTAGCGATCGAGCAAGGACTTATCGTCAACGACAGCATCGACGAAAGGGAAGACTTCGAAAAGGCAGCTTGGGCAGCGGCAGGATTGATTCAGAAGCGCTGCATCCCCTACATCAGGCGGATGCTGAAAAAGCGAGGCATAGCCTTTGAAGAAAGCGATCCCTTTTTCCGCATGCTGGTTTTGCATGCCTATCACGCGGGGGCCGGTAACGTGGAGGGGGCCCTGGCCCAGTTTGAGCCCAGAGAAGGGGGTATTCCTTTGATGAAGCAATTGTGGCGGACCGAGTATGGGGGCTTCAAGAATGCTTCCCAGAATTATTCGCAGGTAGCCATTGCTTCGATAATAGAACTTGACAGGATTATGTTGAGCCTTCCGGACACGATTTGCCAGGAACAGGATGTGATAGCCTTTCAAGATAATGAAATGAAACTTCAGCCGGCAGCACCCTGATTTTTAAGAGATTTATTTGGTAAAAGGGTAATGTAGCTTATAAACGGCCCAGGAGAAAATCGGCAAGATGATCCTTGACCTTACATGAACACCTACTTGCCCTCCCCCAATTCCAGGAAAGCCTCCTTTTTGATGGCTTGGAGAATTTCCCCCGGAGTGATCTGTATGATCTTTCCCTCGATCACGAAAGAAGAGGTCTTGCCGGAAATGTGCTTGAAAATCCAATCCACAACTTCGTAGACAGAATCCTCTACCCCAAAGATCAATTTGACTTTGACATTGTCCTTGAATCCAGCAGTGATTCTGGGAGAATACTCTTCCAGCGCGATGAGCCTGGCACCTGTCTGCCCAATCTCTACCCGGTCCCCCCTATAGATGATAGGCTGCTTGAAAATCCTGTATTTGAGCTGTTTATCAGTGGTTTGTATGTCTATGTGAATCCCTTCTGTATAATACCCTTTTTCAGGACCTTCTTCGCTCAGATCTTTCTCTTCTCCGTCTATGCTATCCTTGATTTTTAGGTAGGCCTCTACCTTTTTCTCCAATATCTGGATTTGATGAAAGCGTTCTTTGGCCATTTCTACCACGAGTTCGTCTTCGTAGTGGGAAAATTTATCTGGGTGATAGGTCTTCTTGGCTTCTTTGAGGGCAGCCTGGAAGCTATCCTGGTCCAGTTCGCTTAGGGTCTTCCCAAAATACTTTTGTATCAAAGATTTATCTGCTTCGGTGATCCTTTCTTCCATAACTTCTAGTTTGAAGGCTTCAATTTATGATTTTTTGATTGGCCGGATTGGAAAAATGTGACAGATTTGTAAATATAGAATCTGAATTGTCAATTAATCCCCTCCTCAACTTTAAATTTTCTTCACATGGACCTCAATGCCTCTGGATGGAAGATATTCTACCTTTTCTTCCTCACCTCCCTCCTTTTTTCTGCTGTCGGAGCCCAGAATCTTTATCTCGTGACCTTCGACAAGAAGCCCGATACGACATTTGATCCTAATCTTTACTTTGATCCTCATGGCCTGGCCCGGCAAAGGGCCCAGGGATTGCCTGCCTATGATGTCCACGATCTTCCGGTCTCCGAAACCTATATAAAAGGTGTGAGGGACAGGGTGGATTCCCTTAGATATGTACTCAGATGGTCAAACGGTGTCAGTGTCTCCGCGGGAAGGGAGCAAGTGGAGGCACTTACCAAACTCCCCTTTGTCCAAAAAATCGAAGCCCTGAATGGGGTCCTCAGGCCTGCCTCTACCTCTGACCCCATCGACCTGAAGGATGATACCCTTATAGATCTTGTAAGAAAACAGTTGGAATTGGATGCTTTGTCGGATCATGACCTGGATGGCAGGGGAGTGCGAATAGCTATTTTTGATGTAGGTTTCAAAAACCTGCCCGATCATCCCATCCTGAGTGAGGTTTGGAAAAATGGACAGATTCTAAGAACCCGAGACTTTTATCAGGGAGATTCCAATGTCTACCACCATCACATGCACGGAAGCCAGGTTCTGGCTTGCATTGCCGGGAAATACGAAGGGCAAAACCTGGGGGCGGGAAGTAAGGCCGAGTTCCTGCTTGCCCGTACGGAGCACTTTCTATTTGAGAAACCCATCGAAGAGGACCATTGGTTGGCGGCTATGGAGTGGGCCCACAAGCATGGCGCTGATATCATAAATTCCTCCCTAGGCTATACCCGCAAACGCTATGAATACGAAGACATGGACGGAAGGACTACCCCCGTGAGCAGGGCAGCGGCATTAGCGGCTAAGAAGGGGATGTTGGTCGTTAGTTCTAATGGAAATGATGCCGATAAGAAATGGAAGTACTTGGGAGCTCCTGCGGATGTCCCCGAAGTATTATCAGTTGGGGCATCCTATCCCATGACCTCTCGGCGCCTGCCTTTTTCCTCCCTGGGGCCCAATGCAGCGGGCAGGACCAAGCCAGATGTGGCGGCTCCCGGTTTTGTGGCCGGTCCGGGAAGAAAAGGAAAAATTGACGAATTGGCGGGAACTTCCTTTTCTTCGCCTCTGGTAGCGGGTATCGCTGCCTGCATGATCCAACAAAAGCCAGGGCGCAGACCCAATGAACTCATTGAGGATATAAGGGCCTTGGGCCATTATTTTCCATATTATGACTACGAACTGGGATATGGTATCCTCAAGTGCAGCCGCTTGTTTGGGGGAGATAGCCTCAGCGTAAAACCTACCTTTGACCTCATTTATCGGTCGGATTCTGTGATTTTAAAGTTTGACGAAGACATCATGGATGACAGCCTGGCCCATCCCTTTGGGCCTGTGCTCTACCTACACCTCGAATCTCCCGAAGGCGGCTTGACCTCCTCCCTTACCATTCCCCTGGACAATGGGAATCGCTATTGGTTTTTTCGCCGGCAGCCCCAGAGTAGGGGAAGATTAAGGATATGGTTTGAAGGATACCTTTATGAAGAAGATTGGGAATAAAAAAAGATGTGTCCAGGATGCCAGGAGGTTTTCTCAGACAAAACTGGAAGGACATGATCTCAGGGCTGTTGGGTGAGGATGTACTGAAGCCTTCTGGCTACAATCTCATCTCTCAGGTTTTCCCTTTGACGGATTTGTTCTTCCACCTGTCGGAGGGATTCCTTGATGCGGTTGATTTCCTGATTCTTATCCTTGTAATCTTGGTGATTTTCAAGTCTTTGGAGCAAGGCTTTTAATTGGAGGGCCTCCTCGTACTGCTTCATCATGGAGAGGTCGAAGAGTTCGTAGAGGACCACGAGCATCTTGGCCTTGAGGGCTTCTTTTTTGGGGTGGGGGGCCTCTTCGTAGGATTTCTGTAGGCCAGCCAATTCCATTTCCTTTCGATGCTGACGAAGGTAAAACTCGGTGGCGTCTATGTTTCCGACTTTGGAGGCGGAACGGCTTCGGATAGCAGTATCGGTCTGGGCGTAAAGCAAGGAGCAAGCGAAGAACAAGGATAGCAGGAGGAATATTTTTTTCATCTGGAAAATCGGCTTTACGGATGGTAAGAAAAGCCAGAATTTACTTTCAAACAAGACAGCTTTGGCGAATGGGAAAAGCTGATGGGTCAAATAGGATTTTTCATGATTGTACGAAGTCTCTACTTCTGAAAGTGTAAGGATATACAGGGCAAATTCCGATCCTTTTTTAAGGAGGGCTTAATATTCCCGTAATATTTTAAAAATCACTTAACAGCATGTTGATGTCCGGGATTGCATGTTTTTAAAACTGCTGCCCACTTCTACCCTTAATGGTTAGAAAACCTTGGTTTTGCAAAACTAACGACATCCAAACTAGCTCTATGAACCACATCCAAACCCTAGTCCTATGCGGTATATTTACCCTGGGACTAATTGCCGGTACCATTGCCCAGCCAGCCACCATTCGCGGCAAAGTAACCAATGGTAGTACAGGGGAAAATCTCATTGGTGCCACCATTCTTTTACAAGGCAACAACTATACCATGAAGGGTGGTGCCTACTCTGACATCGAGGCTAGCCACAACCTTCAAGCTCCTGTCGGAGACTACAAACTCATCATCTCTTACATCGGATTCCTTCCCGACATCCTTGACATTCAGCCCTTCAGCAGGTGAAGTGATCTTCAATGAGACCCTCCTCATCGAAGAAAACGCCACCACGGATGAGGTTATCATCGAGGCTAAGCGCAACCGGGCTTCTGACGTAGCCTTTCAAAAGCATAAGCAGACTTCTGTCAATTCTACAGACGGGGTTACTTTTGATCTGGTCCAGCGGACAAGGGATGCCAACGCAGCAGCCGTTACCCGAGTCCTCGGAGTTACGATAGAAGAGGGCAAATACGTATCGGCAAGGGGACTTGGAGATCGCTACTCCAAAACCCTGCTCAATGCTGCCGACCTTCCCGGTCTTGATACAAACAAGGATACCGTTCAGATGGATATTTTTCCTTCCAACCTCATCGATAACATCACGGTTTTCAAAAACTTCACATCTGATTTTCCCAGAAGCTTTACCGGAGTCCTCGTCGACATTCATACCTAGGACTTTCCGGACCGACTGACCATAGGGGTTTCAGCCTCTTTACGAGATGACTTTCTGGCTGACAACATTCAAGGCAGCGAAGGCTTAGCCTTTGCCGATGAAAGCAGAGATCTTCCCAGCTTTATAGCAGATGACCTGGAGGGTTCCATCCCCAATTTTCCTCAGACAAACTCACAACTTCAGGGTCGTGGGGAGCATATCGAAACAGCTGCAAGGTCCTTCAACACAAACCTGGCTCCTCAAATCAGAAATTTGAAGCTCAATCAAAATTACGCCTTCTCCATTGGCAACCAGTACCCCCTAGGCGGAAGGCCCATCGGTTTTATCGCCTCTCTTTCTTAAAGGAGAAATTTCTCTTTCTTCGAAGAAGGAATCAGAAACCAGTACGACCTTGCAGGTGTAGGCTCTACAGATCTGGCGCCACAGGCCCTAATTAATGGATCGAGGGGAGAAGATGAAATTCTTTGGGGAGGTCTCGTCAAGCTCTCCTACAAGCCCTTTAACAATCACAAGTTTTCGATCAATCATATGCACAACCAAAATGAGAATGCATATGCAGAATTTTTTGAGGGACCCTTCTTCTCCTCCGGAGGAGATATCGTCCTTTAGACCCGTTATATCCAGCGGACCATTGACGTCTTTCAGGCACAGGGTGAGCACGCTTTTGGTGGAAAGGAAAATCCCGATGTATTTTGGGCAGACTGGATTGCTTCTTTCTCTATTACAAATCGATATGAGCCGGACCTTCGCTTTTTTGCCAATGAGGTCGAGGAAGGAAATGTCCTCAACATCAACAATGGTAACGGCTATGACAATCCCCTGCGTTTCTTTAGGGACCGGAGGAAGACAACCTGGACTTCAAACTCAACTTCACCGCCTTGGCTCCCGGGATCAACAGTACCAAGAAGGCTGAAATCAAATTTGGATGCGCTTACACAGCCAATAACAGACTTCAGCGAGAATCGTTTTGAGTTGATCAAGGGGGATGGGGCCGCCAACTATAATGGTAACATTGATGAATACGGGGCAGAGGAAAACCTTTTTTCTGTACGGATTGAGGATGGCGTAGTAACTGATTTTTTCGAGGGCAACTACTACGATGACCGTACCCTGAGCACCAATGTCTTCGAGGCACAGCAGAATATTTTTGTCGGTTATGCCATGGTCACCCTTCCCTTTGGTGAAAAGCTAAAATTCACTGGAGGTGCCAGGTATGAGGGCACTGGCCAGCAAATATCTCTGGAAGATTCTACCCTCTTCAATCCTACTCTTCAGGAAGATCCTGAAGCCATACCCGGGGTCCTGCAGTTGAATGACGTACTTCCTTCGGCTAACTTAATTTACAGCATTACAGAGGACATGAACCTGAGGGCAGGTTACTCTCGAACCCTGGCCCGACCCAGTATTGCAGAACTTTCGTCTTTTATCAGGAAGCCCTATATCGGTGGCCCCGACGTCATTGGTAACCTCCTCTTGGAAAGAACCCTGACCGAGACTCCATCTTTCGGTCAATGCCTCCTTTACCTATTCTGATACCGAGCTTACGGATCAGGAGTTGAATATCATCCAGCAGGTAGATCTGACCCGCCCCCTATTTGGGCAGTCTCCCTAAGTATTCAACGGATAACTGGCCCACATCGACCGAAACGGAAGCGGATGGCAGACCAGCTTGAGTTTAAATGTTTTTGGTCCCCGCCTTTTTGCGGTAGGAGGTGAAGCTCCTGATATTTACAAGCATCCTTGTCCGGCTCTCAACTTCTCGCTGGCCAAGACTTTCAATTTGTTAATGATGCAGTTGAGTGTCCTGGTTCTATCGGAAGAAGTGTTTGGAGCCATCAATTGCAGTTCTGTACCCCATTCAGGTAAACACATTTATGGGCTGGACCGTTTTTGGTCTGGGGTAGCCCGTCGTGCCTAAGGCGGGTTGGAAGTGAGCCTGCTTTCCTTGATCGACACCCTCAGTGGGACCGCCTGGAGCTTATATGCCAAGCGAACACCTGCTGGGCTTTCTTAGGCTGAAGGTGAGAAGAATGAATATACTTGTATGGATCACTATCTGAGCGACTGACGCAGTTGTCTGGCCAAACTCAAGGCGGTCCACTACGGGGAATGGGGATTATAGGGCTTATTGGGCGTCTCAAACGGTTCTGAACGGTTCCAAACCGTTTGAAACGGTTTAGTGAGGGTAAGAAAGCTTTATTTCCTCTTTTGCCATTTCCGGTATCTGTGGAGTTTATTTATTGAGGAGGTAAGAAATTAAGAGATGCTGGGGTGGGGTAGATCTGGCTTTATTTGCTCGATTGGACGTTCTAAACGGTTCCAAACCGTTTGGAACCGTTTAGTGAGGGTAAGAAAGCTTTATTTCCTCTTTTGCTGTTTCTTGGATCGGGGGAGTTTATTTATTGAAGAGGTAAGAAATTAAGAGATGTTGGGGTGGGGTAAATCTGGCTTTATTTGCTCGATTGGACGTTCTAAACGGTTCTGAACGGTTCTAAACCGTTTAGAACGGTTTAGTGAGGGTAAGAAAGATTTATTTCCTCTTTTGCTGTTTTCGGTATCGGGGGAGTTTATTTATTGAGGAGGTAAGAAATTAAGAGATGCTGGGGTGGGGTAGATCTGGCTTTATTTGCTCGATTGGACGTTCTAAACGGTTCCAAACCGTTTGGAACCGTTTAGTGAGGGTAAGAAAGCTTTATTTCCTCTTTTGCTGTTTCTTGGATCGGGGGAGTTTATTTATTGAGGAGGTAAGAAATTAATAGATATTGAGGTGGGGTAAATCTGGCTTTATTTGCTCGATTGGGCGTTTTAAACGGTTCTAAACGGTTTCAAACCGTTTAGAACCGTTTAATGAGAGTAAGAAAGCTTTTTCAGCTCTTTTGCCATTTCCGGTATCGGGGGAGTTTATTTATTGAGGAGGTAAGAAATTAAGAAAGTTTGGGGTGAGGTAAATCTGGCTTTATTTTCTCTATTGGGCGTTCTAAACGGTTCTGAACGGTTCCAAACCGTTTAGAACCGTTTACCAAGGGTCAGCTCTACGCCCTCCTCCCCACCTCCAGCCAGATCTAATTTTTGCCTTATCCCTTCATAAAAGTGAGCATAACTTATATTTTGCAAAAAAAGGATCACCTATGAAGCAGATACTCCTTCTGGGCGCAGGGCGCTCGGCCACCACCCTGATCAACTACCTCCTCGACTTATGTTCCGAGAGAAAGTGGGGGCTAAGGGTGGGCGATATTTCTCTTTCCGAGGCTCAAAAAAAAATCGGAGATCACCCGGCGGCCACAGCCTTCCAGTTTAATGTAAACAATGAGGCACAGCTCCTTCAGGAAATTACCGGAGCGGACCTGGTCATCAGCATGTTGCCCGCCCGATTTCATCACCTTCCCGCCCGGATTTCCGTGCGCTATGGAGTCCCTCTGGTTACGGCCTCCTACGTGAGCGATGAAATAAAGGCCCTGGACTGGGAGGCTCAAAAAAATGGAGTCCTCCTCCTCATGGAATGCGGACTGGACCCCGGCATCGACCATATGTCAGGGATGAAGGTCCTGGATAAGATCAAGGTGGAAGGGCACAGCCTGACGGGTTTTGAAACCTTCACCGGAGGGCTGGTAGCTCCCGAATCCACCCTCGACAATCCTTGGGAGTACAAATTTACCTGGAATCCCCGCAATGTGGTCCTGGCAGGACAGGGCATCGTAAAGTTTATTCAGGAGGGGCACTATAAGTACATTCCCTATAACCGCCTATTTCGCCGTACGGAGATGATCGAAATTCCCGGACATGGGCGCTTTGAGGGCTATGGCAACCGCGATTCGCTCAAGTACCTCGACGTTTACGACCTTCACGGAATACAGACCCTTTATCGGGGAACCCTCAGAAGGCCGGGCTTCTCGCGGGCCTGGAATGTCTTTGTCCAACTCGGAGCTACGGATGACAGCTACGAAATGACAGGGGTCGATCAGATGACCCACAAGGAATTTATCAACTCTTTCCTGGTATACGGCCCCGAAAATTCTGTCGAACTCAAACTCGCCTACTACATGAACCTCGACATCGAAGGAGAGGAAATGTACCGCCTGCGCTGGCTGGGAGTTTTTGAAGATGAACCCATAGGACTGGCAAAAGGCAGTCCGGCAAAGATTCTGGAGCACATCTTACACAAAAAATGGACCATGAGGCCGGAGGATAAAGACATGATCGTCATGTGGCACAAATTTGATTTTGTTCAGGATGAAAAAGCCAGGCAAATACAGTCCTACATGGTGCTGAAAGGAGAAAATATGAGAGAAACCGCCATGTCAAAGACGGTAGGGCTTCCCCTGGGCATTGCCGCCAAACTCATCCTAAGTGGGGAAATCAAACAAAAAGGAGTTCAAATACCCGTCATTCCCTCCATCTACCAGCCTATTCTGAGAGATCTGAAGCCCTACGGAATAGAATTCGTCGAAAAAGAAATGGAGAGAAACTCCTTAGAAGTCTAAAAAATGGTCGATTTGCGAATAAGCCCCAGAGGGAATTACAGCCACTTTTTTCCTGAGCAATTTTTAACACCCGCAAATTGAAATAGAAAGTGTACTTTTAAGCCGTTTTTAGCCAAAGATAACCCAGGGTACCCCATGAGGAATGTTTTACCATCCGTTTTATTCATAGTATTTTCCTTGTTACTTGCTGCGAATGCAGAGGCCCAGCAGAGACAAATAAGAGGAGCCGTCATCTCTGACGAAGGAGAACCGCTGGTAGGAGCTACGGTCTACATTCCCCAACAGAAGAAGGGAGTCTACACCAATGAGCGCGGCATCTACAGCTTCAACAATGACTTGGATGCCGGTGAGGTAGAAGTCCTGGCCTTCTATTTTGGCTATGACACCCTGCGAAAGAAGGTCGAAATACCTGCTGAGGGGGTACTGACCCTGGGATTTACCCTCATTGCTAAGGAATTTTATACCAATACCGTCAACATTACCGATCAAAAGCAAACGGGAGAGATCAACAAGCGGGAAGTTGACATTGGCATGACCAAGGTAAGTACGGAGGAGATCAACCTTCTCCCTTCCCTGGGTACTCCTGACCTTGCCCAGTACCTCCAGGTCTTACCCGGAGTGGTATTTACGGGAGACCAGGGAGGACAACTCTACATACGTGGGGGAACACCCATCCAAAACATGGTCAAAATGGATGAAATGATCATTTATTCTCCCTTTCACTCCATAGGTCTTTTTTCGGTTTTTGATACCGACTATATCAGAAATGTAGATGTCTATTCCGCTGCCTTTCCCGGGCAGTATGGGGGGCGAATTTCCTCGGTCATCGACATTCAAACAAAGAATGGCAACCTCAAGAACTTCAGGGGAAAGGCCAATATCACCCCCTTTACGGCAGGAGTCCTGGCAGAAGGTCCCCTGATCAAGGGAGACAATCCAGGTTCGGGACTGAGTTTTTTGCTGTCTGCCCGCAATAATTTTCTGGACCGCACCTCACGAACTTTTTATCCCTATATCAATGATTCTGTGGGCCTGCCCTACAATTTTCTGGATATTTATGGCAAATTGACAGCCTCTGACGGCATCAATTTCGCCCATCTCTTTGGGTTCAGGCATACCGACAATGTCAACTTTCAGTTTCCAGCCAATATTGGCTGGGAGGCCGTCGGGGGAGGAGCCAAATTTCAGCTCTTGCCCGCTGGAGCAGGGGCTATCATCACAGGCTCATTGGCCTATTCCGATTATCGTACCCAACTGGAGGATGCCCAAAACTTCCCGCGAAGCAGCCGCATCGGAGGATTCAACGGAAGCCTTAAGGTAGGTTATATCTTCAACTCGATCGACGAGTTTAACTTTGGCCTTTCCTTTTTGGGATTTTCTACCGATTACGTTTTTACCAATTCCTTTGGCTTGAGGACCGAGCAGGAAGATTCAAACACCGAGGCAGCACTTTTCGCCACCTACAAAAAGGTATTTCTGACCGAAAAAGAAGTGGAAGAACCCTTTGAGCGTGCTGTCCTGGAGCCGAGTTTGCACATTCACTACTACAACAACCAGAATGCCATCAGCCCCGAACTCAGGCTGAGAGGCAAGCTCAACTTCAAGCGGCTTAGCTTTAGCCTGGGCTTGGGTAATTATTCTCAAAATCTGCTGTCCGCTCAGTCCGACCGCGATGTAGTCAATATCTTCCAAGGCTATCTTTCTGCACCTTTGGAACTGGGCAATCGCATCCGGGACAACAACCTCCAGTACAGCCGCCATGCCCTCCTCGGGGTAGAGGCCCAGATTATTCCAGGTGTGACCACCACAGTGGAAGGCTGGGTAAAGGATTTCACACAATTGACCAACATCAACAGGGATAAGCTATTTCCCTCCGATCCCGATTTTATCACCGAGACCGGACTGGCCTACGGGGTGGACCTGATCTTCAAGTATATGACTTCTAATCTGTACTTTTATGCCAATTATGGCCTGGCAAGGGTAACCCGTACCGACCGCCTGGACAGGGATGAACCCCGGGAATACGCCCCCCTATTTGACCGCCGACACAACGCCAACCTTGTTTTTGCCTACAAAAAGGGTCGCCTGGGAGCCGATGAAGATGAAGTGCTTAGAAGAAGGCCCAAATTTAAGGATAGAAAATGGGAGTTTAGCCTGAGGTGGAGCCTGGGATCGGGATTCCCCTTTACCCAAACCCAGGGATTTTTTGAAGAGCAAAATTTCAATACCAATGGCGCTCAGACCGACATCCACGATAGAACGGGTGGACTGGGCATTTTGCTAAGTGAGGACCTTAACGGGGGAAGGCTTCCCTACTATCATCGCCTGGATTTATCCGCCAAAAGAAGGTTCCTGATCGGAAACAGCGTCCTGGTTGAGACCAGCTTTAATGTGATCAACGCCTACAACCGCCAAAATATCTTCTATTTTGATCGGGTAAGTTACGAAGCTGTCTATCAGCTTCCGGTAGTCCTCAGTTTGGGACTGACAGTGAAGTTTTGATACAGCTAGAGAATGGGAAAGACCAAGAGGATGTCCCTTTCTCTGGCCAGAATTTGCACTTTGGGATCAGGGTCGAGGTAGTCGAGGAGTTCGCGGGCGACCTCCTCCAACCTTTCACTTTGCATATTTTCAGTTCCAATGCTGATGGCAGCTCCCTCGGGATGGTCCAGGACATCCATCATGATCCTGGCCTTTGACTGGTCCTCCTCGATGAGGCTGGCTACGATGGAGATGCATTGGGCCACCAGGGCCACCGCGATGGGCCTGGGAGTGGAGATGAGGACATCGTTTTCAATTTCAGGCAGGTAGACCCCTCCGATTTGTCGATAGGTGCGGCGACAAAGTTCGCGACCTGAGAGGGCTACATCGCTGATCTGTGTACGGGGAGAGTGGGTAAAGACATGCTCAAGGGCAAGAAGAGAATCTCCGATGTCTCCGGCACTCATTTCGATGTTGGTAAAATAATTCTCGCACTTTTCGAGGGCCTTACGTGCCTTTTCCAGGTTTCCGCGGATGGTCTTGGGAGGTGCGCTGTCCGAGTTAAGCACATATTCTGCCTGGCGGATAAAAGCCTTGAGTTCGGCGAGGGCTACATGGCCACGGCTGGCTTCAGACTGAATGGGAAGGATAGAACTCTGTATTTCCTCCAGGGCCGGAATAGCACTTTTTTCGAGGAGGGCGAGCTTGTGCTTGCTTCCTCCCTCGTTCAGGGACTGAAGGCGGGTATTGGCCTTTTTAGCCAAAGATTCCAGTACTGTCCTGTCATCCTGGCTAAAATTGCGGGGTTCGTAGTCGATGACGCAAAGGCTGCCTACAATTTGTTGATCCAGGGTAAGGGGCACGCCGAGGTAAGATCGAATGCCATATTTATTGACCAAAAATTGAGGGATGCGGGCATCCTCTTGAGTATCAATGACTTTTATGGATGATTCCAAATGGACCACATGCTGGCAGAAAGATACGTCCCTGCTGGTAGCCTGTGTAGCTCGCAGGTCAATGGGAAGGCCGGTATGCGCCTTGAAAAATTGTATTTCATTCAAGACCAGATTTACCAATGCAATGGGCGTATTGAGGGTTCTGGCTGCCTCCTGGACGATAGAACTCAGTTCTTCATCTTCCTCCTCAGAGAGCATGGCTTTGGTAAAGACCAAATCCCTTTCCTTGTCGGAGGAGGCCAGCACATCGATTCTGTCTTTCATTTCTTTTTCCATGCCTTCCGATTTTAAACCCGTAATTTAGAAATTAATTAAAACTCCTGTTCCAACAAAAAAGTCTAATAGATATGATTTCCTATATTTACGTTAATCAATGGTGGAAAATGCCATCCATTGACCCCGCTCAAAAATGGAAAACCGAGAAATAAATAAAGAGGGCCAGGAGCAGGGTCCCCACACAGAGTTTGAAATTCATCTCGGGATTCTGGCGAAAATATAGGCAAAGGGCCCCTCCAAAGATAATCAGCCAGATGGAATAAAAACCAAAATCAAAGGACTCCCTTTTGAGTTTGACCCTCTTTTCTTCTTCTCCATCCTTAACATAAACCCCAGAAATGATGTTTCTGAAAGGAGTACGGGCGATTCTCACCTGCTTTTCCTGGAGGAGCAGCATCTCAAAAGAGGGGTCGGCATAGAAGACAGCTCCCTCCGTGCTGACCTTGATGCCGTGGCTGATACCGATGGCATCCCGAAGTTCCTGTATTTTGGTTATTTCGAGAAAATCCCCCTTTTGTGCTGTCCATTTGTCGACGAGGAGGCCCAGGCAGATGCCCATGATCCCGACTATCAAAACCCTGAGGCCGAAGGTCACCCTTTTGTAGACCTTTATGCTGTACTCGTAGTCAGCGATGACCTGCTCGGCGTATCTGTTGCTGTACTGGTAAAAGCTGCGGTGGCGACTCTTTGGTTCTGTGTAAGTGAAGGATTGGTTCTCGTTGGATTTGCTGACTTGTCCCCGATAGCGCATGCGCTGGCTGTATTGAGAGCGGCTGTACCTGCTGGAACGCTTGGCTCGGGTCCGCTGCAAGGAAGCATAATAATCGCTGTTGCCCTCCCTCAGTCGACGATCGTAAATGTTGTTGTACCTTCCCCGACTTGAGGGCTCTTTCAGCACTTCATAGGCCCGATTTATTTCCAAAAATCGCGCCTGACTGCTCTCATCCTTTGACTTGTCGGGGTGAAACTGATGGGCCAGTTCGCGATAGGCTTTTTTGATCTCCTCCAAAGTGGCATCTCTCTCTATTCCCAATGCCTTATAATGATCGATAAAACCCTTCATGCCACGCTTATTCACTGAATTCAAAAGGATGAACGATCTCCCGGTCCAATTGTATGCTGAATAAAGTTACCTTTTTCTTTTTACCTTTTAAAGAGACGGAACCTTCCTTTTGTAGAATAAAACCCACAAGGCTGGGCAGATGTTCCTTGATGTACGCTGAAATCAATAATTTTTGACCCAAATCATTGCACCTGCTCTGTATGCGGGCGGCTGTATTGAGGACGTCGGAATGGTAAGCGATTTCTTTTTTTACAACTCCGACCTCGGCTGTCATGACTAGTCCACAGTTGACCCCTGCCTTAAAAACCGGGACGAGGTCGTACTTGTCAAAGTAATACCTGGCTCTTTTTTGTATGCTTTGTTCGAAGGTAAAAAAGGCGTAGATGCAATTGCTGTCTTGCAGCCCATCCTCCATCTTCCAGGTAAGCACAGCTTCGTCCCCTACGTACTGATAGACCTGGGCCTTGTGTTTTTTTATGGCGTCTGTGAGGTCGTGAAAGCAGTCCTGTATCAGTTCGCTGTAGAGTTTGTGGCCCAGTCGCTCGGCGTAAGTAGTAGAAGATTTGAGGTCGAGAAACATAAATATTCTCGTTTCTTCCTTGGGTTTGTAATACCTTCCGGTGAGCAGCTTGAGCATCATTCCAGGACCAAACATACCATTGATTTGTCTAATAAGGCCCAAAAGGACACTTATGGCTCCAGTATAAATCAAAATAACCAGGGAGGTGCGAGAAAAAGGCCCCGTATTGAGGAATTCAACCCCATAGTCTTCGAGCTGACCACTGGACATTTCCCTGGTGATGACATAACTAAGGGTGAGGGTAAGAAGGGTCAGAGCTACGTGAGCCACCGCTCTAAAGGAGATCATGATGAAAAAGGAGAAATCCTCAAAAATACTCAGGTCAAAAAGAAGGTCAGTCAATCCGAAGAGAAATCCCAGGATAGTGCCTACCACCAGCCCCTGAATCAGGATGGATAAGATCAGGGGATGTTGGAAGTTTTGGGCGAGATAGACCGATTCTTCCTCCATTCCATAATGGCGAACGAAGGAAAACAACAAAGCAGCCCCTATCCAGGCCAGAATCGAATTGAGGATATGTTGGATACCGGATTTGATGATTAAAAAGGGCTTTGGGAGATTTTTTCAGTTTAAAGTTATAATTATAGAGATAAATATCAGGCATAGGTTGAAAAACTATAGAAAAATTTGGCCCAGTGAGATCCTTGTCTATTACTTTTTTACCTGAGAAATATTCACATTTCACAGGATGAGCTAGGTATGGCGCTGTCAGGTGCTCCATGCACGTTTCTTTTATTCATTCTTGATAGCTTTATTTGGCAAAAATCTTTATTGGCATAGTATGATTTATGAAAATTACTGATTATAAAATTTTTTATGTATTTATTTTTAATGAAAAAAAAGATGAATGTTGTGAGTGCTATCAACGCTTAAATATCACTTGTATTATATAAGTGATTGATAATCATTAAGATGATTAAAAAATTATATCCTTATTAATAGCTTAATTCAGTTTTGAGTTCCGATTGGAAGATTTTTATTGTATGTAAAAGGATTGTAAAATTTATTTATTTTCTTTAATTTGATAGAAGCAAAATATAATAACCCCCCTATTAGTTTCTATTTATCTATTTATCGTAAATTTTAATTTAAATGATTTTTTTGGTAAAAAAATTATTTCTACTAATTGGGCTTTTCACGTTTGCTCCGTTTATCATGAATGCAGGGGGGGGCTCCATGTGAATGCGGCTCCCATGCTACTGGGATTTACACCTATGAAATTGTTGATGGAGAAGGATGTTGTTCAGGTACAGCAGGAGATAAGGGTGTTTTGTACCGGTATAGAATGAATGAGGGAGTGTGGGTATTGGATAGTTACTCAGTTTTGTCTGGATCAGAAGTCCAAGATCGTTGCTGCAATCCAGCATAGTTACATCCATAAATGAGAAGCACTTTTGGTGTTTGGAATAATCTCAAGAGATGCTGAAAGTGCCGTACTGGTTTTAGTTGAATTTTAATTAAAAAATCATCCTACCATTATGTTAGTATTCAACAGACTCATTATGATAGGGTTGGTTTTTCTATTGATATATTCTTCCTGCACCACCAACAGCCCCGGAGTAGAAGAGGCATTCGCAGAGAAGGCTTTGATTGAGGGTAAGACAGGAAAAATTGAGAGGGGGAACCATCTTGCCAGGCATCCCTTGTCGGAGGTCCATGCCTTTCTACACAATTCTGACAAGTATACCTGGTCAGACCTTGACCATTATTATCGGGATTCTCTTCCCAACCAAAGGAATAATCCTCATGACCATCAGCTGAGATCGCTGAGCATAGCCTTTATGTTCAAGGAATTTGACATGGCTCAATTGGGCAGTAGGTCCGACCTAGAATATTATTTCAATGAAATCAGCAGCATGGAGCATTATTTCGATCCTGAGGTAATTGCCCTTTGCCTGGACGGACTTTCCTCTCATTGGACTGACCTACGGGTGGCCACCACGGCAAAGGAACAACTCGACAAGTGGATGAAGTACAAGAAGAAGATTTATTCCACAGATGATTACCAAGGGAGCCTCAATTCCCATGCCCAAGGTCTGGCTCAACTCAAGCGCCTGGCAAAGGGAGAGACGAGTTGAATTTCCGGTTCGGTAAATCAGCGTAGCCCTTTGTAGGTTACAATTTTTGACCCGCATTTTCTTCGGATTTTACTTGCGTATTGTTTTTTTTTAGTTATTTTCAAAAGGATTAATTATTAAGATTCTCAATTATCTCGAGTATATTTTTAATTTGTTTATTTTAAATTTAAGTCTATAATTTTTTTCAAAAAAATAAAAAGATTATTGTTAATGATGAGCCTAATGATCCTGGGCCCATCTTTTATCAATGCAGGAGCCCTCGCTTGCGAGTGTGGTACACATGCTACCGGAATTTACACTTACAACGTAGGAGAAGGAGAGGAATGCTGTTCTGGAGCCCCTGGGAGTACTGGTTTCTTGATCAGATATAGGTTTAGTGAGGGAATATGGCAAGAGGTATCAAGAACAAAACTTGCTGGAGAGGAAGTACAAAATCACTGTTGCACTCCATCATGACCAACTTTATTTAAACTTCTAAAACTAAGATTATGTCTTTGCTAGAAAAATGTATTTTACCGTTACTTTGTTTATCTGTTATCTTTAGTGGATGTAAGACTACTAGTCCAAAGGTTGAAGATGCAGTGCTCGACAAGGCTAAAGTTGTTACCAGGATTGAGAAAGATGGGAGCCAAACGAAGATTTACAATCACTTCATGGCCGATCTAAATCCTATTATATTCAATCCCAGCCAGCACAGTTGGTCTGACATCAATCGGTATTACAAAGAGGCCATTCCAAAGCAAAAAAACAGCCCTCATTACCGAGAATTAAAATACGTAAGTATTTGGCATTTATTCATGCAGTTCGATCTGTCAAAAGAAGGGAGTCAAAGGGATATAGAATTTTATTACAATGAAATAAGTGCTTTCGATTGGTATGGAGATGTAAGGGTAACAGCTCAGTGTTTGGAGGGGCTTAAGCCTTACTGGACTCAAGAAAAGATCCGTGAAGCTGCCAAACATCAGCACGACAAGTATATGCAGTATAACAAAGAGAACTTTTCGGCTTATGATACCCTCCTTGACACACAAATTGAAGGACTCAATTATCTTTTGCGCCTGGCAGGGAGTACCTAGGAACCCTATTCTAACTCTTAAGGAGACCCGGAATTCTTAACTTGGAATTTTTTGAATCATCTTTTTATGATCTTTACCCATTTCCCAAATTAACCAAATTTTGCTCTGAAAAGGCTACGTTAGCATTTGGTTTTTTGTTTTCATGTAAAATTGAAAAATGTTTCTCAAAATCACCAATTTCAATGGACTGGTCTACTCGAAATAATACTGCAAAGTAAATTAATGGTCAAGTGAGACTATTTCATTTATGAAATAGTCTCACTTAATTTTAAAAAGTTGAATACTTATTTTCGGTTTTACCTACCTATCCGATCGACAGCATTGTCTCCTCTTTCAAGAAAATAGCTTCCAGGTCCAGTTCGCGGAGCAGGCCATGGCGTCCTTTGTTGCCTTCATTGTACTGGTCAATGTACTTGCGAAGGTTACGCTCACGGGTGTTGGGTTTGCCACCCAGGGCAGTAGAGAGGACCTTGAGCAGAGGCTTTCCATTTTTCTCATATCGAGACATGGATTCCTTGCGTAACTGGCGCTGCAAGCTGAGGATTAACTGATTGGCCAGATCGAAGTCCTGCATGACCACATAGACCAGGGCGAGGAAAAATTTGACCTCCAGTTCCATGTGCACATATCTACGCATATTGACCTCGTTGCGCACATTGTAGAGGATGCGCGAAGCCTTGCGGTATTGCTTGGAGGCAAAATAAGCATAGGCCATGAAGAGGTTGTAATTGATGTAGAAAGAAGTGCGGTAAGGCTCGACCTCGATCTTGGAGATGTAGTTCTCTACGTCCCGGCTAAGCTGGTCCACCGTATTGGTGCGGATGTGAAAGCGCAACTTGTAAAAGAGAAAGAGGGAAGTATTGGCATTGAAGTGATAGCGCATCATCAATTCCTCGATCTTATAATCAAGGATTTCAAAGTAGATTTTTGCCTTATCTCTGATCTGATTGTTTTCGTAGTAGACAAACCTCAGGAAGTTGAAGAGGATGTTGATGTTGAGATAGAAGGTGTCATCCTTGTATTCTCCCAGGATTTCAAAAGACCTTTCAAACATCTGCTCGGTCTCCTCGAGTTCGCAACGGATGGTCTCCGGCACCTCTATGAAGAGTTTGGCATACAGGTGGATGATGCACTTGAATATGTACAGGCGGTGGGAGTCGTACATATTGTTGAGGTTGTCGATCTTTTCCATGACTTTGACCATGTCATTGAGGTCCTTTTCCTTGCGGGTCAGGAAGTAGTCATCAAAGGATCTGAAGAAAGATACGACGAGATCTACTGCTTTGTCCATGGCAAGGGCATAGGCCACCTGCTCATTGTATTTGCTGCGGTAAAGCTGATAGTTGTCGTCGAAGGCATGGAGGTTTTGCAACTCCTTGTAGATGATCATCAGTCCAAAGGGAAAGTCAAATTTGACCAATTCCTTTTCCAGTCTGCGCAGGGCGGCGACGGAGATTTCTCTGGGATTGTTGAAGACCAGATCATTGACGTTGAGGACCCTTCGCATGATGTGCAGGTTGGGGTCTCCGAGTCGGTTGAGCAGGAAGGTCTCGATTTTTTGGTTGAGTCGAGATTTGAGGACGTAAAAGGCGGCAGGGGTAATGTCGAATTCGTCGAGGAACTGCTTGTCGGGAGATTCGGGATTTTCTCTGATGATGCGCAGGAAGGATGCGCTCTTGTCGGCCTTATTGGCGGTAAAGGTGGAGTGAATATCCGTGAACTCCTCTTCTGTCAGTTGACTAATGATCTTGTAAAGGTCCATACGTATCTTATTTTTCCATCAAGTAGCACAAAGCGAAAGAAAGGACAGAGACTGGAAGAATTTAAAAATTGAGCTTAGTATTTTTGATTTTTGGTTCAGCGTTTTAAGTTTTTACCGGCGCGTTTTCAATTTTTTGCACTTGCAATTTAAGTTTTTTGCATCAACAAATTCAAAAATCAATAGTGTAAAACGTATTTTTATATTGGCAACTATTGAATTCTGTTTGTAATACATTATAAAATTATGCTATTCATTTGGCTTTTCTGATTTAAAAATGCGTCAATTATTACATTTAAAAATTAATTATTGAGCTAATGGAAATATCGATATGGGAACATTAATTTTAAACTAACTGAATAAGTCTCTGTAAATCAAGGTGATAAATTCTTGATCCTTCTCCCTCACAAACTTTACCTTGTTATGTTAGGCATAAGGAGGGAGTTTCCTGTCGATGTAAAATCAATGCCCTTGTTCTTCTACTTGGCTCAAGAAGTCAAATGGAGAGGGGAATATGCTTACCTGGTCTTTTACCGAAAATAAGAAAATACGTAAAATGGTACTAAATTCATGCCTCCTGAAGGCTTGATTTTTTCTTTTACATATTCTAAACCTCATATTTCAACCTTTCCCTTGGTGGAGGCGTTTAGGATTTGAGATTTTTTCTTAAGATTTTTACTATCAAACCGAAGATTCATCCAGATATGGAAAGGCAAGTACCCTACGCACTTTCACACCTGAGCTACAAGCGCATCCCCTCCCACGAAGTTATGGTCGGAGATATAGGCATAGGAGGCTCTAATCCCATCCGCGTCCAGTCCATGACCACGACCGACACCATGGACACCCTGGCCACGGTCGAACAAAGCCTCCGCATGGTGGAAGCTGGCTGTGAAATTGTCCGCATCACCGCCCCCTCCAAAAAAGAAGCCCACAACCTTGCCGAGATCAAAAAAGAACTAAGAAAGCGCGGTTGTGATGTACCTCTGGTAGCAGATATTCACTTTACCCCCAATGCCGCCGAAATCGCTGCCCGTTTCGTGGAGAAAGTGAGGGTAAATCCCGGCAACTACGCCGACAAAAAGAAATTCAAAGAGATAGCCTATACCGACGACTCCTATCAGAGCGAACTGCAGCGCATCTACGAAAGGTTTTCCCCCCTTGTCAAAATCTGTAAGGAGGAAGGTACGGCCATGCGTGTGGGTACCAACCACGGCTCCCTTTCCGACCGCATCATGTCGCGCTACGGAGATACACCCCTGGGCATGGTCGAGTCCGCCATGGAATTTATCCGGATCTGCGAGGACCACAACTACTATGACATCGTGGTCTCTATGAAGGCTTCTAATCCTCAGGTCATGGTACAGGCTTATCGCATGCTCATGGAGGACATGCTCAAGCGGGGCCGCATCTATCCCCTTCACCTGGGGGTGACCGAGGCCGGCGAAGGCGAAGATGGTCGCATCAAATCTGCCCTGGGTATGGCCACCCTACTCATGGACGGTATCGGTGATACAGTCAGGGTTTCCCTTACCGAGGAACCCGAGCACGAAATGCCGGTAGGGCAGTTTTTGGTCGACCACTTTATCAATCAGGCCAATAAACTTCGCCTTCCCAAAGGAGACTCAGCTACCGAAAAAATCATCCTTCCCTTTGACCCCCTTTCCTTTGAAAGACGAAACTCCTTGGAGACCGAAAATCTCGGAGGCGATCAAGTACCCAGGGTCGTGGCAGACATGACCCACAATTGGAAGGAGGCCAAGGCCATGAGCGAGATTGGCTACACCTATATTCCCCTCCTCGACAAGTATAACTTTTCGGATATCGCTGCTGACTTTGTCTACCTGGGAGATCAGGTGCCTGAGTACGAGCTACCGGGGGGACTTAAGCGGGTCTACAACCAGGATACCTGGCAGAAGATGAAAAATAAGGATGTCAATTTTCCTTTTTTTGAAAGTCCCCAGGCTTTCCTGCAGGCGGAAGCCCAAAGCCAATCCCTCAATTTCGTGGCCCTCGATATCGAGACCATTTCCCAGGTCTGGCCTCAGAAAGAAGCCTTTGCCAAGGTAGCTTTTGTTCTGGACTCCGATCAGGCCATCCCGACCTATGACTGGCGAAAGATGATCTATGATCTCATCCGGGAGGAAATGAAGCATCCCGTGATCCTTCGCTTGAGCCTTCCTTCTGGGTTTGATTATTACACCAATGATCCCTATCCCGACTACGTCAAAATCGGGGAAGAAGCCATGACCCAATTGGCCCTGGCCTCTAATGGAGCTACCCTCCTCGTGGATGGGCTGGTCGAAGGTCTTTGGATCAACAAAGCCGATAAAGTGAGGGTGCGCACGGCCTTTGGAATGCTACAGCTATCCAGGCTTCGCATCACAAAGACGGAATATATTTCCTGTCCTTCCTGTGGGCGTACCCTATTTGACCTTCAGGAAACCACCGCTAGGATTCGCAAGCGTACAGAGCACCTCAAAGGGGTGAAAATCGGAATCATGGGCTGTATCGTCAATGGCCCCGGCGAAATGGCTGACGCGGATTATGGCTATGTGGGGGTAGGTGTGGGCAAGATCTCCCTCTATCGCGGAAAGGAAGTTATCAAAAAAGGCGTGCCTACAGAAAAAGCCGTGGATGAGCTCATCGAACTGATTCGCGAAGACGGCAAATGGATCGAACCCAATGCCAAGGCCGTCGAAGCCTAAATAAGATAATGTGTTAGGTGCTATTTATCAAGCAAAGGGCGGTTGGGGTTATTATAAATACTTTGTTTTCAACCCAAATAGCGCTGTATCCATTCCTTCTTGATAACCCCATACATCTAACTGAAAATCAACAATTAAGCCATGACTTCAAGGAAATTGAAGTCATGGCTCTTTTCTTCACTGCATAAAAGGCTATTGCTTACAGATGCTAATCTGCTGGGCCAAATTGAAAAAATCTTCTCCCGACAAGTTACGAAAGTGTTTGGCTGTGCTACTGATAAATGAAGGCTGGATGTATCTGCCTTTATCAATCAAAATTATACTCAAATTCTAATCTCTATGAAAAGCACAGTAAACAACTTAATCGCTCCAATTTTTCTTGTATTTATCCTGGTTCAGGGTTTTGCCTTCGCACAATGTACCAAAACCCTGGTCAATCGCAGCGGGACAGTATATTCGGCTGGGCCTGCGAAGGAATCCTTCCGTTCTAAGTCCGAAACCCTCACCATCAAGGTAGCCAAGCAAGATGGCAGGGCAGAGACCATCGCCAATATTTATGTAGACAATGTGAGGAAGAAATTTTTGAAATTTACCAATGGTAAATACACCAAAACCAAGACGGCCGTCCTTCAAAATACCAAAGGTAAAAATGTGCGGATAGAGATCATCAACCAGTCGGTTTCAAACAAATTTAAGTACAGACTGACTGTCAAGGGAGATGCAGGAAACAATTTAGGAATGGCTTCAGGCAGGTTGGTAGGTCAAACTAAGAAGACCCAGCAATTTGACAGGGTTTGTACCTCTTACAGGAAGATCAGAATTTCCATCAATCGTAAGGGAGGAACAGCTCGTGGCACGGTCAGCGTAAAGAAGAACGGACGTCAGATCGATTCCAAAGTAATGGGAAATAGGCAGGACAAGTTGGTGCTGAGCTATGGAGGTGCTTCCAATGCTGTCTACACGGTCGAACTTAAGAATGTCTCCGTAGGGAATACCTTGTCTTATTCCATGACTGCTGTACAGACCAACTAGAAAAGGAAAGCGAGTAGAAACTAAAGGAAGAGGCGCTGGGGAAAGCGTCTCTTTTTTGGGATTAATAGGTAATGCCCCAGAGGGTAAAAGGCACATCGAAAAGCTTGGGATTGTACCAGCAATCAATGCCTTGTTTTTTGTACTTATCGGCGTAGGCCCGGGCCAGTCCGGCGGAGGGGAAGGCCTTGACAATATAAAAAGCACCGCGATAGCGCCTACCACGAATCTGGGTGGATTTATGCTCAATCAGCCAGATCTGACCGATTCCGGAAGGGGCGAGGATTTTTCGGCGGTTGACCGTGAGGGGATAGACGCCAAACTGAACGAAGTGAAAATTATTGGCATCAAAAAATGCCCGTGTGAATTCCTGGCCCTGGCCGGGGTCGATCATCCTGGCCTCATCACTCCTGGGCGTATAAGTCAGCTGTGCCCGAAGAGGGCTTCCGAGGGCAAAGAGGAAGATGAAAAGCAGGGGAAAAGTAGCTGTGGGGTGTGAAGACCTGGATTTCATAGGTATAAGTGGATTCAGGTGAAAGCTGGCATTTTCTGTTGGGGACGCGAAAATATCAGCGTAAAATAAGGCTAATTAACTGAAAATCAAACCATAAAATATTACAAATATCTGAAAATTACAATACTGGCAGTAAGCTTTTGGGCTTTTACTGCAAATTTCACATATACTTCCTATATGCAATTTATTGTTTTCCGCTGAGAGATGGGCTATTTATTCCAATTTTTCTACAAAATTTCACATCTATCCCTAACATTCTTAGCTAATAAATACGCAAATAAATGACTGCCCTACCCTAGTAATCCTGTACCTTGCTAAACGCCAGTACGGGGGATACCTCTACCCATTGAGCCATTCTTTCCATAACATGCCATACGATGCCTCTCCGAAAGTAAGTATAGATGTGTTTAAATCCGGCTTTGTCAAAGGCTTTGACCGCCCTTGGATTTTCAGAAACGGTTTCGATGCGGCAGCGCCTGACCTTCATTTGGGTAAAGAGGTAGGACACGAGGGTGCGAATGGCATCGCTACCCAGTCCTCTGTTTTGATCTTCTTGATAGGCGATCAGGATATCCAGCTCTACTGAGCGGTCCCGCTTTTCTATTTCATTGTAGTTGATCTGACCAATGGGCCTGCCTTGGTGAAGGATGGCAAAGGCCCTGCCTCGTTCGGGGGCCTCTTCTACGAAGTAATGATCCGGCCACTCATGCTTGAATACGACGTAGGAAGGAATATCATCCCCATACAAATCCCCATACCAAAATGGCGTAGCATCCGACCGTGTCGCCCATTGGTAAAACAGGTGGCGCTCCCTGAGTGTCATCGGACGTAACGTTACTCTTTCTCCTCTTAGTTCCATAACCCTTCTTCAGTTGATATCGACTAGCTAAAGCATACAGGTTGCAAAAAGTTATCCAGTTAAAAAATTCGTATATGTCTATACTGTAATATCCTGGCTTTCAGGCCTATAAACAGGTTTTATTTAACGATTTTTCTTGATAATTCCTAGAAAAAATTGGCTGTTTTGACCCTCCCTTACAGCAGAAAATAAATTGAAACTGTAAAGCAGGTTCGTTGCCTTTAAAATTTTGGAATAGGGGTGAATTTACCTAAGGCCTATTAAAGGCGAAAAAGTCCGAATCGAAGCCCCTCAGCGTACCCCAAACCTTGATACAACCAATTGGACATCTGTGTCACAAATGGACTGAGAATGGGGTTTTATAAAAAACTTGAATCAATCATGTGTCGAAGAGAATACGGGTGATGTGGAACCAACAAAAGACACAATTATTTTAGTTAACTTTCAATGGTCCACAAAGGCATTCTCTCATGAAACTACCTATCATCCTAATCATTGATGACGATCCCCAGGTATTGAAGGCTATACGAAGGGATGTCAGAAAAAATTATAAGACTTCCTACAGAATCCTTGCTACGGAGTCTGCCGGGGAGGCCCTCAAAAGCCTGGAACAACTCAAGAAAGAAGGGCAAAATGTGGCCCTCTTCCTTTCTGACCAGCGCATGCCGGAAATGCTTGGGGTTGAATTTTTGGAGAAGGCTAAGTCCTTCTTTCCCGAGGCCAAACGTGTGATCCTTACCGCCTATTCGGACATCGAGGCTGCTGTCAAGGCCATCAATGATGTCCAACTGGATTATTACCTGACCAAGCCCTGGGATCCTCCTGAGGAGAAACTTTTTCCTGTCCTGGATGACTTGCTCTTCGAATGGAACTCACACGTTATCCCCGACTACGATGGACTCAAGGTCATTGGCTATCAGTTTTCACCCAGGTCTCATCAGATCAAAGACTACCTGAGCGGCAACCTCATCCCCTACAAATGGCTGGACGCAGGCGAAGAGGGTAAGGCCCAGGAATATACCAAACTGCACAACCTGACAGATAAGGACTATCCCGCCTTGCTGTTTGAAGATGGTACCTCCCTTTCCAATCCCAGCATCGCCGAGATTGCTCCCCGCATAGGAAGAAATACCTCTGCCAATCAGGAACTCTATGATGTGGCCATTATCGGGGCAGGCCCTTCCGGATTGGCTGCCGCGGTCTATGGAGGATCGGAAGGACTCAAGACCCTTCTGATCGAGCGGAGAGCTCCAGGGGGACAGGCCGGAACCAGTTCGAGGATAGAAAATTATTTGGGCTTCCCCTCAGGCCTCAGCGGCTCCGACCTTGCTCGCAGGGCCATCACCCAAGCCGAGCGCTTTGGCATAGAATTTCTCTCACCCGCCGAGGTCAGGGAGATCAGTACCCAGGATCAATACAAACGCCTCATGCTGGACGATGGTCAGGAAATATTTACCCGTTCGGTAGTGATAACCACAGGAGTGGATTATCGCAAACTTCCCACTAAGGGCATTGAAGACTATACAGGAGCAGGGATATACTACGGCGCAGCCACCACGGAAGCCAATGCCTGCCGGGACAGAGATGTCTTTATCGTAGGAGGGGGAAATTCTGCAGGTCAGGGTGCCATGTACCTCTCCAGATTTGCCAGGAAGGTCAACATAATGGTAAGAAAACCCGACCTGAGTGCTACCATGTCCCAATACCTGATCGAACAGATTGACCAGACCCCCAATATCGAGGTGTGGGGAAGAAGACAGGTCAAAGAGGCCATCGGAGAGAACGGTCATTTGACAGCGCTTTTGATTGAAGACATGGAAAATGGCGGCTGTACAGAGTATGAGGCCGTGGCTCTCTTTATCTTTATCGGAGCCCGTCCCTATACCGATTGGATAAATCTAAACCTGATCAGAAATGAGAAGGGCTATATCATGACGGGACGAGACCAGATGCAGGAAAAGTCTTTTGCCCAGGCGTGGAAGTTGGAGCGAGATCCCTATTTCCTGGAGACCTGCATACCAGGGATTTTTTCTGCAGGAGACGTAAGGGCAGGGGCCATGAACCGGGTAGCCTCAGCCGTAGGTGAGGGGGCAATGGCCATCAGTTTCGTACACAAATACCTGGAAGAAATCTGATCTTCAAGCATCGTTTTATCAACATAATTTTAAGAAAATGAGCAAACCCAGTTGCGAACATATAGGAGCAGCTACTTTGCTGCCCGTTTCAGAGGAAGAGAACGTCTGTCAAGAATGTGCCAAAACCGGAGGTACATGGGCACATTTGCGAAAATGCCTCGAATGTGGGTCGGTACTTTGCTGCGATTCTTCTCCCAATCGACATGCCACCCAGCACTTCAAGAAGGAGGGGCTTCCGGCCGTCATCTCAGCTGAAGAGGGAGAAAAATGGGCCTGGTGCTACATTGATAAGGTTTTGACTCCTTATACATAAAAACATAGAAAAGCTGTCATTTTTTGATAAAAATGACAGCTTTCAAAATGTATTATGTACCGACTTATCGGATGATCAGTCTCTTGGTTACTTTTTCTTCTCCTCTTTCGATCTGCACGAAGTAGACGCCAGCGGGCACGCTCCTGAGATCCATTTGAAATTTTTGATTGCTTTCTACCTCCTGAGCGATGATCTCTTGTCCGATGAGGTTCACGACCTTAACCTTGTAGCTCTTATTTTCCTCAGTTTCGATTTCCAGGTAGGCAAGGCCAGTAGAGGGATTAGGGTAAATGGATACAGAAACACCAAGTGCAATTTCCCTGTCCCAATCGGATACAGGATAACTTGCTCTAGCGAAGGAGAAGCCAAAGGTAAAAACAAAAAATATAGATAGTAAAAGTTTTCTTTTCATTTCAGTGGGTCTTTGCGATGTATAATATACCCATTTTAGTGCCATTATGTTGCATAGCTACACAAAATTCGAATAACCGTGTCAACTCCCACTGAATTTTGTGTAAAAAATAAGGACTTCATTGTATTTGCTTCCCTTTCTAAGCCCTGCTACTTCATCTCAAGGGCCAGGCTTTTATTACGATAGGTAGAATTATAAAAAAAATCCTTATGATTGTCTAGGAAGTTAAACGATAAAATTGGACAATCACTGGCGAAATATCCTGCAAGTCTTGTTCAAAGCATGAAGAAGTTTGAAAAAATTAATTCCTACACCGACGCTGGTCTGGATTCTGGTATTCACTTTGGCTGGTATATGGGGAAGTTCCTACCTTGTACTTAAAAAAGCACTCGTCGTATTCACTCCTTTGCAGGTCATTGCCGGGCGCATGTTTTTTGCTTCAATTTTTTTGCTTCCTTTTGCCCTCAGGGAAATCAAAAATATTCCCCGTCAAAAGTGGGGCAGCCTAATTTTTTTTGCCATCATCACGAATCTCTGTGTTACCTATTTGAATGCGCTTGCCCAGAGCCAAATCACCTCTTCCCTCAATGGGATCTTCAGCGCATTGACCCCCTTGATGACCCTTGTCCTGGGCCTTGTATTTTATCGGCAGACCTTTAAACCGATCCAACTTTTGGGGCTTTTGATAGGTCTGATAGGAACTTTAATACTGGTTTTTTATGCCCCCGGCAATGAACTTGGAGCGATAAATCTCTTTGCCCTCATCGCAGTTCTGGCTACCCTCTGCACTGGATTATCCGGAAATATTGTCAAGTTTAACTTGTCAGACCTCAGTAGTGTGCAGATCAGTTCAATTGCTTTTTTGATCGTTTTCCCCCTGGCAGCTTTCTACGTTTGGCAATCTGATTTCTTCATCCTGGGATTAGAAAGTTCGGAAGGGCGGTGGGCCTTGGGAGAAATTCTTTTCCTGGCTTTCTTTGCCAATGTGATTGCCATCCTCATTTTTACCTGGTTGATCGAGATAAGCAGCCCCGTTTTCGCTACCTTGGTTACCTATTTGGTCCCCATTGTAGCCCTTGGATGGGGATTGTGGGATGGAGAAGTGGTCAATCTTTCCCAATTGATGGGGATGGGAATCATTATTTCGAGCGTATGGCTGGTAGGACGGACCATAGACTAAGCCTAGATTTAGCTCAAAGGGGCCAGGGTTTTACCTGAAAAAGCTATTGGCTTCTGCTAATTATTTTTTTCTACAGTTGTCTTTAAGATCTGCTTGGCGCAAAAAAAACGAACCCATATTAGGTTCGCTTTCCTTCTATTCTTAAAAAATCCTTATGCTTCAGCTTCTACTACTTCGCTGGATTCTTCTGTTTTCTGGCGTTGAGCCTCTTTCTTGATCTTGTCTTCTTCGCGGCGCTTTTTGCGCTCTTCCAGTCCTTCGGAAACGGAGTCAGCGATGGTACGGATGATCAACTGCACGGCCTTAGCAGCGTCGTCGTTGGCAGGGATGGGAAAGTCGACCAGGGTAGGGTCAGAGTTGGTATCTACCATGGCGATGGTAGGAATGTTCAACTTTCTAGCCTCGGAGATGGCGATGTGTTCTTTCTTGATATCGACGATGAAGAGGGCAGAGGGCAGACGGTTAAGCTCGGAGATACCTCCCAGCACTCGGTTAAGTTTTTCCTGCTCACGAGAAAACATGAGCCTTTCTTTCTTATTGATCCTTTCGAAGGTACCGTCCGTCTTCATCTTCTCGATGTTTTTCATCCGCTTAATGGACTTACGGACAGTAGCAAAATTGGTCAGCATTCCTCCCAACCATCGCTCGGTAACGAAGGGCATGTTGATGCGCTGGGCTTCGTTTTCGACGATTTCTTTGGCCTGCTTCTTGGTGGCGACGAAAAGTATCTTCCTTCCGGAAGAGGCTAGGGCCTTGGTTACCTTGGAAGCTTCGTCGAGCATTCGAAGGGTTTTGTTCAGGTCGATGATGTGGATACCATTACGCTCCATAAAGATGTATGGAGACATTTTGGGATTCCACTTTTTCTTAAGGTGTCCAAAGTGAACACCAGCTTCCAACAAATCTTGATATGTAGGGTGATCCATAATTTCTTCGATTAACGCTTAGAGAACTGCTCGCTTTTACGTGCTTTCTTCAGGCCAAACTTCTTACGCTCTACCTTACGAGAGTCTCTGGTCATGAGACCCGCCCTTTTGAGGGGGCTTTTGTACTCCTCATTCAGTTCGACGAGGGCCCTGGAAATGCCCAGGCGAATTGCTTCTGCCTGTCCTTTGATCCCACCGCCATCTACATTGGCTTTGATGTCGAACTCGGAAGTATTGAGTTCGAGGACCTGAAAAGGCTCATTGACCCTCAGTTGAAGCAGGTCGACGGGGAAGTAGGTCGCAAGCTCTCTGTCATTTATAGTGAACTCACCGCTTCCGGGCTTCAAAATCACGCGGGCTACCGCTCGCTTTCTTCTTCCAACTTTAATTGATTGACTCATGAGAATCTTCCAGTGTTAAGTGTATAACTTATCTGTGCTTATTAAGTTCAAATACTTTTGGTTCCTGGGCCTCATGGGGATGCTGATCTCCTGCGTAGACCCTCAGGTTGGTAAACAACCTGCTTCCCAGGCGATTTTTGGGCAACATACCTCTCACAGCCATTTCTACCATTCTGGTAGGGTGCTTGTCCATCATCTGACGGGCAGTCATGGAGCGCTGACCCCCGGGATACCCGGTGTGGCGAAGGTATTCTTTCTGCCACATCTTGCCTCCGGTAAGTCTTATCTTGTCTGCATTGAGCACAATAACATTGTCTCCACAATCGGCATGGGGAGTGTATAGGGGCTTATGCTTGCCTCTGAGAAGCATAGCAATTTGGGTGGCGGCCCGACCCAGTACCATTCCCTGCACATCTACGATCAACCACTTCTTATCCGCTGTGGCAATATTGGCAGAAACTGTCTTGTAAGAATTAGCGTACATTATAAATTTTTTATCTCGCCTAATCTGTCCTGAAAAATGGTTGTGCAATTACGGTCTTTTTATAAAGAAATGCAACAAAGGACCAGCATTTTCACCATTGAAATCCAGCCTTTTGTTCCCATAATTTTTTCTCACTTCCTTGATAGCCAATTCCCAGGGGAACTTCAAGGCCTTTTTGATCTTCCCCGCCCTTCAAAAAAGTATTCCTGTAAGCAGAATGACAACCCTAAGCCCAGTATTTTGCGTATGCTTTGCAGCTTTACTATGTACCAAACTTATCATTGTTTAGCATCGTTTTTCAGTTTAATTTTTTACCTTACTATTTATTTTCTTTTCGATAGACCCAAACAAGAAAGACCCTTTATGCTCATCAATTATATAAACCCAAAGGGCCTCCTTTACAGCGGAACTTTGCTTTTGTTGATCCTGTTTGCTCCACAGTTAGGCCTAGCTACCCATAACCTCGCCGGACAGATTACCCTGGAGAGAAACGATCCCAATAATCCCAATTCCTACACCATTACCCTGACTACTTATTCCGATCCTTCGGAAGCAGGAGTGGATCGCTGTGCGGCGGATATACAGATTTATTCTGCACTCAACCTCAATCCCATCGTCGACCTGATCGATATTCCCAGGTCCAATGGCCCCCTTGCGCCCATAAATTTTCCGGATTGTGATGTGCCTGGAACACGGGTAGGAGAGGAGGTCAGAGGAGCCATTAAGCGAAACATCTACAAGGTGGACTACATCTTTCCAGGACCTGGAGAGTACTACCTTCACTATTTTGATATTGCCCGCCTGAGCAATGTAACTAACATCTGTAGTTCTAATGAGAAGGCCTTTACGGTGGTCACCCGATTTATCTACAATCCCATCCTGGGGTCCAACAGTTCGCCAGTCTTTCTCAACGACCCCATCTACGATGCCTGTGTCGGTAAGCCCTGGAGCCACAACCCCGGAGGTTTCGACCGGGATGGAGACTCGCTTGTTTATTATCTTGTACCCTCAGAGGATTTTGACGATACCCAGTCCTTTAACTCTCAGACCAATCCCCGTCCGGTCTGCTATACCTTTCCGGATGATCAGGCCACTTTTCCCTCCAATGGACCTCTGGTCCAGGATTCTGTAACCGGCCTTATCACCTGGCTGGTTCCCAATCAGGTAGGGGTCTATAATATTAGCTATGTAGTGGAAGAATACCGGGACGGCCTGTTTTTGGGTTTTGTCCAGCGGGACATGGCCGTTTTTGTCAATGATTGTGAAAATAATCCCCCGGTCATTGAGACCCTAACCGATACCTGTATCTTTGCAGGCGAATCACTAGAGTTTCCCTTTTTGGCCTATGATCCCGATTCTACCGATAGCCTTTACCTCAGCCTTAACAATGGAGCCTTGGGCAACAATGGCCCCTTCTCACTGAGTCCTCCCGCCACCCTGGAAGGCGTGGTGATCGATCCCCTCTTTGGCGAAATCAATCGCTTTAACAGCTTGCCCACCTCTACCTTTAATGGAGATATTACCCCGGTAGATACCATCAAGGGAGTGATAAGGTGGAATACCACCTGCGACATGATCCGTTCGCAGATTTATCAGGTGGACTTTTTTGCCAATGACAATTTTATCTATTCCATACAGGACAATAGCCTCACCACCCTGACTGATAATAAGACGGTGCAGATCAAGGTAGTTCCTCCCCCCCCCGAAGGACTGATGGTGGAAAAAGGACCCCGCTCGGTGAGTTTGAGTTGGATGCCCACCCCTTGTAGTGAGCTTGTATTGGGGTATTTTATTTATCGAAAGATAGACGGGCAAAATTTTGACCAGGATACAGTTTGCTGTGAGGTAAGCCCTGAAGACGCAGGGTTTGAATTGATCCATATCAATGAAGGTTGGGAAAATATCACTTACCTGGACTCTCTCTCTGATGTTGAAGGGGGCTACGGAGATCAGATTTGTTATGCCATCACGGCAATCTATGCAGACCCCATACAGCCCCAGGTACCCAAGTTGGAGTCCTGTGCTGAGAGTGGTTGTGTAGAAATAGAAAATTCAGAGATTTTTCTGACCCGGACTGATGTGGAGGAGACCTCTACTGCTACCGGGCAAATTCTGGTAGGATGGACAGAGCCTGAGATCGACACCCTTTTTCCGGCTCCCTACATCTACAAACTTTTTCGGGCCAACAACAATTCATTTCCGGCCATCGAGATCGCCGAGCTACCCTTTAGTCAGCAAAGCTTTTTGGATGAGGCCCTGGATACTGAGGTCAGAAACTACAATTACCGGGTAGAGGTCTTTGACGCTGCCGGGCTTCCCATTAACTTGAACAAGGGCAGGCACATAGGTTCCAGTATTTTCCTGGATACCCGTGGAGGTTCGAATGAGGATATTTTCCTGGAATGGACCGAGGAAGTCCCTTGGGAAAATGACCTTTACTTCATCTTCCGCTCGGCAAATGGAGCTCCTTTTGAGGTGGTGGATTCTCTGGCAGGTACAGGCAGCAATATGCACAGCTACCGAGATACTGCCCTGCAAACCGATGTGGAGTACTGTTACTTCATTCGGTCCAGGGGAAGCCACAATACCCTGGGAATTCCCTCTCCTTTGTTTAATGACTCGCAGATCAGCTGCGACCGGGCTGTAGATGACGAAGCCCCCTGCAATCCCGACCTGAGCCTTTCCAACCAGTGCCTCAACGAATTGGCGGAACTGACGATCACAAAGCCCAGCCTGGGCTGCGACGATGATGCAGAATTTATTTCGATTTTCTACAAGTCCTCACCTGAAGATCCCTACCAGGAGATTCTACGTTTGCCTTATCCCTCTTTTGGAAGGGATACAGTCTTGCAGGATTTCATCCCCGGTGAAGACCTGGTGGGCTGTTTTACGGTAAGTGTTACCGATTCGGCGGGCAATGAGTCGGAACCCGGGGTAGGAAACTGTGTAGATTTTTGTCCCAAATTGATCCTTCCCAATGTCTTCACTCCCAATGGTGATGGTTTCAATGATTTTTGGATTCCCATCGAATTCAGGGATGTTTCTCTGGTCCAGGTCAATATATTGGACCGCTGGGGCAGACCGGTGAGCAGGGGAAATGGTTCATTTGCTCAGCTTTGGGATGGAATCACCGATGACGGGCGCGAGGCTTCCGAGGGAACTTATTTCTACTACCTGGAATATGAGGAATTGGGTATTCTGGGGAATGTGAGGAAGGAAGTAAGAGGTTTTCTGACCCTACTGAGGTAGAACAAGGAAACCTGACTCGAAAAGGGGCCGAGGAAGCTACAAAAGCTCTTTCGGCCCTTTTTCCATAAAACTTCTTTAGCTTTTTTAGGTTAATTGATGGTTATCATGAATCTATTTGGCGATAAAAACCCTTAGCAGGCTTGGACTTGAAAGCAAATCATTGTGATCAACCTTAGCTGTGCTTTAGCCAGCAATTTGTGGCAATGTCTCTTTTCTGCAAAAGAGTTAATAACCCGATCTATCAATTTAAGAGAGAAAATCAACAGGACGATATGTTTACCGGAATCATCAAATACCTGGGAGAGGTAAAAGAGATAAAAGAAGCAGGCAGCAACCGTAACTTTGCGCTGGAGGCTCCTTTTGACGAGGCCATTCACGAGGATCAGAGCATTTCACATAATGGTGTTTGCCTGACAGTAACAGATGTAAAGCAGGAGTCTGATCACAAGGCCTTGTACCAAGTTACGGCGGTGGATGAAACCCTTAAGAAAACCAATCTTGCCCGGTGGAAGCCCGGGGATAAGGTCAACCTCGAACTTTGCATGCAGGTGGGAGACCGCTTGGATGGCCATTTTGTCCAGGGTCATGTGGATAGTGTAGGAGAGGTAGAGGAAGTAAGGGAAGTAGATGGTTCCTGGATGTACCGCTTTGGCTTCGATACTTCTTTTTCGCATCTCCTGGTGGACAAGGGCTCTGTCACCATCAATGGGGTCAGCCTTACGGTGGTGGAGGCCGGTAAGGATTACTTTACCATCACCATTATTCCCTACACGTATGAGCACACTAATTTTCACTCCCTCAAGGTAGGTGACAAGGTCAACCTTGAATTTGACGTACTGGGCAAGTACATTCACAAACTCATGGCGGAGCGAAAATGAACAGAAAAGAATTTTTAAGAAGATCTGCAGTTCTCGGTGCGGGGCTAAGTCTGGCCCCTGGCTGTGGGCTGCTGGATGAGCCTGAGATGTTGCTTTGCGACCTGGAGACCCTAAAAAAAGCACCTGAAGGCTTCAAGACCTTTATTTTTAACCGTAGGAAGATTCTCCTCCGCGAGGATGGAGAAAAACTGGAGATTATCAGCTTAATCTGTACCCATCGGCGCTGTACGGTGGCCTATGAGGCAGAGGAAAAAATATTTGCCTGTCCTTGCCACGAGGGAACTTACGATTATGAGGGGAGGGTGATCGACGGTCCCCCTCCCCGGCCTTTGCAGCGCTTTGCCTACGAAATGAGGGGAAATGAAATTTGGGTACTCAACCAGAGGCTTTGATTTCTATTCTAATTGTAGCCTTAGCAAGTGATTATAAGCCCCATCTGAATCCATGGCCAATTCATCGTGGGTGCCTGACTCCACGATTTGCCCATCGTCGAGGACGTAGATGCGGTCTACGTGGCGGATGGTACTGAGGCGGTGTGCGATGATGAGGGTGGTCCTGCCTTTCATTAGTTCATTGAGGGCTCCCTGAACCAGGTGTTCGGATTCGGCGTCCAACGAAGATGTAGCCTCATCGAGGATAAGAATGGCGGGATCTTTGAGAATAGCCCTTGCGATGGCGATGCGCTGCCTTTGTCCTCCCGAAAGCTTGATCCCTCGGTCTCCGACCACGGTATACATTCCTTCCGGAAAGTTTTGGATAAAGTTCCAGGCATTGGCTTTTTTCGCGGCATCCATGATGTCCTCCTCCCTGGCATCAGGGCGGCCATAGGCGATGTTTTCTTTGATGCTGCCACCGAAGAGAATCACTTCCTGGGGAACGATCCCTACATTGCTGCGAAGGTGATGAAGGTCATAATCGAAAATCGACTTCCCATCTACCCAAAGCTTGCCCTGCTGAATCTCGTAAAAGCGCAGGAGAAGTTGGGCGATGGTAGACTTTCCCGCGCCCGACTGACCGGCGAGGGCGACCTTAGAGCCTTGGGGAATATCCAGTGAAATGCCCTTGAGCACTTCTACATCCGGGCGGGTAGGATAAGAAAATTCAACCCCTTCCAATTGGATGTGGCCGGAGAGACGATCTTCCGGCTGTCTTTCTTGTTCGAAATCAAACTCTCCACTTTCTTCGAGGATGCCTCTGATTCGCTCAGAAGCCCCTATGGCCCGTTGGATTTCGGAGTAAAGGCTGCCCAGTCCGGCAATAGAACCTCCAATAAAGGCGGTTATAAGGAGAAAGTAGAAAAATTGATCGATATCCAAGCTTCCGCTACCTATCATTCTGGCTCCAAAGATCATGACCAGGGCCATCCCTCCAAAAACTGCTACAATAAGCACAACGACAAAGGCCCCACGGGCATAAGCCGACTTGATGCCGAAGCCTACCACCTCGCCCATTTTTTCTTTGAACTTGCTAAATTCAAAGAGCTCATTCACAAATGACTTGACATTGCGGATGGAGTGAAGGGTTTCTTCTACAATGACATTGGACTCTGCTAACTTGTCCTGTGCCTTCTTGCTCACCTTTCTAATGTACCTGCCTACCAGTATAGCGATGATAATCGCTACTGGAAAGGTGGCCAGCATAATCAGGGTCAATTCTGTGGAGACATAGAATAGGATGACCAGACCGCCGATCAGCGTGAGGATCTGCCGTAGAAATTCGGCTATGGTAACCTGAATGGTAGTCTCGAGTTGGCTGACGTCGGCCGTAAGCCTGCTGGTCAGCTCGCCCACCCTTCTTTTTTCAAAAAAGGGAATACCAACAGAAAGTAGGCTGCGGTAGACGGCATTCCTGATGTCGGCCAGGGTACGCTGGGTGACCTGGGCAAAAAGTATGATTCGCAGAAAGGAAAAAAGAGCTTGAACGATCAGTACAGCCCCAATTTGGAGGGCTACCACCTGCAACTGTGATTCCCATCCCTCCTTATTATCGGTAACGGTATCTACCAATTCTCGGATATAGTCAAGAAAAACAAAATTCGATCCGGTAGACAGGGCGAGGGCTATCAGCCCAAAAATGAAGTACCAGCGATAAGGCTTGATAAAGCTGAAAATTTTCATTGCATCCCTAAAGCCCTGCCGGCTGATCTTTACTTTTTGTTCCTGATCCCCTGTTGCCGTCCCGCCTCTTCTTTTAGCCATTCCTCTGTTGATTTTTCCTTAAAAATAAATGCTGTCGCGTGAATCTATACCTAAAGGTCGTTTTTTTTGTTTTTATATTTGAGAAGAAAACCATTTTCTACCCGAGAATCCTCCACTTTATAACCTTTGGTCCAAAGCTGAGCGGGCGAACTTATTTTTTTCATTGCCAATGGGCCAATGATATTGTAATTTTTAAATGTCTGATCCAAAAGGGAACTTGTCCTCCCTGATTGTGAACATAAGACCCTGACCCCCTTGTCATGTACCAACTCCTGGATTCTATTTACTTCGACTATGAAAATTTATCTACTTCCCTCTTTTTTAATCCTCCTTCTCTGTTTTGGGTGGGAGGTGGGGGCCAATGACCTGGATGGCTTGAAGGTCAAACTTGAAGAAGGCTGGGAGGCATTGAGAAGGGATCGGCAGGAGGAAGCCCTGGCCCTGGGAAGGGAAGTGGAGCTAAGCCTGGAAAAAATAGGTAGCGAAAACACCCCGCTTTACAGTGAGGCCTTGATCCTCCAGGGAGAAGCGATGTGGGAGAGCCAACGCTGGGAGGAGGCTGAGCTTTTCATTGGTTCGGCTTTGGGCATATGTGATTCCTGTGCCGATTACTACATTCCCTGGGCAAAACTGGCCTACCGGAAAGCCGCATACGAAGAAACCCTGGAGCGACTTGATGCAGGATTGAAGAAGGCCAAAAAAATTCAACATCGGGAGCGTATTTTACTGGAAATGGCTGACGTTGGCATCAGCCTCGGTTACGTCGACAAGGCCTGTCAGGCACTGGACAGCCTTAAATCTCCCCTCCATCGCCGAATCGATCAACTTCGATACGTTTTTTTACTTTCAGAAAGAGACAGGATCAAGGGAAAGGCTATCGCTCAAAACACTTCCCTGGATGAGCTTTTGCCATTTTACAAGGAGAATAGGGAAAGTCCTTACCCCAATGAAAAATTTTACCTCACCCAACTCGAGGCCATCTGGCAATCCGGCAAAAAAAGCCTACTGGAGCAATACGACATCCTCGCCTCTATCCGAAATTTGGTTCTTACACCTTCATTTTCTCCTAAGTTAGCTGCCAAATACTGGGAAAACCTTTCCATCTACGCTCAGGGAGAAGAAAGTCAGGATTCTATTTTGACATATTTTGACCGGGGCAAGACTGCTCTGGATAAGATGTATGTAAAACAGCACCTGGCCCGGACAGAGATATACCTGGACGAGGCCAATTATCTGTGGAACCAGGGGGATTATCAGGAGATGCTTTCCCTTATGAGTCGCCTCGAAAAGCAAATTCTGGCGCAGGGCTTTTCCACTCACAACGCTTTGCCATACATCTGGCGCAACCAATCCATGGCCTACCGCAGCATCGGTGATTATGAGCGCTCCCTGGGGCTGATCAAAAAGGCCGTCCTCAAGATGGAGGAAATTTATCCGGAAGGGCATTGGGAGTTGGGCGGCTTTTACAAGACCCTCGGCAATGCCTATTCCAACATGGACCTCAACAATCCCGAATACCAGGAAAAAGCCTTGAAGGTCCACCTAAAAGCCCTCAAACTCGATCAGGAAAAATTTGGGGCTTCCCATGAGGTGGCCATGATATTCCACAATATCGGCATGACCTATATGTACCTGGACAACTTCGAAAAGGCAGAGGAATACTATAAAAAAGGGCTCAAAATGTCCGTTGAAAGCCTGGACCCGGGTCATCTTAACATAGCTAAGTCCCGCTTTGGCCTGGCGGAATTTTATCTTTATAAGGGGGAGATTGAAAAATCTTTGGAACAAGGCCGGGCAGCCTATGCCATTTATAAAGAAAAAGTACTACCGAGTCATTCGGCCAGGATCAGCATCACGATGTTTTTGGGCTATATCCATGCCTATAGCAGAGGGGTGGATTCCGCCTTTCATTATTTGGAAGAGGCTTATAAAGGCTATTTCCCGGATATTGGCCTGGAAGAAATGGAAAAACTGGCTGAACCGGAATATTTTCGGTCCTATGACATACAAAACATTTCTAATCTCCTGGGAATTTTGGGAGACACTTACAGCGACAAAGGCGAATTGAAAAAGGCTCGAAGGGCATACAAGACCTTGCTCGCCTGGATAGATCAGTATGAGCTTCGCGCCAGTTACAGCGAGGCGGGCTGGCAGCGCAATTCTTCTTTTTTTTACGATTACGCCAACCTCCTCTCCATCGATTATCGTCTGTATCAGGAGACAGGGGATCCCATTTACAATGAAGAAGCCTTTGCCCTGGCAGACAAGGCAAAGACCAATACCCTTCGCTACCATTTGCAGGGCAAGCGTTCCTTCGATTTTTCAGATATTTCCCAGGCGGAGAGGGAAAGGGGCAGGCAACTCCATCAAGCCTACAATGAAGCCGAAAAGCGATACCTCAAAGACAGGCAGGTCAACCTCGATCCTACCATAATGAACAGGGGGGAGGTCGAATTTCAACAAAATAAACAGGCCTACCTGGACTGGCAGCGTTCTTTGGAAAAAAAATACCCCCGCTATTACCAGCTCAAGTATGACCAGCACCTGGTCTATCCAGATGAGGTCAGGGACAAAATAGGAGATGGGAAGACCCTAGTGGTCGAGTACTTCCTGATGGAAGGTCAATACCTGTTTAAGATAGCCTTTGATGAGGAGAAGACTATACATCTGGTGGATACCCTGGATGGGACCTTCGAGCCCATGATCGACAGCTTCATCCAAATGCTGAGACCCCCGGAGTTTGCTGAGAATCGCTCCTTCGATAAAGAGGCTTTCGACAAATTCACTGAAATGGGTCATGCCCTTTATCGAGGACTGCTAGGGGATGTGCTGGCTGAGTTTGGGAACAAAAATTTTGAAGAGCTGCTCATCATCCCTTCGGGTCGGCTCACCCAACTTAATTTTGACATTTTACTTAGCGAAGAGAGGGAATATGACCATGTGAGTTATCAGGATTTGCCCTACCTGATTCGGGATTACAACATTCGATATGAATATGCGGCCTCTCTCATACAGGGTGAAACGCAGGCTGATCCTCCACCTTCATTTGCTTACCTGGGGGTAGCTCCGGTCTTCAATGATCAATACCGAAAGCGGATTTCAAATAAAGAAAAGGCAGATTCTCCTGGCTGGGGGCTTCAATTCAACCAAAAGGAGGTAGAGGAAGCTTATCAATTGTTGGGCGGAAAGAAGCTTCAAGGAGAAGAAGCCAGGGAAGCCCTTACCAAAAAGTACCTGGAAGAAGCTGCCATTTTACACTTTGCTACCCACACCTTCCTCAACGATACCTTCCCGATGTATACTTCCCTGGTGCTGGAAAGGGGAAATGACAGCCTGGAGGATGGTCTCTTACATGCCTATGAGATTTATCCCAAAAATCTAAGGGCTAATCTGGCCGTCTTGAGCGCTTGTGAGACCGGTTTGGGCAAATGGAGAAAGGGAGAGGGAATGATGAGCCTGGCCAGGGCCTTCAAATACGCAGGTTGCCCCAATATTGTCATGTCTTTGTGGCAGGCCGACGACCAGACCAGCGCAGACGTGATGGCCTCATTTTTCTCTTACCTCAAGCAGGGGCTTCCCAAAGACCAGGCCCTGCGCAAAGCAAAGGTGGATTTCTTAGACAAAGGCAGTGGCAAGCAGTTTCCGCATTACTGGGCACCCTTTGTCCTCATCGGAGACGATACTCCTGTGGAAGTCAGTTCCTTTGGCTGGTCTCGACAAAACTGGATGCTTCTGGGCTGTGGCCTGGGCGCCCTTTTGCTGGGATTTGTCTACCTGAGCAGAAGAAGGTCCTAGTCCCCTTCTGGATTATGCGATAATCTTTTCCTTATCGGTATTGACAAAAAGCATATTGCCTAGTCTGTCATAGCCGAAGAAAACCTCATCGGTATTTTTCTTAAGGGCTTCCTGGTGAAAGCCGACGATGGTGAGGTCGGCATCGCCTGAGCGCTCATTGATAATGGACTTGATGCTCTTATCTTCCTTTCTTCCGATGACCTCGACATTGTGGGGGGAAATCGCCAGTCTGCCCTGGTTGATCAAGCCTACGAGCTTCTCTTTTTGTTTGGCCGCTTCACCCGCAGGATAGACAGCAAAAATCTTGATGACTCCTCCCTTCCACTCAGGATGCCCCAGGATGATATAGGCCAATAGGATCATGAGGTTAGCGTTGATGTAATCTTCGGTGGTGAGCCAGATATGGGCTTCTCGCTTGTACCCAAAGCCTTTTTCACTGCTTCTGAGGACCATGACATCGAATTCAGCGGCCTTGACCAAGCCAAAATTCTCAGTGATGTCCATCAAACGCTCCTTTTGATAGGGGCTGAATTCGAAGAGAATCATATTGTTGTCCTGGCCTGAGATTCCGGGCATTTGCAGGGTCTGGGCCAGGGCAGAAGTGTAGGAGGGACTGATCATTGTATCCACATAGACCTTGGAACGGGAGATTTTTGTGCGCTTGAGGAGTCGGGAGTGAATTTCCTTTGATTCGGCTACTGTGGTTCTTGAAAAATAGTCCTTAATCATGTGAATATAAGTCCCAAAGCCATATTTATGGGAAATAAAGCGGACCATATCGAAGGCTGAGGTCCGATCAAAGCTATCTTTGGATATGCAGACAAGGGAAGGCACCCAGTGCTCTTCGGATTCTTCTTCGCCACCAGCCTTTTGTAACATAACCCTAAGGCTTCGGGAGATTTGAAAGATCACACCCTGAAATATCCTTACCATTCCTCCTTGATTCTGATTGTACCTGCTCACCCAAAAGTAAATTCCCACCATGAGGACCAGGGAAGTGAGGGCATAAGGCAGGTTCATCTTGAACATGAGCCAGATGGTCAGGATAGCGCCGGGTAGGGAGAAATACCAGCGTGAATTGAAGGAGGGCCTGTAAGCGGGATTGGAGGAAAAATGCTCCAAAAAGGAAATAAGGCAGATAGCTCCATAGGTAACCATGAAAAACATGGAGATGATCTCGGCCACGAGGTCTACATCACCGATGACAACAAATACCATGGCGATGATGATGGTGACGATGGCACCATTGACCGGCTCCTTATCTTTGACGCGAAACTTCGACAGCCAGTTATTGCCCGATTCTGAAGGAAATACCCTATCCGCACCCAGGGCCTGAAGGGTACGTGGGGCTACCAGGATGGAACCAAGGGCGGAGGAAATAGCGGCGGCTGCCAGTCCAATGGGGATGATGGGTCCCCAGATGGCGATGTCGCTCATGATGAGACGATCCTTGTCGACCAAGACTTCGGGAGGTAGGCTAAAGGAAATCTTGAAGGCTACTGCCACATAGATCAGCATCCCAATGATGGTCGCCAGCAGGGTTCCTACAGGAATAGAACGGCCTGGATCTTCAAGGTCTCCTGAAAGTCCAAGACCTGCAATAATACCTGTAAAGGCAGGAAAGATAATGGTAAAGACATAGAAAAAGGGCTCTGGCTTTACCTCGGCAATGCCCAGTTCGACCAGTTTCTCTCTCGTGAAGTTTTCGGGGTTGAATACGCTGTAGAGGGATTCAGTAAAGGAGCTGTATGAAACCTGTAGGTCGGCCGGAGGCTCCCCCGCAAAAAACATAGCCAGGGAAATAAAAAGAATGGTAGCTACCACATAGAGAAGAGCCATTCCCGAGTTTGCCCCTCTGGTGAGAACCAGGAGGGAAATCAGGAGCATGGTGGGAATGGAGACCAGCCTGTAGCCAAATGTCTCAATAACCAGCCCAAACTCCCCTTCTATCCAGTCGATGATGGGGCCGGTAGATTGGGCAAAAGCCACTACATAAAAGGCCACACTGATCGCCTGAGAGATGTAGAGGGCAATTCCGATAGCCCCACCAATATTTAATCCAAAAGACCTGGAAATGATGTAGTAAGCCCCTCCTCCCTCTACTCGCTGATTGGTTGCAATCTCTGCAATAGCCAGGGAGGTGGGAATGGTGACCAAGTGGCCGATCAATACGATCATCAGCGTACCTGCCAGCCCTACATGACCAATGGCCCAACCAAATCTCAGGAAAAGAATGGCTCCCAGGATGGTGGATATGGAAGTAAGAAAGACAGGAAGGGTCCCAAACTTCTTCTTAGCCGCGGGTTCACTCATAAATCCTTTTTCGTGCAAGGCGAATATAGGAATTATCCCCTAAATCCCCGCTTGATCAGTCTTCAATCAAAAACTTTTGGGTCAGGTGGAAGTCCTGTCCTTCAACGTGAATAAGGTAAAAGCCCAGGGGCCAAGTATCCACTTCAACCGAATAGGTCTTCCCTCCCTTTAGTCTACGGCTGTATTTCAGCTTGCCCTGAAGATTCGTAATCCTGCAAGTCAAATTGCCGCTCACCCGGTCAGGTATGGAGACATTAAGCCTCTGGCTTACGGGATTGGGAAAGATGCCTACCTTTTCCAGCACATGGGCAGGTACCTGGGTAGGTTGGCTGACAATGACCAGGAGGGAATCCCTCTGCATGCAGTCGTTTTCATCCATGACATCCACCCAGTAGATCAGGGTGTCGATGCCCAACTGCTGTCCATCAAGGATGATACTGGGGTCAGTATCTCCCGTGGACCACAGGTAGGAGTCGAAGTTGCCCGGACTGATGGATTGGGAGAAATTCGAGGGCAGGAAAAGGGTGTCTTGCCCAAAATCGGGCTGGGGGAGGGGATGGACGATGACCTGCCGGCTAGTGGTGTCGCGGTACCTCCCATTGATGGCGATGAGGGCTACTTCATAGGTATCGGCCTGTGCGTACGAAAGGGTGGGAGCTCTTTCAAGGCTGCTCTGCCCATTCCCAAAGTCCCAGACAAAACTATCGGCATTGATGGTATTGTTGGTAAATCTTACGCTATCACCCAGACAGATTTCTGAAGGAGCGACATTGAATATGGCCAGGGGAGCAAAGGTGTTGACCACAGTAACAGGTAGGCTGAAGGTATCACATTGAAGGGGAGTACATCTACTATTACAGGCGATCAGCCTTACCAGGTATACACCGGGATCAAATTCATGAGAGGGACTTTTACGGGTTGTAATGCTTCCATCCCTAAAGTCCCAGGTAAATTGATCAGCGCTTCCGCTTTGGTTGAGGAAGTTGACATTGGCTTTGCCGCTGGCGCTGTCTACCGTGGCAATAGGAGGAAAAAACAGAAAATTGGCATTAGGTTCCAGGCATCGAAGAGAATCCACAAATTCGATGGAGGTAAGGACCTCACCCAGTGGAGTACGGGAAGCCGTAGCGATCATGACCGGCTGACCTACATCAGGAGCAAACCATTTGTATTCCACGGTGGTGGCAGGTATGCTAAAAGTGTCTCCATTGAGAACCAGGCTATCGGTATTGGTGAGGAGGGTCTTCATGCGAAGCACAGAGTCATAGGTAGCAAAGGGTGTGGTCAGGCTTCCCCAGCCATCCACCTCATTGACACGCTTTTGCTGTTGGATAGATGCCAGCCCTGTACCTCCATTGCTCACAGCAAACCTCAGCCTGGAGGTGGAACTGTCCCTGTCGAGGTAATTGACGGGAAACTGATAAAGGGTATCTATGTCTTCATAATTGACGGCTACCGGGACGCTGATTCCTCCGATTCCGGCTTTGACACCATAGATACTGGCCTCATAGGTCGTATTTGTCTTTTTGTAGAAGGTGTAGGCTTCCCTGAGTTGGATACCCCCCAATCCCAGGGTATCAAATTTAAGGATAGCCTGATCAGTGAGATCGTCCCATATGCCGGGACAGGTAAATACATTACCCTGACCCAGGATACAAGCAGCTAACCATGTAAGATAATAGCCAGTATTGTCGGGATTTTCTATGCGGCGAATTTCCTGATCGAATATTTGGAGGGAGTCGAAGTTCCAGGTGAAATTGGCTCCGGTAGAGGCAACATCCAGGGCGAGGAGCCCATTTTGTACCCTGGAAATGACGAAGGTATCTCCTTGAACAACAAAATCGGCCGAGGTGTAGCTGGGTTGCGCCAGAAGTGTGAGCAGGCTGCCTGACAAGGCTAAGAAGAGAATGAGTAGTCTTTTCATTGTGAATCCATTTTAAACTCAGCGTGGATGAGACCCATTTGTCTTATTCTAATAACGCAAAATGGGACAAATATTTTTGGCAGATTGATGTTGTTTCCTGTATTTTTCCCCCTCACAAGTTATCCATGATCAGAAAAACCACCGAATCTCCCTCGCTCTACGACCATTTGGAAGAAATGTCCACCCTCCAATTGCTGCAAAACATCAACCAGGAAGACCAAAAGGTCCCTCAGGTACTAGCAGGAATCTTGCCACAAATCGAAAAAGCAGTTGAAGCCATCCACTTGAAAATGAAAGATGGAGGCCGATTGTTTTACCTGGGCAGTGGCACTTCAGGGAGGTTGGGGGTGGTAGACGCCTCAGAATGTCCTCCTACTTTTGGTGTGCCCCACGGCTGGGTGATAGGTTTGATTTCCGGTGGAGACCCCGCCATCAGGAAGGCCGTAGAATTTGCCGAGGACAGCCCTAAGATGGGTTGGGAAGACCTTCAATCTCACAAGGTAAATAATGGAGATTTTGTCATTGGAATCACAGCCAGTGGAACAACTCCCTACGTCTTAGGGGCTATTGAAGAAGCCAAAAAAGCAGGGATTGGCACCGCAGGCATCACCTGTAATGAGGAAGCTCCCCTCAGCCAAATGGTCGATCATCCCATCGTCGCTGTAGTAGGACCGGAATTTGTGACCGGAAGTACCCGCATGAAGGCCGGAACCGCCCAAAAACTGATCCTCAATATGATATCCACTTCTGTTATGATCAAACTTGGAAGGGTAAAGGGTAATAAAATGGTGGACATGCAGTTGGCCAATAACAAACTGGTTGACCGGGGGAGTCGAATGGTTATGGAAGAGTTGAACATCCCCTACAAAGAGGCCAAAGAATTGCTGCTGAGATACGGCAGTGTAAGAGCAGCCATTGAATCAGAACCTAATGAAAATCATGAGTGATTCCTTTTCACACCTTGACAAAAAAGGCAATCCTGGCATGGTCGATGTCAGCCACAAGGCAGAAACCCGTCGCATGGCCAGTGCCCGAAGCATCATCGTCTTGGGGCGAGAAATTATAGAAAAATTGACTGGGGATGAGATCGTGACCCCCAAGGGACCTGTTTTCCAAACTGCTATTATCGCCGGCACCCTCGCCGTAAAAAAGACCCATGAGTTGATTCCCCTCTGCCATCCCCTCTCCGTCAATGGGATCAGTTTTGACATCTTCCCCCGCAATGAAACCGAGGTGCAGATCGACTGCCAGGTAAAGGTCAGTGGAAAAACAGGAGTGGAGATGGAGGCCCTCACCGGAGCCAGCATAGCTGCTCTTACCATCTACGATATGTGTAAGGTCTTTTCACAGGAGATGATGATCAAAGATACCCGACTGATCAAGAAAGAGGGGGGGAAGCGCGAGTATGAGGCCCAGGATTGAACTGCCCTCTTCCCTCAAGTCAAGCCAAAAAACTGGAGCCTCCCTGCTTTTTTTGAAAAAGTGTGTCCAAAAAAATAGCTCACGGACAGAGCCGTGAGCCTCTTGTAGTAAGTAGAAATATTTAGCACAACTTCTTCTTCGCCAGTTCTGACAGGCGATCGAGCATTTCGCTGAAATCTTTTTCACTGCTGCGGGGGTTCATGATGGTAGAACGGAGGTAGGTATTGTCCCGGAGTTGGGTTTGTACCAGATAAAAATCTCCATGTTGGACCATTTCAGCTCTGATGGCAGCGTTGAGGCTGTTCCATTGATCTTCTGGAGCATCGACAAAGCGATATGTCAAAATATTCGATTCCGGCCAGATTGCCAGCTCAAAATCCGTCCTATTCCTTACAATATCCGCAAATGCACGGGCTTTTCCGTAGAGGTGGGTGACATTGGCGCCAAATACCTCCTTGCCATAGGTCCTCATGATTGAGTAAATCTTAGAAGAAATCATAAACTTGGTGCACTCGAAGGTACGTTTTCCTGCATTGTACCACTCTTCTCCTTGCTGAGCTTCCCAAAGGTACTGGGCCCGTTGCTGAAAGGTGCGATAAGCCTCACGGCCTTCTTTGTAGATGAGCCCGGTACTGAGGGCGGGACTCATGAGCATTTTGTGAAAATCCAGGGTGACGGAGTCCGCTTTTTCTATTCCTCTTACCAGGTGGCGATAATCATGGGCGAAGGCAGCACTGGCCCCGTGGGCACCATCTACGTGAAACCAAAGGTCTTTTTCCCGGGCAAAGAGGGCAAGAGCCTCCAAATCGTCGTAACTACCGGTGGAGGTGGAGGCGGCACAACCTACGATGGCCATGACCTTATAACCTTCCTCCTTTGCCTTTTGGTAATAGCCTTCCAACAGGTCTGTGCGAATCTTAAAGGCATCGTCAACCGGAACCTTGATGATGCCTCCCTGGCCCAGGCCCATGATCCGGGCAGCCCGATCTATGCAATAATGGGATTCTTCCGAAACCATAATGGACAGTTTTTCCCCGTGCCCTTCCTGCCAGACATTAGAGGGGGCCTTGGCCTTGCGAGCGGTGAGCATGGCGGTCAGGTTGGCTAGGCTTCCGCCTGAGGTTAAAAATCCACCCCCAGCTTCACCAAAGCCCAGTTCTCGGGCGGCAAAGCCAACCACTATTTTTTCCAGGGCAGTAGAGGCCATGCCCATTTCGTAGACAACCGACCCATTGTTGAGCATGTCCGAAAAAAGCCCTCCAAAGGTAGAAATCAAAGCAGGCACAGCCACCTGATGTCCCATGTTTCGGGGATGATGAAGCTGTATGGAGTGCTGAAGGAGATGCTTGAAAAAGTCAATAGGAGGACTTTCTCCTGAATTTTTCAGGTCTTCCTGCCAGAAAGCCAGTTCTTCTTCAGGATGGTGAAAAGGAATGGCCTTACCTTCTCCCTTTTCCAGATTTTGAAGGTGGTCTGCCAGTAAATCTATGAGCTGATGGCCCACTTGGCGAAATTCTTCTGTCTGATAAGCCCGATCCAGGCTGCTCAGAGACTCAGCATGTTGCATCATGGCTTATGAGAAGTTTTTAACAAAGATAAGTATGATGATTAATACAAAAAAATACTTAAATTTTATCTTTTAATAACAATAAAGCATGAATTTTCAGATATTGTCAAATGCCCTGGTTTTGGCCCAAAAGCTTCATTTCACCTTGGCAGCGGAAGAAATATCTATTGTTCAGCCTGCCCTAAGCCGTCAGATCAAGCAATTAGAGGAAGAAACGGGTGCCATTTTATTCAAAAGAAGTAAAAGAAAGGTCGAACTTACCCCTGCGGGGCGCTTCTTTTTTAAGGAGGTAGAGGACCTGCTGAGACACTGGGAGCAGCTTCGCAAGCGAAGCCAGGAAATTCACGAAGGCCGGTCGGGAGAACTCAAAATTGGCTTTACCCATTCCATCATGCAGTCGGTCTTGCCAGAAATCCTCCGTCATATCCGTGAGCAGGTTCCCCAACTGCGAATCATTCTCAAGGAGATGAGCAACCGCGAGCAAAACCGGGCTTTGATCAACAAAGAACTGGACCTTAGTTTTCTGACCCATCCCCTGGTACCTCCGGGACTCAAAAGCAAAGTATTGAAAAAGGACTACTTTGCCCTCCTTCTTCCTCTGGACCATCCGGTGAGTGAGGAAAATTTTAAGGATTTCTCAGTTTTTGCAGAAGAAGAATTTATTTTTCCCTCCCGCTCCGACGGCAGCAATTATGTCAATCAGATTGAATCTATCTGCCTGGATGCGGGTTTTTTTCCAAAAACAAAACACGAGACGGACTCTGCTACCAGCAGTTTCCGTCTCGTGGAGGCAGGGATGGGCATCTCTTTGGAGCCCCTTTCTTCTCTCTCTAACCAGTCTCCGGCCATCAAGAGCATTGTGCTGCGGGACATCTCCCAGCGAGCCGAACTGACCATGGTCTGGAGGCAGGAATTTGAACTTACCTTTGGCTTTCTGTTTGACACCCTGATGAGGGCTATTGAACAAAAGGGGGAAAAGGAGACTCTACAAAGCTAAGCTATCCTTTCCGAATTCCTTGTTGATGTGGCAGGCATTGGCAGAGATAATGTAATCTTCCACTACCACCAGGGAGTCTCCAATGTAGCCGTGAAAGAGAAAGGCTTCCTGGCTTCCCTCGATCTTATACCTGTAAAAATCGTCGAGCACGAGGTAGGTATTTCCAAATTCAGGACCTTGGGTGAAAGCGGCCGTGTCGACGCCATTTCGTAGGGTATAGGTTCGGTCCAGGGTGTTGCCAGAGATTTCCAGGGTTATCATCCGAAATTCTTCCGTACAAGCGTTAGGAGTGTCTGTTGATAGAATACAGGCATTCAGGCCTATCATGAGGAAGGTTGAGAAAATGATTGTGATATTTTTCATATGGGTTGCTTTTTCCTCTAAGACGGAGCTGGACTGAAATGTGCTGGGAAAAATAAAAAAGGAAGCCTAAAAAGACTTCCCTGATTAGATTTTCTGAAACTTTTCTTCAGAAGTGAGCAATTAAATTTTACTCATCTCTTTCGAATTCTACATCAACGGTGTATCCATTGGAGATGATTTCACCTTCCAGGTTCATGTTGTCGAGGACCTCAACTTCGAATTCCAATGAGTAGGTGTCTCCAAAGCTGTCGGTATACTCGATCTCAATTTCGTCTTTGGTGTCGTTCCACTCCCATTCGCCACTGTAGGTTTCGTTATAGGAGAAGAAAGTCCACTGAAAGTCTCCGTCTTCCTCAAACTCGAAAGACCAAGAATTGGCCTGGGCTACATTTTGATTGTCGAGGCTGGTAAGGATCCATTCTCCTTCCAGGACGCGGGGGGTAAGTCCTCCGTCGGGGACACAGCCGGAAACACTGAGGCAGACGGCCACGACCATGACGCGGAGCATACGCTGGTCAAAATCAATTTTCATAGCTTAAATGTTTATGTTAATAATCAGGTTTGATGCTCGATTTTGTCAGAATCCTCTTCGGTTTCCTCTTTCTCTTTTTTCCAATAATACACATTATTGTCAATGTAAACAGCCCTATGGGCAACTTTTCCCCCCTTATCCAAGATGACTCCCCTCTTCATATCCTGGATTACTGCCACATCGAAAATTTCTTTTATGACAGTAAGATAATATAATTCTGCTACTTTTTTTCCTGTACTCAATTGAAAAATGCTGACACCGGCATGGGGGGCCTTTCGAGCGATAGGGAGTTCCCTAAATCCTTCACTGCCCTCCCTCATGGCCGAAAAACCTACAAAAAGAAAATCTCCGTGATGGCTCATTCCCCTTACAAAGCCCTCTACGGAGGCAAAGTAGCCCGCCCTTTCTTTGTCGAAATCATAGGTATAAATATCACCACTGGCAGATAGGAGAAAAAATAGTTTCCCGTCTATCAGGCGAGGAGAGTGAGGCATAGGCAAAGCATCGACCAGGACCTTTTCGTCCTCGGTCCTCATAATCAGTCCTCCTTCCAGCCTGTTTTTTCTCCACCCTCCTTTTTCGTCTGACATGCCCATCATGCTTACGTAATGATAGCCCTCTTCTTGATCGATGGCCAGTCCGTTGAGGTGGCAACGATCTTCAGGTACATAATCGGATATAAAAGAAGGAGTCCAGACAGGGGTAAAACTGGATTCGGAATTGACTTCTACCAGGCAGGAAAATGCAGTATTGACCCCAATAAGGCGGTCTCCCTCCCATTCCATATCGTGAAGGTCGAGCAGCCCTGTGTAGTAGGTCGCCCTGGGAAAATACATACCATCGTAGGTACGGGGAGATTTTTTGTAGGTGAGGGCCAGCTTTTTATGGGTACCGAAGACCTCTGTAGTTTCCTTACAGGCAATCGCCATCCTGTGATCCGGGCCTACGGCAATGCCCATGGGACGCTTGAGTTTTTTGGCGAATTGAATCAGATGCTGGCCATCAATTGAACTGATGAGGACCACGCTCCCACTTTGATAGGTACTCACAGCCAGGGTAATACCTAACTGAGAAAGGATCTCCGGAAAGTGGGAAGAATACTTGATTTCCATGGAGGAAAAATGCTAAGGCGAATGAATTCCTAAGAAAGGTACGATTATTTTGTAGAAATATGATTCCCCAGGGCATTTTCTGGGTGAGGAAGAAAATAGAATCCAAGAGAGGTAGTTGCTTCACTTATCAAAACTTTTGTAATTTCTCCTTCGAAATATTTTACCGTTTTCCTCCTGATCTTGACCGTCTGAAACCGAATTCCTTTCATTGAGATGGAAAAGTTATATACTTGAAGCACCGTGTTCTTTCCTGCTCGCCCATTTGATTAATGTGAAACTGACACACTTTTATGGCAATTGACATTCGTACCCTGTTTAATGAGCAAGACCTGGCTCAAATCCGAGACCGCGGCAGCGACCTCGAAGTGGTCGAACAACAAGTGAAAAATTTTCATGAGGGCTTCCCCTTCATGGATATACAAAAGGCCGCTACGGTGGACGATGGGATCATCCGCCTGGAAGAAGCGGAAATCCGTCGCCTGGTAGGCCAGTATGAAGACCGCCTTAAAGACCTCAAGATAGAGAAATTTGTGCCTGCCTCCGGAGCAGCCAGCCGCATGTTCAAGGCCCTCTTTGCCTGTATGAGCGAGTATGATGGAAGCGAAGCCGCCTGGGAGAAGGTTCAAGAGGAGGGAGGACTGGTCAAGACTTTCTTCGAGGACATCGAAAAGTTTGCCTTTTACCAGGACCTTGACGCCCAACTCCAAGGGCAGAGCATCAAAGAAGCCCTTGACAAAAAAGACCTTAAAGCTATCCTCGAAGCCCTGCTCACAGAAGAGGGCCTGGGCTGCGGACAGCTCCCCAAAGGACTCCTCAAGTTTCACAAATACCCTGAGGGGGATCGCACCCCTGCCGAGGAGCACCTGGTCGAAGCCGCCAACTACGCCGCCGTACATGGAGGAAAGGCCTTTATCCACTTTACCGTCTCTCCCGAGCACAAAACTAAGTTTGAGGAGCTCATGAGCCGCGTCAAGGCAGACTATGAAAGTAAGTACAAGGTCGAACTGCAGGTCTCCTATTCCATCCAGAAACCCTCCACTGATACCATTGCGGTAGACATGGATAACCAGCCTTTTCGCCTCAACAGCGGGGAGATTCTCTTCCGTCCCGGAGGCCACGGAGCTTTGATCGAAAACCTCAACGACATTGATGCAGATATTATTTTCATCAAAAATATAGACAATGTGGTCCCGGACCGCATCAAAGACGATACCATTACCTTCAAAAAAGCCCTGGCCGGTATCCTCCTGGAAACCCAGGAACAGGTATTTGCTTTTCAAGAGCGACTGGAAGGCAATCCGGGTGCCGAGGAGGTAGACGAAGCTCTGGCCTTTGTAGAGAATGTCCTCTGCGTACAGCCCCCTCAGAAGCTCTACGGCCAGTCCCACGATGAAAAACTGTCCTATGTAAAGGCAAAATTGGAGCGACCCATCCGCGTTTGTGGCATGGTTAAAAACGAAGGTGAACCCGGGGGAGGACCTTTTTGGGCGAAAAACAGCGATGGGACCACCTCCCTGCAGATTGTAGAAAGTGCCCAGATCGATAAGAATAATGACAAACAGCTTTCGATTATGCAAAATGCTACCCATTTCAACCCCGTGGACCTGGTCTGTGCCACCCGCGACCGCCAGGGTAAGCCCTGGAACCTACTGGATTACCGAGATGAGAAGACGGGCTTTATCGCATATAAGTCAAAGGAAGGAAGGGACCTGAAAGCACAGGAACTGCCAGGTTTGTGGAATGGTGCCATGGCTGACTGGACCACCCTCTTTGTGGAGGTGCCCATCATTACCTTCAACCCCGTGAAAACCGTCAACGACCTCCTTCGCCACAATCATCAGCCCTCGGCCTAGCCCTTGGAGTTATCGAAAGTTCTGTATGTCTAGCCCCAAGGGCGCTTACCCATTATAATCAAGAATGAATGGCTAAAGCGCTGTTGGGGTTACCATAAGTAACTTGTTTTCAACCCCAAGAACGCTATGGGGTATATTGTAAAAAATGATTCCTGATGATCATATATGTATAAAATTCACATATAAGGAAAAAAGAGAGAAAAATTATTCCCTTATAAGATTTATTGATCAACCATTCATCCTGGCTTTCTGACCATTTATCCTCAATCTTTGCTTCTCATCGAAAATATAAAAAGAGATAGATTTATAATTATTATTGAATCATTCGTTATTTATCAAGGGCATTTAGAAGGTTGTTTTTAGATGTAAAGTATTGATTACAAATGATTTACATAGGTACAAATGGGTCAAATATGCTGAATTATTTCATTTTTGAACTAATTGATTTTCAATATTTAAGCCTCTTTTTGGCGATTTGCTTACTTGTGGAAAAAGCTTTGGGATGGTACTTTTGGAATAGTTCAAAGAAAGATATTACAGCATTTGGATAAAGTAGGAAGTGATAAGTAGCAGATGTATGTTGTAATATTTTTTGATGAGACCAAGCGTGATTTTTTTGTTCATCTGATAAATACCATTGTAAATTCGATTAACTACCTCCCCTTATCTTCTGGAATCATGAAACAGTTTTTCTCTACCTTATTCATGCTTGCTCTTTCTTCTGTCCTTTTCGGACAGGGCTATCCTTCCACCCTCAACTATGAAATTGCCAGGGGGGTAGGCGAAGACACGCTCAAAATTTATATCAGCAATAATACAGGCACTGACAAATGGCTGGGCGGAGCTCACTGGGGCGTCAAGCTCAGCACCAGTTCGGCCGATGTCTCAGGGGTACCTGAAATCGTCAACGACGACCTTGATAGAGTCCTAAATGCGAGTTTTTTCCTGAATTTTGAATATCAGGAATATTCTGATACTGATATTTCTGTCAATCCTTCTCAGCTGATCAACTCCGTAACCATCGACGGAGTAGTCTATGACAGGCGTCTCGACTACACCACTGCTCCCGGATTCGCAGTTAACACCCTGTTTTTCGTTCCGGGGGATGGAGCTGCTTATCACCTTCTGGACTTCGTCATCCCCAGGAAAAATGCCAATGTACCCGTAGACATGATCCTCGAAGCTTCAGACGATGTAAATAATTCTTTCTTCACAAACTCTTTCGGTCCTGTTGGGGATCTTAGCGTCAACACGACTGATTACGATGTTGCTCCCCTCAACGCCTCCTTTCCGGTAGAACTCCTGGATTTTGATGCCTATCAGGTAGGAGAAGGAACTGTACAACTGGACTGGACCACCGCTACAGAAAAAAATAACGCTGAATTTCAGGTAGAAAGATCAGTAGATGGCAATTTCTTCACCCGTATCGCTTCAGTCGAGGGAGCCGGAAACAGCGATTCCCCTCGCTTTTATGAGTACATGGACTTCTCTGCGCCTACCTCCAGAATTTACTACCGCCTGCGTCAGGTGGACTTCGATGGAAGTTTCCAATACTCCTCTGTAAGGGAGGTAAAGCTGGGCCAGGCTTTTGCTCCCCGCTTCGACGTCTATCCCAATCCTGCACGCGACCATATCAACATCGAAGGAACTGTATCTTCAGAGCGGAGCCTGAGAATCCGGGTCCTGGACATAAGCGGAAGAATTATGATCCAAAAAGATGGTGTTTCTCTCGGAGAAAACACCCTAAGGATCGACGTTTCAGAGCTCAGTCCTGCCAAGTATATCCTGGAAGTCATGGACCTGCGCGAGGAACTGGGACATAGCGAAGCATTTATCGTTGTCGAATAAAAAGCCTGACAATCAGTAAGTTTGGGGTATTTATATTAATAGTGAACTGTTTCAAAACGAAAACCGCTATCCTTGAGGTAGCGGTTTTCTTATAGGTATCAGGAAGATTTGAATATAAAGATTATTGGAGGCCTCTTAACTCACTTGAGCCATGGTGAATCCTCATTCTCGGGTTCGGGCTTACTTGTCAAAGGTGATGGTATAGCCTCGGATGCCGTGTTCAAAGCTGTCCATCCCGGAAATTTCATGTTTCTCAGATACCCGGATGCCATTGATTTTTTTCATGGTATAAAAAATGGTCATGGCCGCGATAAAGGCCGCCAGTCCGCATATTCCTATCCCTGTAAGTTGGGTAAGAAACTGCTCCAATCCGGCTTTGGCTCCAAAAAGACCTACGGCAAGGGTTCCAAAGATACCACAAGTGAGGTGGACAGGAACCGCTCCTACACAGTCGTCAAGCTTGAGTTTGTCCAGACCTACGGCAGATAGGACGACGAGGAAACCTGCGATCAAACCTATGAGCATGGCTTCGTAGGGCGTCATAAGGTCGGCTCCGGCAGTAATGGCGACCAGGCCTGCCAAAATTCCATTAAGGGCCATGCCCAGGTCCAGGCGCTTAAAGAGGAGGTTGGCCATGATGACCCCACCCAGGGCTCCGGTAGCGGCAGCCAGAGAGGTATTGACCAGTACAAGGGAGGTAGCCGCAGGATCGGCACTCAGTACCGAACCACCATTGAAGCCAAACCAGCCCAGCCAAAGCAAAAAGACCCCTATCGTGGCAAGGGGAACTGAAGAACCGGGAAAGTCATTGACTTCTCCATTCTTGTACTTTCCCAATCTGGGTCCCAGAAGGATAATGCCCGCCAGAGCGCCCCATCCCCCTACGGAATGGACCAGGGTAGATCCCGCAAAATCATAAAAACCCCACTCATAAAGAAAGCCCTCTCCCCACTGCCAGGAACCTATGATGGGATAGACGAGTCCCACAAAAAGACCTGTGAAAATCAAGTAGGAAGAAATCTTTATTCTTTCGGCTACAGCTCCCGACACAATGGTAGCAGCTGTAGCGGCAAACATGCCCTGGAAAAGAAAATCGGTCCAATAGCTCATGTCGCCATTGGCTTTGGTAAGGCCCTCGGGACCTGTTCCCAGCATGCCTTTCCATCCCAGTACTCCAGGGATGAGGTTGAAATTTTCTGCTCCGGGGTACATGAGGGCAAAACCTGCAAAGGCGTAGGTGATAAGCCCGATGGCCGGGGTCAGGGTATTTTTGAAGAGGATATTGACCGTATTCTTAGACTGGGTAAAACCTGCCTCTACCCCGGCAAACCCCAGGTGCATGATGAATACCAGGGCGGTACAAATCATGATCCATAGGTTGTGGGTCATGAAAGCATTATCGGCGGCCACCTCCTTCAAAGGAGATAAGGCCGCCTCGCTGGCTACAAGGTTTTTTTCAACTTCCTGGTAAAGATGATTGAGTTGGGAAAGTGAATCGTTCATTAGGTCCAATAATGATAGTTAATTTTGATTAAGGCAGTAAAAAATATTGATAAAATATTGAAAGAGAGTAAAAGTCAAAGTAAATTTTTTATTCCTGCTTATTTTTAAGAGAAAAATTGATAATCTCCTGGATCAAATATACAAGTGTGCAATTAGATAGGCAAAATTACACAGTATAATATTATATTTTATATAATGACAGATACATTTTGTTAATATTTGTCTAATGAGATGGCTAAAATTTTGATATTATTTAAGAATTAAAGTCTGCTCCAAGCTGCTTTCAGACTTTTTGGATCAATTATTCAAACGAGGAATTAAGAAAAATGAGTTTGGATTAAACTATATTATATTGATTTTTCTAAAAAATGATCTAATTTTACGACTGTATTAAGATGATTAGTCTTGATTTTAGACTTAAATTCAAAATTTTCTAATTTTTTCCTTTTTAAAAATCAATTAACAGGGACTTTTTAGGCTAATTTAGGTCAGGCCCTTCATCAACACCTTCAATTACTATTTAACTATATTATGGCTGCAACAAAATTAGAGTACGTATGGCTGGACGGCTACAAGCCCGAGGCTAATCTGCGCTCTAAGACAAAAATCTTAGACCTTCCTGAAAATTATGACGGGGACTTATCTGTCATTCCGATGTGGTCCTTCGATGGGAGTTCGACCATGCAGGCAGAGGGAAGTTCTTCTGACTGTCTCCTCAAGCCCGTACGCACCTACAAGGACGCCGGTCGCATGGATGCCTGGATTGTCATGTGCGAAGTATTGAATCCCGATGGGACCCCCCACGATTCCAATACCCGCCATCTTTTGCCCGAAAATGATGAGGAATTCTGGTTTGGATTCGAGCAGGAATACACCTTTGTAATTGATGGAAGGCCCCTGGGCTTTCCCAAAAATGGATACCCAGCTCCTCAGGGGATGTATTACTGCTCAGTAGGGGCAGGAAATGTGGCTGGAAGAGAAATCGTAGAGGAGCACCTGGACCTTTGTCTGGCGGCAGGAATTTCCATCACTGGCATCAATGCTGAGGTGATGCTCGGACAGTGGGAGTACCAGTGTTTTGGCAAAGGAGGTAAAAAGGCCTGCGATGATCTATGGATCAGCCGATACTTCCTCTTTCGCATCTCCGAAGCCTATGGCGTACAGATTGAATTTGCCCCCAAGCCCATGAAGGGCGACTGGAATGGCAGCGGGATGCACGCCAACTTCTCCAACCACGCCATGCGCGAAGTGGGAGGCAGGCAACTCTTCGACGATATTTGCCATACCTTCGGCAAGGTCCACGGAGAGCACATTGCCGTCTACGGTTCCGGCAATGACCAGCGCCTGACAGGAGATCACGAGACCCAACATATCGAAACCTACTCCTATGGAAATTCTGACAGGGGAGCCTCGATCCGCGTACCTATCTCCGTTTACAATGATGGTTGGACCGGCTACCTCGAAGACCGCCGCCCTGCCTCTAACGCCGATCCCTACCGCGTTGCTTCCAGGATCATCCAAACCCTGAGCATGGTAGGTCAGACTGCATAATTGATGCGATTTGTGTAATAAAAAAAGGGATGCTCCCATCGGGACATCCCTTTTTTATTTATCTGCTTAAGAGGATTACTTGTTGTCGTCTACCTCTTCGTACTCTACATCTGTTACATCATCGTCGGTCTGTGGCTCTGCCCCTTCGGCTCCGGCCTCAGGTCCGGCTCCATTGGTATTGGCCTGAGCTTGATCCTGCTGAGCCTGGTAGATTTCGGTGGATGCATTTTGCCAGGCAGTATTGAGGGCGTTGGTGGCTCCTTCGATGGCGTCGAAGTCTTTGGCTGCATGGGCCTCCTTCAACTTGGCGAGTGATTCTTCGATGGCTGTCTTATGGCCATCAGAGAGCTTGTCGCCCAGGTCTTTGAGCTGCTTCTCAGTAGAGAAAATCAACTGGTCGGCCTGGTTGAGCTTTTCGACTTCGTCTTTGCGCTTCTGGTCGGCTTCGGCATTTTCCTGAGCTTCGCGCTTCATGCGGTCGATCTCGGTATCACTCAAGCCGGTAGAAGCTTCGATGCGAATCTTATTTTCTTTTCCTGTTGCCTTATCCCTTGCGGATACATTGAGGATACCATTGGCATCTATGTCGAAGGAAACTTCGATCTGAGGAATGCCGCGGGGAGAAGGTGGAATGCCGTCGAGGTGAAATTTACCCAGTTGGCGGTTGTCGCTGGCCATGGGTCGCTCACCCTGAAGGACGTGAATCTCTACAGAGGGCTGGTTATCGGCAGCGGTTGAGAAAACCTGTGATTTCTGGGTAGGAATGGTCGTATTGGCTTCGATCAACTTGGTGAATACTCCTCCCATGGTTTCAATACCCAGGGAGAGTGGGGTTACGTCCAGGAGAAGGATGTCCTTCACGTCGCCGGAGAGTACACCCCCCTGTATCGCTGCACCAATAGCCACTACCTCGTCGGGGTTGACTGACTTGTTGGGTTCGCGCTTGAAAAAGTCCTTGACGATTTCCTGAATCTTAGGGATACGGGTAGAACCCCCTACCAGGATAACTTCGTCTATGTCATCGACGGTGATCTTGGCATCCTTGAGGGCCTTGCGGCAGGGTGCCAGGGCACGGTCGAAAAGCTTGTCGGAGAGCTGCTCGAATTTAGCCCTTGTCAGGCTGCGCTCCAGGTGCTTGGGACCTTCGGCATCCATGGTCAGGTAGGGCAGGTTGATTTCGGTCTGGGTGGTGCTGGAAAGCTCGATTTTGGCATTCTCAGCAGCTTCCTTGAGACGCTGAAGGGCCTTGGGGTCCTTGCGAACGTCTATTCCATGCTCAGCCTTCACTTCGTCGGCCAGCCATCCGATGATCACGTTGTCAAAGTCGTCGCCACCCAGGTGGGTATCACCATTGGTAGACATGACCTCAAATACTCCATCTCCCAATTCGAGGATAGAGATGTCAAAGGTACCTCCACCGAGGTCGAAAACAGCGATCTTTACGCTTTGGTCTTGCTTGTCGAGGCCATAAGCCAGGGCTGCTGCCGTAGGCTCGTTGATGATTCTCTTTACCTTAAGACCGGCAATTTCACCTGCTTCTTTGGTTGCATTACGCTGAGAGTCATTGAAGTAGGCAGGAACAGTGATAACTGCTTCTTTTACCTCATAGCCCAGGTAATCCTCTGCTGTTTTCTTCATTTTCTGAAGAATCATGGCAGAAATCTCCTGAGGAGTGAAGGTCCGATCGTCGATTTGAGCCACGGAAAGGCCGTTGGCATTCTTTACGATCTTATATGAAATCTCGTTGAGTTCGTTTCGTGCTTCGTCGAAGGTAAGACCCATGAATCGCTTGATAGAGCGAATGGTTTTGGTAGGGTTGGCAAGGGCCTGTCTTTTGGCTTGCTCACCTACAATGCGATCTCCGTCCTTGGTGAAAGCCACCACAGATGGAGTCGTGCGTTTACCTTCGGAGTTTACGATTACCACAGGTTCATTCCCCTCCATGACGGATACCACAGAGTTGGTCGTACCCAGGTCTATTCCGATAATCTTACTCATGTGTATATTAAGCTTTAGTTTTTATGGTTAATGAAAAAATTGATTGTTTACTCGATGTTGATGGAGGTTCCATCATCTGCTTCTTCCTCGAAGCTGCTGCTTGCTACAGGTCTTGGCCTTGGAAAACGAATGGTTAGGACGCCAGCTTCGTATTTGGCCCTTATATTTTCAAGTTCGACATCACCCGGCAGGGTAAAGGTCTTGAGGAAGGGACCAAATTGACGCTCTCTTCTTTCGTAGTCGAAGTCTTGGGCTCCTTCTACGGGCTTTTTGACACCCTTGACCTGAAGGACACCATCATGAATCTGAATGGAAACTTCCTTTTTGCTCATTCCAGGTAGTTCCAGTTCAATGACATACTCATCGCCTGACTGATAGATATCGGTGCGGATGCGGACATCCCCTTCTCTCTGTAGATTTTCGCCACTAATGACGTCCTCGACAAAGGAACCTACCTTTTTGCCAAATTCACTGAGGCCATCTTTAAAATTCTTGAACAGATCTTCCGGGTTGTTTTGTTGGCTCATATAATCGAATCATTAGCATGAAGGCTCACCATCCAAGTGCTGGCTTACCTGTGCCCTCCTACCAACTCAATCATGATGCCATCGGAGGAAATATCCCTGGGTTTCCTGTCATAATGTCAGGATGTCAGCTTTTCATCATTGAGGGCGAGATTATTGGCAGAGGTAGGGGGCATCAGGCTGACAAAAATGCCTTTAGCTATTTTCCTCCTCTTATGCCGGCAACAATGAAAAAGGGCAAACTGTTGCCAGCAAAAAGAATTAACGCTTCTTAACCCCAGCGGTAAAGGAGAAATTAAACCCCAATTCTAGGTCCTATGAGCCTGAACAGGCCCTTATCTATTTTGATGATGATGATCCTTAACCTCATCCCTTTTTCTTCCTGCGATACGGCGGCGGAAGAGAAGACAACTCCTTCGGAAGATGCCGAAAATTCCTCTTGAATATTCGGATAAAAATACCAGATTAGAATTCATTAAAAGGCCTTTTTGAAGTAAAAAATGCCCATCTGCTTCAAAAGCCTTTACATCTCCCTATATTTATCCCATGAAATTCAAGCAAAAGACGGTCTGGATTACGGGGGCTTCTTCCGGCATTGGGGAAGCACTTGTCTACGAATTTGTTAAGGAAGGAGCCTTTGTCATCGCCTCTGCCAGGAGAAAGGCGGAATTGGAGCGGGTAAGGGAAAACTGCGCTGAGAAAAAGGAAAACGTCCGTGTCCTTCCCCTTGACCTGACGGACATAGAAGGCATACAGAAGGCCGTAGCAGGAGTAGAGCGGGTAGATGTCCTGGTCAATAATGGGGGGATTTCCCAGCGTTCCCTGGCCCATGAGACAGGATTGGAGGTAGACAGGAAAATTTTCGAGGTTAATTATTTTGGGCAGGTGGCCTTGACCAAGGCGGTCTTACCGATGATGATCAGGCAGGGTGGGGGACAGGTTGTGACGGTGAGCAGCATAACGGGAAAATTTGGCTTTCCCCTGCGTTCGGCCTATGCTGCCAGCAAGCATGCCCTTCACGGCTTTTTCGAGACCCTGGGCTTTGAATTGGCAGATAGAAATATTCATAGCATCCTGATCAATCCCGGCCGGATTCGCACCCAGATTTCCCTCAATGCCTTGCAAAAAGACGGTTCGCCTCAACAGCAGATGGACAAGGGGCAGGAAGAAGGCATGAAAGCTGAAGAGTGTGCCCGTCGCATGGTCAAGGCCATTTACCAAAAGAAAGCTGAAGTCAACATCGGAGGCCAGGAGATCATCATGGTCTACCTCAAGCGCTATGTTCCGGCCCTGTTTCGCCGCATTGCCTCCCGGGTAAGTGCCCGCTAGGGTTTGGAGGTTTTGGGCTATGGGGAGGTGATTGATCCTGGTTTTTGCTTACCACCTAGGTATTTTTTATGCAGCCAGGGGTTCAAAATGCAGGAGTAAAAGGTCCTTTTGCTCCGCCGCAATCACCACCCATCATTTTTTTGGTATAACCAAGAGCGCTGTTGAGGTAGGAGACAAAATATCTGTAAGAACCCCAACAGTGCTTTAGCCATTCATTCGTGATGCTCACAAGCCTCTTAGTTTTGACTGTTATTTTCAAAGGATTTATCCGGATACTCAGGCACAGGTGGTACCTCTCTGGGGTCTTCTTCAATCCTTTTTAGTAGGTATTTTATGCCTGCCTCTAGCTGTGCGTCTTTCCCATTGAATGTCTCGTGGGGTAGATTGTCTACCTCCATATCGGGGACATGCCCCTGTCCTTCAATGATCCATTCTCCTTCTGGACCATAGAAGCCATGCATCGGTGCACTCATTACTCCCTTATCGCTCAACTTATTACTGGAATTCAGCCAAACTTGTCCACCCCATGTTCTTTTTCCTATGGTGATTCCAAGTCCAAACCTCCTAAATGCTTCCGCAAAGGTTTCCCCATTAGATCCACAGCTTTCGTTGACTAAGACTACCATGTGCCCGTTAAATGATTTCCTCATTCCCCGATAGGGTTCGCCCGTTCTATCTTTGAAGTAACCCCAAGTTTGTCTCAGCAACTTTTCCAACATAAGGACGGCTTTATTACCACCTCCATTATTGCGTAGATCAATGATTAAACCTTGTCTGTTGAACACGGGGAAGAACTCCCGATAAAAATGACCAATATCCCAAGTTCCCATATCGTTGATATGCAAATAACCAATTTGATCCTCGCTTTCTTTTTCCACTTTTAAGCGGTTGCTATATTCCCAGTCCATCCTTCTTAACCACAAGGAGCTTCTTATGGGTTTGACAATGACATCTTTTGTGATGTCATCTCTTTTAATGGTTAATTTTACTTGTTTACCGGCCTGGTTACGAAGCAATTCGCCAAGAGAAGAAGCGGATAAAGTGTTTCGGTCATTCACCCTGGTTATGATGTCCCCCTCTTTAATTTCAAGGTAAGGATCATTCAAAGGAGACTCCCAATCACCAAAGTCTGAATAATCCGGGTTCCCCTTGAAGATATAGTCGATTCTATATCCCCCATTTTGTTCGTCCCTGCTGGTATTCGCTCCCAAGTTTGCTACTCCAATATATTTTTTATCATTGGGCACATCACCCCCACCAGCCGAGGCATGTAATACAGACAATTCTCCCACCAGACGTTTTAAGACCTCGTTTAACTCATTTCTGGTGGTTACCCGATCCGCCAACGGAAGGTATTTGGTGTACATGGCATTCCAATCCACGCCATGCATGTTTGGATCGTAGAAATAATCCCTTTCCATCCGCCAGGCATCCTTGTAAAGTTGCTTCCAGTCTTCTCTGGGATTAAGAGAAAATTTACATCCGCTTAAATCAATTTTTCCCTTATCCAAACTTACACTTCCCGTGCCTGCATCGACTATAAAATAGGACTTTTCTTTATGTACAAGTAGCTTTTTACCATTCGGGGTGAGTTCAAATCCACTGATACCTGAAACCATGCTTTTTAGGCTGGCATCTTCGTTGGTCATTCGCATCACTTTCAGGTGGGAATTAGTTTTAGATCCGGTTTCTTGAGACAGAAGATAAATGGCTTTATCATTCACTTCCAACCTACTGTAATTTCCGGCAGGGATAGGTACCCTTATATTTCTATGAAGAATATCAGCTTTGTCAATGGAAACGACCAACTGATCAGTATCCTCTTTTGCTTCCTCATCCTCATCCATAAGCTCATCCTTTTCTCTAAAAGGCGATCGGTAACTTTTTTTCAAAGGAACGTGATAAACACTTTCCGTTTTATCATAATAAACGCCCCCTAATCTTGGGTCACCAGAAGATCCTGCCAAATTGAACAAGCCTCTGTCGGAAAGAAAATAAATGAATTTCCCGTCCGAGCTCCACTTCACATTGTAATTATTAGCTCGGTCACTGGTCAGGTTAAAAGTAGATCCATCATTGAGGTTGTAAATTTTGATTTGATGAAAACGATTGGAAGCCATCTGTACGAAAGCCAGCCATTGATTATCGGGCGACCAGGAGAAATCCCTTATTCGTTCTTTAGTGGTTGATATCTTTTTACTTTTTCCTGTATTTACGTTGAGTATATACAGGTTATTCTCAAGATCTTTACAGGCAATCCACTTACCATCGGATGAAGGAGTACCTTGAAATCGGAGTATTTCTCCATCATTGGATAAGGGCTTAACCTCACCAACAGCATCGGCAGGAAAGCGAACAAACTCAAATTCCCCACTCTCATCGGATAAAGCAATGATGTTTTTTCCATCGTGAGAAAAAACAGCGTCGCGATAGCGTACGACATCGCCTTGCTCTGTATAGCTAATCGTCCGTCCAGATTGGGCGGGAACGATAAATACGCGTCCCCGTGCAGTAACGGCTACTTTTTCTCCTGTAGGATCCGTGTTTACAGCGGTGATGTACGAAGCGGGATCTTCTATCCATTGCTCTCTTAGATGCTCCATATCTGAAGCTAAGCGGATGTCCAATTTATCATATTCGCCCGAAGCAATATCCAATAGCCACAGGTCAGCCGCATGTTGATAGACTATTTTTCCGTCATGGACATTTGCAGAGCGAACATCATATTCGGTGTGGGTGGTGTGTTGTTGCAGGTCTTTTCCAGCGATATCCATCGACCAAATATTTTGTATGCCGTCACGGTCGGTGATAAAGTAGAGCCTTCCATTGTGCCACATGGGGTTGAAGCTTTCACCCAAATGATCGGTTGTGAGTTTTATGGCTTCATTTTCTCCGTCAAACTTCCATAGTTGGCGGGCTTGACCACCCTGATAGCGCTTTATATTTTCATTATGATCGGGCATGTGCACGAAGAACCAAATTCCGTCCTCGTTTTGTATCCCATTATAAGCCCGGTGAAGGGGCACGATTGACTTTGTTTTGGAATTTAAATCTAGCGTTACCAACTGGGGCTCAGGAAATGTATTGAATACACCCGTGCTGAAGATTAATTTGCCATCGGGCGTCCATCCTACCGTATTTGCGTTTCCCAGGTAGGTGCGTCTGCTTGTTAGGCCACCCTCCAAAGGCATGGTGTACACCTCTGTAGGCCCTTCATAAGTGGCGGAATAGGCGATGGTTTTGCCATCTGCAGAAATAGCAGGGGATCTCTCTTCTTCGAAATGAGTGGTTAATCGTTGGGCTAGACCTCCCTCAATGGGAACTTTCCAAATATCGCCTTCAGCTACAAAGACAATGGTATTTTGATGAATGTCAGGCTGCTGATAGTAGCCTTCCATACCCTGTCCCTTGACCTGATTAAGGCTAATGAGGAAGAATAGGCTTATTCCAAAAGTTAGTAAGGATGATTTTGTCATAATCATGAAAATCTGTCTCGGGTGGTTTAATACCCTAACTTAGTAAAAAAACCATTAATGCAATACTGTTGCATTGATGGTTTTTCAAAAAGAAGAAAATCCTGTTTATCTGTCTTTATATGTATTTTCCAAATTTTCTATATTTATGCCAATATCAATCGGATATTGATCCGCCAAAATCAAGGCTGCCCGACTTTTTGATGTGAGAAAGGAAATTATACCTTCTTGTCCCTTTCATTAGAAAGGTTCTTGTCGGCAAAAAATGCGTCTTCATGGAGAAAAAAATCATAAGTGGAATTCAGCAAATAGGGATTGGAATACCAAATGTACACGAGGCCTGGTCCTGGTATCGGGAAATGTTTGGCATGGATGTATCCATTTTTGAAGAAGCTGCAGTGGCAGAACTTATGCTTCCCTACACGGGTGGGGAGCCTCGGTCCCGCCATGCTGTTTTGGCTGTAAACCTTCAGGGTGGGGGAGGTTTTGAAATCTGGCAGTACACCAGCCGTCAGCCTCAGCCCCCAAGTTTTCAGCCTCAACTCGGAGACCTGGGTATTTTCGTGGCCCGGATGAAGAGCAAAAATGTAGAAGCCGCCTATGAGCACATGAAGGAAAAGGGAGGGGAAATTTTAAGCATGCCCTCCCAGGATCCCTCCGACAACAAGCACTTTTTTGTCAAAGACCCCTATGGAAATATTTTTCAGGTCATTGGTCAGGACAGCTTTTTTGGAAATACGGCAGCCAGCACCGGCGGTCCTTCCGGATGCATGATAGGAGTGAGCGACATTGATGAGGCTCGCAAATTATACACAGATATCCTGGGCTACGACCTGGTGGTCTATGATGAAGAGGGGGTATTTGATGATTTTAGCGGTCTGCCCGGAGGGAGCCAGGAGTTGAGAAGGGTTTTGCTCACCCACAGCCAACCCCGGGAAGGGGCTTTCAGCAGACTGATAGGTCCCACCTACCTGGAATTGGTCGTCTCCAAGGACAGAAAGCCTCGCAAGATATTTGAAGACAGGTTTTGGGGAGACCTGGGTTTCATCCACCTTTGTTTTGACATTGTACACATGGAAGCCCTCAAGAAGGAGTGCGAAGAGGCCGGGTTTACGTTTACCGTAGATAGTACAGCCGCCCTCGGAGGAGACTTCGACATGGGAGAGGCCAGCGGGAAGTTTTCCTATATCGAGGACCCTGATGCCACCCTGATCGAATTTGTCGAAACACTCAAAATGCCCATCGCTAAGAAGATAGGCTGGTACCTGGATATGAAGAAACGGGATGCACGCAAACCTCTGCCAGACTGGATGCTAAAGGCCCTTAGGCTTAATAGGGTAAAATAAAGGGAGGAAGGCGAAAACCTACAGGACTTTCCCTCGTCCATAAGGCAAGGGTCAGCCATTCTTTATACCAACAAAATCATGTGGGTACAAATGCCGCAAGGCTTTTGTACCTATTTTATTTTCTTCATCTGTGTCCATTGGGCTAAAGAAATTTATTATTTTTACCCCCTTAGCCTATATGACTATGAACTGCGAAAGCCTCGATCAGGTACAATTGAACTTTTCCCCCGAGAGCCTGATGTTTCTCGACATTACCCTTTTCATTATCATGTATGGGGTAGCCTTATCTCTACGGCCTTCAGATTTCGTCCTCTTATGGAATCGGCCACGCCCGGCCATTGCAGGGGTGCTGTCCCAATTTTTATTTCTCCCCCTGATTACCCTAGGCCTGGTTCACCTCCTCCAGCCTTGTCCCAGCATTGCCTTAGGGATGTTTTTGGTAGCTGCCTGTCCCGGAGGAAACATATCTAACTTTATCTCCCAACTGGCCCAGGGAAATGTAGCCTTGTCTGTCAGTCTTTCGGCTTTTTCTACCCTGGCCTCCACGGTCATGACTCCCTTCACCTTTATCTTTTGGGCAGAGGGGTACCAACCTGCCGCTGAGTTGCTTAAAGAAATTAGCCTAAATCCCTCAGATATCCTGTTGAAGATTTTGCTCATCCTGGGAATTCCCCTCCTTTTGGGGATGTGGACCGCCCATCGCTTCCCCAATTTTAAGGAAAAGGTAAAAGGTCCCATCAAAAGTCTTTCTCTGCTTATATTTGCAGGGTACATTCTGGCGGCCCTCATTGGGAATTGGGACTCCTTTGTCAAGTACCTTCAGTACATTGTGGGCTTTGTCTTCCTGCATAATGCCCTGGCACTGGCTTCGGGTTACCTCCTAGGAGCCATGAGTCAGCTCAAGGAGAGAGACCGAAGGACCATATCTATAGAGACCGGAATCCAAAACTCCGGGCTGGCCCTGGTCCTAATATTTGGTCCCATCTTCGACGGCATGGGAGGCATGGCCATGGTAGCAGCCCTCTGGGGAATTTGGCACCTTGTGGCTGGCCTTACCATCTCCAGTATCTGGGCGAGGCTCATGCCCCTGGAAGCCTCAAAGGTCGCCTGAGAGGAGGGATATGTTTTCGAAGAAATTTGCTGAATTCATTCAGACCATTGATTCATGAATAGATCAACCGTAAAATTCTCCTGGATTTACAGCTTGATGCGCTTTTTGTTAAGGCTGGGCCTCAAATTGTACTACAGAGAATTCAAAATCCAGGGCTATGAGATGGTGCCCCACGGCGAGGCAACCTTCCTGGCGGTCAACCATCAGAATGCCTTCATGGATGCCATGGTCGTAGCCGTAGCCATTCACGGGAGAAATCAACCCAGTTATATCACCCGCGCGGATGTCTTCAATGCCAAGACCCTCAAATTTCTGGAACTCTGGAAGATGCTTCCCATCTACAGGCAGCGCGACGGAACCGATTACATCCAACAAAACGAGCGGGTTTTTGCCCGTTTCATCGAACTCCTCAAAATGGGCGAGACCCTCCTCATCTTTCCCGAAGGCAATCACGGCAGGGTAAGGAAACTCAGGGTCCTGCGAAAGGGAATCGGGCGAATCGCTTTTCAGGCCATGGATCAGATGGAAGGGGAAGACAAAAATGTAAAGATTGTACCCGTAGGGCTAAACTACAGCCACCACCTTAACCTCAGGAGTGACATGCTCCTCCTCTTTGGCAAGCCCCTGGATGTCAAGGATTATTATGAAGAGTACAAGCAAAATGATCGCAAAGTCCTGATTTCTCTCCGCAATGACCTCTCCGAGGCCATGAAGGAGAACATGATCCACATCAAATCCCAAGATTACTACGAATGCATCGAAGGCCTTAGAGAAATAGCCTCTGAGGAGCTTTTACAGCGATATCCTTCCCCCAAAAAAGACAGTTATCATCGTTTCCTCGCAGAAAAAGAAATGATTGCCAAGGTAGAACAAGCCCTAGAAAAAGAGGAAATTGGCGGAGAAGTTCTCAAGGAGGAAGTATCGACCTATCTGGAAAAGGTCTCTGAACTGGGCATCAGGGACCACGTGGTAAGGCGTCAACCCTATTCGACTGTTTCCCTGTTGCTCAGGGGATTGGGCTTGCTGCTGGGTCTGCCGATCTTTCTCTATGGCTACCTCAATCATGCCCTGGTCTACCATGTTAGCATCTTCACCACCCGAAAGATGTTCAAGGATGATCACTTTCACAGTTCGGTGATGTTTTTGATGGCCTTTGCCCTTTTTCCTATTAGTTATCTTATTCAAAGTAGAATCCTCTGGGCCTTTACCGACTGGAAATGGGCCCTTGCCTACTTCCTCAGTTTGCCACTTACAGGTAATTTTGCTCTGATCTACAGCCGTTGGTTCAAGAAGTGGAGAGGGCAGTGGAAATTCCATCGCCTCTTGTCAAAGGGCGAGGCTGTGGCCGGAAAATTGGTCCAACAGAGGGCTGACATCATGGAAAAATTGATGGGCATCATGGAGGAAAAAACCGGAAAGTCAGAAAAGAAGCCCAATCCCAGCGAGACATAGCTCTTGTTATGGGGAATTTTCCCTATTTTTATTGGTGAATGACAAATAAATTAGTCTTCGGATGAGAAATGACCTCCTGGACCCCAACTCCGGCCCTCTGGATGAGGAAAAAAGGCTTCGCCCCCAGCAATTGGAGGACTTCACGGGGCAGAAGAAGCTTACGGAAAACCTCAAAATCTTTATTCAGGCGGCAAAGATGAGGGGAGAACCCCTGGACCACGTCATCTTACACGGTCCTCCGGGCTTGGGGAAGACCACCCTTTCCTTTATCATTTCCAATGAGTTGGGTGCCAATATTGTGACCACCTCGGGTCCGGTTCTCGAAAAGCCCGGCGATCTGGCTGGCCTCCTCACCAATCTCGAAGAGGGAGACGTCCTCTTTATCGATGAGATTCACCGACTTTCTCCGGTAATTGAGGAGTACCTCTACTCTGCCATGGAGGATTTTAAGATCGACATCATGGTAGAAACCGGCCCCAATGCACGCAGCATTGCGATTGCCCTGCTTCCCTTTACCCTGGTAGGAGCGACAACCCGGGCAGGACTGCTGACCTCACCTATGCTGGCCCGTTTTGGAATAAATGCCCGACTGGAATACTACGATGCACCTACCCTGCAGCAGATCATCATTCGCTCAGCAGATGTACTGGAGGTGCCCATAGAGAAGGAGGCAGCCCTGGAGATTGCCCGCCGGAGCAGGGGGACACCCCGTATCGCCAACCGGCTTCTCCGCCGCACCCGGGATTTTGCCCAGATCAAGGGGGACGGCATCATCACCCCCAAAATCGCCCGCATGACCCTTTCTGCCCTGGAGGTAGATGAGGCAGGACTTGACGACATGGACCAACGCATCCTCCTCACCATCATCGATAAATTCAAGGGCGGACCCGTAGGGCTTAATTCCATCGCCGCATCAGCAGGAGAAGAAGCAGAAACCATAGAGGAGGTCTATGAACCCTATCTGGTCATGGAAGGATTTATCAAAAGGACTGCGAGGGGCAGGGTAGCTACCGAAAGGGCTTTCCAGCACTTCGACCGAGTCCCGGGAAGGAGCGGGGAGGAACCCAATTTATTTTCCTGAATGGGAAAATGACTAGCGCGCTGTTGGGCTTATCATACATAACTTATTTTCAACCCCAAGAGCGCTAGTGATGGTATCGTAAAAAAATGATTCGTGATCATCATGAAGGATTGCTCAAAGAAGGTAAAAATTTGACTTCCTTCTAAAGGAGAGCGTTTGTATTTACCTCCATTTTTCCAAAATTGTAAGGGCAAGCAAGCCTAGTGAAACCTTACAATCCTTCAATCCTTCATGGTACAAAAACCCAATGCCCGCCTTGCCGGACAGACTGCCATTGTCACGGGCGCCAATTCTGGAATTGGTGAAGCCATCGCCCGGTCACTGGGCATGGACGGAGCCAATGTCGTCGTCAACTACATCGTAGATCCTGAATCTGCCGAGGCCCTGGCTTCCGACATCAACAATGACAGCCTCTGTGGGAGCGCCATTACCTTCAAATGTGATGTAACTCAGGAAGATCAGGTAGAGGCCATGTTTCAAACTGCCATTGAGACCTTTGGCACGGTAGACATTGTCGTTCCCAATGCTGGTATCCAGCGAGACTATCCCCTGCACGAGATGCCCCTGGAAGAATGGAAAAAGGTCATCGATGTCAACCTGACAGGGCAGTACCTCAGTGCCCGGGAAGGACTCCGAGAATTTATCCGAAGGGGGAGACGGCCGGAAATCAGCCGTTCCCTCGGCAAGATCATCCACATCAGCTCGGTCCACGAGATCATTCCCTGGGCGGGCCACGCCAACTACGCCGCCTCCAAGGGAGCCATCGTCATGCTCATGCAATCCATCGCCCAGGGTTATGGTCCCATCGGAGTCCGCTGCAACAGCATAGCTCCCGGAGCCATTCAGACAGATATCAACCGCGATGCCTGGGAAAGCCCCCAGGCCCGGGATAAGCTCAACCTACTTATTCCCTACCAAAGAATAGGCAGTACAGAAGACATAGGGTCCGCGGCCGTATGGCTGGCCTCAGACGAATCCGATTATACCAATGGGACAACCATCTTCATAGATGGAGGCATGACCTGCTATCCCGGTTTTACAGAAAATGGATGATGCATACAGAAGAACACAGAAGACTCGAAGAACACTACCGGGGGGGCAAAAACTGGCTAAAGTGGGGGCCCTATCTCAGCGAGCGGCAATGGGGGACAGTGAGGGAAGATTATAGCCCCGATGGCGATGCCTGGAATTATTTTCCTCATGACCATGCCCGTTCCCGTGCCTATCGCTGGGGAGAGGATGGCCTGATGGGAATCTCCGATACCCGCCAGCATACCTGCTTTGCCCTTGCCCTGTGGAACGGTCAGGACTCCATCCTCAAAGAGCGACTCTTTGGCCTCACCGGACCTGAAGGCAACCACGCCGAGGACGTAAAAGAACTTTATTACTACCTCGACAATACGCCAAGCCACTCCTACATGAAGCAACTCTACAAGTATCCTCAGGCCGCTTATCCCTACGAGGAACTTATAGCAGAAAATGCAAAGCTGGACCGCTATGCGCCTGAGTACGAACTCCTGGATACTGGACTATTTGACGAAGATCGCTATTTCGATGTATTTGCAGAGTATGCCAAGGGAGGGGAAGAAGATATCCTCATTAAGATAAAAATATTCAACCGTGGTCCTGAAGCCGCTCCGATTTGGCTCCTTCCTACCCTTTGGTTCAGAAATACCTGGTCCTTTGGCCTTACAGACAAGCGCCCCCGAATAAAAAGGGTGGGGGATAAGGTCTTGATGGATCATCCCGAAACTGGCCAGTATCACCTTTACTTTGAGGAAGCTGCCCAACTGCTGTTTACCGAAAATGAGACCAACAAAAAGCGTCTATTTGGAAAGGAAAATGAAACCCCCTTTGTCAAGGATGCTTTTCACAAAGCCATCATAGAGAAAGAAGGTGAGGGATACGCCAAAGCCGAAGAGGGGAGTAAATGTGCCCCCGTCTATCATCGCCAGTTGGAAAGTGGTGAGGGCTGGGAGCTACGCCTTCGCCTGAGCACGGAGGAAATGAAGCAGGAGGAAGCCCTAGGCGAGGCCTTCGAACAAATCTTTGGCCGGCGGATCCGCGAGGCTGACGACTTTTATGCCCAGTTTAAAGGGAGTCAGCAGGAAGACCTTGCCAATATTCAGCGCCAGGCTTTTGCCGGAATGCTTTGGACCAAGCAATACTACTACATCGATATTCCTCAATGGCTGGAAGGCGATCCGGGAAAGATAGCCCCTCCGGAGAGTCGTAAAAAAGGGAGAAACTCCGGTTGGAAGACCCTCAACAATGACGACATCATTTCCATGCCCGACAAGTGGGAGTATCCTTGGTATGCCGCCTGGGACCTGGCCTTTCACTGTGTGCCCCTGGCCATGCTGGACCCTGATTTTGCCAAGGAGCAACTCATCCTCTTTCTCAGAGAATGGTACATGCATCCCAATGGCCAGATGCCGGCTTACGAATGGTCCTTTGGCGACGTCAGCCCTCCCGTTCATGCCTGGGCCTGCCTTCAAGTCTACAAATTGGAAGAAAAAAAGACAGGGAAGGGAGATATGCTATTTCTGGAGAGGGTCTTTCAAAAATTACTGATCAATTTTACCTGGTGGGTCAATAGAAAGGATCGCAATGACAACAATGTCTTCGAAGGAGGATTTCTGGGTCTGGACAACATTGGGGTCTTTGACAGAAGCAGTGAGATTCCGGGGGGAGGTCATCTTGAGCAGGCAGACGGAACGGCCTGGATGGGACTCTACTCCCTCAATATGCTGGAAATCGCCCTTATACTGGCCGATGACAACGTGGCATATGAAGATGTCGCCACCAAGTTTTTTGAGCATTTCATCTACATCGCCTCCTCCCTCAATGACATCAGTGAAGGTTGGACAGGAGCCTGGGATGAAAAAGAGGGCTTCTTTTACGATATTCTCTCCCTTCCTGGAGGAAAATACATTCCCCTCAAGGTGCGCTCCCTGGTAGGGCTGACTTCTATGTTTGCGGTTTTGGACCTGGACAAGAAGCTCCTGGAAAAGGTCCCTGACTTCAGGACACGTTTTAATTGGTTTATCAATTATCAGAGCAAGGTGGATGAAAACTGCCTGGTCATTGAAGAGATCAAGGGTAGGGAGGAAATTTTGCTCTCTCTTGTCCCACGGGAACGGCTGGAACGACTGATTCAGACCATCCTTGACGAGAGAGAGTTTTTTAGCCCGGCAGGAATCCGTTCCCTATCCAAAATTCACGAAATACCCTACGAAATCATCATAGAAGGACAGTCTTTTGGACTCAGTTATCAGCCGGCAGAGAGTACGACGAGCTTGTTTGGGGGTAATTCCAATTGGAGGGGACCCGTTTGGTTTCCGATGAATTACCTGCTGATCCTCGCCCTCCGTGAATTGTCCCTTCACTACAAGGAAGAAATGAAGGTGGAGTGCCCCACGGGCAGTGGTCGTTTTGTGGATTTCAAAACCGCTGCTGATGACATTGCTCAGCGGCTGATTGGAATTTTTACCAAAGACATGAATGGCAAAAGGAGGGTACACGGAGAGGAAAGCCGCTATCAGAATGATCCTCATTTCAAGGATTTGATTCTCTTTTACGAGTATTTTCACGGAGACAATGGCCGTGGGGTAGGGGCCTCTCATCAGACGGGCTGGACAGGGCTGGTGGCTACCCTCATCGAAGAACTTTTTTAAGTAGTCTCAGATGTTACGTTGTAAATGGATAGAAGAGAATTATTGACAAAGACAGGGTGGGCATTTATCGCAGGGGCCTTTCCGGACTGGAGCCATGCCTGGATGGAAAGCCTAGAAGCTATTTCACCTGAAGGGGGAAGGGCTGACGACGAGGATTTTTGGCGGGATTTCCGAAGAAAATACTATCGGCTCTCTCCCGATTTCATCAATTTGGAAAACGGATATTTTGGCGTTCAGCCACAGCCTGTCCTGGAGGCCTACAAGGCCCATGCAGAACGGATCAATTTTCTCTCTTCCAAATACATGCGCCAGGATTTCTATACCCAAGACTATCCCAAAATCATGGAAGTCCTGGCCGACATCGCCGGGGTGGGGCAGGAGGAACTTCTCATCACCCGAAATGCCACTGAGGCCCTCAACATCCTCATTCAGGGCATAGATTGGAATAAGGGCGATGAGGTGATCCTTCAGCATCACGATTATCACAGCATGGTGGAAACCTTTCAGATGCTGGCTCAGCGCAGAGGGATTCGGCTGAAGTTTTTGGACATTCCCCTGAAGCCGAAAAGCCAGAAGGAGGTAGTGGATTGCTATGTTTCAGCCATGGGACCCTCTACCCGCTGCCTCCTGCTGACCCACCTGACTCACCTTAGCGGGCAAATCATTCCGGTAGCGGAAATTAGCCGTATTGCCCATCAAAAAGGCATTGAGGTGATCGTGGATGCCGCACACAGCTTTGCCCAACTCGATTATCGCCTTCCAGACCTTGAGGCAGATTTCATAGGGGTCAACCTTCATAAGTGGTTTGCCAATCCCTTGGGGGCTGGTCTTCTTTATGTCAAAAAACAAAGAATACAGGAACTTCAGCCTCTATTTGGCGATGTGAGGAGAGGGAAGGAGGACATTCGCAAGTTGGGACACTATGGGACTCCTGCCGCCCCTGTCATCATGACCCTGGCTGCCTCGGCGGCTTTTAACCAGATGCTTTCCTTGGGTAGAAAGGAAAATCGCCTTCGCTACCTTCAGCGATATTGGACAAGGCAGGCCGATCAAATAGAGCGGGTGGAGGTAATGACTCCCTTAGGTAAGGATCAATCCTGCGCCCTTGGCAGTTTCAAAATCGAAGGAGTAAGGGCCAGTGAGGCAGTCCGTCGCCTGGATGAAGATTTTGGGGTTTTTACGGTAATCCGAAGGCTGCACAAGGACGAGGTGCTCAGGGTCACCCCCAACCTTCACAATGGTACCCAAGACCTGGATAGGCTGCTGGAAGGCATAGAGTACATAGCCAAAAAAGGCTAATAACCAAGATAAAAATGTATAGCTAGCTTCTCCCTGAAGTAATCCAATGGGGGAGGGAAAGACTCAATTTTTCCTCCAGATAGGCCAATTTTACCTAAATAAGAGGCATTTTTAACTATTTGTAAAATATAAAAAGGAATATAAACTAAGAAGGTCCCATCTTTCGTTAGGAAAAGGATTTGTACAATTGTTGCAAATGAACCTTTGGAGGTATTTTTCGCCTGTTCATAATTTTGGGTATTTTGTCTAATAGCTTATGTTTATCTTGTTTATTTCAAGTAATTTTATTTTTAATTTATGAAAACTTGAAAAAAACCAAGTAAATTTTCCTTTTGGGCATTGTTCCAGTCTTTCCGCACCCCCATCTATGTCAAAGACCTAACTCATGAAATTAAGTTCTCTCCCCCACTTGCTGTTGTTAGGAAGCTTTCTCCTTCCCTTCCTGGCATTTTCACAAAATTTCATTGAAGAAAGTAGAAGTGGCAACAAGTTTAGGTACGACCTCAAAGGAGGTACCACCTATTCCAATCCCAACAATCGTTTTTCCCCAGCCAGGATTGCAAAGGAAAGGAGCAAAGGCAGAGGCTATTGTGTAAAGGAAAATAAGCCCTGGATTTCTTATGCCATCCTAAATCAATTGGCAGAGAGCCCTGAGCTTTTCAAAGCTGCCCATAAGATTATCGTTGACTCCAAACCGGAAAGGAGTTTTTTTGAGCATGATCCCAACTTTGAAAATGCTTCCTTGTGCAGGGTAGCCTTTGAAATTACCTTCAGTGCAGGATATTACACCTATTGCTACGACGAAAACCGCCGGCCGACCAGCAAGGTCAATAACCTCCTGTTTAGAGGGGCCACCAATAAGGATATGATCTACCAGGTTCACCTGGATACGGTACAGAACCGGATTTATGTTGCGGAAAAGCAGCAGGGCGAAATCATAGAGATCAATCAGGCCTACATTGGAAAGGTCTGGTTCGAGCCTGATCCTGAAGATGAGTATGAGAGGCCCACCCCCAATCCCTCCATTGACCTGAATTGTATCGAACCGGTCTATTTTCCTCCTACTGCGGTGATAGAACCCAAGGAATCTCAAGGCCCACCCAATTCCGATATGGTCTTTGACGGCAGGCTCTCCTATGATACTGATGAAGACAGCCAGTCTATACAGACTTATTTCTGGGATTTTGGTGATGGGAGCAGTTCAGACCTTCCCAATCCCACCCACAGTTATGCTGAAACCGGCAGCTATACCGTATTGCTTCGGGTAACTGACGATGAGGGAGACCAAGATTCTACTACAGCCAAGGTGCTGATAGACAAGGAGGCGGAAGCCTTTAAAGCTCCCGTAGCCAAGATTGAAAAGGACAAGGCTGCCGGAGCACTCCCCCTGACGGTAGCCTTTGATGGTTCCACTTCATTTGATCAGGATGAGCAGGGCGAAGAGATCGTGGCCTATGCCTGGACCATTGACGGAGAGGAAGTCTCCCGGGAGGCAGGCTTCAGCTTTACCTTTGAAGAGGAAAAGACCTACATGATCGGCCTGACCGTAACGGATGATGAGGGAGACAGCGCCATGGCGAGCACAGAGGTTTCGACCTACCCTGTTGGAGGAGACTGCAACTGCAAGGTCGACTCCTGCTGGATGATGTATTACAGAATAGAAGTATGTGGAGATCGGAGGGATACCCTGGAGAAGACACCTATGCGGGTGATGTGTCCGGCTCCCCCCCAGCCTAAGGTAAGCCTGATCTGCTGTAATCAAGAAGAAGACAAGCGTATCGAGTTGGCAGGAGGTACAGTTTTCAAGCGTTACAGGGGGCAATTGAGCGAATACAGCCTGGGAGCTACAGGGCAGATTCGTTATCGCTTCAAGGAGGCACCCAAGTGGGCAGCCCTGGTGGACCTTTCGGTGCAGCCCCTGCGCAAGGCCGTCCCCTCAGATGACCGTCCTTTTCGTTGGTCAGACCTCAGAGACTCTATCGACGTGGCCACCGGATTGCCCCTGGTCTGGCATCGCGGTACCGAAAGAGCTACCGCAAACCTGGGAATAGGAGCGGAATACACGCCCTTCAAGCGCCTGTTTATTCAGGGAATGATTGGTTCTCAGGCTATCTTTCAGACCCGTGAAGCTTCGGCTCCCGAAAAAGACCCCTTCAACCAGTACATTGGCTTTGATCCCCAGGTATTTTATGGAGAATGTAGGGTAGGCATACGCTCCACCCATCTGGAGATTTACTTCGCCTACGAACTCTCCGAAGAAAATCGCCCTTTTACCCTTATTCCCGCTAATGTGCAAGGGGGAACTTTTACCCCACGGACAGACAAGTCCTACAATGCAGGGGTGCAGATTTTATTTTAGTTGATAGCAAAACCTGGATCGAAAAATTCCGAAATAAACCATCCAAGGGTCGCCGTCCCATATGATTATATAAAAATGGGGCTATCTCATGATGCGAGATAGCCCCATTTTAAATTTGTATTAACCTAAACCTAGCGGCGAATAAATTGCACTACCTGATTCTTATCAAAGCGTACGATGTACATGCCAGGCTCAAACTGGGCTATGTTCACCTGATTTGTCTTCTCCACGCGGGCCAACTGCTGACCTACCATGTTGAAGATGCTGTAGTTGCCTTCCTTGTTAAACCTTAGCAGGTCTCCCTTTACAGGGTTGGGGTAGGCAATCAGGGGAGTAGCTGCCAATAGCTTCTCGTTGCTGGTAGGAGTTGAAAATCCCATGAGGGAGAAATCCCCTCCGGCATGGGGGGCACGCCTTGCGGCCCCAGCCTTTGATGCTTAAATATTAGGAGAAGTTACAATTTTTTGGGGTTACTGCTGTTCAAACCTGATTTCCCTTTTAATTTGATTCACAGAGCGGCTGGATTTTGTCATTTCTCCTAACATTCCGATACCCCTTCTTTCAATGATTTCGCCCGAAAGGCCTACAATCAAAGATGTGTTCAATGGCTTTTCGATAAACTTAGCCTCAAAGCTGAGTTTGATCTAAATCAACCTGTATGCCAGCAAGACCGCTAACGCTGTCGCTGGAAGCCTCGCTACTCAGATCAATCTTTCTGCTTAGCAGAAGGTAATGTACATCATCTCTGTAGAGAACAACGGAAAAGCTGAGGTCTCCAAGATCATCCTGAAGTAAGCTTCTCCTTGCCGTATATGATTTCGGCAACGATCAGCTCGACTGGCTGCGTACCGATTACCCTTACGAGCGGGGGATTCCTTCGCATGACACGATTAATCGGGTGATGGG
>CAZMAV010000019.1:0-82478 GCA_964564415.1 uncultured Bacteroidia bacterium | reverse complement strand
GTCAGAGAGGCATTCCAAATAAGGTAGGACTGCGACCTTGTGACCGTGTCGATTACGGCAAAGCTCGTCTGGCGTCAGAGAGGCATTCCAAATAAGGTAGGACTGCGACACGATCAGTGCGATTTTCATATTAAAAAAAATTAAAGTCAGAGAGGCATTCCAAATAAGGTAGGACTGCGACCAACCTGCGATTATGTAGGTTTGCTTGTTTTTAAAGTCAGAGAGGCATTCCAAATAAGGTAGGACTGCGACGTTCAGCTCGCTCGAAGTTTTGCGGCAGACCACAAGTCAGAGAGGCATTCCAAATAAGGTAGGACTGCGACCCGTATTTCTCGGCCTCTACGGGTTTGACCTCTTGCGTCAGAGAGGCATTCCAAATAAGGTAGGACTGCGACCCTAGTAGATCGCTGTACGAGTAGAAGCTACCGGTCAGAGAGGCATTCCAAATAAGGTAGGACTGCGACGATAAAAAGGGGGAGGGGAGCTGCGACCGCGGGTGGTCGAAATCTAATAGAGGTAGGACCTGGCCGCCCCCTCCCCCTCCACCACCCGAACCCAAAAAAATGCCCTGGAGGAAAACCTCCAAGGCATTTTTATGAATCCTTTGCCGACCTGTAATAACACAAATAGGGCCTTTCCGGTCGTCTTTTTCTATACCCAAGAGCTATTCTTGGCGATAAAACGAAAAAACGCTGTTTGCGTGATGCAAACAGCGTTTCGTACCCAAGAGGGGACTCGAACCCCTACGGCCTTGCGGCCACTAGCCCCTCAAGCTAGCGCGTCTACCAATTCCGCCACCTGGGCAGGTTTTTATCTCTGAGGACTACAAATATATAGCTTTTTTGTAAAATTGCCCCGGCAATGCGAGATTGCCAGGGCTTGTGATCTGGCTGGGGCTCGAACCCAGGACCCTTTGATTAAAAGTCAAATGCTCTACCAACTGAGCTACCAGATCATTCCTATTTTTTTGTCCTTTAAAAGAAATTTTCAATTTCCCTGAAGACCCCTTTTTTCAGATGCGAGTGCAAAGAAAAACACTATATTTACCAATGTCAAATATTCAAAAGGCTTTTTTACCGTTGCTCCTTTTTTCCCTGCTCTCCACCCAGGCCTTGGCTTCCCTGCAGATTTCCGAGGCGGATAGTATAACGAAAAGAGCCGAATATTTGTTTCGCTTTGAGAAGTATAAGGAAGGAATTTCTGCCTACGAAAAGCTCTACCAGGAAGGATACTTTACCGAAAAGTCCCTTTACCGGCTCGCCTTCATGCACGAACAAGAGGGGAACTTTGCCTCATCCATCTACTACCTCCGCAAGATCCAATGGGAATACGGCGGCCCCCACATTGAATCAAAGATCGCCCAGCTCCTCCGCCAGTACCGACAAGGACAGCAACCCCTGGGCAATATGTGGACCTCTACCCAGAGATTCATCTACCATCACCAGGGCAACATCTCCATCGGCATCCTCATCACGACCCTCCTCATTGCCATCTTTATTTTTGCCATCCCCAATCGCCTCGCCAGGGCCTTGGGCATCATGGTCAGCACAGCCCTCCTCCTCTTCTGCCTCCTCGTCATCGCCAACCACAGTTTTGTCCCCACCAAGGGAGTCCTCATCCGGGAGACCTCCTTCTACCGAAGCCCCGGCTACGCCTCCGAAATCATCAACCTCCCCCTCGGCCCCGGCACCATGGTCGACATCAAAAAAGAACAAGACATCTGGACCCAGATTCAGACCACCCGCTTCGAAGCCTGGGTGCCTACTTTTATTCTCAAGAAAATCTGAATTTTTCCCTCAGTTTTAATATATTTATCCATAACCTTCCAATCCAATCCCATTTTCACCTAAGTTGCTATCCCTCATGGGCTTAGCAAAAATTCTCATTTGCGAAGATTCGCTAACTACCAACTTTTCTCAAAAATTGCTACACCTATGAACCTCGAAAAGAAAAACTCCGTCATCACCCTGGAGCAGTTTATCATCCAGAAAGAACAGAATTTCCCCTACGCCACCGGGCAGCTCTCCAAGATCATCCGCGACATCGTCCTGGCCTCCCGCCTCATCAACCGCGAGGTCAACAAAGCCGGATTGGTCGATATCCTCGGCCTTACCGGAGAAGTCAACGTCCAAGGCGAGGAACAGCAAAAGCTGGACATTTTTGCCAATGAGCAAATGATCGACGCCCTCTTCAAAGGACGCATGGTCTGTGCCGTAGGCTCCGAAGAGGAAGATGATTTTATCATCAAAAATGGTTCGAGCGGTAAGTACATTGTCCTCATGGACCCCCTCGATGGTTCGTCAAACATTGACGTAAACGTGTCTATCGGTACGATCTTTTCCATTTATCGGCGCAGGCACCTCGAAGGGGAACTCACCCGCACGGACCTCCTCCAAAAAGGCTCCGAACAGGTAGCGGCAGGTTATATCCTCTATGGTTCTTCCACCATCCTGGTCTACACCACTGGCAATGGAGTCAATGGATTTACCCTGGACCCCTCCATCGGAGAGTTTCTCCTCTCCCACCCCAACATGGAATTTCCGGAATTTTGCAACACCTACTCGGTCAATGAAGGCAACTATCGGGACTTTTTTGAGGGAACCAAGCAATACCTCCGCCACATCAAGCGGGACTCACACAAGCCCTACAAGCTCAGGTACATCGGTTCCATGGTGGCGGACTTCCATCGAAACCTGCTCAAGGGAGGCATTTTTATGTATCCGGGCACCATACAAAGACCCAAGGGAAAACTGAGGCTGACCTTCGAGGCCAATCCCATGGCCTTCATCGCAGAGCAAGCCGGAGGGATGGCCAGCACCGGGCGACACAGGGTCATGGACCTCGATCCCAAGGATCTCCATCAGCGATGTCCTGTCTTTGTGGGAAATAAGAAAGAAGTTCTTAAATTAGAGTCGTATATTAGGAAATACGGAAAATATGGAAGAGAAGCCATCATGGTTTAAGGTTAAACTCTGGTTTGATTAACCTCTCCCAAGAATTGTCCGTAAATTTTGTACACGACGACTGTTCATAAAGCAAACCTGATTCTTCTTATGTGGAAAAGATTTATCCGTGCCATCCGCTCCCTTTTTGGTGGCCTTATCAGTAGCATCGAAGATCCCAAGTTGATCCTCGAGCAAAACATCCGGGAAATGAATGATCAAATTCCCCAGATGAACGAAAACATAGCTACCGTAAAGGCCAACGTGACCATGCTTGAGAAAGAGCTGCAAAAGTACAAAAGCGAATATCAGGACCTCGTTTCCAAGATGAAGGCCGCCATTCAGGCCGGACGAGATGATATAGCTGAAAATTATGCCATGCGACTCGAGAGCGTCAAAAGCCATCTCATGCAGACCAAAAGCCAGTTTGAGGTCGCCTCTAAGGCCTACACAAAAGCCCTTGAGGTGAAGAAGGTCTTCATGAAGGAGCGCGAGAAAAAAATCGCCGAAGCCAAGGAAGCCCTTCGCGCCAACGAAAGAGCCAAGTGGCAATCCAAGATCGCCGACACCCTTGAACAGTTTGAAATCGCCGGCGTCGATGCCACCCATGACGAGATGCTGACCCGCATCAATGAAGAAACAGCCAAAAATGAAGCCCGCATGGAAATGGCACTCGACTCAGTAGATACTGACAGTCTCAAAATCGAAGAGGAGGCCGAAAAACTCCGGGCCGCCGACCTCGTCAAGCAGTTCAAAATCGACATGGGCATGGAAGACGATAGTCCCATTGTGGATGACCTCGACATCGACAGCCCCTCCAAAGCAAAGGAATAAGGCAATACATACCACCCTAGCGAAAGCGCTTGTTCCGCCGAATGAGCGCTTTCGCTGTGTTAAAGCAAAATTCTTATGACTCCCGAAGAAAAAAACAGAAAAGAAAGAGAAAAACTCAAAGAAGCCTACAAAGCAGAGCTTAAAAAGCGAAAAGAGTTTCTCAACTCCACCAAACAGCTGCAAACCTCACGCAAGCTCAACGATGCCATCTCTAAAATTACCGATGCCCTCAACGACGATACTGACGAGTGGATAGATAAACTCAACCAGGAGTCCGCAGTAGGTGAAGCCAAAATGGACATCTTCATTGATCAGGCTTCCAAAACTACCCAGGAGATTGAAAAAGCCTCCAACGAAGCCGAAATGGCCAAGTTTAGCGCCGAAAGCCTCGTGGATGAAATGAAGCGAGAATTGGGCATGCTAGACACGGAAATGGAGGATGAAAAGAAAAAGCTGGACGACATCCTCAAGGAAGACGAGGACGAGGACAAGCCCGCCCCCCCAAAGAAGAGCCTGGGAGATATCTAAGCCTATCTTCCTTTGCATTCACAAAGAAAACAGGGGCCGGATTAGCCTCCGGTCCCAATGGTCATGTGCTTTTCTTATCCCATTCCAACTTCCCCTCAACCAAATAAGTCTACTGAACGTAAGCCCATTATGGAATAACAGCTACCCGATTATACAAGTCAACATCCTATGCCTTACTTTCGCACCCTCCTCCTATCGGTTAGTGTTTTACTTCCCTTCTTTATTTCCGCCCAGCCCTTTGAGGCCCTCATCCCCATTGAAGAGAGCCTGGGAGATTCCTCCGAAGTGGCGATTTTCTCTGATGAAAATGGGGGCATCCTCTTTGTCAGGGAGGGAAATTCCGCCCTTGTCCTTGCCCTGGACCGGGAACTCCGAGTAAAAAAGCAGTTTCGCATATTTGACCTCCCTCCCCTTGATAGCCATCTTCGTTTGGGCTATACCTACAAGAGGGGGCAGCTATACATCGCCTACCTCGACCGGAAAACAAAAGAATATAAAGGCCTTTCCATTTTTCCCGATGAGGAAAGCAGCCGCTTTAGCGCCATTGATATGTCCAGGCTGAGCAGGGGATCGGTTTTTTGGGGAACCTTCACCTATGAGGGTATTTTGCACATTGTCCGTCTACCCCGGGGTCAGGCGAGCATACGCCTCTGCCGGTTTGAGGGTGGAGAGGAGTTTTCGGCTCAGGAATATCCCGTTTTGAAAGATGAATTTGTCCAGGGCATGAGGGATAACCTCACCCGTATAGATGCAGAAAATCCTCCTTCCCTGGAAAAGACCTATCTCCCCGGAAAACTCTACCATTACGAGGACCAACTTTATCTCACCCTTGATGATCGCGGCCAGACCCATGTGGTCCACATCAACCTAAAAACCGGGCTCAAGGATGAATTTACCCTCGAGGCTCCCGGCTTTCAGGATTCCTTGACAAAGTCCAATTCCCTCATCCTCCAGGATAAAATCTTCCAGTTGGCCATGTCCAGGGACTCGGTCCACCTCTTGGTGAGAGAGCTAAACTCTGATAAAGTCCTGCGCTCCCTCCTCTATGATGGCAGGGATGAATGGGAATTTCAGCGAGGGGCCATGGTCCTTGAGGATAAAAATGGGCAGACGAAGCAGTTGAGCGACAGGGACAGTTTCCTCACCCATGCCTACGACATGCCTTACCTAGGCATGGGAGCAGACTTGATCGCCGATACCCTCGCTGAACTGACCTTTGGAGCTGTCCGGCCCACCCTTATTAAGGGAATCACAGGTATGATTTTGAAGACAGACTTTGAAAAGGTGTATTTTTCTACCCTCCTCAATACCCGAGACTTGTTCCCCCTCCTTCAGCTCCCCGAGGCCCTGGCTAATCGCCGCTTTCCTCCCCCGCTATTCAAAGAAAAGCCCCATTTTCAGACCTTCAAATGGGAGGGCAAGCCCTATTTCGGTTATTATGACAGGGAAAATGGGGGGTTTTATTTGTCAAGGTAGTACGAGCTTGGGCAAATGAGCCAAGTCTAATCAATTCCCATACTCAAATACATGTACCCGAATCCTTGGGTATCGGCTTATTTCCGAGATAGCCTCTTCGATCTTTTTTCGCTTCTTACTGATGGTAGGCTGCCAGGCATCAAACTGAAAGGTTCCTTTTTCGGTGTAGCTTAGCATGTCCAGGTGGAGATCGATGAACTCTTCTCCACTCAGGTAAATCTCATAATCGCGAAAGGTCCAATCGCCAATAAAAGTAAAGGGGTATTCGTCCAGCAACTGCCCGATGTCCCACCAGTCAGGTTCGATCTCGAGAGTTGGGCGCATCTTAGGACCAGAAAAAAATTGGATTTTTACCGCTAAGGCCATAGCTATATCAACAACTTTGTTCCAAACGAAGTTAGAAGAATATCACAAAATTACTGCCCTTCTTTATATGACCCTGGAAAGAAAGGCATTTTGTGTTTCTTTCATAAATTTCTGAAACTTCACTACCTTGTTTTCAGTTTAAGGAAGTAACATATCTTTGAATCTTTGATCAATCAAGCTTAATGAATACCAAGGACTTACTGAAAAAAGCCATAAATTTCGATTTTCTCACCATTGAGGAAGGGGTCTTTCTCCATCAGCATGCCAGCACCGACGAACTGATGTTTGTCGCCAATGAAATGCGCAAGGTCCACAAAAAAGATACCCTCGGAATCGTCACCTGGCAGATCGACCGCAACGTCAACACCACCAATGTCTGCATAGCCAACTGTAAGTTTTGCAATTTCTTTGTCCCCCCCTCGGAAAAATTCAAAGATAAAGCCTACATCACCGACGATGAGACCTACAAGCGGAAAGCCCTGGAAACCCTCGACCTCGGTGGAGACCAGTTCCTCCTTCAAGGAGGGCACCACCCTCAACTAGGCATTGAATTTTATGAAGAAACCTTCGCCAAACTCAAAAGCTGGTTCCCCGAATTAAGGCTTCATGCCCTCGGACCTCCGGAGATCGTCCACATCGCCCAACTTTCCAATCTCAGTTATGAGGAAGTGTTCACCCGACTCATGGATGCCGGTATGGACTCCATGCCTGGAGCAGGAGCAGAAATCCTCAACGACCGGGTAAGGAGGATCATCTCCAATGGCAAGTGTAATGGGCAGGAGTGGCTGGATGTGATGCACGTGGCTCACAAAGTAGGCCTTACCACCAGCGCCACCATGATGTTTGGGCATATTGAGACCATAGAAGAGCGCTATGAGCACCTGGTGCGCATCCGTGAGGTTCAGGAGATGAGGCCTGAAGGCGAGAATGGATTTAAAGCCTTTATCCCTTGGCCCTATCAGGACGACGGGACCCTCCTCCTCAAAACCCGCGGGATAAGAAATACCGTCAGTCCGGACGAGTATGTACGTCAGATCGCCATGAGCCGGATCATGCTCCCCAATATCGAAAATATTCAGGCATCCTGGCTCACCATCGGCCCCAAAGTAGCCCAGGTCTGTCTCCACGGAGGTGCCAATGACCTTGGCTCTATCATGATTGAAGAAAATGTAGTTTCTGCAGCAGGAGCCCCCTATCGCATGAGTGCTGAGGACATCCAACGTGTCATCGCTGAGGCCGGTTTTACTCCCAAACTCAGAAACCAACTCTATGAATTCAGGCCTACCCCCGCGCCCCTTCAAGGCAAGATATTGCTAGCTTCTTAAGGATCAGGATTTAAGTAGTCTCGCAATCTCATTTCGGAAATCCTTGGGCCACTTTTTCCCGAATCCCGCCTCAGTTTCCGATGAATCGGGATCGCTTAAGAACCCCTAAACTTACGTTCAATTTCTTGGCTTTAGAAAAAATTATCTCCAAGGAATACCGCATTCAATATGCTCGCCTACTTAATAAAAAAAGGCGGTGGAAATATATCCATCGCCTTTTTTATGTTCTATAATCTGTGATGACCACAGAGGGTTTTACCCCTATCGGTATTAATATCCGTAATTTCTGGCCTGAGCCTTGGCACGCTGGTCTTCCACCTTGTAGAGGTCTCGAAGAGTTTTTTCGAGTCGGGTCTGACGGGTAAAGTTGTCGGTCTGCTGGAGGACTGCCCGCTGCAGGTTGCTTTGGAGCTGGGTCTTCAAGCTGGCGATAGCGGCGGGATCAGGCTCAGAGGCCTCGGTCACCTTAGTTACCTTGATGATCTGCACACCATTGCTACCGATGATGGGGCCACTGATCTGCCCTTCTTCCATTCCAAATGCCTTTCCTACTACCTTGGGCTCTATGCCCAGGCCGGTTACGGCATTGGTGGTGAAGGTAAGCCCCACAGAAGAGCCGCTGCGGGCTCCCTGCCCATACTCATTTTTCATGGCTTCCAGATCACTACCGGAAAGCTGCCTCATTCTTTCGGCGAGGTACTCACCTTTTTTCTCATTCAGTACCTTTCGCTCTACCTCGGCTCTTACCTCATCCAGCGGCTTGAGCCCCTCTGAACTTTTCTTGATGACCTGTGCCAGCACATAATCATCCTCTACCCTAAAGACTTTTTGGGTGTATTCCTTTACTTTGCGGTTGAGGGCCCAGATGATTAATTCGCGGCCTCCGGTCAGCCCCTGAATGCTACGGGACTGATCTGTGAGAGGACTGCTTTCGTAAGCCACGACATTGAGCTTAGAAGCAGCGGCGTTTATATCCTGAGATTCAAACAGTTCCTTGGCAAAGCGGTTGGCAAGGCCATAGACAGAATCTCTGGTGGAAGTGGAATAGATCACAGCATCTTGAATCTGCGCGATGTCGTATTCCGTATTGGTCCTGTCCAGAATTTTTACAATATGAAATCCTCCTCTTCCTTTGATAGGACCAATGATAGAACCAACTGAGGCATTGCTGACGGCCTCGTCAAATTCTTCTCCAAATTGTCCCTGTGGATACCAACCTAACTCTCCTCCTTTTTGTCTGGAGCCAAAGTCATCGGAATTGTTGCTGGCGACCTCAGCGAAATCACCGCTCCTGGCTTCGCGGAGCAGGTCCTGAGCTTTGTTCTCCGCTTCGGTTGTATCCTTTCCAAAGCTCACCAGGATGTGGCTCACCTTGCTATAGGCTTCTTCTGCTTCTCTGGTCTGTACGACCTTGAAGAGTCCGTAGCTATCACCGATCAGGTAGGGCCCAAACACAGATTTGGGAGATGCTCCCTGCATGCTGTCCCTGACTTGGATAGGCACCCGAGAAAGGGGAAGGAAATTTTCACTGTATGGCTGAACCGACCTGGACTGGGTGAATGAAGAATCCCTTTCGGTAGCCGCAAATCTTTCTCTCAGCTTATTGACAGACCTGAAAGCATTCATGGAGTCCCTTGCACTGGGTACGATGGGAAATTTGCTGTACCTGATGAGGGTCTGCTCCTCCTGCTCATAGCGATGGCTATTCTCCTTCATGTAGGTCAAGAGATCGCCTTCGCTTACCCTGACGAGAGAATCAGCTACGCTGTTAAATGGAACGTTGAGGTAAGAAATGTCCACCTTTTTGTTCCTTCTCTTGTACATGGCCCTGGCCATTTCATCAGGAGTGCTAAAGGCGCCCTGAAGCATATTGATGTACTTTTGATAGCTGCGGTTCAGGTCGATTCGATCCTCCTCCGCAATGATGACTTCAGGATTATTTTCAGCCATGTATTGGTACCACTGCTGGACACGTTGTGGGTTGAAACGTCCGGTAGAGTCCTTGAAAATAGGAGCCTGGAGGTAGGTGGGATCCACATGCCTCCCGACAAACATCTCGGTAAGTTCCTTTTTGGTTACCTCTATGCCGATTTTTTCAAATTCCTTTTCATAGAGCCTTCTCATTACCATGCTGCTCCAAACCTGATCCCTGACCTGTCCTTCCTGAACCGGGTCTACAGGACCATTTTGTCGCTGCTGCTGCAAGGTATTGGATACCTCGTCCTGATATTCCTCCCAGGAGATAGGTTCACCTGCAATTTCTCCAGCCACAGGAGGCCCAGTTACCCCGGAAGACAAGCCCTTAATGAAGTCAGGCAAGACAAAGGCCAAAAGGGCTACGAAGATGATGATGGCAACCAGCGAAATGTTTTGCCGAATGCGGCTCAATACTGACATAAGCTCTTAAATAATGGGATAAGGTTCAGTAAATGAGTGGCAAATTACGTGCATTTAGCCCTAAAATCAAAGACTTGAATCCTTGGATTGAAGCAATTCAAAGTGGAGAATGGCTTTTTCCTCTCCATTGACAAGAAACAGGAGGCGGTGTAGGCCAGGGTAATGCTTGCGCGTGCTCATTTGCCTGAAAGAATGGGACTTTTCTATCCGATAAAGCCCCCCCTTGTAATTTTTTTCCTTCCACTGAAAGACCTTCCTGTTCAGTTTTCCAGATTTTTTCACAAAATCAATGGCATATTCTATCCTCAGGGGAAGTTCTTCCTCCCCGTGGATTTCCATTTCGACCTGAAGTTGAGCTGAATCACCGATATGGACTGCTTTGGGATCAAGGGTAAGGGAGGAGACCGCCACCCTGTCCGGATTTCCGAAGCCAAACAAGGCCAATACGGAGCTATCACCTTTTTTGAGTAGGGTTCTAAGGCCGTGTTTGACCAGGGGCTTAGGGCTGAGTTTTTGCCTTAGCCAGCGTTGGGCGATTTCCAGGACCAGGGCGGGATGCTCCTTGCTTATGTCGTTGAGGTTGTTGGCGACGGAGCGCCGGATGTATTCACTGGGATCGTCCTTCAGGTTTTCCAAAATGGGTAGGATAGGTGCCGGATTTGCCTGAAAATTCTTGAGGGCTTGTCCCCAGGGTAGACGGGGGCGGCATCCCTCAGAAGCCAGTCTACGGAGATGTTCGCTTTGATGATTGGACCATTGAAGCATCTGGTCCATCATCCGCTCTTCGCCCTTCAGTATAAAGGGTCGGACGGCAAACTCCGCACTGGCAAAGGGAGTCAGCCGGGCCAGGGCCTCCATGCTGGTATTCCCATCCTCATCCAGCCCATACCTACTTACATAGTCTGGCAAAAACAGCCCTGCCAAACTCCCGCAGTAGGGTGCTATGTCGATGAGGATGTCCAGGATTTGTGAGTAAGGAAGAGATAAATGCCGATGAATGCCTTCCGTAATCCTCTTCATCCTCGCTTTAAGTTCCAGCTTGGGCCAGTCTCCCCCCTTCACCTCCTTGATAAATGCGGAGCTATCAAAACCTGAATGGGCCTCCTTCAGCCTATCGGCAAGTTCCTTTACGTAGGCCTCAGTGTATACATCTTTGAGTAATTCTGCCATGGTCCGGCAAAAATAAAAAAAAGCAGATGCCTTTTCCAGACATCTGCTTCCTATATAAATGTACCTTTCTGTGTTTTAGTCGGGGCTACCTACGCGGATCATGGCACAGCGGAATCCAATGGTCGCACTGGCAGAATCAGCAGGGAAATAACGGCGCACACCGGGGGAGAGATAGTAGGCAATGTCATTCCAGGAACCTCCGCGGAATACTTTAATATTGTCGAAGAAATCGGCATTGATAGGAGCTTGTTGGTCGGGGTTGAAAAGCAGGGATTCTTTCTGCTTGTAGTTGACGTCATCCAACCAATCGTCGGGGCGAATGGTAGTTTTTCCTTTTTTACGGAAGGGGTTGAAGTCATCCACATCTTCAGGAGAAAGAAGACGGTAAGTATCTTGGGTCCACTCAGCTACGTTTCCGGACATGTTGTAAAGGCCAAAGTTGTTGGGCCAGAACTCCTGCACGGGGGCGGTAATCATGTAGCCATCCGTCATATGGTGGCCATCTCCACCTCTCCATCCGGCGTAATCTCCACGGCCACGCTTGAAGTTGGCCAGGAAGTTACCTTTGGCGTTGCGGAGAGACTTACCTTCCCAGGCGTAGACATCGGATTCGAGAAGACCTCGGGCAGCATACTCCCATTCGGCCTCGGTGGGAAGGCGGTAGGAGGGATACTTGGTAACTTTGGAAGAATCTTTGGTATCGCCCATCAATTCTTCATTGACCACTTCAGTTCTCCACTTGCAGAATTCATTGGCCTGGTGCCAGGTAATTCCCACTACGGGATACATGTTAAAGGCGGGGTGCTGGTAGTAAGTTTCGGCATAGGGGTCATTGAACGCCAGGTCTCTGCGCCATACGGTGGTATTGGGCTGGAGTTCCTCGACCTTGAGGCCGTCGCTAGCGTCTCCTTCTCTGCTTTTGAGGAAAACTTTCCAGTCGATGTTAGCTACCTCAGTTTCGTCCATGTAGAAGGACTGAACGGTAACTTGGCGCTGGCGATTGTTCATCATCATTTCGATGTCCTTCTCACCACCACCCATGAGGAAAGTTCCGCCAGGGATAAGAACGAGACCGGGAGCGGGATCGTTCTGCTTGAACTTTACGGGTTCGTAGGTATCCTCTCCGTATTTGATTCCAGTTTTGGAATTTACTTTACCTACGCGGTTGATTTTTTCCTTGTGGCTGGCGCAGCTTACCATGAAACCTGCAACTAAGATGGCCACTAATCCAAAAATGATTCTTCTCATGTTCATATGCCGGTTTTTCGAGACGAACGATTGCGTCTGGACTAAACTTAAAACAGAAGGTATTTTTATATCAAAAATTATGCTGATCGGGGAAAGCCTTTGTCAGACTTTCTATTCTATAATGTACCGTTCTTCCAAAAACCCCCTTATTAGAAACGGGGACAGGGGAGTTTTCTGTGCTTCATGGGCTTGATACGGTTTCGGGACTCGAATTCCATCACAACTGAAGCCTCAACAGATCCTCCGGAGTTGGACTGGCGGAGCGAAGAAGTGGTATAGTCGTAGGAGATTCCCACGCTAATATTTTCGTAGCGTATTCCCACCAAGCCGATCACGGCGTCCTGATGGCGATACCATACCCCGAAGACCATGGGATCTGCATTTACGTAAAGACCTGCATCCACCTGAAAAAAGTCTCCCTGAAATTTGGTCAGGAAGGCAGGGGTAATGGAGACATTTCTCCTGCTATTCATCGAGCGGATGGGAATATTCAAGCCACCGGTGAAGGTGTATTTTCTGGGGAGACGGGTATCGACGCCCGAGCCTCTCAGGGTGAATATCTCATCGGGCTGGGTTATATGGTTGACCGTAAAGCCCAACCAGGCGTATTCGTTAAAGAAGGCTACACCGGCATTCACATCCTCGGTGAGTCGGTTTTGAGACCAGTTTTGAATAGGCTCCTGGGTATTGCCAATACCCCCACCCAGAGGGTCCAACTGATCCGGGAAGGTCAGCTTAAAGGGGTCAATGCTTGCCTGTATGATACCTCCACTCAGACCAAATCGCAGGAAATTGTCCCTGGCGATCTCCAGCTGATAAGCATAGTTGAAGGTAACGTTGAGCTTTGTCAGGTCTCCTTCGCCTGCACGGTCGGCGCTGAAATTCAGTCCGATGCCCTGGGTAGTCCCTAAAAATTGGACAGGCATGTCGAAAGAGGCTGCAAACTGCTGATAAAATCCCGGAATCTTGATCCACTGCCCGCGGGAGTTGAGGGCTAGGCGGGGACCGATGCCGGAACCGGTAAAGGCAGGGTTCAGCATGACCAGATTAGAATAAAATTGGGAGTACTGAGGGTCCTGTGCGAAAGACTGCAATGTAGTGGCAAGGATTACAAATAAAGTAAGCAATGCCTGAACCAAAATTCTTTTCATGTCGCCAACACTTAAAGGGTATAGATGTGCCAATGTAGTTTGAGTTTCGGTCAATGCCAGATTGGTGTGAATGTTGAAATGTTTGAGAAAGACACTCTATCTAAATCCCAAATGCAATCTGCATGATTTTTTCTATAAATTCTAATGAATCATCAGAGCTCTCCTACATTCCACGATTCGGTGTATTCAATCTTGTAAGACGCTTTGTCGAGTTTTATACAATTTACCGATCAAATCCCCCCCTGCTAATTCCGACTCCTTCCGGAAATTGTTTTTCCTCAGATTTAAAAGGGCCTTAAATTTTTTAATCTGCGCTCTGCTCATCTCACGGGGATAATCCCTATATTTCCGCTTGGAAGGTGGAGGAGTTCATGGGGTGGTCATTCCATGCACCTGTTAAAGCAACGAGATGCCAGAGAGGAGTAGTATATTCGACATGATTGGCCCTGTGATGATCGGACCCTCGAGTTCGCACACCGCAGGTGTCGCCCGTATCGGCAGGGTAGCCCGCAGCATCATGGGAGTAGACATGGATAAAGCTGTGATTACCTTTTATAATTCCTTTGCCCGCACCTACGAGGGACATGGCAGCGACCGGGCCATCATTGCCGGGCTGATGGGCATGGCTCCGGATGACGACCGCCTGAAAGACTCCCTTCAGATTGCCGAGAAGCAGGGATTTCGTTATCAATTCAAAGCATCGGCCAATGCCTCGGCCTTGCACCCCAATTCCATTAGAATACAGATGGAGGGCGATGAAAAAAAGGTCATTGTCCTAGGAGTTTCGAGGGGAGGAGGGCTGATTTCCATTGTGGAGATCGATGGTTTTGCCTGCAATTTTACTTCCCAGGTACCCACCCTTGTGATCACCGCCCAGGACAAGGCTGGAAGCATTGCCTTTATCTCCAATATCATTCAAAATGAAGACTGTAACGTGGGCACCCTCACCGTCAACCGCAAGGGAAAACACGACATGGCAAAGCTGGTTTTTGAGCTCGACTCGGAGATGCGGCCCCTTAGCCTCCAGTACCTCGAAAGCCTGGAATGGGTGAGGCAGGTGCAGTACCTCGAAAGCATTGCCTGAGTAAGTCTGTGAAGATCCATGACCTTCGGGGACAATTTTTTACATATTTATCGGCATTTACCCTCTTATGCCTCGACAAAGTGTTTGGCACAAGGAGGCTCAGTCTTTATTTTGCATACACAGATACAGAGCTTTTTCGAGGGATACATTCCCTTGCTACGTTTCAATTTCCACCTTCACATCATGAGAAGAGACAACCTAATTTTCTGGCTGCTTTTATTGTCGATACCTATGGGGCTTCATGCCCAGGATGAAAACATCTGGAGCCTACGTCGCTGCCTTGAGTATGCCAAAGAATACAACCTTACCCTGGAGCAAGCTCGCCTGCGACAGCAGTCCAATAGCGTCAATCTATTGAATGCCAAGGCTGATCGCTATCCCAATTTGAACATCGGTCCCCAGTTTTCTTCCTCTTTTGGTAGGTCCATTGACCCCACGACCAACACCTTCTCGGATCAGCGGTTTGACGCCTTTAATATCAGCGCCAATTCTAACCTGACTTTCTGGAACAAGGGAAGGATCAGCAACACCATCCGACAGCGAGAACTGGACCTGGAAGCCAGCCAAAAAGATGTAAGACAGTCCGAATATGACCTGGCCCTGGACGTAACCCTGGCCTACCTCAACATCCTATTTCAGGCAGAGATTCTGGAAAGTGCCAAGTTGCAGGTGGCATCCTCCAGGGAGCAATTGGACCGCACCCAAAAACTCGTCAAGGCGGGTTTACTGGCTGAGGCTGACCTCGCCCAGATTCAATCTCAGATCGCTACGGAAGAGCTCCAGGTAGTCAATTCTCAAAATCAGGTCGAACTCGCCTATCTGCGACTGCAGCAGTTGCTCCGCCTGAATCCCAATGATCCCTTTGGCATTGAGAAGCCGGAACTCCCCGATCCCGACTTGGAATTTTCCCTCACCTCCACCGAGGAGGTATACGAAGCTGCCGAGGCTAGCCAGCCGGGCTTGGACGCTGCCGCCCTAAGGATCAAAAGCGCCGAAATGGACATAAAAATTGCTGAATCCTCGATGTATCCTTCCCTTTCGCTGGGCCTCAGCGCCTTTTCAGCATGGTCGGGAGGAAGGCGACAGACCACAGGCTTTCAGATGGTTCGCGATACCCTAAATGCTGAGTTTGCCGGGCAGGAGCAGGAATTGGTCTTTATCAATCAGATTCCCGAGTTTGGCAGGTATCCCTTCCTGAATCAATTGCTGGACAACTACAACTTTGGGGTGGGCCTCCGACTGGACATTCCTATTTATAACCGCCGCGCGACCAAGTCAAACATCGAACTGGCCAAGATCGGGGTGGAGCAAGCCAAGGTAAACGCCGAGCTATTCCGTCAAAATCTTCAACAGGCCATTGAGCAAGCCTATGTAGATGCCCGCAACGCCTACAGTACCTACTCGGCTACCCAAAAACAAGTATCTGCCCTGAAACTGACCTATACCAATGTACAGCGGCAGTATGAGGTAGGCGCAGCTAATTCTTTGGATTTTTTGGTGGCCAAGAACAACCTCAACCAGGCAAAATTTGACCTGTTGAGGGCCAAGTATGATTATTACTTCAGGAAAAAAATCCTGGATTTCTACGAGGGCAAGCCCATCGACTTCGAGTAAGTCTGTTCATTTTGCAGATAAAAAATTCCCTTTGGTAGACGATGTCGAAGGGATTTTTTGTTGAGTCTCCCAGGAGATAGGCAAACTTTAAAAAATCCGCTTACTTGCCTAAATAAAGGCATCTAATCACAGACATTCATGAAGAGAGCACTAATACTTGGACTATTCAGCTTGATTCTGCTTGCTTCCTGCGGCAAAAAGAGCATGGAGGTTGAAGTCGGCCAGGCGGAAAAGCGAACCATCTTTGCCCGGGTGGAAGAGACGGGAACCATTCAGCCTACCACGGATGTCCCCGTAGCCCCGGACGTATCCGGAGAAGTGGTGGCTATTGCTACGCAGGAGGGAGCCCAGGTAAAGAAAGGAGACCTGCTGCTGACCATCAGGCCAGATGACCTCGAAGCCCAGTTGGAGCAGGCAGTAGCTTCTCTCAACCGTGCCAAAGCCACTTACCTTCAGGCAAAGGCCGCTAAGAGCCAGGCAAAGGCCACCCTTATTCAGGACTCGGTTTCCCTGGCGAGAACCAAAAAATTATTTAAAGACGGAGTGGTATCTCAGGTGGAAATGGAGAATGCACAGCTCAGTTTCAATGTGTCTAAGTCCCAGTACGAGTCTGCAAATTACAATGCCAACGCTTCTTTTTATCAGATAAAAAGCGCCGAGGCCACCCAAAAACAAGCCCGCCAAAGCCTGGAGCGTACCAATATCTATGCTTCTATGGATGGAACTGTAACCCTCCTTGATGTGGAGGTAGGCCAGCGGGTGGTGGGTACAGGAATGATGTCCGGTACTGAAATTCTTAAGATCGCCGACCTTTCCAGCATGGAGGTCCTGGTACAAATCAATGAAAACAGCATTGTCGAAGTTTCTCTGGGTCAGCACGCCGACGTGGAGGTAGATGCCTATCCCGGAGAGGTCTTTTCGGGGAGGGTAACGGAAATTGCCTACTCCGCCAATACTTCCGACCTGGCCACTACCGAGCAGGTAACCAATTTTGATGTCAAGGTAGCCCTGGACCCCGAATCCTATGTCGAACTAGAGAAAGCTAATCGCACCAATCCTTTTCGTCCTGGGATGACAGCCATTGTGACTATCCTGACTGATACGGCCACAGAAGTCGTAACTGTTCCTATCGAATCAGTAGGAGTAAGGGATGGGCAGGAGGTGGTATATGCCTTCGAAAATGGAAAAGCTAACCGCATTCCGATCAAAATCGGCCTTACTGATAATGATTACATTGAAGTCCTCGAAGGATTAGATGAAGGACGAGAGATCATCACTGGACCTTCTACCCTGCTTCGTAGCACCCGACTGATCGATGGGATGGAGGTAAGTAAGAAAAAGGAAGGGGAGCAAAAGCGGACGCGTCAAGCTGAGGCTCCCTGATCCAGGTTTTCTATAAAGCTCGTCCACTCGTAGGAATGGAGAATTACATGAGCTTTTTCATATATGGGTGCCCGCTCTTTTAACATTTGCCCGATGAAATCTTCCAGGTTCTCTTCGGGAATATCCTTTAAGAGGGGCCTTGTTTTTCTTTGGGGTTTGAGCCTAAGAAGAAGTTCCTCCGGAGGGCTTTTCAGGTAAATGGTGGTTCCCATCTTACTGAGCTGTTCCATGTTATCCCTGTATACCGGGGTTCCTCCCCCACATGAAAGGACCCAGTGCTCTCCCAATTGATCCGACAGGATTTCCAAGGCCTCTCTTTCCAGCTTTCTGAAGCCTTTTTCACCTTTCTCTTCAAAAATTTGGGGAATGCCCTTTCCTTCATGCCTTTCTATCCAGCCATCCAGGTCAATAAGGGGTGTGCCGTAACGTTGATGGATCCGCCTGCCCAGGGTACTTTTTCCGGCGCCCATGAAGCCGATGAGGATAAGTTTTTTCATTTGAATTGCCGGATCAAGTCTAAATTCTGAAATTGGTCAGTCCCGGATCTTTATGCTAGGATGAGCTTTCACAATTAACCTAAATTCATGCAAATATCTACTCCCGAACGTAAATTCTGGACTTGGTTTGAAGGGGCTCAGGACATGTTTCTCAAAGAAGATGAGAAACATCGGGATGAGAGCTATCTCCTACTTTCGGAGCGGCTCAGTGAGGTGAATCAGGATCTGACCTTTGCCATTTCTTCCGCTGATGATAAGGGCAGCAGGGAGTTAATCATTTCTGCAGACGGCCTGACCCATGCCTTCCCTGCTGTCATCAAATTGGTGGATCAGGCTCCCTCATTCAGGCTGTGGGATGTCAGGGCCTTCCGCCCCAGGATAAGAGTGGAGGGATTTCAGGTCGATTTGGGCGACAGAATGCTGAAGGCTGATGATATGCTGTTTGAATTCGAAGTGATAGACTCCAGAATACAGCTTCATCTTTTCATCAAGGATTTCGACCCGGAGGCTCCCTACCTCTATTCTTCATGCCAGATTATGCTGGATAGCGTCTTGGGGGAATACGATGCGGCTACTAAGATACAGTACCTTTCCCTCCAAGGCCAGGAGGAAACCGAGCATCCAGATCGGCTGCCCCAACTGGACCTTCTCCCCATGCTCATCGATGACCTCAATAAGGGTCGACTGGAAGGGAGTATTCCCCTTTTCCCGGATGGTGATATGGCCCTTGACAGCTATGAGATCGAGGAAAATTTTGCCCTCATGAGGGGAATGCTGGATGATTTTCCCAACTACGTCCTTATCAACCCAGATTTCTACCAATTTTCCAAAAAAAGGGAATTCCCCTGGTTGCTGACCCTGATTTTTAAATTTGAAGCGGTGGAAGAAACTGGCCTGCCCACCGAGGAGATGCAGGAAAAACTCAACCAACTCGAACAGGAGATTACCCGCTTTATCAATAGGTTTACCAAGGCTTATTATGTCTACAGAATGACCTGGAAGGGGGAGCGGCGGGTCAATTTCCACCTGGCCGACTGGCAGGCTGTGGAGGAAAATGTAATCAGTTGGATAGCCAGCAGCAAAGAGGAGATTGGTCTGAGCATCGCCTACGAGAGGGACTGGGAAAGCATGCGTTCTATGCTGGGCCTACTTTTTGATGCATCTGAAGACTAAACTACAGAGAGGCCATCACGAAATTCGAAGACTTTTTTCAGGCAGAGGGCTGTCAGAAGGGCATCTTCCAGGGCGTTGTGTTCTTCGCTTTCCCTTTCGAACCCAAAAAAATTGGCTACCGATTCCAGGCTCCGCGAGCGGGGAGTTGATTGACCTGCTTTTTCCATCAGGGGAAAGACGAAAAATGTAAGGGTATGTAAATCAATGAGGGTATTGGAAAATGGCCACTTGAGGTGCTCGTCGCGGTAAGCAAATTTGAGGAAGTTGATGTCATTAACGACACTTTGGCCGCAAAGAAAAACCGAGCGTAGGACTCTTGATTTTTCTCTTTCATTCATTCGAGAGGCAGCATGCCCCATGTTATTCAGGATCCACTCCTCAAAGGCGGGCAGGGCTTCATTCATCATGGGAGCATCTTCCAGGATTTCCATGGATAACCCATGAACTTCAAGGGCGGGGAGGGAATAGCTCTCTTCGTTTTCGGGATAGACATTGGTAAGGTAGCGACCTTTTTCAGACCAGCTTTCATCATAAAGGACTGCTCCAATCTGGATAATTTCATGCCAGCCAGCTTCTGTACCGGTCATTTCCAAGTCGAAAACCAAGTAATGCATAAGGAGTTTGTTGCCTGAATGGAGAGAGGTATTTCCTCCTGGGTTATCCTGAAATTAAGAATAAAGCAGAGGATTCAAACAGGCATTAGTAGTAAAAGGGTAACTTTTTGTCGATTTTGGCCATGACAGCGTGAATGTCCTCTCCCAAAATTTCCCTTTGGATGTGGTGAGAAGCTTTTTCCCGGCTTACATAGCCTTGTTTGTTGAAGTCATACCCCCTTGTATTCAGCTGCCAGGAGATTAGCATAAAAGCAAAGGCGCATACACTGGCGGGAAGGTAGCGCATACCTTTCTTGAGAGGGGGTATCCAGGAAATGAGGCAGAGGTTAAGAATGACTACAAATATTAAGACCAGGCTAAGATCATAGTTGTTCCACCACCATGTCATTCCCCAACCCCCCATGTATACTTCCATGGGAAAAAAGAGGCGAATTCCTCCCCAGGGTCCTGCGGGAGCCGTAAGGTCGACCAAAAGGTGAGCTAGGTAGCTCATGCCAAAACTGGCTCCGTAGATACCTACGTAACCAAGAGCAGAAGCTAGACTTGGTGCCGAACGCATAGGGAATCTATATACAAAGGCCATAGAGAGAACCAGCAGGAGAGAAAACAACCCTGCGCCAAGTAGCGAATGCATAAAAGCCTGATGGGAGTACCAGTGGCTACCCAGAAAAATTTCTACACCGCTTTCTTTCAGCCCAAGCCAGGAGCCCAGGGTAGAATCAAAAAAGGGCAATAGGGTCACGCTGTCAAGAGAGGGGAAAATTCCTCCTATCAGCCCCACAATCATCAGTTTTGCCTGCTGGGCAGGTCTACTTCTGTTCCATCCTGCCAGCGCGGTTCCAATCCCCAGTCCTAAAAAAGCGTTGATAAGTAAATCCAAAATTCAGATGATTATTTGAAGATCAAAAAAGGTGTAGAAACCATAGTCTTTGATGCTATGTAACCTGTTAAGAAACGATCTTGTTTTAAGGAAACCCTATAATATCAAGTAATATCTACTTGGGTAATAGGGCTTTTAACTATGTGTCTGTACATAAAATGTTACCCCACTAACAGTAGAAGTTAATATAATGTTTTTTGGATATAGACAAAAAAATGTCCGCGAGCTACACGGACATTCATTAACCAAACTAAAACTAGGAAATCAAATCTTATCTGCACCCAGGACCCTTTCTTACAGACTCGACTTTGGTGAGCCAATGATGGGCTGGCTTATTTTCCTCTTCATGGAGGACCTTTGTAAGAGCTGAACTTTGTGCTTCATACAACAGCAACCAGGTAAGAACCATGACCATGATGCTGAGGAGGGTCAAAATGAGACGCCGGGGATGATTTTTTGTAGGTTTCTTTTCCATCAGGCTAAATCTGCCATCAAGGTAATGGAAAGCAGCTTAGCCTTGGGTTAATGCGGAGTTAAGGTCTGTTAAGGAAGCGTTAAACCCGGTTCACTGGCCTTTTACCCCTAGGACTTCCTTAGGGTTCTCAGATTCGGAGTCTGGATAAGAAAGAATAAAATTGTCTACCTCTATCCTCATTTTTCCGTAGAGGGCTATGCCCATGCCCTTCCCGATGAGGCGGTCGGCTTCACTGGCGAAGACCCGCTTTCCATTGAGGTAGTAGATGTAGAGCTTTCCGCGGCGGGTGATTTTGAGGTGATTGGGACGTCGGGGACCATTGACTAATTTGCTTTCGGTCCATCGCTTAATCTCTTGGAAAAGGCTTCGGTACCGAGCCAGTATCGTATACTTCCCATTGCTGCTGAGGAAAAAACCCATGAAATCAGTCTGATCCTCCTTTGCTCCCCAGCAAAGTCCGTATGCCATATTTTTCTTTCCCTTCACCTGGGTGATTGTCACCTCCAGGTCAAAGTCTTTTTTGCTCTCCTTGGGCATGGGAATGAGGATAAAGTGCCCCAGAGACTTGGTTTTGCTTCTAATTTCCAGCACCCCCTCCGTGACTTCCGAGCTGATCTTCCGTCCCTGGACGAGTTTCCATTTGGGATTGATTTCTTCGAAAAAATCGACAAAGATAGGCTCTTGGGCCCGGCTGATAGGAAGTCCCAGATAAAAGCAGGCAAGGAATATGAGGGAGGCATAACGATTCATATCCTTATTCTTTCTAAGGTGTATGTATTCCCTGCAAAAATCATCCCTAGTCTTGATCCCGTGTAAGGCAATGGGCCGAAAAGAAGCAGGCGAGGACCTGAAAGCCCTTCCATCGGGGGCTCTCTGAACAAGCGTCTTTTACGATCATGACCTTTGGAGAGCCATTTTCCAATTCCAGGCTCATCAGGATGACCCTTTCGTCTATGGATAGGTTCTGACTGGGAATACGGGTTTTGATTGTCCTGTAAAGCCTACATTTTTTCTTACCTGAGGCCTGATCTACTTCGGTTTTGAGTCGTAGGGTATCTGATGCTGAGTGGAACTGCCAGGACTCGGGCGTTCTACCCACCCTCATAAAATTGATTTCATCTTGCCCGTAGATAAGTTGCCCTTTTGAATAGGCAAAGGTGCTGTCCCTGTATAAGTAAAGGCCTCCTCCCTGCCCTCCAAATATTGCCCAAGTCTCTTTTTCTTGGGCTTGCCTATCTCCTCTTTTGAGAAAAAATTCATTGCCCATGGCCGAGTAAATAGACTGCTTTTTAAGAGAAATGAGGGAAGCTTTCGACTGCCATTTGTTTTTGGTGTAGGTAATTTCCTCCTGTGCATGGGCATTGGAAGTGCACGAGAGAAAGCAAATAATCAGACAGCAAGGAAGAAGGAAGGAGTTAAATATTCCCCGAGAGTTCATCTAAGCGTCTTTTTTCTTTGGCAGTGAGGTTGTCCACGCCTTTATCCAGCAGATAATTGATCTCTTCCTCTGGGGATTTGAACTGCTGCCCTCCGTTTTTATTTCTCATGGGACGGATGATAGCTTCACTCACATGGGAGGGTTCCCGTTCTTCACTTTTTTTGAAAAGCAGGGAAGGAACAACCAAGACCTCTGGTCTGAAAATGACTATGTAAAAGAAAAATCCGATGGGCACAAGCATCAGGAGGATAATCCACCAGTTGTTCTCCAGGGCCTGAGGATAATAACCAATGGCCATGATAATTCCTACGACAGCCCCTCCAAGGTGAGCTTCATGACCTATATTGTCTTTTTTACTTCGAATGCCCCAAATGGTGTAGGTCAGGTAGGCGAAGGCAAAAAGCCAGTAGGGGATGGGAATGATAAAAAAGAGCAGAATCTTAGCCGTAGGAAAAAGGGTAGCAGCTGCGAAGATGATACCATTTACAGCCCCTGAAGCTCCATAGGCTGAATATCCTGGGCTCCGACGGTTGATCTGCAAGGCCAGGAAGTTTCCTCCGACCATAGCCGAAAAGTAAAGAAGCAAAAAGTACCAGGACGGCATAAATCCAATAGAGGCCCCAAATACATAGAGGGCGTACATATTAAATATTAGGTGCATCCAACCGGAGTGGAGAAAACCCGAAGAAACCAGTCGGTAATATTCTTTCCACACCAATACTTTTTCAACCTGAAATACATACCTCGATACCCAGGAGAGCTTTATAAATCCCTGATAGGAAAATACAAAGGTGATAAGCATCAGGATGAGACTTACACTCTCTACGGTTAACTGCATAGCCTACAATGTATTGAGAAATGAAAAGGAAAGTGTAGTTATTATACTAAATCTACGATAAAAGTGACTTTGTAGATACTTAAAGACTGCAAAAAGGCTAAAATGTTACCCCAAATATAAAAATAGAATAATTCATCGGCTACCATACATCATCAGCGCTCATCTGTTCATGCTTTCCTCAGGCCAGCCGCAAACGGATTTTGGTCAAAAAGTAAATACAAGTATTACATCCCATTAAAATCTGTAAGATATCTTGACGACTCGTGTGGGTCATGGAAAATGTTTAACCCAACTTTAAATTCGTAAATCAGAAATAACCAATCTCATAAATACAAAGATCATGAACATTTCTATCTCTAAACGACACATCAAGTCAGCCCAATCGAGCAATGGAAAGACCCATCCCCTCGAACTCGCCATCCTCGACCTTGATATGTTTGAAGAGGTCAATATTAAGCTTATTGGAGAAGGCCGTTACTCGGTAGACATTGACGACATGAACGTGGTCCTTCCCAGAAAGGTCAACAAAGCCCTCGACACTTACGCGGAAAGCAAGGAAATGAAGCCTTTTTCCTTTGAACTCGACATTGAGCAGGAATTGGACTTCCCGACGGACAACTTCGATGCCCTGGATCTGGAAGATTCCCTGGGCATGGGCGGCATGGGCTTTGACCTGGACTTTGCCTGAAGATAGATCAGAGATCCATTTCTACCTGTCCGCGAATCAGATCGTCAAAGTTTTCGCGCTCGCGGATCAGGCGGGCCTGACCCTGGTAGACCATGACCTCAGCAGGACGCAGGCGGGAGTTGTAGTTGGAACTCATGGAAAAGCCGTAAGCACCAGCATTTTTCACGCAGATAACGTCTCCTTCACGGACCTCGCTCAGCTTGCGGTCCGAGGCAAAGGTATCGGTCTCACAGATATAGCCTACCACTGTGTAAATCCTAGGGGTACCCTTGGGATTGGACACATTTAGGATCTCGTGCACAGCTCCGTACATCATGGGGCGAATGAAATGGTTGAGGCCAGAATCTACCCCCACAAAAACAGTTGAGGGAGTTGGCTTAATCACATTGGCTTTCATGAAAAAGTAGCCTGCCTCACTCACCAGGTATTTTCCGGGCTCAAACCAGAGTTCTACTTCCTTGCCATATTCGTCGCAGAAATTTCTATAAGCCACGCGCAGTTCTTTGCCGATGGCATGGACATCCGTAAAAATGTCTCCCGTCTTGTAGGGCACTTTGAAGCCACTGCCAAAGTCGATGAATTGGAGGTCTTCGAAGTCATAGGCCAGGTCAAACATGATGTTGGCTGACTGCAGGTAGGAGGCGGCATCGAGGATATCTGAGCCTGTGTGCACATGTATACCGATGACCTGAATGTCATTGGCCTTGATGATGCGGTGCACATGTCTGCGCTGGTAGACGGAGATTCCAAACTTAGAGTCTATGTGACCTACTGAGATTTTTGAATTCCCCCCTGCAAAAATATGGGGATTGAACCTGATCGCACAGGGAACAGTGTTGCCGTATTCATGGCCAAATTGCTCTAGGATGGAGATATTATCGATGTTGATGGTAATGCCCAGTTCGACGGCCTTTTTGATTTCATCAAAGGAGACACAGTTAGGCGTGAAGATAATATCCTCCGGAGCAAAACCTGCCTTGATACCCATGCACGCCTCCTGAATGGATACGGTATCGAGTCCGGCACCCAGTTTTCTCATCAGCTTGAGGATGTTGACATTGGAAAGGGCCTTGACGGGGTATTTAATCTTGGCGTTCAACCCCTCGAAGGCTTCGTCCATTTGTTTGTATTTTTCCTCGATTTTGCTTGCATCGTAGACAAATAAAGGAGTTCCAAATTCCTGGCAAATGTCCAGGACATTCACCCCTTGCAGATGGTACTTCCCATCACTAAGGGTCAGCTGAGAAACTTGAGATACGATATCCATGACGGATGAAAAGGTAATATTAACTAATTGAAAAAATTATTTTCGGTATGCTGGTGCGAGCAGGTAAGAAGGGTCAGATCAGAAAATAGGTTTTCGCCTTCTTCGAAGGGAAAAAGAGCAAAACTCCTTGCCATAACGATGTGACAGGTATTTTCTGATCATTGGGGAAGGCAAATATAGAAAAAAATTCAGCTAAACTTCCCATTTTTTTAGCCCTCACTTTCTAGGGAAGCGAGGCTCAATTGAGGTATCGCTTGAGCCAGGTAGCTCTGAGGGGCATTTCCCACTTTCCGAGGTCATCGGTTTGATCCAATGAATGATCAAAGACCAGGGTATCGGCCTTTATTCTACCTCCTTTCACATATTGTGAGAGTTCTTTGAAGTGAACCTCTTCCACTTCTCCTGTTTCGTTTTTGTAAAAAATGTAGCCATTGTCCAGGGTCTTGAGCTGATGACTTTGCAGAATTTGCTCTATTCCCCTGCGCAGGCTGTCGATAGAGCAACCGGAGGGACGATTCTCGCCAGGATTGGATTGGGCAATGATGAATCGATCATATTTGATTTGGATCAATCCATCTACGGGTTGTCTGTGGGTTTTCCACTGGGCCGTAAAAGCATCAAAATCCTTTTGAAGGGCTTCCTTTTGCCCGGGAGTCAGCTCATGCTTGAGAGAAAAAAACCATGTATAGGATTGCATAGGTCTTGATTTTTGGGGTACATGTCATAGGATCGACTTTCTACCGATCTGTTATATGTTGATGTACGAGGAGTTGGTTTTTTGTTTCAACTCAAAAAAAATAAAAAATGACTTAAGGAGGCAAGCATATTGAAGTCGGTATTCTTCGGAGACAATTTTTTCTGAAGCCAAGGAATTGAACATAGGTTTAGGGGTTCCAAAGCGATCCCGATTCATCGGGAAATGACACAGAACTCGGGAAAAAGTGGCCCTAAGAATTCCGAAATGAAATTGTGAGACTACTTACATCCAGCTCAGGCCACTTCCTATCAAGGGATTTTGCCGGGCTGTCCTCAGGGTATCTCCTTCTTTTCTTCCTTCCCACCACCTTCGATAGGCAGCATGGGCCTTTTGAAGGGCTCTCTTGCTATTGAAGAGTCGAGGGTTGCCAAGACGGGTGCCCAATACCGGGACATTGGAAGGAGGCATGAGGAAGACAGGTGTATCTTTTCTCTGTTTGGCTACATCTCTCCTGATGGCTTCGATCATCCAGAGGGCTACCTGCCCCAGCCTTGCACTGTCGGGGCGCAGGGGGCTGCCAGCCTTGATCGGAAAGGATGATATGACCATGCTGTCGCTTCCCACTTCGAGAAGGGCATCTATGTCTCCCCAGGAAAGGCGGGGCAAATAATTGCCCGACCAATTACCGGCTTTCAACTGCCCGATGACTTCGTTGACATTGGCTTGCGCCTGACGCTCCTTTTCAGCAGCGGCCGTAGCCGCCCGAAGAGGATCGAGGTAGAGCCTGAGGGTATCCCGGCTACCCATTTCAATTTGCCCTCTGTTGGCGTAAGAAGCCCCATTTCCAGCCAGGGCAGGTTGGTAATAGCTTTTCTCGGCTTTTAGCATGTAGATATATCCTGCCTCAGCCTTGAAATCCAAGCTCAACGCTCCATCAGCATCGGTCAGAAAGGTGTCCACCAACTGATCCTTGCCCCCCTGATAGCTGCGATACAAACAAAGAACTGCTTCCTCTAAGGGCTTTTCGGTTTTTTCGTCGAAAACCCTGACCTCCACATGGGTGGGCACTTCCCTTTGGCAGGAAAGAAAAAGGAACAGTCCCATTACCCATAGGGAGGCGCCAGCAAAGACATTCTTCATTTTATCATCAATTTAAATCTTTAGGGATTGATCCAGACCTTCAGGTTTTTGCCCTTCAGGGTAAAGGAATAATCCTTGTTCCCCTCCAGAGATTCCATCCATGAGTCTTGGTCCTGTACCCCCTGAACGTGGTCAAAGGCATCGTTATTTCCGATTAGTTTCCAGTTGCCCTCAGGAAGGCTGACCCCTTCCCACTCGTGCTCGTCAGATCCGGTATTGATGAGGACAAATATCTTATTGTCGATGATGTAGCCCAACTGATAGGGGTTCTCGGTATCAATCCATTGGTAGTAGCCAAAGGGAGCAGGCCCTACCATGCGGAGGGAGGCACCTGCTTCACTCAGGCGAAAGTGATTGAGGCCCTTCCAAAATGACAGCATTCCCAGGTAATCGTTAGGACTGTCCTCATTTCGGCCAAGATTTTCCCACATAAACTGATTGGCCTTCCTCATGTTGTAGGTGTCCCGCTTGCCATGAAGGTAGACCTTGGTCCCATTGTTCATGACCTTAACGGTTTCCTTGAGTTCGGCGGCTCCTTTGGATCGCATCATTTCTGTTCCTCCATGGGTGACGATGGGTCCCAGAGAGGTGTAGAGAAGAAGGGCGGCTATCTTAAACCTGTCCTGGTCCACCCCCTGTCTTCCATCCCAGTTGTTGTGGGCAAAGCGGTCTGCCAGGGCCCAGTTATCGTGTATGTCCAGGTAATTTATCCCACTCAGGGTATTTTTATCTGTAGGAAAAGCCTTGGTAAGTGCGGCCTTGACCCTTTCTTTTTCCCTGAAGTTTCCTCCTGCATAGCCCTGGTCTCGCTCCTTCATTTCAGGATTGCCCGCGCCTCCTTTGAAGGCATTTCGAGAGTCATCGTGGAAGTAGGTGATGGGCGAATTATGCTTGTACCAATCCCAGGAAGGATTTTCTTCAAATTCGGGGTCTCTCGAACCAATCCAGGGCTCCCCGTAAATGATGATGTCTTCGCCCAGAGCTTCTTTGAGTTTGAGGAGGGTCTGTCGATCCACCTGCCCAGCGAGGTCAATGCGAAAACCGTCGATCCCAAACTCTTCGATCCAATGCTTGCACTGATCGATCAGCCAGCGCTGGACCATGGGTCGGTTTTCAAATTTGATTTCATTGCCGTATTCACCTATGTGATCCAGGTTTTTGGTGCGATAATGGTAGAGCTTGTCGAGGACGTTCCAGTGAAAGTGATACTGATTGCGGTCCTGCCTGTCATCATCCATGTTTTCTGCACTGTGATTGGGGACAATGTCTATGATGACGGCTATGCCTTTGTCATGAAAGGCCTGGACCAAATCCCTGAACTGCTCGCGCTCGGCACCGGGAGAACTTCCCTCCTCCCTGAATCGGGTTTCTACCGCAAAGGCATGAGAGGTACGGTATCCCCATTGGTAATTTTCCAGATGGATGCCGGCCTCTTTCATAAAGTCATCATTCTCGAAGGAAGCTTTCCACATTTCTGTAGGATAATGGAGAAACTCCTGCACAGGCATGAGGTGAACCGTATTGATGCCGAGGTTGACGAGGTAGTCAAAACCCACGGCTTCCCCCTTGCTATTGGTCAGTCCGGGCTCAAAGAAGGCAGTCAACCTGCCTTTTTTCTTCTCCTCCACCGGCAATAAGTCGGTAAAGTCCTGGACGTGGACTTCATAGGCGATCACATCTTCCATAGGTGGACGGCCATTGGGGAGGGGGCTGGCCGGGGTGGTGGCAGGAGCGACCATGCATTTGCCCCAGGTATCATCGCTGACCCTGGCATAGGGATCGGAAATATGTACGGGTACTGTTTCATAGAAATGGTTACCCGGATCTTCGGCCCCATGGACGGTAAAGTCATACCAGACACCCGTAAGATCCTCCTCGGGAGTGGCTTCCCAGACACCGTCCTGATCTATCTCCATCTCAATGGTCTGATAGGCCTCCTCCTCATCCTTTCCCTTGTAAAGATAGAGCTTGACCTCCTCTGCCCTAGGGGCAAAGATGCGAAAAGTCGTCTCTCTTCCTCCATTGATGACATTGGCACCCAGGGGTTTGTCTGAATAAAACTCCCGAAACCAGCCGTCAAAGGAAGCCCATGAAGACATATCCAGGGCTTCAACGAAGTATATCCTCCTGTAGTCAATCTCCCTGCCAGGGATGAGGAGGCCGGTGTGGGCTTCGTGGGGGAGAAAGTCCGCAATCAGAATGGTTTCCCTTTCTGCATTTTTCAAGGTGTAAGCCTTGGGAGAGAGGGGGCGATCTTTTCCCTCTACCTCAATCCAAATGTTGCCGGAACGAAGCATTTCGGCTCTAAGTTTGGGTGCAGTCATATTTGGCATGTAAACGTAGTTGCTACCTTTTTCATTGGGTGTGCCCGGAGGCGGATTCATCCACTCTCCCTCATCCGTGCGAAACTTAAACCCTGTGCGGGGTGGAATGAGGGTAAAATTTGGGTTTTCGAAGGACAAAGACCATAGTTTAGCCGATATTTTTTGCATTTGGTAGTCCGGATTCTCCATATCGGCATCCCATCCCCTAAAGGACCCTGTGAGCACGACACGGTCGGGAGAACTCCCATAGATTCCTTCGCTGAAGATAAACCAGGTTATGTCCTCCCTATTCGCGTAACCCTGGGCAATTTCCTCCTCTGAAAAATTCTGGCTGAAGGCCAGCAAAGGAAGGAAGAAAAGTGAAAAAAGTAGCTTCCTCATGAGATATTGGCTAGGCAAAAGACAGGTATTACAGCCGCTTGGAATAGTTGGGTGCTTCTTTGGTAATGGTTACATCGTGGGGGTGTGATTCTCTGAGTCCGGCATTGGAGATGCGGCTAAACTGGGCGGTCTGCAAGGAGCGAATGTCCGGGGCACCACAGTAGCCCATTCCAGCTCTCAAACCTCCCTCAAGCTGATAGATGGTCTCGGAGACCCTGCCTTTATAGGCTACTCGGCCTACGATTCCTTCGGGAACGAGCTTTTTGATGTCGTCCTCCACATCCTGAAAATAACGGTCTTTGGACCCCTGTTTCATGGCTTCTACCGATCCCATGCCTCTGTAGGTCTTGAAGCGCCGTCCCTCGTAGAGCACTGTTTCTCCAGGGCTTTCATCGGTTCCTGCAAAGAGTCCTCCCGCCATGATGGTTGAAGCTCCTGCTACGATGGCCTTTACGATGTCGCCGGAGTATTTTATCCCTCCATCTGCGACCACGGGAATTCCTGCCTTAGCAGTGGCTTTGACAGATTCCATAATGGCAGATATCTGGGCTACTCCCACTCCTGCGATGACGCGGGTCGTACAGATAGATCCAGGCCCTACTCCTACCTTTACCGCATTCACCCCACAGTCGATCAAGGCTTGTGCTCCTTCCTTTGTGCCTACATTGCCGGCAATCAGTTGGAGGTCAGGATATTTCTGTCTGATCTCGCGAACCATCTTCAAAACACCCTGAGAATGTCCGTGAGCAGTATCTACCACGATCACATCTACTCCGGCTACACGGAGGGCTTCAATGCGATCGAAGGTTTCGAGCTTAACACCCACAGCAGCACCAGCCCTCAGGCGGCCCAGTTCATCCTTACAGGCATTGGGATATCGCTGTTTTTTGATGATGTCGCGGTAAGTGATAAGGCCTACCAATTTCTGATCAGCATCCACCACGGGCAGTTTCTCTACTTTGTGGCGCTTGATGATTTCCTCTGCTTCTTCCAGGGTGGTCCCCTGAGGAGCAGTGATGAGGTTTTCTCTTGTCATCAACTGGTAGACCTTACGGGCATCAGGAGCCTGAAAACGAAGGTCTCTGTTGGTGATGATACCTACCAGTTTCTGAGATTCATCGACGATGGGTATACCTCCGATTTTATTTTCGGCCATGATTTTATTGGCCGTTTCGAGGGTATCATCGGGGGTCAGGGTAATGGGATCTACGATCATCCCACTTTCGGAGCGTTTTACCTTTCGGACCTGCTCGGCCTGGCTTTCGATAGACATATTCTTATGAATAATCCCAATGCCACCAGAGGCTGCCATGGCTATAGCCATGCGATGCTCGGTAACTGTATCCATAGCGGCACTAACAAAGGGAAGGTTCAATTTAATGTCCGTCGTGAGCTGTGTCGAGGTATCGACCGATCGGGGGAGGACTTCGGAGAAGCGGGGAATTAGAAGGACATCATCAAATGTGATTCCTTCATAAGCGATTTTAGGCTGGTCTGACATAAGCAAATACCAAAATATATTTGCCAAACAAAGGTAAAGAGAAAAAGGGAAATCCTTTCTATTTCCAGCCAATTCTTTTTGACAGGGAGGCGATAATTGCAGCCATTGGTCAGGCTCGGGGGATAGGTCAGTTCTTTTCCTCCTCGCTCCCAAAGTTATTTTTGCCCTCCAGTAGGGTAAAGCTCCCGTTTTGAGGGTCATTCAACGTAGGCACCTTGACTTCGATCTGCTTATCACGGGACTCGAGGGCTTTGAGGCGGGACTTTGCCTTGAGGTGGTTGGGGTTCATCTCGAGGGCGCGCTGATAGTCCAGGATAGCCTGGTCGGTCTGCTGCTGCATTTCGTAGACGTAAGCCCGTTGAAAATAGGAATTGGCATTGTCAGGGTCCAGCTTGATGGCCTGAGAATAGGATTCGATGCAGTCTCCAAAGTATTCCAGTCCCAGGTAGCATTTGGCGATCATGTGGTGAACCACAGCTGCTCCCCGCCCTTGCTTTCTCTGCATCAACTGAAGGTTGGTGTAAGCCGATTGGTAATCTCCCTTTTTGAGGTAGGCCGTCGCCAGTATCCAATAATTGATATCTTCAATGGCACTGGTCAGAAAACCCTCCTGCAGGTCATAGACATCGTTGAAAGCGGCAGCTCCGGGCTCTTCGGTGGAGTAGTCCGCATTGGGAGATACATAGCGCAGGTGATGAAGATTGGAATCTGTCGAAGGATTGCCATAATCTCCCCAGATAACCAGGCTGGCCTCATAGATTTCTCCTATTCTTTTGGCTTCCTCCGTGGTCTGCGGGGGCTGTGATCCCTGGGCATAGATGACATTGACACCCAAGTCCTGGCTTTCTTTGAGGGTATTTACCCAATCTCTGAGGCTGCGCTCCGCCAAGGGTATGCCAGTCTCCTCCCTGCCCCCAGGCTCGAAGGGCAAGAGCAGGACGTTGTAGCTGCTTGCTGAATTAAAATTGGAAAGGAACTGAAAGTCACTGATGCGGGGCGTCTGCCTACCGGGCATCATGTGGGCAAGAGAACTCAGGGCCAGCAAACACAGGGCCAAGGTAGCCCAGGTAAGGACAGGCCAGGATAAAAAGGATTGGCTGGCGCTTGCTTCGGGCTGCATGTCGGGGCGATGAAAGCCCTCTTCCTCGAATTTTGCCTCAGGCTGAGGAGCATGAATTTCTTCTTCCTCGAGGTGCTGGTAGGAGGTAGGCATCAACTCATAGCTACTTTGGCTATACTGGGCATGGGCCTCGGATGCTTGATGGTTCATCTCATCCTTCCATTCACTCTGAATGGGGTCAAAGGCTTCCCCTCCATTTCTAACCGCAATGTGGCGGTACTCCCTTTCCCGGACTTCTGCATAAGTTTCAGAGACCTGAGCTTCAGACCAGGTGCTGAAACTCTCCGAGAGTTCAAACCATTCGCTGGCTTCTTCTTCCTCCTCCTCGATAGGCTCGCTGCTTTTGTCTTCCTCTGTATAACCAAAAGCCGTCCAGGTCCAATCCAGTACATTTCCACTTTTGTCAAGGTGGATCAAGCAGCCCCTGTCTTCATCTTCTTCCCTTACATTTTCCTTCCATTCTGAATATTCATAAGGATCTGAGGGGATGCTGTAATGGGGAATCTGAATTTCCAGGCCTTTGGCGGTTTCCTCCAGCGCTTTGCGAAGCCTGGCCCCCTTCAAAAGTTGGGTAAAGAAAAGGAAGCGAAAGTAACGGCGGTCTACTCCTTTGGGAAGCAGGAAGACGGTAGGAACTCCGGCAAAAAGAAAGCGCTCGGCAGTATCCTTCGAGTAGGGGCCATCCAGGATAAGCAAATGGATGTCGGGAAAGGACTGCCAGGAGAAATTCTGAATATCCATCTCCTGACGCTTTGAAGCCTTGTTTGTCAGATAGATAGAGGCCTTTTCCGAGCTTGCAGAAAAAAAGTAGGCCATTTGGACGCCGTGGTAAGCCAGTTCGTCGTGGAAGGCTTGCCAGGCAAAAGGGACATTTTTGGCCCCTTCTCTATGGATAAGGGTGGTGGGAGCGTGCTTATCTACGAGCAAATCGAGTTCCTCCTGCACAGCCTTCAACTGGCGGGTGTAGCGTTTCTTCGGTGAGGAATTTACACATGCAAGGTAGAGGGAGGATGCTGGAATATCACTCATGAAATCTGTTGTTATGAGAAGGGAAATATCCACCCTGAGGAAAACCCGTACACAACCTATTTCAATCACTATGCCAAAGGCGTAAGATTTTTATGAAATTCCAACCTGTTCTCCCTCTGCCTGTGAGAAGCTGCCTTTTACCTCATTTAGGCCAATTCTAAAGACTATTTTTACGTAAAGTATCAATATCCTGCCTATGGGAAGGACCTATCCCAACCTTTTATCGCCGAGAATAGTCTACAAAAACTGCACATTTACCATACTGAAAAGGTAATGCTCTCCAAATAGCTGGAATCAGTATCCCCAAAGGATTACTTGTCTAAAAATCAGGCTATGAAGTAAAAAAATCGCGGATTCGGTCGATCACATAATCTTGCTGTTCCTGGCTCAAAGAAGGGTAAATGGGAAGGCTCAGGCAGGCCTCATAATAGGATTCCGCATGGGGGAAGTCTCCCTTTTTCCAACCCAGCGAACGAAAATAGGGCTGGTAATGTAAGGGAATATAATGAACCTGGGGCAGAATCTCCCTTTCCCTGAGATAGGTGTAGAGGTCCTTTCTCCTATCGGTTTCGACTACATAAAGGTGAAAGGCATGTCCTACGGGTCTTTGGGGAAGTTTGAGGGGCAAGTCTTCTAGTTTTTCTTGATAGATAGCAGCGATTTCCCTTCGCCTTTTTATTCCCTCTTTTGCTCTTTTGAGTTGGGAAATGCCAAGGGCAGCTTGGATATCGCTCATGCGATAGTTATGGCCCAGGTCTTGCATTTCGTAGTACCAGGGACCATGATCCTCCTGCAAAAGGCTTCTATCCCGGGTGATCCCATGGTTCCGAAACCGGAGCAGGCGCTGATAGAGTTTTTCATCGTTGGTGGTGACCATTCCCCCCTCGCCGGTGGCTATATGCTTGACTGGATGAAAGGAAAAGATGGCCAGGTCTGCATAAGCTCCATTGCCACAGCGCTGAACATTCCCCATCCCATCATGGTAAAAGCCTCCCGGCGCATGGCAGCTGTCTTCAATGACCCAGCAGCCATGGCGATGAGCCAAGCTTCGCACCTCGTCCATCTGTATGGGATGGCCGGCAAAATCTACCGCTACAATACCCTTAATCTTTCCGGTTTGGAGCTTAGCCCCCAAAGAACCTAGGTCTATGAGGCGACTTTGGGGGTCGATGTCCACCATGTCCACCCGCCCCCCCTGGTAGAGAACGCAGTTGGCGGAAGCTACGAAGGTATTGGGGGTGGTGATGACGGTATCACCATTTTCTACTTCCAAGGAAAGGGTACAAAGGTGGAGGGCTGCTGTGCCACTCGAACAAGCCACCGCAAATCGGGCGCCCACATAGGCAGCAAAGTCGGCTTCAAATTGACCGATCCGGGGTCCACCCGTCAGGAAATCATCTTTCAGCACCTCCATCACCGCAGCTCTGTCTTCAGCTGTGATGTCTTGCCTTCCGTAAGGAATGGGTAAATTCATCCAATAGTCTTTGAAAAAAGCCCGGCTTCTATCAGGGTTTAAATTAGATCAGGATAACCAAGAGAGAACTTTGCTAGTTATAAAACTTTGATTCATAAACAGGCTGGCAAACACAGCATTAGCAGGGAATTATGCAAACAGGATGAGCTTTCTGTCATGCTGGTTTAAAAGAATCTTTTTATTTTACCCCCATATATGAAAGAAAGTGCATTTAAAAAGAGCCTAATACACATAGGCTTATTCATCATAACCCTTGCTACCACCACCCTGGCCGGAGCCGAATACAGGACGGGTAAGGCTTTTTTGGTGAATCTGGAATGGGGAGATTGGTCATCAGGTCTACCCTACGCACTTTCATTTTTAGCCTTCCTGACGGTACATGAATTTGGCCATTATTTTACTGCCGTTTATTACAAAGTAAAGACTACCCTTCCATATTTTATTCCCCTGTATATCCCCATATTTTTTGCTAATATCGGAACCATGGGAGCGGTCATCCGACTAAAATCCATACCCAAAAGTACCAGACAGTTTTTTGATATTGGGATCGCTGGTCCCCTGGCTGGCTTCGTCATTTCCCTGGGCCTCCTGATCTATGGATTTCTCAACTTGCCCAACCTGGAGGAATACGTTTTGAACATACATCCCGAGTACCTTGATTACTTTGGAGGCATACCGAGTCAGGAGGAATTGGAGGCTTACCTCAGCAAAAATCAGGGAGGAGCCTTGGTCATTGGAAGTAGTCTTCTCTTTGAATTGCTACAGGTGATTCTTCCCATAGATGCTGCCCAGCTTCCCCCCCACTTCGAGTTGATGCACTATCCCTATCTCTTTGTGGGCTATATTACCCTCTTTTTTACTGCTCTTAATCTGCTACCTATCGGCCAACTGGATGGGGGACATGTGATCTACGGCATGTTTGGGCGAAAAAATGCCGCCCTCATCAGCAAGTTTGCCGTTGTTGTTCTCATTTTATTGGGAGGAACGGGGATTCCCGACCTTAGGTCTGCCGGAACTGAGGTAATTATCAGCAATGCCATCTACTTGATATTCATCACCTTTTTATTCTCCAAGGTTTTGGGCAGAGAAAGGCCGGTCTGGCTGTTGGGTGTGATCATTTCTGTATTGATTGCCCAGATTGCGGCCAAGTGGATCTTTCCCGAACTCCGTGGCAATTTGCTTTGGTTGCTCTACTCCTTCATTTCCGTACAATTCATAGGGTTGGAACATCCTCCTGCTGCCCTGGAGCATAGGGTAAACCGCCCCCGTCAGATCCTCGGTTGGGTAGCCATCCTTATTTTCATCCTTTGTTTTTCCCTCAATCCTATAGATGTCATCGGCTTGGAAGGAGGTGGGAACTAGGGCTCTTTTCTTTTCAAAACTATTGGCTCTCCCTCCTTTGATATGATTTCCTCAAACATTTGCTTGAGCCTGGGAGCCTCATCTACATGGTATTCGGTTTTATTTACCAGCATTCATGGACTTATTAATCTTACTGTTACTTACACTGCATAGGATACTTATGGGGATGAATAGTGATTATCACGAATCATTTTTTTGCGATACAGTCAATAGTGCTGTTGGGCTTGGAAATAAGTTACTTATGATAAACCCAACAGCACTTTAGCCATTCATTCGTGATAATCATTTATTTATGAAAAATTTTACATGTCCAATTCTCTTCATTCTTCTCTATCTTGCTTTTCTCGCTTTTCCTGGGTAAGATTGTATGCAAGCATACTATTTTTCTTCACCTACCAATCAGTTCATTTTGGAAGTTAAGCTCAAGGAAAAGCGGAGGGCGGTAGACCTGGATATAAAGGTAGCCTGGTTGGCAATTGCTCGAATGTACAACAACAAGGCCTCTCTGGCTGATATTACCACCAACATTGGATTTGTTCTTCTCCACATAGATGAAATCAAGGGTACTCCTGCCACTAAGATCGCTCCCCTCATGGGGATGGAAGCCCGCAGCCTGACCCGCATGCTGGCCAAGCTCGAGGAAAGAGGCTTTATCTACCGAGTACCCGACGAAAAGGACCGCCGCATGGTCCGAATTTTCCTTACCGAAGAGGGACTTGAAAAAAAGGCCCTGGCCAAAGAAGTCGTTATAGATTTTAATAAGCAGATCTACAAGGCCCTCCCCGACGAAGACCTCAATACCTTCTTTAGGGTAATGGACCAAATACACGCCATCATCAAGGCCTCCACCGACGTGGACGACCTCATCTGATGATCAAAGCTCTGTATTGACCCTTTCTTCTCCTTTATCCTTTTTCTTCCACTGTTTTCCAAAAATCAAATTGGTCCCGAATCTGGCGATCACACCCCGGGAATTCAGAGGATTGAAGCCAGCACCGATGTTGTCCAGAGAAGTATAAAATTGGACTGGGCCCAGGTTAAGGTGTGAATGAACCCCCAGAAAAGAGCCATAATTGGAATTGTTTCCATAACTGACTCCAAGTGAAAACCCATGCCCAAACTTGACTCCTCCGTAAAGACCTAAAGTAGATTGGGCCCTCCCTGCAAATTGTTCTGATTGATAAGTGGCTCCTAGGTCGAGTTGCTTTATTGGAGAAAACCTACCCGCTGCAAAATATCGGCGAGGCAAAGCTGTTCTGAAGCTCTCTTCTTCTGTTTCAAGGCTGTAGAGATCTTCCAGGTCCTCCACCACGGCACCAAAGTTCTGGTTTAACAACTGGTTAATAATGGGTCGATTCCCTTGCTGACTTGCATCGTAGCCCTCAAAGTTGGCCGTCCCCTGGCTTCTTATCCTGCGGGCATTGTCGCTCCAATTGATAAATCCAAGGCCCTGAGCCCCAACACTAAGCTCCAAAGCTTCCGTCGGCTTGAAAAGGACAGATGCATCCAGAGAAAAGCCGTGGTTAGAAGGAAATAAGATGTCGGGCCTGATAGGAATAGGTTGCACATTGCCACTTCCAAGAGAATCCAGCACCCTCGCTGAAGGAAAGGAGACCTGAATTTCGTAATCAGTCTCCAGGGTCAACTGATAGTACTCCGGCGATGTGTACAAGCTGGCAAAGTCCCGAGACGACCTGAGCGCAAAACTTCCGTTGAGGTAGTGTACCCTGGCTCCCACCCGAAAGGCATCCCCAATCTTCTTGGCCACACTGAGGCCAAGGTCGTTATAATTAATCGTATGAATCTCCGGTCCAATCTCTACGGTCTGGTCTACAAAGGCCCCATTTCCCTGAATGAGCAGGGCAAACATATCCCTACTGTATCCCACAAGGGAATGGGATCGACTGGTAAAATTCAATCCTAGCTGCAAGCCTTGCTCCTCCAGATTCAAGGCGAAGTTGAGAAGGCTGTATTCAAAATCCGCCCTCAGCAGATTGTTGTCATCCAACTGACTGAGGAGTTGATCAAAGGAAAACTCCAGTGAATCCGTTCCAGGTACGGATACCAGGGCATCATTAAAGACAAAGCCCGTGTTGCCATAGAAAAATTGCGCATCGGCAAGGCTGATTTGTACGGTTGCCTCCTGCATGGCAGCAGGATTCCATTCTGAACGCTGAATCAATTCGGTTTGAAAGAGATTTCCAATCTTAATTTGGGCTGTAAGCGCAAGGGGCAAGAGGATCATAATGAGGACCCCAAGGCCGGATTTCTTATATGTAAATTTCATGACTTTCTGATTTGAAGGGGTTTATTCTATTCCTATAACTGCCTTAACTCCCAGTTTGAGATCTAGCCGTGAGTCTGCAAAGAGTTTGACCGTGCCCCCGGGTTGATGTGCCGTGGTCAGAGAAAATTTCACCCTTAAATTGGTGGCGAGCCTGATTCGATGAAGCCTCTCATTGCTGAGGGTAATGAAAAATTCTTCGACGGCCGTCTCCAGTACATTCCCATCTGCATCCACCCTTGCAGCCCCCAGAAGGGCTTGGCTCCCTTCGAAGAGAGAATCAACAACTTGACCATTGGGAGTTTGAAAATAGGCCTGAACATTTGCCGTGAGGGGAATCCCATTTTCTGTAAGCAGCTTTAGTTCAATTTCTTCAGCCCCAATGAGTTGGGGAATTTCAAAATCAATCTCCTGGGTATCCTGAAAGGTAAATTCCTGAATTCGAAGGTTTAGGGGAAGATCAAAGTCCAGCCCTACCTCCAGCCTGGAGGTATCCAGGATAAATATGTCGGGATCTGCCGGGCTGTTGGCCTCGTAAAAGGCAGCAGAGTTGAAGTCATAGACCAATTCCTGAGGTGCTGCACGGATGAGTTCTGCAAAATTCGAATTGTCCCGATCAAAAGAGGCCTCTGTGGTTCTGAATTGTCCCACTTCATTTATCCTGGGATAATCGAGAATCAGTGGATCATCTAATAGGCTACTTTGAAGGCTTATGTTATCCCCATCGTTATCTATCCCCGAGAGTTCGTTGACAGTGAAGCTTAGGGGAGCTCCAAATGAATTTCGGAAGGTCATCTTTAGAGAAGGCTCTTTGAAGAAGATTTCTCCACCCAATCCCTCTGGAAATATTCCCGCACTAAAATTCCCGCTGCTCCGAAGGAAGACAAAGTCCACACTTCTGCCTTGGAAATAGCTGAAATCAAGGTTTTTGAATCCTATCCTGGCCTCCTGTGGAGCTATGTATTTCCCTGTTCCTTCTTCAAGGAGGAGGAAACGAAGTTCAATCTCCTCGTCGGGAGAAAATAATTCATAAGCGTCCAGGCTGAGCGAATCTTTCAGGCTGGAATTGTAGGTGTCGCTGCGGGAGATGCGGAGCTTTTGCCCATTTTGGGTAAGCGATGCAATTTCGATCACCAAAGTGTAAGTACCCGGACTGGGAGCTTCCACTTCGTAGGTCAAAAATCCTCCCTTGAATATGACTCGGGTGATGGACTGCCTGATCAATGGAGTGAGGGCCAACTGGCTGAGGCTGTCGAGCACCGGAACCTCAAAGTCCAGCAGGCCTGTAAAATCTGTCCCATCGTAGATGACCAGGGTCGTATCATAGCCAAAACTGAGCAGACCCGTACTGTCTACCTCCAGCAAAGCCTGGGAGTCAAATCGTTCTAGCAGATCCTCAAGTGTGGTAGAGGTAAAGGCCAGGGGAAAGGCAAAGGTCGGATCGAGGTCAATCGGACGGATTTTGTCTGCCCTATTGATCCGTCCACACCCTGATAGGATCATGACAAAGACTAGGAAACAGGTCCAGGAGTATGATTTCATCCTATAAATATTTATCAGTAGGAAAATTGGGATACATTCAGGATCGTGATAGTTGACTGCAAACCTGTCATTCTTTTTCAAAGTAAACTCGAAATCCCTTGTCTACCATAAAAATTGTCTCAAAGAAAACAGAAGTCAGCCTACTTGCTTAGCTTATTAAATTTGTAGGAAATATAAGAAAATAGGGCTTCATGTGTAACAATGACATATGTCAGCAAGAAAAGGTAGCCTCCATGGGTATTAAATTGAAGAATGTCCCAAATTCTCCTCATATTTGCGGCGTAATTCAAGCGCCTGGTATTTATGCCGGGCAAAGCAACATACAATGTCTCAGCATCTCCGAAATATTGCCATCATCGCGCACGTAGACCATGGCAAGACCACCCTTGTAGATAAAATCTTACAGTTGGGTCAACTTTTTAAAGATCACCAGACCCCTGGCGAACTGATCATGGACAACAATGACCTAGAAAAGGAAAGGGGAATCACCATTCTTTCCAAGAATGTCAGTGTCAGGTACAAAGACCATAAAATCAACATTCTGGATACCCCTGGTCACGCCGACTTTGGCGGAGAGGTGGAGCGGGTCCTCAACATGGCCGACGGGGTTCTACTCCTTGTTGATGCCTTTGAAGGTCCAATGCCTCAGACTCGTTTTGTCCTCCAGAAAGCCTTGGAGCTTAACCTAAAGCCCATCGTAGTGGTCAATAAGGTAGACAAACCCAATTGTCGTCCTGAAGAGGTACAAGAAGACGTCTATGAACTGATGTTCGAGCTGGACGCCTCAGAAGAGCAGTTGGAGTTTCCTACGGTCTTCGGCTCCGCCAAAATGGGCTGGATGGGCGAAGATTGGAAAAAACCCACCGATGATATTTCCTACCTGATGGATGTAGTCCTGGACTACGTTCCGGCTCCCAGTGTAGAAGAAGGTGCCCTGCAAATGCAGGTTACCTCTCTCGATTACTCTTCCTACATCGGGCGAATCGCTATTGGTCGCCTTTCTCGTGGCCAACTCAAGGTCAATGACCCTGTCCTTCTGCTCAAGCGCGAAGGAGGGGAGCAGAAGGCCCGCATCAAAGAGCTCTTTGTGTTTGAAGGGCTGGGCAAAGTAAAGGCCGAATCCGTAAATGCCGGTGATATATGCGCCGTTACAGGCCTGGAAGGCTTTGACATCGGCGATACCATCACCGATCCCGAACACCCAGAAGCTATGCCTCCCATCTCCATTGATGAGCCTACGATGAGCATGCTCTTCACGATCAACAATTCTCCCTTCTTTGGCCAGGAAGGTAAGTTTGTCACCTCTCGCCACCTCAAGGACCGCTTGGAAGCGGAATTGGAAAGAAACCTAGCCCTAAAGGTGGAGGAAACTGAATCACCCGAGATTTTTATCGTTTACGGAAGGGGAGTTCTTCACCTTTCAGTACTCATCGAAACCATGAGGCGTGAGGGATACGAAATTCAGGTAGGACAGCCTAGGGTCATTATCAAAGAAATCGACGGAAAGAAGCACGAACCTGTAGAGGAACTTACTATAGACCTCCCCGATACGGTCTCCGGCAAGGCCATTGACCTGATTACCCAGCGGAAAGGAGAAATGACCCACATGCAAAAGCGCGGGGAAAGGGCCATCATCCGCTTTACCATACCTTCTCGTGGCATCATCGGCCTCCGAAATGAAATTCTGACCGCCACCGCCGGAGAGGCCATCATGTCTCACCGCTTTTTGGAATTCCAGCCCTGGAAAGGAGAGATTCAAAAGCGGATCAATGGTTCCCTCATTGCCCATGACGGTGGACAGGCCCTGGCCTATGCCATCGACAGGCTTCAGGATAGGGGAAATTTCTTCATCGCTCCCGGCGACAAAATCTATGAAGGACAGATTGTAGGAGAAAATGCCCGTGGGGCAGACCTGGTTGTCAACCTGATCAAGGGGAAAAAGCTCACCAACATGAGAGCTGCCGGATCCGATGATAAATCCCGCATTGCTCCCCCTATCAAATTTTCCCTGGAAGAAGCCCTGGAATATATCAAGGAGGATGAATATGTAGAGATCACTCCTACTTTCTTGAGACTGAGGAAAGTTCACCTCAAGGAGAACGAGAGGAAGAAGCAAAGCAAGTAAGGTCATCGGCCTTTGGTGGACCTTTTTCCCTTTTAGGATTGAGGACCAGTCATATCCCAACACAATACTTTTCCATTGAAAGAATATTCACTGGAGCACGAGCCGGTAAACCTTGAGCCGCTTAAGGCTGATTTCATGCCCTTGGACACCTATCGCAGGGCCCACGAGGGCATGGTCATCGCCTGTCACGACATCATGGTCTTCCTGGAGGAAAAGCAAGCCTGGCTCCTGGTCAAGCGAAAAAATGAGCCTGCAAAAGATATCCTCTGGCCCCTGGGGGGAAGAATCCAGCGTGGGATGGATACCTCCGCCTCTGCCATCAAGAAGGTCAATGAAGAGTCTAGGCTAGAAGTCACAGACATCCAATCGGTGGGGTTTGCCCGGACCTATTTCAAGACTGATCCCTTTGGCCATGGAAGGGGAACAGACAGCCTCAATGTGCTTTTTGTAGCCAAGGCCAGGGGCAGCTTTCAGTTGGATAAGCTCCACGAAGAGCCTCATTTCATCGACAGGGCAGCCTACACCCAGGCATTCGAGGACTCCCTCCACCCCTATGTGAGAGACTTTTTTGTAGAAGCCTGGAAATACCTGAGGCTGTAAAAATAGCCTAGTCCTTCCCCCAACCCACCAGGTGAAGGCTAAGATGAAGACAAGCATTTCAAAATGTATATTGAGATGCATAATTTGCCATATGGAAATGATCTTCCTGTCTATACCCAGCCATTGGTTCCTCCAACTCAGCCTTAGCCTGGGCCTGATTTCGGTATACACCCTGGTGGCGGTCTACGCGGAAAGAAAGGTATCCGCATTCATACAGGATCGCCTGGGTCCCATGGAGACCGGGCCTTACGGACTTTTCCAGACCTTCGCAGATGTGATCAAGCTCGTCCTCAAGGAGTTGATCACCCCCTCAGCTGCCTATCGAAGCCTTTTTACCCTGGCACCCATCATCGTTTTTGTTTCGGTATTTGCAGCTTTTGGGGCCCTTCCCCTGACTGCCGAACCCGCTGAACAAGCCATGAATATAGGCCTGCTCTATATCCTAGGGGTGCTCTCTATTGATATCATGGGCCTTCTCATGGCTGGCTGGGGCTCTAATAATAAGTATGCCCTCCTGGGATCGGCACGGTCGGTGGCACAAATTATTTCCTATGAGGTCCCGGCCAGTCTCGCCCTCCTCAGTGCCGTCATGATGTTTGGCAGCCTCAACATGCAGGAAATCGCCCTGGACCAGGGGATTTACAGTGAAAATAGCCTTCGTCTACTTGGAATTTGGGAAGTAAAACACATCGGGGGAATCAGCACCTGGGCGATGATCAGGTACCCTCATTTGATCATCGCCTTTTTGGTTTATCTCACCGCTGGATTGGCCGAATGCAACCGGGCTCCCTTCGACCTGCCTGAAGCCGAGTCCGAACTTGTGGCGGGCTACCATGTGGAATATGGGGGATTTCGATTTGCCCTGATGATGCTCTCCGAATATGGAAAAATGCTCGTTGTGGGACTGATCGCCACCTTTCTCTTTTTGGGTGCCTGGAATAGCCCCCTGCCCAACATCGGTGGGGTAGAATTGGCTACCTGGACTTCTGGTAGTCCCGGTACTTTGGGAGGAATCATTTGGGGCTCTTTTTGGTTGATAGGGAAAAGCTTTCTCATCGTACTTCTTTTCATCTGGGTAAGGTGGGCTTATCCGCGGGTTCGCGTGGATCAATTGATGACCCTTTGCTGGAAGTACCTAACCCCGGTCGGATTTGGATTATTCCTGATCAGCGGATGCTGGAAACTGGCAGAGGTTTATGGGATGATAAATGGATAAGAAATGAAGGATCAAGGATATATAGGTCAAGTAAAAAAAGTCCTTTCCAGCTTGTGGATGGGATTAAAAGTTACGGCTCCCCATTTTTTAAAATTCGGGAAGCTCCGCAAACAAAAGGGGATACAGGAGGAAGGATATTTCGAGGATGCAGATAAGGCTGTTACCATCCAATATCCCATGGAAAAAATTCCCCTGCCCGATCACGGACGATACCGGCTGCACATGGAGGGGGATGACTGCATTGCCTGCGACAAATGCGCCCGCATCTGCCCGGTCGACTGTATCACCATCGAAAGCTTCAAGGCCAGTGATGACCTGGGATATACTTCGGATGGCTCCAAAAAAAGGCTGGAATTACCAGTCTTTGATATTGACATGGCCAAGTGCTGCTACTGCGGCCTCTGCACCACCGTCTGCCCTACTGAGTGCCTGACCATGACAAAGGTCTATGATTTTAGCGAATTCAACCGGGACAATTTTATCTATCATTTTGGTATGCTCAGCCCTGATGAGGAAAAGGCCAAGCGCAAAGCCCTGGAAGAAGTTCAACTAGCAAAAAAAGCAACTAGCTCCTCTCCCAAAACCGGCAAGGGAAAACTTCCCCTCAAGAAAAAGAAGCCCCTCCTCAAGGTCAAACCAAAAAGCAAGGAGGATAAAAGCTGAATTTCTCAGATAGATTCAAGCTTTCCGTCTACTTATTTCTAATTGGCTCGCTTGGTCAAAGTGTCTTTTTTGGCCAGTATCCTGAGGACTTGCCCTGGCCTGATATTGTCATTGGGAAGCTTATTGACCATTTTGATGATTTCCACCTTGGTGTCGTACATCTGGGCAATGCCCCAAAGGGTTTCTCCCTCTTTGACCTTATGCTCAACCCAAGTGGCCTCCACCTTTTGAATTTCATCGCTCTTTTCTTCGGTTTTTTCCTCATTTGCCTTGTTAGGGGGAATAACTCTGGTTTTGACCGCCTTTACCTGAGGTTTTTCTACAGGAATCAATTCCTCCTCGCTTCTTAAGAGAATAATGGGCTCCTCCTTAGGTTTTTTCTTTTTTAGGTAAAGTTTTTGCCCAATGTAAAGCTGGTAATCATCCTTGTCCATCCGATTTTTCCGCTGAATTTTCCGCACAGAGCTCTTGTGCATGGCTGCGATCACCCCCAGGGTTTCCTTTTCTTGAACGATATGATAGGTGCACTTTTTAGGCTTTTTGAGGTAGAGCAACTGCCCTTCGGAGGGATCACGACCCGGCATGAGGCTGTTCCAAAGGATTAAATCTGCTAGTGAAGTATTGAGTTTCATCGCTACCAGGCTCAGAGAGACCTCCGGCTGGTGCAGCACGTATTCTACTCCATAGTGAAGGTCTTTTTCCAGAGGAAAACTGGCATAGCGATCAGAAGCTGCTTCTGACACACTCAGAGCCTTGGGGTAGGAATCCGATGAAGTAGCCTCTTCCTCTTGACTAATAATTAGAGGGCTTTCGGCCTTTTTTATTTCTTTTTCCTTTTGTTTATCCTCCTGCCCGGCAATATCTATCGTCAAGGCAAGGGCTTCCTCCTCCTCGATTTTATGTTGGGGAAGGAAAATATAGTAGGATTTGTCGCCGGGAAGTTTGTCGAAGGTCAGCAACCAGGGATTGACGGCCATCAGGGTCTCTTTTTCGATGTCGTAAGCCTTCAAAAATTTATTCAGGTTATTTTCTCCATCGGTAGGGACCATGGTGAGTGGGTCGGGTAAAGCCGAGCGACTCTTTTTCCCAAGGGCGGGCTCATAGGCAATTTTATGGGCGATGGCCTTGAGAACGTACCAGTGAAGATTTTTATCAATGGTCATCTCCTTTTTGGCAAAGTAGTCGGGATTGGTATAGGAGATTGCTCCGGTAGGGCCTTCGTAGTAAGAGATGACGGCATATACCCAATTGGAAAAGTCAAAATTAGCCCTGCTCAGGTAGAGGGCTGCTCCCTCCGAGGCCCGAAATATATGCCTCCTTTCGTCGATGTGCTCATCCACCATCAATCCCACCTCCCGGGCGGTCGGGGCCTTGAACTGCCAGAATCCTACAGCCTGAGAGCTGGAGACGGCATTGGGCCTGAGCGAACTTTCCTGTATGGAAAGGTACTTGAGGTCCTGGGGCACCCTGTGCTTAAAAAAAGCAGATTCAATAAAGGGGAAATATACCCTGGCCCTTTCGACCATCTGGTCGTAGTAATACTTGCTGGCCCTAATCTTCTGTACTTCCGCTTCCAGGATTTTCTTAGCTCCAGGCTTTAGGTTGAGCTGTATGCCACAATAGTCGATGGTGTCCGGCAGAGATAGAGCTTCCGCCTTTGAGAGGGGAAGCAAGCTCAGGATACCAAAAAACAGGGCAAAAGCTCTCATCGAAGACTTCATACGTGGCTTGTTTTTTATCGGGAGAATTTTCTTCAAAAAACTGGCAAAGACCGTGCTACTCAGGAGTATTCTGGCCTTTTTTCTTTTTAATAAAAAAACGATATACACCTCAATTAAGATACAAATGAAGCCCTGGCTGTAAGTTTCACTTTAGAAGTGTAGAATATTAAAGCTCTATTGCTTTTTAAACAGGTAATATTATTTCTTTCTTAAAAGAAATAATCCATCCCTGATGGGCAGGAGAACCTTGTCCACTCGGGTATCCCGACTCACGAATTCGTTGAATTCTCTGATGCCCGCTGTTTCCTTATCCTGCACCGCCAGGTCGATCACTTTTCCATCCCAGAGTACATTGTCTCCCATGACCAGTCCTCCCGAGGGCACCCAATCAAATATTAGCTTATAGTAAGCCAGATAGTTGGCCTTGTCGGCGTCTATGAATACCATGTCAAAGGGACCCTGCAGGCCGGGCAGCACTTCCAGGGCTTTGCCAAAATGAAGGTGGACACGATCCTCAATTCCTGCCTCCCTCAAAAAGGGACGGATGATATATTCGAGCTCAGCATTCATCTCTATGCTGTGGATCTCCCCTTCTTTTTGCAGCCCTTCACTCAGGCAAATGCAGGAATAACCCGTAAAAGTACCTATTTCCAGGATGCGGCGAGGACTTATCAATTGAGAAATCATCGCCAGCAGACGACCCTGATAATGGTCGGAAAGCATGCGGGGATAGAGGACTTTGAGGTGGGTTTCCCTGTGAAGTCGACGCAGAAGGGGGGGCTCTTCACTGCTCATCGACTGAGCATAAGCCAGAATTTCATCGGTAGAAGCTTGCATCTTTCTTTTTTGCAAGTAAAATATTTTATCATTTTAGCTCAAAGATTATTAATTTTGACTTTATGCTGAAAACCTGTCCAGTATTGGCTTCAGCCTCCCCCATTCACTTCTAAATACTGTCGTATGAACTTCATCGTCTCATCGTCTGCCTTATCGCGGCAGTTAAGTAAGATAGCAGGTGCTATCCAATCTCGCTCGGTCCTGCCCATTATCGAGAATTTTCTTTTTGAATTGGAAGGAAACAACCTGACCATTTCTACTACCAACCTGGAGACTTCCATGCAGACCAAGTTGATGGTGGAGAGTCGAGGAGAATCAATCAAGGTAGCTATCCCGGCAAAAATCCTTCAGGATATCCTCAAGGCCCTGCCCGAGCAGCCCGTTACCTTTATCATAGACGAGAAGACCTTTGGGGTAGAGATTAGTTCAGAAAATGGTAAATACAAGATCAGTGGCGAAAATGGCGATGATTTCCCCCTGATTCCCCAACCTGAGGCTACGGAATTTATCCAAATGCCCATGCCCATTCTCCTGAAAGCCATCAATAAGACGCTTTTTGCGGCATCTACCGATGAGGACAAGGCAGCCCTCAACGGAATCTTCTTCGATCTGGGGGAAAATGGAGCCACCTTCGTCTCCACCGATGCCCACCGCCTGGTGCGCTATCGTCGTGTGGATGTAACCGTGGCCAATCCCACCTCCTTTATCGTGCCCCAAAAAGCCCTCAACCTGCTCAAAGGCTCTCTCGACCCCAATGACAACCGGGATGTAATCATCCATTATAATGACAACAATGCCTTTTTTCGCACGGATGACCTCCTTCTGGTCTGCAGGCTGATCGACCAGCGCTACCCCGATTACCAGAATGTCATTCCTCCCAATAGCCCTAATAAGCTCTTCATCTCGAAGGCTGACCTCCTGGGTACGCTGAGAAGGGTAAATATATTTGCCAATAAATCCACCCATCAGGTGCGCTTTTCCATCAAAGGGAGCGAAATGGAAATTTCTTCCGAGGACCCCGACTTCGCGAACGAAGCCCGGGAAAACCTCAAATGCCATTACGAAGGTGTGGATATAGAGATCGGCTTCAATGCAGCCCTCCTCCTCGATGTCATTACCAATGTGGATACCGCAGAAGTGGTTGTGGAACTTTCCGAGCCCAACCGCGCCGGAATTATCCTGCCCAATGTGCAGGAAGATGGAGAAAATATCCTCATGCTGATCATGCCCATCATGCTCAACAGCTACGTGGGGATTTAAAGAAATTCTATTCAGGAATACAGCATATCACAGGTCCTACTTGAGCAAGGCCCTTGATCATGAGTAGGTGATGCTTTCTTCGCCTTCTATGCTTAGGCGTTTGCCCTTCATGGCTTCACATCTGCCTATGATTTTTGCCTCTATCCTGAAGTTCTCTGCCTCCTTCATGATGGCTTCGGCTGTCTTCCTATCCGTGTATATCTCCAGGCGATGCCCCATGTTGAAGACCTTGTACATTTCTTCCCAGGCAGCACCCGAGGACTGCTGAATCAATCGGAACAAAGGGGGAGTCTCAAACAAATTATCCTTGATGATGTGAAGGTCCCGGACAAACTTCAGACATTTGGTTTGCCCCCCACCCGTGCAGTGTATCAATCCGTGTATGCGATCCCTGTACTGAGGCAGGATTTTTTTGATCAATGGAAGATAGGTCCTTGTAGGACTGAGCAAGGCCTGGCCCACATTGACATGGGTCCCCTCCAGAGGGTCCGAGAGGGCTTTATTTCCGGAATAAACGAGTTCTTCAGGTACTTTTGAGGAAAAGGTCTCCGGATATTTCTGGGCATAGACCTTTTTCAGTACGTCATGGCGGGCATTTGTAAGGCCATTCGAGCCGGTCCCCGCATTGTAGCTGCTCTCGTATACCGTCTGCCCAAAACTCGCCAAACCCAGGATTACATCTCCACCTTGGATCTCCTCATTGGTGATTACTTCCTGCCTTGGAATGCGAGAAAAAGCCGTTGCATCAAAAATCAAGGTCTGCACAAGATCGGCAACATCAGCCGTTTCCCCTCCTGTGTTGTGAATGACGACACCATACTCCCTCAACATAGAAAAAAAGTCTTCCATCCCCTCCAACATGGTCGCCAGCACCTCCCTGCTGATAAAAAATGGATTTCTTCCTATGGTATTGGAAAACAGGAAGGAATCAATAGCTCCTACACAGAGCATGTCATCGAGGTTCATCACGATGGCATCCTGGGCGATGCCCTTCCATACGGAAACATCTCCGGTCTCCTTCCAGTAGAGATATGCCAGGGAGGACTTGGTCCCTGCGCCATCGGCATGCATGATGTTGACATAGTTGTCATCTCCACCGACCATGTCCGGCAGGATTTTGCAGAAGGCATTGGGAAAGAGTCCCTTATCCAGGTCCTTGATGGCATAGTGGACATCTTCTTTGTCAGCGGAGACACCACGCCTGCCGTAATTGCTGCTCATGGAGGGTTTGTTGGTCAATGAATCAGAATTGAAATAATGAAAAAGGCTGACCTATCATAGGCCAGCCCTCCTTTTATACACTTGTTAGCCTTATTCGAAGTCGATGGACAGTATTTTGAACTCTGTCCTTCTGTTGGTCTGCTCGTCTTCGTCGCTCAGTTCGGGGTAAATCAGGGGTTCTTTTTCCCCGTATCCAAACCAGGAGAGTCGAGCCGGATCAATGTTGTTGTCTGCCAGGAAGGCCACGACAGCCTTGGCACGGTTGTTTGATAGATCGTCATTGTATAGAATCGTACCATTGGAGTCCGTATGTGAGCCCATCTGCACAATGATATTTGGATTGTCTCTCAATATCTTGATCATCTTTTGCAGTTCCTTTATCGCATCAGGGCGGAGGGTGTACGCATCAAAGTCATAATAGATATTTTGGAGGACAATGGCCGAATCGATGATGATGGGTTCCAATTCGATATCGATGTTCTTGATGATGGTCCTGTCTTCCCGGACATCCATGGTGCTGAATTCTTCCTCATTGGCGAGGTATTCAGGAGCATTACCCAGGACTTTGTATTGCTTGTCTACCTTGAGTTTGAATTGATAGCGGGCATCTTCGGCCGTGTTGTAGGTCTCCAATTCGGTGATGGAGCCGTCTTCCTCAAACTGGTAAAGGGTAGCTGTTGCGTATTCAATGGGTTCTTTGGTGTATTTATCCCTGATCACTCCCTTCACGGCGACATTGAGTTTGGAAAGATCCACAGGGATGGCAAGTCCCCAATAGATGTCATAGGATCCCTTGCCGCCGGGACGGTCAGTGGAGAAGTAAGCCAAGGAGTCTTCATCCATCCAGATGCCACCAAAGTCATCATAGGAAGAGTTGATGGGAGAGCCCATGTTTTGGGCCTCACTCCAATTGCCGATGCTTCCTTCGGAGACGAAGAGGTCGGTACCTCCCAGGCCGGGGCGTCCGTCCGTGGCAAAGTAGAGGGCAGTACCCGACTCATTGAAGTAGGGAGAGTATTCGTTGTAAGCGGTATTGATGTCGGTCCCGAGGTTTTCGGGGGTAGACCATCCGGCACCTACACGGCGAGAGTACCAGATATCGAAGCGGCCCTCGCCTCCGGGTCTGTCAGAAACAAAAAAGAGGGTGCGTCCATCACGGGTGATGGAGGGCTGTCGGTCATCAGTGGGGGCGCTTTTGGTCTTCCCTTTAGAATTGACAATGACGGTTTTTTCACCATTGATCCCTTCCAAGAATTCAGACTTGCCCCAACGCTTCTTTACGGGGTCGTACTTGGATTCATAGATGGAACAGCCGTTTTTGTTCTTCTTGGTATTACAAATCGTAAAGTACATGGTCAATCCGTCTCCGGTGAAGGTGGCGGGACCATTGTTGGTCTTTGTATTGATCTTCTTGTAGTCGATGCGGTCCACCTCTGCGGAAAAGGTAGTGTCATTTTCCTTGATGACGAAGTATATATCTTCGTCCCTGGGTTCGCCGGTTACTGCATTTCTCTTGTTTCGCTTCTTGGGGCGGGGGCGTGAAGAGGAGAATGCGAGAAAGACATCTTCTTGTCGCTGATCCAGAAAAGCAGGAAAGCGATCTCCGGCAGGGCTGTTGAAGCTTACGGGCTTGACGCGCCAGTGAGGCTTTTGGCGGAGAATTTCTTCCGCCAAATCACAACCTTCGATTTCCAGTTGGGCACGCTGGTACTCTTCGGAATTAGGATCTGGACTCCTTTTTTTGAAGTCTTCGAAGGCTTCCCGGGCTTTTCTGTAGTTGCCAAGTATCTTGTAGGTCAGGCCAATCTGCAGAAAGACGGAGGGATCGCGGTTGGGATCGATCTCGCTGGCTTTGCGGAAGTAGCGGGAAGCTTCGCGGTAGTTTTTGAAAAACCTGTTGATCTTACCCAATTGGAAAGCAGCACTGAAATTTTGCTCGTCCAATTCAAGTACCTCCAGATATAGCTCCTGGGCGCGGAGTTTGTTATTGGCATCATAATACAGGTCTGCCTTGCGCAGGAGCTTTTCTGCCTTGGCGGACTGTGCCAACATGGCTACGGGAAATGCCAGCATCAAGAGGAGCAGACATGCCTTGGGCCACGATTTGAATGAAGTCATCATAGGAGTGAATGTTTTACTTCACAAATTAGGAATTTATAGAGCAGGGTTTAAATTATTAACAAAACTAGAAAAAATCCCGCTTTGTCTCAATGAATCAGAATAAAATAATCCATAGGAAAAAGTCTCCTGCCAAGATGCCCACAGCCGAATTGACAAAAGATGCGATTGTTGATTCACCCAGGCCCGCTGCTCCCCCCCTGGTCTCAAAGCCCTTGTAGCATCCTACAAAGGATATAATCATGCCAAAAATCGCTCCCTTGATCAAGCCTCCAAACAAGTCCCAAATACTGAAAAAATCTCTTATCGAAGCAAAAAAAACTTGTTGGGTAATATCCAGAAAGTATGTTGAAACTACAAATGCACCCAAAACCGAAATGATGACCGAAAACAAGGTCAAAAAGGGCATCATCAGGGTCAGTCCCAAAAACCTCGGGAGGACAATAAAGCGAATCGGATCTATGGCCATGGTCCGCAAAGCATTGAGCTGGTCAGTGATCTTCATTGACCCGATCTCTGCCGTCATCGAAGCTCCTATGCGACCGCTGATCACCAGGGCTGTCAGTACAGGGGCCATCTCCATCTGTACCACCCGCATGACCTGTCCCCCGAGGACACTTAGCGAAACCATTCCCTTGAATTGATAGGCTGCCTGCCAGGCAATAATAGCCCCGGCAAATATTCCAATAAGTAATACCAAAGGAATTGACCGGACACCTATATAATCCAACTGATAAACTATCCGCCTTCTGTCTTTCCATGCGTAGCGGGTGCAAAGGACGATGCGCCAAATCATATAACCGAAGGCGCCCAGAGCGGATACCTTATTCATGGATTCTTTATAGCCTTGATCCTGCCCTACAATCTCATGAAATTTTTGACAAAAAAAAATCCCGATATACGGGATGGAAGAGAAATAAAGGCTTTAAAGCCCCTGATACACCTGATATATAAAGGAAAGGAACATAATGCTTAGTCTTTCCGTGCATACTCATGCCGCTTGATAACCTGAGAAAGCATGTACACATCGCGAATCTGTTCTTTGTAGAAGGCCGCCAATTCAACGTCCTTATAATACTTTCCCCCGGCATAATAGCGGATGGTGATTTTGCAATCCACGTTTTTGGCAATCAATTCTACCAAATCCAGGTCGCCCTCTCCATCAAAGTCGATTTCTTCTACAATCCATTCTTCTTCGTAGGTCCTTTTGCTTCTCCTGTCGCGGGTACTTATTCGTTCCGACTCCTGATACAGATTGCTGTTGCCTTTATAAATGCGAATGGTCCGGTGATAAAGGCCTTCCGTAGATGCAAAGTGAGAGGCTAACCAGGCCTTCCCCTCTACATTGAGGCGGGCATGAAGAAATGTCTCGAAGGAAAGCTCTCCCCCCAATAGTACATACTGGTAGCGACTTTTGATCCGCTTGGAAGGAAGAAGCCAGAACCGCTTCATCAGGGCTGCCTTCACCCAGGGCTCCTCAGCCCATTCTTCTACCGGTTGGTCCTTCAGGATTTTATTCAGCCTAATGTTTTCCATGTCAAAGGTCTTCATCAGGGATTCCGCATAGGATAACTGCTGATCCAGGACGCAGTTTTTGTCAAGGATTAGAAACTCGCTGTTTTGATCTATCCGAAGGGAATCCTCATTCGTAGGGAAGACCACCCGATCCTGAAAAATTTGGGCTGCCTGGAAGTCCAGATCCAGGAGGGGAGACAGGTGAAACATTTCCCTGGGTGCGTAGAGCTCGCTTTGGGACCTGTATTGGGGCAAATCATTGTGCTTAATCAGCCAGGAGTCCCCTTCAAATTGTTTGGCCTCCTCCCTCTTCATTTCCAGATGGGCCCTGACCGCCTGGCTCTCGAAGACCTTTTCCATTTTTGGGAAATCGATGTAATATACGATCTGCTGATCCCTGATTTCCAACAGTAGATAATCAGTCTTCCTCTCTACCACCCAGAATTTTTCTTCTGCAAAGGGAATGACATCAAAGGGCTCAAGGCCCATAGGCACGACCAATTGATCCTCAAGGACAGATGGGCGATAGGAGCCTTTAAAGGCTTCATTGGCAATGAAAAAATGATGGGCTTGGGAAGAGATTTGGGGGGCGTAGACGTTGTTGTCGAGGCCAATCAGTTCGCGGGTTTCGTTTTCGATTTCACCCGTTTTTATTTCTTTTTTCGAAGCAGGTCTTACATATTCGTAAAACATCATCTTGGCAGCTTCATACCTAGGTTCTCCTTCCCTCAATCCGCGTACATAGTTGGCTGAAAGGTAAAGGACTTTATCGGGACCTACATTCGCTGGCTCCAGAAATGCGGATTTTTTAAGTTTCGAATAGTCGACTTGGCAATCCTCGATGTGTTGGGCCTGGAGAAGCTCGGTTGTCAACGATAAAAGCAGAAAGGAGAAGAGAAATGTTTTCATATTGACCTCCTACACAAATAACGACAATACCGATACTAACATTACGCTGCAATTAGTTTGCCAAATTCTAATATAACAAGGTACCCAGTCGAGAACGGGTCATATTAAAGGGGGAATGGGCCAAATTCAGCACCCTACTATGAAAATCCTGAAGGAGGAAATTTCCTCCCATCAATCGCTTGGCTTCTTTTTCTAATGCCAGCACATCGAGGTAACCCAACCATGAAGTGCTATTTTTGCCTGGGTAAATGATGCAGTTATCTACCCACATGGCAGCTTGCCTGGGGCTGAGCCTGGCCTTCTCTACCAAATAATCTATGGCTTCTTCCCTGGTCCAATCCTCCATGTGAATGCCCGTATCCACGATCAACTTTCCCAGCGCCTTGATTTTTTCCTGCTGATACTCGGCAAAGGCAGCGGGCTCCTCCTGCAGAAGTCCCAGGGTATGAACGACCAGGTCCCCGCTAAAAAGGGCCCAACCCTCCTGATTTCCATAAAATCGCAGCCACTTTGAAAAGTCCGACAAGCCATCGTCATCTAAATTCCCAGATTGAAAAAAATGAAGGCCAGGATTCCCGAATTGGTACAACTGAATCCGATGGGTCAATATCCCCTGATAATCAGGATGAGACATATCGATCAAGAGAATGCCTCTGCGCTGCCCATCCAGCGAGGGAGAGTAATAGCGCCAGAGCTGGGTATAATCCATGCCCCAATCGGGCATCTCCATAAGGTAAAGACGGGTCTGTGGCAAAGAGTCCATCAGTCCCTTGGCATTTCTACGCATGCGCCGGAGGTAGGCCCGTGCAGAATCCAGGCTGGCCATCCGGGTCCGCAGCCGCTCTCCCGCTTCCAATTGGGGACCTTCTCTGAGGGCATCGAGGTTGTAAAGCTCCTGAAGGCTGTCCATCTGTGCCAAACCCCAGTCGTGAAGGCCCGAGGGGTCCTTTTTGTAACCCAGGTATTTTTTGAATTGATAGCGGTAAAATTTTTCCCCTTCCTCGAAGCGCTTCACACTGATTTCTTCTCCGGCATTTTCGACCAGGACCTCTATGATCTTCAGCAAGTCTTCATAAGCGGGATAAATATTTTCTCTGAGTATGCGCTCAGCATTGATGAGGTACTCGGTAGCTTCCAGTTCGTTGATCATGACGGGATCTGCATTGCCAAGCTGCCGGGCAATTCCCCGGTAGAGGGGATGTTCCTTGGGAGGGGTTTCGGCGAGTCGCTTTGCCTGTTGGTAGGAGGCTTCCAAAAGGATTCGGGGAGGGAGGGTCCCTTTTTCTCCACAGGCATTGAGGTAGGAGCGGAGTTGGCCAATCTTGGCAGGAAAGGCTCGGATTTTTGCCAAAAAGTAATCACCATCATCCTTTGCCTCCATGTTGTAACTGTAGGACAGGTCCTCAAAAAGCCTGAATTGGAGGCCATCTACCGGATTGATGAGGCACTCGTGGAAGGCATAGGGCTTACCCTCCAATTTTATTTCGAGAAAGCGACGGGCCACTTCAAGGCTCAACTTTTCCTTGGAGGAAAGACCACTGCTGTCAATCGTACCCAGGATGCTCATGGCCTCCTCCACTCCGTCATAAGCCGACTCCATGGAGGCCCTCGAAATGTCGTTCAGCTCCCTTTCCCAACTGCTATAATTTTCACCAAAGGCGGGCTTGTAAAAGTCCATCAACTCATTGTCCGTCTTGGCCCAAGCCTCCATGGCCTTATCTATCTTCTTGGCCGAGGGATTCTTTTGGGGGGCATCATCGCAACCGCCGATCAGAATTCCCAGGACTACCGTCAATATGTACACATGCTTAATCCTCATAGAGGCGAATTAAGCCAAAAATTAAGGCAGGGACAATAGAAAAAATGGCCTTCCGGGATGGTAGACAAAGCGAGGGGCGAAAAAACAATTGGATAAAGGCAGCTAGAATCTTGCCTCGGTCAGGAGGAAAATTTATGGGTTGTATCCCATGGCATTCAAGCCATTGGTACAAGGAAAAATCAGAAGCTTCCCACTATCTTAAACTGCTACGGAAGCCTTCATCCCGGTGAGGTTGCGAATGATGATGCGCTTTCGATCGAAGTCTATCAGCCTTTCTTCCCTGAGTTGGTTGAGGACAGTGGTTACGGTCTGCCTGGAAGTACCCGTAAAATTGGCGATCTCCTGGTGCGTAAGGTAATTTCTGATCTTTACAGCACCGTCGGCCAGGGTCTTGCCATGTCTCTTGGCTTGGTCGAGGACATATTCGGTGATCCTGGTTTTGGCGTCTTTGAAAAGCAAAGACTCCAGGCGATTTTGGGTATAAATGATGCGCTGCCCCATAAGTCGATTCAGAAACAAGCCGAAATCATTTACATCGCGCATGAGATCGGTGATCGTATCCCTGTCCTGTGCGCAAAGCTCTGTATCTTCCATGGCCAGGGCAAAATCAGCCCTTTTTTCCTCCCCAAATACCGAAAGCTCACCAAAAACCTCTCCGGGATGGAGGACGACCTTGATCATTTCCTCCCCATCATCGGTGTAGCTTCCCACCTTGACGGCTCCCTTGTGGATGAAAAAGACCTTGTCGGAGGTATCCTGAGTGAAATAGATAAATTCTCCTTTCTTATAGCTTCTCTTCGGCAGCTTGTCGTATTTTTCCTGCGCCCCCGTAACCGGACAGAAGTACTCGAACAGATTCACTTCCTCCAAATACCAGATATTTCCAGAATTGTCCATAAGAACTTAGGTTAGCATCGATTTTTTATGATTTACAGCTGTTTAACCGCTAACCTTCAATTTGGGTTGAAACATCGATCAATCAAAACAGATCTGTCTCCCATGCGTCAATTTTATGCAAATTTTTCCTTAATAAATATACCCTATCGCCCTCAAACCTGGGTGTATTTTCCATAATAACGGATCACCCCCCAAAGGGCTCCTATTCCAAAAATAAAGCAAATCCACATTGGAATTCCGAAGGAAGAAGGAATGATTCCCACCAGGATAGCTACCGTACCCACCACCAGGGCGTAAGGCAACTGTGTCTGGACATGGTCGATGTGATTGACATCACAGGCCAGAGAACTGAGGATGGTGGTATCGGAAATGGGCGAACAATGATCTCCCAGGACTGATCCTGCCAGGATGCAGGCGACCACATTGGCAAATATGGCCAGACTCTCTTCCGTAGGCAAACCAAAATCCACAGAAATTTTCCAGGCAAGGGGAATGACCAGGGGATAGAGAATCGCCATGGTCCCCCAAGAGGACCCCGTGGAAAAGGCTACTACGGCTCCCAACAAAAAAGTAATCACCGGCAGCCAATACGGAGCCAGGTTATCCCCCAAGAGGTCGGTCAGGAAGTCGGCTGTGTGGATATCCGTGGTAACTCCCTGTAAGCCCCAGGCCAGGGTCAAAATAATCAGGGCAGAAAGCATGGCCTTGAAGCCGCCCACCATCACATTGACAGCGTCGACCAGGGACATCATGCCCTGCCCCAGGGTCATGATCAGGGCTACGATCACAGCTGTAAGGGAGGCCCACATCAGGGCCAGATAAGAGTTAGAATTGCCAATGATGGAGGAAATCTTAGCCGCAAAACTCATTTCCTCGTCTCTCCAGATTTCTCCATCCCAGCCTGTAAACAAAAGTCCTATCAGGACACCAAATACCAGGACCAAAACCGGAATTACGGCATTGTAGGCCTTGGGAACCAATCCTTCGATGGGCTCAAAATGGGAGACTTCTTCGCTGATCTTGACCTCCCCTTCTTCCCGCTTGACCTCTCCGGTACTCCTGGCCCGTTGTTCGGCCTTTAGCATGGGCCCAAAATCCTTGCCTGAAAAAATCAGCAAGAGAATAAAACAAAGAGTCAGAATGGGATAAAAGGAATAAGGAAGGGACATCAGAAATACCTTGTAGGGCGAAAGCCCCTCTGGCAGCCCCTGTAGTTGTACCATTCCATCCTCTATGTAGGAAAGTTCTGCCGCAATCCAGGTCGAAATGAAAGCCAGGGCCGAGACTGGCGCTGCGGTAGAGTCTACGATGTAAGAAAGTTTTTCTCTCGATATCCGCAGCTTGTCAGTGATGTTTCGCATGGTATTTCCCACCACGAGGGAATTTGCATAATCGTCGAAAAAGATAACGACACCGAGGAGCCAGGTAGCCAATTGGCCCGACTTAGCCGTCCGAGCAATGCGGGAAATGCGGTTGACAATGCCCAGCATCCCCCCATTTTTTGAAATAATGGCCACCATACCCCCGATCAGCAGAGAAAATAAAATGATGGAAATATGATCTTTGTCGTAGAGGGCATCCACCACATAATGATCCAGGGCCGTCAAGAAGGCAGAAAAAATTGCCCCTACCTTTCCACTGGAGGAAAAGGCCAGAATAACTGCCCCCAGGAAAATTCCGGTAAATAGGGAAATAACCACCTCGCGAAATACCAGGGCCAGGAGTATGGCGATCAGAGGAGGAAGGAGGGACATCCAAGGAGAGTAATTTACCCGAATGATGGCAATCTTCGCGACTTCCTCCCCTTCGTATCTTACCACATTGCTGTCTTGCAGAACTTCCCCGGGTACCGAAAAACTGCCTTCTCCATTTTTAAGCGATACAGAAAAACTGCGTCCATTGACCTCAAGGGCTATTTCTTTGCTGGCCGGGCTATCTTTTATCCATTCTACCACAAAAGAAACCCCTTCTCCCTTGGCTACCAATGTATTTTTGGGTTCTATTCGCAGCAAAGCTACCTGTTCTGCGCTATCTATGGATATGGGAGGATCTGTATTGGGCAGGCTGTCCTGTGCCCAAACAGATGCACCCAGGAAGAAGAAGAACAATAAAAACAGGGCCGGGGATCGAAACATACTCTATGATTAATGCGGATAGAACAGGGAAATTAGTAATCTAATCAAAAAAGATAGTAATTTATTTTAAGGATGGCGAAAGAATTGATGTGGCTTGTTCCGACCTTGGACCTTAAATAGTGAAATAAGACAAGCCGGGTCGGCAACTTGTGTAAGCGCCTCTCCTATGTGTTAACCTTCTGAAAGACAATGAAGAAAGTATTCATATTCCTGGTAATGGGTCTTTTGACCTCTCACCTAAATGCACAAACCGACAGCCTGGCCTGGGCTTCCCTGGTACACCCATTGGTCATCAAGGGAGACAGCAATTTTCTTTCCTTCGAGCCTTTAGATGAGATCGTCCCAGACTATTCTTTTTTTTTCACAGGCGAAGAACACCGAAAAAAGATCAATACCCAGTTACAGCTCAATTTTCTTCTCTACCTCCATCAGATGGCAGGGGTTCGCAACCTCATCCTAGAAGGGGGATATAGCTACGCCTACCTCCTGGACAGTTACCTGCGCAGCGGCGACGAACGCATCCTGGACAAGGCCCTTGCTGTCGCTCCCATTTGCCCAGACAACATGAGGACCATGTACCAAAGCATCTATCGCTACAATCAAAAACTCGAGGTCAAGGAAAGGATAAAAGTAGTAGGCATCGACCTGGAGCACTCCCCTGAATTGGCCCTTCAGGTGCTGGACCTCAAGATCCCTCCAGGACCATTTCCCAAGGGCATAAAAAAACACCTGAAAAGAGCCAGAGACCTGCATCGTTCTCCTTACATGGATGAGAAAAGAGTAGAGCGCATGTTCAAGCGCCTCAATAAAGACATAGGAAAAAAAGAAGAGGAATACCGGGATTTTTTGGGAGATGAATTTGCTCTATTCAAGATGATCGTCGAGAATACTGTGGCGGGCTACGACTTTAATTGGATCAGCCTGGCCCTCTCCACCCGAGGCTGGGAAGAAAGGGAACGGCAGATGTTCAGAAATTTTCTCCTCATCCAAGGCGAACTGAACCCCGGTGGCTGCTATGCTCAGTTTGGCGCTCTGCACACCCAGTTGGCCAAGGGCATCAGTTGGGAATTTCCGACCATCGCCCGCCAACTCAATGAAAAACCAAGCTCTCCTTTTAAGGGCGAAGTCATGGCCATTACTCGCTATCTCAAAGACTTTGAAGAGGAGTACGAGGGTTGGGAAGAAAAAGAGGCCCTGAAATCTATGGTTGGATATATTGAAAAATACCACCCCGGTCGGGTAGTTTTATGCAGGCTGGCGGGCAGGGACGCCCCTTTTCCCAAGATCAGCAAGGCTTTTCAATATATGATCTACATCGACGAAGATCTGGAAGATATCCGCTGCCGCTGATTAATTCTCCTCCACTTCCAGCCTTACCTTGACAATGCGGTTTTGCATGGCTTCCAGAACGGTGATGTGATAAGGCTCTATGGCTACGGTCTCACCTTCTTCGGGGATGTCTTCATGCTCATAGAGTATCCATCCGGCAAGGGTACTGTAAGATTCTTGTTCTGGGATTTCCAGGTCAAACTCTTCGTTGAGGTCGTCGATCTCCAGGCGGGCTCCAAGCGTATAGCTTCCATCTTCATTCTTAATGGCCACCATGTCGTCCTCTACAACCTTATCTTTTTCGTTGTCGTGCTCATCCTCTATTTCACCAAATACTTCTTCTACAAGGTCTTCCACCGTAATCATACCAGAAGTACCCCCAAATTCGTCCACCACGAGGGCTACCGATCGGCTGGATTTGGTCAGTTCAAAGAGAATTTCATTGGCGGGCATGGTTTCGGGAACCACCATGACGGGTTGGATAAGGCCGCGGATGCTGGTGGGCAATTCAAACATGGAGGAAGAGTGGATAATGCCTTTGACATTGTCCATGCTTTCCTCAAAGATGATGATTTTTGAGAGTTGAGTTTCCAGAAACTGGTCCAGCAGGTCGGAGACGGAGACATCTACGGGGGCAGCGTCAATCTCTGTACGCGGAATCATGCAATCCCGGGCCTTGGTCTTGCGAAAAGCCAGGGCATTGGTCAGCATCTCGGTATCCAGGTCGGGGACGGGAGTATCTTCACTCTCGGCGACCACCTCCAGGAGATAATGGTCCAGGTCCCGCTGGTCCAGGGGGACCATGCGCTCATCCATGGGAACACGAAAAAAGATCCTAAGGAGAAACTTTGAGATGATGTTGACCAGCCATACTGGGCCGTAGAGGAGGATGTAGAAAAAATTCAGGGCATAGGCTCCTGGATAGACCAGAAATTCTGCATTCGCACGAAAAAAAGCCTTGGGAATATACTCCGCCATGACCAGAACCAACAAGGTCGTAACGACCGATTGGATGAGGGTATAGATCAGGTAGGTGGATTCGGGGTTGATCCCCAGCCAGAGGTCGAGTTCGTCGCTGGTCAGCCTCTCCATCATATTGGCAAAAACCACCAGGGCGAGGTTGTTGCCGATCAGGATGGTAACGAGGACCTGAGAGGTCTTTTTGCGAAAGTTAGAAAGCAACCTAGCTGCTCGATTTCCCTGCCTGGCCCGGAGCTCGGTCCGCAGCCGATTGGCCGAAAGGAAGGCTATTTCCATTCCCGAAAAAAAGAAGGAGAGCAGCAGGGTAAGGATTGCAAGGGTAAGTGCCATGAATTATTTACCGCTATTTTCTGGGGCTTCTTCCTCTTCTTCCCAGCGTTTTTCCATTTTGATCCTAGAATTTCTTCTAAAAGAGTACATAAAAGCCATGATTGCCACGCCCAGCATAGCAAGGATACGGGTGCGGTTGCTCATTTCACCAAATTCCATGGCCAAAAAGGTGATGCCTCCAATGACCAGGACCAGGTATATATATTCTATCTGCTTCATTGACAATAGGTGACGAGGTCAATTAACGATTATTTTAACTCAAAGGGAATGATGTTCTCCCCTCAAAGGTCTTCCTCGGTCTCGATTTCTCCCTCTATCCCGTAGATGATGTAGTTAGTAAACTCCGTATTAGAGCGGAGGCCTCGCTTTCCGATGATGATCTTATCGATGGTTTCTATCCTGACTTTCCTGTCTGTATAGATAGAATCCTTCTTATCGTTCCAAAAAAGGGCCTCGGTCTCCAGGCTTTCTCCCTTGCTGTTTTTCATCCGAACATTGCCAAACAAAGAACCTTTTTTGTCTTTAAGATCAAAACTTCCCGAATCGGCCTCTATGTAGGAGTGGGGACTGCCCCTGGCGTTGAGGAAATTCAGCCGCAACCCCCTATCCAGGATGTGAAGCACTTGAGGCTTAGGCTCTTGAAACTCCTTTTCTATGATACGCTCCGCCTTGAGTTCTGCGGTCACCCTTGCTGAATCCGAAAAGTAATAGGTCACCCCAAAAGATTCCGAACGGACCCCATCGTAGGTCTTCATAAAATCTCGGGTGGAAGCCCCATCCTCCTCCGAATCACAGGCCAATAGCAGACAGAGACAGAATAGAGATAAGAAGTGCTTCATTAGGCAAAGTTAATATTTATCCAAAAATAGTGTATATTTACGAATTAACGCACAAAAGTAAAGGACTGTAATTCAAGCATTCGGAATGAGTTTTCCCGGGGTGAGCTTTGTGAGCCCCTCTCCTGAATGCCCCCCATTGAAAGAGGCAGTTGTAAGGATATGGGTTGGCTGGCCTGGCCCACCCATGAGAAAGATTGGTTGGTACCTATGTCAGTAAACCTGAAACATCCCAAATACTATTTCAATAGAGAACTGAGCTGGTTGAAATTCAACGACCGGGTGCTGGAGGAGGCTGCCGATCTCTTCCATCCCCTCCTGGAGCGCTTGAAATTTATCGCTATCTACAGTTCCAACCTCGACGAATTTTACATGATCCGGGTAGGCGGTCTTATGGAGCAGATTGCCGCCGGTATCAACGATGCCCCAGCCGATGGCCTCACCCCAAAGGTGCAGGCAGAGATGGTGACCGACCACGTGCAGGAGTCGGTGAAGGTGCAGTATCAGATTTTAAATAAGGATATATTGCCCAAGTTGAAAAAGAAAGGCATCAGAATCCGCAGAATTAATTCGCTGCGTAAGCGGGAACAGGCCTATCTGGAGAAATATTTCAAGACCCAAATCTATCCTGTCCTCACTCCCCTGGCCATCGACCCCACACACCCCTTTCCCCATCTCAGAAGCCTCGGACTAAGCCTCCTGGTCGTCCTCCGGGCGCCCTATAAAAATGAACAGAAAAGGGCTGTCATTCACATCCCCTCCAGCTTGCCCCGCTTTGTTGAAATTCCCTGGGAAGGACGAAAAAAAGACTTTGTCCCCATAGAAGAAGTCATACAAAAATACTCCTTCCTCCTCTTCCCCAAGATGAAAATCCTTTCTCTTGCCCCCTTTCGCATCACCCGAAACACCGATATCGACCTTGCCGAAGCTGAGGCCGATGACCTGCTCAAACACATCGAGCGCGAACTGCGAAAAAGAAGAATCGGAACCGTCATCCGAATGGAGGTAGGCAGCGAAATGAGCCGGGAAAACCGGGATTTCCTCCAGCAAATGACCGGAATCGACGAAAAAAGTACATTCGATATCCCTTCTTATCTCGATCTCACAGCATTCTTTCAGTTTGTAAGCCTGGACTTCCCCGAACTCAGGGATGAGCCTTTTACCTCCGTACCTGCCCAACCCTTTATCACCAACAAAAATATCTTCGAGGTAATCTCGGAAGGCGATATCCTCCTTCATCATCCTTATGAGAGTTTTCACCACGTGTCTGAATTCCTCAAGGAAGCAGCCGAAGACCCTCATGTCCTTGCCATTAAGATTACTCTCTACCGCACCACCGGACAGTCCCCCATCGTGGCTGCCCTCAAACAGGCCGTGGAAAATGGCAAACAGGTTACCGCCCTCATTGAGCTAAAGGCGCGTTTTGATGAGGAAAATAATATCGTCTGGGCCAAAGAACTCGACAACGCAGGAGTCAACGTCGTCTATGGCATTCTCGGCCTTAAAACCCATTGCAAGATCACCATGGTGGTCAGGCAGGAAGAAGGGCAAATTAAAAGATACCTCCACCTCAGCACCGGCAATTACAACGAGAAGACCGCCGGTATCTACACCGATATAGGCCTCATGACCGCCAACCCCGATATGGGAGAGGATGGGTCTGCCCTCTTTAATCTTCTCACAGGCTACTCCCTCCAAAAGGAATGGAAAAAGTTTCTCATTGCTCCATCTGCCCTTCGCAGCAGCCTCAAAAAGCAGATCGAAGCCTGCCTTCACAATCACAGCGAAGAAAATCCCTCTTCGATCTTTATCGTGGTCAATTCTCTGGTAGATCCCAGCTTTATCCGGTCCCTCTACAGGGCCTCCATGCAGGGCATAGAGGTAAAACTCATCGTAAGGGGCATCTGCTGTCTGAGGCCCGGTGTCCCTGGCATAAGTGAGAACATACTGGTCAAAAGCATAGTGGGCCGTTTTTTGGAGCACAGCCGTATCTTCCTTTTTAGGTATAATGGACTCACCCAGCTCTACCTGGGAAGCGCTGACCTCATGCAACGCAACCTCGACAGGAGGGTGGAACTGGTCTTCCCAGTGGAAGATCCACAAATCAAACGAAGGGTAAAATCCATCATGGAAAGCATGTGGGAGGACGAGAGAAACAGCCGATGGCTCAAAGCAGATGGTGCCTATACCCGTCCCCCTGCCCGACAAGGCTTTGATGTGCAGCGATTCCTGATCTCCGAAGCCCTCTCCCGCCAGGAAGGGTTGGATACCATTCAACTGTCCTGAGCTAGCAAACAAAAAAGCGACATTCGGAGTTTTGCTCTTCAAAAACTATGAAAATCCTACTCAAAATCATCTTTACAGGTATTTTCCTTCATTTTTTTACCCTAAGTGCCCAGCAGCAAATGGATACTACAGCTAAAAGCATCTACGATTTCACCATGAACAGCCTCGACGGCAAGGAAGTCTCTCTCTCCGATTACAGAGGAAAGGTCGTCCTCATCGTCAATGTGGCCAGTAAGTGCGGCCTTACTCCCCAGTACGAGGATTTGCAGGCCCTATATGAAAGCCACAAGGACAAAGGCCTCGTCATTCTGGGCTTTCCCGCAAATAACTTTATGGGACAAGAGCCAGGCACCAACGAAGAAATCGCAGCTTTCTGCCAAAAGAATTACGGTGTCTCCTTCCCCATGTTCTCCAAGATATCTGTCAAGGGAAGTGATGTGCATCCCCTTTATGCCTACCTCAAAGAAGCTACCGGCCAGCAGCCTGGATGGAACTTTCACAAGTATCTGATCAGCAAGGACGGAACAAAGCTTACTTCCATCGATCCACGTTCGCGAGTTACCGACTCCATCGTGAAGGGAATGATAGAAGAATCGCTTTAAGAAAAATATTGTTTTCCAATGCAAAAAGCCCGACATCTTTAAAGATGTCGGGCTTTCTGATTGATTCCCTTCCCCTTGAATCGGGAGGAGATTCGGGAAAAAGTGGCCCAAAGAATTGCGAAATGAAATTGCGAGCCTACTTAGGTTAATTCAGCAGGAGCTTCTTGGTTGCTACTCCTCTGCGCGTCTCGATGCGAAGAAGGTAGAGACCGGAACTCCAGTTTTCCCTTCTGATCTTTACGGCTCCGGACTGATTCATCTGCCTCCTGTAGATGATCCTTCCCTGCTGATCCATGATGCTAACCTCACGGATAGGATCACTCCCATCGCTGTTGGTCAGGGTGATCAGATCGGTGGCGGGATTGGGATAGAGATTGATATTTTGGCTAATCAAAGCTTTGTTGGAGGCTGCGACAGAGTCGCTTACAGCAAAGGCCAGATTCAGACGTGGCGCCATGTAACCCATCAAAGTATCGATGTAGGTCAGGGCTTTGGCCTTGCTCATGTCGGGGTTATTGGCTCGCTGGTCGCAGTTGGCGATCACCCCTGGTACTCCGGTAGCGGCGTCAAAGCCTCCCCCATTCCATTCAGCGATAAAAGTAGCCTCGTCCCACCAGTACCAGGGGCTGGATTGAGGAGTCAGGGGTAGCTGAGTCCCAGTACCCGGTCCACAATCGTAGGTTCCACCTGTATCAGGCAAGATAAAGGGGAAGAAACCCTCCCAACCATCATTTTTGGTATTGGCTGTGGTCGTAAAATCATCCGAAAAGCCTGCATCCTTGAAGATATCATTGTTGCCCAGGCGATCCTGGATGCGGGAAATGAGCCTGCTACCCGCTGCATTGTCGATTACTACATTATTCGTAGTGGGTACAATTACATTTCCCTGGAAATATGGAGCAAAGGGATCTGCAGAACAGTGGAAAGAAATGGTAGGTGCCTCCCCGGCATTGACCCAACTGGAATCGCCACAGGCTCCTCCGATGTTGATAGCAATCTGAAAGTCAGAACTATAACCTACATGGTTAGGAAGGTTGAGCGGAGCTGCAGCTGTCCCGTCGAGGTTGCCCTGGACAGTGGTATCAACCAAAATATTCCCTGTAGTAGGGTCCTGGAATTTGATCAGGTTCAATTCTGTATCTAAGTCGTTCAGGAAGTTTGCAGCATAGGCAAGGTAGCCTCCGGTGCCGATACCCAAGATTCCAATAGCATCCTTATTGATTCTGTAGGGATTGCCATTTTCGGCCTGGGTCATCCTAAACCAACGGGCACAGGTCTTAGCGTCCTGAATCCCCCGGTAAGTGGCCTGGAGCAGGGTCTGGGTCTGGGTGGTCACATCGGGATTGGTGGCATCCCAACCCTGGCGGTAGTAAAAAGGAACTGCAACATAGCCCTTTTTTGCCAGTCGGGTAGCCAATTCTACCGTCGAAGAGTCCTTGATCGTACCAAAAGGACCACCATTGAACAGTTTGGGAAGGAAATTACCCGTTGAGGCTATCAGGACGACATACCTCTCGGATACAGTATCTCCCACAGGTTCGTAGATGTCGCAAATCAAGGGAATTGTGTCAGGAGAACCGGTCAGAATGGATATGTTCTGTCCATAAGGGACGGTGTCGGTACGGATGACTTCTGCAAAAATGTCATCTACGTAGCGGGTCTGTGCCTGGGCGGGTTGGAAGGCTACAATAGCTAAGACCAAGCCCACCACCAAGGTGAGTACATGTTTTTTCATTGGATTGATATTGAGGTTTTTGATCTAAAAATTACAGATTATCGAGTTCGGTCAACACCGAAAAATAAATCAGACGGCCTACCCTTGGACCTCCATATACCTGAAAGGTAAAGTTGTTGAGCAGGTTGGCCCCACCCAACTTGAAGGTCGTTTTCCAGTCGGGTACTCGCTGAGAAATCTGGGCATCAAGCATGTCATAAGTAGGTATAAAACCGGTAAACTGCGGAGAGCCTTCGAAGAAAAAGCCCTGTATCCACTTGTAATTGACGGCAAAGCCAAAGTTTTCCCAAGGCCCCAGGCTCATGTCCCTGCCGGTGATACCGATATTAAATTTGTGTTCTGGTGTATTATAAGCTGGGATAATAGGGTCATCGGACTGCGAATTGAGTCGATTCCAGGAATAGTTTCCATTGAAGGTGATTCCATTATCCAAAAAGTAGTTAAGCCCCAAGGAAAAGCCCTGGGTAGTGACGATATCCGTGGCATTTGCGGCTACCCGGTAGGCCTGAGGAATGATAAATGTAGGGGAGAAGAAAAACAGGTCCAGGCCGAGGTTATAGCCGATAAAGTCATTGTACCTACTGAAATAATAACTGGCATCCAGGAAAAGCTTATCGTTGAGGGTGGTGGTCCGATAGCCCACCTCTATGGTCTGCACCCTTTCCGGCTGGATCGGCGCCACGTCAAAATACTCGATCTGACTGGTATCCCTATTGGCAAAGGGCTGCCGCAAAAATTCGAAGTAAGAAGCCGTATCAGCCAGGTTGTTGAAGCCATTTCGGTTGCCCACCAATATAGCCGGACCTACGTCATAAAGAAGGTATTGGTCTGTCAGGGTAGGATTGCGGGTAGCAGCTGAGAAGGTGATCCTGAAGACATCCCTAGGGGTGGCGTTGAATACCAGGGAGAGGGCTGCTGAAGGAACGTAATTGAAATTTTGATTCTTGTCCAGGCGGAAGGTGGCGTCCAACTTCAGCTTCTCATCCGCAAATACCTTTTGGATCCCTGCATAGACCCCATATTCGTAATTGGTAATTCTATCAAAAAAAGAATCCACGACCACTTCTTGCCCACCCGGCAAGGTTTCCGTAATGAAGGTCAGGGTATCTTCGAAAATATTCCCCTCTGAGACCGGAGCGAAGAGCCTTCCATTGGCACCGACCCGGATTTCATTCGCCCAGTCGGGATTGAAGCGCCACTCACCGTGAATGTGATAGAGTGCCGACCGATCGACCAGGCGGGTTCCCCCATTTCTTAGGGGCCGCTGGGTAATTTCGTCAAAGGCCTCCTGAAATTCAGGAGTCCCCGGTACAAGCCGAGGCTCTATGATGCTATCCGCATAGGCCCTTGCCCGGTTATGCAAGGCGGTAACAAACTCATTATTGTCCTCCAAAAATTCCACCAAGGCCTCCTGCTGATCTTCTGTAAAAGGAAGCTGAGGCTGGGGGAAGCCTTCCAGGGCCCGGATAGCTCCCCTAGCTCCGATGCCCCTGAGAGGATCACCAGGAGGAAGATTGGCTGAACCAGCCCAAAAATTACGATAGTCCGTAAGCCATTCCGTATCGGTCTTTACCCGATCTTGAAGGCGATAAGCCGTAAAGACCGCATCATAAGAGTCTCCGGCATTCTCATTGGTGGAGTAGGCCCGAAAGAAAAACTTACCCCGCTGCCTGACTTCCAATCGGTTTTGGAGGAATAAAATCCCGTTGAGGCTATATCGATTGTCTCCCTGCAGCACGGTGGTTCCGTTTCCAAGGTTGCTGGAAGCAATCAGTTCTACCTTGGGCGTCAGCATAAAATGCATGGCCGCCGAAAGCTTGAGGTTTCGGGTATCGTAGTTGACAATGTCTTCTTCGTTATATCCGGTACGGACAAAATTTCCCAAACCGGGATTGAGAACCTGATCGGTGATAGATGATCCTCTGAATACGTTCTCTTCGCCATAACGATTGACAGCATCGTAACCTCCGGGATTATCCCTACCGATGTTACTGCCATCCACAGCGTCATAATTGTCGGCCACCCAATCGTCTGCCCTGAGGTAGTAGGCATTTAACTTAAAAGCGAAGACATCTCTTCCCTTTTTATTGGCAAAAGAACGGGCATACCTCACGGCAAATTCGCCCAGATTTCTTTCCCCTCCCTTGGCCATGAAAGAAAGCCCTTTGTGGATGAAAGGGCTCTTGGTTTTCATGCTAATAACTCCATTGAAAGCATTGGGACCGTAATAAGCGGAGCTGGCACCTATGATGAGGTCTACCAATTCTACGTCCAATTCGGAGGCTCCCAGGAAGTTTCCAAGGGAAAAGTTGAGTCCCGGTGCCTGGTTGTCCACTCCATCAATAATCTGCAAGGAGCGCACCGGGGCCGCGCTGTTGAAGCCTCGGGTATTGATAACCTTGAACCCGATGCTGGCGGCATTGAGGTCCACTTCTTTCATCGACCCCAGTCCATCGTAAAAATTAGCTGAAGGCGTTTCCTTGATCGCATTGAGGCTCATCGATTCGATGGACAGCGGCGATTGTTTTTTCTTCTCGGCAGCAGCCGAAGCCGTGATTTTTACCTGATCTATCCCAAAATCAGCTTCCTCAAGCTTAAAACGGATAGGCTGATCCTCCGATTCAACCACGACACTTGCCGTAACATATCCGAAAAAGGTAGCAATAAGGGTAATGGGAAAATCTCCATCATGAACAATGGTAAAATCTCCGTCCTTTCGGGTGAGGGCTCCCCGTTGTGTACCTGAGATGAGGATACTGGCACCTATGAGGGGCTGACTGGAGCTTTTGTCCTCCACAGTTCCTTTAAGCCTTACCTGGGCTCCCAAAGGTTGAAATACCAGCAAAAAAAGGAGGCAAAGTCCCAGTATTTTTGCGGAACAGGGGCGCGAAGTGCCCATTAGTCCCAGGATAAGCTGATCAGAGTGCATAGAGAAGTAGTAGTAGAGTGAGTTTATGCCTAAAGGAAAACGGTTAAAAAGCAGGAAGCTCAAGCTTACCTCTGAAAGAACCTACGTTTACCCTTTTGTTAGCATAATCTAAAGATAAGGATGCAATAAATCAAAAAAGGAATTTTAAAGTTTTCGAAAAAGATCTAGGCAGCTAGCTAAAAAACCTCCAAAAGAAGGATAGAAGGCCTTCATTTAGCTACTTATCATGATTTCGTAGCCACAGCGGTGAACCTGACTCGGCCCCAGGGTCATGATCCCCTTTTTGTGCATAAGATATCCATCGGTATCGACGTGGTCTGCCAGGCCCTGCCAGGGTTCGATACAGACAAAGGGGGCTCCTGGCTTGGCCCATATTCCCAAATAAGGAAATCCCCTCATGCTCACCCTGACCTCACGCCGATGGGTCCGCGAACGAAGGATTACATAACTCGAAGCCGGATGGTGAAAGACCAGGGCATCATGGTCAAACATATCCTTTGTTAAGGGTAAAATATGGCTGTCTTCCATTACAGCCATCCTTTCCCCTGTGTAGAGGCCTCCTTCTAGCAGATGCCGCTCCAAGGTCTCTTTTTGCTCGAAGCAGATTTCATAGTCCTCATAGGCTCCATCCTCCCCCATCGGAACTGCAAATCCAGGATGGGCTCCCAGAGAAAAAGGCATATCCCTCTTACCCGTGTTTTCTACCTCGTAGGCAACCTGTACCTGCTTTTCTGCCAGCACGTATCGAATCCTAAACTCAAAGTCAAAGGGGTAGATTTTTTTACTTTCCTCGTCAGACCTGAAGCTAAAGCTCAGCTCATTTGACCCGCTTTCTTTCCATTCAAACTCCCGATCCCTAGCCCATCCATGTTGCTTCATGGAATAGGTATTTCCCTCGAAGATATAGCGATCATCTTTGAGCCTGCCTACAATCGGAAACAGGACCGGGGCATGGCGGCCCCATACCTCAGGATCAGCCTGCCAAAGGTGCTCGACTCCGTTTTTCTTGTCGAAGACAGAACTTAGCTCCGCTCCTTTGGCCTTGACGTTCAGAGAAAGAAACTCGTTGGATAGTGAGGGCATGATGAGACTTTTGAGAACAAATATACAATTCCCTCCGGCAATTGTCCTACCGGTACGGGACTAGATTTCCTCTTCCAGCATGAATTCTGTCTTGATGACCTCCCCGTTTCGCTGTACCTTCATCCTGACCAGCTTGCCTTTTTTCTTGATCAGTCCTCCATAAAGCTCTTCGATATCCATGTTTTTGACCGTGGTCCCATTGAGGGTGAGGACAAGGTCGTTTTTCTGAATCCCGGCCTTGTCGGCTGGAGAATCAGGTCTCACATAGGTGACCAAAAAATTGTCATAATCTGCGCCGAGGGAAATAAACTCCAGCCCGGCATTGTTGTAGTCAAAGGCATTGTTGAAGGTTCCGTTTTTTCTCAAATATACCTTCTCGTGAAGGTAATCGAAGATGATCTTGAAGCGGGAAAGGACGTCCGAACCAATATTTCCATACCAGTCCATGCTTTCGGGAAACATGGCGAGAGACTCCTCGTCGGGATAGCCCGTAATGATGTCATCCAGGGTAAATCGCCCGATGGTGAAGGCCGGATTGCGCCCCAGGTAGCCATGTACTTCTCCTGAAAGTCCCTTTCCCAGAAAAGAATTTATGGACTTTTCAGGTATGTCCACATTATCCTGAAACAGGGAAATGGCCATGCTCGCTCCGGTATCCAAAAGCCAGGTTTCTTCAATACTTTTTCCAGTGTGGTCCTTTAAGGTCGCCTGAATGTAGGGCTTGGACTTGCGGATGTCTAAAGGAATGGTCTGCCAGCGCCCTCCTTTCTTGCCTTTGAACTTGAAGGGATTGTGAAGGACAATGTATTCCTGCTGGTAGTTGATTTCAATGGTAAATTGTCCAAACAAGTCGTAACCGATAATGCCGTAAACCGGCTTTCCAAACATCCCCGAATAGGAAATCAATCCATCCGGCATCACCACGAGGTTGAGTCCACTCCCCTCCACTCCAGGCAGGGACATGCTGATGTCCCTTGCTAGTGAGGCTTTGATGATTTCTCCCTTACCCAATCCCCTTACATTTATGTCTTTAAGGGTATCTACATCCAGCCAGGGCAGAATCACAGGCTCCGTGAGGATGGTAGATTTTACACCCGTATCCAAGATGAAGTTCATCTCAAAAGAACCGTTGATTCTAACCGGAAGTAGAATTACGTTATTTTGAACCTCGACAGGTATTCGGACCCGCTTGACATCTCCGATCAAATAGAAACCCGCCATCAATCCCTTCCATCCCAGCATCAAGAGGAGGAAGGCAACGAAACATTTTCCAATGAATACAGATACCTTCATGATATTTCTTGCTTTCCTTGTAAATAAAACTCCTCCTCCACCTATAATTGTTTGCTTTGTATCACAACCACAAAAAATACAGAAATCGTACCCCTCTCTCCAAAAAAAGAGAAAATAGAGAACAAAAGGCAAAATCTTCTCGGTGGGAGAAGGTTTTGCTTTGAAAATCACAAGTTTAGCTAAGCGCTCTTCTATCTTATCATCATCTTACCCCCATGGGTCAATCCATCCTCCCTTGTCAACCTATACAGGTAAATCCCGCAGGTAGCCCCTTCCTTTCGATTTCAAAGGTGTTATTTCTGGTGGAGATGACTTTTCTCCCCCTTCTTCCACGACCATCGACCAGAATCAACTCGTGTTCCAACCTAGGTGGATTCTCAAAGGTCAACGTCGAAGTCTCCCTCAAGGGATGAGGAAATAACTTCACCTCTCCAAAAATGGACAAAGGGCTCATTAGAAATAGTTATTAATTCATACTGGACGCTCGTGGTACATACTCCATTAGAACCTGTGAGGGTCGCTGTGTAGGCACCCGCGGATAGGTTGGTCAAATCTTCTGTAGTATCTCCATTGCTCCAAACAGCATCAAAAGGCACTCCGCCCCCTTGTATGTCAAGGTCTATAGCTCCTGTAGCCTGCTGACAGTCGCTGTCCGTAATGTTGGCTTCCAATCCAAGGTCCACCACCTTGAAAAGAATGGGCTGGTAGGTAAAATGGGGAGTGGGACAATTGTCGTCGTAAACCGTAGGCCCAGCAAAAAATACCTGACCTGCATAGCTTAAATCTGGCGTCCAGGGCACATGGACGGTCAGGGGATTGTTTCCACTCTGGGTAATTGTGGCTTCAGGAAGCTGTTGGTCTAGGGTAGTTTACAGAATCAGTCGACTCGCGCTGGAATCTGTAAAAGTAAGGGAAAAGCTAAGCAGTACTCCTACGTAAGCCTACAAACCAAAGGGATTTATCTGCGAGCCCTCCGTTTAGCACGACAGGAGAGGCATCTGCTGCCTCGTCCGGGCTACAATTGATGCCGATAAGGTTAAATTCGGTTTCAGCTGAGCCTAGGAGAACTCCATTTCGATATTCCAGTGCCTCAATAAGCACCACGCCAGTCTCGGGTGAGGCTCCCTTACCGACGATGACCAGCTCTCCCGACTGTGGATCAAGGCTCACATCCCAGTTGGGTCCCAAAGGCTAGGTAAGGGGAAAACCCGGTATGGTAAGGAATAGGAGTAAGAGCCAAGTTTTTGGAGTAGGGCTGAGAAAGCTGATCTCTGAAACACCTTCCACCGCCCACATACCTTGGGGAGTAAAAGAGCCATTGCAGATGCTTAGATCAAAATTGAATCCTACATGTAAGAGAAGAAAATGGAGGATTATTTATACTCTAGGGAATGGGATTGATAAGAGGACTGCCACAATCGAAGTAGTTTAATATTTTGACGCGATAATTTCCATTGCTCAAGCATTCATAGGAGATTCGGTTTCCAATAATATGAGTGGCGAGGAAAAAAGTGGGAAAATACAGGAATAAGATTTCAGTGATGGATAAATAAAGTAAATATTTCCTCATGGTTTGTGAGTATTAGGTAAAACAAATAACCGAAAAACTACCAGCAGTATGCCATCTGTTTTACTTTAAATCAATTTAAAGTAAATTGTATATACGCAAACACACCTAAGGCTTTGAAATCATGAAAAAACTGGGAATTCTGCTTTTTCTGTCTTTCCATTTCTTTGAAATATACGGACAGACTCCATTATTTCAATCTGAAGAACCACTTCAACTCACCCTAAAGGCCGATCTTACCGCCTTCGAAGCCGACCGAAGCATGAGGGCAAATTACCACAAGGCAAAGCTGCTATATTCTACAGATGGAAAGGAAATAGAGGTACCTATGAAAATAAAAGTCCGGGGAAGATTTCGCAGAGATCAGGCCATATGTAACTTCCCCCCGGTCAAGGTAAATTTTAAAAAAGGAGGCCTTCCCCATCCCTTCGAAGACCAAGACAAACTTAAGTTGGTAACCCACTGTCAGGGAGATGAAACCATCCTCAAGGAGTACTACGCCTACAAAATTTATAACCTGATCACTCCGATAAGCTTTAGGGTAAGGTTGGCCCGAATCACTTATGTGGATGAGGCCGAAAACCTGCCGACCGAAACCCATTGGGCATTTTTTATTGAATCCGAAGAGCACCTCGCAGATCGCAATGCTGCCTTTCCCATAGATGAAGACCTAGTCCTCCGCAAGCCCGATGTCAACCGTCAGATGCTCGCCACTGTCCATTTATTCAACTATATGATCGCCAATTCCGATTTTGACATTACCGTAAGGCAAAATGTCAAAATCATCGGCAATGGAAGAAAAAAGAACATCGTCGTGCCCTATGATTTTGACTGGGCAGGCATCGTAGCAGCCCCTTACACCATCCAAAATGACGATAAGAAACACCCCTATTATGAGCGAAGGAGATTCAAAAACCTATGCCTCTCCGACCAGGAATGTGAGGAGCTTCTCTCTGAATTCAACAATAAAAAAGAGGATATCCTGGATTTGTATCAAAATTCTCCCTACCTCAGCAATGAGAGCATCAGAGAATCGGTCAAGCTTCTCAAGAAGTCTTTCCGCCACATCAATCGCAAGAAAACCCGTGAAGAGGTGTTCCAAAAAAAGTGTAAATAAGAAATAAACATGCAACCGATTTTTGACTTTTTCAGTCTATCTGTAAAAACACTGCCTCTTTTTCCTAAGAGGTATCACCCGGATAGAAATAGAAATTAAGCTTTGATGCCCATGTTAAGAATAATTTTTACCCTAAGCCTGCTGGCTGGACTGGGTTTCGCTCAAGCCCAGACCTGTGTCACCATCAAAAAAACCTACCGAGATGTAGTCGTGGACAGACCTGCTCCCCGACCCGAACCTGAACCGGTAAGAACTGTCGTGGTCGAACGTCCTCAGGAAAAGCCTAAGCGCAGAAAGAAAAAGGACAGACTCCACCTCCAACTGGGGGTAGCCAGCAACTACCTTTACGACTCAAACAATGAGACCGGCTTCAGCCCCAATTCTGAAAGGACCAACCTGATGGGAGAAGGAATGATCGGAATTCGATTTGACCATAAGGGCCGTCGCGCCAATGTTCTCGGCCTTTGGGGCACTTCGGGATTCAGTTCCCCTCAGACTGTGGCTCTTCTTCTCAATGAGCAAAACCTTCCCTTCGAAGTGGACATGAGTGGCTCTTCCTTTCGCTTTCAAGAAGTCGAAGCAGGATTTCTATTCAAAGAATGGTTTCGACTGAGTGGTGGCGTTGGCACCCAGGAACTTAGGAGTGTATCGGGAGAAAATATTGAATTCGACTACTATAAATTCACCACAGGCCTGAGCCTTAGGATTACCCGTTCGATCAAGTGGAATACCTACGCTTCTTTTTTGATGTCAGAGGGTTCTGACAACATTTCTTTCCGCCCTTCCACCGGTCTTTCCTTTAGGTTCAATTTCTTGAATATCTAAGCGTTAGTCTAAGGTTTATTCTCTAACAAATTCGTAATCATGGTGGTCCTCCCTGCTTTTTGGAAGGGCCATTTTTTTAGGTATATACTTCTGCCGCTACGCGAAATGTATTGCTGTGGGCGTCTACGGTGTCGGAGAGTTTGTCCGAGTATCCCCCACCAATGCAGACCGCCAGGGGAATCTGGCTCCGGTTGACCATCTCTATGACCAGTAAATCTCTCTCTTTGCAGCCTTCCTTGCTCAGCGAAAGTTTGCCGAGGCGATCGCTTTCGAGGACATCTACTCCCGATTGGTAAAAAATTAAGTCGGGTTTTACCTGATTGATCAGGCGTGGAAGTTGGTCGTCGAGAATCTTGAGGTAAATCTCATCCTTTGTACCATTATTGAGGGGAATATCTATGTCGGACTTTTCCTTTTTAAGCGGATAATTGTGGGCTCCATGCATAGAAAAGGTGAATACCCGATTTTCATCCTGAAAAATCTTGGCTGTCCCATTTCCCTGGTGGACGTCCAGGTCCACGATCAAAATTTGCCTGACCCGTTTGCTTTCCAGAAGGAAGGCCGAACTGATCGCCAGGTCGTTGAGCAGGCAAAAGCCCTCCCCATGATCAGCATAGGCGTGGTGGGTACCCCCAGCAATATTTAGCCCAATGCCATGAGACAATGCATGTATAGCAGCACTGAGGGTACCCTGACAAGACCTTCTGGATCTTTCTACCAGGGTAGACGATTGGGGAAAACCGATCTTTCTCACCGAGCGGGGGTCCAGGTTCTGGTCGCGTATGGCTTCCCAATACTGCCTTTCATGAATTCGCAATATAGCCTCTTCCGCTATGGGATGGGATTCTTCGAATTGATCGATTTCCAGCGCCCCTTCATACAGCAATTGCTCCCTGATCAGCTGATATTTGCTTATCGGGAACCTATGACCCTCAGGAAGTTGAGGTACATATTGATCTGAATAAAAAGCTTTAAGCATATATACCAAATACTAGATACGAAGGAACGAAACCTATGGCTAAATGTTCACTCCATCACATTTTTTTTCTTTCATACTTGGAGAAGTCCTCTGATAGTCCTATCATTAGTTTACATGAGCGGTATAATCAATATTTTCAGGGGAATATGGCAATTTATCGAGCGCTGTCTCTGTGTGGCAGTAGCTCTAATATTCCTTCAAATTCCCGTCTACATCGATCAATATGTAGAGGTGTTGGCCCAGGCCAGGGAGGAGGCCCGTCCGGTCTACGAGGAGACTCAACGACGAGCTTTTCAGGAAAATTTTTCTCCTGAAGCCTACCTCAATGCCATAGCGGATACCACGGCCAATGCCGATAGTGTTCAGCTCCTCCGTAATTCGCTGGAGCATTATCAGGATTATGACCAGAGCATCAAGCGCATCAATGGGGCAGAACCCTGGAAGAGGCCTTATGTCTTCTATACCGAATCGAAGCGTAGCATCCGCCAAGCCATGGATTTCAAACCCGGAGTCAACCTGGATGTAGAATCTCTTGTGTACGGACTGATCGGCGTTTTGCTCTGCTCCCTACTGCTCTTTTTGCTGACTACTCCGGTAAGAAAAGCCCGCCGAAAGCGTAAAAGTGATTCTGCCTAACTTTCAGCTCCCTTGAAAAAAGCTCCTCCTGCAAAGGAAATCCGTGATCCCCTGCTCTACAGATGGCTCCCCCTTATCTCCTGGATGATCCTGATCTTTGTCCTTTCTCACCAGGATAAGTCGGACAGCAGGCAGACGAGTGGACTGGTCCTCTGGCTGCTTTCCTTGCTCCCTTTGGATCCAGCAATATTGGAAATGGATGCAGTAAAGATTTTTGTCCGCAAGGCCGCACATTTTACCGAGTACTTCGTCTTGGCCATTCTGTTTTTTCGCCTTTGGTGGTGGTATGTGGATCGGCGGCAAGCCTACCTTCTTGCCTGGCTTTCGGCCGTCAGCTATGCCTTCAGCGATGAATTTCATCAGCGTTTCATCCCGGGAAGGGGTTCCAGCCTTTGGGACGTAGGCGTGGATGGAATGGGAGCTCTCTTGGGTATACTGCTCATTTGGACCTTCTACCAAGGCAAAAAGGCGAGGCGGAGAAAAGGGAAACAAATCTTTCCAGAATGACGAATGCTTCCCTTCGATATGTCCAAATCTAGATATTTATTTTATTTTTGTCCTAAGCCCTGAATGGTTCATATCCAAGGGGCTGCATTTGCGTAGAAAAAATCATTCATCCACATAAAAGGAACACAAAAATCCTGATCCCATGATCGTAGAAGTTAAAGTACCAAGCCCGGGCGAATCTATCACAGAGGTAGAAATCGAAGGCTGGCTGGTAGAAAATGGTGCCACCGTCGAAATGGACGATGAACTGGCTGAGATCAATTCCGATAAAGCGACCCTGACCATCAATGCCGAAGACGGCGGGGTCATAGAGATTCTGGCAGAAGAAGGAGATATGGTAGAAGTAGGGCAAGTCATCGCCAAGATAGACACCTCCGCCGCAGGAGGAACAGCCCCCGCCAAAAAGAAAGAAGAGGAAAAATCCGAATCCAAGGCAGAGACAGCCCCGCAAAAAGATGTAGCCCTAGCCGATAGCCCTGCCAAGGGCCACCCCTCGGTTTCGGCAGATAAGATGATGAAGGAGAAGGGCATCTCCAAAGAGCAGGTCGAGGGTTCAGGCCGTGGAGGTCGCATCACCAAAACCGATGTCATTCAGGCTTCCAACAATAAATCAGCAGCTCCTGCCTCCAAGTCGGCGCCTCAGCCATCGAAAGAGGAGGCCCCTGCCAAGCGACCCATTCCGGAGATGCCCACCGTATCCAACGGGCAGCAGCGGGAACAAAGCCGGGAAAAGATGTCCAGCATGCGCCGGGCCATTGCCAGTCGACTGGTAGAGGTCAAAAATGAAACGGCCATGCTTACCACCTTCAACGAGGTGGACCTCACTGAAATTAAGAAGATCAGGGCAGCCTACAAGGAAAAATTCAAGGAGACCCACGGGGTGGGGCTGGGTTTCATGTCATTCTTTACCAAGGCCGTGACCATGGCCCTGATGGAGTTTCCCGGCGTCAATGCTCAGATCGAGGGTAAGGAGATCATCTACCACAATTACGCAGATATTGGCATTGCCGTATCGACAGAAAAAGGACTGGTAGTACCGGTCATTCGGGATGCCCACCTGATGACCCTTCCCGAGATCGAACAGGCCGTTCTTCACTATGCCCTCAAAGCCAGAGAAAATAAGATTACCATCGAAGACATGACTGGTGGAACCTTCTCCATCACAAACGGGGGAATATTTGGCTCTATGCTTTCCACGCCTATTCTCAATCCTCCTCAGTCTGCTATCCTGGGCATGCACAACATTGTGGATCGCCCCATGGCCGTCAATGGAGAGGTTAAGATACGTCCTATCATGTATGTGGCTCTTTCCTATGACCACCGGGTGATAGACGGAAAAGAAGCTGTCAGCTTCCTTTTTAGGGTAAAAGAAAGACTGGAAGACCCTTCCAGGATGTTGCTGGGGGTATAGCCCAGCCCAAACGAGAAAAACAAATAGGGGCTGTCCGTGTGCTGGACAGCCCCTATATTTTTAGCCTATTTGAAGTACTATTTAGCCACTTGTACCTTGTCTTGATAAATCACTTTTCCTTCTTGATCGGTGACCCTGGTCATGTATAATCCATCGGGAAGTTGAGATACATTGATCTTATGTTTTCCCAAAGCCCACTCCAGGTTGCTCTGCTCAAGGACCTTCTGTCCCTGGAGATTATACAGGGTCCAGGTAAGATTTCCTTCTACCTTTGGATAGCTTAAAGTCAGGAGCTCCGAAGCTGGGTTGGGAAATATCTCAAAGGCATCGATTTCTGTAGACTCCTGCCCTTGATCCCATCAGCCAGACAATAACTCTCTTCCAGTTTCCCATTTCGGATGCCAATGACACCCTTCCTGTTTATGATCATCCACAAAATTCCATCCTTTCCCTGCACAAAGCCAGCCACATGATTATCAATTCCCCAATCCAACAAAGGAAGTTTCTTCAGGCTTCCATTTTGGAACAAATACAAATCACTCCCGACCGAAGAAAGATAAATGCCGTTATTTTCGCGGTCTACGTGAACGTGCTTTATCCGATCTTCCAATAATTTTTTCTCTGTCCTGATAAAGATTCAATATTTCTCTCTTCTTAAGTACTTTCCCTTTTTCAATCTCCCAAAGCCCCTGACTCGTGCAGACCCAGTTGTTTCCATTTTTATCCTCCTTCTTCCAAATAAAAATACTTCGGACGAAGAGGAACCAAAGGTTTCTAACTTCCTGAATCGAAGGACCGGATCCAAACCCGGAAAGTATAATAAACGAATTGAATCTACATGATAATGAAAGGGTAAACCCTTGTAATTGATAAACACAAAAGAAGTATCGGACAGACTCGAAAGGTTGAACACCTGCCGATGTCGAATGTAGAAGCCGTAGGGAAGCTCTCGGAAGTTGAATCCATCATAGGAAAACAATCCGATGGTCGTACCTATTAACAAAGCTCTCTTAGTATCCTGGTCTATTCCGAATACCGTACGGTGAGGCAGTCCATCTTCTCGACTTATCTCTAAAAGCTGGGGTTCCTGGCACTTCAGACCAGTCAGACATAGGATTAATAGTAGAAAGGTGATACTCCATTTTCTGATATCGTCCCCCATGACCTTTTCGCATTGAATTACAAGGTAGCAATTTTGGATATTCAATTTATAAAGATACGGGTAATTAAACCTTTTGCTATTTTGCTATTTTTAGTCGATTAGAAATATAATTTACATTGATAGCTTTCCATTCACTTTCTAAAATAAAACATTTCAAAAGAATATTTTTTTCATGGGTGACGATCATCAATCATGTATGGCGATACAACAAATAGCGCTCTTGGGATTTAAAACAAGTTATTTACAATAACCTCCAAGAGCGCTTTGGCCATTCATTCGTGATAATCATTTTGATCTAAGACCCAAATTAAGAGAGGCAAACCAGTATCCTAGACCTCCTTTTCCTTTTTTAAGTCTTCCAGAAAATCCAAGGATTCTTCAATTCCTTTGTCGGGAAAGCGCAGCAGAATGAAGCTAATCAAAGTACCTATCCCTATACTTCCAATAATCAGGGACAGGAGAGGCCCCTGGAAAACATATAGGTCTAAGCCCAGGGAAGCCTTGAGAAAGACAATCAAAAATGGAGCGGCAAAAAGAGGTATGATTACTGCCAAAGAACGAGTATCTAATCGCTCGTAATAACGCAGACTCTCCAACTTTTTCTGGGTCTCAAATATGGATGCACTTGAGTTAAGGCTGTAATAGAGAAAGAGCTTATAGCCATCCACAAACATCGTGAAGGCCGATATCAAGAGCGACAGTAGGGCGGGAAGGGCAAATTTTACCTCAAAAATGTAGGGAATGGTTTAACGAAGCAGTTGCCCATAAAAAAGAAAAGCCGCACCCGTGCCGTGGTGCAGCCCCTCCAGTTGTTACAACATCACTAATCGATGCCTTACTCGTTCCAGTCAGCCTCGATGGCCTTTCTGATGAGACGAGTGTTCAAGGACTCATTTCTTGATTTGGCGCGAGCATGGGCTTGACGCTTCTTTGTGCTCTTTAAACGCTTGCGTGAAGGAGTTTTAAATTTACTTTTCATCTGTATGGTATGGTTAAAGGGGCTGAATGAACGGCTGAACTATTCATTCGGAAATCTTAAACATTTCCATAGGTCGTTAGACCGAGTACTCGTAACTTAGATTTAGGTACAAACGAAACGAAGAAAGGATGTAATTGTTTTACATTTGTCTCATATATCGTTAATATCTAAATAAATTCGCAAAAAACCTATGACAGGTTATGATTTGTTCAAAAATAGATGAGTAATAATTCATATTTTAAAAAGCCAAAATAATTTTAAAAAAGTCATAAAACCCTAATTATAAATTTTATAAAACGAGGAAAGGCAAACCATAGATTTACACGAAATATCATTATATCGAACTTTAATATCTGATTATTGCAAATACTCTCTACTATCCTTGCTTATTCCACCACAGCATTGAGAAATTATACAAACTGGAAACATCATAATCGCGTAAACTAGAGCTAAAAATAAGGTAAAGACCAATCCTCCCTGTTCGCAAATTACAAATTTATCAATAGGTAACTATATGTTTAAATATCTAGCTTATTAGCTATTATGTAGCTATAAAAGCCGAAGCCCAAGATATTTCTCAGGTTTCGGCTTTGCATTATTTGGTTTTCAGGAT
>CAZMAV010000018.1:0-88448 GCA_964564415.1 uncultured Bacteroidia bacterium | reverse complement strand
TACCAGGCCCAATTGGTCCAGGCGCTGGGTTTCATAGCCATTTTTTCCTCTTTGGTGTAAGCAACCATATACTTCGAGACTTTGAGCCTCGAAAACACAAATTATCAGGTTTTGGGCTCGGAAAGTGAGTTATACTGGACCGTTATGAACAATAAAAACCCAGGCCACGCGGGAAAAAATGAAATGAGGAGCGCAGAAAATGGCCAAACCCAGCATTCAGAAACTTTTACTCACATATCAACCATTCAATTTTGAAAAATCATGAAAAATCATGAAAAATCGTTGCTTTTTCGCATTAGCTATGGTTCTACTAAGCATTCCCCTGCTCCGAGCACAACAACTATTTTGCGGGATGTATGAAGTAACAACCCAAGAGAAAATTACCCAAGGCACTCACATCTTCAAAGGAGAGGTGGTCGCTGCGGAATCTTTCTAGGCGGAAGACTCCTCCATGATTTTAATTGGTTTGTTGACAAGATTGGCAAGTATTCCAACACTCGTAATAATGTTAGTTGCCATTGCAACCACAAAATCAGAAGTTTTAGCCAATGATGGTTTTTGGGTAATGATGCACGGCAGTCGAACGGATTGGGCAATGCTTTTGGGAAGTTTGTTTTTGATAATCAAAGTCGGTGGAAATTGGTCAGTTGACAAAAAACTTTCAAAGAATGGGTAAAAATTTGAAAGAAGTCGCTTTACTCTTTTTTAAATTAGGAAGTATAGCCTTTGGTGGTCCTGCGGCTCATATCGCAATGATGGAAGATGAAGTCGTGAAAAAGAGAAAGTGGATGACTCCTCAACATTTTCTTGACTTAGTAGGAGCTACTAACCTAATTCCAGGCCCAAACTCCACTGAAATGACAATGCATTGCGGCCACGAAAGAGCGGGTTGGAAAGGTTTGATTGTAGCAGGAGCTTGTTTTGTTTTTCCTGCCGTTGTAATCACAATGGTTTTTGCTTGGCTGTATCAACAATATGGACAATTACCAAAAGTTGAACCATTCATATACGGAATAAAACCAGCCGTAATTGCAATAATTCTTGGTGCAGTTTATCGACTTGGAAAAAAAGCACTCAAAAATGTGGAACTTGGAATTCTCGGTGCGTTGACATTGATTGTCTGTTTGCTTGGCGTACACGAAATTATAGCTCTGTTTGCTTGTGGTCTTGTCGGTTTGATTTGGCACTTCATTCAAAATTCAAAAAACAACCTAAATAGTTTTACACCGCTCGTTTTATTACAAGTAACAGCATCAGCCAGTTCGCTGAAAATTCTTTGGATTTTCTTTAAAGTCGGTGCATTACTCTATGGAAGCGGATATGTACTATTTGCTTTTTTAGACGCAGAATTGGTCAATACAGGTTTACTGACACTACAAGAGTTAATTGATGCAGTAGCAGTAGGACAATTTACACCCGGACCCGTTTTATCAACGGCAACATTTATCGGTTGGCAATTAGGTGGATTTTGGGGAGCAATAGCAGCAACTATTGGAATTTTTCTTCCTTCTTTCATTTTCGTTGCTATTCTGAATCCCATTATTCCAAAGATGCGGAAATCAAAAATAATAGCGGCCTTTTTGGATGCTGTAAACATTGCAGCAGTTGCGGTAATTGTAGCTGTTTGTGTGGAGATGGGAAAAGATACCTTGACCGATTGGCGGACAATTTTAATTGCAGTAATAAGTCTAGTATCTGTTTTTGTCTTTAAGAAAATGAATAGTGCATTTATCGTTATTGGTGGTGCTTTAGCAGGTTATCTACTGGCATTGATATAAAAGCCAACGCTTGACAGCCACACACATTACCAAGCCGCTCAAACCAGCCATACGCTGCCGGCAAGTTTTGGCTTTTACGGCTGCTTCGAGCGACTTGCCAATGTGTATGGATGCGAAGGGTTGGCTTCATTGTTTGATGTTTATTGTCCTATTCTTGGGTTATCAATCATTCTTTTAATTGTATCGAATAATGCTTGGTAAAAGGATTCGTCTTTTGCGAAAAGTTTATACAATTCAAGTTCCTTCTTTCTTTGCTGACCCATTACATCATTTAAAATTTTCTTAAATGCCAAATCACGGTTTTGTGCGTCTTTGTTGTCGGCAACCTTCGCTTGATAGTCAGGGTGTGCTTGAATGTGTTTGCTTATTGAAATAAATTTTACCCGCTGGTCTTCCGGTGTGGCATCCCACCCATGAAACCATCTTTCATTAAATGATTTGATGATTTCATCCAGTGGATCTTTTTCTTCGTCTCCACCGTGCGCTCCTCTCGGATTTGGATTTTGTGGATCTAATTCTGTTGCTGAATCATCTAAACCAATAGCATTATTCAATTTAGTTCTTTCAAGTCCATAGGTTGAAAGGTCAACGGATTCTAACAACTCGTCAATCAGTTCATCTTCCTTGGTTCTTACAATGAGTTTAGGAATCAAGAATTTCAAAAACCAAAATAGCTTTTCCCATACTAATACCTCATAAGGCATGATAGAAGCCATTTGCCCGTAGATTTTTACGAATTGCTTGGCTTTGATTTTAACATCCGCTTTTTCTTCGTCTTCCAAATCCAACTCCTGATTGAAACGATGGGCAGCTGTGTCAATGATGGGGCTGAGTTGTTGGGCATCTACGCCTTCAAAATATTTCTCTACAAACGATTCCACTTCTGCCCATTCATACACAGCCACATCATCCAGTGTGCCTTTCAATTCATGAAGGATATTCACATCAGTAGCTTTACTAAGTGAAGTAGAAGTGTAAAAAGGATCAAATGAAGTTTTGATATCCTCCGCTTGATTGAAGAAATCGAGCACAAATAAATCTTCGGTGCGCTTATTCAGCTTGTCAGCAGCGCGATTCAACCTGCTCAACGCCTGCACCGCCAGTACACCTTGCAGTTTCTTATCGATGTACATGCTGCAAAGCTTGGGTTGGTCAAAGCCGGTGAGGTATTTGTTGGCCACTACCAACAGGCGATATTCGTCTGAGTCAAATTTGTCGCGGGTGTCTTTTTCGGCAAAACCATTCAGATCCCCTTCGGTATATTCCACCCCATCCACGGTTTTCTTTCCTGAAAATGCTACGGCTATGTTAAACGGATTGCCTTTGTCTGCCAGGATGCGCTTGATAGCAAGGTAATAGCGAATAGCCGATTCAATATTCTGCGTAAGTACCATGCCCTTGGCTTTGCCTTTTAGCTTTTTGGTGGTGTAAACCTCTCTGATAAAATGCTCCAGCATGATTTCTGCCTTGGTGGCAATGGTGCGTTTGTCTCGCTCTACATAGGCACGCAATTTTTTCTGTGCTTTTTTGGTGTCGAATAGGGGATTGTCCTGAATAGATTTTTCTATTTCGTAATAGCTTTTGTAGGTCGTATAATTTGCCAGGACATCCAGGATAAAGCCTTCTTCAATGGCTTGCTTCATGGAATACAGATGGAAGGGCTTGAAAGAACCGTCTTCCTGCTTGTTGCCAAAACGCTCCAGGGTGGCGTTTTTGGGTGTTGCGGTAAAAGCCAGATACGAAGCGTTGTCTTTTGTCTTTCTTGCCTTGAGTGCTTTTAATACCACATCTTGTCCGTCTTCTTCCTCTTCTTCCAAATTGCCCATGGCCTGGTTCATTTTGCCTGCGGCGATGCCGCTTTGCGAACTGTGCGCCTCATCGATGACCACCGCAAAGCGTTTGTCGCTTAAATCGGCAATGCCATCCACAATAAATGGGAATTTCTGAATGGTGGTGATGATGATTTTTTTGCCCTGCTCCAGACTGCTCTTTAACTCTCTGGATGACAAAGCCGGCGCAACAATATTTTTTACTTGCGAAAATTCCTTGATGTTATCCCGGAGTTGTTTGTCCAATAACCTCCTGTCGGTCACGACGATGACCGAATCGAACAGCGGATCCTGAGCGCCTTTGGCACCGGGAATATCTGCGCTTTCCGGATAGGTTTCGATCAACTGATAGGCTGCCCAGGTAATGGAATTGGATTTGCCCGAACCGGCAGAATGCTGGATCAAATAGGTATGACCGACGCCATGCCTGGAAACATGTCCGAGTATTTTTCGGACCACATCCAGTTGGTGATAGCGCGGGAAAAACAGGGTGCGCTTGCTCAACGCATCGGTGGCTTTGCCGTCAAAACGCACAAAGTGCTGTATGATGTTGGCCAGACTCTCGCGGGTAAAAACTTCTTTCCACAAATAAGCCGACTTATGCCCAAAAGGATTGGGGGGATTGCCTTTGCCGTTGTTATGCCCTTTGTTGAACGGCAGAAAAAATGACTTGCTGCCAGCCAATTTGGTACACATGTACACTTCATCCGTATCTACGGCAAAGTGAACGATGGCCCGACCAAAGTTGAGTAGGGGTTGGCGAATGTCTCGGTCGTATTTGTATTGCTTAATGCCATGTACTTTGGCATTCTGTCCTGTCCATTGGTTTTTGAGTTCTAAAGTGGCAATGGCTAAGCCATTCACAAACACCACCATGTCTATCTCTTCCCGGGTATTTTCCAGGTTATAGCGCACCTGCCGGGTAACGCTGAATTCATTTTTTTCAAAATTGTCTTTCACCGTTTGGCTGCTACTCGCCATGGGCAATTGATACAGCAAGGTAAAGTGGGCATCCTCCACCTCCAGGCCTCTGCGCAGCAAGCGCAGGATGCCGTACTTCTTCACCATGCGGTCGTAGCGTTGCAGGATTTTGAGTTTCCAGTCGGCAGCGCGTTGCAGCTTTTCGAGTTCTTCTTTTTGGGTGGCTTCCAGAAAGTGCCAAAAGCGGGTTTCGTCCAGGGCGTATTGGGCATTGAAATCATGGGCAGTGCCCATATAAAAGCCATTGCCGGAGCGATACAAGGCTTGAGCTTCTTGTATGGTGCTTCCCGCTGCCTTCCCTTCGACTTTGCTCAGGGCAGGTAGCTCTTCCAGGCAGGTGCCCGTGAGGGCTTTTTCGATGGCCGCTTCGAGGGCGGCTTCGTTGGTTTGGCTAGGCACGGTTGGCTAATTCAAGTTTTTGTATATGAGCGATTATTTTCTTTGAAAAACGCTCAAAATCTTCATGGACATTCTTCACAGCATTGTAATGCGCACCGATAGCTCCATCGGCAGGTTTTAACATAAATATAGGTTTTCTGGCTTCCATCGCCATGGGCATCAAGCTATTGTAGTGCTTTATGGAGGCTAAGCAGAATGGGTCGGTATCAAATGAATGCATCGTTTGATTTTGTGGCAAATCGAATGATTGTCTAAAAACAAGAGGAATCCGATCCGCAAATTTCTTGTAGGCTTTCACGGGTTTATTGGAAGATATCCCATGTTGCATAATTACATAGCCCAAGGGATGAATTTTTTGAGTATGCAACGATAATGTCCGGGCATCTTCTTTCCGTTCTGTCAATCTTTTTTCCCACTCCACAAACCAGCTTTTTACCCGTTCTCCAATGTTTGAAAGTCCTTTCAAAGAAAATAAGTCTGCTGTACTGGGCACTACTAAATAGTCGGAAGAAAGAAGGGCCGTACGGTTGACGGCACCAAAGTTGGGCCCCACATCTATAAACACATAATCTACTGCATACTTCTGAGCGGTATTTCTAATAATTCTGTAAAAGGCAGATTGCAAGGCAAATGGGTACCACTCTCCGGTGAGGCACTCGTACCACTCCTTGCTCAGTTGATCTTCGATAAGGGAAAGGCTTAGATCACCTGATAGTAGCAATAAATGCTCATTGATCTTTTCTACATGAGCCTCTGTAATATCACCCTGCTTTTTTTCAATAAGCCGCAAAGCATGCTTGATGGTTTTATCATTTTCCAGTATTTCCAGAAAACGTTCTTCCTCCAGGAATATCTGCGACAAATTGGTTTGTGGGTCTAAATCTACTGCCATCACCCTATGACCGAGCTCTGCAAACATCCAGGCTGTATGATACAACAAAGAGGTTTTGCCCACGCCTCCTTTATTATTGAAAAAAGTAATCGTTTTCATTTTGTAAATACTTTCACTACAAACTTCCCCGTTTGGTCGGTGATAAACTCAGGCTCGGGATTGCCATTCTGCGCCAATGCATGCTTAGCTCGTTGCACCCCGACCCCAAAGCGATTCACAAAGCCCAGCACTTTTGCGGCTCCCGACAAAACAGGATTTCGATAATCGTTGTTATTCGGAAAATCATGGCGGGCATTGCCGTATAAACCTCCATTATTGGTTATTTCAATCCTATCGGTAAACTCGTATATTTTGATGGGTGCATTCCGAAAACTTTCTTCGGGTGCCCGGATGAGTGCATACAGGGTCTGTTCAGTCAGCATAAGGAATATCTATTTTCAAACACCAATTATAAAGATAACTAAATTACACAAATCTTCCCCCTCACCGCGCTGTCTATCAAAGTCGCTTTGTATTCCTTGAGCTTCTCGATTTGGGTTTGTTGCAGGGCGATGGCACGGTCTATTTTGGCGGATTGGGTTTGGATATACGATGCAATTTTGTTCTGTTCTTCAAAAGACGGAAATGGAAATAAAACATTTTTTATCACGTTAACAGCAATTCCTGGTTGAGCTGCTGACTGTGATAGTCTATTGAAATCTGCTGCTTTTATTGCTTCGCCAAGCCACAAGACGTTCACATCTTTTTTGTGATAAACTACTATGGCATGTTCAGAGGCAAAAAACTTTCCTTCAGCGTAATTGACATTACCGCACAAAGCTCCTTGTCTTCCAATTAATGCGAATTTGCCCTCATTTGTATAGTTTGCTGAGTAACCTCTAAATCCATTACCACCGTACACCGGATAACCTTCTTCTACAAAACTTTCAGATGAAATTGTTTGTCCGCTTTCTAAATAAGCGATGTATTTTAGTGCCTTCACCTCCCACTCCACGGGAATCTCCCCGATCCACTCCACGCCGGAGTCTTTCATTTGTCTGAATCGGGATTTTGAGGATTTTTGGATTTCAGGATTTTTTGTTGTTGCGCCATCGATCCTGTTCATCCTTTCATCCTGCACATCCTGATTCAGGCCCTTTGTCACCGCATGTTGTATCACTATCTGCTTACGTTCTTTGAGCAGTGCGATGAGCTGCTCTTTTTGGGCAATGGCCCGGTCTATTTTGGTGGTTTTGTCGTCGAGAAATTGGGCAATGCGGGTTTGTTCTTGTGGGGAGGGAAACCAAAAATTAACTGTTTTTAGTAGTGATTGAGTAATGCTAAATACTTTCACACCTTTAACCCTCCGCCTAACTTGATTTCGAAAACTTTGTGAAGTGATTACATAAGCTGCAAACCTTTCGTTAACAGGCATTTTCAATCTCGCTATTACAGTGTGGTAACCAGCAAATGTTTTTATTTCATTACTCAAATAAGTGAAGTTCCCAGACCCTTCGATATCTTCGGATGTGTCTGCGAAAACAAAATCTCCTTTGCTAAGCAGTGAGTTAGAATCACTAATCAAATATTCCTCGCTCACACATTTTAACTCATGAATTGCAGGATTGATTTCAAACCCAAATTTTGAGTGTATTTCCCCATAATTGACACAATAAATACCTTTTTCTTGTAGATTTTCTTTCGTTATAGTTAGGCCTTTGCTAAAAGAGAATACGTTTCTCAGGCGACTCACCTCCCATCCCTCCGGAATTTCCCCCAGCCATTCGACGCCCGAGTCTTTGTAAGAAGGGTATTTGGGGAATGTTGCATTTTTTGTCAGAATCACGGATTTTCTCGGATTTTGGGATTTCACAGATTCGGGATTTTCACCCGTGTAATCTTTTAATCTATTTAATCCGTAATGCAGCCCCTTTTTTTTATTGTTCATAACACCAGTCTTTTGAAGGTAAGCGACTTGCTGCCGAAATTGATAAGCAGCCCTACTTCTAATTTGTAGGCTTTCAGATAATTCAAGGCTTGGGCAAGGTGAACATCCTCCAATTGAATCATTGCTTTTAGTTCTACCAATACTTTCTCCTCAACAACAAAATCGGCACGTCTCCTGCCGATAGGTTTTGGCAAGTCTTTATAAAATATATCCTGTTCAATCTCTCTGGCAAATTCCAATCCTCTTTGTTTCATTTCCCAAGCCAAAGCCCGTTGATAGATTACTTCCTGAAATCCATTTCCCAAGAAGCTGTGTACGTCAAAAGATGCTCCGATAATCTTTTCGGTAATTTCTCTGTATTTAAGTTTATTTTCCATCTGTGAAATCTTTTAATCTATCAAATCCGTGATTCAGACAATTTTCAATATCTCCATAATCAAACCCTCATTCTCCTGCTCCAATTCCAGGATCTCCGCACTTACTTCCTCAATGCTTCGCAGGGGTTTGTGCTGATAAAAATACTTGTTGAAGCTGATTTCATAGCCTATTTTGGTTTTGTCCAGGTCAATCCAGGCTTCCTCCACATGCGGCTTTACTTCGCGCAAAAAGTAGTCGTGGATGTGCTCGGCCAAGGGCACGCTTTCCGTGTCCCGTAGGTCGGTTTGGCTTTCGTATAGGATATACTCGTTGGGCTTTCCGCTGGGATAGTAACCAAAATCGGGCAGTTGCTCCGCCGTGCAAGCGAAATGATGCAAGAGTTGGTCGAGCTTGTCGCCGCTGAGCTTTTGCTTTTTCTTGATGACCTTCTCGGCGGTTTCGTCATACCAGCTTACGGCAGCCAATATTTGATTTTTGTCGCTGGCAGAAAGCTTTGATTTTTGGGCTTTTAGTTCTTGGTTTACCAACTCCAAAAAGACATTATAATCGCTGTATTCGTCGGTGCCAATGGCCGCCATGAGCTGTTCGGCAGTTTCCAAAATTGCCTTTTGCTTTTTCCAAGTGGCAACTGACGTTAAGGTTTTGCGCTTTTTGGCATTTAGGTCCAAATCGTTTTTTTCGCACCAGTCCAGGATGTCTTTTTCAATGGATTTTAAATCCGTATATACCTGGTTGCCATAGGTTTCATAGGCCCATTGCATGGCTTCTTTCAGGTTTTTGTCAAAGCGCAAATCGGCAATGCGTGCTGCGGAAAATTGGGCTTTCAGTCGCGCCGGTCGGTCAATGCTTACCTTGTAATAGCCAAAGTCGGCATTGTCAAAAACCTTGGCGGCCAGGCCCTCTTCGTCTTGGCGTTCTACGGTTTCAAAATAGGTATAGGCTTCTTGAATTTCTTTGATGTGCTCGGCAGCCAGTTCGCAGTTTTTATTGCCGAGGTTTTTGCGCAGTTTGGCAAAGCGCTGTGACGCATCAATGAGCAGCACTTTGCCTTTTCGCTTGGCGGCTTTGTTGTTGTGCAAAATCCAGATATAGGTGGTAATGCCCGTATTGTAAAACAGGTTGTTGGGCAACTGAATGATGCAGTCCAGCCAGTCGTTTTCAATGATGTGTCTGCGAATGTTGCTTTCGCCACCACCGGCATCACCGGTAAACAAGCTCGAGCCATTGTGTACCGAAGCAATGCGTGAACCCAAGGGGCTTTGGCTGGTAGCCTTCATCTTGTTCACCATTTCCATCAGGAAGAGCAACTGCCCATCCGAAGAACGGGGCGTAGCATCGGTCTCCTCTGCATTGCCCCAATAGTCATTGAGCGTAATTTGAAAGCGTGGGTCAATGATGTCCTTGCCGTCCTTGATGTACTTGACTTCACTGCTCCAGGATTTGCCATACGGCGGATTGGAAAGCATAAAATCAAAGGTATTCCCCGAAAATTCATCGGTAGAAAGGGTAGAACCCACCCGTATATTTTCAGGATTATTGCCCTTAATCATCATGTCGGACTTGCAGATGGCGTAGGTCTCGTCATTGATTTCTTTTCCATACAGATAGACATCACCCGAAGCACGGATGCCGCCCTCTTCATCTTTGATGAAATTTTGCGCTTCTGTGAGCATCCCGCCCGAGCCACAAGCCGGGTCGTAAATGGTCATGACGGGCGGCAATTGGTCTTTGATGGGGTCAAACACGATGTGCGTCATCAGGTCGATGACTTCACGGGGGGTGAAGTGCTCTCCGGCTTCTTCGTTGTTTTCTTCGTTGAATTTTCGGATCAATTCTTCAAAGACATAGCCCATGCCCAAATTGGAAAGGGGCGGCAGTTTTCTGCCGTCGGGGTCTTCCTTTTCAAAAGGGGTGAGGTTGATATGGGGCGAAGTGAATTTTTCCAGCACATCCAGCAACACATCCTTGGAGGCCATGTGGCGGATCTGGCTTTTGAGCTTGAACTTGTCGATGATCTCTTTGACGTTGGAGCTAAAGCCATTGAGATATTCCTCAAAGTTGGCTTGGAGAATCTGCTGGCTATTGGTAGCCGTATCGTAGAGCCGTTGCAAAGTCCATTGGCTTGTATTGTAAAACACATAGCCGCTGGCGTCTTTCAGTCCGGTTTCGTCCCATTCAGTGAACCCTGCTTCATCTCTTTGAAAAGCCAATTCTTCAATCACCTCTTCTTTGGTCGGTTCGAGCAAGGCATCGAGCCTGCGCAGCACGACCATCGGCAGAATGACGTCTCTGTATTTTCCTCTTACATAAACGTCTCTCAGGCAGTCGTCAGCGATGGACCAGATGAAAGATATGAGTCGGTTGTGTACGGATTGGTTCATTTATTTTCTTTTGTGCTTATTATCAATTCTTTTATATCTACATCTAAAATTTGAGCTATTTCACTCAAAACTTCAAGTCGCGGTTGTTGTCTATTCTGAACATAACCGTTGACCATGTTGTAACTCTTCCCGAGTTTCTTAGCCAACCAAGTCTGCTTTATTCCTTTTTCTTCAAGTACTTCTTTTATTCGGTTCATGTCCGTATAAATTTAAGCCATTAAAATAGTCAAGTTCCTTCGTTTATCTCATTTTTCGGAGCTTGATTAATCAAACATTTTTCATAACACAGAGGAGAATGAAATAGAAGCAGAACTTCAAAAAATTAAATTTGAAAAGGAGCAAACCACGAAATCCGAACTACAAAGGCTGTTTTCTCAAAAGGGAGATGCCAATCAAGATGAAATTTCAAAGGCCCAAGAGGACTTCATATAAAGAAGAAAATGATCCGATTTTGCAGATTGGGTTTCTTTGTTGCAGGCCCCGGGCACGGTTTTGCCTTCCTTCGGAGTTGATAGGAATTTTCAAATGAAATCCTTTACAGCAAGCGGTGAATTAGGATGTCGCAACCGCTAAGTTCCTCGCTTTGAGTATTTTATTCCTTTAGGAAACTCCATTTCATGCTTTCTATCCAAAAACCCTTCTCAGCGCCGAAGCCTTGAGTAGGGTTTCTTCGTATTCCTGCTCTGGGTCAGAATCGTAGGTGATGGCTCCCCCCACATGGTAGGACAGTTTCTCGCGGGCATCATCGTACAGCAGGGAACGGATGATGACGTTCCAATCGAAGTCTCCGTTGGGTTGGACGTAGCCAACAGAACCTGCATAGACCCCCCTGCTGAGGGGTTCATAGCGGTCAATGAGTTCCATACTTTTCACCTTGGGAGCTCCTGTCATGGATCCTGGCGGAAAGGTCTGGGCTAGTACCTGCTGCCAATGGAGTTTGGGGTCCACCTGACCTTCTATGGTAGAAACCATCTGGTAGACCTGGGGAAAGGCCTGTATCTCGAAGAGGTAAGGGACCTCCACACTGTGAGGAATGCATGATTTGTAGAGGTCGTGGCGGGTGAGGTCCACGATCATGACATTTTCTGCCTGTTCCTTGTGAGAATGTCTGAGGTAGTCGTAAAAAGCCTGGTCTTTTTCTGGGTCGGAATGCCGCGCAGCGGTTCCTTTGATGGGTTGACTGCGAAGCTTTTTATCTTTGAGTTGGAGGAATCGCTCAGGGGAAGCGCAGAGAAGGTACTGGTCTTCCCAGCGAAAAAACGCTGCGAAGGGCACAGGCGAAAGTTGGGTCAGTCGGTGAAACCAATGTTGGGGTTGGGGCAAATGCCCGTGAGCCGTAAAGGCCTGCGCGAGGTTGATCTCATAGGTATCTCCCTCCTTGATGTGGCGCCTCAACTCTTGGACGGTTTCGATATAGGTCCTCCGGCTAAAGTTGGGCTCGAATTCAAAAATTTGCTTTGGAGGCGGTGGCGGCAGAGCTTCAAAGGCTTCCTCGACTACTTCCCCCTGAAGGACCTTGACCTCTTTGTCCCCCCTGGAAATGCCGATCAGAATCTCAGGCTCAAACAAGGGTAAGGAGGGGAAGTCTATGGCTGCTTCCTTGCTGGTGTAGATGTGCTTTTCAAACTGGTCTTTGAGTCCATAAGGCAAAATACCCATGAGCCATGACCCTTTAAAATCTTCTAATTCCCTCCAATTCCTAAAGATTCTCTTTGGTTCCCTGGCCACGCCGAGCAGCCATTCATAATTTCCATAGCGATCCGTGTCTTGGCCGCAGTTGTCGAGGGCACAAAGCAGGGGAAATTGCATGGCCCAATGAAGAAGGTTTTTTTTTACCTCTGGAAGATCAAGGCCCGGAAAAGAAAGGCTGGCTTTATTCAGTTTTATCAAAATATTATCTATTAATTATCCAAATGTTGGATTTCCGTTTTGAAAAGTGGTCACATCCTCCACTTTATGGTACACCCTATCGGCTCGGTTTGGGCGAGAGATATTTCTTTCTGGGCCAAAATGGAATCCAGGGCATCTTTGAGGTAAGATTTTTTCACCAAATGTTCATTTTTATAATTGTCATCAAGGGCTCCACTGTACACTATTTGCCACAGCTGATCTTTTTGAGGTGCCAAAATAAATGCGTGAGGCGTCTGGGTAGCTCCGTATTTCTTCGCAACTGACTGATCCTCATCATATAGATATGGAAATCGAAAGTTCTTTTGGGAGGCCCTCTCCTTCATCCGCTCAAAGGAATCCTGTGGGTACTGCTGGGCATCATTGGAGGAGATGGCGATCAGAGGAATGTCCTGAGAGGTGTAAGATTCATCCAGTTTTTTTATCCTCTCCTCGTAGGCAATGGCGTAAGGACAATGATTACACGTAAAAATCAAGACAAATGCCTCAATTTCATCATAATCGCTGAGGCTGATGCTGCCGCCCTGTACATTGGGAAGCCTGAAATCCATATCTTTCAAGGAAAAGTTGCTCATTTACCTGGGGGTTGGGTGGCGACAACCAATTAAAAGTAAATTAGTTGTATGAATATCGCAAAACGACTTTCTGTTATTCTTTGTTTTCTAGGGACCATAAGCTTGGCCCAAGGGCAGCAGGTCAGGGAGATCAGTAAATTTGAAGAACTAAAGCCCCTGTTAGAAAATGCCCAAAATGACACCCTTTTGGTCTTTAATTTTTGGGCAACCTGGTGTAGGCCCTGCGTAAGGGAAATGCCTTATTTTATTCAGTTGGACAGTGCTTACAAGGATAAGAAGGTTAAAGTCATCCTCATTAGCCTGGACATGCCTGAGCTGATCGATAAAAAGGTCAAGCCTTTTGTCGAGAAAAGAGGGATCAGTCAAGAGGTCATCGTGTTGACCGATCCTAGGCAAAACGACTGGATACCCCAGGTAAGCGAAGCTTGGACGGGAGCTATTCCGGCCACCCTAGTGGTAGAAGCCCAAAGCGGTGTCAGGGCCTTCAAAGAACAATCATTTACCTATGAAGAGCTGAGTCGCTGGATCGAAGAATTGCTGGCTGAGAGAGACTCCTAATCGACTAATCATCAATCATGTACCTCCGTTCTTTCCCCTCCCTATCTAACCCGATTATTTACCTTAATCTTATGAACTCATGAAAAAGATTTTGATTCTGAGCCTGTTTGTACTGGCTACCCTGGCTGCTGTCGCTCAAAAGGGCTATAAGGTCGGCGATACAGCCAAAGATTTCAAACTGAAAAACATCGACGGGGAGATGGTCTCCCTCTCCGATTATAGCGAAGCCAAGGGCTTTATCGTGGTATTTACCTGTAACCACTGTCCTTACGCCAAGAAATATGAGGATCGCATTGTCAAACTGGACAAGGCTTATGCTCCCAAAGGCTATCCTGTCATCGCCATTAACCCCAACGATGCAGACAAGGTAGAGGAAGATTCCTATGAGAATATGCAGAAGAGAGCCAAAGAGAAGGGTTTTACCTTTCCCTATCTGGTAGATGAGGCCTCCGAAGTGGCGGCTACCTATGGAGCTACCAGGACCCCTCATTTCTATGTACTTCAAAAGAAGGGTAGCAAAATGGAAGTGGCCTACATCGGAGCCCTTGATGACAATTATAGCGATGCCTCAGCCGTAAAGGAAACTTTTGTCGCTGACGCAGTGGATAACCTATTGGAAGGGAAAAAGGTAGAGAATACCTATACCCGAGCCATCGGATGTACCATTAAGTGGGTACAGTAAGGATTTAACCTGGATTTTTTAAGGAATAAAGCTGGAATGGTTTTTGTGATTCCGGCTTTTCCTTTTTAAAAAGAAAGGCTCCGTCAGGGGTAATGACGGAGCACACTGAGTTTGGGGTATTAGGTAGGTTAATAAGAAAGCCAAAAGATGGCCTTCGAATTAAAGGTACATAATAAACGTCCCCCTCTTAACGATTATTTTATCCGCTCTAATTATTTATCGAGTATTTGGGTAATTTTTTTCTTCGACAAGAGGCTATTTGGGGTATGGAAATAATAAATCTTACATCCTTAATTATTGTAAAATTCTTATGAGTACGCCTACGATTAGGAGGCAGGAGAGGATGGAGGCCAGGACATAGATCACAGCTATGCCCCACTGCCCTTGTTGAATCAGTAAAAAAGTCTCCAGGCTAAAGGTAGAAAACGTAGAAAACCCCCCACAAAATCCTGTGAGAAGGAAGAGTTTCGAGGGGGTAGAAAGGTCGCTGTATTTTTGGAAAATGTAGAAACCCAGGGCAAGAAGGACACAGGCCAGGATGTTGGCGAGAAGGGTAGCAAAGGGGAAACCTTCAGGATTTTTGGGGAAGAGAAGGGAAATTCCATAGCGGCAGAGGCTTCCCAGCCCCCCACCGATAAAAACAGCGATTACATTCATGGGTCAATAATTTGCCTTGGCGTAAATGCGGGACTCCACAGCCTCTCCCAGAAGGTGAACTTCATTGAGGAGGTAGAGTTGATGGCGGCGATACCGACCCAGGCTGTCAAAGTCCACCTCGATTGAGATGCTCAGGTCATAGAGCCAGTTGGATTCGTGGATATAGGAAGAAGCGAAGCGGAGTTCTCCTTCCGGTCCTTTGAGAATCTTCTGCTGGCGCAACTTGCTTTTTCCCTTGTTTTCTTCCTGGACCCGGGCGATCAGGGTGTCCTGAACATACAAGGTATCCATGAGGTCCACCACCGCAGGGTCTTTGTAGTAAATATCGTAGAGGTAGGCCAGGTCTTGCTGAATTCGCTGGGTAAGGCTGTCTCTTCCTGCATCTTCAACCTTTAGCATCATCCGATCGTCTGCGTCCCTCTGACTCAGGTCTTCAAATCTCTTTTCATAGGACTTGATATCTACACTGCTCCTTTGGATTTGCTCCAGCAATTGGCGGCCCTGAGGTGTTTCGAAGACCCGTTCTCTGCTCGATGATCCGCAGGAAGAGAGGGAGAACATAAGGATCAAAGCCAATACAAAAGAAAGCCCGAAAACCCTTCTGGGATGAAAAAAAGTAAATGTGTCTTTCATTTTCTTACATGTCAAATGAGGGCTTCCGGGTATGTGAGGTTATCTCTGTGATTGTCGGTTTTTTCCGAATAAAAAGCTAGTTAGGTTCGACGAGGATGGTGCCGTCCATCTCCTTGGGTATATCCAGTCCCATAAGGGTGAGGATGGTAGGTGCGATATCTCCGAGTTTACCTAAGGTGGGCTTGAGTTTGAAGTCGTCGTTTTTGTCCATGAGGAAAAAGGGAACCAGGGCTGTCGTATGTGCGGTATTTGGGGTCTCATCGGGGTTCATCATCTTGTCGGCATTGCCGTGGTCCGCGGTGATAAGAACGATGTAGTCATTTTCTAAGGCAGCCTCGGCGACGGCACGGGTACACTCATCTACTACTTCACAGGCCTTAACTGCGGCTTCGAAGACGCCGGTATGGCCGACCATATCTGGATTGGCAAAATTGAGGCAGATAAAATCTGCGCTCTGCTTTTGGATCTCGGGAAGTATCTTGTCCCTGATATCGTAGGCGCTCATCTCGGGAGCCAGGTCATAGGTAGCCACCTTGGGAGAGGGACACATCATATGCACCTCTTTATCCATGGCATTTTCCCTGCCTCCGTTGAAGAAGAAAGTTACGTGGGGATACTTTTCGGTCTCGGCGATGCGAATCTGGCTTTTGCCCATGTTAGACAATACCTCACCCAGTCCATTTTGTATCTCTGCCTTTTCGTAGAGAACATGTATGTTTTCGAAGGTTTTGTCGTAGCGGGTAAGGGTGGCGTAGTAAAGGTCCAACTTCTTCATTCTGTGTTCAGGCATGTCCGCCTGGGTAAGGACCTGGGTCAGTTGTCGCCCCCTGTCGGTGCGGAAGTTATAGAAGAAGACGGCATCTCCGTCCTGGATGGTGGCTACGGGCTCTTCATCCTCCATGATGACAGAAGGTTCTACGAATTCATCCGTAACTCCTCTATCGTAGGAGCGCAGGATGGCATTCTTGGGATTGTTGTAGGCATTTCCTTCTCCGTGGACAAGGAGATCATAGGCCTTTTTGGTTCTTTCCCATCTTTTGTCTCTGTCCATGGCATAATAGCGACCCATGATAGAAGCAATTTTACCGACCTTATGTTCGTTAATACATTCTGTTAGTTCGTCGAGATAACGGTCTCCTCCTGTGGGAGAGGTATCCCGGCCGTCCATAAAGCAATGGAAATAGACTTCTGGAACTTCGGCCTCTGAAAGTTCGCGGATGATGCCCTTGAGATGCTCTATGGAGCTGTGGACGCCGCCATCCGAGAGGAGTCCCATGACGTGAAGGGGCTTTTCCTTGGATTTGCAGTAATCACAAAGGGCTTTGAACGCGCGATTGTGTTCAAAAGTGTTTTGATCCAGCTCGAGATTGATCTTGACGAGGTCCTGGTAGACCACCCTTCCGGCGCCGATATTCATGTGGCCCACTTCAGAATTACCCATTTGATCGTCGGGCAGACCGACCCTGAGGCCGGAGGCTCTGAGCTTGATCATGGGGTAATGCTTCAGGGCATAGTCATAATAGGGCGTATGGGCGGCATGGATGGCGCTGACGCTTTCGTCTTCGGCAAGGCCCCAGCCATCCAGTATCATGAGGATTAATTTTTGTGTGTTCATGGTATAAAGGTAAGACTATTCTGTAATTCTCATGGGATGAATAGTAAAAATGCCCAAAATATGGTCCTGGGTTTTTTCGTCAAAAATCATTGAAAACCATTCAGGGCCTACCTGTGGACCCTTTATTTTCCCTCTTTGGCACGGTTATGGTACTCTGAGTGTGACCAAATTAAAGAGATACCCAAGGTTTCTTTCAGATATGAGACTTGTATATATCGTTGTATTATTGGGCTTTCTGTCTTTCCTAGGTCTGAATACGACTAAGGCTCAACCAGCGCAAACTTCCCTCAAAGGAGTAGTGGAGAGTTTGATGACGACCGACTCGGATCGTCTCTCCGCCTACTTCGGCGATCAGTTGGAGCTGGTAATCCTGGGCAAAACCCAGGTCCTCAGTCGCACCCAGGCACAGTATGTGATGGATCGCTTCTTTAACAAATTCCCTTTCAGCTCTTTTAATACCCTGCACGTAGGCGAGGCTAGTGGTACCCTCTATGCCCTTGGCGAATATCGCAGCTCAGGAGGTACCTTTGAAGTGAACATTTTTATCAAACTTACGTCGGGAAAGGTTACCGAACTTCGATTTGCCCGAAAGGACGGATAGAAAGACTAGGCAAAAGACACCTACTATAAAAGAGCGATCCCCAAAGGTCGCTTTTTTATTTTCCATTTCCTCAGGAAGCCACTATACTTGCAGGAGGAAGGCTCCCAATTTTCCTCCCAGCCCATTTGCCCATGAAAGACTTTCTCAATCATCCCGAAACCCAGCGCATCATTCAAGCTGCCCTCCAGGAAGACCTTGGTGAAGGAGATCACAGTTCCCTGTCCACCATTCCCGCCGGACATAGCGCCAAAGCCCGTTGCCTCATCAAAGACGAAGGAATACTTGCCGGCGTCCAACTGGCCTACAAGGTCCTTCACCAGGTGGACCCTCAGCTCCGGGTAGATCCTAGGCTCGAGGATGGGACTCCGGTAAAGCAAGGCGACATCGCTTTTTTGGTAGAGGGAGATCCCAGGTCTATCCTCCAGGCCGAAAGGGTCCTGCTCAATTTTATGCAAAGAATGTCGGGAATCGCTACCATGACCCACAAAGCCGTAAAACTGCTGGAAGGTACCTCCTGTCGCGTCCTGGATACCCGCAAGACTACCCCCCTGATTCGCCATTTTGAGAAATGGGCCGTTCATATTGCGGGAGGAAGCAATCACCGCTTCGGACTTTACGACATGGTGATGATCAAGGACAACCACATTGATTATGCCGGCGGAATCCGTCCCGCCATACAGGCCTGCAAAGCTTACCTGAAAAAGCATGGCCTCGACCTAAAAATAGAAGTCGAAACCCGAAACCTCCAAGAAGTTAAAGAAGTCCTTGCTGAAGGTGGAGTAGATCGAATCATGCTGGACAATTACAGCTTCCAAGACATGAGGGAAGCGGTCAGCCTAATCGGTGATAAGGCCGAAACCGAAGCCTCCGGGGGCATCAACCTCGATACCATCAGGTCCTATGCCGAGACAGGGGTGGACTTTGTGTCCATGGGAGCCCTGACCCATTCTGTCAAAAGCCTGGACATTAGCCTAAAAGCCCTTTGATTTCCTCTTCTCTCACAGGGAAAAGGTAGTTTTCCAGGGAATGACAAAGGGGAGCAGCCCCACCTACAGGATAAAGAATAGGGCCATGGCCTCGGGAAATGAATGGCCACCTACCTAAGTAGGCCGGAAGAGCCGCTACCAAAAGCCAGGTGGATTCATAAACTAATTGGAATAAAAACACCAGCCGCATTTGATCCGGAAAGAAGAGCCCCAATATCGAAAGGATAAAAATTCCACCCCACAAGGCTCCCACCAGGCGTATAGACTCTGAGTAAGCGAAGTTGCCTTCAAAGACAGTCATCTGGGCCGCTTTGGGAAAAAATAGGCTGGAAATGCTGATCCAGCCTGCTTCGCCATTCTTCTAAATAGAAGATATTTCCTATGTACTTTCCGAGCAAAACCATCATTTCTCCTTACATTTGAAATGATAAAAACCTTTACCCTAAAACATCCATGTATAAACAGCTTTTTCGTCCTTTTCTATTTTCGATGAATGCCGAGGATGCTCATCATTTTTCCTTTTCACTTCTTCAAAATGGCCTCAGGATTCCCGGCAGCGGTCCGCTCCTCCAGTCTCTTTTTGGATTTCCCCGGGGGCAGGAGAAAGAGGTCTTTGGCCTAAAATTCATCAATCCCGTAGGTCTGGCAGCCGGTTTTGACAAGGACGCCCTTCTCGCCGATAAGTGGAAGTACCTGGGCTTTGGCCACATCGAACTGGGCACGGTCACCCCCAACCCTCAGCCCGGCAACCCTCAGCCCCGCCTTTTTCGCCTTCCCCTGGATCAGGCCATCATCAACCGGATGGGCTTCAACAATCAGGGAGTGGAAGCCCTGGAAAAAAGATTGAAGAAGATGGACAAAGGAAGGGTGATCGTAGGTGCCAATATTGGTAAAAATAAAGTTACCCCCAACGAGGAGGCCGTGGAGGATTACAAGATTTGCTTTGAGCGACTCTTCGATTATGTAGACTACTTTGTGGTCAATGTTTCCTCCCCCAATACTCCCGGTTTGCGGGCCCTACAGGAAAAAGAACCCCTGACCCGTATCCTGCAAAGCCTTCAGGAAATCAACCAGGGCAAGGAAAAGCCCAAGCCACTCTTGCTAAAAATCGCTCCTGACCTTGAAGACGCGCAACTTGACGATGTGATCGAGGTCGCTGGCAAAAGCGATTTGTCAGGATTGATCGCCACCAATACGACGATTTCAAGGGAAGGGCTGAAGACCCAATCCTCAAAGGTTGAGGAGATGGGACCCGGAGGTTTGAGCGGTAAGCCCCTCACTGCCCGCGCCAATGAGGTGATGACCTACCTCCGCAAGGCCATGGGAGAGGATTTTCCGCTGATCGGTGTAGGCGGTATCATGAGTGGAGAGGATGCGCGCGAACGCATGGATGCCGGAGCCGACCTGATTCAGGTCTACACGGGCTTTGTCTACGAGGGACCTGCCTTTGTACAAAAACTGGTCTCCGCCCTGGGCGAAAAGCATACGGAAAAGTCTTGATGCTCGTTATTATCTGCGCAGATCCACCATATTTTTATTTAACTTGTCAATACAGGTTCCAATCTCTTTTGCATAACATAAAGGGACCTCCTTTCCAACGATACTCTCCTATGAAAAGCTTACTCCTAAGCCTCGCAATGTTGGGAGCCCTGCTCCTGCCCCAATTTTCTCATGGCCAATGTCAGCCAGATCCTACCGTTCCCTCTGCGCCGGGTGTCTATCCGGATTCCCTGGAGGTAGATGGTTGCCAATATATGGAAGAGGTTGTGACCTTCATCCTTCCCAGAGACAGCAGTGCCAGCCTGGGCGGGGTCAATGTAACAGCAAACTTTATAGCCTTTACGATCGACAGCATTAGCGGGCTTCCCGATGGAGTTGACTGGGAATGTAACCTCAGTCCTGGATGTCGCTATGTCGTCCATAAGGATAGCATGAATGTAGATACATTGGGCTGTATCACCTTTTTTGGTACCCCCTCCGTTCCTGCATTCTATAATGTTACCGTCAACCTCACTTCCGAATTCGTGCTCTTTGGACAGACCAATGTCCAGCCCTTCAACCTCTTGGCTCCTTTGAGGGTGAGGCCCTGTGCCTTCACCGGAGACTGCTATACCCTCAACCTCAACAGCAACTGTGAGCCTTCTATTCTTAGCATAGAGAATGAAGTTCCCAGCAATGGAGACCCTCGCTATTCCTACGATTGGAGGATTGAAAGCAACAATGGCTTTTCCTTTACGAGCAGCGCCGAAAATCCTGCCGATCAATTGCTGAGCGAAGCGGGAAATTACTTCATCGAATACAATGCCGCTATCGATACGGTGGGATATTTTCTCACCAATGCACGGATCGACCAGGTAAATTGTTCGGACCTCTTTGACGGTGCAGACCTTTACTGGTACCTTATTGCCCCCAATGGAGATACCCTGGTCAGTACCTTTGCCTCTCCCCTGAGCAATTCCGGAAATAATCTTCCTGTGTTTACAGGAGTAAGTTCGGGTATATTGGATAGTGGCAACTACGAAATGCAAGTCTGGGACGACGATACCTTTGGGGATCAGGGCTGTAGTGCCAATGGGGCTTCGGTCAATTTTTCCATTCCCCCCTCCAGTGAAGATAGCCTGACCGTCAGCAATGGAGGCCTGAGCCTGACCTTTTTCTTTGACCATCCCATACAGCAGATCAATTGTACCGATACCCTGAGTATATTCTCCACACCGGAAGCTCCCGAGGTGCTGGCCAATTCCGACACCCTACAATTTAGCCGCATCGAATGGTGTAGCACAGAGGCCCTGAGCCTGACTGGGGTGGGAGATTCTGTCGAATGGTTCTTGGACGGAGTTAGGCTAAATTCAATGGGTGGAAGTATCATAATCGAGGAGGAAGGAAGCTATGAGGCCATTTCCGTAAATCCCCATAGCTTTTGTCGATCCAGCATTTCTACAGTAGATGTGGTCGAAATTGAAGTGGGAGCACCAGCAGTAGTAGCCGTAGGAGATAGCATCTATGTGGGTAGTCCCAGACCTAACCTGGTCTATGATTGGTATGACCTCTCGGGCAACTTACTCGGACAGGGAGATAAGTTCAGCCCCGAAAGTTCAGGCGATTACTACGCGACTGCTACCGATAATGCCCTGGGCTGTACCTCCCGAGGTTCCGACACCCTGGTCCTGCGCCTCACCAGCCTGGAAAATAGCCTCAGTCGGAACATTCACCTCTATCCCAATCCCGCCAGGGATTACGTAGAACTGGACATGAGCCTCGAAAAAAGCCAGGAAACAAGGATCCACCTCTTGGACCTCCTCGGCAGGAAGCTCAAAACCTGGGAAAAGTACAGCAGGGCAGGGCAGGAGAAGCATCGCCTTGAACTTCAGGGACTCAGCCCCGGCATCTACCTTTTTCAGGTCCAGGTCGCAGAGGGAAGTTGGACGAAAAAAATTGTAATCGAATAGAGGTCTGAAGCCTTCAGGGCTATCAATTTATGGTTGATTGCCCTGAGGGCTAAAATTCCTCAGGTTATAGGTAAAGGTTAGCATGAAGTAGCGCTGAAGGACCAGGGTTTGAAGGTCCTCGATATAATTGTCCCTCACCGTACGCTGAATGCTGTTATTTTGACCCAGTACATCGAAGGTGGAAATCTGAATCTCCGCCTGATCATTTTTCAAAAACTTTTTGGCCAAGCCCAGGGACCAAAGCCAGAAATTTTGGTTGAAGTCCTCTGATAGACCGGCAAACAATTGATGGTCCAGGGTAGATCGGAAGACGATGTTGGGACCAAAAATCAGATTTACCCTCGCCTTTGAGGTCTGTTGGAGGAAGTTGGTGTTTTGACTGGATTGCACAGAGTTGACCACCTGATTGGCATTGGTCCTGGAAGACAGGGTAAAGTCCACCTTTTCACTGATATTGGAACTGATAACCAGGCCCAGACCCAGGGTGGTGGTATTGGAAAAGTTGAGCACATTGTCGATCAGGCCAGGCAAGCGCTGGTAATTGAGGCTGGCATCTACATTTACGTTGACCTTTAGCTTCTCGAATAGCTTGCCTGTAGATACGAAGGCCCGCCCCGAGAAAAAGCCGTCTAAGTTGACAGGAAAGGTGTACTGGGATCCTGCCGGAAGGAAAAATCCATTGGCGAGGCTGCTATCCTGCTGAGGCCTGATGGTATGTTGCCCCACATAATTTTGGGTGGAAGTAGCATTGAGGAAGGCAACAAAAACCCGATTCTTCGAGGTGTTGGTTTTATTATATCTCAGGATAAATCGATGGCTGTAAGACTGATCCAACTCGGGATTACCAGAGACCACCTGAAGGGGATTGCTGTTGTCGATGACCTCTTGAAGTTCCTGCACAGAGGGGGGACGGGTACTTCCCCTGTAGATAATCCTCAGGCTGTTGGACCGTGAAAAATTGTAGCGGAGCAAGGCAAAAGGGACAAGGCTGTTAAAATCTCTTCGTATATTCTCAGCCACCGGGAAGGTGCTTTCATTGTCCAGAACTGCATATTGATAGCCCAGTCGGCTGATAAAAAAGGCCTTTTTACCTCTCAAGAAAAATCCGGCACCTCCCTCGTGTACGCTGTACTGATTTTGAAAGGTGTTGCTGAGCGAGGTATCGATCAGCGAATAGGCTTCGGAGCCATCGGGTTGAACCAGGGTACGCCGGTCAGAATCATTAAACTGTGGTCCATACTGGTAGTAAAGCTGAAGCATGCCTACCTTTCCCAGGGGTTCGGTATAGCGGACATTGGCAAATAGATTGAGCCCCTGGTTGCTGAGAAGCCCCTGCTGGTCAATGCTATCCCTTTGTCCCGACCCATTTCCAAAGACAAGGTCAGACAGGAGCAAGTTCTCCCCCGATTGCTCACTGTAATTGATCCTTGATGCGATGGAAATTGAACGGCCCCGCTTTTCAAAGCGATGTCGAAAAACCAGAAGATTGGAGGTGGAAAAGGCCTGCAGGTCCGATTCGAATTCTGATGCAGAACTGCTCTGTAACCGGCTTCCCAGGAGAGTCTCGGAAAGAGTGGTGGAGCTACCCTCATTTTGCTGTAAGGTGAGAGCCGGTCGGAAAATGAGGGAGCTTCGGTCGCTGATCTTGAACTCCATCCGCATATTCAGTCGGTGGTTGAGATTGGAACTCAGGGTCGATTCATCCTCGGTATAGATTTGGTTTCTCTCTCCTCCGCTGATGTATTCCTGGCGAAGCAGGGACTCATTGATTTGATCATTTTGGTTGAAAAAATAGGAAGCGCTAACTTCTATTTTTTTGCCCCAATTATCTGAATAATTGATGCCAAAGGCCCTGGTGGTAGCGATTCCTCCCTGCTCATTTACCAGGAAGTCTGAGGCATCACCTCCATTGCGGCCTCCTCTAGGCCCCCCTCTCCCTCTTCTACCCCTGCGGCCACCCCTGGAGCTGTTGGAGCTGATCACTCCAAGGAGGTCCTCGGTGGCAAAATTCTGCTGGTTGACGTTATTGACCTGTCCCAAAATAGAAATTCGTTTCTCGTCGTCAAAAATATTAAGGTTACCTCCGCTGTTGTAGCGAATCTGCTCCTCATCTTCGACGCCTATGCCACCGTAGATTCGACCAAAAGTACCATTGCGCATGTCTGGCCGGGTAAGGATGTTGATGGTCTTGACCGTCTCCCCATCATCAAAGCCTGTCTGCTGTGCCTGTTCGCTTTGCTGATCGAAGACCTGGATTTTTTGGATAATCTCTGCCGGAAGGTTCTGAAGGGCAGCTCGGGGATCGTCCCCAAAAAAACGCTTTCCATCTACCAACACCTGCTGTACACGCTCGCCCTGAGCCTGTACTTCTCCATTCTGAATTACCACTCCTGGCATTTTCTCCAATAAGTTTTGGGCATTGGCGTCAGGATTGGTCTTGAAGGCATCGCTGTTATATTCTGTTGTGTCTCCTTTTTGTTGGGCTGGTGGCACCTGACCCTCTATGACCACTTGTTCCAGCTCGTAGGATTTTTCTCCCAGTACAATGCGACCGGCAAAATTAGGTCCCCCAGTGAGGCTGATTTCCTTTATGAAAGGCTCATATCCCACAAAGCTGATCTCCAGGCGATAGTCTCCCGGCTTTTGCTCCTGAAAGCGAAACCTCCCTCGAGAACTGGTAATCACACCTTTTTGGGTCGGACCCTCTTTGGAGGCGAGGACAACCCTGGCACCCTGAAGGGGCAGGGAATCTTCATTTAAGACGAGGCCTATAAGAAAAGCATCCTGAGCCTTAAGCCCTTGGAAGGAAAGGAAAATTAGGGCCAAAAACAGGGTAAATCGGATGGGTATCTGCATATGATTCTGTTGTTGGTAATTTAGACATTCCCCAACAGAAATTTATTCCCCTGCCCTTGGATAATTTTTGATCGAAAAATCCTAAGAGATTTCTTTAGCAACTTTGACATAGAGGGTGGACAAAGGGGCTGGGGTACAAGGATGAACCCAAGCCATAGATCAGGGCACTTCCAAGGGAGGCGCTATTTGGGCCCGCTATGTATCTAGCACCGAAGAGATTCAGATCAGGGACTAAGGCGTCGGATCTTTAAATAAACATAACTGAATAGTTGTACTATAGGGCAAACTACCCATAAGAGTCGCAAGTATTCGATTTTTCATAAAATTCAGGGAAAATTAGGAAATAGTTTGCTGAAGGGCCGCATTAGGGGACTTTGTCCCTACCTTCCTAAAGTATATTCCTCCCCCCAGGGTCAGGGCAAAATAAGCCATGACCAACCATTCTCCCAGGGGTATGATTTCTCCTACCCCAAACCAATCTCCATGATAACCGATCCAGGCAAGTCCTGCCATTCCCCTAAAAGCCTCGATGAGGTGTGCATAGGTATCTCTGTCCATGAGGGAGGTATATCCATACACGCCCACAAAGAGAAAGGCTCCATAAAAGAAAAGTCCTGGAAAGCCGATGGCCATAAACTGCCAAAACATGTAGAGGAGGAGGAGGAAATTTGCGATCAATTGAAACCAGGACCAAGGGGCCAGGCCTTTGGGAAGCTCGGGATTATATTTTTTAAAAGCATAGACGTCCTCAATTTTTTCTACGGGGTATTTTTCCTTTACATCGGCAGGCCGCCAGCCTAGGGGCATAAACCAGATACGTACCTTATCCCAGAGGTTACGGGTCCTCCAAGCGTCCAGGAAGAGCAGCCATATATGTTTGAAATTTATCTTAATGGGGTTCCAAGTGCTCATGGGTCGGGTAATGCCATAGACGGGAGGAACATCGTCGAGTTCTTCCTGAAAAGTACCAAAGAGGCGGTCCCACCAGGGAAAAATAGCCCCCAGGTTTTTGTCCAGGTATTCCGGATTAATGGCGTGATGGACCCTGTGTTGAGAGGGCGTGACGATGAGATACTCCAGCCAGCCCAGTTTGGGGATGTGTCGGGTATGGTACCAAAACTGCAGGAAAAGGTGAAGGGGTGCCAGCACGGCAATGACAGAGGATGGGATACCCAAGAGTGCAGCGGGAAGCAAAAAGATAGACCAGATACCCACAAGGTTAGAGATCGATTGGCGAAGGGCGGAGGTGAGGTTAAATTCTTCGCTTGAGTGGTGAATGGCGTGCTTGTTCCAGAATAAATTGACAGAATGGCTCAACCTATGCACCCAGTAGGAGGAAAAATCCATGGCGATAAAGGCCAGGAGATAGACCAGCCAGGTATTGTCGATTTGGGTAAAAGCCACCCGGTCTCCCAACCAGCTGTAGGGCAGGATAATGACAACCAGCTTAAGAGAGTCCTTGACCACATTGGTGATACCGGAGCTAAGGCTGGCAATGGTATCCATGGATGTCAGGGTCTGATTTTTTTTGAAATGCCCATACAGGGTTTCGATCAGAATCAAAAGCAGAAAACAGGGAATAGCGATAAGCAGTGCATTGGCGTAGGCCTCCATAAGATCACTCCAATAAAATATGAATAATGAATCCTAAATATACGAAAAAGGATACATCAATCCAGAAGGGCATCTTCAGCTTCCAGGGTATTTTTTTCTTTCCCCTTGAGTTCCAACTCCCTGATGGTCTTTTCTTTACTAGGGATATGGGTAAACTGAAAGGCGATGATGACGGCAGCGATGATAATGAAAAGCTGATGGCCGGTCAGCATGTAGGCCAGGATGGAAAAAAGGGAGGCACTTTCATAAAGGGCGATCTTCAAGATAAAAGCAGCCCTGTATTGATTGAGTTTTGCCTTGAGGCCATCTTCATTTTTGGCCTGTTCGAGCCTCTTTCCATAGAGGAACCTGACTCCAAACACCACTCCTATGGCCAGGATAGGCACAATGAGGCGGAAGGTGTCAACCAGGTCTTCTCCGCCTTCTGCAAAGCCCTGAGATACCAGGTAGAAGGCGACACCCGCAAAAAGAATCTGTCCACCGATCAGGGCGAGAAAGAGGATGTTAAATTGGGAGAAAAAGTCTTTAGTTCTCATACTTTTTGGTCAAAATATAAGAAAAAGGGCTGATCCTGCCAGGGATCAGCCCACGTATATAGTAGTGAGTTTCGCTGATTTAGACGGCAGCTCTCATGGCCTTGGCCAGGGTATTACCGATAGCTGCGGGAGTTTCCACGACGTGGATGCCGCATTTTTCCATGAAGTCCATTTTGCCCTTGGCTGTGTCGTCGCTTCCGGCTACAATGGCTCCGGCGTGTCCCATGCGGCGACCTTCAGGTGCAGTCTGTCCGGCGATGAAGCCCACGACAGGCTTGTTGACATGGTCGCGAATCCACTCCGCGGCGATCTGCTCGTTGTTACCTCCGATCTCTCCGATCAGGATGATAGCCTCGGTGTCAGGATCTTCGTTGAACATCTTTACCACGTCGATATGAGGAGTTCCAATGATGGGGTCTCCGCCAATACCTACACATGTAGACTGGCCGAAACCAGCCTCTCCAGACTGAAAGACAGCCTCATATGTCAGAGTTCCTGAGCGAGAAATGATGCCTACTTTACCAGGCCTATGGATAAAGCCGGGCATAATCCCAATTTTTGCTTCTCCGGGAGTGATGACACCTGGACAGTTAGGACCGATCATCCTTACTCCTCTGTCGTCTATGTATTCCTTTACATAGATCATATCTCTCACAGGAATCCCCTCTGTAATGGTAATAACGAGTCCGACCCCTGAATCCGCTGCCTCCATGATGGCGTCGGCAGCAAATCTTGGAGGAACAAAGATGATGGATACGTCTGCACCGGTCTGGGCTACAGCGTCCCTCATGGTATTGAAGACAGGACGGTCGAGGTGAGTCATGCCGCCCTTGCCGGGGGTTACCCCTCCTACTACCTGGGTACCGTATTCGATCATTTGGGAGGCGTGAAAGGAACCTTCTTTACCTGTAAAACCTTGAACCAGGATTTTAGAATCTTTATTGACGAGGATGCTCATGTGAGATTTATTTAATGCGTGTGTTGACGCTAAGATAAGTGCCAGCCTTCTATTCGCCAACTTAAACCTCATCTTCTGATAAATTCTCTCTGTCCTGCGATTTTACGGGCGAGCTCTTTCCCGTTTTCGATACAATTGGACACCGAAATGCCTCCTACCCAGTTGCCGCCGAGGTAGATTCCTTTATTTTCAAGGGCACTGACTTCTCGCTGTGCGGCAAGGGCGCTGGGTTTGTATTGGGGAATAGCTCTGGGCCAGCGTTGTACCTGCTGAAATACAGGTTCCGCCTTGGCTCCTAAGAGAGATTTTAGCTCCGCATCCACCCCCTTCTTTAGTTCTTCGTCAGAAAGCCTGGCTCTTTCAGGATACATATCTCCCCCTACAAAGGTAGTCAGAAGGACCTCATCATTGGGACAGCGGCCCGGAAAAACACTGCTGCTGAATATGGAGCCCAGGCTGAAGCATTCTTCCAAATGATTGTGAAGCGCTCCAAAACCGTCCAATCGATGCCCCAAAGCCTTTCTTTTGTAAACGGTGTAAATCATGGAAACAGGAGGATATTCTACTTCTACCATTTCTGAGTGAATACCGGGAGCCATGTCCTTGAGTAGCCGCCCCACCTGATAGGCCGGAATGGCCAGAACAATGGTAGAGACCTGGATTTCCTTTTGCTTAAATTGAAGGGTATAGCCCTCCATCATGTTCTTTCTGATAGCCAATAAGGGGTGGTCCAGGTGAATGTCTACATTGAGGTAGTCAGCCAGGGTCTTTGGGAGCAGTTGAAGGCCTCCCGCCAGGGATATGGTCCCCCGGTGTACCTGTTTTTTTCTATTGGCCATCATACCTTTGAGCAGGGAACCATGGTTTTGCTCCATCTCGATGATGCGTGGAAAGGAGTTGTCGATCAGTAACTCTTTGGGATTGCCGGCAAAGACCCCGGATATGAAAGGGTGGACTACATAATCGGTCCATTCGTCGCCCAGCCTCTTTCGAAAAAAACTATCCACCGTATCTCCGACCTCAAACTGAGGAGGAAGCCTACGCTCCTTGAGCAATTGCTTTTTGGCCCGGGTGCTGAAAGTTCTGCTGCGAAGCAGGGAGGCCGGTCCGGTAGGTAGTTTGCGGTAGCGCCCGTTTTTAAGGATAAATCTGTATTTGGCCTTGGGATTGGCCATGAGGATGTGCTTGTCCAACTTCCACTCCTCTAAAAATGCATATAGGTCGTCGTTGAGAACCAGGGAATTAGGCCCCAGCTCCAAAAGATATCTACCTGTGTGAAGCGATTTTATGTTGCCCCCCACCTCTGATTTGCTGTCATAGACCTGTACTTTGTGTCCAGCCTTTTTGAGATAGGCAGCCGTTACCAAACCGGTAATTCCTGCGCCGATTATATGAATCATAAGGGCAAATTCTGACTTTGTAGGCAAAAAACAAAGCTGCTTACAGGCCGCGACCCATAAGCAGCTTTGAAGATTTTTTTAAGTTGAGAGGCTGTTTGAGATTTATCTTTTTCCGATAATGGTTGTCTTTCGAAAAGCTCGGGTTATATTTTGGGGATAAGGCAAATACCACTTGAGGCTTAAAACAAGTTATTCATGATAAGCACAGCAGGGCGTGTACCATTCGATCCTGATAAGCACGGACATTAAAACCAAACACCTCTTAGGTTTTAATATTTTTTCTAGAATCGATAGATCAATCCATATCCAAACATGCCATGGATGGCTTCGACTTCGTCGATGACATTGGGATTCGTGGTCAGAACCTCGTCGGTAGCTCCTGTTCTCACCGCTCCTAGTCCCAACTGAAGACGGCCGATGAGGTTGCCGTAGGAAATCTCCACGACGGCAGCAGGATTAGCATAAGTAGTAGTCCTGACTACTGCCAGTGATTGAATATTGGGATTTTCATTGGGTCGAAGCATGGTAAAGCGCATGTGGTTGATAGAAGCACCTATACCTACTCCAAGTCCTATTCTTTGTTGATTATACGGTGTTGCCCCTGCTCCTACACGGGCCATCGCAAAGATTGGAACCTGGATATTATAGCCTGTAGGAATATCAGTGTTGTTAAAGTTAGGCCTGATTCCAAATTGAAGGCTATTGTCAATTCCCACACTTACAATGTCTTTGTGGTGGGTAAGGACGGTGTAGGCTCCTACGTGAAAGTTGTAAAAGTTTACCGTACCACTGTTGATGAAGATGTCTTCGATGAAGCCATTTTCTTCATTTACGGTAATGGTGGGAAACATCTGTACAAACCCCAGGTGAGGAACTACCCGGTCTGCAAGGATAAATTTATTTTCGGTAGCCTGAGCCATCGCCTGCTGCGATAAAATTCCCAAGAACAACAAAAAAGTAATTCCTAATTTTTTCATTATTGTCGGTTTTGCACGTAATCTTAATTTTAATTTACGAAAAAGTTGTTTTAACTGTTGGGTCAGAAGGCAGAATGTAAGGGATTTGATAAATTCCTGACAAAAGCCGTGTTTTGCTAGTGTCAATTCATAGACGAGAATTTATCTTTTGTGTCAATTCCTACCCAGCATATTTGGATCGAGGATTCATCCGAACCCAGAGGACCCTACCTGACAGAGGTCTTGGTAGACCAAGCTTTGGAAGAAGAGATCAAATCCACTTATCGCCTTATCATATTCATAGAACCAGGGCGGTTGCGATATGTTTTGCATACACCTCGGGGTGCTTGGATCAAGGCCAAGAGCTTTGAAAGTACGGGTTTGCTCAGCGATGAGATGTTTTTGAGGTTCTTGTTTGAGCAGGAAAAGCTACTTGGGGATAGCTTTGTGGAGGTGCAGGTATATCAACTTAAGGCTGCCTTTGTCCTGGTCCCCAATCCCTGGTACGAGCCTAAACAGGTTGCCGCAATGGGTCGCCTCCTTCTCGATTCCCAGCTTTTTCCCGATGAGGTTTACAGCTACGAATTGCCCTTTTTGGAGGCTCACCTGCTCAGTATTTTTCAACCCGAGCTGAGGCACATTTTGGACCATTACATCAGGGATTACGAGTTTCTCCATCCTGCCTCTATTCTTTTGTCCTTGGGGCAGCGACAAAGCAGTAAGGGAGTGGAAGCTTTTGCATTATTTGTAGGAGAATGGATGATGCTGGCCCTTTTTCAAGATGCCAGTCTGCTCTTTGCCAATATGTTTACCTGCAGGACTGCTGCGGATGTCCTTTACTTCCTCAGCTTGGCGAGACAATCGGCGGGTCTATCACGGACTCCCCTCAAAGCCTATCACATGGGGGAGCATCCGGGCATCACGAATCACCTCATCGACTGGGAGGCCTATGGAATTACCTGGTCAGGTGCGGAACTTCCACAGGTACCAAATATGGACGGAGAATGGGGGCGAGATCTGACAGTCTGGCGTTATTTGGTCCTTTGATACTAATTTTTGAGCTACATGCGCATCATAGGAGGAAAATTTGGAGGGAGAGTCATTCAGGTTCCCAAGGGTCTACCCCTGCGGCCTACCACCGATAAAACCAAGGAAGCCTTGTTTAATATTCTGCAGCACCGGATAGATTGGGAGGAAACCCGTGTTCTGGATTTATTTGCCGGGACGGGAAATATCAGCCTGGAATGCCTGAGTCGCGGTGCGGAGGAGATCTGGGCAGTAGATCAAGAAAGGAAATGCATAGAAGCTATCAAAAAGGCCATGCAAAGCCTTGGCGATACAGGCATACGCTTGACCCGATCCGAGGTAGGAAAATTTCTGAATTCCTGTACCGAGACCTTTGATCTTATTTTTATGGACCCCCCTTATGCGATGTCAGGCCAGGAGGATATGATTAGACTTATCCTGAACAAACCCCTGTTAAGTAAAGATGGGATGCTGATTTTGGAGCATCTCAGTCAGCGAGACTTCTCTTCTATGAAGGGGTTTGAGCGGGTAAAAAAATATGGGAGCTCCAGTTTGAGTTTTTTTTCTTTGCCCTAACTGGGATAAAATCCTACAGGATTAGGGCTATCCTTATTGATTCTTATTAGCTTAGCCATAACTTCAAAGGACCGATGCCCATGCGCAAAGCTATTTTCCCTGGCTCTTTCGATCCCATCACTTTGGGGCACACAGAAATTATCCTCCGTGGACGGGCCCTCTTCGACGAGATCGTTGTCGCTGTAGGCCTCAACAGTGCCAAGACCTACTTCTTCTCCCTGGAAGAGCGCAAGAGCATGCTGGAAGCCTGCTTTGCCTCCTACCCCAATATCCACGTGAGACACTACACCGGCCTTACCATTGAATTTGCTCGGGAACAAGAGGCCAAGTTTATCCTCCGAGGCCTTCGCAATCCCCAAGACCTGACCTACGAACAGCCCATAGAACTCATCAATAAGCACATGGCCCCCGAACTCGAAGTAGTTCATCTTTTGTCCAGCCCTAAGACAGCTATGATATCCTCTACCATCGTCAGGGAGGTAATCAAATACAAAGGGCACGTACGGGGGCTCATCCCGGACGAGATCATCGACTACGTCCATGAGTTGAAGTATTGATTCTTGCTCTTCTCACGCTAACAGGTAAATCTGACCCCTTTTCAAATGAATGAGAAATACCTGATTTCATCCTGTCGAATATCTTCGCAATACTCCCCTATAATTCTTTTATTAGGGCTTTCAATAGGGATTTGCTAACTTTTACCTATGCGTCCAGATTTTTCTAAGATACCCTACGACTTTGGGAAAAAAGTGACCCTTTCACCTGGAGAAGCCTCTTCTCCGAGTTGGGAGAGTCCTGAGAAGATAACTATCAAAAACTTGTATACCGCCTCTGACCTGGAAGGATTGGAGCATCTGGATTTTGCGGCGGGTCTCCCTCCCTTTTTGCGGGGGCCTTACAGCACCATGTATGCCAGCCGACCCTGGACCATACGCCAGTATGCGGGATTTTCTACGGCTCAGGCTTCAAATGAATTTTACCGTAAAAATCTGGCTGCAGGTCAGAAAGGCCTGTCGGTAGCCTTTGACCTTGCTACCCACAGAGGCTACGATTCCGATCACGAACGGGTGCTGGGCGATGTGGGAAAGGCCGGTGTAGCCATAGATACGGTAGAGGACATGAAAATCCTCTTCGACCGCATCCCCCTTGATCAGATGTCGGTATCCATGACCATGAACGGCGCCGTAATCCCTGTGATGGCCTTCTATATTGTAGCGGCCCTTGAGCAGGGAGTGGCTCAAAAGGATCTTTCCGGCACCATTCAAAATGATATTCTCAAGGAATTCATGGTGCGGAATACCTACATCTATCCGCCAAAACCATCCATGAAGTTGATCGGAGACATATTTACCTACACTTCTGAGCACATGCCCCGGTTCAATTCTATTTCCATTTCCGGCTATCACATGCAGGAGGCAGGAGCGACGGCTGACCTTGAGTTGGCTTATACCCTGGCGGATGGATTGGAATATGTGAGAACCGGGATGAAGGCGGGGCTGGATGTGGATGCTTTTGCTCCTCGTCTGTCCTTCTTTTGGGGAATAGGGATGAATTTCTTCATGGAAATCGCCAAACTCCGAGCCGGACGCATGCTTTGGGCCAAGATGATCAAGGAATTTGATCCTAAGAATCCAAAATCTATGTCGCTCAGGACCCATTGTCAGACCTCTGGGTGGTCCCTGACTGAGCAGGACCCTCTCAACAATGTGGCCCGTACCTGCATAGAGGCCATGGCAGCTGTATTTGGCCATACCCAGTCTTTGCATACCAATTCTTTTGACGAAGCTATAGCTCTCCCTACTGATTTTTCGGCTCGTATTGCCAGAAACACCCAGTTATTCCTTCAGAAAGAAGCCAAGTTCACCCAGGCTGTTGATCCCTGGGCAGGCTCTTACTATGTGGAGCGATTGACCCACGAACTGGCTCACAGGGCCTGGACCCTAATCGAGGAAGTCGATTCCTATGGGGGCATGGCCAAGGCGATTGAGCAGGGCATCCCTAAGATGCGCATCGAGGAGGCAGCTACCCGCAAGCAAGCCCGGATCGACTCTGGGGAGGATGTCATTGTGGGCGTCAACCGTTTTCGTAGGGAAGGAGAAGACGATAGCAAGTTTGAAATACGTGAGATCGACAATGCCGCTGTTCGTGAATCTCAGGTTAAGCGGATTCGCGATATTAAGGAAAGCCGCGACAACGAAGCTGTCAACCGCAGCCTCCAAGCCATCAAAGATGCTGCCCAGTCGGGATCAGGCAACCTGCTGGCCCTTTCGGTAGAAGCAGCCAAGCACAGGGCTACCCTGGGAGAAATTTCCCTTGCTATGGAAGAAGTATTTGGACGCTATACTCCCGTAGTGCGCTCAGTAAGTGGGGTGTATATCAACGAATCCAAAAACCAGACTGGCATAGAGGAGGTAAGAAAGCTGGCAGATGAATTTGCCCGCATGGAGGGCCGCCGCCCAAGGATCATGGTGGCCAAGATGGGCCAGGATGGACACGACCGGGGGGCTAAGGTAATATCGACCTCCTTTGCGGACCTGGGCTTCGATGTAGATATTGGGCCTCTCTTTCAGATGCCCTCCGAGGTAGCCCGTCAGGCCGCCGAAAATGATGTTCACATCGTAGGAGTGTCTTCTCTCGCTGCCGGTCATAAGACCCTGGTTCCCCAACTGATCGGGGAACTCAGAAAAATCGGCCGGGAAGACATACTGGTCATTGCAGGAGGGGTTATCCCTCAGCAGGATTATCCCTTTCTGTTCAATGAAGGGGTAGCAGGAGTTTTCGGCCCTGGTACGGTCATTCCTGAAGCCGCCAAAAATATTCTACAAAAACTCATGAGCGAGGACGTGGTAGAACCTTGATGTGAGATGGAGTTGTTTCAGCAAACAGAAATAAACAAGGATAGGACCGGAGGGGTTTGCTTTAAAAACCCTTGCCTATGTCCAGCCTGATCCAAGAAGCACTAACAATCCTGGAAAAGAAGTATGGCCGCCTTCTTCGCTATTCTTCCAAGGCTCCTTTGGAGCAATTGATTTCTACGGTGCTTTCCCAGCGTACTACTTACGCGGACGAGAGAGCTGCTTTTCAGGCCATGTGGGAGCGCTTTGGTTCTTGGGAGGCCATCATGGAGGGAAATACCGAAGCTTTGGTAGAAGCCATTCGACCCTCCCAATATCCCGAAGTAAAGGCTCCCCGGATTCAGGCCATCCTCCGGCAGATCCAAGAGGAAAGGGGAGACTTTGACCTAGCATTTTTAAAGGATTGGGAAGTAGACGAGGCCAGCAAATGGCTGAGAAGCTTGCCTGGAGTAGGACATAAAACAGCTACTTTTCTCTTACTTTTTGTGTTTCGCCTGCCTGCCCTGCCCGTAGATACTCATATATATCGCCTTTCTCAGCGCCTGGGCATCATTGATACCAAGGTTTCTGAAGCCAAGGCTCACGACCTATTAAAAAGCATGCTTCCCAAGGAGGCAGACGAACTGCTAAATTTTCACAAACTTTTTTTCAAACACGGGCAGAAGGTTTGTACCTGGAGTCGGCCTAGCTGTCCTAGCTGTAGCTTACAGGGAATTTGCCAATCTTACCGAACCAAGCAAGACCATTTTGCCAAGTATAAAGCCAGTATAGGATAAAAAATACAACTTACCATTTACGACAAAATGATAAGAACTTCCACTATGGTAAAATTTTTGCTAGTTTAAATATCGAATCCCACCCCCAAAAAATCGGCATTTCTACCTCCTGATCCACCTTTTTGCTGTGTTCAGATAAGATTCATTGTGCTGTGTGTAGCCTTTGGAGAAGCATACAGCCTTCATATTGATCCATTTTCAAGAGATGCGTTTATGAACCGAAGAAATTTTCTTTCCTTTTCTTCAATGGCGCCAAAGGAAGCACAGGCACCTATCCGTGTGCTTACGGGAGACCTTAGTCCCTATGCCGGAGAATGGGATCGGGCCACCGCTGCCCACCTGCTCAGGCGCTGCTGTTTTTCTCCCACTCCCGAAGAGATCAGTGAGGCTCAGGAAAGGGGCCTCCCAGGTACGCTGGATCACCTTTTCAGGAACAGAGCCCTGCCCAAACCTCCGGTGATGTATGATTTTGACGATGACAAGCACGCTGGTGAAGGAGAAGTCTGGGTTACAGCTCCCGTAGCCGATGGAGGCAACAATGGACGACGGATTCGTTCGCTGCGAGCCTGGAGTGTAGGCTTGATGATCGAGGAAGGCATTCATCTCCGCGAAAGCATGGTGCTCTTTTGGCACAATCACTTCGCAGTAGAACACAACCGGGTAGGGGAGGCCAGAAATGCCTATCAGTACCTGGATGAAATTCGGCGGAATGCCTTGGGGAATTTCAAGACCCTGGTAGAAAAAATTACCATCATGTCCGCCATGCTCAAATACCTCGATGGGGATAAAAACGTCAAGGGAAGGCCAAATGAGAACTACGCCCGTGAGTTGTTTGAGCTATTTTCCATCGGTAAGGGTCCACTCATTGGGACGGGCAACTACACCCACTTTACGGAGACCGACGTACTGGCCGCTGCGGAGTGCCTGACCGGTTGGAACGACAGCCTCGACGCCGAGGAAGCTGGTCTGCCCAGCTCAGAATTTAGAGAAGACAGGCACGAGACGGGCGACAAGAAATTTTCATCTGCCTTTGATGGAGAAGTCATCAAAAATGAAGGGAAGGAAGAGTATAAGGTCCTGATCGACATGATTTTTCAAAAAAAGCAGGCTGCACGTCATATCGTCAAGAAGCTGTATCGATGGTTTGTCTACTACGAAATCACAGATCAGGTGGAGTCGGACATTATAGAGCCTCTGGCTCAGCAACTTTTTGATGAGGACTACGAAGTAGAAGGCGTGCTGAGGAGGCTATTTGCGAGTGAGCATTTTCTACGTCAGGAAAATCATGGAGGTCTGATCAAGCACCCCCTGGACATGGTCGTGGGCGCAATAAAACTCACCCAGTTTCCCATGCCGAAGTCTTCGGAATACATCATGAGGTATTCTATCTGGAACCACTTGATGAATAAGGCCAGGGACATGCAAATGGAATTTCTCAAGCCACCAGATGTAGCCGGCTGGCCTGCCTACTACCAGGAGCCGCTTTTTCATAAGATTTGGATCAATTCGGTGACCCTCCCTAACCGGATGAATTTTCTGGAGGAATGGGTCAACCGCGGCTACAGAAAGGATGGGGAGCGCTTTGAGATAGATGTCCTCGAACTCCTGGCGACGGTAAGTGATCCCTTTGAGCCCAATGTGCTGGTAGGAGAATGGGCCGAGAGGTTTTTTCCTCAGCCCCTGACCGAGGCCCAGTTGAAGGCCCTCAAGGATGTCCTGATTCCAGGGTTGCCGGACTTCGAATGGACAGAAGAATACATGATTTACCTTCAGAATCCTCAAGACGAAATGGCGGAAAAATCTGTGAGAACCAAACTAGAGGCCCTGCTGAGTTCGATGCTGACCATGGCCGAGTTTCAATTATCCTAATGTTTACCTCTATCCATCACTTCGAATAAAAAAACTCTACATATGAAGCGCAGAAACTTCCTTAAGAACTCTGCCTTGGCCGGGTTAGCTCCCATGTTATTGGGAAAAACCCAGGTTCTCGCTCACAGTTTTCAGCATCCCTTTGCTCGTCTGGCTCAGATGACAGACGATGAAGAGAGGGTCCTTGTCCTCATCCAACTCAACGGGGGCAATGACGGCCTCAATACCCTCATTCCCCTAGACCAATATGACAACCTGGTCAAGGCTCGTCCAGATGTCATTATCCCCGAAAAGAAAGTCCTCAAACTCCACGACCACGTAGGCTTCCATCCCTCCATGACGGAATTGAAGTCAATGTACCAACAGGAGAAGGTGGCTATCGTCCAGGGGGTGGGATATCCGGAGCCTAATTTTTCTCACTTTCGCTCTACCGACATTTGGACCTCGGGATCACCCTCAGAGGAAGTGTGGAACACGGGCTGGATGGGTCGCTTTTTGGATTCGGAATTTCCGGGATTTCCCGAAGGCTTTCCCACGGCAGACCAGCCCCATCCTCCCGCGATCACGGTAGGCTCTGTCGTGTCAAGTACCTGTCAGGGAGAATCTGTAAATCTGGGTCTGGCAGTCAGGAATCCGGACAGGTTTTCTGAACTACCGGTATCGGCCGGGATGAATTTTGCCAATACTCCCTACGGAAAAGAACTGGGCTTCATGCGTACCATGATCAGCCAAACCAATCAATACCTCCAGGCCATACAGGAATCTTCAAATGTGGGCAGCAATGTCTCCCGCAAATACCTGGGCCTGGAAAGTAATCGCCTCGCCAGAGAATTGAAGATCGTAGCTCGCCTGATTGCCGGAGGGCTTAAGACCAAGGTCTACATTGTCAACATCGGGGGCTTCGATACCCATGCCAGCCAGGTGGAAGGCGGAGATTCGACCATTGGAAATCACGCAGAACTTCTGCAGGATGTCTCTGATGCCATCGCTGCTTTTCAGGATGACCTGGAGCTCATGCAGTTGGACCATCGGGTGATCGGCATGACCTTCTCCGAATTTGGGAGGCGTATCAAGGAAAATGGCAGCCTGGGCACCGACCACGGGGCAGCTGCGCCTATGTTTTTCTTTGGAAAAGCTGTCAATCCGCAAATTTTTGGAGAAAATCCCCTTATCCCCGAAGAGGTAGACCGCAGAGACAACCTCCCCATGCTCTATGATTTCCGGTCCATGTATGGCTCGGTACTCATGGACTGGTTTGGGGTGGAGGAAGCTCAGATCAAAGAATGGCTCTTCGATGACTTTGTTCACGTTCCTGTGATCAAGTCGCGCAAAGCCAAAAGAGGCCTGCTGGAAAAGGAGCAAAAGATATTCCTTAAGACCAACAATCCCAATCCCTTCCATAACCGCACAGAGCTAAACTTTTGGGTGAAGGAGGAAGGAGTCGTACAGGTCCGCGTCTTTGATGCGCAGGGGAGAATCGTTCACGAACTGGCCAACGAGACCTATGAAGCCGGTAACCACAGCATCAAAATTGAAGGTGGAAACTGGCGGCCTGGACGCTATTATATCCATGCCCGTCAGCGGCACTCCCATGACATGATTATCGCCGTGAAGCGATAGAAATATAAATTTTTATTCCCTCTTCCTGGTTTTCCCGATCGGCTTCGGCTGATCGGGTTTTTGATTGGGATGAGGATAAGCTTTCTGCCGCCCTGGTTCGACAGGGGTAGAGGTTCTTTTCCAGAATTCAGGGGCTCTTAACCTTTCCTTAACGAATCAAAGGTTTTCTTTAACAAATGCCTCAAAAATACTTCCTTATATTGAATCATATTTTGACAAAAAGACAGACAAGATGAGCAGAACCTTTATCCTCTTCATTTTACTGTTTCCCTGCCTTTTATTTGCCCAAAGCCCCAAAGAGGGAAGGGTGATTTTTGAGGAAAAGATCAACCTACACAAAAAGCTTGGTGATAAGAATCCAGAGCTACTGGCGCTGATCCCCGAATACAAGAGCAATTTTAAAACCCTCCTGTTCAGCCCTGAAAAATCTATCTACCGAAACTCCACGGAAGCGGAAAGTGCAGCATTTAAGAGTGAAGGCTCAGATCAAAATATATCGGCAAAATTTGGGGGCTCGGATAATGTAGTTTTTCGTGATCTGAAGGGTGAAAACAGCATAGAAAAGAAAAATTTTATGGGTCGAATTTTCCTGATCGAGGGGGAAGCATCGGCAAAAAAATGGAAGTTGACCGGAGAGCAGGAAAAGATCGCCGGCTTTATCTGCATGAAGGCCACGGCTGACGATTCTACCCAAACCAAGGCCTGGTTTACCCCACAAATACCCATACAGGTAGGTCCAGGCAGTCAAAATGGCCTTCCGGGATTGATTCTTAAAGTTGCCAACAAAGACGAATCCCTGATCATCGAAGCAAAAAAGGTGGCATTCGCAGAAATTCCCAAGGAAGAAATGCTACCTCCTGAGAAGGGCAAAAAAGTCAGCCGGGAAGAATTTGACCAGATCATGAAGGAAAAGCTGGAAGAAATGAAATCCCTAAAGGGTGAAGGAGGGACCTTCAAAATCATTAAGAATTGACATCTTCCAACCTTTCAATTTCTGAGCTTGGATTCCCCATTTTCAGGAAACATTATCTCTAGAGCATGTAGGACCCAAGCCTACTGGCTTTTTTTCCTTAGGAATATATCGCCGTAAGATTGGCATAGCCTTGTAGGGCTAATTACAAATAATTCATTTTCAAGCTTAACCTGCTAATTGTTAATCGCCAAAAAGGAAGAGCTTATGATGATGATGATAGCTGTGTCCATTTTTTGGCTTTCTTTCTATAACTTATTTAAAAACTCCCAACCCCCGGGACCTTCTTTTCATTTACCCACCACAATCATGACAAAAAAATTAAGCATTCTTTTGATTTTGGGGCTACTGCCTCTCTGTGTCTGGGCTCAACGCATCACCGGGACTGTGAGCGACAGCAGCGGGCAGCCCCTTCCCGGTGCCAGTATTATCCTGGTTCAGGAGGTGGATTCTACCATCGCTTCCTTTGTCCTGACCAATGAAGCAGGGGAATTCAGGCTTCCCGGGCTCAAACCTCTGCCCTATTCCCTCAAGGTCTCCTTTTTGGGCTATGCAACGGTAGAAAAAAGGGTAGACCTGACTCGGGGACAAAAAGAGGAAGACCTGGGTGCTATTGTCCTTTATCCTGAAGACCTGGTGACAGATCAGGTGGACATCGAAGCTGAGAGAAGCCCTATCCAACTCAAGGGTGATACCCTTTCCTACAACGCCGATGTATTTGATGCCCAACCCGGAGAGCTAGTCGAAGACCTGCTGAAAAAATTGCCGGGAGTGGAAGTAGACGAAAGTGGAAACATTAAAGCTCAGGGCAGAAATGTAGGCAAGGTCAGGGTAGACGGAGAAGAGTTTTTTGGAGATGACCCCAAGATGGCCACGAAAAACCTACCGGCAGATGCCATCAAAAGTGTTGAGGTCTACGACGAAAAAACTGACGAAGAAGACATTTCCGGGACCGATGACGGGGAAGTAAACCAGACCATTAACCTAACACTTAAGGAGGACAAAAAGAGGGGATACTTCGGCAACGTAGAGGGTGGATACGGAAGTGATGACCGATATACGCTAAAGGGTAATGTAAACCGCTTTGCCCCTAAAGCCCAGTTTTCTCTTATAGGTCTCTCAAATAATATCAACGAGAACGGCTTTTCAATCAGTGAGTATATAGAATTCATGGGGGGGATCGGCAGCTTTATGAAGGATGGAGTCATCAACATCCCGGTGGATGAAAACTCTGGCATTCCCATCTCTGCCCTTGATCGAAATGGGATATTGACGACCCAGGGGGGAGGGATCAACAGCAGCATTGAACTGACTCCCAAGCTACAGTTTAATGCCAACTACATGCTCAGCGGCTTAGGAACCCGGAGAGAGGAGGATTTTACCCGAGAGCAATTTTTGGAGGAAGATTTTTTTACCTCCGAAAACGAGCGGATGAGCAGGGACCAGTTTTACAGCCATCGACTTTCGACGGGACTTCGCTTCAGAGGAGATTCTATTGCTCGTTTTCGCTTCAACCTAAATCTGGGATATAGGGGGGGACAAAATCGAGACAGCAGCATGACGGAGGTCTTTGGGGTGGAGGGCAACCTGGAAAACTCGAGCCGGCGGATCAACCAATCGGAAGCTCAAAAAATTGATGGGGAGGCCAGTTTTTCTTATCTGACCCGCATTCTTAAAAAAGGTCGTACCATTTCCTTTCGCGGGAGGATCGGTGGAGAAATGAGCAATCAAACCGGACTTTTTGAGGCGGCCAATACCCTCTTTCTGCCTCGCATGACCCTGACCAATGATCTTTCTCAGGATCAAAGCCAGGAGGAAAACAAACTCACTTACGGGGGACGGGTCCAGTACACGGAACCGCTGGGTAAGGTAGGAAACCGCCTCCAATTTACCTATGCCATTCAAAACTACCGGCAAAATCAGGATCGGGATGTATTTGACCTATTTCCATTTAGGGAAAGAAACACCCTTTTGAGCAACAGTTTTCGAAGGGACTACATGTACCAGACTGTCGGATCCTCTTTCAACTTGAAGGGAGAAAAGGCCGGTCTGCAGCTAGGCGTCGACTATCAGACTTCAAGATTGGAGGGATTTCTCTTTACCCTAAGCGACAGCATAGATCAGCAATTCCAAAATTTCCTCCCCAACCTGCGTTTCTACTACCAATGGAAGGATGGGTTGAAGGCAGGGCTTCGCTATCGCACCTCCTTTGACGAACCCAGTCTGACCCAATTGCAGCCCTTTATCGACAACCGTGATCCCTTTAATCTCTACCAGGGAAATCCAGGCCTACGTCCTTCTTATACCCACAACCTTGCCGGTGATATATACTGGTACGATCCCTTTAGCTTTACCTCTCTTTTTACCTATATATGGGTAAATTATACCCAAAATTCCATCGTGGAGGTAAGGGAGGTTGACTCTTTATTCAGGCAAATAAGAAGGCCCCTAAATGTCGATAATTCATTGAGAGTCGGTGCCAACATCAATCTCTCAACGCCTATTCGCCCCCTGGGGATAAAAATAAGCTTGAGCAACCGACTTAGCTACAACAATGGAATCACCTTTGTCAACGGCCAGGAAAATGTGGTAAATCGCATTAGCAATACAGCAGGCCTGAGCCTGGAAAACAGAAAGAAAGAGGTATTTGACCTTGCGGTGGGGGGGGATTGGGGCTTTAACCAAGCCACATATTCCGATGCCTCGCAATTTGACAGAAATTTCTTGAATCAAAACTATTTTGTGAGGTTTCGACTCAACTTCTTGAAAAACTGGGTTTTTCGGTCGGAGTTTTCCTGGGCCATCTACGCCGGAGGAAATTTTGCGGAGGATGTGCAGGTTCCTCTCCTGGAAGCCAGCCTCACCCGGCAGTTTTTTGATAAAAAACTCAGGGTGGAACTTCTTGCCTTCGATATATTGAATCAAAACCTTGGCGTCAGTCGCCGGGCAGAACTCAATTTTGTAGAGGATGGAAACAGCCTTACCCTGAGGAGGTATGTGATGGTAAAGGTTTCATATTCACTGGGAAGCAAAAATTAAAAATCCGGTGGGGGAATGATCATAGATAAACGATAAAAAACGAATACTGAAAACAGAAAAGTTCCTTTGTACTTATCTCCTAGTATTCTTCCACACTCAAACAAAAAGAAGACATGTCAAATCAATGGACGGTCGAGCAGATGCCCGACCTGAATGGAAAAACAGCACTTGTTACGGGAGCAAACAGCGGACTGGGCTATGAATCTTCCTTGGCGCTCGCTCAAAAGGGGGCAAGGGTCATCCTCGGATGCCGAAATCTCGAAAAGGGAAAGAATGCCAAAGAAAAGATAGAGGCTGAGGTGTCAGGTGCCAAGCTGGAACTCATGGAATTAGACTTGGCCAGCCTGGATTCTGTAAAGTCCTTTGTGGAAAAATTTTCCGACAAACACGATAAGTTGGACATCCTGATCAACAATGCCGGGGTCATGGCCCTCCCTCAGGGTAAGACCAAAGACGGCTTCGAGAAGCAATTTGGTATCAATCATTTGGGGCATTTTGCCCTTACGGGCCTTTTGATGGATAAATTGGAAGCCTCGGAGGCTGGTAGGGTGGTCAATGTAGCTTCCAAAGCAGCAGAGAGCGGTCAAGTTAACTTTGACGACCTGATGAGTGAAAAGTCATACAGCAAATGGGGAGCCTACGGACAGAGCAAATTGGCCAATATCCTTTTTACCCAAGAGCTGAACGAACGCCTGGAGCAAGCCGGTAAATCTACCCGTTCTATGGTCGCTCACCCTGGAGGATCAAGTACAAATCTGGGAGATAAAGCAGATTTCAGTCCCATCATGAAGTTTGTTTTTGGAGGGCTGATCAAGTTGATGGCACAGCCAGCTGCCAAGGGTGCCTTGCCTCAGTTGTATGCAGCTACAGCTCATCAGGCTCAGCCCGGAAAGTACTACGGTCCTGATGGCTTTCAGGAACTCGGGGGTTATCCCAAGGAGGTCAAGGTTCCTCCTCAGGCCAGAGACAAAAATGGCCAGCAAAATTTGTGGAAAGTGTCGGAAGAATTAACCAAAGTTCATTATCTGTGAGTTTCCCGGAGGGGGAATGAACCTTTGGCAATTTTACCTGTATCATACATGAGACAATGTTTAATTTCTACTGGTAGAATCCCGCTCGACTTTGTAAATTATAACCAGAAACTCTAACTCTGCTATGTTCAAGAAAATTCATCCACTTACCCGTGTCTTCTGGATCGCACTGGTCGCAGGCGTAGTCATTTACCAGCTCAATCACACCGAATACTCTGGCTCCGATTCCTATACCCTCGATATAGAGCATTCTTCTGAACTTTCGCAGCCCATCGAAAAAGCCAATGTCTGCGTCCTGCCTGTCATTTTCTTTGACAATCGCAGCAATCAGCTTGACCTGGAGGCCACTGAAGAACTGAACGAAGTAGCTCAGCGGATGATCAATCATCCCAGCATGATACTCGAAATTTCAGGCAAAAGAGGAGCTTACGAGCCCACCTACATGGCGACCATGAGGGAGCAGGCCGTCATGAAGTACCTAACCCTTAATTTTGGAATCTCTCCACGTAGGCTTACAATCCTGGAGGATGATGCAGAAAGTTTTCAATCTCCCCACAGCGAGAAGGAAAGTAGCCACGAGCATCATAGCTATACCTACGATGAGCACTTTAGGAGCCACTGTAATAGCAGAACCTATACCAGAAGTTCATGCAGAAGCAGCCGCAGGACCTATACCTGCCACAAACAAAAAGCCAGGAAAGAAAACCGAGCCGTTTACCTGACCTGCGCAGAGTAAATTTGATTTTTATTCAAATAAAAAGAGGCTGTCTTGAATTTAAGACAGCCTCTTTTTTTTGATGCTTACTTGGATCATCCCTGACCGCGGTCGTAGTAGAATCTTTCGTGGACAATCTTGTCTCCTTCCCACTTTTGGACGGATACCTGTTCCATTTGGGTGCGATTTCCATCCTTGAAAGTCAGGTCCAGGACGTTCTCGATGAAGGTAGTTCCGGCTTCTTCGTCAGAGGCGATATTTTTTACCTCCAGGCCGTGGACTTCCTTGACGCTATCGAGGAATTGCTCCTCATACTGGCGGCAGGCTACCTTACCTTCACGGGTTCCCATGGGCTCGGTCATGACTACTTTGTCTGCGTAATAATGCTCAAAGGCCTCCAGCAGGTGACCCTGACCAATCTTGTTGTAAATGTCTTTTGCGCGTTCTAAATAAGTCATAGTGTAAAATTAAAGTTTAAACTTTGATGTTTAACAAAAAAGCGATTTTTCGCCTTATTTGTTTGAAAAATATTAAGATTATTCTTCCTCTTCCATTTCCTTGATAAGGGCATTTAGTTCTTTGAGTAACCTAGAGAGATTGTAGGGATGCTGGCTTTGGTACCACCACAGGACAGCAGCAAAAATCAAGGCTATGGGGATAAAAAGCAGAAGGCCGATGGTATTGCTATAGTCATCCCAGGTATCCCAGGTGAATCCCTTTCTTGCTGATTGGAGGAGGGGAATTAAGAATAGGAGAGATGAAAGCGAAGCCAATTGCTGAATCCTTACCAGTCGTACATTTTTTCTTGCATGCTTGAGGTAGTCCAGGAGGTTTTCAGAAGGTGAGACATTTTTGCTTAAAATTGCTCGTAGTAAATTGAAAATTGCGAGGGGCAAGAAAAGGAAAATAAAGTAATCCAAATTTTCTGATTCATCGAATCCATCTCGAAGAATCCCAAAGAGAAGCATCCCGGAAAAGAGCAAAAATATAGCACTTATCCAGAGGGAGGGGGTTCGTCCGTAGTCTTGCTGAAAATATTTCATTTCTCTCCCTAGGGACTCAAGTCTACTTTTGCTGGGAATGGAGAATTCTTTGGATTTATGGTTCCCCTCCTCCTTCCATGCGGTCTGAATTTCTTTCCAATCCATTATTTTTTGATTTTTAGGCTGTTCGATAGCTTTTTCTTGATTCGATTGAGCTTGACCCCCACGTGGTTGACTTTAAGGCCGGAGACTTCAGCGATTTCTTCATAGGACATTCCTTCCAGGTAAAGTAAGATCAGGGATTGATCCACAGACTTTAAATTTTTGATGGCTCCATAAAGCCAATTCAGCTTGCTTTTTCGATCGATTTCTTCTGCTACGTCGGGCTGATAAGCCGGAAGTGGGGCATCTTCTATGGATACATCGGCTTTTTTCTTTTTTTGCTTCGACTTAAATACCAGGGCAGTATTGAGGGCTATCCTGTAAAGAAAAGTATCGATAGAGGCTTCTCCCCGAAAATTATCCATGGACCTCCATATTTGATAGGCGATCTCTTGAAAGAGGTCTTTCTCTTCCTCTTTCCGACCATATATTCTACAAATCCTGATCAGGCGGGGACGATTTCGCTCCAGCAACTCTCGAAATTCATGTTCTGAGGTTTTGCTCATTCTCTTTGCTCCTGATGGGTATAACCTGATTTTATGTAAAAATCCTGCTCAATTACTTGGTATAATCATAGGGGTATTTATTACAGCTAAAGATCAATATTTGTCTGAGAGATGGTTGGCTTAGGCTTTTGGTCTAATTTCATTAATTTTATTAGATATACCTTTGGACCATGTCAGACCTGTATCCATTATCGTCTCAGTCTGAGCTCAAAGCGCTAAGGCTTCGACCCGCCCTACAAAAGTATTTTGGAGAGATGGAAGACGACACTTTCGAGCAGTTTGCGGATTTGCTGGAGTGGATCGAGCTTCCTGCCAATCGGCTTTTGGTGCGTCAGGGAGATAAGGGAGACAGCATGTACATCCTGATTAGTGGTCGCCTACAGGCCTGGATCAGGGAGGTAGATGGGGGCAAGCGTTTGATCGGAGAGGTAGCCAAGGGAGAAAGCGTGGGCGAGATGGCCCTTTTTACGGGTGATCCCCGTTCTGCGGATATTTTGTCTATTCGGGACAGCCTATTGGTCAAGATTTCAAAGTCTACCTTTGATCGGCTTGTACAGACATTCCCCCAGTCGGCCATCAACATTTCCCGCCTGATCATCAGTCGCTTCAACAACCGCATTTACGCCGATAACCTCAAGCCTCCCGTCGTCAATGTGGGGCTCCTACCCCTGAGTTCTCGTGTACCCGCCAAAGAAGTATGCCAAAGACTGGTCGTGCATCTGAGCCATTATGGCAAGGTCCTCTTCCTGAACCGGGAAAATATCAGCCAACTCTCCTCCATCCCCTACGCCCCCAAAGTGACCGAGGGTGACGCTATGCATGCCCGCCTGACCAGTTGGCTGGACGAACAAGAATTTATCTACAAATTTGTGGTCTACGAGGTAGGACATGAATATGATGCCTGGACCCGAAGGTGTATACGTCAGGCCGATCGCCTCCTTCTTCTGGCTAATTTTGAAGACGCTGCAGAACCCGGCCAGGTGGAAAAAGAATGGTTGGAGAATGGTCTTATGGCAGACAGTTCCCGGCAGGAGCTGGTCCTTCTTCACAAATATTCAGATCAAATTCCTCGAATCACCCGTCGCTGGCTGAGGCCCCGAAAGGTATTTCGCCATTACCATGTGCGCTGGGACAAGGAAGGTGATTTTGCCAGGCTTGCGCGCTTCATGAGCGGGGAGACCCTGGGCCTGGTCTTGGGAGGGGGAGGAGCCAAGGGATTTGCCCATCTGGGGGTGTATCGTGCCTTGCAGGAAAAAGGGATTGACATCGACTTTTTTGCAGGAACCAGCATAGGAGCGGTCTTTGCGGCTGAGATGGCCATGAACAGGGACTACGAGACCATGTTTGAACAGGGGAAGAAAAATTTTGCCAGAAAAAGCCCCGTAGGAGACTACAATCTCTATCCCATCATAGCTCTTTCGAGGGGTAGGAGGATCGATCAGATGCTCAAGCGGCTTTTTGACGATTATGATGTCGAAGACCTTTGGACCAATTTCTTTTGTGTATCCTCCAACATGCACACAGCTGAAGTCCAGCGCCTGGATAAGGGCCCTCTTTGGGAGGCTGTTCGTTGTTCCCTGGCCATCCCCGGCGTTTTGCCACCCATGATCAGAGATAAAGCCATGTACATCGACGGAGGAGCCTTGAACAACCTACCCGTAGACCTCATGAGAGAGGAGGGAGTAGGTAAAATAATCGCTGTAGACCCCGAGATCCCTCAGGAAATGGACATACCCTTTGAGAGCTTTCCTACATCCCTGGAAATTTTAAGAACACGTTTACTTTCCAGAGATTCCTACGATTTTCCCCGTCTGATCAGTACCATCTGGCGATCCATCATCCTGGGAAGCAGCAACAAAAAACAACAAAATATCGCTCTTTCGGATCTCTACCTTAATCCTCCCATGGGAGCCGTAGGAATTATCAACTGGAAGGCCTACATAAAAGCGGTCAACCTGGGCTACGAATACGCTCAAAAAATGCTGGAGGAGGAAATGCCCGAATGGTTGGACAAAAGGAGAGCAAAGAATAGCCTTTTATAAGTTTCATCTAAAGAGTATTTAGAAAAAATATCTTTAATTATTTTTTGCAAGTAACTGAGCATTACGTATGTATCATGCTGATCTACATCATCGGTTTGGCTGAAAATGTTACGTTTGGATGGGCCTGGGAGACTATTCATTACACAATTAACAACACTTAAATTTGAAAGCCTTATGAAAGCGAAATCTTGGTATGCAATCCTTGTCCTCTGTTTGATGTGTTTGATGGGAGGTCAGGCCCAGGCTCAGACCACCAAAATATTCAATGATACCATGATCTGGTTCAAGAACCCCGTGCGGATTATTGGAAACGATCCTGTTTTTAAAGGAGATGCTGTTTTTGACCTTTCTCCTCAGGTTCGCAGATCGGCCAAGCCTGTGTCAGCATCCATGTCCAAATCCTTGAATATTCCCTCCAAAGCTAAGCGACTTCCCTCTCCCATTACGGTAAAAAGAAAGGGTAAGTGCTACAAAATAGGCTGCGACAAGCGGGGTTGTAGCAGTTGTCAGCTATTTTGGTTGGATAAAAATGGAGACAATAAGGTCCAACCTCGGAAAGAGTTGAGATGTATTTGCAAGGAAAATCGAGCCTGTGAGCTCCGGGGAAAGCAGGTTGATTGCCAGAAATAGTTTAAGGAGGCCCGATAGCACAAGCATTTTCAAAAGGATGAGGGCCCTGCCTTCATCCTTACTATTTTCGCTTTTTCTTCTTCCTACGTTTTTTATCTTCCTCCTCAATTTCTTTCAAGAGGCCCTTCCAGTTGCTTTCCTCTCTCCCAAAAAGTTGGAGGGTCTGGGCATAATCAGACTTTTGTATGTCTAGGACTGGGATGAAGTCATCTATGTAAGATTCGATTAGCTCGAGCTTTTCCTTCTCCTCCGAACTGCAAAAGGAAATAGCCGTTCCCCTTTGCTTTGCCCTCCCTGTTCTTCCGATCCGGTGAACGTATATATCTCCTCTTTCGGGCATGTCATAGTTCACCACCTGCTCCACATCGGGAATGTCCAGCCCCCTGGCGCTGACGTCGGTAGCAATGAGCATGCGAACCTCGCTGCTCCTAAATCTTTGGAGGGCATCGATCCGCTCTTTCTGCTCCTTTTCTCCGTGAAGGGTGGCAGATTCTATCCCAACCCGCTCCATGGCTTTGTGGACCCGCTCTGCCCTCACCCGGGTACGGACAAAGACCAGCATTTTTTTCTCGTCTTGTTCTTTGAAAAGTCTTTCGAGAAAAAAGCGTTTGTCGTCCATTTCCACCTCTGCCACGCCGTGTTCAATATTTTTGGCAATGGGATTTTTAGGAGAAATCTGAATTCTAATGGGATTCTTAACCAGGGAATAGGCCAGTTTTTTGATCTTCTCGTCGATGGTAGCCGAAAAATAAAGGGTCTGGCGATTTCGGGGGATCAGCTTAATGAGGTCCTTGATGTCTTGGTAGAATCCCATGTCCAGCATGTGATCTGCCTCGTCGAGGATAAGAACTTCCAGGTCGCGGAGGTCGATGTGTCCCTGGGCATGAAGGTCGAAGAGCCTCCCGGGGGTAGCTACCAGGACGTCCAGGCCCTTGTCGAGCTGCTCGATTTGGGGTGCCTGTTCGATTCCCCCAAATACACCAAAGGATTTTACCCTCGTATGCTTACCAATCTTGGCGAAGACGCCGGAAGTCTGTAAGGCCAGTTCGTGGGTCGGAACCATAACAACACAGCGAATCCCCAGGCTCCTTTTTGACCGCTTGCCCTTGTGAAGCTGATCCACCACCGGAATCGCAAAAGCCGCCGTCTTACCAGTTCCCGTCTGTGCGATAGCCAGGACGTCCTCTCCCTTTAGGATGGAAGGAATGGCCTTATACTGAATATCGGTAGGCCTTTTGTAGCCCAATGTGTCGAGGCTCCTCAGTAACTCCTCAGAAAGGCCAAAATCTTTGAACTTCATGCATCAAACTGTTTGTGCGTATCAGCAATTGCAAATATAGGCAATGGGAATTGGTTCTTGCCTTTCTTGGAAAACGAGAAGGCCATGAAATTTTTTGAGGAACCCATACATATCTGCCCAATATACCACCGGGCCATCCGCCTGGAATAATTTTACAGGTAAGGGAGGGGCAGGTGTCTGATATGCTGATGATGGACTGCTTACCTACAGTTCTTCAATTTCCTCTTTGTTTAATCCTGTATATCTCATGATTTTCTCAATGGATTCTTAATATTGATATGACCTTCACATACAAAAATAATCTATTCGTCGGAAACTCTGCTTTCCCATCCTTCTGACCCATGAATTTTTAGAGGCTAGTGATTATCACGAATGAAGGGCTATGGCACTGTTGGGCTTATGATAAGTAGGTTGTCTTCAGCCCCAAGAGTGCCAGGGGCTGTATCCTAAAAAATGATTCGTGATAATCAATGTTGTCTAGCTTTGTAATTTTCAGTTTACCAGTATGATTTTCAGCCCATCCGAGTGACGCCTGTCCAATCAGGAGATATTTTCATGTCTTGAAGGTTTCGGGCCTGATCCCGGAAGTAAGTGGCGGCCTTGTCGTCAGCATTAATGGACAAGACCTGATTGAAGGCATCCATGGCCCGGGTAAACTCTTTGTTGTAATAGGCCTCTAAACCTGCCTCAAAGGCTTCCTGGCTCTTCATTTTCCACTCAAAGGCTTCTCCAAGTTCTCCATCCAGGCATTCGTAGAGGTCCAGGGGTTCGATGCGACCCTTGACCAGGGTTTTGCCCAGGTACCTGAAGTGATACAAGCTCGGATCTTCCAGAGATTCGTAGAGATTTTTGCTGATGAGGATGGGTGAACCATAAAACTTAGTCAGGCCCTCGATCCGCGAAGTGGTGTTGACCGTGTCGGCTACCAGCCCGGTATCCAGGCGGCGGTCATCCCCAATCATACCCATCATGAGCTGACCTGTATGCATGCCAATTCCAATATGTACAGCTTCCCTTCCTTTGTTGATCCGCTCTTCATTGTAGATATCCAGGGTTTTTATCATTTTGATAGCAGCCTTGAGGCCATCTTCGGGTTCCTGGAGAAATAAAGCCATGATGCCATCCCCATAGAACTGGTTCACAAAGCCCCTATGTGATTGGATCACAGGACCCATCCGTCCCAGGTAGGCGTTGAGGAAGGCAAAGGTCTGCCGGGGAGTCATGCCTTCAGCCAGGCCAGTATATCCACGTATGTCAGAAAATAGCACCGTTCCCTCCCTTGCCACCTGATCACCAAGCTTGACATCGGTAATGGTATCCTTACCCAGAGATTTCAGAAACTCGAAGGGAACAAAGCGGCTGGTGGCTGCGTGTATGTCCAGGAGATTGAGGTGGGTCTGTATCCGGGCCAATAATTCCTGCTTTGAAAAGGGCTTAACGATGTAGTCGTTGGCCCCAAAGGTAAGTCCCGAGACCAGATCTGATACCTGATTCTTGGCCGTGATCATGATGATGGGAAGTTCAGAGGGAAGATATTTTTCTCGGAGCCTTTGGCATACTTCAAAGCCGGAAAGCTTAGGCATCATCACATCGAGTAGCACCAAATCAAATTCCTGATCAGATTCGATGGCTTCCAGAGCTTCGACTCCGTTCATGACGGTGGTAACATAATAAGGCTTGGCAGAAAGGTGGTTTTTCAAGACCTGCCGGTTGACAGGTTCATCGTCCACCACCAAAATTCGATATATAGAATCCTCTGGGTAGTTTTGCAGGGAGGGATGAGGTTCAGAAATTTCGCCCCCCTCTTTAGCCTGTGGGACTTGTACACCTGAGAGAATTCCTTCGGGTGAAGTATACGGGGCATGGGTCTTAGGAGGGTAGCTATCCTCTTCTTTGGCTAGGGGAAGGGTAAACCAAAAGGTGGAGCCCTTGCCCAGCTCCGATTCCAGCCCGATTTCTCCCCCATGGAGTTCTACCAGTTGCCGGGTAATGCTCAGGCCCAGTCCTGTGCCCCCATATTTCCTTGCTGTAGAGCCATCGCCCTGCTCAAAGGACTGGAAGATGCGCTCCTGCTTATCCTCTGGGATGCCGATGCCCGTATCGACCACGGAAATCAGAAGATGATCCGCTTTTTCTTCAGCTTTGAGGATGACATTTCCTTCTTTGGTAAATTTGATGGCATTGCCCAGGAGGTTGTAGAGGATTTGTTGGAGGCGGTTTTCATCAGCCATTACAGGCGGAAGGTCATCCTTCAATTCTTTGTGGAGGTTAATCCTTTTGCCACCCAGGAGAGACATAGATACCCGCATGACGACATCGGCAAGGGAGTTGAAGTCCAGGGGACGGAGCTGCAGGTCCAGGTCGTAATTTCTGAGTCGGGAAAAGTCCAGCAGGTCATTGACCAGGCCACTGAGGCGGCGGGCACTGCTGATAACCATGGCCAGATTTTCCCGCATTTCAGGGGTTGTAGGACCTGTAATCCCGTCATAGACGGCTTCGCTCAATCCCAGTATGCCATTGAGGGGAGTCCTGAGTTCGTGAGAGGTATTGGCTAAAAATTCGTCTTTTAGTTTGTCAGCTTGAAGGAGCTTCTGATTGGAATCTTTTTCTATTTCAAGTCTTTCTTTCAATACCTTGGCGTTGTCCTTTTCCAAAAGGTTGATCTTCTGTCCTACCCCCAGCGCAAAGAAGATCAATTGAAGGACGATACCTGCCTCAGCGATCAGAGCTATTTCTGACAAAGATATCCTGACGAGGGTGTAGATTGGGGCAATCAGCAATGGGAGGGGGGGCAGTCCTACCATTAAAATAAGAAAAGACATGGCGATCAGGTAGGAAGAGGCTGGTTTGAAGCCCTTTCGATAGGCAATAATACCGAGAACCAAAGTGAGAATCAGGCCCAGGCTAATCATGATAGTAAGGGAAAGGACCATGATGTTGGTGCTGGCCTCCAAAAAGTTACTCTCGAGGAACTCCTGAAAAGCGGCTTCATATAAAAACTCTCCGATGATGGCCAGGGTCAGGTAAATCGGGGGAATGATGAAAAGGACGACAAAGATATTTGAGATTCTGTGCCAACGGGGCGACAGCTCTTCGATATTGAGGTATTTTTTGGCAAAGGTCAGGAGTCCAAAACCCGCCACTCCTATGGCTATAATATAGACAAACCAGTCGTAGACAGGGTATTCCATGATCCATTCATGGTACTTCAAAGCATTCAGGGAAAAAAGAATGACCCCTGAGAGGTAGATGAGGTAGGGGATATAGGATTCCTCCTTTGTGGTAATGGCCAATAGCAAAAAGTACATGCCCATAGCCATAAGGATACCCAGGAAAATATATAGATAGCGCTCAGTGCTGGCCTGATAATTTTTTATGTAGTCGGCCTCCAATTGAGAGATGTAGTAGCTCCTCGTAGGAACTTCCATGCGAGCGGTATACAACTTAAGCCAAATTGTGGTATCGGAGCCCGCCGGAAGATTGACATAGAAAAAGCTTCTCCAATCCTTGATCCCGTTTTTATCTTCTTTTTTGACCTTAAGCCCCGTCAGTTCTTTGCTGTAATTGCCATTGTCGATGGGAAGGTAGACCTCAACGGTATCCCAACTTAACGCTTCCATTCCCACCATAAAAAGTGCCCGGATTGAGGAGTCAGGATAGCCCTGTATCCTGAACCGAACCCAGGTATAAACATCCTCAGAGGGGGCAATATTCCAATTGGCTTTAAATTTTCCCGCTCGAAAAAGGGCTTGGGCAGAATCGAAGCCTACAGATTTGCTGCTGTCTTCATAAATAAGAAGGCCATTTTGGATCTTTGTTGACTGAATAGAATTGTTGATCCGATTGAATTCTTTGGTTAATGGACTGCCTATGAGGCCCTTGATGTAATAAGCTGCCTGACTAAAACTATCAGCCTTTGTGCTGTCGCCCAGACTTTTGTAATAAGGACTGTAATTAAACAGAAATTGGAGGAGGGTAGTACTGTCCTGGTATCTACGGGCAAGTTCATAGCCTATGTCATTGTAAAACTTCACTGAATCCCATGCCTGTATCCGGTTAAATTCATCTGCGAGGGAGTCCAGAAAGGGAAGGCTCAGGCTGTCGGGTTTGGCTGCGATGACTTCTTTCAGCGAATCTATCCTGGAATCTTGGGCAATACTTAGCCCTGTACAGGCACCTATCGCCAGCAGGAACAGTAAACAGGTAATCCTCACCATGAGGTATTTTATTTTCGGTGATCGTGGCTGAGGGAAGAGCTCAATGTTTTCTCCTTCCTCTTTTTTGGTAACAAGGTATGGAGCAGATGAGGGCCTTGCTCCGGCTGTGATCATCATGAACAAGGGCAATGGCACTGTCGAAAGGTGAGCAAATATTATTTTTTCAACCTCAATCGTGCGATGGATTGTATCGCCAAACAAGATTCCTGACAATCACTTCTCTATAAATATAAGAAAGATGGAGACAAATAAAGGGGAGCAAGCTTTAATAATTTACCTTTCCGCGGTTCTTTTTGATCTCTCCCCTTTTCTTTTTTCTTTTTAGCCGGGCTTCTTTGGAAGCCTTGGTCGGCTTGGTGGGGACCCTATTTTTGGGACGTTTGAGGGCCTTTTTGACCAATTTTTTTAGCCTGGAGATGGCCTCTTCTCTATTTTTGTGCTGGGATCGATGTCCGGTGGCCTCGATGACGAGGATACCTTCTTTGGTGATTCTCTTGTCCCGTAGTTTGAGGATTCTTTGCTTCAACCCATTAGAAAGGGAAGAGGCTTGTATGTCAAACCTCAGCTGTATCCCACTTTCTACCTTATTGACGTGCTGGCCTCCAGGTCCTCCGGAGCGTATAGGAATGAGTTCGTATTCATGTGCAGGAATTTTGATAGCCATAATCAGCTCAGTCGCTTTTTGAATTCAGAAGGGGAGTAGCCGAATTGCTTTTTGAAGCTACGGGTGAAGTGGGTAGGGTTAGCATACCCAATTTCATAGGCGATTTCGGAGATGTTACCGGCATTTTTTTCCAGTAATTCCTGGGCCCTTTGCATGCGCAAGGAGCGAATCAACTGCCCTCCCGGTTGGTCAATAAGGGCATTGAGCTTACGATTGAGGTGGCTGACACTCATCCCGACCTCTTCAGCCAGAGAATCGACTCCAAAAAGGGGATCCGACATGTGATCTTCAATACAGCCCAGGACCTTCCCCAAAAACTCCTGGTCCATAGAATTGACACTCACCTCTGACGGGCGAATGACAGTAGCTGTCTTAAACTTCCCCCTTAATAACTTTCGCTGTTCGATAAGGTTTTTTACCCTGATTTTTAACTCGGCGCTGCTGAAAGGCTTAAAAAGATAATCGTCCACCCCGAGGCTGAGCCCATGGAGCTTGCTGCTTTCGGAGGCCTTGGCAGTGAGGAGAATAATGGGAATATGGCTGGTCTTGGCTTCTTTCCTTATGGCCTTAGAAAATTCATAGCCGTCCATAAAGGGCATCATTACATCGGAAAGAATCAGATCGGGGAGAATATTTTTTGCATAAATCAGGCCCTCCTCCCCATCTTCAGCCACGGAGATGTAGTAGCCTTCAGTGGATAATTCCTCTATGAGATACTGCCTGAGTTCGGCATTGTCTTCGACGATGAGGATGCTGTCTTGTTTGCCATCGTACTCAGGGAGTTCTACTTCCTTGATGGACGCTTCTTCTACGGGTTTTAGCCTGAAATCTGCTCCCTCCCTCGTGTCTCCTTCCACATGGCCAAAGGGAAGGATGACAGTGAAGGTGGAGCCCTTGCCTACTTCGCTGCTGACAGAAACCTCGCCGTGGTGCATGTCGATCAGTTCTTTGACCAAAGAAAGGCCGATGCCAGTCCCGGTGTAGGTCTGCATTTTTTCGACTTTGATCTGGAAGAATCGATCGAAAATGTAGGGAACTTTTTCCGGGCGAATGCCGATCCCTGTATCGGTGATTTGTATTTGGACCCTTTGCTGATCCTCCATAACATCCACCTTGACACTCACCTCACCAGATTCGGGGGTAAATTTGATGGCATTGGAGATCAGGTTGAAAATGACCCGCTCAAGTTTATAAGCGTCGAAGGGAACGATCAATTCTTGTTCTTCGTGCTGAAAATCCAGCCTTAGGTTTTTTTGTGCTACCAGGGGATCGAAGGCCTGAACCATTTGGGAAAGAAACTGGATCAGGTCCCGGTTTTCAATTTTGAGGTCGAGGCGACCGGCCTCAATCTGTGCCAATTCGAGGACCTGATTGATCAAGTCGAGAAGGCGGCTGGCATTGCGCTCTATGGTCTGCAACTTGGGATGAAGCTCCTCATCGGCAATGGCATTTCGAAGTTGATCCACCTGCCCCAAAATAAGGGTCAGAGGGGTACGAAACTCATGAGAAATATTGGCAAAAAACCTCGATTTGAGCTGGTCTATTTCTTCTTTATGGTCCATTATTCTCCTATTGAGTCTAGGCAAATGACGATAGGCTGCTTGCCTGACGATACCTGCAATCTAATGAAATTCCAGGAAAGGCAGGAGAAAACAGCCCTCCTTCAAAAGCCAAAAGGCCGCCCTATGTGGGCGACCTCCATTCAGATATTTAGGTCTAGGTCTATTCTAAATTCTGTGCAGCAAACTAAGTTGAGTAAATATCTTTTGTCGTATCGTATCTAAAAAAGCTCTCGGATATTTCTCTGCGATTTTACTTATGAAACTAATTATGCTGAAGGGGCTTTTACTTTTGACTGCCGGCGTTTATTGTATTATACTGATCCACCCTCTCATGGATCTAAGGTCTTTGGGTAATTTTTGACCATTTACGCCCACATTCCTCAAGCATAAAAACTCGACTTCATCGTCAAAGGTGAAGAAGACAACTAAATCCAAGCAAAAAATGAATCATACCCCAACGACCCTATGCGTAACCGGAGCTTCTGGATACCTGGCTTCCTGGATCGTAAAAAAACTGCTCGACCAGGGCCACCGTGTTCACGGTACGGTTCGCGACCTTAAGCGCCTTGACAAGGTCAAGCATCTTATAGAAATGCAGGGAGCCTCAGAGGGAAGCCTCAAACTTTTCGAGGCGGATCTCCTCAAGAAAGGCTCCTTTGCAGAGGCCATTAAGGGCTGCGAATATGTGATTCATACGGCTTCTCCCTTTTTGATCGGCAAGGTATCTGACCCTCAAAAAGAACTTATCCAACCTGCCCTTAAAGGAGTGCAGAATGTATTCAACGAGGTAAATCAGCAGGGGGGAGTAAAGCGTATTGTGTTGACTTCCAGTGTAGTGGCCATCATGACGGATGGGATAGAGGCCAGGGAAGTTCCCGATAATACCCTTGACGAGAAATATTGGAATGAAAGTGCTTCAGAGAGCTATATGCCCTATGCTTATTCAAAAACTGTAGCTGAGCGTGAAGCCTGGAAAATATCCGGAAGCCAAAGTGAATGGGACCTTGTGGTCATCAATCCAGGATTTATCCTGGGGCCCACACTTTCAGAAAGGATGGATGGGGTAAGTGTCAACTTCATGAAGACCCTCACTGACGGAACGATGTCTGCCGGGGTTCCTGGTTTTTATACCTCTATCGTCGATGTTCGAAACGTCTCAGAAGCCCATATTCGAGCTGCATTTATGCCAGAGGCTGAGGGGCGGCATATCCTCTCTTCGGAGGTAAGTACCTTTGTGGATTGTGGCCGGGTGTTACAAGAGGAGTTTGGTGATGCCTATTCCTTGCCCAAGCGGGTATTGCCCAAATGGTTGGCATGGTTGGTAGGTCCTGCCTTTGGCCTGAATCGCAAGAATATAGCTCGGTCTGCCAACATGCCCTTCAAGCTGGACAATTCGAAGTCCAAAGAAGCCCTTGGGATCGAGTATATAGACAAAAAGGAAACCCTGACCGATCAACTTCGGCAGATGAAGGAAAAAGGAATGCTGTAAGGTCTCCCATCAGACAGGCAGAAAAAAAGAGAAGGAAGATATTTCTTGAAAAATATGGGCATGTCTGAAATAAAATTTCCGGAGGATTGGGAAAAGGCAAAATGGAACCTATTTACCGATCGGGACGGAGTGCTAAACTACCTGATCAAGGGAGATTACATAAAGAGTTGGGAGGAATTTAATTTTATACCCGGCGCCAAGGAAGCCATGGCCCGAATTGCACCTCTTTTCAACCGCATTGTCATCGTCACCAATCAGCGGGGCATCAGAAAGGGCCTCATGAGTGATGAGGACCTCCAAGATATTCACGAGCGGATGCTCAGGGAGGTGGAGGCCTCCGGTGGGCGAATCGATGGCATTTATTACTGTGTCAATCATCCCTGGGAAGACCCTGAAAAGTGCCGAAAGCCCGACATCGGCATGGCCCTCCAAGCTCAAAAGGACTTTCCAGATATCCGCTTTGAGCAGTCAATTATGCTGGGAGATAACATCTCTGACATGGAATTTGGCCGAAATGCAGGGATGTACACGGTGTTTATCTGCCAGGATGGTCCCCCTTCAGACAAGGCCGATCTGGTAGACGAGCACTGTCAGGGCCTGGTGGCTTTTTCAGAGCGTTTTCTGACCTACGATCAACAGAAATCCTGAGGGGGCAGATCCCCTCCATAGTGCCAAATCTCTCCCTAATGGTCTGGAGCCGTGTCCCGTTAAGGACATGATGAGGTGGTCCTTTTCCCTTATCATAAAGTCATCGTCGGGCACCTTGTGGAGCTTAGGCTTTCCTTCTTCCATCCTGGCGATGCCGATGAGAATCACGTTGAGTTCTGTCTTCAAACTGAGGAAGGCCTCGCCAAAGGACTTATTCAGGTAGGGGTTATTCGCCCTAACTTCATATTGCTGGATGTCATAGTCGGTATCTCCTTCCGATTGGGCGGAGGAAAGGAGGTCGCTGGTGTAATTGGCCATATCCGGCTCGAAAATATAGGAGCCGACCAACTTAGCGGCAATTTCATTTTTGGATAAAATAAAGGTTAGCCCCGCACGGGAAAAGCCCTGGCCTGTACTTATCGGACCTGTATCTTTTTCCATTGGGGCTGAAGGCCGAAGCCATCTAAAGTGAGAGGCTCCACCAAGAGAAAATACCTTCCCGGCCGGAGTCCCGATTGGGTGAGGGACACTTCCTGAATGCGGCGTGCAGAAAGGGAGCCTAAAAAGGTCTGGGCTTTTCCGATTTGCCTTCCCCCCATGTCAAAGAGGGTCAGTTTTACCTCTCCAAGATCCTTAAATGCTGCCCAGTCTATCCAAAGGTCGATTTTTTCAGTGGAGGCAGGTTGGGGGACAATGCTGATCAGGGGCCTGAGCGAATCATTTTCTGCCTGAAAGGAAGAAATACTGGACCACTCACTGGTGTCTCCATTGGCAAAGTGAATCCTGGTGATCCAAAAATAGGGCCTCCCCACTGTAAGCCCATACTCAATGGCAAAAGTATCTGAGGTGTAAGCTTGACGGGTATCTCCTGAACATCCAGCAAAGCAAAGCCTATTGTCCGAAAGGACATACTCATAGCCGATGGCAGCGGGATCGGGAAGCCATCCAACGACAAAGGAGTGAAGCTCAGGTCCTGAAATTCCTTTCTCCTGCTCCTCGGGATAAGCATGGGCCTGGGCCTCAGCGTCCATACATCCCAAGATAGACAAAAGCAAAGGGAGGAAGATAACTCTGCGCATCATGGATATATATTTGCCCCAAATATAATGATTTTGAAATATTTTTCCGTCGCTCACCAGATATCCTTTTGAGTATTTATTACGATTGTATAAAATTTTTGTAAAGAGTTGAAAATAATAGCTGGCAGTTGTAATTTTTGCCTTACTTGAAAGCCATACTTATGAATTCCCTTTTACAAAAAATAAAGTCCTTTCCCCAGGAAGCGCTTTCCTATGAGGCCCTGGGTCAATTTGTCAAGGGCCTTGACCTGAAAAAGCTTGACTACAAAGCTCATGTCCCCTATGATTGCGAACCGGGAGATTATGGTCGCAACATTCTTTGTCTGGAGCCCTTCGAATGCGTGCTTATCTACTGGCCACCCGCGACAGAAAGTGCTATTCATTACCACAAGGGATTTTATGGTTATGTGGCTTTGCTAGAGGGGGAACTGGACAACGTAGAATACGATTTCAGGAATGGAATACTGGGAGAAGCCCGGGCGGCTCGCTACCTGCCTGGAGGAATTGCGGACGAGCCTGACCTGACGATTCATAAGTTGGCCAATCCAAATTCCCAAAAAGGGGCTATTTCTCTACACTTTTACTATCCCGCCCTGGATACCCTGGAAGACCTGGCTATCTACGACATAGAAAGAAGAGCCGAAGGAATCCTGAGTGCCACAGCCAAGTCTGCCTCCTGGTCCGAAAAAGAAGGTCATTTCAAATCCCTCCGCAAAAATGCCTTTCAATTTCGCGACATGGCAGCCTATCACGCGGATCGTTCTCACCTTATGTTTCCCCTCATTCCCAAGCCGGATTCGGAAAAGATCGGTAAAATGGTGGGAGCCTACTACTGCGAACAGGCAGAAGAATACGACAACCTCGACCAGTCCTACGCTACCCGACAGGCTTATATCGAGCGCATCAACAGTATCGTGGCGGAGAGCCTGGCTCAGCTTCCCAGGGTAGATGAGGTCGTCCATATTGCCTGTGGTACCGGAAGGAGGGCCCTTGAAATTCGGGATCGGGTAGGGGGAGATTACAAAATCATGGGCATCGACATCAGTGCTAAAATGTGTGAGGTCGCCGCTGCCAAGGACATTCAATTGGTGAATGCAGGGTGGATAGAGGTCCAACTTTCCTCCGAAAAGCAATTTTGTGGGGCGGTGTGGCTCTATGCTTTTGGCCACCTCAGTTCCCGAAGCGTCCGTCTTCAAGCCCTCAAAAAGATCAACCGCCACCTTAAGATCGGAGCCCCCCTTTTCATGGATGTCTTCAATGTTCACAATAAAAATGAATGGGGTCCCTTGGCTCTCAAGGCTTTTCATAGCAAAGACCTGGGTCGCTACGGATACGAAGAAGGTGATGTGTTTTACAAAAGGACAAATGGAAGGGAAATCGCCTTTCTACATTATTTTTCCCGGGAAGAAATTATCGCTCTACTGGAGGAAAGCGGCTTTGTCCTGGATCGGATGTGGAACATCGCTTATGCCGTAGACTCCGGACAGCTGAAAGAGAACTTCAATGAAGGATTTTTTATGATCCGGGCCTTGAAATCTGAGGAAGTTTAAAGAACTTCTAAATTTCGTTTTTTATCCTTCCTTCCCTTTAACAGGAGACCCTATTTCTGTTTTTAATCCCTATCAAAATGTAAGGAAGGGTAGGAGCGGGGTGAACCATTTGCATGACTTATTATCCATTCATGCCCGTGGGCTTTCTGTATCTTGGAAGAAAGATGTAAGTATTACCTAATATTGAATTATTAAATAAATGGACTATTAATCATTTTTGTGAGGCAAAATAGAAACACCACCTATTTTCTTGCTCATTTTCTAATCTTTCCTCATGAAAAAAATCTTTCTCTTCGTACTTCCTGTCGCCCTAATCCTTGTCGCCTGTGAGGAAATTGGGCTAGGAGGGCTGAAATTTGATTATGATTACAGCTTCAACCTACCCATTATTGCTCCCATTGCACCTGACTCAGCCCTGAGGGTAGAGACACCTATTGCGAACAACAAGCTGAGTGAGGAATTGGCCAGCCGGGACATAACCTTTGTAGAAAACATCGTTTTGAAGTCCCTGACCCTTCGTATTCCCGATTCTTTGAAGGTAGATTTTTCCTATGTAAAGGCTTTTTCTGCAGAATTGATCCTGGATGGGAAGACTTTTCCCTTGAAATTTGTGGAGGGACTCCCTCAACTAGCGGAGGCAGGAAGCAAGGAGGTGAGGCTAAAGACTGATCCTTCCACTCCCGATTTTGCTATGCTTCAGGACATCGAAAAAATCTCCATGGCTTACAGCTTTTCCCTCAATAAGTTTTTGGATGAATCTTTTACCATGGAAGTGGTATTGAATACGACCATTGAAACCAGTTTTCTGGAATAGAGGAAGAGTTTTCCATCTTGACTTTTTTACGTGGGCAGTTCCTTAGGGCTGCCCCTATTTCATTGGTAAGGATTTATCCTTATTTTTGTGTTATGACATCTGTTTCAAGCATGCTGGAATCCAGGGATCTTCGAAAGACTTCCAATCGAAGGAAGATTTTGGGACTTTTCTTGGATACAACCATCGCCATGAGTGAGCGGGAGATCGAAGATCGACTGGAAAACAGCTGCGATCGGGTTACCATTTACCGTACCCTTCATACCTTTTTGAATCACGGCCTGGTACACAAAGTTCTGGACAGTCAAGGAAGTACCAAGTACGCTCTCTGCCGGCATGAGGGTAAGGCCGAGGGCAAGCATTTTCATAATCACATCCACTTCACCTGCCAAAATTGTCAGCGCACCTTTTGTGTCGAGCAGGTTGAGATTCCCGTCATGAAGTTACCCGATGGCTTTCTGGTACATGAAGTCAACGTCCTCTATGAAGGCACTTGTCCGGATTGTAATGGCTAATACAAGACTTCCAGCCCTGGTTTTTCATGGAGGAGGGTCCTGAGTGAGCCTCCATCGATGGGATTTTCCCTGATGTCCAAATGCCTGAGGCGGGGAAGGTCCATCACCGGGCCAATGGCTTTCAGTTGATTGCTCTTCAGGATAAGGGTTTCCAGTTCCTGACATTGGCTAAGGTCAGGCAGGCTGTCCAAACTCAAACCAATGAGATGGAGATGTTTGAGCTGCTTCCCAAATTCTATTCCTCTTATTTCTTCTCCCTGGGAAATCTGCCCTTGATGAATCCTCAGGCTTTCCAACTGTGGAAGGGGAGGCAGGTGGAGGCACAGATCGAGAAATTTACCCCCTATGGTCAAATCTTTGAGCTTGGATGCCCTTCCCAGGGGGGTGAGGTCGCAGGTGTAAAGGGGGGTAATCGAAAGAGACTGGAGGCGAGCATCTGTAGGAATGAATTGCAGGGATTCTAAGCGAAGATGAGCGGCAAAGAGATGGAGGAGATCCCTGTGTTGACCCAGGGCATCAAGGCGGCGAAGGCCCTTATGCTGATGACCGGAAATGTTGAGCCACTCGAGTTTTTCCAATGAGCTGAGGGGCTTAATATCCTCCAAAAAATTGTGGCCCAGGTTAAGGTGCTCAAGTTTGGTCAGGGTCTCTAAGGGAGCTAGTTCGCTCAACTCGTTGTAAGATAAATCCAGATAACGAAGGGAAGAAAGGCTATCAATGGCAGAAATATCCTCGATTCGGTTATGGCTTACATCGAGATAGATAAGAGAAAAGAGGGATGGCAGATCGCGAAGCCGCTGTATGTCGTGGCCTGCGAGGGAAAGCTTTTCCAATTGCTGGAAGTCTTCAAGCCCCGATATGGTGTCAAAAGTTTCGTCCTGGTACTGCTGTGTATCCTCAAAATCGAGCCACAGCTCAGTAACCAGTTTAGGACTTACCCCTTGGAGGATGGATGTGAGGACGTCTTTCAATCTACTACTTCAGCTAAAATGTTGCTTCCTTTTATAAATTGGAAAAAAATTCTTAAAAAGAAAGAAAGCAAAGATTTTAATTTCGGCATAATTTCTGCAACCGGAATCCATGTAAATCAGTACATGTGAATATCTACATCTATATCTAGATCAGGAATTTTCAGATTTAGTATCCATAATAATCGTGCTCCGGTTTACTTTCAAAAGGTATCCGGAGTTTTTTTATGATTTAAAAAAGGGGCCGAATTTACCATTCTCCGACCCCTATAAACCCTGATTTATCCCTCTTCTTTTAAAAATTCTTCACCTTTTTCCACCAACTCCCTGAGACTTGGTTCGGTCAGGAGAATATCTCTTATCGGCCAGTCCTTACCCATGTATTCCGATACCTCTGTCTCAAATTCTGCCAGCATGAGGGAGTCTACCCCATAAGCGGTAATGGGATCCTCTATGTCTATCTTTTGGGGCGAAAGGTTAAGTTTGCTACCCATCCAATGAATCAGCCAGTCATGCAGGCCTTCAGCCTTTTCTTTCTTTCCACCTGATTCAGCAGGTCCATCGTCTTCCTGGGCTTCCCATTGGGCTACCTTCTTGAATTTCTCTTCAAGAAAGGCTTTTTTATTGGCCTGCCGCTGGACCTTTCCCGAAGAAGTCTTGAGGAGATTCCTTCGTGGAATCAAAAGAATGGTGTGAACCTGAAGCTCATGGACATCTGCAATGGCCCGGCGTACGGCCTCAATGATATCCTCGCTGTCGAATTCTTTGCCTGTTTTGCTGAGTTCTGCAATCACTGCCAGCCCTTCGCTGCTGCCCTTCTGAATAGAAAATGCGGCGGCTCCACCGGGCTGAAGACCCTCATGTGCCTCGCTAAGTGTCCTTTCGATGTCCTGAGGATAATGATTTTTGCCGCGAATGATGATCAAATCCTTCAAGCGCCCCACAATGAACAGCTCTCCTTCATGCAAAAAACCAAGGTCTCCGGTTTTGAAATAGGTAGTGCCGGGTTCTTCGTCCAATTGAGCAGCGAAGACTTCCTGATTGAGATGCTCTTTTTCCCAATAGCCCTGGGAAACGTGGGAACCTGAAATCCAAACTTCCCCAACTAAGCCAGGATCACATATTTTTGCACTTTCAGGTTCGACGATTCTGATTTTTTGAGGCTGAACCGGTTTACCCGAACTCAGCAAGGCTTTCCCGTTGGATACCTCCCGGACCTTTCCATTTTTGAGGGCATCTTCGTCTACCACAACAATTTTTTTGAAAGAATCTGTGGTGGCGGTGCTGACCATGAGGGTGGCTTCTGCCAATCCGTAGCAGGATCGCCAACTCCTCGGATCAAAACCTACCCGAGCAAATTTATCTTCGAAGCTTTCCAGTGTCCGGGCATGGATGGGTTCCGCTCCATTGAAGGCCTGTTTCCAGGAGCTAAGGTCCAACTCATCGACTACCTCTTCGGAGACTTTTCTCACACAGAGATCAAAGGCAAAATTAGGACCTCCACAAGTGCTACCCCTAAAGGTAGAAATGGCCCTTAGCCATACGGAGGGGTCTTTTAAGAAAGAAAAAGGGGACATCAGATAGGAACTTCCCCCTAAAAATAAGGGATGTAGCACGGTACCTATCAGGCCCATGTCATGGTAGAGGGGAAGCCAGTTCAATCCTATGGTTTTTTCATCGGTGCCAAAGCCATCGCGAATCATCCTTTCGTTTTCCAGAAGGTTCTGATGGCTGATCATGACGCCCTTGGGTGCACCTGTAGAGCCCGAAGTATACTGGAGGAAGGCAACATCAGAAGGTTTGGCTTCGTATGGCTTCACCTGAGCTTCTTCAAGTTGGTCGCTCTGAAGCCAGTAGGTGCTTGGGGTTTCAGTCCAGGCAGGAGCCATAGCTTTTACTTGCTGAAAAACTTGGCTAGTAGACAAAAAAGCTTTAGGTCTGGCATCCTGAATAATTTTCATGACCCTTTCCACCTGTCGGCTCATGGTAGGAGGAAAGATGGGCACAGCGATAACTCCGGCATAGAGGCAGCCAAAATATGCCTTTATATAATCCAGACCGGGAGGAAAGAGCAGGACAGCCCGATCTCCCTTTTGGCAGTGGGCCAGTAAGTGATAGGCAATCTTGGAAGCCTCCAACTGTAGTTCATGGTGGGTAAGGTTGTCCGTGATTTTCAGGTCCCCATCAAGGAAGGAGTAGAGAGTCTGTTGAGCCTTTTCTTCGGACCTGAGGGTAAGCAAGTGATTCAAAGAGCGAAATGTAGTTTTATTCATTCATTTTAAGTTTGGGAAAAATGGAGCAGCCGCTATTGTCTGGCTATTTCATTTTCCGTCATCGGCAGATGTAAAAATAAAAAACCGCCTGAGGGGCGGTTTTCATGTTTTATACTCAAGTTTCAAATAAGTAATCTTTTTCAACATTAAGACAGCAAAGAGGGTCATGTGTCTTAGAAGGCAGGAGTTTGGTCTGGGGATAGGGATGAATGAAATCAGAGTACATTCACTTCTCTTTCCAGGCTTATATCAAAGTGGGTTTTTACCGATGCCCGTATGCGCTCTGAAAGGTCGAAGATTTTCTTTCCTGAAGCCTTGCCATAATTGACCAAGACCAGGGCTTGCTTGTCATGGACCCCATAATTTCCAAAGCGCTGTCTTTTCCACCCACAGATTTCAATCAGCCAACCGGCAGCAAGTTTGACCTGGCCCTGGCCCAGGGGGTAGTGGGGTACAGCTTCGTACATGCCCTGAATGCGGTGAAGGTGTTCCTCGCTGACCACAGGATTCTTAAAAAACGATCCTGCATTGCCGATTCGACTGGGATCCGGCAGTTTACTGGACCTGATTTCGACGATTTTTTCGCTGATCTTGCGGATGTTGGGGACCTCTCCACTTTCTTTGAAGGCCCTTTCTACCGGAGCATAGGTGGTGACGAGCTGGTGGTTTTTCTTGGTCAGGCGGAGGGTGACCGAGGTGATTAGGTATTTTCCCTTCGCTTCTTGTTTAAAAATGCTGTCTCGGTACCCAAACCGGCAGTCTTGTTCGTGAAAAACTTTTATGTTACCGGTAACGAGATGTATGGCTTCGAGTTGATCGAAAACGTCTTTGATTTCGACTCCGTAGGCCCCTATGTTTTGAATGGGAGCAGATCCCACATTGCCGGGGATAAGGGAAAGGTTTTCTATGCCTCCCCAGTCATTATCCAGACAAAATTTGACGAGTTGATGCCAGTTCTCACCGGCACCTACCTTGAGCCAGACGTGGTCTTCACTTTCTTTGACGACCTCCTTGCCGTGGATGGAGTTTTTGACGATGACGCCTTCGAAGTTGCGGGTAAAGAGCATATTGCTACCTCCTCCCAGGATATAGATGGGATTGTTGCGGTGGAGGTTGTCGACGATAAACTCTATGGCTTGTTCTTCCGATTGTATTTCGATAAACCAGCGGGCGTAGACATCGATTCCGAAGGTATTGAAGGTCTTGAGTGAGATGTGTTCTTTCAACAATGGCATAGTACCTCAATAATCGGTATTCGCTGGGACATAAAAAAGCGGAAAGCCTTCACTTTCCGCCGGGTGGAAAAATTTTTAAGGGTGAGAAATAAAAAATCTGATTTTCAGGCCATTTCAGCCTCTCTTTCGCGCTTGGTGGACCTTCTTCGATTGCGATCGGCCACCTCCTCTTTTCGTCGATTGTAGGAGCGGACATCAGAGATGACAAAAAGGACACCGAGGATAGCAAGGACTCCTACACTAATTGATATAATTGCTGCAACAGATAGCATTTGGTATATAGTTTAGGGTGAATGATCTATCAATAATATAATAAAAACATGGGAAATATCCTAAATGTATCATTCGTCGCCAAATCCTTACTTCTTGTATCCCAATGCTTTGCTGTAAGATTTCTGATTCGACAATACTTTTATTGCCTCTAAAATATCTGGGTCGTGGACGAAGTCGGATTGGATGATTCCAGGTTCAAAATAGTACCTTTTTATGATCTCCTTTCTCAGGAGGGGGATAAGTTGGTCTTTGTGCCTTTGAAGGTCTAGGGCTTTTTCCTCCTTCAAAGCTTGTTGGATTTGATCAATAATTGTCTCCGTGGCATCCTGGTATTGCTCCTCCTTTAATTTAGCTTCTAATCTCCTGATTTGCTCCTCTGTCTCGGTGTTAAAGCTAAAGTTTCTCTGGCTGACATAAGCCACAAAGTCTTCATAAATCTCATCGTTGATGTCGAATTCCCGAGGGGGCGCTATGCTGTCGTACTGAGACTGGAATCGGGTGGCAAAGTCAAAGATGATATTTTGAGCTTCCAAGGCCAGGGCGATAGGTGCCAGTCTTTCTTTTTGGACCTTAATATCAGGATCGATTCCACCCCCATCGTAGACTTTTCTGCCGTTTTGAGTCTGGAACTCACTGACGAGAGAATTGGATATCTTTCCCACACTGCCATCGGGGTTGCGATTAGAATAATCAATGGCCTGAATGCATCGCCCACTAGGAGTGTAATACTTGGCCACGGTAATTTTCATCTGAGTGTTGTAGCTCAGGGGGCGAAAATTCTGAACCAATCCCTTGCCAAAGCTGCGGATTCCAATGATAACACCGCGATCGAGGTCCTGCATGGCTCCCGCCACGATTTCAGAGGCAGAGGCAGAACGTCCATTGACCAAAACCGCCAGGGGAATATCCGTATTCAATGGCTGCTGGCGGGTAAAAAATTTATTTTGGGTCTCTCGGGTACGCCCGCGCATTTCTACGATCAACTGTCCGGAGGGAAGGAAGTGATTGCAAATATTGACGGCCTGGTCAAGGCGCCCTCCAAGGTTGCCACGGAGATCGAGAATCAAGGCTTTGAGGTCATGCTGGGACTCAAGGGACCGATAGGCTTCGGCGACCTTGGCGCTGGCTGCTCCCGAAAAGCCCAACTGCAGGATGTAGCCCGTGCTGTCATTGACCATGGCAAAGTAGGGAACATCTTCTTTTTGAGCTTCATTGCCTCCCCGAACTACGGTATAAGAAAAACGCTTGCCCGCCCGTTCCACTTCGAGCTTTACTTCGGTGTCTTTTTCCCCTAAGAGGAGGGTCTTGACCTCCTCAGCTCCCTGTCTGGCAGCTGTTATGGCTGCATTGTCAATGGAAAGAAGGACATCGCCCACCTTGAGCCCGGCTTTATCAGCAGGGCCATTGGCTTTCATGTCTACCAGAATGATGCTTTCCCCTTTTTTTACCACATCACAGCCAATTCCACTGTACTGGCCTGAGTTGATCAACTTCGAATACTCGATCTGACTTTCCCCATAATAAATGGTGTAGGGGTCCAAGGATTCGAGCATGGCATCGATTCCCGTCCTCATGAGGTCTGTAGGGCTGGTAGGGTCTACATATTGGGTATTGATCTCTGTAAATACCTTTCCGTAAATCTCCATGTTTTTGGCGATCTGGAAATAGCGATCGGAGGTATCAGAAACAAAGCCCAGGGTGAGGAGCAGGCAAAGACTTAGTAAAGCGACGATTCTTATTTTCATAAATATCTTCCATCCACGAGTTGAGCAATCAATATATCGAATGCCGGGCTATTTTCCAGCTTACAGCCGTCGGGCAGCGCATAAACGCAATGATAAAGGCTCGACGGCCCCGGCTCAGATAGAATATTTTTCGGCTACTTCTTGGGCTTTGGGTATCCATTTTTTCAGGTTCGCCTGCCTGGTGTCAGGGTGGGGGTGGGTACTCAAAAATTCTGGAGGCGCTGGACCTCCCCTGGCCGCCATTCTTTTCCAAAAGGGAGGAGCTTCGTTGACATCATATCCGGCAATGGCCATCAGGTAGAGGCCAATTTTGTCTGCTTCAGATTCGTGTTTTCGGCTAAAGGGAAGTAAGTATCCCACCTGGGCTCCCATTCCGGCGGCAGCAAGCAGGACTTGTCGGGTCTGTGCCCTTTTCTGGGCTTCTTCCGGAGTTTCGGCCATCCCTTCGCGGGCCAAAAGAACTGCATTGATCCCTGCGGTAGCTCCCTGCACACCCAGTTGCTGGCTCATCCTTTCATTGCCGTGGTGAGCCAGGGCATGAGCGATTTCGTGGCCCATGACCACTGCCAGTCCATCTTCGTTATGGGTAACATTCATGATCCCTGTGTAGATGACTACCTTGCCCCCCGGCATGCAGAAGGCATTGATGGTAGAATCGTTTTCGACTACATTAAATTCCCACTTGAATTGACCCAGCATGTTAGCCATTCCATTATCCCGATAATAAACGTCTACGGCTCGGACGAGTTTACTGCCTACCCTCCTGACCATATTGAGCTCGCTTCCGCTTTTCATCACAGGACTTTCCCGAAGAAAGGCATCGTATTGCTCATAACTCATGTTATTAATGGTAGAGATGGGAACCAGCCGCATTTGTCTTCGTCCGGTGAAGGGTACTTTGGTACAGGAGATGATGATCAAAAGGAGGGCAAGTAAGCCACCTATGATGATGTTTTTGTTCATTGTGTGTTTATTTAGGTGAACATTGGGTAATAAGGTTAAAATAAAGAAATCTTCAAGGATTTATTTTTTGACACCTGGAAAAATACCTTTAAAGCCTTAAATTCGTCCACTCTGAGGGGTTCTTCTCTCTTTTCTGTGGAAAGACCTTCCTCAGATATTTCCAAGGGAGATGCTGCGCAATCCTTCACTAAATCCTTGCTGATTTGGATTTATGAATCTTCGTTGGCTAATTTATCATTTAATATTTCGGTATCTTGTATTAAAACATTAGCCTATTGAACATATGCTACACAGACTGAGTATCTTATTCTTTTTTCTGGGTATTTCCTGTTTGGGTCTTTATGCCCAAAACGGAAAATTATCCGGAAAAGTCCTGGACCAAGACGGCGCTCCCCTTGGCTTTGCCACCGTCAGGGTCTTCGTCGGTGATATTTTCAAACATGGAGCCATCACCGACGCAGAGGGCGTATTTAGTATCCAGCCCATTGCGCCTGGCTCTTACAAAGTAGAAGTCACTTATCAAGGCAACAAGGTAGCTGTGGATGATGTTCCCATTAAGGCTAACCAAACCCAGAACCTCACCCTGGAATTTACTTCCGGCCTTACTTTGGATACAACCTTTATCTATGTGGAGAAGCCCTTCGAGAATACTCCCATTGTAGGTACAAGCCTCAACCAATCCGATATCAACAATGCAGGTACCAGAAATGTAAATACCCTCGCGGCCTTGACAGCTGGTGTGTATCAGTCCGATGAAGGAGGGGCCCTGAGTATCCGCGGAGCAAGGTCCTCCTCGACCGTTTATTATGTGGACGGAATCAAAATACGAGGCAGAAACCCCCTTCCTCAGGCTTCCATAGCCGAACTTCAGGTAATTACGGGGGGTACTCCCGCCGAGTTTGGAGACTTTACCGGAGGGGTGATCAACATCACCACTGCCAATCCCGCCGCAGACTTTAGCGGAGGAGTGGAGTTGCTGACCAGCCAATACCTTGACCCCTTCGGAAGGAACCTGGCAGCCCTCTCCCTTAGTGGTCCTTTGATTACCAGGAAAACCAAAATTGAAGGCACAGATACAGAATACAAGTCTTCTGTCCTGGGCTTCTTTATCAATGGCGAGGTGATCTACGATGATGATCAGGACCCGGCAGCCATTGGCGTCTATCGGTTGAGAGATGGCCTGATAGACTCCCTGCGCTCCAATCCCCTGAGGGTATCAGACGACAACCTGTCCTTTCGTTCAAATGGAAACTTCATCAGAAACGAAGACCTGGTTCAGATCGATAAGAAAATCAACAATTCCTCACTCACTGCCCGAGGCCTGGTAAGGCTTGACTATCAGCCTACAGATAACATCCTGGTCAAGGTAGGGGGTAACTACGAATTTTTGCGTACGGACAACTGGAGCATTGCCAATACCCTATTTGCTCCCGATCCCAACAATATCTTCGAGGGGCGAACTTACAGGGGCTATGTCCGATTCCAGCAGTCTTTTACGGGCGGAAAAAATTCAACCATCAGAAATCTGTTTTACACCCTTCAAGGGGACTTCTCTCGCTACAACAGGGAATTCATGCACAGCCAGTTCAGAGACAGCTACTTTGATTATGGCTATGTAGGGAAATTCGAGTTTGACCTGGAGCCAAATTTTGTATTGGCCAATCAGGTTTATGATCCTGAAGATCCCATTTCTTCTTCTCCTTATTGGATTTCTACAGGTTTCCGACCTCAGAACCTGCGCTTTGACGATTCAAACACCAACCTGCCTTATCACGCTGCCCACAACAACTTTATTTTTGACTATGTGGAGCAAAATGGCATTACCAATATCCCGGGGCTGACTGGAAACTTTACCGATCCTACGGTCAACAGCATTAGCAGCCTCAACGAACTATCCTTTCGCCAGGGAATCCTGAATGGAGGAGGTCCGAACAGCATCTACTCCCTGTTTAGTGGAATTGGTTCTCAGGCGGGTGGATATACGAAGTTTGAGTTTGACCAGGCCAGGGTCGTAGGTCAGGCCACTGCAGAGATCAACGAACACAACCTCAAGGTGGGATTTGAATTTGAGCAGCGTACAGAGCGATTCTACGGTATATCTGCTTCCTCCCTCTGGCCTCTTATGCGGCAATTGGCTAATTTTCATATCCTCAACCTCGAGGACGATCCCAGCAATTTTACCTACCTCACCAACAATGCCGGGGTGTGGAATGACTCTGTCCTGGTCCCCCGAAACTTTAGTGCTTCGGACCAGACTGAATTTGACAAGAGGCTAAGGACTCAGATTTTGGGACTTGCAGAGGATGGGCTGGAATTTGTCAACACCGACGCCCTTAGCCCTGACCAGTTGTCCCTCGACCTCTTTACAGCGGATGAACTGCTAAACGATGGTACCTTTCAGGTGGTCAACTACTACGGTTATGACTTCAAGGGGGAAAGACAGGCCAATGTCAATCCCAACCTGATATTTTCGGATAGCACCACCCGCCCACAGAATGCATTTACCCCGACCTATGTTTCGGCCTTTATTCAGGATCAATTTGAATTTGAAGACATCATCTTCAATGTGGGCCTCAGGGTAGACCGCTTTGACGCGAACCAGTTGGTGCTCAAGGATCCTTTTTCCCTTTCTCCCTTTTATACGGCAGGAGAGGTTGCCACAGGAAATATCAGCAATGTGGGTGCCTTTGAGCTTCCTACGGGTATACAGGACGACTTTGTTCCCTATGTGAATGGAGCAGAAAACTACGATCAGATCATTGGGTATAGAAATGGCGAATCTTGGTTTGATGCGAGTGGAACACCCATTTCTTCTCAGGAAATCGCCAGGCTTACGCCGGGAGGTCGACCCATTCCGGCCCTTCAGCCCACTACAGATAGTGAAGGAAATGCGATTGACGCAGTGGTTACCAGAGAGTCCTTCCGGGACTACATTCCTCAGATTACTCCCATGCCGAGGATTTCATTTTCCTTCCCCATTTCAGATGAGGCCTTGTTTTTTGCCCACTACGACGTCCTGGCTCAGCGCCCCGGACAGATTAGCAATACCTCCAGTTCGCTGGTGGCCGGACAATTGTTGGATTACCTCTTCCTGGCCAACAGGCCCACGGTGGAGGTCAATAACCCCAATCTCAGGCCTGAAATTACCATCGACTATGAAGCGGGATTCAAGCAAAAGGTGGGACAAAAGATCGGCTTGACCCTTTCGGCCTTTTACCGGGAGCAGCGAAACATGATTCGCTTCCGCCGCTATACCAATGCATATCCTTTTTCCTACGATACCTACGACAACTTGGACTTTGGTACGGTGAAGGGATTTGCTTTCATTTTTGACATGCGACGCACCCGAAATGTCCAACTTCGTGCCGCCTATACCCTGCAATTTGCGGATGCGACCGGTTCTTCTTTCTCTTCGGCCCGCTCGGTGGTAAACTTCCTCGAAGGGGTAGGTATTCTTCGCGCTCCTCAGCCCATTAATACTGACCAGCGCCACAGAATCAGTGTCAACCTGGATTACCGCTTTACCCGCAGAAACCTCGGCCCTGTCTTGACCCTGGGGGATCGGACTTTCTTCCCTCTCAAAGAATTTGGGGTGAACTTTATCGGACAGATTGGATCGGGTACCCCTTATTCCAAGAATACCGTACCCACTCCCACGGTACAGTCCGGTGTGGCTACGGTCAGCCAGCTTTTGGGTTCTCCTAATGGAGCTCGACTGCCCTGGACCTTCCGACTGGATATTCGGGCAGACAAAAGCTTTATCCTGGGAGGAAAGAAAAAAGCTGACGGAAGCATTGGGAAAAAATACAACTTCAATGTCTACCTGACGGTCCTAAATGCCCTTAATACCCTCAACGTCTTGGGTGTCTACAGATTTACTGGACTTCCTGACGATGACGGCTACCTTTCCAGCGACCTCGGTCAGCAAGCCATTTTGAATCAGATCGATCCTGCTTCCTTTGTTGACCTTTATAACATCAGGTTGCAGAATCCCAATAACTTCACTCTTCCTCGTCGAATTCGACTAGGGCTAATGTTTAATTTCTAAGCAAGCAAGCAAACTAACTATATGAACCGATTTAAGATATGGGGACTGATGCTGGTCCTCCTTGGCCTTGTCCAGGGAGCACTGGCAGAGGTTCCAGAAGGAGTGAAGCCCCGTACCACAGGCATTCAGTTTCGCGTTTCCAGCGACTGTGCGCCTCCGAGTGCCTCTTCACAGTTGGATATTAACAATGTGCGTTGTCTGCTTCACAATGGAGGCGACATGTGGTGGGACCTGGTAGGTTCTCCCAGATATGAGATTCCGAAGGGATCAAACAGGCACTCCATGTTTGCCTCTTCCCTGTGGATCGGTGGACTGGATGATGCCGGAAACCTTCGCATCGCCGCCCAGACCTACAGGCAGAGTGGATTGGACTACTGGCCCGGACCCCTGACCGGAGGAACTTCCGGCGGCGACGCCTCTACCGAGGCCGAAACCTGTGAGGCCTGGAATCGCATGTTTAAGATCAATAAAACAGAGATCGACGCCTTCCTGGCAGACTTCTCTTCTAACGGCACCCTGGACAATCCCCAGGACTATCCCAATGTCTTGAACTGGCCAGCGGTTGGCAATCCCAACAACCCCCTTTGGGTAGACAATGACGGTAATATCCTGGAGGCCTTCCGCCCGGATGGTACCATCCTTTATGCCGCTCCCTTTGTGGATGTAGACGGCAATCCCCTGGAGTACAACCCCGCCGCGGGCGACTATCCGGATATTCAGGGAGACCAGGCCATCTGGTGGATTGTCAATGACAGAGGAAATACACACACCGAAACCGGAGGACAGCCCATCGGTGTGGAAATACATATGCTTGCCTTTGCCTTCACCACGGCAAATGCGGTCAATGACATGACCTTCTACCGACAGACGGTCATCAACAGGTCCAGCCAGCGACTCAACGATACCTATATCGGTCAGTGGGTAGACGCCGACCTGGGAACCTTTAACGATGACTTTGTGGGATGTGATACCACCCTGGGTCTGGGCTTCGCCTACAATGGAGACGATGACGACAATGGTGCCACAGGCTATGGCCTCAATCCGCCTGCTGTCGGAGTAGACTTCTTTCAGGGACCCCTGGCAGACCCCAATGACGGGATTGACAACGATAAGGATGGCATGATCGATGAGCCCAATGAGACCATCATTATGTCCAAATTCGTTTATTATAACAATGACTTTTCCCTTACAGGCAACCCCACCATTGCCCAGCATTATTATGGTTACCTCTCAGGCTTCTGGAAAGATGGTACCCCCATTGTAGACAATCACTCCAATGGAGGGGATGGTTCGGGATATGGAGCACAAAGCCCCGGAACCCCCACCAATTATATGTTTCCCGGCGATGCTTGCCTGGGACCTGCAGCCCCCCCTTCGGAGTGGACGGAAGTAACGGCGGACAACCCTGCTGCCGACCGCCGCTTTATTCAATCTGCAGGACCTTTCACCCTTCAGCCAGGAGCTGTCAATGAGATTGTAACCGGAGTGGTTTGGGCCAGGGGGTTCTTCAACGACCAGTTTGGGTCGGTATGTGAATTGATAAAAGCTGACAGGGTTGCTCAGGCCCTCTTCGACAATGACTTCCAGTTGCTCGATGGGCCCGATGCCCCGGAATTGACCGTCTCCGAGTATGACAAAGAACTTCTTCTGAGTTGGAACTATCCTCAGGAATTGGCTACGGTGAGGAATAATTTTAATGAAAAATACAGGCAGGCCGACCCCGTACTGAAAGCGGCAGGTATCGCCGACTCGGTATTTGAGTTTCAGGGTTACATCGTCTATCAGCTAGCAGATGCTACCGTAGGCCCCAATGAGCTGAACAACCCCGATAGGGCCCGAATCGTGGCTCAGTGCGACGTCCAGGACGATATTTCTACGATTGTCAACAGAAGTGTGCAAACTGTATCGGGTCTGGAAGGAGGCATCATCGTGGATGAAGTTATGGTACAGGGTTCCAATGAGGGAATCTTCCACTCCATCCGGGTCACCAACGACTTCTTCGCTCAGGGATCGGATACCCGCTTGAAAAATTATTCCAATTACTACTATGCTGCCATCGCTTATGCCTACAATGATTCTACCTCCGATGGAAGGAAGTTTGTCCAGGGCAACCGCTTCTACCGGGTCGTAACTGGTTTGCCTCATCCAGAAGAGATCGAGAAGACTGGAACCGTCCTCAACAGCAACTATGGCGAAGGAGTAAAGATCACACAGATCGGTGGGATTGGTAATGGAGGGAACTTTGTGAGGATTGATCCTTCTTCGGTAGATGAAATTTTACAGAACAACCGTACCGATCAGGTAATTTATCAGGGAGGGGCAGCCCCCATTGAAGTCAAGGTAATTGATCCCAAGGAGGTTCAAGGTAAATATTACCGCCTTCTGCTTACCAGGGATTCTCTGGTAGGAAGAGAGGTGATTTCTGAAAATCCAGATACTGGTGAGCCAATAGAAGATTTGATTTTTGCAGACTGGATGCTCTACGAATCTGACCAGGCCAATGTACCTACCTCTGACCCTATTTATATGTCTACCTACAGGGTGCGCTCCAATGAGACCCCTGCCAGGCCCAGGCCTGTACCCCTTTCTGGTACAGAAAGGATCATAGAAGAAAGAGGAATTTCCATCTCCATCAATGATGTATCCCTTGCAGGTGATACCCTTGACATAGAAGGAGAAATGGGAGTCATCGGAGGAGAGCTTTCCTTTGAAGATCCGGGACAGCCCTGGCTCTTTGGCCTTGCCGACCAGGACAATGCAGTTGGCGGAGCCTGGAACTGGCTCAGACTCTTTGACGGGAGAGAGTTTTGGGAAGCTGGTAACTACGATAAGTTCGACTACTTTCAGGATGGTTTTGTGGGAGGACGCTGGGGACCCTTCTCTATCGCCCGGGCCTTTAGCAATGGTTCTGCAGGCGGGGATATTGCTCCAGGACTGCCCCAGGGCCCTATTACCAACAATAGACAGGTGAATCCTGAAGACCTTCTCGGTTTTGACGAATTGCCTGACGTTGACATTGTCTTTACCAATGATGTGACCAAGTGGTCGCGCTGTGTAGTTGTAGAGACTAGCCCCGGGTCTAACCTTGGATCAGGAGCATGGCCACTATCGGCAAAATGGGTAGATAATGTAGACCAGGACGGAAATTCGCAGGGAGCCCGTACCCGAAGCAATCACGGCATGGGCTGGTTTCCCGGATACGCCATCAATGTCAACACAGGTGAGAGAGTCAATATATTCTTTGGGGAAAGCACCTGGGATAGGAGCAACAATGGGAATGACATGATATGGAACCCTACCGCTGATTTCCTTGACCAGAGTACCCTGGACTTTTCTCAGGCTGGGGGTAGACACTATGTGTATGTAACCGATGAACTCTATGATGAGTGCGAGAATATCAGGCAGTTTCTGACCAATGCAGACGAGAGGGGAGTCAACAACTTTGCCCAGGCCATTTACTTTGCCAATACTGACAATAGCCTCCTGGATGCTTACAAGCATGTAGCCTGGGTCGGAATTCCCCTGCTTAATGAGGGTTATGACTTTGACGATCCCAAGAATATCCCTACAGATGCCACCGTTTCCCTGAGGACTAACCAGGAGTTCCGCTCCCGTCCCAATCAAAACGACGAGCCAGAGTTTGTCTTCAATACCCTCGAAATCGCAGCTCAAACCGAGCAGAAAGATGTTGCGATAGATGCCCTGGATAAAATTTTGGTTGTCCCCAATCCCTACTATGCCTACTCAGATTATGAGACAGGACAGCTCGACAACCGGGTAAGGATCACCAACCTTCCCGAAAAGTGCCGAATCAGTATTTTTACCCTGAATGGGCACCTGGTTAGGCAATTTACCAAAGACAATTCTAATGTCTTCCTGGATTGGGACCTCCGAAATGAAAGCGGGGTAGGCGTAGCCAGTGGAATGTTCATCATTCACATCGACGCCAACATCGACGGACAGGACCTGGGAGAAAAGACCATCAAGCTGTTTGCTGTGATGAGACCTATCGACCTGGACAATTTCTAAAGATATATTTTCCCAAAACCCTCTTCAGATAAGTTGAGGGTTTTGGGGCTATTTTTCCACCACTAGGATGAACTAATTCACATGAAAAAATATTTACTGCTGACAATCTTATGGTCTGCCACGCTGATGGTGATGTATGCCCAACCCGAGCGTGTAGGACAGTCGGGAGCTGCCGAACTTTTGTTCAACAATGTGCCCCGCTCATCTGCCCTCAACGGGTTGAACATCGGAAATTCAGATGGGATCGAAAGTTCCTTCGTCAATCCAGCCGGGGTAGGAACTACGGAAGGTACCGAGCTTCTGTTTTCTCACACCCGCTGGCTAATAGGATCGGACATCCGTGTCAATTGCTTTGGTATTTCTCAAAACCTAGGTGAAGAACGTGGGGTGCTGGGCCTTGCCATCAACGCCTTTAACTTTGGCGATATCCCCCGGACGACAGTAGCTGTACCTGATGGTTCATTGGGAACCTTTCGGGTAACTTACCTCAACCTGGGTCTGACCTACGCTAAGCGCTTCGGAGAGCGGATTTATGTAGGAACTACCGTGAGGGTCATCAGCGAATCCACGCCTGAGGTATCTGCTACAGGAGTAGCCCTGGATGCAGGGGTACAGTATAGGGCCGGGGATCGGGATCGTCTCAAACTGGGAATTGCCCTCAGAAACGTCGGCCCTACCATGAGGTTTGACGGAGACGGACTTAGCCGCAGGGTTTTGGTCAATAACAACAATGACTTCACCAGCACAGTCGCCTTCCAAAGTGAAGACTTCGAATTGCCAGCTCAACTCTCCATGAGCGGCTCTCTAGACTTCTTTCTGGGGTCTTCCAATACCGTGACCGCAACCGCTGGATTCATTTCTAACTCCTTTTATTACAATCAGGGAGGGCTGGGACTTTCGTACAAATACAAAGAATTTGTGATCCTAAGGGCATCTTTTTTGTATGAAAATGGTATATTTGGTGAAACCGTCGGTATTGACGGTCGTTATAATGCTTATACCGGCTTAGGAACCGGAGCCACCTTCCAGGTTCCTTTTAAAAGTGGACGTAGGGATTCTGAAGGGAAGGATGTTTATTCCAACTTTTCACTTGATATGAGTTATCGGACCACCAACCCCTTTGGAGGTACATTGGTGCTCGGGGCCCGAATAGATATATGATCTAAAAGGATCATAGACTTACGAAGATTTTACATGTAACTTGGGCTGGCCTTCGGGTCGGTCCACTCATTTTTTTTTCTCACTCTAAACTATAGGAATCATGGGTGAAGTAACATATTTGACCAAAGAGGGGTACGAAAGATTGAAAAAAGAATTGGCGACCCTGAAAGGACCCAAAAGAAAAGAGATCGCAGATCAGATTCAAAAAGCTCGAGAGCTGGGAGACCTCAGCGAAAACGCAGAATACGACGCCGCCAAAGACGAGCAGGGAATGTTGGAGATGGAAATCGGCAAACTCGAAAATAAATTGGCCACCGCCAAGATCCTGGACGAGACCAACATCGACCTCAGCAAGGTATATATCCTTTCTACCGTGAGACTCAAGAATCTCAAAATGAAAAAGGAATTCAAGTATACCCTTGTACCCGAGGAAGAACAGGACGTGAAGCAAAATAAGATTTCAGTGAAATCTCCCGTCGGAAAAGCCCTCATCGGCAAGGAAGTCGGTGATGTCGTTGAAATCAAAGTGCCCGCTGGTGCTATGCAATTTGAGGTCCTGGAAATCACCAGGGAATAGACATTTTAAGGAAAAACCCATATTTTAAATGCCTGACAGAAGTCAGGTGTTTTTTTATCTATTAGCTATGGCTTCTATTTTTACCAAAATCGTCAACGGTGATATTCCTTCCTACAAAGTCGCCGAAACCGACGACTACCTCGCTTTTCTTGACATTAATCCTCAGGTAAAGGGTCATACCCTTTGCATTCCTAAAAAAGAAGTGGACTACCTCTTCGATCTCGATGACAAGACCTACCTCGGCCTTCATGCCTTTGCCAAAGAAGTCGCCCGTGCCCTTGAAAGAACGGTGTCCTGCGAGCGTATCGCGACAGCTGTGGTAGGCTTGGAAGTTCCCCACGCCCATCTTCATCTCATGCCGATTAATTCCATAGCCGATTTTGGCTTTGGAGGATCAAAGGTGAGCATGAATACCGATGAAATGGAGGAACTGGCGGCACAGATTCGTGCCAATGTCGTACATAGCTGAAGGGAAGCTATTTCTTCTTGATCCGATCGGGGTTCTTTGCCAGAAAGGAAGACCAATTCTTGTGGCCCTTGTCTGATTGGCCCGGAGACTGTTGGAAAAAATGGCAAACAGCCGCCGCCAATCCATCGGTGGCATCCAAGAACTTAGGTTTCTCCTCAAAGTGAAGCAGGGTTTTCAGCATGCGGGCTACCTGCTCCTTGCTGGCAGAGCCGCTTCCGGTGATGGCAGATTTGATTTTTCTGGGAGCATATTCAAAAATAGTAAGGCCATGCTCCATTCCGGCAGCCATGGCTACCCCCTGGGCCCGTCCCAATTTTAGCATAGACTGGGCATTCTTACCATAAAAGGGAGCTTCCAAGGCCATTTCCTTGGGTTCGTAGGCTTCGATCAGGCTGGAGACCCTGCCAAAAATCTTTTTGAGTTTTTGAGGATGGCTGACTTCCTGCGTCCCCAATCTTATGGAACCACAGGCCAGCAACTCCATTTCCTTGCCCTGACAGGCGATGATTCCATAACCCGTAACCTGTGTACCTGGGTCAATGCCCACGATAATTCGCTTTGCCATAGCTACGAAGGTACGTTTTTTTCTCTGCCGTAAGGCTTTTTACCTAAGGGATTTTTATCCTTTGCCCAAAGATGATAGCTTTGGCCTGATATGAGTGAATTCCTCTTGAGCCTGAACCGCTTGCAAAAATCCGTCTGGAACTTTTGGGGAAAGCTGTTCCTTACCCTGGCAGCTCTTACCTACGTGGTTCATCGGCTGTGGATAGAGAAGGAGGCCTTTCAATGGGAAATTGCGACCCAAGCATGGGAATATCTCCTCCTATCTATTGCCCTTCTTCCCTTCAACCTTGGCTTAGAGGCGCGTAAATGGCAGATTCTCCAGCAAAAGATAGACAGAAGCTTCTCTTTTGCCCATGCGATCAAAGGGGTTTGCATCGGCATTGGCATCGGCATCTTTACCCCCAATCGGGTAGGCGAATACATGGGAAGACTGATGAGCGTCAAGCCACAGGATCGCTGGCAGGCAGGGACCTTCACCCTCATCAATCGACTCAGCCAAATGCTTATTACCCTGTGTCTGGGCCTTATGGCATGGATACTGGCCGCCGCACTCTCCGAAAGCCTGCCCTCCCAATCCTGGATTAGCCTGATCCCCTACCTCAGTGGAAGCCTCCTCTTCATTCTGCTTTCCGCTTTTCTGCTAAGAAAATCCTTGCAAAATTTCCTGGGGCCTCGGCTTTCAGCATTTTCAGGCATAGAAAAAATATTCCAGGCCTTGGGACACCTTGATCAGCGACTCTTGTGGAAGGTCTGGGGCTTATCTCTACTCAGATACACGGTCTTTTCCCTTCAATATATCCTGGTGCTCTACGCCTGTGGAGCTACAGGTAGCCTTTCATCCATGGTTCTTTTGGTCATTTTGGTTTTCCTGATCAAGTCCCTGGCTCCCTTTGCTTCCATTGCCGAATTGGGGATTAGGGAGGCAGCGGCCGTCATGGTCGGAGGATGGCTGGGAATCGCCGGAATCGTAGCTACCGCCAGTGCCTTCTCTTTATATGTGATAAACCTGGTCCTACCAGCCGCTTTGGGGTGGTGGATGTTACACAGGGAGAACAGTTGATGGAATGGACCTGATTGCTGTACTACTCGCCTCCTGTCTCGTGATCTATGCCTTTTTTATAGGCAGAAATGCCTGGTGGCTGGCCAGGATTCCCTGTGACCCGGTTCCCCTGTCTTCCCTCTTGCCCAAGGTATCTATCATCATACCTGCCCGAAACGAGGCTGATCTTATTTCCCGCTGCCTTCATGCGGCCATCCATCAGCACTATCCTGTGGAAAAACTTGAAGTTATCATCGTGGATGACCACTCTACTGACGCCACCCCCGTGATCGCAGGTCTTATGGCTTCCCGATATCCCAATTTGCACTGCGTCCATCTGCCGGAAGGTGAAGAGGGTAAAAAAGCTGCTCTTACCTTGGGTGTATGGGAGGCAGAGGGAGAAATTATCCTGCAAACCGACGCTGATTGTGAAGCCGGACCGGAGTGGGTGAGCCATATGGTAGCTCAATTTAGGGCTAATACAGGGATGGTGGCCGGGCCTATCATGCTGACCCACGATTCTGACTCCTGGTTTCAAAAATTACAGGCCCTCGAAAGCATGGGACTGGTGGGGATTGCCGCAGGCTCTATTGCCAGTGGCAGGGCAAATATGTGCAACGGGGCCAACCTGGCTTATCTTCGATCTGCCTTCTTCGAACTCGGAGGTTTTGAAGGGGTGGATCGGGTGGCTTCCGGTGACGATGAACTCCTGCTACAGAAATTCAGAAAAAGCTCTCAGTATCGCATTGGCTTTGCCTTCTGCCCTGAAACCATCGTTTCCACACCCGCCCTCCCTGACTGGAAAGCCTTCAAAAAGCAACGTCTCCGATGGGTGAGCAAGGCCCGCGCCTACTTGGACAAAAGAGTCAACCTCATCCAGATGACTGCTTATCTGGGATTTCTCAGCTTCCCCATCCTCCTGATTTTTGCCTACTGGCAGCCCCTCTATGGGTGGTTGGCCCTGGAATTATTTGCATTGAAACTCATCGCCGATTTTTATTTAATGCTTAGGACAGCGGGATTTTTTCATAAATTACCCCTGCTGTATTATCTGCTGCCCCTCCAATTGGTCTATATACCCTATGTCCTTTGGATTGGAATCGCCGGTAATTTTGTAAAATCCTACAAGTGGAAAGGGAGATGGGTACAATGAAAGAACCGCTGACAGAGCTTCAATTCGATATTCTGGACTGTATATATTTTGTCGAACCCCTGGATAAAATCCTTGAAGAAGTAGACCATCCAAGGCCCGTCGTGATTGATGAATTAAAAAATATGATCGACAAGGGCTGGGTTCAGGTCATGGGCTACGATGAGCAAGCCAATGATTACCTAAAGACCCATATTTTTGACTCCGATAATCTTCAGGAATTTAGATTTTTGGCCACCAAAGAGGGGCTTCTCAGACACAATGGACATTGACCCTTGATTTAGGCTTAGGGAGGAGAGAAAATTAACATGAGCAGTCCAGGAAAAATGGCAAGGCAGAAGTTTGTAAGGCATATACCGGCCATGCTGGGAACGGCCTACCTTTGTCTCTGTGTCTTTGTGGCTGTTTTTGCCTATCTCCTGGCGCCTGACAAGACCCGCCACGCCAATTATCAAGTGCTGGAACTCGCCAAGCAGGCCCCGGGGACTACCGCATGGATACTGGAGATTCCACAGCCCGGAACGGAAAAGAATCGAGAGGGTTCATTCCTTAGCGGTTGGCCCCAGCAAAGCCTTCCCCTTGCTTTGAAGGATAGCAACTCGCTTATTTGGAAGCCCGATCAGTTGCTTTATGTGTTAAAAAATGGGGTGAGAGATAGCCTAAGGCTTTCAAAATTTGCGATATCCGCTACCCATACTTCGGAGGCCATTCAGCGGGGACTGCTGAAAAAGAAAAAATTTTTGCTCGGTACCGATACCTACGGTAGAGATCTGCTGAGTCGAATCCTTTTGGGAGCCAGGGTGAGCCTAAGTGTGGGCCTCATGGCAGTATTGATCAGCCTGGGCATTGGCATTTTCCTGGGCCTTTCGGCCGGTTATTTTGGTAATGACTTCAGGCTGGGGCCTATCAGTCTCCCTTTGGACAGTATCATTATGTGGTTTATTTCTGTGATGTGGTCGATACCAACCCTTCTTCTGGCCCTGGCCATTAGTTTTGTCCTGGGCAAGGGATTTTGGCAGCTATTTTTGGCTATCGGCCTATCCATATGGGTAGAAGTGGCCCGCTTGGTACGGGGACAGATCATGAGTGCTAAGGAAAATCTATATGTCGAAGCGGGAATAGCCCTTGGAATGAAAGACCTTAGAATCATGTTTCGACATATTCTCCCCAATATCGTCAGCCCCATAATCGTGATTGCCGTGGCCAACTTTGGGTCGGCAGTCCTTATCGAATCCGGCTTGAGTTTCCTGGGTATCGGGGTAGAAGTGCCCATACCTACCTGGGGGCAGATGATTTATGAAGGCTATACGTATATTGTCTTCGACTATGGACAGTGGTTGGCCCTCTATCCGGGACTGGCCCTGGTGGGACTTATCGTTTCGATCAATTTGATAGGAATCGGGCTGAGAGACGCCCTCGATGTTCGACTATAAGACAAACAGGGAATTATGATACATGAAAATCCTGATTTGGAAGAAGATGACGACCTGAATATTTCCCCTGAGAATAAAGAAAGTCAGGAGGGTACTGAACTGGAAGTAAGTTCTGAGATGGAACTGGAAGGGGATCGCCGTCAAAATGTTTACCAGACCAAAGACCCTGAAAAACTCCTCCAACTCAAGCGCCTGGAAGCCGATGCCATTTTGGACATTCTCCGCTCCATCAACAATGCCTCCCTCTCGATCAAGAACCTCTGCCTCATCGTCAGGAACCTGCTTTGGGCACAGTTGCAGGTTAAGAGAATGGCTTTCTTTTATGAAAACGAAGAGGTCTGGGAAGAAGGCATGAGGCTGAAGTTTGATGAATTTTTAGAAGAGGCCTCCGAAGAAATGATGTCCCTCCGGCAAACTACCCCTGTAGACCCCCTTCACCATCCCCACCTCGCCCAGCTCGAAATTGAGTACATCATCCCCATCTATAACCGGGGGCTGATCAAGGCCTACTTTGCTATATCTGAGTTTGCCGACTCCAAGCTCGAAGAGCAGAATGACCTCATTTTTGTAGAGACCATAGGGAATATCCTGGCTGTAGCCATTGAAAATAGGGAACTCTTCAAAGAACAAATGGCTAAAGAAAATTTACAAAAGGAATTGGAAGTAGCCTCAACCATACAGCGGCAGCTTCTCATCAGAGACTTTGAAAGATTCGCTCCCTTGGATATTTATGGAATGAATGAGGCACACTCAGGGGTAGGTGGAGATTTTTATGACTTGATCAAGAAAGGGGAAAACTCCGTTTTTTGCTGCATCGCAGACGTCTCGGGCAAGGGAATCGGAGCTGCTCTGCTTATGGCCAATCTTCAAGCCAACCTCCGGGCCTTGTGTGCCCAGTATGACGACCTCGGGGTCATCATCCGGGAACTCAACAGCATACTCTTTGGAATTACCGAAGGAGAAAAATTTGTAACCCTCTTCCTGGCCCGATTAGAATTTGATCGGGGCACACTTTCATATGTAAATGCCGGACACAATTATCCCATTTTAATCAAAGAAGAAAAAATTGATTGGCTGACTGAGGGCTGTATTATTCTAGGAATTCTTCCGGAAGTTAGTCCTTCAGAAACGACAATCTTTTTTAATAGCGGAAATACATTATTCATGTTTACCGACGGTGTAGTCGAACAGACCAATGAGCAGGAAGAAATGTTCGGTAGTGAAAGAATTGTTGCCGCTGTTGAAGAATTTCAGGAACTTTCATCCAAAGAATTGATCGTATCCGTCCAGCAAACCCTGGCACAGTTTTCGGGTGATGTAGAAGCAGGAGATGATACTACTATGCTAAGTGTAAAGTTTTTAGGACAAATGTCCTGAGACCAAAGGAAAATCATCCCTATTTAGTGGTACCATCCCTTAAAAGATTTAAGTCCAAGCTGCATGAAACTTTTTCATCAAGACAAAATGAACGAATTGAGTGGCCTACATAAGGAACTGGCCCAGAAGATGTCTGACAAAAGTGCCACTATTGGTATTGTCGGACTCGGCTATGTAGGAATGCCAATTGCACTGGAATTCGCCAAAAAAGGCTTCACCTGTGTGGGAGTTGATATTTCTGCCAGAAAGGTAGATGCCCTCAATCAAGGTGAAAACTTTATAGAAGACCTCGACGACCAGGAAGTTGCCGACGCTGTTGCTGCGGGCAAACTTTCTGCCTCTACCGACTACGCCGCCCTTGAAGATGCCGATGTGGTCTTCATTGCTGTTCCCACTCCCTTTAATGCTCACAAAGATCCGGACATTTCCTATATCATTGCAGCTGGAGAAAGTCTCAGTAATGTACTGTCTCCCGGCAAGCTGATTATCCTAAAAAGCACTACTTTTCCTGGGACTACCGAAGAATATCTCGTCCCTAGCCTGGAGAAGAGTGGGCTGAAGGTCGGAAGGGACTTTTTTGTGGCTTTTAGCCCCGAGCGGGTAGATCCTGGCAATAAGGTCTGGCACACAGGCAATACCCCTATTGTAGTAGGAGGAGTGGATGAAGACAGTGGGACACTGGCAGCCCTCGCTAACCGACAGATCATTGAGCAAGTATATATCGTCGATTCTCCTAAGGTCGCCGAAATGGAAAAACTGCTTGAAAATATATTTAGAAGCGTAAATATCGCCCTGGTCAATGAACTGGCGCTGCTCTGTGAGCGGATGGGAGGGATCAACTGCTGGGAGGTCATAGAAGCCGCCAGTACCAAGCCCTTTGGCTATATGAAGTTTACCCCAGGACCAGGTGTAGGTGGCCATTGTATACCCATTGATCCCTATTATCTCTCTTGGTTGGCAAGAAAGTTTGACTTCGAGACTCGTTTTATTACCCTGGCAGCCAATGTGAATGAAGGCATGCCTTATCACGTAGCTAACCTCGCTATCCGGGAAATCTCAAAGCAGCCCATAGCCATGCAAGATGCGAGGGTTCTCATTTTGGGTGCTTCTTTCAAAAAGAATGTTAAGGACCTACGCCATTCTCCTTCTGAAGCCATCATGCACAGGCTCATGGAAAGTGGTATCAATCAAATAGACTACAGCGATCCTTGGGCTCCTGAGTATATAGTCGCCGGAAAGACTTATTATTCGGTTGACCTCAGCCCTGAAAACCTGAGATCCTACAATTGTATGATACTGGTGACAGACCACGATGACTTTGACCTGCAGGCCATCGTCGATCACAGTACCTGTCTCATCGATACCCGTAACAAAACCGGGAATCTCGAAAGGGGAAAGGAAAAGGTAGTACTCTTGGGGAGCATGTCAGAAAGGCCTAATATGGTCATGGAGCACTGATTTTACATTCTGATCGAATATTTGAAGGAGGGACAATTCTTTTTAAGACTTGTCCCTCCTTTTTGTAACCTCTCTTCTTTACTCCCGTAATTGCAAGTCCGCTTTTTCGGGAAGGTGTTTTTGATTAAAAGCATTCGATTGACAATGAGTAACTTACATTTTTACTAGAGAATCTTTCGTTGCAGGCAAAAAATAACTGTCGAATTTTTCTGAAAAATGTATCGGGATATTTTGAAATAATGATTTATTGTCCCACTTTTGTCATCCCGATTGAGGGAATGTTCTCTAAGAAAACAGCAAGTGCAAAGGTTCAAAAAAAACCGCCAAAAAATTTTAAATATTTTTTGGAAAAGGGAAAAAAGGGTTAGATATTTGCACTCCCACAATAGGGAAAACCACGAAAGCTAAAGAAGTTAAGGCAATTATAACTTTTTAGGAATCTTTGCCAAGAGTTCATTGAAATGTTGAGAAGCAGTACTGAGTAGGACTTTATTTCTATGAT
>CAZMAV010000017.1:0-98014 GCA_964564415.1 uncultured Bacteroidia bacterium | reverse complement strand
TACCAGGCCCAATTGGTCCAGGCGCTGGGTTTCATAGCCATTTTTTCCTCTTTGGCGTAGGCTGCCATCGCATTCGAGACTTTGATCCTGAAAGTACAAATTCTCAGATTTTAGGCTTGGAAAGTGAGATCATACGAGCGATTCGCCAATAAACCCCCTAACCCTCCTGTAAAGAACCTTATCCTCCCCCTTCCTACCCCTACCAAATAATCCAGGCATATCTCCCCTGTCTCTGCCGTCAGGAAATCTGTCAATTTGACAGCCTGAAGGAGTCTGGGCTTCTCTTTGTAGGCTTGGACTTTATTAAGCCTAACAAAAGACAACATATCTATGGAGAAAGGTAATATCTCAGTAAGTACGGAGAATATTTTTCCCATCATTAAACGATCTCTTTATTCCGACCAAGAGATATTTTTGAGGGAACTGGTGTCCAACGCCGTCGATGCCATACAAAAAATCAAGCACCTGGCCCGTACCGGTGAGTTTAAGGAGGAGCTGGGAGATTTGAGGGTGGATGTCGCTGTAGACAAGGAAGCAAAAACCATCACGATCTCAGATACCGGCCTGGGAATGACCGGAGAGGAAGTAAAAAAGTACCTCAACGTAGTGGCTTTTTCCGGGGCAGAAGAATTCATCAAGAAATATAAAGATGCCGGCGAACAAGGAGACATCATCGGAAAATTTGGCCTGGGCTTCTACTCCGCCTTCATGGTCGCCGAAAAGGTAGAAGTCGTCTCCAAATCCCATCAGGAAGGCGCCGAAGCCATTCGCTGGATCAATGGCGGAAGCATCGAGTTTTCCCTGGAAACAGCAGAAAGAGAGAAGCGTGGAACCGATGTCATCCTCCATGTTGCCGAGGATTCCGAAGAGTTTCTCGAAAACCTCCGCATCCGCAACATACTCGACAAGTACGCCAAGTTCCTACCCGTCGAGATATACTTCGAAGAGGAAGTCATCAACAATACCGATCCCATCTGGCGAAAGGCTCCCGGCGACCTGGAAGACAAGGACTACCAAGAGTTTTTCAAGGAGCTTTATCCCATGGATCAAGACCCCCTGTTCTGGATTCACCTCAATGTAGACTTTCCCTTCAACCTGACCGGAGTTCTGTATTTTCCTAAAATACGGAATGACATTGACCCCAAGCGCAACAACATCAAGCTCTACTCCCGACAGGTATTTATCACAGACGAGGTGAATCAGATCGTCCCCGATTACCTCATGCTCCTGCAGGGAGTGATTGACTCTCCGGATATTCCCCTCAATGTTTCCCGGTCCCACCTTCAGGGCGATCCCAATGTCAGGAAGATCTCCAACTACATTACCAGAAAAGTGGGCGACAAACTCCTCGAAATCTTTAGAGAAGACAGAGGAAAGTTTGAAGAGAAATGGAAGGACATCAACATCTTTGTCAAGTATGGGATGGTCACCGATGAGAAATTCTATGAAAAGGCGGAAAAGTTTGCCCTCTATCACAACTTAGACGGCAATTTCTTCACCTTCGAAGAGTACAAGGAGAAAATTGCCGAGAAGCAGACCGACAAGGACGAAAACCTGATTGTTCTTTATACCAACCATAAGGAAGACCAGGACATTTTCATCCGCGGGGCTCAGGATGCTGGCTACGACGTGCTGGACATGGGCGGGGTGGTGGACAATCACTTTATCGACAACATCGAGCGGAAGATGGAAAAAGTCCGCTTTGTGAGGGTAGACAGCGAGACGGTCGACAACCTCATCCCGCGCGAAGAGGAAGACAAGAAGGAAGAAGGAGAAGTTGTCCTTACCGAAGAGCAGGAGACCAAAATAAAGGAAACCTTCGAAAAGGCGGTGGAAGGCAAGAGCTGGGCTGTCCAACTCAACAAATTGGGAGAGAAGCAGCTCCCGGTCATGATTACCCGTCCAGAGTTTATGCGCCGGATGAAGGACATGGCCTCGGTCGGAGGACAGGACTTTATTCGCGACATGCCAGATTCTGTCAATGTGGTGGTCAATACCCAGCACCCCCTCATTCAGGGCATGACTGAGCAAGAGGTAGGGGAGGAGATGGTCAAAGAACTCCTGGACCTCGCCCTCCTGGGCCAGGGCATGCTCACCGGCAAGGATCTCACCAATTTTATCCATAGGTCCATTGACATACTGAAAAAATAAGTCCAAAACCTATCGGTCTCAGACCGAAATCAAGGAATGCAGAGGGAGGCCTGGAGGTCTCCCTTTTGTGTTCTTACCCTCGCACAGGTCGAAAGTCATTAGTTTTTTCCAAACTATTCTTAACTTGGGCCATTGCCCTGTTGAGCGTTAATCCAAGGCATCCTAAATGTCTCGGGGCTTTCCAAGGATTTTTGGCAAGCCTTCCCTCCATGAAGACCTTCCGCTTTGGGGCTTACCTAACCTCTTTGAATTGGCTACCATCTATGCGCGCTATTTTATGTAAAAACTACGGACCTCCCTCAGATTTGATCCTTGAGGAAGTGCCTTCACCCACTCCTAAAAAAGACGAAGTCCTCGTTTCCATCAAAGCCTGCAGCATCAATTTTCCCGATACCCTCATCATTCAGGGCTTGTATCAAGTCAAGCCTCCCATGCCATTTTCTCCAGGCAGCGACATCGCTGGAGTGGTCAAGGCTGTAGGGGAGGAGGTAGGACATGTAAAAGTGGGGGATGAGGTATTTGGCATTTTACCCTATGGAGGCTTTGCAGAAGAGGCTGTCCTCGCCAAGCCTTCCTGTTTTCCCAAGCCCATGACCATGGATTTCAAGACGGCAGCGGCATTCATGATGGCCTATAGCACCTCTTTTTATGCCTTAAAAAACAGGGCCCGGGTCAGGCGGGGAGATAGCCTCCTCGTACTGGGTGCCTCAGGAGGGGTAGGGCTGGCAGCCGTCGAACTGGGCAAGTTGATGGGAGCGGAGGTAATTGCTGCAGCCTCCTCGGAGGAAAAACTGGAGCTTTGCAGGGAATATGGAGCCAGCCAGACCATCAATTACCAGGAAGAAGACCTCAGGCTTCGGGTAAAGGAGCTGACCAATGGAAAGGGAGCGGACATCGTCTTTGATCCGGTGGGAGGAGATTACAGCGAAGCTGCCCTGAGAGCTACCTCCTGGGAGGGACGCTACCTGGTAGTAGGCTTTGCATCTGGGGGGATTCCTGCTATTCCCCTCAACCTGCCCTTGCTCAAAGGTTGTCAGATCATGGGAGTATTTTGGGAAAATTTTGCCATGAAAGATACCCAGGCCTCCATCATGAATACCATGCAACTCATCCAGTGGTATGGAGAAGGCATGCTCAAGCCCTACATTCACCAGACCTTTCCCCTTGACCAGGCCCCCGAAGCCCTCGAAATGATCATCAAGCGTGAAGCCCGTGGCAAATTGGTCCTGGAAATGGAGTAAACCGTCCTAAGGAATGTTGTGCCCGGCCAGGGGGCCAAGAGGGTCCAGGCTGTAAAGTCCCAAAATCTGTTCCTTGCCCCGAAGTTTGATCTTGGTAATGTATTCGGAGCTATATTCCTCCTGAAGGTTGAGCTGAGAGAGCAGGGTATCCGAAAGGAGGAGCCTCCGGTTGTAGTGATTGCATTCCATCTGAATCCGGGAAGCTGTGTTGACGGTGTCGCCGTGAAAGACGATATCCCTTTTGAAGTCCCCGATTTCTCCTACCACGACCATGCCTACATGATATCCTGCCTTGAAGACAGGTTCGTAGCCATAGGTTTTTAGGTAATAATCCTTCCGCTCGTACATGATGTTCCAAATGCCAAAAAAGGCATGGATGCAATTGAGATTCTTGATTCCCACTTCCTTAGGCCAACTGATGACTACCTCATCGCCCACGTACTGGTAAATTTCCCCACGGGTCTTGCGGACGGCTTCGGCGATGTCATAAAAGAAATCGTTAAGAAAGTAATGCCACTTAAGATGGCCCAGGTGCTCGGCGATGGTGGTAGAGGCCTTCAGGTCCATGAACATAAAGATTCGCTCTTCCTCTTTGGGGATGTGAAACCTTCCGAGCATGTAATCCAGCAAGACATTGGGACCGAGCAGCCGGGATACCAGGGTGATGAATTGGAGGACAAGGAGGATGAGGAGAATGTAAAAGATGGCATAGAGGAAATCCCAACTTCCCAGCCATGCGGTCAGCTCCGCCAGACCGGGGAAAAAGCGAATGTTCAGTTCTTCATCCAGGAGGAGATAGGCCCCATAAAAGAAAAGGAGGGTAAAGCTAATGACCAGGAGGTAGGCAAAGGTCCGTACCAGGAGGACGATGAGAAACTGCTTGCGTCGCAGCCCTGTTTTGTAGAGCCAGCGATCCAGGAGGGAGGTGAAAAACCCGATGGAGGCGCCCATGAGGGCGCTGATTACGATGACGAGGGGTTTAAATGAAAAATTGAAGAGGGCATAAAAGCCGCCCACCAGCGCCCCATACGCTGTTCTTTCCATCGTTTGCTTGGAGGATCGCTTCGTCATCGAGCTGCCTTATTGACCCTGTAATACAAAGATAGAGGAAAAATGAGCTTATTCCTCTCCATATTCTTCATTAAAGGTTTCGAGCCAAAGGTCGATGGCCTCATAATCGAGGACACCCGGCTCTTCTTCAGCCTCTTCTTTTAGTGAAAATCCACCCAGGGGCAGTTGTTGAGACAAGAGGGCCGTCGCCTGGGGGAGTTCATCAAAGTGAAGGAAACTCTTGGGAAGGATAGCCTGGTAATCCTGAAGGAAGGTCTCCTTGTTCAAATGTAATTCAAACCAAAGATGGGGACTAGGCGACTCGGAGGCAATGGCTTCCAGTTCTTTGGGACGCATGTCCTGATCTGCCCTCAGGATAAGCCGTTCGGCGTGGTCAAAGAGGTCTGTCCCCCACTCTTTTGCAGGCATGGAAAGGTACTGAAAATCGAAGCCCTGCTTGACGTCTTGCAATTCCTCCAGGCTGAATCGATTCATCTCCAGGGCAATGGCCGGTCCCGAAAGCCATTGGATCATGTTCCATATTAGGCTGACAGAAAGCTTTTTATCGTTGCCTCTTTCCAGGCTGAAGGTCAGGAGGTCAAAACCTACAGCTGCGCTGGAACGTGCATCCTGCAAAGTGGTCAGAGGACCTATTTTTAAGAGGGGTTTTGGCATAAAAAATTATTCTCGGGGCAAAATAAGTCAATAAATTTTAGATGTCCCCCATAGAAGGGCCTATTTTCCCACTCCCCACTGCTTTGTGATTCCTTATATTGGTACAAAATCAAGCGAAATGGCCGAACAAAATTTCATCCCCTATACAAGACCCTACATTTCTGAAGAGGAAATGATTGCCAAAAGTCGGAAGCATTATATTTTTATGGATCAACGCCGCAGCCTCAGGATGTTTTCTGACAAGCCGGTTCCCCGCGAAGTCATCGAAAACCTCATCATGGCAGCAGGTACGGCTCCCTCCGGGGCTCACAAGCAGCCCTGGACCTTCGTGGCAGTAGGCGACCCCAAAGTGAAAAAGCAAATCCGGGAGGCCGCCGAAAAGGAAGAGTACACCAATTACCACGGCCGGATGTCGGACGAATGGCTGGATGACCTCCAGGCCTTTGGGACTGACTGGGAAAAGCCCTTTTTGGAAATAGCTCCCTGGCTGATCATCGTTTTTAGAAAAATATACGACCTAGAAAATGGACAAAAGAAAAATAATTATTACGTGAACGAGTCCGTAGGATTGGCCAGCGGCTTTTTACTCTCAGCCATCCACCACGCAGGGCTCGTTTCCCTGACACATACTCCCAGTCCCATGAATTTCCTGGCTGGTATCCTGGGAAGGCCCAGCCATGAACGCCCTTACCTACTGATCCCGATAGGCTACCCCCCCGAAGGAGCAGAGGTGCCCGATCTATCCCGCAAAGATCTTCAGGAAATTGCCCATTTTATCTGAGATAAATGGCTAAAGCGCTCTTGGGGTTCTCATAAAGAGCTCATTCCCAACCCCAAGAGCGCTATTTATTGTGCCACCTAAAAATATTCGTAAGAATCATTAATATTTAGGTCAAAATAAATTTTGTCATTTGCGAACGCAGAATTGACCATTCGCGGCGCAAAAGTAACGTTTCACACAAAAACCTTTCCCCCTATCTGCCGGGGCCTATGCAGAAAGGAAGCCTGTTTACTAGGTTCTGCCTGAAATTTTGTGTTTTGTAAAGGCAAAATCCCGGTTTACTCGGTCCGCCTGTATAGGGGCAAAAGTTGAGAAAGGCTGTGGTGATCGATCCGAGACAGATCAGGAAAAGCATGAGGAAGCATCATGGTATGAGGCCTCAGGACATTGTGGTCCTGCTAAAGATTCTCTCCTGGAGTGAGGGGACTTCCTGCGGTTATGCAGATCTGGGGGAAGCCCTTCACATTAGCCAGTCGGAGATTGCCGAGGCCCTGAATCGCTCCATGCAGGCCCGGCTCATCGACAGCTAAAAAAGGAAGGTATTTAAAGAGTCCTTGTTGGAATTTCTGATACACGGCATCAAGTATGTCTTCCCGGCCCAGCCCGGTGCTGTGCTTTGGGGCATTCCTATAGCACATTCCTCTCTTCCTCTCAGTCAGCTCATAGAAGGCAGTGAAGAGGCCTATGTCTGGCCCAGCGCCACCGACAATATGAGGGGGCAGGCCATCGTACCCTTATATGCCCAGGTATCTCGTGCCATCGCCAAGGATCCCCTTCTCTATGAGATGCTGGCCCTGGTAGATGCCCTCCGGGTAGGTAGGATAGGGGAACAAGGCCTTGCCATCGAGACCCTTTCATCGCTCATAAAAACCTCAGGGAATGCAGAAGAAGAGATTAGAGAAACTGGAAACGCTGGCTGAAGCCTTTGGAGACCTGAGAAAAAAGGTCGTCTTCAGTGGAGGTATGCTGACAGCCCTCTAGGCCAATGATGAAAATCCCTCAGAACATCGGTCATTAGGAGAAATCGAATGCATCGTCGCCCCCACCATGGCGGAGTTTTACTATTGGCATGAGGACCTTCTCTCCCTTGGCTTCCCCCCAAATAAGATCCCCATCCCCCCGTTACAGAATGGGAATACCAGGACATCAGCCTGGATGTATTTCCCTTGAACCCAGAGATCGTCCGCTATGAAAATCGCTGGTTTGCCGAAGCTGTCTTTCATGCAAACTCCTATCAACTCCCTTCCGGGCATAAGATACGACTCATGCAAGCCTCTTACTTTTTGGCTACCTGCATCGAAATATTCCTCCATGAAGGCTATTTTAGACTCAAGCAGATCAAGGACTTCGAAGATATTATCTACCTCCTGGACAACCGCCCTTCTCTGGTGGAAGAAATTTCAGCTTCCCTTTATGAGGTCAGGGGATACATTCAGGACTTTTTTGCTCCTCTGTTGAAGCATCCGGACCTTGAAGAGGGCCTGCATTTCGCTCTGCCCTTTCACAGTGGAAGTCAGGGAACGGAAAAGATCAAAACTATCATGGCGTCCATCGTGGAGGAGGCCTACAGCCTGGCCTAAGAGAATCCCGGCCTACTTCGTCCTCCGGGGACTTCCGAGCTAGTAATTTTGCTTGTATGTTTGGGGCATGAGACGGCAGCAGTATTTACTTTTCATAGGTTTGGGAATCAGCCTGTTGGGACTGGCCTATTTGTCATTCGAAGTACCCAGAAAAAATATTTTTCAATACTGGCTCCTGATCTACGGCCTCTTTGGTCTTTACGCCCTTCAGCTTCGCTGGAATTCCCGGATCGAAGGCCTCCCTCAATATGTGTACCTCTGGACGGGAATCCTCCTGCGCCTCCTTCCCTGTCTGGCTTTCCCCCTCCTTTCGGATGATTTTTTTAGATATATCTGGGACGGAAGACTGATGGTCCATGGAGTCAATCCCTTTTTGGCTACGCCCCGCACCCTTGTCGAAGACCCCGGTCGAATGGCAGGGCTGGGGCTGAGCGAAGAACTTTTTAAGGGGATGAACTCCCCGGATTTTTTTACCATTTACCCTCCTGTCCTCCAGGGAATATTTGCCCTTGCAGCCGGACTTTTCCCCTCCAATGTCTGGGCATCCGTCTTGGTGATGAAGGGATTTATCCTCCTGGCTGAGATAGGGAGCCTTTTTTTGCTTAGGCGGCTCTTAGATGCCTTTAACCTACCTCAAAAGTGGCTGGCCTGGTATGCTTGGAATCCCCTGGTGATCAGCGAACTCCTGGGTAACCTTCACTTTGAGGGGCTGATGATTTTTTTCTTGCTGGCCATGGTTTGGCTCCTGTATAAAGGAAAAATATGGTGGTCCACCCTTCCCTTTGTCCTGGCGATTTGTACCAAACTCCTCCCTCTTATGTTCGCTCCTCTGCTGATCCGAAGGCTGGGATGGAAAAAGGCCTTCATTTATGGCCTGATCAGTGGAGGGGGATGCCTGTTGCTTTTTCTTCTTATCCTTGATGAAAAGACTTTTTCCCATATAATGGACAGCGTGGACCTCTACTTTGCCAATTTTGAGTTTAATGCCAGCCTTTGGTACCTGATTCGGGAGGGTTTTGGCCACCTGAGTGAGGGAAACCTCCTGGAATTCATAGGGAAATACCTGGCCCTGGCCAGCTTTGTGAGTATCATGATCTTCGCCTTTTTGGAAAAGGATCCCGACTTCCTATCCCTTCCCCAAAGTATGATGTGGGTTCTGGCGATTTACTTCTTATTTGCCTCCATCGTCCACCCCTGGTATATCTGTACCCTGGCCGCCCTGGCCAGCCTTTCGCCCTGGCGTTTTCCCTTTGCCTGGACCTTTTTCCTGCCACTGACCTATTTTACCTATCGGGATTTTCCCTATGATGAAAACCTGATGCTGGTCCTGTTCGAGTACCTGGGAGTCTTTGGCATACTGCTATGGGAATGGAAAAATAAGCGTCATTAGCCCCTTCCAGGCTTCCCGGAGGTTTAATATTTGCCTAACTTGGCCCCATGTCTCTGCGAATCCTACAAATTTGCTCCAAGCCTATCTGGCCTCCCAAGGACGGAGGAACCCGGGCCATGCTCAACATGACCCGAGGATTTCACAAGGCCGGCCACGAGGTCACGGTCCTGATGATGAATACCTACAAACACTACCTCATCCTCAGGTCCCTTCCTAAGGATGTGCAGGAACTGGCTGATTTTTATGCAGTCGACATGGATACCCGCATCAGGGTAGCTGATGTGCTGGCCAATATCATTTTTACGGCCGATACCTCCTACCATGTGCAACGCTTTACCTTCCAAGCATTTCGCGACGAACTTCAGCGCCTGCTGGAATTGAAAGAGTATGATGTCGTGCAATTGGAGTCCCTGTACACCACCCAATATGTAGACACGATCCGGGCCCACTCGGATGCCCTGATTGCCTATCGTGCCCACAACATCGAGCATGAAATATGGCAGCGAAGGGCTGATACCGAAAATAATCCCATCAAAGGCTACCTTTTTACCGAGACCGCCCGAAGGATCAAGGTTTATGAAGAGGAGACCCTTGCGCTTCAACCCTTTGACCTGATTGTACCCATTACAGGTCGGGATGGGGCTATCCTCAAAAAAATGGGGGCTTCGGTGCCTATTCAGGACATTCCCTTTGCGGTAGATCGGGATCAATTGAAGCAAGAAGATACCGAAGTGGAATATCCTTCGGTTTTTTTCATAGGTTCTATGGACTGGATACCCAATCAAGAGGGGGTAGACTGGTTCTTGAATGAGGTATGGCCGAAGGTCTCGGAGAGGTATCCTGAGGTTAAGTTTTACCTGGCCGGGCGCAACATGCCTTCCCGCTATAAGTCCTCCGAAAAAAGAAATGTTGTGGTCTTAGGTGAGGTGGAAAGTGCCTCTCGTCTGATCCGTTCCAAGGCTGTCATGGTAGCGCCCCTGCTTTCAGGGAGTGGGATGAGGGTAAAAATCATCGATGGGATGGCCTATGGAAAGCCCATTGTGGCTACTGGGATTTCTGCCGAGGGCATCGGGGTAAAGGACCTACAGCACATCATGATTGCTGATGATCCGGATGAATTTGCCGAGCGCATAGGAGTGCTTCTGGAACACAGGAGCACCTTTGATATCATGAGTCGTGAAGCCGAAAACTTTATCAAAGAAAAGTTTGACCTGGATAAGCAGATCGACAGGCTGTGTAAATTTTACCTTAGCCATAGCAAAAAGAAAAAGGAAAAATCCTGACCTACTCCCTCAGAGGTTTTTTGAAGGCTTAGCGTAAGCGCGCCGACATTTGCCAAACATAGGAAAGCACTATTTGTATATATCTAAAAAGCAATTGTGCGCTTATGAGAATCATATCCATTTTTTTGATCGGGCTGGGTTTTCTTGCTGCCTGTACTTCTTCTAAGGAAAAGAAGGAAGACGAGGAAAGGCGGCTAGACGTCGACGCCCTCAAGACCAACATGAAGGATGCCCCCAGACAGGAGAGGGGAAAGGTCGTTGCTGACGATTATTGGCGACAAGGAAAAGCCGAACTGAACCACTATGAGTTGATTCAAAACAGGTACAGGGACCTTCACGATGGAGAAGCGGTCCTGATCTTTGTCCTGGAAGACTTTCTCTATGAGGAGCAAGTCAAGAATGACAACTATCGCAATCCCAATAGCACACCCATTTTAAAGACCAATAAGATTCTTCGCTTTCCGACCGGATTGTACGATTATTCTTTGATGACCTCTGTGTTTACCCCGGTGGACAGCCTTGCCTTTCCTCATACCCTGAAGGTATCACACGCTGCTCAGGACTGGTGTGGACAGGGCTGGTTACAGATGAACCGAAAAGACAAGGGCTATAAGCTTTCTTCTTACTCTTACTTTGAGAGTGAGGGAGATGAATTTTTGGAGGTAAAGAATGAGTGGTTGGAGGATGAACTGTACAACCGCATACGTCTGGCTCCTTCTTCCCTTCCAGAGGGAAAAGTATCTATTATCCCTTCATCTGATGTGATTCGCCTCCTTCATCTGCCGCTCAAGGCTCAGGAAGCCATGGTGAGCGTCGAGGATTATGAGGGCAGTGATTTTGTGGGGGAAAAGTTGAAGAGTCTCAAGGTAAATTATCCCAAGCTTAAGCGGGACCTCATGATTGTATTCAGTGATGAAAAGCCGTACGAAATCATGGGTTGGAAGGATACTTATCCCTCTGTATTTGACAGGAAGCCCCGCACGACCTTTGCTCGCCGGACCAACAAGTTGTTTACGGATTATTGGAGCAAAAATGCCAGGGGAGACCAGGGGCTGAGGGCCAAATTCGGCTTGGAGACTTACACAGAGTAAGGCAGGCGATTTCAGATCAAGGTCTTTGGCTGTAGTTCGAAAGAAAGGATGGCCGGAATCTGATTGGAAAGCGCAAAAGAATTCAATCCATAAAAAAATCCCATCTGTGAAGATGGGATTTTTTTTCCTTACGGTTGTCTACTAAAAGTAGCTGTCATTTCCACCACGGCCACCACGATCATATCCACCGCGACCCCCACGGTCGTATCCGCCACCACGGCCACCACGGTCATATCCACCGCCGCCACCGCCGCGGTATCCGCCGCCACGGCCACCTTGGCCTCTGGGCTCTGCTTTTTTCGCTACGATTGTTCTGCCGTCAAGCTCAGTTCCATTCAACTGATCGATGGCTTGCTGTGCATCTTCATCGTTGGTCATTTCGACAAATCCATATCCTTTGGAACGACCTGTCTCGCGATCCATGATGATCTTTACAGAACTTACTTCACCAAAAAGGGCAAAAGCACTTTCGAGGGTATGCTCTTCGGTGTCGTAATTGAGTTTTGCTACAAAAATGTTCATAAAAACTGAAAAGTGTATAAAAGATAATGTTAAACGCAAAAAAGTGTTGGAACTAAATCATCGTAGCAAAACAAAGTTGATTGTACATGCTATTTTTAAAAATGAAATACTACAAATCCAAACATATGCAACGTACTGAATTTATATCAAGATACAAAGCAATTTTTCTTAAATATTTCTGTATTCGTCTTTGCTCCCTGTAAAATCAGGCCAAATCGAAAAATCTCTGTCAAATTCAGCCCAAAATGGCTAAATCGGAATTTTCTCGGAATCCAGACTTTTTTCTCAAACAATGTCTGGCCCAATTCACTTGTTTCCCATGTATGCTGTACAAAAAAATCAGGGGAATACTTCTGCAAGGAGAGGTGAAGCGGCTCAAGCTTCCCCAACTTAAAATTATCACCGAGGTAAAGGTGGAATGAAGAAAAATTCCTTTCTTCACAGCCTGATTTCAAAGGCTTACCTGTCTTCGAACAAGCGATGAAAAATACCTATTTCGATCTCATAGACCAGTCATACTACTTCCCCCAAGAAGGATTTGACGTAAACAAAGAGTATCTTACCTTTCACGGAATCTCCATCAAGTATCTGATAGAAAAATACGGAACACCCTTCCGTCTTTGGTACTTACCACGGATTTCTGAACAGATCAAAAAGGCCAGAAACCTTTTTAACCTGGCATTCAACAAACACGGTTACAAAGGCAAGTATTATTATTGCTATTGTACCAAATGCTGCCATTTTTCTCACGTCATCTCAGCTGCCCTCAAGGAGGATGTACAATTGGAGACCTCTTCTTCTTTTGACATCGATTTGATCTGGAAACTTTACGAGCAAAACAAGATCGATAAATCCACCATTCTCGTCCACAATGGATACAAGACGGAGGGCTACCTGGAAAAAATTATCCGTCTCAACCAGGAAGGCTTCAAGAATTCTATCATAATCCTGGATTCCGTCTCTGAACTGGACCGCCTGATCGAGGCTGGCAAGGGATTGAAGAGACCTGTGAAGATAGGAATGCGAATGGCGGTGGACGAAGAACCCAAATCGGCCTACTATACCTCGAGGCTCGGCATTCCGGCCAGGGAAATCCTGGAGCTTTACAAAGAGAAGATCGACGGAAATCCGGCCATAGAACTCAAGATGCTACATTTCTTTGTAGATTCCGGCATCAAAGACAACCTCTATTATTGGGGTGAATTTCAGAAGGCCCTCAAGCTCTTTGTGGACCTTAAGCGCATGGCGCCCTCCCTCAAGGCCATTAACCTCGGCGGAGGCTTTCCCATCCGTAACAACCTCGGTTTTTCCTACAACTACGAGGGGATGATCAATGAAATCATCCAAAATATCAAGCAGACCTGTATGCAGGAAGGCATCGAAGATCCGGACATCTTTACCGAATTTGGGAAGTATACGGTAGGTGAGAGTGGTGCCATCATCTTTTCTGTATTGGAACAAAAGCAGCAAAACGATGCTGAGCTTTGGTACATCATCGACAACAGCCTGATGAATACCATTCCCGATGCCTGGTCTATCTTCGAAAAGTTTATCCTCCTGCCCATCAACAAGTGGAAGAATGAATATGCCAGGGTCAACATCGGCGGGATCAGCTGCGATCACTCGGATTATTACAATTCCGAGGACCTCAACCAGCAGGTTCACCTGCCCCGCTTTGGCAATGGCGATGAGGAACCTCTCTACATTGGCTTTTTTCATACAGGAGCCTATCAGGACTCCATCAGTGGATACGGGGGGATCAAGCACTGCCTGATTCCTTCACCCAAGCACATTGTGATCGACAGGGATGAAAAGGGTAACTTCTATGACACCGTCTACCGCAATGAGCAGACCATTGAGGACATGCTGAGCATCCTTGGTTATGTCTAGATAGGAAAAGTAAAATTTCAGAAACTCAGAAAAACATTTATCAGGTAAAGGTCACAGCTTTTTGTAGGTCTACCTAAACTTTATATGCCCTCCATGTGGCCAAAATTTGGAAGGAACTTCTAACCCAATCTTGGTGTTTTTATTTACAGCGCTGTTGGTGTTTAAAACAAGGTATTTATAATAACCTCAACAGCGCTTTAGCCATTCATTGGTGATAATCATTACCGAACGGTTTTATTTGGATAGTCTTAGGTAATGTTTCAGCTGAAACTAATTGTAATTAACCTGGTATTTTAATATTTTTGTAAATGAAAAGGAGGCATGATTGATAATATCATTTATAATCCTCTGTTAGGGTAACATTCTATTAACTAGTAACTACAAGGTTTGGCCATTAAAATCGTTTCTATCCGACGTAAGAGTAAGTTTGAATCTCGTTTCCATCCTCAGATGGGCCATTTGATCACCAAGGTAACGCGCATACAGCGGGCCATCTTTGGACTTCCCTACCAGACCCTTCACAAGTACCGTGATACCTACTTTGGTCAGATCAAGGATTGCGAAGAGTGCGAGAGCTCCTACATGGCGAGATAATCCCCTTTTTCCATTCTGTCGACATCCTTTTGCTTTTCTTAACAGCCTCACAAAATCTCTCTTTTGCTTTGAGGCAGATTACTCCTACTTTTGTAAAACAAAAGCGTTTTGAGCCTGTTAGCAAATCCAACGAAACACGTAAAGAAAAGCTAAAGTCATACGATACATCCTGCATAGATACCGACTCGTTTTTGAAACTAACAATTATAACAATTGGTGCATAGCTCGGTGGGCCTAGGGCGGGCCCCCACCTTCGGGTGATCGGGGATTACCGAAGTTTGCTGGCGGTACCAACCATGTCTTTCGGGGTTTCTTAAACTCCTGGTATTTGTGCAGGTTTTTTCTTCTCCTTCCTCCCCCCCTCATATATTATCCATTTTTTTCGAACCTTTTAGAATTAGGAACGTTGGTTTCACTTGTAACCATTGTTCATGAGTCAATATTCCTATTTCGAAAGTAATCTTGGAGCCCTCGTAGGTCAGGTAGGTAAAGTCATGTCCAGGGCTTTGCTGGATCGTTTCCGTCAACAGGGCTACGAATTTGGCATTGATCAGTGGATCGTCTTGATTCACCTCTGGCACGAGGACGGGCAGACCCAGCAAGACCTGGGCATGACAGCAGGAAGAAACAAAACTACTGTTACAAGGGCTATAGACTGGCTGGAAGCCAATAATTACGTGGTTAGGGTAAATGACCAGCAAGACCGGAGGCACAAACGTATCTACCTGACCCACGGAGGCAAGGAATTGCAAAACCTCCTGGCCCCGGAAGTGGCAGAGATCATGGAGGAAGCCACCTCTGGCATCCCCGAAGAAGAACTCGGTGTGTGTAAGCAGGTGCTAAGAAAAATTTTCCTCAACCTAAAAATGTACGTATAAATTTTTTGATATATAGTTACCTCTGTAACTGTTTCATTTGTAACTTCAAGGTTAATCGATTTTTAATAAATACCACCAATGAGACAAGTACTCGTATCGATTGTTGTCAGCATCCTGGCGATTGCCATTGGAATCGGAGGATTTATCTTCCTCAAAAACAGCAAGCCCGAACCGGAAAAATTGGTACCTCCCAAGAGGGTCGAAAAAGTAAAGGTCCGAACCGTCAAGAATTCTTCTACTGAGACCAAGATCAACATCACCGGGCGGCTGGATGCCAAGCAGGAGATAGAGGTATTCTCGGAGGTGGGAGGAACCTATATGCTGGGTAAAAAACCATTCAAGGAGGGAAATTACTTCAAAAAAGGGGAGGAAATGATCCGGATCAACCACGACGAATTTGACATGAACCTCCTGGCTCAGAAGAGTTCGCTGATGAACCAGATTACCCTTCTTCTGCCCGACTTAAAGACCGACTATCCCGAAAGCTTTCCCCAATGGGAGTCCTACCTCGCCGAAATGGACGTCAAGAAAAAGCTAAAACCCCTGCCCGAGCCCTCTTCAGAAAAAGAACGCTACTTCCTAGCTTCGAGGAATATCTACAACCTGTATTATACCATTGAATCTCAGGAGGTTCGCCTGAACAAATACAGCATAGAAGCTCCATTCAGCGGAAAAGTCGCCCAGGCCAACATTACCGAGGGTACCCTGGTACGCGCCGGACAGAAATTGGGTGAATTCTATAATCCCTATTTCTACGAAGTGGAAGCCGCCGTCAGCCTCAAAGACCTAGAACTTATCAAGCCCGGAAGAAGGGTTTCCCTGACCTCCAATGATATTGAAGGAAACTGGACCGGCACGGTAGCCCGTATCAGCGATGTCATTGATCCTTCTACCCAGACAGTCAAGGTATTCATCAATGTAAGGGGTAGAAACCTCAAAGAAGGCATGTACCTCGAAGGTGAAATTAACGGTTCTTCTATTCCAGAGGTGATCGAAGTGCCCCGCGCCTACCTGGTAGACGACAAGGCCATCTGGATTAAAAGTGATTCTGCCATGACCCTGCACCCCATCAAGCCGGTAAAGTTTACTACAAAGACAGCCATCATCAAGGGAGTGCCCGACGGTACAGAAATCATCGATCAGACGGTGGTAGGTGCCTTTGAAGGAATGAAGATTGAAACTTACCAATAAGTCGGGAAGCATCCCATCCACAGCAAAGACATTCTGAATATTCTCTTATGAAAAATCTGATCGCATATTTCATAAAATACCCCATCACAGGCAATGTGCTCATGATTGCCATTTTGATCCTGGGGGTAATAGGGCTTTCTTCGCTTCGCTCGACCTTCTTTCCCGAAAATGACGCCAGCATCATCGCCATACAGGTGGTGTATCCGGGAGCCTCTCCCGAAGAGGTGGAGGAAGGGGTAGTCAATAAGATCGAAGATGCCCTCAAAGGAACCACGGGAATCGACCGTGTGACCTCTACCTCCAGCGAAAATACTGGCAGGGTAACAGTAGAAGCCGAAACCGACTTTGACATCGACGACTTGTTGCGCGATGTCAAAAACTCTGTTGATGGCATCAGCTCCTTCCCCGCAGATGTAGAGCCTCCCATCATTTATATTCAAGAGGTGCTCAACGCTGCCTTTCAGTTTACCATAAGTGGGGATGTAAGCCTCAAAAAACTAAAGGAAACTGCCCGCGAGATTGAGTCTGACCTCCGAGCTAGGGAGGGCATTTCTAAGGTAGAACTCTCCGGCTTTCCCGAAGAAGAAATCGAGATTGCCATAAGAGAAAATGACCTTCGCAGCCTCAACCTCACCTTTGACCAGGTACGCTCCGCCATAGCTGCTCAAAATATAGACCTGACAGGAGGTACGATCAAAGGGGAATCCCAAGAAACCCTCATTCGTACCCGAAGCAAGCGATACTATGCCGAAGGCTTGAAAAATATTACCGTAGCTCAAAGCCCCGACGGTAGAAGAATTACCCTGGAAGAAATTGCTAGCGTAAGGGACAAGTGGGCCGACAATCCCAACAGAACCTACCTCAATGGTAAGCCCGCCGTGAGGATCACCGTTCAAAATACCACCTCCGAAAGCCTCATCGGAATCGCTGAGACGGTCAACCGCTACGTAAGCGAATTTAACGCGACCAACGAAGTCATTCAAGCAACTGTCATCCGGGATGGCTCCATCCTGCTCAACCAGCGTATTGCTCTTCTGGAGAAAAACGGAATTATTGGTTTTTGCCTAGTGGTTGTCCTCTTGGCCCTCTTTCTCAGGCCCTCATTGGCCTTTTGGGTGGCTGTAGCTATTCCAGTGTCCTTTGCAGGGACTTTCCTGATGGGTTCATTGGTGGGCCTTCAGATCAATGTCATTTCGCTCTTTGGCTTGATCCTGGTCCTGGGAATCCTGGTAGATGATGGCGTCGTTATCTCTGAAAATATATACCAGCATTGGGAAAAGGGTAAATCGCCCTTTCAGGCGGCGGTAGATGGAACCATGGAAGTACTTCCGGCTGTATTTGGAGCCATTATCACCACAGTCATTGCCTTTTCTACCTTTTTCTTCTTGGATGGGATTACGGGTGACTTTTTTTCAGATATCGCCCTGGTAGTTTCGCTTTCCCTGGCTTTTTCCCTTGTGGAAGGAGCCTTTATCCTGCCCGGCCATATTTCTCACTCGGCAGCCCTTCACGAGCATGACGAGGAGGACAAGCCCAAAGGAAAGGTGGCTACCTTTTTCGAAAATGTACAAAACAACCTCAACGAGGTCATGGACTTTATGAGGGAAAAGCTCTACGCCCCCATGCTTCGCTTTGTGATGAAGTATCCCCTCCTGGGTGTGACCATTCCTCTGGGGCTTTTGCTGATCTCGGGAGGTCTGCCGGCATCCGGAAAGATGAAAATCACCTTCTTCCCTGTAATTGAAGGGGATTATGCTACCATTAACCTGCAAATGCCCGCCGGGACCCCCGAAGACATCACCAAGAGCTACCTGGATCGCATCGAAAAAGCTGCCTGGGCCGTCAACGAAGAACTCAAAAAGGAGAGGCCCGACGGCGAGGACGTCATCCTCATCGTCAACCAAAACATAGGTCCCAACACCTATACCGCTGACATTCTCCTGAGGATGATGGACTCCGAAGCCCGTCAGGAATACGAGCCCCATGCCTCCTCCCTTGGCATTCTGGGTAGGATAGAAAAAAAGGTGGGCAAGGTTCCGGAATCAGAAATCCTGACCTATCAATTGGGAAGTCCCTTTGGGAGGCCCGTCAACATCGCATTTTACTCTGATGACCTGGACGAACTGGGCCAGGTGGTGGACATGATGAAGGATAGCTTGGAGGAATTTCCCGAGCTGATCAACATCGAGAGCTCAGATCAGGAAGGGCTGAGGGAAATTAACATTACCCTGAAGGAAAAGGCCAAACTCCTGGGGCTGGACCTTAATACAGTCGTGGGTCAGGTCAGATCGGGATTCTTTGGTGCCGAAGTGCAGCGCCTCCAGCGGGGGGAAGACGAAGTAAAAGTCTGGGTGCGCTACGAAGAAGAGGATCGGAAGTCTGTGGGCCAACTGGAGACCATGTACATCCGTACCCAAAATGGGCAGAGTTTTCCCCTGGAAGAAATCGCCAACCTTCAACCTACCCAAGGCTTTATCAAAATCAATCACCTGGATGGGCAGCGGGAAATCCGAATACAGGCCGATGCGTCCAACTCTAGTGTCAACACGAGGGAAGTGCTGAGCCGGATCGAAAATTCTATTGTCCCAAATGTGCTCAAAAAACACAGTGGGGTAAGGGTTTCATATGAAGGACAGGCCAGGGAAAACGCTAAGTTTTTTGGATCTCTTACCAAGGTAGGACCTGTCATCCTCTTCCTGATGGTCCTGATGATCGTCCTGACCTTCCGTTCGGTTTCTCAGGCCTTATCCCTTATGCTGATCATTCCTTTTTCCGTGATTGGGGTATTCTGGGGCCACTATCTGCTGGGATTTGCCTTTAGTATCATCCTTTCAGGACTGGGAGTACTGGCTTTGATTGGAATATTAGTCAATGATGGATTGGTCTTGATTTCCCAGTATAATATCATGATCAGGGAAGGAAGGGAATTTCTTGAGGCCATGTATGAGGCCTCTCTCTCCCGCTTTCGTCCCATTTTCCTGACCTCCGTAACGACCATCGCGGGCCTGGGGCCCTTGATTTTGGAAAAGAGCTTGCAAGCCCAGTTTCTGATCCCCATGGCTATAACGGTAGCTTTTGGTCTGGCTGTGGCTACCCTCCTCATTCTGCTTACCCTGCCTTCCTTATTGATGCTGACCAACGGCTTCAAGGTTGGTCTGGTAAAATTAGCCACCGGCAAGGACGTAGATCGCCGAACCGTCGAGCCTGCTTACGATGGAGGTGAAAACTATGCCATACTGGGATTGCTTCGAGGCCTGGTCGTCGTGATCTTCATGGCCCTGATCATCTATAATTTGCTCTTGCTCTAAGCTTCAACACCCTTATGCATTACAGAAAAATCATGAGATATATCTTTCTTACCGGGCTTCTTCTTTGGGGAATCCTTCCTGGCCGAGGATTGAAGGCACAGGAAACTCTCACCCTGGAAGATGCCGTGCAGGAAGCCCTGCAAAACAATTACGGAATTAAGTTGGCCCGCTTTGATGTGGAACAAAGGGAAAATCAAGCCTACATTGGGGCGACGGGAGCCCTGCCTTCGGTCAACCTCAGTGGGGGAAGTAACCTGGGTTACACCCGACAGTTTACCGGTACCCCTAATGCCGCCAACTCTCCTGATACCCTGCCTCCCCGGGAATTGACGGGAAGAGATATCCTCACCTACGGCTTTAATGCTGCCCTGGGAGTAAACTATACCCTTTCATTGGGGGATTATACCAATTTCCAGGTGCTCAGTACCAATGTCAACCAGAGCCAGGAAAACCTCTACCTTACCCTGGAGCAGACCATTGCCCAAGTGAGCAATGCCTTTTATGCCCTGGCCAGGCTCGAGGATTCCTATGATTTGCAAAAAGAGTCATTGGATTTGTCCAAAGAAAGGCTGGCTTCTGTCAGGAACCGGGCGGAATTTGGGCAAGCCAATGGAGTTGCTGTCCTCAATGCCCAGGTAGATGTAAATTCCGACAGCCTATCCCTGGCCGAGACGGAGGCCAACCTGGATAATGCCCGCAGGGACCTCAATTACCTCATAGGGAGAGAGGTGGAAAGCCCGTTTGACGTGGATACTGACATCGAGCCCATGGCCCTCCTCAGCCAGTTGGAAATGCAAAATTCAGCTCTGAGTCAAAATAGCTCTCTGGTGATCGCAGATTATGAAAGAAAAATTGCCAACCTCAACCTAAAAAGCGCCCGCCAGCGTGCATATCCCACCCTTTCCATCAGTGGAGCTTATTCTTATCAGTTTTCGGATAATGGACCGGTAGGCTTCCTGATTCAGCAAAACAGTGATGGTCTCAACCTCTCAGGTACCCTTTCTATCCCTATTTTTAATGGAAATCAGGTGCGCAGAAACATCCAAAACGCTGAAATTGGAATTGCCAGCAGCCAGACCAATTACAAGCAGGTGGAACAGCGGGTCATCCGGGACGTGAACAAGGCTTATGCCTCCTACCTCAATGCCCGTGAATTTTTGTCCCTGAGTCAGAAAAATCTGGAAGCAGCAAAGGCCAATTTCAATCGCACCCAGGAAGCCTTTGAATTGGGGCAGGCCACCAATGTGCAGTTTAGAGATGCCCAGATCAACCTGCTAAGGGTAAAATTTCAGCTGAGAGAATTTCTCTACAGGGTAAAAAATACTGAAGTAGAATTGCTGAGGCTTAGCGGACAATTGGTAGAGAAGAAATAAAAAAGGAAGCCTGCTTTCTTCGTCAAAAATCCATGATTGACCCTGTCGGGGGATGCCCCTGGCAGGTTTTTTGTCAAAAATTAGCTTATCTTCAAGATTGTATTAATATTGAAAATCATAACCTTCCAACAATCAAAATCCATAGACTATGAAAATGACCAAAAAAACGGGGCAATTGGCAGTATTTTCATTTCTGCTCATGCTCATGTTTGGCTGGAATACTGCCACTGCACAAGACAAGATCGTAGGAACCTGGAAAACCATTGATGATGATGGCGAGACTGTCAAGTCTCTTTTGGAAATAACCCAGGGCGAAAATGGTAAGCTATATGGTACTGTCGTCAAGCTATTCAGAGAGCCGGATGAGGATCAGAATCCTAAATGTACCAAGTGCGACGAGGAAGATTCCCGCTACAACAAGCCCGTTATCGGGATGACCCTCCTTCGCGAACTCGAAAGGAAAAGCAATACAAAGTATGTCGATGGGCGTATCCTCGATCCCGAAAATGGCCAGGAATATGGCTGCTATGTAGAACTGGTTGAGCCCAACAAATTGAAGGTTAGGGGCTATATAGGCTTGGCCATTGCCGGACGTACCCAATATTGGTACAGGCAGTAAACCTGAAATCTGATTGTTCCTAGGCACTGATATTTCCCCGATGCCCGGGCATTTGAAGCTGCGGATCAATATTTTCCCTGAAAATATTCAACAGAATGTGTCATCTTATGAAGCTTTCGTAGGATAAATCACATGAAATGATATTTTCGGGCTAGTGTTGATCCGCTTTTTTTATGACATTTCTCGACAACATTGTCTCAGACCTCAAGAAGGAATTTGCCGGAGAGATCTCCGAGCTTTGCATCGTAGTTCCCACCCGAAGGGCTGTGGTATTCCTTCGCGATGCCCTGGCCCGCGGCTATCGCCAGACCCTCTGGGCACCCCGGATGATTTCTATCCAGGATTTCATCCGCGAGCTATCAGGTTGGGACTTTCCCGAGATGCTGCCCCTGGTCTTCGAACTGTACCAGGTCTACCTCCGGCGAAAGCGACAGGATGAGCCCACTTGGAATGAGCCCTTCGAACGCTTCTACGCCTGGGGAGAGATGCTGGTCAAGGACTTCGATGAAATAGACAAATACCACGTCGATGCGGAAAAGCTGTTTACCAACATCAGAGACCTAAAAGAAATCGAAAACTTCTTTCAATTTAGCGAGGAAGAACTGGAGCATATTCGACGGTTTTGGACGGCTCTAAGGGGAAAAAAAGAGGAACTCACGGAAGTACAGGAAGAATTTCTCCGCATTTGGCAAATCCTGAACGACATCTATGAAGGCTTTAAGCATCAACTGGCCCAGCGCCACCAGGCTTATGACGGTATGGCCTATCGCTACGTCGTGGACAGGCTGGAAGAAGAACGCCTCCCCATTGCCTATAAAAAGATCGTCTTTGCGGGATTTAATGCCCTCTCCCGTTCGGAGGAGCTGATCATGGAGATTCTGCTCAAGCAAAAAAAGGCCATCGTCTACTGGGATGTAGACAGGACCTACTTTACCCCTCCCGATGAGCTGAAAGCCAAAAAACGCAGTGCCAGCGACGTAAGCCATATCGCAGGAGAGGAACCAGGAAAATTTATCAAGGAATACCATGCGAATTGGAAGGAGTTGGACAGCCGACTGATCTTTCATGACATGACGGCCCGACCCAAAGACATCTTTATTTCTGGGGTAGCCTTACAGGTAGGGCAGGCCCGATACCTGGGCCAGCAGTTGACCGACTTGCAAGTCTCCGAGTCCAAGCCCCAGGACCACGCCATCGTTCTGGCTGATGAACAGATGCTCTTTCCTGTCCTCTATTCTCTGCCCCCACATCTGCAGTCGCTCAACATCACCATGGGATTCCCCCTAAGGCAAACCAATATCTTTCACCTGGTGATGAGTATTCTGAGGCTGCTCCGTACCCTTAAATTTGATGCCGGCCCAAACCTCGTCTTTACCTATCAGGAAGTACTTACCCTGCTCAACAATCCCTACATCAAAGCCGAAAAGCCAGAGTCCAGCCTAAAGTTGCAGAAGGAAATCAACGAGAAAAACCTGGTCTTTGTCAGCCAAACCTTTCTGGAGAAGCAGGATTTTACGGAGTTGTTGAGCCATATTTTTCATCCTCCTATCAGTCAGGAAAATAGTTTCACCAGCCTGGAGGCTATTTTGGATTACCTGGGTGGGGTGTTCACCCTTCTTTTGAAGGAAACATCTGAGCGTTTTGACAGGCTTGAGGCCGAATTTGTGGTGCAGTTTTACACCCACTTCAACCAATTGAGGGAGGTTTTGCTCCATTACCGGCCCCGGCTGAGTCTGGCGGGCTTTACCCAGTTGGTGAGGGAGTCATTGCAGCGTAGCCGGATTCCCTTTGAAGGAGAGCCCCTGGAGGGGGTGCAGCTCATGGGATTTCTGGAGACGAGGGTCCTGGATTTTAAAAAGGTATTTATCCTCGGGGCCAATGAAGGCCACCTGCCTGATACCAGCAAAGGAACGAGTTTTATCCCCTACAGCCTGCGCAAAGGATTTGGCCTGCCGACCTACGAAGAAAAAGACGCCATCTACGCCTATCACTTCTACCGCCTCCTACAGCGAGCTGAAGAGGTTCACCTCATTCACAACACCGTCATCCAGGACAGGGGAGGAACCAAGGAAATCAGTCGCTTTATCCGGCAGATTCGCTATTTCTTCAGGAATACGGACAACCTCAGGATCAAGGAGCGCATCGTCAGCACCCCCTCGCCCTTTTCCAGGGGACAGGCCATCTGCATCAGGCAAAATGAAGAGATTCAACAAAGGCTGGTAGACAAATACCTCAGCGACCCCTCCCAATCTCCCTCCTTTTTGTCCGCTACAGCCCTGACTACCTACCTGGGCTGCCCCCTCAAGTTCTATTTTCGCTATGTGGCGGGCATCAGAGAAGCAGAAGCAGTAGAAGAAAATATCGAAGCCAATACCTTGGGCTCTGTCCTCCACTATACACTGGAACTCCTTTACAGAGAGCAACTGAAGCGAAGGCTAGACAAGGCCGCCATCAAGGAAATCAAGGCAGAAGTAGGTAACAAGCTCAAGGAAGCCTTCGAATTTCATCAGCTTCCCTTGAACGAAGAACTCCGGGGGATGAACTACCTCTACCGAGATGTCATTCGCCAGCAGGTAGAGCGCATCCTCGTCAAAGATGGAGAGGCAGGAGATTTTCAGGTGATCAGCCTGGAGGATGAAAAGAGATTTTTTACTCAGTTTCAGGTCAATGGCAAATCGGTAAAAATCAACGGGATGCTGGATCGCATTGACTATCTGCCCGAAGAGGATACCGTGCGAATCATCGACTACAAGACTGGCCAGGTCAAACTCAAGGAATATATGCCCGTCCAGGAATGCTTTGAAGGAGTCAAATACAAAGAAGTTTTTCAGGGATTTCTATACGCCTGGCTCTACAAAAGGCAATTTCCGGAGGCTCGCATCAAGGTAGGCTACTACATGGTGCGAGAACTGAGCAAGGGCATACGCTTCATCCAGAATGGCCACCTGATCACAGACAGCGAGCTGAATCTTTTTGAAAAAGAATTGGGCAAGCTCATTGAGCGTATCTTTGGGGAGGATTATCCTCAGACGGAGGATGAGAGTTATTGTCGCTATTGCCCTTACAATGGAATCTGTAACCGTGGGTAAAAAAACAAGCGATGAAGAACATCGCTTGTGAACCAAACATTATACCAAATAAACTGTTGCTACAAATCTTCTTTATAAGGCATTTGCGAATTGCTCACGGGGAGCCAATTGCTTAAAAATTCTTCTTCTTCGCGGCGCTCTTTCTCTTCCTGGGCTGCTTCCCAGGCTCCCCACTGCGCCTCCTCTTGTGCTGTGATAATCCTATCTCCTTCTTGTTTTTCTACATGAAGGGAAGGCAAAACTTCTTGTGGGGCCGACATGGTGCCGGCAGGCTGAAAGAGCGTAGTAAAAGCGATGAGTACCCAGTTTACTGGATTCATGGAATTAACATTTAAAGGTTATCTACTGCGAATGGGGATGCAGAGCAGGGCCGGTTTACATGTTAATATGTAAGGCTCAAAGGCTTACCCTACTGTCTGATACGAAACAAATAAAGTTCTCACACACATTTCTGCCTATTTTGCGTATATATGAATCATTTTTGGGAAAAGGCATTGAACTTGTTCTTGTGCCTTGATGCCCGAATCCATTATGTTGAAGTTCTGCTATTATCCACTGCTGCGATATGAAAAGTCTGTTTAGAAGTAATATCTTTTGGTTGTTGCTCCTGCTGGGAGGGACCTTTATTGCCTACACCTTCGTCTACAGGCCCATTTTTGGTTCCAATGTGAAGGTCCGTGAAGGGGAGAAGATGGAGTTTTTCATCCCCAGAGGCTACGATTACAAGGAAGTCGGCAATAAACTGCTCGAAGAAAAGATCATCCGAGACCCCCGGTCTTTCCACTGGTTGGCTGAGCAGATGAACTATCCCAACCACGTCTATCCGGGGCGGTATATCCTGGAGGATGGGATGAGTAACCGAGAACTTATCAGTTTGCTTCGCTCAGGAAAGCGGGAGGCCATAGACTTCACCTTCGTCAAGTTTAGGGCCAAGGAAGACCTTGCGGATCATGTAGCTCAGCGATTGGAAATGTCCCGCAAGGACTTCCTCGACATGATGAATGACGAGGTATTTCTTAGAAAATATGGGGGATTGACTCCCGACCTGGCTATGATGGTCTTTATTCCCAATACCTATCGGGTGCACTGGCATATCACTCCGGAAGATTTCTTTGAGCGAATGTTTAAGGAGTACCAAAGGTTATGGAATGAAGAAAGGAACAACAGGCGAGAGAAATATAACCTCACCCGACGGGAGGTGATGACGATTGCTTCTATTGTGGAGGAGGAAACCAATAAAAATGACGAAAAGCCCAGGGTGGCAGGGGTTTATTTGAACCGCATTCGCCGGAACTGGCCCCTGGAGGCGGATCCTACTGTGAAGTATGCCGTAGGAGACTTTTCACTCAAGCGTATATTAAATAAACACTTAGAGTACGATTCTCCATACAATACCTATCTCTACCCCGGTATACCTCCCGGACCCATCTGTACTCCCTCCATCCCCTCTATAGAGGCGGTCCTGAATGCAGAGCGTCATGATTATATGTTTTTTTGTGCCAAGATAGACGGTTCGGGCTATCATCAGTTTTCGGAGACCCTCGCAGCCCACAATGCCTACGCCCGCAAATACCATCAAATGCTGGATCAGGCAGGGATTCGTTAGGGATTGGCACGCTATTTGAACTTTTTGGGATGCCTATACAGGAAAAAAAACTGTGTGGCATCCCGATTTTTTTTAGCATGTGTAGCAAAACAAAATCGTGCCATTCTATTTTATTTTGCTAGACAAAAGGATCAGATATTACCTTTGTACACTAGGGGTTAATTGTGGTATTTATGCACAATTAACCCCTAAGTATTTGAATAGCAAGCAATTGTAGAAAATTGCTTTAGTGAATTACTTTATCTTTTAGCTAAAAAATAAAAATAACCGTTCATACTTTAAAAATAACCGTTCAAACATGATTTGTGACGGTTTATATCCAAAGATGGTCGATACGATCGGTTTAGCCTTATACTTGTGTATGAAAGGGCGATAATCCTGGATTACAAGAGCAAGGGCTAGGGTTGATTCTCCCGTACAGGGATAGAATCCCCTAGTTTTTTAACAAAACACTGTGGTTGGGAACTTTAGCTAACAAAGCTTTCAACCCGGTTGGGGTTCTTTATAAGAACTTAAAGAATTTTCCCAGCGACTGGGAAAAAAACTGGATTTACAAGAGCAAGGGCTAGGGTGATTCTCCCGGACAGGGATGGAGTCCCCTAGTTTTTTTTGCTATATTTTGTAATTTGAATTGTATGGCTCAGGGCGTATGTTGCGCCGGTAAATCAGGAAAAAAGCTTTCTGCCAGGAATAAGAATTACCCCCATGAAGCAAGCGCAGTGGCCTTGGTACGTCGTGCTCGGTTTATTTTATGCTGGACTAGCCCTCTGGGCTTATTCCCTGTACCAAAAGACAGAATATATACGCGCCTTCGAAGTAGTGCCTGGCCTGGAGTCCTCCTTCGAGGGCAACGACTGGATCGAGTGGCAGGATACAGAACAGGGGGTGGTCGCTAAGCGGGTTCATCCCTTGCCAGGATACAAAGAAGTGGCTATCACTCCCATCGCACCCGGCGACAGGCTTCTCGACCTCGATTACCATGAGGTCTACAAGGCAGAAGAGGTAGATAAGATCACCTCTGCCCTTCGCCCCGGAGACATCCTCACCCTCAACATCCTCAAGTACGACCCTTTCAACCGTATTTATCTCGGTAAGGAAACCACCTACGTACAAAATGGCTTTCGCCTCTCTTTTTCTTTCAATTCTCTGGGAATTTACTGGCACCTAAGTGGTTGGCTGGCAGGAATCGGGGCCTTCATTGCCCTGGTCATCTTCATTATCCTGAGTCCCATCGTAAGAGATAAGATACTTTCTCAACTTCCCCTGCTCTTGTTGATCGCCATGGGCCTGCTCTTCTTTCTCCTTCAACTGGGACATCATTCCTACCTGATCATCAAAAACGACCTGCAAGACATAGAGGTTGAAAAATTGCACATCTTTGTCTATCTCATATTGCTCCTCCTTTACAGCCTTTCATTTTTCTACCTCAAGGTCAAAAAGGGTCGTTTAAGCCTGTTTTTTCTGATTCCCTCCTTATTGGCAGGCAGTTTTTTACTCTTGATGGTCTATCAGGTGATTTATGTGGAGCAGATTTATCGATTCTTTCACAGCAGCTTTGAAAATTATACCTATACTTTCTTCCTCCTTCACTTGCTGGCTGGGATTCTGCTTCACCTGAGTTCAGCGGGAAGCAAAAATAAGAGGAGAGAGCCTATCTATCTGTTCTTCTTCAGTTTGCTCGCCCTGGGCTGCCTGACCTTCTTTTATATAATGGAAGACGCAGAGGGAGGGCTTCGGGATCATGGAACATTTGCCAGTTTCTTGTTGATGTTTTTTCCTCTGATTCACAGTCCCATAGAGCAACTTCAGTTTGGAAAGGTGAGCCTGGTGATCACCCAGACCCTTTCCTATCTGGTATTTTTGATTTTGGGGTTGATTCTATTTCTTTTGCTTTCCCAGCTTTTTTCCTATTCTATTCTTTCGGCATATCGTCAGGTGCTTCTTCCCATTACCTTTTTGATCCTGCTGGCGGTAATTCGGGTTATCTACCTTGCCAATGGGGATAAGCTTAGCCGCTATTTCGTCTCAGCTCAGCAGGAGAAACTCAATAAAATCAAGAGCTTCATCGCTCGCATCCCCCAGTACAGTGCCTCGGAGAAGCTGCTCACAGATCTCAAGGCCGAGCTTCAGGATTTTTTTCAGACCGAAACCCTTGACCTGTGGAGCCCAAAGGAGGACAGCGAAGAACTCAGTGAAGCGGGACAACTCTGGGACAAGGTCTACCACAGCCTTCAGGCCAGCAATAGCATATGGTCCGAAACCAAGGTTATATCCCCCATCAGGCTGGAGAATGAGGAAGAACTCCTGGAATCGCCTTATCATTTGATCAGTCCCATATCCATCGAAGAAGACAATTATCTCCTGCTACGCCTGGGAAAAAAGAAACGAGGGGTCTATAACCTTTCAGATCTGGAATTGATCTCGCAGATCGTCCAGCAGACCCAACTTACCCTCAATGTCCTGGCCCTCAATCAGCGAGAAGTCGAACTGGTCCAGCAGACCTACGATGCCAAACTGACTGCCCTGCGATCGCAGATCAATCCTCACTTCCTCTTCAATACCTTGAATTCCATAGGTGAGCTGGTTCATGAATCCGCAGATCGGGCGGAAGCTGCGGTGGAGAAACTGGCCTTCATTTTCCGTTATACGCTCAATAAGTCCAGTGAAAACTACGTGCCCCTGGAAGAGGAGGTCAGCCTGATACGGACCTACCTGGAAATGGAAAAAATTCGATTTGGTGAAAAGCTGGATATAGACATCGAAATTCGGGATCAAATGCAGGGGGTGCCTATACCGTCTTTTATTTTGCTCACCCTGGTAGAAAACTGTATCAAGCATGGTGTATCTAAAATTCTACATAATGGCTGGGTTTCTGTCATGGCTTATAAAGAAGGCGGCTTTTTGGTCTGTGATGTAGAGGACAATGGACCAGGCATCGATGTGAGCAGGATATACAAGAGCCATGGCCTGAGTAACAGCATATCCAGAATTGAAAATATCTACGAAATGAAGGATCTTTTTCAATTCAAAAATACTGGAAACGGCACCCTGGTCAGCCTTAAGATTCCGTTGGACAGGGCCTATCAGAAGGCCGAGCTGTCCTAAAAAAAATACAAAATCAGCCCTGATATTACAATAAATCCCTGAGGCACGGGTTTTGTATCTAAGAATGCGTGAGCTATCTGCTTGGGGATATTTTTTATTTTACAGACCTTTTAGGTCAAATCGTTCTTTAGGCCTTAGCAGTAGTAAACGGTCAAAAACCTAAAGCAAACTCTCATTTATATGTCCAAACTTCGCGTACTTATCGCAGATGATGAGCTCCCCGCTCGCAACAAGATGAAGCGTCTTTTGAATAAATTTACCGATGTAGATATCATTCACATGGCCGAAAATGGCCTTGACGCCCTTGAAAATATACAAAACAGCAAGCCCGATCTGGTTTTTCTGGATATAGAAATGCCCGGGATGAACGGGCTGGAAGTGGCCGGTAGCATCAGCACCGACCCCATGCCAGCTGTTGTCTTTGCGACTGCCTACAACGAGCACGCCATCAAGGCCTTCGAACTCAACGCTCAGGATTATCTCCTGAAGCCTTTTAATGAGGAGCGCCTGCGACAAGCCGTAGACAAAGTCAAGAACAATCGCCTGGAAACGGCCCTCGACCCCATGAAACTGGCCGAGTTGCTTAGGCCCGAAGTCCAGGAAGACATAAAAGTACCCTTTTCCAACAAGGTCCCTATCCCTACCCGCGACCGCTACAAACTGGTCGACTATGACGAGGTGGTTTGTATTGAGGTGGAGGAAAGGAGTGTAAGGCTTTTTACCAAAGAAAAGTCATACCTGCTCAACCATACCTTGGATACCTTCGAGCGCAAGTTGCCTTCGGACATGTTTTTCAGGGTAAACCGCTCCTGCATCATCGGCCTGAAGCACGTTTTGGAGATAGTGATTTGGTTTGGCAACCGCTTCAAAATCATACTTAGCAACCAGAAGGAGGTCATTTCTTCAAGGGAGAAATCCAAGATTCTCAAGCAGGTCCTTAAGTTCTAGCATCTGAGTGAAGTTTGGATATTTTTTGCATAAGAGGGGCACTTTCCTGCGGGGAGGTGCTCCTTTCTTTGAGGGCTAGCCCAAAAATTATCTATATTCGACCCATTCGTTGATACAGCCCAATGGTTCAGACCTTTTTATGCCTCAGATCACCTTAGTTCCTACTCCCATCGGAAATCTCGAAGACATAACCCTTCGCTCCCTTCGCCTGCTGAAGGAAGCCGACCTTATTGCTGCGGAAGATACCCGCACCTCAGGCAAACTTCTCAAGCATTACGAGGTGAGTACCCCCCAAACTTCCCTTCACCAGCACAATGAACACAAGAAGGTGCCTGAGCTGCTTGACAGGATCGAGGCTGAGGACCTTCACCTGGCTGTCATCTCCGATGCCGGGACGCCAGGCATCTCAGACCCCGGATTTTTGCTGGTCCGGGAGGCAGGGAAAAGGGAAATTCCTTTGCAGACTCTCCCCGGGGCGACTGCCTTTGTACCGGCCCTCGTCAACAGCGGACTGCCCTGCGACAGGTTTACTTTCGAAGGTTTCCTGCCGATCAAAAAGGGGAGGAAGACAAGGCTGGACAGCTTAAAGGAGGAAAGGAGGACCATGGTTTTTTATGAATCTCCCCATCGCATCCTCAAGACCCTCCAGCAATTTGCAGAGATATTTGGAGGAGAGAGGCCCGCTGCCTTCAGCCGGGAAATCTCCAAGGTCCACGAAGAAAGCCAAAGCGGCACCCTGCTGGAATTGATTGAACACCTGGAGACCCACAGCATCAAAGGGGAGTTTGTCTTGCTCCTGGGAGGCCGGACTGACTGATCAGTCCTCCACCCAGTTCATGGATCGCTTGACAGCTTTTTGCCATCCTTTGTATAGCCTTTCTCGTTCATCTCCATTCATCTGGGGCTGAAAAGTTATATCCTTTTTCCAGTTGTCGATGAGTTCTTCCTTTTTCCAAAAACCTGCTTCCAGCCCCGCGAGGTAGGCAGCGCCCAGGGCGGTAGTTTCGATGACTTTGGGTCGCTCCACAGGGACGAAGAGTATATCGGCCTGAAATTGCATGAGGAGGTTATTGGCGGAGGCTCCTCCATCTACCCTTAGGACGGGGATTTTGTGTCCAGAGTCGCTTTTCATGGCGTCGAGGACATCCCGGGTCTGGTAGGCAAGGGAATCCAGGGTAGCCCGTATGATATGTGCCTTGGTAGACCCTCGGGTAAGACCAAAAATAGCCCCACGGGCATACATATCCCAGTAGGGAGCGCCCAGCCCGGCAAAGGCAGGAACCACGTAGACCCCTTCGGTATCTTCGACTTTCATGGCATAGTACTCCGAATCAGGGGCTTCATCCAGGATCTTGAGTCCGTCTCTAAGCCACTGGATAGCTGCTCCGGCGATGAAGATGCTGCCTTCCAGGACATAGTTGACTTCACCATCGGGATGCCAGCCCAGGGTTGTAATCAGTCCCGACGGAGAGGAAACAGCTTCCTTCCCGGTGTTCATGAGGAGGAAACAGCCTGTGCCATAAGTGTTTTTGGTCATGCCGGGTTCAAAGCATCCCTGCCCAAAAAGGGCCGCCTGCTGATCTCCGGCCACCCCACAGATGGGAATGGAGACCCCATCAAATAATTCCTGGGCAGTATTGCCAAAGTTTCCCGAACAAGGTCTTACCTCTGGAAGGATGGATTCCGGTACTCCAAGCTTGTCCAGCATCCCCGGATCCCATTTGAGGTGCCTGATATCGAAGAGCATGGTCCTGGAAGCATTGGAATAATCAGTAGCGTGAACCTTGCCTCCGGTCAGCTTCCAAATAAGCCAGGTATCAACTGTGCCAAAGGCGAGCTGCCCGGGATCGGCATGGTCGATGTGGTCGAGGATCCACTTGACCTTTGTGCCGGAAAAATAAGCATCAATTACCAGGCCTGTGCTTTGCCTTACATAGCCCTCCATGCCCTCCTTTTTGAGTTGATCGCAGAGGGGAGCCGTCCTTCTGTCTTGCCAGACGATGGCATTGTAGACGGGTTTTCCCGTTTTTTTATCCCAGATCAAGGTGGTTTCCCGCTGATTGGTAATGCCTATGGCTGCTATCTGGGTAGGGGAAAGTCCTGCTTTTTGGATGACCTCCTTGGCTACGGCCAGCTGGGACTCCCAGATCTCCTCAGGACCGTGTTCTACCCAGCCGGGTTTGGGAAAATACTGGGTGAATTCCTTCTGTGAAAGGGCGACAATGTTGGAATGCCTATCAAATAGGATGGCCCGGGAGCTTGTGGTTCCCTGGTCCAGGGCGAGTATGTATTGGTCCTTCATTTTCTTGTATAAAAATTTAGATCAAAATAAGCATAGGATTCAAATTTCCCCATCCCTCCCTGCGAACTTCCCTTTTCTCTCCAACAGAGGGTGTTATGAAAGTCCTATGAAGGCCCCTATCTTTGATTCTACAAGCAGAGAGAGAATGAGAACAGGATTCATCCTTGGGATAATTTTGATGTTGTTCAGTTCGGGGCTTGAGGCCCAGCAGACAGGAGAGGAAGAGTTGGGCAATTGGTTGATGTTTGGGTGAACACACAGGATCAATGATCATTGGAGCATTCACAGAGAGGCTCAGTTTCGATTCTGCGGGATTAGTTCAATCCTCAATCAGATCCTGCTCCGTACCGGCTTGACTTATCATATCAGTCCCGATGCCATGGTCACGGCGGGATATGCTTACATTCTTACAGAATCTTTTGTCAAAGGTAGTGATCAGGTGAGTACCCATGAAAACAGAATTTGGTAGCAATTTGTCCTTTGCAATAGGTTGGGGCGTCTATAATTTGGGCATCGATACCGCTTGGAGCAGCGATGGCTACAGCGCAATGGGAGCCTGACCATCGCGACCGCACCCGATATCGGTTATCTTTTGTCCTCCCCATCAACAATAGGGAAATAGAAGCGGGAACCTTTTTCCTGGTAGGCTCTAACGAACTTTTTATTCACCTTGACAGAGAAATATTTGATCAGAATCGAATTTATGGGGAAGCGGGTTATAAATTTAACGACAATATCAATGTGGAGGTGGGATATCTGAGGAATCGCCAGGGAAGCCTGGGCTTCAACCGCCTTCAATTTGGGCTTTCTCTCATCACTGACGCGAGGAAGTAAACCTGTAACTTCTCAAGAATATGTGTCCATGAAAAAGAAAATCATAGTGGGTTCCGGGGCTTTTAGCCTCGGGACTTTTTTTATCCATTTATACCAAAGCTGAGGATAAGCATCCAGCTTGCACTCAGCATCAAACTGAAAGGTTTATATCCATGACCTGCGCCGGAAAAGAATTAACAGGACTATGGTTATCAGGAGCATCAGACCCAAGACAGCAAAGTAGCCATTGGACCAGGTAAGTTCAGGCATGTGTGAAAAGTTCATCCCATAGATGCCGGCGATAAAGGTAAGGGGGATAAAGATGGTCGATACCACCGTCAAGAGCTTCATGACCTCATTCATCCGATGGCTGGTAAGGGCAAAATGCAGGTCATAGAGGTTGGTGAGGACTTCTCGATAGGTTTCTACCATTTCCAGAACCTGTGAAAGCTGGCTGTGGAGGTCGCGGATAAAGACCCAGGTTTTCTTCTCAAAGAGGGGATTTTCCTTCAATTTATTAAGGTGATTCATCACCTCGCGCAGGGGAAGGATTGATTTTCGGAGGAAGATCAACTGTCTTTTATGCTCTTGAATTTCCTGAAGCAGGTCATTGGAATCGTCGTCGTGTAGCCGTTCTTCGAGTTCGGTGATTTCTTCCTCTATGCCTTCCAATACTAGGAAATAATGATCTACAATGACATCCACAAGGGCGTAGAAGAGGTAATCCGCATTTTTTTTGCGAAGCCTTCCCAGGTTATTGAGCAAGCGTTTACGCAGGGGATCGAGAACATCACCGGGTTTTTCCTGAAAGGTAAGGACAAAACCATGGCCCAGAAACAAACTGATATGCTCGGTCTGAATGCTGCTGCTACCAGGATCATGGCTGATCATCTTCAATACCAGAAAGATTCCGTTTTCATACTCTTCCAACTGTGGCCTGAGGGTGGTATTGACGATGTCTTCAAGAACGAGGGGGTGGAGTTTGTAGTGCTCGCGGATCTTCTCCATGAATTTTACGTCGTGAATCCCATCGATGTCAATCCATGATATATAGGTCGATTCCTGTACAGGAGGGAGGTGGCTTGGCTCTTGATGGACTTCTTGCATCACCTCCTCCAGGTTGTACCGATACGTAGTAATGCTGGTCTCATGCTCACGAGGGGCACCAATGTAAGTGGGGGTACCAGGAATACTGCCCCTTTCATGGGGGGATCTGTGGGGCTCAAAGAATAAACTACTCATAAGGTTGATCTTAATACTTGAAGGTGATCTGTGATTGGGCTAGGACAATTCCAGTTCCCTTTCTCCGAGCTTGTTTTTGAAAACCAGGCTTCGGTGGGGAAAGGGAATTTCTATGCCCGACCTGTCAAATCGCTTTTTGATGCTTTCAAAGCTATCGCAGCGAAGTTCAAAGCCATCGGCATTGTTTTGAACCCAGGCATAGGCACGGAGGTCAACGGAAAAATCACCCAGCCGTATCAGGCGTACCCTTACCTTGGGATCGCCAGCGGCTAAGTGCTTCTCGTCCCGGTTGTCCAGGACATTGGGATGGATGGAAATCTCCTCCGAAATGATCTGTTTTGCCAAATCAATATCAGAGTCGTAGCTGATGCTAATGTCTACCCATTCACAAATCTTGGATTCGACCAGGTCGGAATTGACGATGATCTCCTCGCTGATGATTGAATTGGGGATGATGACCCTTCGTTGCTGATAATCGCGTATAATGGTATGCCTCAAGGTAATATTTTCGACGATCCCCGTGAGGTTTTCCCTGATTTTTACCCTGTCCTTGACCCTAAATGGCTTGAAAAAGACAATAAATATCCCCGCCACAATGTTGGAAAGGGCGGCCTGAGAGGCAAAACCCACGGCAATGGCTGCAATACCAGCACCTGCCAAAATAGACTGGGCCAGGGTCTTGAAATTGGGGACTGCAAAAAAAGCCAGGCTAAAGCCCACCAGGTAAATCAGCACCCTCAGGGCATTTCTAAAAAAGATATACTCCGTAGGGTCATTGAGTAAATCAGTGGCCGCCTTGTTGATAAAGCGCTTTAAGAGCCGATTGACCACAAAACCCAGCAACAGGGTGATCAATAAAATGCCCCCGGCATCGAGGTAGGGGTGGAGATGAGGTGGAATCCAGTTTGGGTACATAGAATAAGTCGTATTTTTTCAAAAGAAGTTATACGACCTATTCTACTAAAAGTAAGGGACTTCAACTCCCAAATTCTCCCCATTTTTCATACCTCGGATCAGGATACCATGGCCTGTGTTTCCAAAGAGTTGCGGAAAAAGACATTTTGAGAAGGTACAGGTATTTCAATTCCTTCCTGATCAAAGCGCTTCTTAAGTCTCTCCAATATGTCATAGCGAATGGCAAAGCTATCGTTGTGGTTGCTGACCCAGGCGTATATTCGGAGGCGGATGCGGAAATCGTTGAGCTTGATGACTCTGACCAGGATTTTAGGTTCTCCTTTTTCTATCTCTTCAGCTGTCCGCTTGTCGATAAGGAGGGGATATTTTTCCAACTCATCAATGATGACACTTTTTACCTGATCGAGGTCCGAGTCATAAGCCACGCCTATCTCTATCCACTCCCTGATGCTGAGGTCTACCAGGTCCATGTTGTAGATGATTTCATCACTAATAACAGAATTTGGAATAATGACCCTTCTATTTTGATAGTTGCGGATGATGGTATGTCTCAGGGTAATGTTTTCGATTTGCCCTTCTATGCTTCCATCTCTGAGTTCCACACAGTCCTTGACCCGAAAAGGCTTAAAAATAACGATAAAGACCCCTGCCACAATATTGGAAAGGGCTGCCTGAGAGGCAAAACCAAGGGTCACGGCTGCGATGCCTGCACCGGCCAGGATAGACCCTGCCAGATTCTGAAGGGCAGGAATCGAATAAAAGGCGAGGCTGAAGCCCACCAGGTAAATCACAGCCGCCAGAGAGTTTCTGAAAAAGACGTATTCTGTCGGATCGCTGAGAAGGTCGTTGGCAGCTTTGTTGATAAACCTTTTCATGAGGCGAGTGACTATGGAGCCTGCCAACAGGGTAACGAGAATAATGGACAAGGCCGTCAAATAAGGATAACTAGCCTCGGGTAACCAATCGAAGTTCATGGGTATAATGGATTAGATGGATGAATGTAGTTTGCTAACTACCATGAGGGACTAAAAAGTATGGGAAAAGTTCATAAGTCCCTGCTTTTGCCTATTTTCGCTTAATGAAAGAGGGAAAAAACTTCGGATTTTACCTGGACCGCACCCTGAAGGCGGTCAGAAAAGATTTGTTTCAGCGGCTCAAAGAAGCCGAGGCCGAGATCACTCCCGAACAATGGATCATTCTTTCCGCTTTGGGAGCAGAGGACGGGCAGTCCCAGATCGACCTGGCCCATGGCAGCTTCAAGGACGCCCCCACGGTCTCCCGCATCATGGAGTTGCTGGAAAAAAAAGGATTGCTTACCCGCAAACGAGCCAAGGGGGACCGACGTCACTACCGGGTATTTCTCACCGAAAAAGGAAGGGAAACCGTGGAAAAGGCCCGCCCAGCCATCTATACTTCCCGCCATGTCGGCTGGGAAGGCCTCTCCGACCAGGACTATGAGGACTTCCGGCGGATCATCAATCGGATTTTTGAAAACTATACCCAGGAAAAATAGGATGCATAAACCCCTATTTGTTCTGAATAATTTCTATCCCCGTCCAATCTTCTCCCAAGCTACCTTCGATGAGGCTCTTGCAATTTTGCAGGTAAATCTGCGTCGATTTGTCATCGGGATGGACTTCCAGAACTTCAAGGAATAGTTCCTGAGCGGCTTTGAATGCTTTGTTCAGGTAAGCCCTTACTCCTTCATTAAATCTTTCAAAAGTCTTCATCTTAAGGCTGCGAATAGGCTCCGGATCACCGTCAAAGAAGTCGTAGACATCCTGGGCCTGAGTCCTGCCTTTTACCTTGACTTTACCCAGGTAGCGATAGTGAAACTGCTCGGGTGCTTCAAGGCCTTTGAAGGTATTCTCACTCACGATGATGGATACCCCAAAGTACTTGGTAAGCCCTTCCATTCTTGAGGAGGTATTTACTGTGTCTGAGAGTGTGGTGGCATCCATTCGGGTATCGTGGCCGATGATGCCCATGATCAAAGATCCCGTGTCCATACCGACTCCCATCATCACCCGTGAAGCTCCTTCCAACTTTGAATCTTCATTGTGGACGTGGAGAATCCGCTGCATTTCGATAGAAGCGATGAGGGCATCGTCCGGGCGCTCCAAAAAGAGAGACATGATGCCGTCTCCATAAAACTGGTTGATGAACCCCTGATTTGCCTCGATGATGGGACCCATGCGCATGGTATGGTCGGTTACAAAGCGAAATACGGCCTCCGGTCCCAGCATCTCTGCCCGCTGGGTATAGTCCCTGATGTCTGCAAAGACTACGGTCACCTCCTTTTCCTCAAAATCACCCAGGCGAATGTCCGTGATGGACTCCTTGCCCAATTCTTTGATAAATTGGCTGGGCACAAATTTGCTGGTAGCTGAATGGATAGAATAAAGGTTGAGGTGAGTCTTGAGCCTGGCCAAAAGTTCGTCCTTGGAAAATGGCTTGGCCAGGTAATCGTTGGCTCCATAATACAGTCCCTCTACCAGGTCTCTCACCTGATTCTTCGCCGTAATCATAATCACCGGTAATTCGGAGGGGAGATAATGCTTCCTGATCTTCTGGCAGACTTCAAAGCCGGACATCCGTGGCATCATCACATCCAGCAGGACGACATCTATATGGTGTTTGGAAAGTAAATCCAAAGCTTCCCCTCCGGTAGAACAGAGGTGCAGGGTGTAGGGGAGGTCCATGAGGTGATTGACCAGTACCTGCTGGTTGATGGGTTCATCATCTACGATGAGAACCTGCACATCTTTGTCATCTCCTCCGGTGATCGGAGAGGGAGTCTGAATAGCTGGTGAAAAATCCAACATTTCTTCCACACCCTTCTCCATTTCCATGAGGCTGGGTAGAAGTTCGCCTTCCTCTTCTCTTACCGAAGGCTCCCCTGTAGCCAGAGGAAGGCTAAAGTAAAATCGGCTGCCTTTGCCCTCGGTAGATTCTACCCCTATCTGCCCCCCCTGGAGTTCGATCAGTTTTTTGCTGATGCTCAGGCCCAGTCCTGTACCTCCATGGGAACGTTGAGAAGAACCATCTGCCTGTTCGAAGTCCTGGAAAATGGCCTGCTGCCTCTCCAGGGGGATGCCAGCCCCCGTATCCTGGACGCTGATGATGGCCATTCCCTCCCTGGACTCTGCTGAGACGCTGATGCTGCCCTCATCTGTAAACTTGATGGCATTGCCGATCAGGTTGTGCAGCACCTGTTGGAGGCGATTTTCGTCAGCCTCTATGTAAGGAAAATCCCGGGGCACCTGGTTTTTCAATTCTATTTTTTTCTTACCCAAAAGGTGAGAATCTAGGCGGAGTACGACCCCTACCATGGCGTGAAGGTCCTGAGGCCTGGCAAATACCTTGATGTCCCTGTTTTTCAGTTTGGAATAATCCAGCAGGTCATTGACAAGGTTGGTCAGCCGTTTGCCGGAAGAGATGACCATCCGGAGATTATCGCGGATGCTCTCCGGCTTCATCCGTTCCAAGCTATTGAGCAGGGATTCGGAAATTCCTACAATGCCGTGGAGGGGGGTGCGAAGCTCGTGGGAAGTATTGGCCAGAAACTGATCCTTGACCTTGTCGAGGGCCTCCAGCTTTTCCGCCCTTTCTCTGATCAGGGTTGCATGCTTGCGCTCAGTCTCGATGAGCATATTTTGCTTCTCCTCATTCTGATTTCTGAGGATATTGATCTTATTGGCCAGGGCAAAGGTGAAGAGAATGACACCCAGGACCGTAGTGACCGGTTCAAGGAAGAAGACATACTCGTATACCGGCATCAGAGACAAGATGGTGAGCAGTCCCATGATCAGGGGGATGATTCCCAGGGCTTTAGCTGTAAGCAAATAACCGGCGGAAGGCAGCTTTTTCCGATAAGCCAAAAGGATGACGATGAATATTGACAATTGTATAAGGGCACTGAGCACATTGATCATCAAAAATCCGGGAAGAATCAATCCTAGCAGAGGCAGGACCATGGCTAGGGGTATGGCGATAAAAAATATCCGAAACACCCCTTTCCACCAGGTGAAATTCCTGAATACATCAAAAAATCGCTGGATGAAAAAGAGATTTGCCAGGTTGAGAATAGCTGTACCTGCCAGTCCCACGATGAGATAGACCTTTTTGGATGTGAAAAAGGGATAGGTAAAGAAATTGTCGTTGAGCAAACCATAGAGGCTTGCCAATATCAGAAGGATCAGGAAAAAGTAAATCTCATCCCTGGTGGTTAGGCCTATGAAAAGGTTAAAGAGAAAGAGAGCCACAAAGGCTCCAATAAAAAAGAGCAGGATGCTGCGAATGTTATTTTCATAGACGAGGACATCCTCCTTTGGGCTGATGGAGCCACGGGCATTTTCAAGCAAAAAACTATATTGATCTACAGATTCAAGCCGGATCAGGACCGTCTGACTTTGACCATTTTTCAACAGAAGAGGTAGGTACAACTGGGCCCGGTAGGGAAAGTCCTTTTGATCCTGAAGGCGAAGATAACCCGACCGGCTGTGGATCAAGCCTGTATCGCTCTGTGCATAGAGATCCGCTCTCGCCCAAAAGGTGTTGAATTCCCAAATCCATGTATGGTCCAGAGCCAGCGTGTTGTTGACATGAAAGCGAAGCCAGAGGGTCTCGGGTTTCCCACTCAAAACGGAGTCGAGGTGGCGAAATCGAAAATCCGAAGAGGAAAAGAGCTGGTCAGGAGTAAGCTGGCTGCTGCTGTCGCTGAGCACCTCGGCATACATGAGCTCTCTTTTTTCTTCTGTCAATCCAAGGCTGTCTCCTTGCCCGTGATAAAGCAGGGGCCAGAGAAGGAAAATAGGTAAAACCAACAAGCGTTTCATTTGGGGGGATGTTTGATGCTTATCATAAGAAAAGGGCCGTTAGGATAACCCCGGATTAAAACAAATATTGAAATCTCGATCGGTGGTCCCTCTATAATTGACCTTTCATTAGGAGTTGATAATCAGTGTTCTTTTGCTAAAGTCTACCTGAGGGCTGTGTCAAAGAGTTCAAAATAAGAGTAAAAATGGTCAAGCCAAAATAATTTATTTTTTCAAAAATTGTTGATATTTTAATATTTTTATAAATTATCAACTGAACAATCAAAATATCCCCTATGAGTAAGTCCAAAAAAAAAAGTAGTGTCCAAAATCAAGCTTGAAACACACTCTGCTGTGTTTTTTACCCACATGGTGCAGGCCGGACTGGCCAAGTTTGAGTCTGATTCCAGCATGCCCGAAGGTGAGGCCCATGCCGAACTGGTCACCGAAGATGGGAAGAGCCACGTCAAGATTAAGGCTCAAAGCGATTTCTTTTTCTGCCTCTAGGCTAAGCCCTTTCGCTTGATTGCTTTACACAGCAGCCTCAGGCTGCGAAGTCCCCAAGAAACCCTGGCTTATGGACGCAAAGTTGCTCATAAGCTGGGGCTCTCTCTTCCTATAGACATTACTGATCAGGATGAAATTGGCATTCCTGTCTTTCTTACAAAAAATGAAAATGCCAGGGAGGACCAGCGAGACTTTGCCATGGGCAAAGGCCTCGAAAAAGTGGAAGCAGAGGTAGGTGCCCTCATGGAGAGCATAGAGATTGCCCTGGCTACTTTTGGAAAGACCCCCCTAAGTCCACATATCCAAGCAGCAGGTAAAACCTGGAAAAGTCAGGAAAAACCAGATGCCCTCCTGGATCTTTGTCCTTTGCTGGGAGCCGAGATTGATTCAGAAATGAAGATAGCGGTGGTGGAAGGCCGGGACATTCGAAGCGGAAAATCCTACCAATTGCCTGCTGAAGCCGTTTTTTTGGCCTACGCAGCTGATCCTCCCCTTTTTGGCAGCCACTCCAATGGCCTCAGCTCAGGCAACAGCTGGGAAGAGGCCAGCCTACATGGCCTTCTCGAACTCATCGAACGAGACATTAATTCCTTTCAGGAAATTAAAGCCAGGAGAAAAGGGCTCTCCTCCGCCTCCCTGCCTCCAAAGGTAGACCAACTCTACCAACAAGTCCTGGCTTCAGGCAATGATCTTCTCCTCCACTACAACCTCAATGAATTCGATATTCCGCACATTACCGCATTATTGTTAAACAAAACCGATACGTGCGCCTTTCCCATCCACATGGGATATGGATGTCACTTTGTCCCGGAAATCGCCATGATCAGGGCAATTACTGAGGCTGCACAGGCCCGACTGGGTCATATCCTTGGCCTTCATGGGAATAAAGAGGGGCAAAAAAGCTTCAATCAGAAACAAAAAATAGCCCTGATCCAAACCTATAAGAAGGAGTATCAGGCCCTTTCCTCCATCAAGTCAGTTGAGATAGAGGAGGTTTTTCCGGAAAAAATATCGATCGGGGAATACTTGGACCTCCTTTGTTCTCATTTGGGAAAAAAGGGCTTTCCTGATGTGCTACAAGTACCTTTTACTTCAGATCAGGACAATATTCAAGTAGTTAGGATGCTGGTCCCGGGGCTGGAATTCTTTACTCCCCGCAGCAGAAAGGTGGGCCCCCGACTGGCCGCCTATGCCAATCGAATGAGGGCCCGCTAGCCTTTATCAATTTATCTTTTATTTGGCGCCTACTGCCCGGTCGGGAATGCCCCAATTCATGTCGGTCCGCATCAAGCCGTTAAAAATGGGGTCATCCTCTCCAATCCATCCTTCCCTCATGGTGTGATAAAAGGGCGTAGCTTCTTTGGGAAAGACAGGATCTTTGGTCCCTACCAAATCTACCACCTTGAAAGAACCCTCTGGCATGGGCCAGGCAGCTCGCATATGGCAATTTTGGCAATTAGAATGAATGCGATTTTGCTCGGGCAGGGTTAGTTCGATATAGGGATTATAAGCTACTTTGGGCTTGCCCTGGGCATTGTTTGGTATTGCCATGACGTAGGAAGTATTCATGAGGTAGTTTTCCCAGGGGCCGGGAGGAAAGTCCTTGGGACGCTGGGCGGCAAAGGGGCCTTGATTGGGGTTGTCATGCCACCAGGCCGTCTGCATACACCAGTCCTTGATTTCCTTGGTCATGATATGGGTACCAATGGAGACGATGTAATCTCCCTCTTCGTAATCTCTTCTGAATACGTGATTGAAGGAATTATTGAGCACGCACTTGTCCACCTCGTTGAGGGTAGCGATGTATTCCCCAGTCAGTTTGATGGTCAAAAAGCGGTCCAAACCTACGGTTTTTACATTGTAAAAGGTATGTTGGTAGGCTTCGCGGTTTTGGTATCCGTAGAGGTAGGAAAGGCTATCGACCCTGGCTGGAGGATTTTGAGCAGCACTAATGGCTACGGCTCGCTTCCAAGTGGCATATCCATTGTAGGCGAGGCTGTCCATGCCTTCATCTCCGTCAAAAACCGGTAGGGGGGTAAAGTCTCCGGTTCTTCCACTCACAGGCCAAAATACGTGCTTCATGATGATGGAGTTGGAAGGAGCCTCGGGAATATTTTTCTTCCCTGCATTTTGAAAATTATCCAAAGCAGAAGCCTTGTCCAGGTTCTTTCCCTGTATCCAATCCTTGGCGGCCCGGTTGTAAAAGGTGCCGGGAATGATGATGAAGGAGGTAAAGAAAAAACGCTTGCCACTGCCCAGGTTTTTGCAAAACTCCTGGGGCAGGGGGAGGGGCCAGGGAGGACTGGAAGCTCCCTGATCCTCTTCGTCGGGAAGGCCTCTGGTGGCCAGCGACTGCCTTGCTTTTTTAATGGGGACAAAATTGGCCTCTACCCCTTTGTTGTCAGGCGAAATGACTTCCGTAACCGGGTACCAGGTCTGCCAGATTTTCCTTCCGTCCGGCAGGGTCTGGTTGAGGCCGGCAAATAGGCCAAATGCATGGCGGCGGATCGCCGAGTCATTGCCCGACTGTATCCAGTGATTGAGGGCGTAATAATTCTGAGGATAGTCGAATCCCTTGGGAAAGGGGGCATAGCCTGGCTCTAGATCCATTTCCAGGTCGGGCTGGATCACAGGAAGCCTGGATTCTTTTTGGGATACTGATCTGACTTGGGTACATTGGGTAATAATAAAAACCACAGTTAGGGCCAAAAAGCTAGTGATAAGGTATTTGTTTTTCATTGCTAGGGGGATTTTTCTAAATATACATATTTCTATTATTTTCAATATCTCAGATTAATTGGCCAATAAACGTACCGGTCAGATCAGGAGAATTCCTATTTGAAGCTAGATCCCCGACAAAGATGAAGATTCGCCGCTCCAATTTTCTTTTCTTCTATCACTCCGACCAGAAACTGGCAGACATGCGCTTCAAAGCCCTTGGCATTCTCCTAAAAGATGGAGAAATCTTTGCCTTCCCCCTGGTCCTGGGAAGCTTTGTGGTCCTCCCTCTCGAGGAGGTGAGGCTTTTGCTGGAGGTGCCCAGCGATCGATGGATTTTTTCTTCTCAGGTTGATATCCCTTCAGCCCGTCTCACATTTTTTATCCAGAATGGTCTCTTGCTCAGCGACGAGAAAAATGAACCTCAGGCCCTTACCTTTGCCTGGAGGGAGGAAGTTCTGGAAAAGCAGGAATGGAACCTCTTTTCAGCTTTGCAGTTTTTTATGGGGCGATGGAAAGGGGTCGACAGCCGCATGCCCCTTAGCCTGATGATGCACGACGAAGGCATGAAAAAGGCCCCTCTGCCCCCTCCACCTCTATCGCCGATCAAGGAGACCCTTCCCGCCCCTTTTCCTTTAGGGAAAGAAAGTGATGAGGAGATGGCCTTGCCCTCTTTTGAACCCAGGGAAGGCCTGGAAAAATTATTTTCTCAAAGAAGGACTTGCCGGAATTTTGACTCGGAAACCCCGATGAGGGGAGAAGACTTTTCGGCCCTTCTTCACTACGTATTCAAAGCTCAGGGCCAATATGACATTCCTAAAAAGTATAGGGTCCTTAAAAAGAACAACCCCTCCGGAGGCGCCCTCCATCCCCTAAACCTCTACCTCCTTGTGATGAGGGTCGAAGGGGTCCAACCAGGGCTGTACGAGTACCGCATGGACAAGCACCTGCTGAAATTGCGTAAGTCCTATGCCCTGTCTGAAGCAGTGGAGAAGGCTCGACTCTTTGCCTGTAACCAAGCATACGCAGGAGAGGCCTCTGCTTTATTCGTCCTGAGCAGCCGTTTTTTTCGAAGCTTCTGGAAATATCGAAGGCATTCAAAGATGCTGTCCTATCATTATCAGGAAGCAGGGCATGTCAGCCAGAATTTTTACCTGGTAGCCGGAAGCTTGGGCCTGGGTGCCTTTACCACCTCCATGAACGACTGGGATGTAGACCTGGAAATAGGATTGGATAGTTTTCAGGAGGGAAGCTTGATGCTCCTAGGCTGCGGCATTCCCCAAAAAAATGAAGAAGCCATCAGGTATGAAGAGATGAAATTCGAAGACTTGGCAGACTGAAAAGCCAGCGCTGTGCCGAAGGGTTTTGCCTTGAAATTCTGCCTATTTATATGTATGATTGTCATAACAACTAAGTGGGATGAGGAGTTAAGCAGCCCAGCGCTTTTGGATAGATTCAAATCATCAAAGCCCCCTTTGTTTTATCGCTTAAAAAGATTCCTGATAATCCCTGCGGGGTTGGAATTACAGTTTTATTCCAAGTTCTAATCACAATTTGGTATTTTAAGCTAAAACAGCATTTTCTCAAGTTTTGCAAAAAATCGAGATATGGAACAACAGAGCATAGCTAAGATTTATGAAAAGGCCCAGGACTTTCTTCCTATTCAGGGCACAGACTACGTGGAGCTTTATGTGAGCAATTCAAAGCAGGCCGCGCATTTTTACAAAACGGCTTTTGGTTTTCAGTCCCTGGCTCATGCGGGCCTAGAAACCGGGCTCAAGGACAGGGAGTCCTATGTGGTGGCCCAGGGAAAGATAAGACTGGTCTTGACCTCCCCACTCAAGGCCGGAACCGATATAGGGCGCCATATTGATGAGCACGGAGACGGGGTGAAGGTCGTAGCCCTATGGGTCGAAGATGCGGAAAAATCCTTTGAAGAAACCGTCAAGCGGGGAGCTCGTCCCTACCTTCACCCCACGGTAGAGGAAGATGAGCAGGGTAGGATCAAGAAGTCCGGGATTTTTACCTATGGCGAGACGGTGCACCTCTTCGTCGAGCGGACGGAGTATAATGGCACCTTTCTGCCGGGCTTTCGCAAGTGGGAGACCAGCTATAACCCTGCACCCATAGGGCTGAAGTATGTCGACCACATGGTAGGCAATGTGCCTTTGGGTGAAATGAACAAATGGGTAGAATTTTACCAGAATGTCATGGGCTTTACCCAGATTTTGTCCTTTGATGATAAGGATATTTCGACGGAATACACTGCCCTGATGTCCAAGGTCATGAGCAATGGCAATGGACGGATCAAGTTTCCCATTAATGAGCCCGCAGATGGCAAGCGCAAGTCTCAGGTAGAAGAATACCTGGATTTTTACGGAACTGGAGGGGTACAGCACATCGCAGTAGCCTGCGACAACATTGTAGAGACCGTTCGCAACCTACAATCCAGGGGGGTAGAATTTCTCAACGTGCCCACTACCTACTACGAAGAGTTGATCGACCGGGTAGGAGAGATCGATGAGGACATCTCCGATCTTGCCAAACTGGGAATCCTGGTAGACCGGGACGATGAAGGCTACCTTCTGCAAATTTTTACCCGACCTGTAGAACCTCGCCCTACCATGTTTTTCGAGATTATTCAAAGAAAGGGAGCCACCTCCTTTGGTAAGGGCAATTTCAAGGCCCTCTTTGAGGCTATCGAAAGAGAACAAGAGCTACGAGGGACCTTATAGGGAGCTTTTATGGTAGCAAAGAAAACGGAAGCCTGTCAGAAAAAACTGATAGGTTTTTTAATCAAAAACCCGTCGTTCTGGTTTGATTTTTTGTCTGGAGAAAAAGAACAAGCAGCGGCATCAAACGGCAAGCATCATGTCTATAGGTCCACGAGAAGAATTGGGAAAAAGGGAGGGCTACTTTATTGGGCTCAACAGGTTGTCGGAGGCTCACTTTGAACGAAAAGATGGCTACGACAAGTTTGCCCATCCCGAATACCTGGAGGCCTTTAGTGTATGGAGGGAAAGCGGAAAAGAAGACCGGCATGAGGTATTTCAGCGTTTTGAGAACAACTTTGGTGCCATCAGCGATGAGGACCGGCACCTGCTTTCCACCTTTCTGCAGGCCAAGACCCGAGCCGAACTATTTGACTATCATCATCGTCCGGAAACCTGCCTTGGACATTTTTACGAAGGCGTAGGTGCATCCTCCATCCGAATTCCTACCAGCCTGGAGAAGGTCATGGATGTTTTGGTTCTCGAAGATGATGCCCCTGCCTTTGTACCGGGCCTTCTGTGTTGGCTTTTCCAGCAAAAGCACAAAAAAGCCTATTTTTCGGTGCTGGAAATGCATGCCCGCCTCCAGGAAATGATTTGGAATTCAAGGAGAGCAGGCAATATCACCAAGGCCATGCTGGTGGAGTGGAAGAGAAATTCCTTCCTCCTCCAGGCAGACATCATTCAGATTTTTCAGGAGGAGTGCCTGGGAAGGAAAAATTAGCCTTGTTGAGGGGGATCTGGCAGACCTCTGAAGGAAGAATCAAGAAAAAAATATAGTTAGACTTGTGGCAGCCTCTTGGAGCAAGTTCAGCTATAAACCAATAAAAGATCGGGGATGAAGCATCAGGGGTTCTGCGGTTTTGACCCTTATGGGTGGACATATTCCCTCATGGCTTTACTAGCGGATGGTAGACATGAGCCCGGCTATCGTAGAGGCCATTCTGATCGAATATGGAAGTGAGTCCTTCCTTTCGCGGATGTCTGATCCATTCTGGTTCCAAAGTTTTGGGTCAGTAATAGGGATGGATTGGAATTCCTCCGGCGTCACTACTGCCGTAATGAGGGCCCTCAAGCAGTCCATTAATCCCCAGGCTGACAGTTTGGGGCTATTTGTCTGTGGAGGAAAGGGAAAAGAATCTACACAGACTCCTGTAGAACTTCGACGAATAGGGGAGGCTACAGGCTTGGATGGGGATCATTTTTCTGCTCACAGCAAACTGGTAGCCAAGGTAGACAATACAGCCATACAAGATGGTTTTCAGCTCTATATGCACAATTTTCTTCTAAGTAAGGAAGGAGACTGGACGGTCATTCAGCAGGGGATGAGGCCGGAGGACAGAAGTGCCTGGCGCTATCACTGGCATTCGGAGAAAACAAATCCTTTGTAACAGAGCCTCATGCTTCCGTATGTGGAGAAAATCAAGGAGAAATCATCAATTTGGTCCACGTTGATGCAAGGCCTACCCAGGAGGCTATCCTTGACATTAGCCGCGAAAAGCCGGATCAACTTATCAAGGAATTGCCTCGATTAATCCTTCCAACCTATTACAGAGGCAAGGGCGGCAGACCCTTTCCCGTATCCCTAAAAGTATATGATGAGGGTATCTCTCCTTAAGAAAGGCCGTCGAACAGGCCAAAATTGGCTATAGCGACAAGCAGAAAGCCATCGAGAAACTCTCTGACCTTGCCAAAAAGGTCGAGAAAAGTTTTGAGCCCAAGGAAGATCTCGAACAAATCCTTGAGAAGGAAAACAGGGATCCATGGAAGTATGGGGGACGGACGGCAAAAGGTGTCATCCCCTCCCCCAAAAATCGTCAACTCAACCTCTTTGAGGATATGGAGAACCCTTCCTTTAGGTAAAATTTTCTTCCTTCCCTTAAGTTCTGCTATCCTGAAGGGCATTCCAGTCAGCCGCCTCTTCTTGCACCTGGTTTTCCTGCCATCTCCAGGCGAGTACAAAGATGATGTTTGTAGTAGGAATTTCTATACGAGCAAAAAATCAATAGTATACGGTGCTAGAGCCCATAGCCAGGGTAGCGATCATGACAGCCGTCTTGATGAAGGCAGCAATCAGATTGGCAATCCGGTTGGATTTGTAGGGCAGAATACGGGAAAGAAGGACCATAGCCATGGGAATCTCCATGAGTATCCCTGCACCCAACAGAAACTCCTGGCTCATTTCGATTCCTTTCACTTCTCCGGTGAGAAACTGATTGAGCAAATTCGTATCCATCATTCCGATAAGGTCGCCATAGAGATAATTGAGGGTGACGAAAATCCAGAGGGTGGAGAGCCGCATTCGGCGGTCGAGCTTTGAAATTGGATTCTTCTTCATGATGTTGGTGGTTAGGTGGTTCCGCAGCCCTTCGACTGTCCCATGCTGGGATGGATGATACAGGAAGGGCTGATTTGAATATCTCATTTTGTGGGTCAAATGTCATTGATCCTCTTCAGGGGGCAGGGGACTTTTTATTTTCAGTCTCCCGCCCTCATAAAAATTCTACTATCTTGCCCTTATGAAGAAGCCTGAAATTCGGAGGGTCGAGGTCACCCGCTATGTGGAGCCCTTGAGGGAGGGAGGTTCCCTGCCTGCCCTTGTGGAGGCCAGCGATGGGTTTCCTTATGTAATCAAATTTCGGGGAGCTGGCCAGGGAAAAAAGGCCCTGATCGCCGAACTCATCGGGGGTGAGCTGGCCCGCTTCATCGGGCTCAAGGTGCCTGAACTGGTCTTTATGGAACTGGATGATTCCTTTGGCCGAACTGAACCAGACGAAGAGATTCAAGATTTACTGAAATTTAGCGTGGGACTTAACCTGGGCCTTCATTATTTGTCTGGCTCCATCACCTTTGACCCAGTGGTATCCGAAGTCGATCCCCTCATAGCCTCCAAGGTCCTCCTCCTCGACAGCCTCATCACCAATGTAGACCGCACCCACCGCAATACCAACCTGCTCAAGTGGAACAAGGAACTCTGGCTGATCGACCATGGTGCCAGCCTCTATTTTCATCACGCCTGGGAAAATTGGGAGGAGTATGCTCAAAAGACATTTCCTAAGATAAAAGACCATGTTCTCCTCAACGAGGCCAGCCAACTTGAAGAGGCAAAAAAAGAGATGGCCGCCACCCTGAACAAGGAGGCCTTGGAAAATATCGTCTCCGCCGTGCCTGAAGAATGGCTGGATGATGAAAGAGAAGAAGTCCAACCCGAAGAAAAAAGGAGGGTCTACGCGGATTTTTTGTTTACCAGGCTGGAAAACCTTGACGCCCTGCTCAAAGAAGCTGAAGATGCAAGAAAAGCAAGTTTATGAATATGCCGTCATCCGCCTCTTTCCCAAGATAGAACGCGGAGAGTGTATGAATATGGGGGTTATCCTTTTTTCGAAGAGAAAAAGGTACCTGGGAATGATGTATCACCTAAACGAAGAGCGGCTTCAGGCATTTGCAGGAGAAATCGACAGCCAGGAGCTCAGAAATTACCTCAAAGGATGGCAACAGATCACAGATGGAAGCAGAGATGGGGGGGAAATCGCTAAACTGGGGCAGGCGGAGCGTTTTCGCTGGCTTACTGCCGTCAAAAGTACCATTTTGCAATGCTCCCGGGTACATCCCGGCCGTTGTAGCCAGCCCGAAGCAGAGCTCCAGCGGCTTTTTGAGCATTATGTAGTCTGAGAGGAGAACTGGCTGAGGGAGATGAAATTGAAGGAGGATTGATTATATTTATAAAAGTCCCATCAACCTTCAAGCCCATTGTCACGAATAAGAAAAATATTTGGCGCATCGTCATGTTTATCCTCGTGGCAGGTATCGCCTTTGGCCGCATCTATGTTTCTCGTCAGCAAAAAAAAGAGAGGGAAGCCCAGCAGCAAATGTTTCGCGATCTTTCTCGGATGCAGTCCAAGCAAGCGGACAGCATGAATAAGCAGATTCAAAAGGACAACGAAGAGCTTCAAAAAACACAGATGAAGGTAGACTCTATGATGCGAAAATTAGAGAAGCAACCAGAGGAGTTTAATAAGAAGTTTGGCCTTGACCAGGAGCAAGCCTCTTCCTTACCTGCGTAGCCTGAATTGAAGGACGGAGACGAGCAGGAGGATTCCAAGGGCTGCGAGGAACCAAAACCTCCTGGGAATCTCTCTGTGGATGTCCAACTGTCCATCCTTTCCCATAAGGACCATTCCACTCCAGAAAAAAGGATGTTGGAGAGGCCCTTTTTGATTTTCGAGATAATTCAATTTTGCCTTTCTCAGGGCCTGACTCTTGCTGTACCCTTTGCCCAGGTAATTGAAAAATGACTCCGCCATTTTTGTACTGCTCTTTTCGTCGAGCTTCCACAGCGAAAGGACGGTAGAGGCACAGCCCGCGTAGTGAAGGCTGTAGGATAGGGAGATCATTCCTTCCCCCTCCTCTAGTTTTCCCAAGCCGGTCTCACAGGCACTGAGGATGGCCAGATCAGCCTGCATGGGTATACTAAAAATTTCATAAGCGTGGAGGTAGCCGTCTTCAGAGGGAAGTTCTGGGTCTTTGGCCAGCAGAAGTCGGGAGCGTAGGGGGTCGTTGGCATCGGCAATGGCATGGCTTCCCAGATAAATGACCCTGTTTCTCGCCAGGTGGGCCTTGACATTGGCCTCGGTTGCATCCAATCCAATCAAAGCTTTCTGAGCAATTTTCCTCCTCATTTTCTTTACATAAGCCAGGGACCAGGGCTGCCTTAGGGTACGCATGTATCCCTCATCTACCCGATCAAGACTGTCGAGGCTCCGCAGGTAGGCAGTCTTTATTTCGTCTTCGAATCCAGGGGCTACTGCCAGTATACCACCTCGTTGAGCTTCCTTCTCTCTGGCCTGCCAAAGGCTAAAGGAAAGGGCATAGCTGAGATTATAAGCTTCGATCAAAAATTTCTCTTCCTTTCCGGGTAAGGCTTCAAAATTTAGGTAAAAGATGGGCCCCGTCGGGATGATGACCATCCTTTTCCCACTAAGGGCGCTCTCCAGGGGTTTCCAAAGGCTTTGGTAAAGATGATTTCCCGGCTCTCGCCAGGCTTTATTTCGCGCCAGGATGCCCTTCCTCCAAGAAAAAATGGCTTGGTTGATTTTTTCCTTTTTACCCAGGTAAAACATCTCCTTCCCTTTTTCACTGAGGACCAACGCGTAGTAAGCAGTATCGTCTTCGGTATATTGAATCAAATTTTCACCCTCTGAGAGTGATTTTTGGATCGCCTCCAAGCTGGGAACCTGGCTTTTATATCGAAACTCAAAGTAGCGGGGATAGCTTTCTATGGCAAAATCGAGGTAGGCCTTCAGCTCCTCTCTCGCCTCAATCAGGGCTTCTCTGAGTTCGACGGAATCCGGATCAGTCCTTAAATCCTTATTTAGCCTGCTGATGCTATGCTTTAGGGATCGCTCACGTTTGAGAACTGAATCTGGAAGGCCAGCATAGGAGGCTATTCTTTCACTTTGAAGGTCTCGTAGCATGGAACTACGCCCGTATTCAGAAAAGCGATAGGCTTCCTCAAGGTAGGTGGGGTCCCCCAGTTGTCGGTAGAGCTTGTGATAAATGCCTACATTCTGCTGAAAGTTCAAGGCATTATCACGGCTGAGGATGCTGCGGGTGTAGGGATCAAGGGCTTGTAAACGCAGCCGATCAGAGACTTCCAAAAAGTATCGGGACTTTTGATAAAATTCCCTGAGGTCTTCTTCTTTCCCGCTATGCTGGTATTTTTTGAAAAGAAAAGCCGAATAATCATGAAAAATGCTGAGGCTGGTTGGGGTCAATCCCCGGGCAGCAGATGAGTCAAAGGCTATCCCTGCGATCTTCATGGCTTCTTCAAAAGTCTCCCGGGCTTTTTCCCACTTTCCATTTTCTGCCAAAATCTTAGCTTCAAGGGAGAGGTTTTGAGCGTATTCTTTAGACCCTAGCAGTCCATTCGCACGGATGATGCGATAGGAACGCTGAAGTTGATCCAGGCCAGGGGCAAATGCTCCCCTTTGGTAGAGAATGTCGGCATAGTTGTAGGCATTGATAGCCAGGGCGTAATCATCGGGAGAGAGAAAATTGGGTAGGAGCCTTTGAGCTTTTTTGATGTAGTAAAGGGCAGAATCAAGTTGCCCCAGAATTTTTAAGGTGATGGCCTTATTTTCAAAGGCAAATGCAGCATCCAGGCTGTTTGGGCCATAATTGGCAAGGGTAATGGCCAAGACTTCTTCCTGAATCTCCAGGGCTTCAGCGTATTTTCCTGATTCTTCAAAGGTAATGGCCAGGACCTGAAGTGGATTTATGAGGCGATAATGCTTACTCGGGTAAATATCCCTCCTTATGTCCAGGCAAGCCCTCAGGTAATCCCGGGTCTGCCCATATGCTCCTAAAAAATAGTGATACACCCCCAAAGAATAATAATCGCTGGAGATACCTCCGGGATCTTGGAGGTGCTTGAAAATGTCGAGGGAGGTCTGTGTGTATTCAATAGCCTGGGCATAATCTTCCTCGGCTCGGGAAATACCTGCAAGGTTGCTCAGGCAATAGGCCAGGTCGCTGGACCGACTTCCCGACTGAAGTTCGGCGATATCCTTTGCTTTGAGGTAGTATTTCTTGGCTTCATCGAGCTTGTGTGCCCGGTAATAGCAGACCCCCATGCCATTGTAGATGCTGCTAAAGCGGCTATCGCTGCTGTCAAGTTCTTGCCTGTAAATCTGATAGGCGCGGTCTACATAAAGAAGGCTGGAATCGTAATTTGACAGCCTTTCATGGGTAAGGGCTGTGTAAAAAAGGGCATCGGCATGGAGCAAAGGATCTGTGGTAAGGCGGATCAACTCTTTGTGCTGACGGAGAGCTTCCTCAAATCGGGAGTTTTTACGGAGGTACTCACCCTTCATCAGAAGAAAGCGGCATCTGGGGCTTGTGGAAATTTCCTTCTGATCCAGAATGTTGTCACCCATACTGATCAGGGAATCTGCCCGTTTCATTTCTGATCTCAGCAGGGCCACCTTGACCAGGCCTTCAATAGCCGCTAGCTGGATTTCCGCATCTGTAGATTTAAAGGCCATCTCATAAGCCTTCCGGGACGAGTCAGGCAGGTCGCGGCGGTAGTAGTCTTTCCCTTTTTCGATCCATTCTTGGGCGCTTTGGCTGCGGCCTGACAAAAAGGAAAGGAAAAAGAGGGCAGCCAGACATATTTTTTTACTGCTGATCTTCATAGGGAAGTCGCTTATCCAGGTCGTCCTTTAATTTGCGTGCATCGGGGTAAAAGGCATGATCCTCAGATGGGAGGATGGGAAGCATTTCTATTTCGGCTTTTTCGTAGTTCTTCTCCTTGAGGTAAGTCAGGACCAGCAGCCACTCAGCCCTTTCCTGAAAGTCTGAACTATCCGCTGCGACGAGGGGGTGCAGGATGTCTCGGGCTTCCTGGTTTTTTTCCTGGTAAAGCAGGCTGGCCCCCAGGTAATAGGCAAGGGTATCATTGGTAGGGAAATCGGGCTGTATTCCCTTGAGCTTATCCTCGGCGACTTCGTACCGGCCTTCGCTGTAGTAAGACAGGGCATCGTAAAGCTCGTAGGCATCGGACTGACCCATCAAGAGGGGCAGTCCGGGGTCTTTGTACTCGTACTGGGCATATAGGGCGGATTTGTCCAGAGAATTGACACCCAGATAGATGAGGACAAGGATGAACAAGGCAGCAGCTGTGGCCAGCAGTCCTTTGAGGAGCCAGAGATTCTGGACCCTGGCTTCTTCCTTTTGGTGATGATGGGGGAGGGCAGCATTCAATTGGGTCCGGAGGCCGGACATTTCAACGGCCAACTGGGTATTTTTGACCCATTCTATCTCGGCATCCAGGTCTTCGACTCCAGCTTCACGGGCATGAGCCTGGAGCTGTTGGCGGTCCATCTGGCCTTCAAGATAGCTTTCGATATGTTGGATCATTTCTTCATTCATGGCCTTAATGGCTTAGTATAGCGCCCTTAGTTTTTTCATACACCGATATTTGTTGTTTTTTGCAGTCTTTTCGGTGTACCCCATGGCCAGGGCGATGTCCTTGAGGGGGGCCTTCTCATAATAGAAAAACTTTAGCATCTGCCGACAGGCCGGATCTAGTTGGGAGAATTTCCCTTCGAGTACTTTCAGTTTCTCATATTCACTCTCCCAATCCTTGCCTTCCTCTTCCGGTAGTCCCTGGGCAAGGCTATCGATGGGAACCATCACTTTCTTTTTTCGAAGTCTGTTCATCCAGAGGTTGCGGCAGATGCTGAAGAGGTAGGTGGAAATCCTGGCCTCTTCGCGAAGCTCAAACTTTCCCTTTTGGATATTGGTCCAAAGGCAGAGCATTCCCTCCTGAAAAATATCGAGGGCTTCCTCCTCACTACCTTTATTTTTTCTGACCATGTCGAGTATTTTTCCCTGCTGCTCCCGGTAGAGGTGGAGGAAGGTAGCATTGTCTTTTTGGGCGATGCCCTCGTAGATTTCTTGTTCTGTCACAAATTCAGGCTTATGAAGGCACGTGTTCTTACTAAGATAAGCCTGATGAGCCAACAAGTCAAAAATGGGATAAAACTGAAGAAGAAGAGACATTATGCTGAGTGCCTCTTCATCCTTGCAGAGCCTCTGGGGCAGGCCATTTATCTGGGCTGCTGGGCCTTTCTCCAGTTCATGTTGCTGTATCTGGGATCCTGAGCGGGATTGTAGAAGGGATCGTTGCTGCCGATATACTGCCCAAAGTCATTGACGAAGTAGTATTTGTAGCCTGATTCTACCTTGTAGGACTGCTTGTTAGAGGGATCGACCACATTTTCTCTACCCAGGATTGCATCTACGCTGCGGTCATGGCCGGCATCCCTCATGGCACTGCGTTTTTTGTAGCCTTCAAACATGATGTCACCGATTTCGCTGTTGGTCCTGGCAGTATTTTGCCAAGAATTGAAGGCATTTTCTTTGGCTCTCATGCGGCGATTGTGATCAGCCCATCCTTGCTGAGACTTTTGTTGTTCGCTTTGGTTATAGGCAGCCAAGGCCTCGGGGGTGGTGTACATGTTGGACAGGGCATAAATGACTTCGGCTTTATGCTCATCGAAGTATTTGGCCTTTGATTCTAGGTTGTGGAGGTAGTATCCTGAGAAACTGCTCATCTGGTTTTGAGTCATGAAGTAATTGATGACCAGGAGCCCTTTTTCCTGATTCTGGAGGTTGGTCATTTCGACGGCTTTGACTTCGTGGCGGGTACGGGCAGGAAAGGGACGCCAGCGCTTTTCCCATTCCCGGTGGTTGTTGGCAGCAACCTCAGGCAAGTCTATGACAGCATCCACACGAATGTTGTTGGCCTGTAGGTTGGGAACCACAAATTCCCGGATGACCTGATCGGCGGAGTTGAGGTGCCTGCCCAACTGCGCGGAGTTTTGGCCTTGAAGTTCGACAAAGAGGCTGCCTCCTTTTCCTTGCCAGCCTTCAGCGGTGGCTTTCCAATGAGAGGGGAGGGGGACCATCTGGCTGACCATTCCGGTACGGGGATCTTTGACGGCTTGCATTTTGGTATTTTTATTTGAAAATGAAAGAAATTGGCTCTCGGAAGACTGGGTTTCTTCTCTCCCTCCGCAGGAGGTAAGGACCAGAGACAGGAGGATAAAAATTGCAGTAAAGTATTTCATGACAAACATCTTATTGTTGTTCTCAAGTTTTCTTTTGCCCCTTTATGTAAAGGCAGGGAAAAAGGTCATCAGGGAGAAGGGATTTTTTTTGGTTGGGGCTGAATATTTGTCTTGTATCTAAGTATGGATTATCACGGATGAATGGCTACCGCGCTGTTGGGGTTATCACAAACAACTTATTTTCAATCCCCACAGGGCCAATTGTTTCCTAAAGCCCCAAACATTCCCAAAACCCTATGCGTTTGCTAAGGCGTGGATCAAAAGATAAATATTGTCTGGTTCAAGCGGGACCTCAGGTTGGAAGATCATGCCCCTCTTAAGGCGGCCATCGAAGATGGAAGGCCCACCTTTCTCCTTTATACCTTTGAACCCCAACTGATAGAGGATGAAAAGACCAAGTACGACCTCAGGCACTGGCGCTTTGTATGGGAATCTCTCCGCGAACTCAATCAGCGCCTGGAGGCCCAGCAGACCTTTATCCACATTTGCTATGCTCCACCCCTTCATGTCTTTACCTATTTAAAGGAAAGGTATGATGTCCAGCATCTTTATTCTTATCGGGAGACGGGTATCTGGGCGACTTATGAGAGAGACAAGGAGGTAGTTGCTTGGGCCAAAGAAGCAGGAGTTCGTTGGGTGGAGTTTCAGACCGGGGGCGTCATCCGAGGCCTCAAAAATCGAAAGCAATGGCCCAAAAGATATATCGAAGTTCTTTCTGCTCCTCAGGATAAGGTAGATCTGGATCAGCTCTCGCCCTTTGTCCTGCCCAGGTGGGAATACGCCTCGATCCGGGGCAAGGATATTCCTGATCAATGGCAGCGTCCACATCCTTCCTTTCAGCCGGGAGGCAGTAAAAACGCCTGGAAATATCTGCTTTCCTTTTTTCAGAAACGCCACCCCAACTATCACCGCTATATTTCCAAGCCGGAAGCCAGCAGGACTTCTTGCGGGAGAATTTCTCCCTACCTGGCCTGGGGCAACCTTTCCAGCCGCCAGGTTTTTCACCAGTTGCACTATTATCTGGCTCAGCCGGGGACCGACAGCCAGGCCCTTCAGCAGTTTCAATCCCGCTTGCTATGGAGAGACCATTTTATTCAAAAATTTGAAGCGGAGGAAAGCCTGGAGTGGAAAAACCAGAATCCCCACTACGACCGCATCCGTCAGGAGTGGAAGGAGGATCACTTTCAAGCCTGGAAACATGGGCAGACCGGCTTTCCCCTGGTAGATGCGGCCATGCGCTGTGTTATCGAGACGGGATTCATCAATTTTCGCAGCCGCGCCATGCTGGTGTCGTTTTTGGCCCACCACCTTTGGTTGGACTGGCGACCCGGAGCCTTGCACTTGGGCAGGCAATTTTTGGATTATGAACCGGGTATCCACTATCCCCAGTTTCAGATGCAGGCCGGAACTACGGGTATCCATACCGTGAGGGTCTACAATCCCATCAAGCAGTCCCGCGAACATGATGCCAAAGGGGAATTTATCCGAAAATGGGTGCCTGAACTTGCAGGTTTACCCGATCACCTGATTCACGAGCCCTGGAAAATTTCGCCTTTAGAAAGACAGTTTTACGATTTCTATCCTGGCAAAAGTTATCCCCTCCCCGTGGTAGACCTCGAAAAGAGCTACCGTAAGGCCCAGGATATTCTTTGGTACATGAGGAAGGACCCTGCCATCAAGGCCAAAGCTGTGAATATCATGGACAAACACGTCAATGATGATCGTGAAAACTGGGCCCGCCTGGATTGAAATTACCCGAGTCTTAACCTTCCCTTGCTGACATTTGATTTTTTACCAAGCACAGGGTAATGAGATATAACAGCGATTGTTACGAATCATTTTTTGCGATACAATCCATAGCGTTTTCGGGGTTTAAAACAAGTTACTTATGATAAGCCCAAGAGCACTTTAACCATTCATTCCTGGTAATCAATAACAAGGTGAAATAAAAAAACCGGACAGAAAAACTGCCCGGTTCAGATGAATGATTTGAATGTCTCTTACTCTTCTCTCCAGCGGATTTCGCATCCCCTGCCTTCGACTTCGCGGACTTCTGGCATATCGCCTTTCAGAACGCTTTTCAAGGCTTGGCGCACGTATTGAGAGCTTACGGCCCTCTTGATGGGGCTGTCGTCAATGGCTCCCCGATAAGCTACCTGGAAGCGTCCACCTTTGGGGACGAGGACAAAGGCCTCTGGGTTGAGGCTGGCACCAAACTGCCGGGCGACTTTCTGACTCTTGTCCTTGAGGTAGGGAAATTGAAAGGGAGTGTACTGCCTCATGAGGCTGTCGGCATCTCGCTGACTGAGGTTGGCATCATTGGCATTGAGGGCGATAAAAAGGATATTTTTATCCTTAAAATCGCGATGGAGTGTATTCATGCGCTCTACATAGCGAGTGGCAAATACGCAGTTGCTGGAGGTAAAAAAGGCGACAATGGCCTTTTTATCGCTGTGATCCTGCAATTCGAAGTCGCCATTTTGATCTTCAATGACGAAATTTTCTATCATCCCGAGTTGCTGACCCCATGCCAGGTGAAGCCCCATGACAAGGAGGGTCAAGGCTATCATTTTTTTTGCCATAACTGATGGTGTTTTAATGTTAGCAAACATAAAGTCTTTCTGTCCAACGACAGAAAGTTTCGGTTCTTATTCGTGCTTGGGAAATAGGTAGGAATCTGGCCTGAAAAAATTATTGGGAGATCAGGCGAATGGGTTCTCTGTTGAGTTCTTTTTTTAGGTAAGGACTTAAAGATGAATAAGTTAGGATGAAGTCCTCGTGAATGATGTAGTTTACGTCAAGTTTGTGTTCTTCGTTGTCCTTTTTTACCAGAGAAGACAGGATTCCCTCTCTATTCAACTTCAAGTCAGCGGTTTGCATAAATATATTCTCCTTGAAGGAGTAGCCTTCTCCGACGATTTTGTAGACGGTTTCCTTAGCGCTCCAGATCAGGATAAAGGCTTCAAAGCTATTGATGCTGTCAAACCAGTCCAGTTCGGGCTGATTCATAAAGAGGTGTCGGGTACGGAGGTTTCTCTTTCTGCCGAGGTATTCGATGTCCACGCCTACTTCTCGCTTTGGGGAGGCAATGGCGGCGGAGTAATTGCCGGAGTGGGAGTAGGAGATGAAAGACTGATTGTTGGATAGATAGGGCTTACCACTTTCATTGTTGAGGGATTCTACCCGATTTTTATCGGAGATTTCCAGGAGGACCTTGAGACACAACCTGCTGGAGAGCCACTCAAGACGTTTTTGTGGATGGGTGATTTTGCTGAGTCGTACCCATTCATTTTCGTAGAGCTTTACCCTTTCCAGGAAGAAAAGCTCGTCTTCTTCTATGCGCCAGATTCCCAGGCTGGTATCTGATATTTTACTATCTAGCGGAATGAATGGCATACGCGCATCATTAGTTGTACTATTTAATTTAATAAAATCCTTTTCCTTCTACAAAGACTTGGGTCAGCACCTAAAAAAAGATCCCGATCCGAGACAAATCTCGAAGCGGGATTTTGTAAGTAAGGGGTATAAATATCAGGATCATTCGTCAAGGATAGAATTTCCTTGGTTGGCCATATAATCGTTGGCCTCTTCGATAGATACCCTTACACCGTCGATGTAGGGAACGACCCAGGGCTTTTTGATTCCCATCTGTTCGAGTTCGTCGCGGAAGCTGGCAGCTTCTTCGTAGGTGCGAAAGGCGCCGATCATATATTTGTTGAAGCCATCGGAGCGCTCTTTGACAAAATTGGCGCCATCGGGCTGGGATTGAGCATCATAGAAGACATAGGCCCCGATCTGCACCCGGTAGACCAGTCCGGGCTTAATGCCTCCGTCCATGAGGTTTTTCATTTGGGCCAGTTCCTGCTCTAGTTTGCGGCGGGTGGCGGTCTCCTGCTGTACGCGGCTTTCCAACTGTGCCACCTGGGAACGGAGGTTGGCTACCTCTTCATCATTTCTTTCGTTGAGCAGCTTTTTATTGGCTTCCTTCAGGTCCTGAATTTGCTCCTCGTAGTTTTCGAACTCCGCTTTGAGTGCGAGAGGATTTTTTTTGTAGGTCTTAGCTTTTTTCTTCCAAAACTTCTTTTCCTCTTTAGAGACCTGAGCAGAAACAGTGGAGGGGAGGGCTATGAAAGCAACTAAGAAGATGATCAGTGCATGTTTCATCATGAGGTATTTTGGATAATAGCAGTGTAGGGAAAAATATTCATTCAATATACGTACCACCCATCATAACGATACGTGTACGCCTATTAGTCTGATTGTCTGCTAAAGAACTCAAATTTTTATGGTGCAAGGATTGTGCCTTTCCTATAAACATCCAAAAATGGATTGATTTTGGGCAAGTTTAGGGAAAAAATGGGTGATTGTCGATGTCGGTGGAGGAAGTGATGCCAAAAGCCCTTGCTAAGATGTTGGAATTGGAGGGCAGGTAGTTTATTTTTACCCTGATTGGAACACATTTTATCAGAACAAAACATTTAAACCTATGTCAAAAGTAACCGTCGTGGGAGCCGGAAATGTCGGTGCCACCTGTGCCGAAAATATCGCTCGCATGGATGTCTGCCAAGAAGTTGTCATGGTCGACATCAAAGAAAATTTTGCCGAAGGCAAGGCCCTGGACCAGTGGGAAACCTCTCCGGTCAACTATTTCGATACCCGCATCACAGGCTCCACCAATGATTATTCCAAAACGGCCGGCTCCGATGTGGTCGTTATCACCTCTGGGATTCCTCGTAAGCCAGGCATGAGCCGCGACGATCTGATCAGCACCAACGCCGGTATTGTGAAGTCGGTTACTGAAAATGTCATCGCAAACTCTCCGGAGTGTATCATTATCGTGGTCTCCAATCCCCTGGATGTCATGACCTACCAGGCTTACCTGACCTCCAAATTTCCCTCTCACCGGGTGATGGGTATGGCCGGTATCCTTGATACAGCTCGCTATCGTTCCTTCCTCGCTATGGAACTCAATGTCTCTCCCAAAGATATCCAGGCTGTCCTCATGGGTGGACATGGAGATACCATGGTTCCCCTGCCCCGGTATACCACCGTCGCCGGTATTCCTGTAACCGAGATGCTCGGAGATGATCGCATCAATGCCATCGTCGAAAGAACCAAAAAAGGAGGAGGAGAGATCGTCAACCTCTTGGGCATTTCTGGATGGTACGCTCCCGGTGCAGCGGCTGCTCAGATGGTCGAGGCCATCCTCAAGGATTCTAAGCGCATCTTCCCCTGCTGTGCCTACCTTTCCGGTCAGTATGGCGTAGAGGACCTCTACCTGGGAGTTCCTGTAAAATTAGGTAAGAATGGCATCGAAGAGATCATCGAACTCAAGCTCAACGAGGAAGAAATGGGGCTGCTTCACGGCTCTGCCGAAGCAGTAAGAAGTACAGTTTCTGTCCTTTCCAACGTATAAGGCAGCTTTTAGCAAAATATAGCTGCGGTGTCCCCGGACGTCGCAGCTAATTTATTTTTGATTTTTGACTACCTTCTGGTAGAAACTACTCCCCAATGAAAATCTTATACGCCATACAGGGTACGGGAAACGGCCACCTGAGCAGAGCCAGGGATGTCATCCCGGCTTTGGAAAAGCATTGCCAACTGGACATCATGGTCAGCGGCACTCAGTCCGAAGTCAACCTTCCTCAGGCTTTGTCTTACAAGTACAAAGGACTTTCCTTTATCTACAACAAAAAGGGAGGCCTGGATTACTGGAAAACCTTCACCCACAATTTCAACCTCAAGGCCTGGCGGGAAATTAACAAGCTCCCTGTTCAGGATTATGACCTGGTGATCAATGACTTCGAGCCTATATCAGCCTGGGCTTGCAAGCTAAAGGGAATGACCTGCATAGGGCTGGGGCATCAGGCCAGCTTCTGGTCGGAAAAGACTCCCCGCCCTGAAAAGCGAGATCAACTCGGTGAATTTATCCTCAAGCGATATGCCCCTGCGGATTATGCCATTGGTTTTCACTTTGAGCGCTATGATGATTTTATTTACACCCCTGTGGTGAGGGCAGATGTAAGGAAGCTCGAAGCTTCAGACCAGGGGCATTACACAGTGTATTTGCCGGCCTTTGACGAGGATACCCTATTGGCTTATCTCAATCAGGTATCAGATACTGACTGGCATGTCTTCTCTAAGTTTGCCGAAACCCCCTATCAGCGGGGCAGGGTGCAGGTGAGCCCGGTCGACAACGATGCTTTTATGAAGAGTTTTGCCGGAGCTACGGGCATACTCACAGGTGCTGGCTTCGAAACGCCGGCAGAAACCCTCTATCTCGGCAAGAAGCTATTTACGGTGCCGATCAAAGGCCAATATGAACAGTATTGCAATGCTGTTTCACTGGAAAAGATGGGGATTCCGGTTCTTTGGAAGGTCAGCGATGCCTTTGTAGATAAGCTTAAGCGCTGGGTAAAAGAGGGAGAACCTTTACAGGTAAACTACCCCGACAACATTCAGGGGGTGGTCGACGAATTATTTCAGCGCATAGAAAATGGTAGCTTTCAGTTAAAGAAAAATTAACCTAAGCGAGGTTGAGCAGGCTTTTTTCCAGTAGATGAAAGATTTCTTTGATAAGAAATTTTGGGGTGATGGGAGTGGATAAAACTTTGTCGAAGAGCCCGGCTTTTTTCATGGTAGGGATGGCTTCTTTGGCGGTGGTCAAACAGATGACTGCGGGAACGATAGATTGAAAACTCGCTCTTATTTTTCGGGTAAATTCCAGTATATCTTCATCTGGGCCCACATTTCCAACGAGAATCAAATCCGGATCGAAATCCTCCAGACAGGAGCAATTCACATCTTTTTGGGCACATGCCTTCACATGAAACCCGGATTTTTTTAGGTTGTACGAAAGAAGGTCGAGTATATCCTCCTCACTTTCGAATAAAATCACGTTCATAATAAGGATGTAGAATCGCAGTAAATATATTATAAAATCATTTCTTAACAAATCCTTAATATCTAAAGGAAGATTAGAGGAAGGTTTTTCACTCTCTATCAGGAAAATAGCCGTGTATTTTTTTTTGCATGCCCTCAGAATCGGGTCTTTTTAGGACTATTTATTTTCATGATAACATATTACCATTTATGGATGTTTTCCTAAGGCTTATGAGGGCATCTGCCTTACCGAAATGAGATTGGGCGCCTACTTATGCTCCCTCAGTCCAAATATACGACCAGTCGGCTGACTTGAATGCCCAGTTTTTCCAACTGAGGTGCATTTGTGGTGAAGCGATTGTTTCCCCTGTACTGTTTGAGAATAGATTTAGCAGCCTGAGGAGAGGGGGAGAGGACCACATAGAAATACTTGCTGAGGGGGGCCAATTTCCCGCCTTTCCAGTCATCGACCACACCTCCATAGTCCCAGTCAAAGCCAAAAAATACAAAGGGCCTTTGGTTGACTTTGATCAGTTCCTTGAAGCCCAGTCCGCTGCTCAGTCCCTGAGGAGAATACCAGTTGGCATCGGCCTGATCGAAGTAAATGGCTTTGACTTGCTGCCTATCCTCTTTTTTCCAGGTAATTCGGATTTCTTCACGGGTATTGGGAAAAATGACCGTACAGGGCTCTGGCTTTCCTTCCGGCAGCAGGACTTGACCCCTCATGACCCGGGTAGCTCCGTAAATGCTTATAAGGTCTGTTTCGCTGGTATTGACCGTAATGGGGCCTACCTGTTTGCCGGGAATGATCTGTCGCTGTGAGGCCGGGGGGGGGAGGGAAGGACCCATGCTACGCTGGTTGCTGCCGGGAGGGGGGCCAAGGAGATCTTCCACAATTTGCTCAAAGGCGGGATTGATGTAGCGTACACCTCCTTCATGGACCCAGCCCATGACTCCGTCTTTGGTTTTTATCAGTATCCAGGCCTCTCTAAAATCCTGTCCCCTCAGCTCAAAGCTGGTTTTGCTCACTGTCCGTTGGTAAAGGTATTGGGCGATTTCTCCTTCTGACATTTGAGCTACCTGTGGCATTTCCTTTCCGGGTTGAGCCTTGACGATGAGTTTATCTACCCAGGCCTGGACCTTGTTGGGCCGTGCGAGTTCAGCGACATCTTCCGAAATGGCTTGCAAGCCTTCGACCAGTTCTTTGGCATCGGGGAGGTCTCGTTGACGGGTGGTGTCCGTCGTCGAGGTATTTTGATCAGGGATGGGTGGCAAATCGCATGAATAAAAAATTGCAAAAATTGCAAAAACCAAGAGAATTGAATAAATCCTAATTTGTTGAAGGTTACGCATCGTTTTGCTCGTTTATCCTTGGTCAAAATAGCGATTTGTTTAATAATTATGAGGATATAGTATTTTCGCTATCGAATGATCTGGTCCTCCTAAAGGAGTAATCTGCTGATAATGAATGGATTTTTTTAAGATTTCCCAAACACATTTAATTTTGTCGAGTTAACATCTTCAAATTCACCTATCAAAATTAAGGCTGTTATGAGTATTGCACAAGCCGGGTGGTCCATTTCACAGATGGAATCTATAACCCGAACACTAAAAGCCATTGCTCACCCTGTGCGTTTGGCTATTATGGAAATGCTGGAAGGCGATCGTCGGATGACCGTAACGGAAATCTATACGCGTCTTAACGCTGACCAGTCCTCCATTTCTCACCATTTAAGCATCCTGAGGGACAAAGGGGTTCTTTCTTCTGAAAGAAAAGGAAAATTCATCTACTATTTCCTGCGTAATCCCTCCTATCTGAATTTGATCGATTGTTTGACAGAAATCCAGCAAGAAGAAAACAAGGTTGGCGTCAGGTCTTTTCGCTAGTCGTAGCCTAATTCCTATACTGCTGTTCGTCAGCCTGATAGGTGTTTCTGGTACAAGCGTGCCTAGCAAACTTGGCTCACAAACAAGCATGTAACTGTATGGCTCATGAATAGAAGGCAGCGATCTTAACCATCGCTGCCTTTTATCTTTTCTGCTGGAACTTGTCCCTACCTACAACTTGATTTTCCCTCCTTTTCGATGGCTAAACAGCCATAACGGCTCATATATGCCTTTATTTATCTGGTTTGAGCTATTACAATCTGCCTAAAATTAGACAGACATAATTTTTACCATATATCCTTTTTTTCTAATAAGGTATGATGAAGAATGAATGTATTTTTACTCTTCGCCTACAGTGAGGGTAAGGCCAATTTCATGCGAACCATTAGAAAAGGGTCGGAGGGCAGAGATGGTATAGTCATAGCTATAGCCGATTTCCATTTTACCTTGCTTGAGTCCCACCATAGCGATGACAGCATCCTGATGGCGGTAAGACAGACCCGCCCAGAATACTTCCTTAAAGTTCATCCTGGCATTTATATCTACCTGAAAAGGAAGGGTGTAGGCAGGAAGATCACCCCCAAGCGACCAAAGGGGGGCAATGCTTTGTAAGAGAAGCGAAGGTTCCAGGTAGACATCCCTGCTCAATTCTGCCCTAAATCCTGTATTGAAGTAAAAGGTTCTTACCGGGCCGGATTCCGTTAGGTAAGGACTGGTCTGGATCAGGTGAAGAGCAGAAAAGCCCAGGTACCAGTTTTGCTGATACTGGTAATAGATACCAAAGTTGACATCGGGCAGGAGTTGATTGAAGGTGCCCTGTGCCAGAGCGGGATCATTGCCTACCTCGGTGACCAATTGGTTTCTTCCCAGGGCTTGCTGGTAAAGCATGCCGGCAAGTCCAAAAGAAAGAACATGGCGGTTTTCCCGGGCCGGGCGGTAGCGAGCATTAAAACGTCCTTTAAGGGGGCGGCCACGGGGGTTAAGGTAGAGGTGATAGGCAGCCCCAAAGGTAATACCAGTACGACGGGTAGGTCCCGTAACCTCATTAAAAAAGGAACCTCCAATAGCAGTATTGAGCCCCAGATAAGAATCTGCCGTGACCATTTGCGTGACAGGGGCTTCTTCTATGCCCACCCATTGCTGGCGTAGACTCAGGTGGATAGGCGTAGCATCTTCAATGCCGGCGTAGGCGGGATTGATCCCAAATTTATTGGTAATGTACTGGCTGTAAAGGGAGCGCTGCTGGGCCATGCCCAGGCTACAGACAAGGAGGAAGGAAATCAGGAGGCTAAGTCGTTTCATTGGTTTGGGATTGGGAATTCATAAACAATAGCTAAGCTTTGGTCTTACCTGACGATGGTAATATCGCCTGAAATTTCGGCCCGGTCGGGGTTGGGGCGGATGACGTAATAATAGGTCTGGGCTGGAAGGGGATTGCCTCCAAAGAGGCCGTCCCACTCAAACCGGCTGTCTTTGGATTCGAAGACGATCATGCCCCATTGATTGAAAATGATGATCTGTGGATTGGGATAAATGGCCAGGTCTTTGATGCGCCAGACGTCATTTTGTCCATCACCATTGGGGGTAAATGCATTGGGAATATCCAGACAGGGGCGGTTTAGAAAGGGAAGTTCTATGAAAGTATCTACCCGGCAGCCCGTCTGGTCTTCCAGCCGAATCCGATATTCGCCGCCGAGTAGCCCTGCGATGGGGTTGCCAAACTCTTCATCATTGGCAAAAAATCGATACCCTTTCTTTCCACCAGAGGCAAATACCTCCACCTCCCCATCAGGACGGTCAATACAAGAAGCGGCCTTGATAGCAGTTTGCATGCGAAGGGGCTGAGGCTCATCAATATCAAAGCCCAAGGGAACATTACAGCCGTTGGCATCACTGACAAGGACCTCATAAAATCCCGGCGATAGATTTGTTATGGATGATCCACTGGATTGATTGCTCCAGAGAAAGCTATAGGGCAGTACCCCGCCACTCAGCTGCAATTCTACAGAGCCATCATTGGCGCCAAAACAGCTGACGTCTTTTTCGATTATGAGAATTTCGAGGCTATCAGGCTCTGGAAGGACAAAGCTAGCTTCACCCTTACATCCAAGGGTATCGGTGATAGAAACGGTATAGGTGTCTGCAGGAACATCGATCAGGTCATTATCCTTGGCAAAAAGTACAGACTTACTGTTTCTCCACAGATAAGTAAAAGGGGATGTACCTCCCTGAATGTCGAGGCTGATTCCTCCGCTCGACTCGCCAGCACAGCCCACCGGATCTATGTCTGCGCCTATGTTAAAAAAGTCGGGTTGGGCGACCGCGAAGGAGTCCCTGCGTTGACATCCTAGGGCATCGGTCAGGAGGATTTCATAGGTTCCCGCTGAAAGCTCAAACTGATTTTCTTCTGTCGAATTATTGGACCAGGTGTAGGTATAAGGTGCTGTTCCCCCATTGGCTTCATAGATGATGCTTCCGTCTCCTCCTCCAGGGCAAGAAACATCGGAAATCTGAGCCTGCACGCTGAGGGGAGCCAAAGGCTGTTCGAGCCTAAATTCACGAGAAAAAAGACAGCCCTGTGCATCTCTGACCTCCAGGCGATATGCTCCTGCTTCCACTTCCTCAAGGTCTTCCTGGAAAGTTCCATTTGACCATTCAAAGGAATAGGGCAAAACTCCACCCCTCAGGTCTACATCTACGGCTCCGCTTGCCTCTCCAAAACAATCGACATGGTAAAGGCTAAATTCTCCTTCAATCTCCTCGGGCTGATCTACCCTAATGGTATCCCTTAAGGTACACCCATTGTCATCGGTGAGAAGGAGGGCATAAGATTCGGCCTGCACCTCCTGGAGGTCTTGGCTGGCAAAACTCAGGTTGAAGCGGCTATTGGACCAGGCATAGGTGTAGGGGCTGCTTCCTCCGCTTACACTGAGGTCTATGGCGCCATCGTCAAAGCCAAAACAGCTTGCCGCCCTTACCTGAGTAGTGATTTGGAGGGGAGCGCTGGGTTGTTCTATGCTAATGGAGAGGCTTTCGGTACATCCCTCTGCATCGCTGACCAGGATTGAATAATTACCCGCGACCAACTGATTGAGATCCTGGCTGATGGCTCCATTGGACCAGTTGTACTGATAGGGAGGAGTTCCCCCACCGACGCGGAGGTCTATGCCTCCTGTATTCTGCCCAAAACAAAGAACATCAGTCTTATCGACCCCTATGGAAATAGGTGAAAGGGGTTCGGTAATGTCCAGGCTTAAGGTTTGGCTACATCCATTGGCATCGGTAAGGCTAAGGTTATAGGTATCAGCCCTGAGGTTGGTGAGGTCCTGGGTAGTATCTACCTGGGCACCACTGCTGCGGGTCCAGATATACTGGTAGGGAGGCACCCCACCACTGACACTCAGGTCAATGCTACCGGTAGCTTGGCCGGCACAGGCCACCTGGGTCAGGCTTGTTTGCAGGAGAATTTCATCGGGAGAGGTAATAGGAATACTTAGGTTTTCGGTACAACCCTTAGCATCGGTGATGCTGACGGCATATACCTCAGCCGGAATACCTATCAGGTCTTGGCTACCTCCCAGCGTCAGCACACTATTGGTCCATACATAAGAATAAGGTGGGCTCCCTCCGAAGATGCTGAGGTCTATGGCTCCATCATTTCCTCCAAAGCAGTTGACAGGGGTAGCCGTAAAGCTTGGCTGAAGGGCAACTGGCTGAGACAACAGGTTGCTGCTTGAGGATAGGCAGCCATTGGCATCTGTGATCAAGAGGTTGTAGATTCCGGCAGAAAGGCCCGAGAGGGAGGGCGAAGTGGCAAAGCCATTGTTCCAATCGTAGGTATAAGGCGGCGTACCTCCAAAGGCCACTACGTTCAATTCTCCATCCATTCCTAAGAAACAACTCACATCGGTGGAGGAAACATTGTGGTCAAGGGCCGAAGCGGGAGCATCTACAAATACGCTTCTGCTTTTGCTACATCCCCGGCTGTCGCTGACGGATATTTCATAAATCCCCTGGGACAGATTGGTCAAATCCTGGCTGTTAGAAATCTGCTGTCCCGAGGCATTGGTCCATGAGTAAGAAAATGGAGGGGTGCCTCCTCCTACGGTTAGGTCTATGGCTCCTTGATTTTGGTTGAAACAGGGCAGGTCTGTGATGGCTACATCTAGGACAATAGGATCAGGTTCGTCGACTATGGCTATGTCAAAAAATTGATAGCCTGTCAGCGTTTCCGTTACTGTAACCGAATAGACTCCTGCTGTCAGTCCAAAAACCGAAGGAGTGCTAGCCCCGTTGGACCAGAGATAGGTATAGTTAGAACTGGGATTGGTTCCGGAAAGGGTAGCCTGAGCCGAGGCATCGCTTCCACCGGGACAGGAGACTGAGGTCGTGCTTATGGACACGGTCGGAAAGGCCGAGGCATGGAGGACCTGCCCCCCTCCCCAAAACAGGAAGACAAGGCAGAGCCAATGGATGGTAGGATAGGTCGATGGGCGATTCATGAGTTTGGGCTTATTTGACGATGGTCAAAGGTCCATTGAAGGGAGGTTCTCCATTCTTGAGGTCCATGATGTAGTAATAAGTGGCGTCCGGAAGGACCTTCCCATTTACCATTCCATCCCAGGGGAGGTTCTGAAGCTGGCCCGTAAAGAGGGGCTGTCCCCATTGGTTGAAAATTTGAAACTCCATATCGGGATACTGGGTGGCATAGGGGATATTCCAGGTGTCATTGACCCCATCACCGTTGGGAGTGAAGGTATTGGGGATAAAGAAGCAGGGTTCATTAGAGCTGGGAACTACAATGCTTCCCTCCGCAGTACAGCCATTGTTATCGGTGACGACTACTTGATAAGCTCCGGGATCAAGGTTGTCGATCTGGTCAATCTCTTCTCCATTTGACCATTCAAAGCTATAAGCTCGGGTACCTCCAAAGACATGAACCTTGGCACTGCCATCGGTTTCTTCCCTGCAACTGATGGCATCTGCGGTAAGCCAAATGACCAGGGAGTCAGGGGCTTCTACTCGGGCGGATAATTCGACAAAACAATCATTGGCATCTGTAACCAGGACTGAATAGATGCCCTGGCCGAGATTGGATCTGTCTTTGGAGAAACTTCCGTCATTCCAGATGTAGGTATATGGGCTGCTTCCGCCTTGCACATCGAGTTCAATGCTTCCGTCTTCCTTTTCTGCACAGGTGGCTTGGCTACTTCTGATGCTGGCGCTCAGAAGGGGAGGCTGACCGATGGTGGCCAGTTCCTCCACTTCGCAGTTTCTTCCATCTATGACCCGGAGTTGATAGGTCCCGGAGGAGAGTCCTTCCAGCACCTCGTCGGGATGGCTCAATCTGACAAGGGTATCCGCCCATTGAAAGATGTAAGGCTTTTCTCCTCCTTCTATGCTTAGCCTCATGCTGCCATTCTCTCCCCCGAAGCAGGATACCGGGCTGACATCCTCAATGCTGGCCTGAAGGGGGGTAGAGGGCGCAGTGATGACGGTTCCCGATTGAGCCCTACATCCATTGGCGTCTCTTACAACTACGGTGTAGGTTCCTTCTGCCGCATCGGCCAGGTATTTCTGATTATCCCCCCGGCTCCATTCGTACTGGTAAGGTGGAATCCCTCCACTGGCCACTACATCAGCTCTTCCGTCATTCCCCTGGAAGCAGGAGACATCCTTTTTGGTAATTTCAGCCTTGAGCGCTGTGCCGGGCTGAGAGAGGGAATAACTCCTTCGTTTTTCACAGCCCCTGGCGTCCGTTACCAAAACCTGATAGCTGCCTGGAGTCAGGCCATCCAGGTTAGGACCGCTGGCCCCATGGTTCCAGCTAAATTGGTAGGGGGCCATACCTCCAAGGGCTCTTGCCTCAAGGCTTCCATCCTGCCCTCCCAAACAATTGATATCAGTTCCGGAAATCTGGACATCAAGGGAATCAGGCTGGCCAATGACATAGGTCCGGTCGAGGTTACAGCCCTTGGCATCGCTAAGTCGGAAGCGGTAGGCTCCTGCCGAAAGGCCCCCGATGTCGGAAGCTTGGACACTGAATACCTGTCCCAGGCTATCGGTCCATCGGTAATCGTAGGGGGCCGTACCTCCAGAACCCTGAACTTCAATGCTTCCATCATTGCCTCCAAAGCAAGACACAGAAGATATCGCTTCGCTGACCGACAGGGCAGCAGCGGGTTGGTCTATGGCAAAACTTTGGTTGAAGCTGCAATTGTTGGCATCGGTAATGACGACGGAGTAATTCCCGGCGGAAACGCCTTCGAGGTCTTCTCCTGTATCTCCATTTGACCAGAGAAAGCTGTAAGGAGGGCTTCCCCCAGAAGGAGTAAGGTCTATTCCCCCAGTACGGGCACCAAAACAACTGACTTCAGCTATTTCAAATTGGATAAAAATTGCGGTATCGGGTTGGGTAATGAAAACCTCTTTGTTCTTGACACAGCCATTGGCATCGGTAAGGTTCAGCTCGTAGCTTCCTGCTCCAAGGCCATTAAGGTCGGGGCTGCTGGAACCATTGGACCAATTGTAGGTGTAGGGGGAACTTCCGCCAACAATTTGAGTCTGTATGCTCGCCGTAGCCTGACCATAACAATCTACATTCGAAGTTTGAAAATCGATACTGATAGAATCAGGCTCCAGGATAGCAAAGGTGTCAGGGTAGATACAATTATTCGCATCTGTCACAATGACCTGATAAGTGTCAGCCTCTAATCCTCCGATGCTATCTGCCGTGGAGGCCAGGATGGTGTTGCTTGCGGTGGTCCACTGAAAGGTGTAGGGGGAAGTTCCGCCCTGGGGAGCGATATTTATGCTACCGTCAGTGAGGCCCTGGCAGGAAACTTCCTCCACCTGAACGCTAAGGCCAAGAGCTGCCAGGGGCTGATCGACCTGGTAGGTCTCTGTACTTACACAGCCATTGACATCGGTAACGGTCAACTGATAGCTACCTGCGGATATTCCCTGGAGGTCCTTGGTCTGCAAACCATTGGACCAGGAGTAGGTGTAGGGCTGTGAACCTCCATGGACTGAGACAGCTAAGGCGCCATCGCTTCCCCCAAAACAACTAACGGAGGTAGAAATGGCTTGCTGAAGGGTAGGTTGGGGTTCAATGACATCTACCGTCCGGTTGAGCACGCAGCCATTGGCATCAATGACGGTGAGGTTATAAGTGCCGGCGGGAATGTTGCTTAAGTCCTCGGTGGTATCCCCTGTACTCCATAGATACTGGTAGGGAGCAGAGCCTCCGGCGATACTCATGTCAATGGCTCCGTTGGACTGTCCTGCACATAGGACGGACTGTGTTTCTTCATCCAAGACCTCGAGGGCATCCGTAGCTTGGGTAATGTAGGTAGAGGCCAGGGTGGCACAGCCATTGGCATCAGTTACGGTGACAAATTGGGGGCCGGCTGTGAGTCCGCCTTGGGTCACGCCCTGGCTATTCGCAGTAGTGTTGCTCCCATCGGACCAGGAAAGGTTGAAGGGGGGCACACCATTGAGTATGCTCAGGTTGAGTTGGCCGCTGCTATCTCCAAAGCAGGAGATAGGGACGCTGTCCATGCTTGCCGCATAGGGACGGGAAAATAACCTGAAGGGGGCCACTGAGGTATCTCTGAAACCTTCCAATTGCCAATCATCATTAAACCAGGTAATGGGTCCCAGGGCTCCCAGGGGAATGGTTTCTTCCCAAAGAGGTCCGATTCCGAAGGCCAGACCCCCAAACCTTACCGCCGGTGTACAAAAGGGTGGGGTACACTGACGGGAGGAGCACCACCTGAAGGGATTGCTCCAGGTAGGACAGGGATAAGGAATATTGATGCAGATTTCGGGAAAGCAAATACGAGGGACAATGGTGATCGGAGGTAAGTTAAAACCTACTTCCAGGGCTGCAAAAGCCAGGTCAAATTCAATCTGATCGTAGGTATTATTGGAAAAATTATTGTTTTCCATCTTAATCGTAGGGGAGAGTTCCAGGCTCTCATAATGACAGGGGAAGCGGAGCTGTAAGGTATGGCCCACCCTAAACTGAGCATTATTGGCGTTTTTTCTGTCGGTCAGGACAGCTCCTGTATTAGGGTCCACCACCCGAAAATCCATGGGCAATGGAAAGTCAATGGCGGTTTGGATGACGGGCTTGAAGGCAAATTCTTGGATGTGGTTGTTGTTCACATTAAAGTTGGCAGAAAATACATTGTACCAAATTGAAGCTCCATAGATATTGCCAAAGGGCGGAGGCAGCTTAAAATCATTGCTCAGGTTGCCAATGATCGGACCTGCGGGTGGAGGCAGGAAATTTCCCACCAGCCCAAGGATATCCAGACTTAGGGTAATGTAGATCGAGTCCCCCTCTGCATAAAGACATTTGTCTGCCCCCAGTTGGTCCTCAGTAGGGGTATAAGGCATAATCAGATTTCCCGAAATTCCGAATGGATTGTTAGGGACAGAGATGGAGGGTTGTCCGAATATGACGGTTCCCGGAACGCAGAATCCAGAGGTACATAGGTCATTGGTAAAGGGAATGACCGGACCCAGCATCTGGGCCTGGGAGGAACTTAATGTAAATATATTGAGCTTCTGTATCGGTATATTAATGTTGGGGATAATGGGAATATTGACACAGGAGAAGACACAAAGGAGCATGTTTACGTCTATGCCCAGCCCAAAGTAAAAATCAAGGGCCATCCGTCCGGGAAAGGGATGATTGGTAGAAAGTTCCCAGCCGGGCTCCACCTCGTAGGAGGTATTGATGTCCACATAACTTCCCTTATCTATGTTTCCGTTGGTGGGAATATTGTAGCGGACCTGTATGGGATAGGCCACGGTAACATTACCCATGGTAAGGCTGTCAAGGACAAAACGGCTGCTGATATCCCCCCAGGTGGAGGCATTGAGGCGGGCACCAAACTGCTGTCCCAAAATGGTGGATACCCCACCCACAGAGGCATCTTCGTCCCAGTCGAGGCGAAACAACTCCTGGTCTATTTCCAATTGGAAGAGAGCGTTGCTTGGCCCCCACATGTTTTGGTTGGCAGAACGGAAATTCGCGTTACGAAATTCATCTTGATTTTGTGCCTTTAGCTGATTCAGGGTAAGGAGCATTAAGGCTCCCCACAGAAGGGAGGAGATGCCCGACAGGGGGGGGAGAAATCCGTACTTAGGCATGGGCTTAAGGTTGTAGGGTCAACAGAGATTTTTTCATGACACCAAACATTTGATCCTTTACCACAGCCGGATAGTTGGCCACCAACCAGAAGGTTCGATGATAGTCGCCGGTAAAAAACATGAGCCGCTCGAACTCGGTCTCTTGCACGGTAAATGACATGCGGTAAAGAATACCCGACAAACCCGAGCTTGTCTGAACTTCCTCTTCACTGATATAGGTGAATCCCTCTTGAGCAAAATACTCCGGTGTCATTCCCTGTTGAATCAGAAGGTAGGAGGTCCCGTCAAGTTCCTGGATAAGAATCGTAGAGGCAGATCCCTTGTGGATATACCCATAAAACTGTTCGGCCTTCTCAAAATGCTCGGGAGGGGTAATATCCGCAGTCGTGGAAGCAAGCATCTGAGGCTCTATTCCCTCCTGAGCCTCGGCTACTTGAATGAAGGAGAAAAAGCAAAACCAGCATAATAAAATAGAAAGAAGGGCATTCATAGCTTTAGGGGTTGGGGTTTCGTGTCATTCTCTTCATGCAAGAGCTACACTAAGTGCAACCTTTGATAAGGTAGAATATTTTATCCTTGAGGGGGAAACATTGAAATGTACCTAAATTTCGCAGTAATCTGAATAAATGACAATGGAACTCATGAAAAAATTATGTGTAAATTCCTGCCTGATGCTGGTTGCAAAACTTGTCTTTCCGTTATTAAATCACAGAAGGTATTTATCTGATAAGCTCCACATTTCTATCGCTGTAGTTTTCGCCATCCGCAGATTTTCTCCTATTCTACCCAACAACTCCTAGCTGCTATGAAAAAAAAGCCCTGTATTTCTTCTCTTTTCTTTTGCCTGATTCTGTTTCCTTCTCTGCTATGGTCGGCAGATTTTTATTGGGTAAATGGAAGTGGCAACTGGACCGATTTTGCCAACCACTGGGCCACCAGTTCAGGAGGGACTATCTTTCACGATTCCATTCCGGGACCCAATGACAGGGTATTCATTGATGGCAATTCTTTTTCTGCAAATAACGAGAGCCTTAACATCGATACCAGTCGGGCCGTCTGTCTTTCTATTGACTTTACCGGAATTTCTGTTTCTCCCATTATTACAGGTTTGGCAGGAGATACCCTCAACGTCGGGGATGATTTTATTTTGGAGAATTCTCTTACCTGGAACTATCCCGGTCTTTTGATTTTTGAAAATAGGGTAGATGGTGGAGCCAGTGCACAAAATGACACTGCCGATATTTACTTGAGGGGCATCGGCCTCAGCAACGATTGTATTTTCAATGGGCAGGGCATATGGCGCTGGCAGGATGATTTCAAGACCACGGAAAATATTTTTTTCGAACAGGGGAGCATCATTGCTCTTGGCGACAGCCTGGTGACCGGAACTTTTCAAACCCGAGACCCCATAGATACCAGCCTCAACATCGGGGCTACTGTCGCCCTCAACAGAAGTGTGGAGCTTGGAAATGCATCGGTAAGAATTTTGCAGGCGGGAAGCAGTTGGCTGATTCAGGGATCTGCTACTACCCTCTTGGCAACACAGGCTAACATCAGCTTTGACACAGCCAGTGGAGATACCTTGTACTTCAGGTCTGACAGCAGCAATGGAAAAATCGGTCAGGTCAACCTTCCACCTGCTCCGGTTGTGATTGAACGAGGGGCTCAAATCGGAAACCTGGCCCTTTTGCCGGGCAGCGAACTGCTATTGGGTACAGACCCCGGAGCTCCACTCATCGTCGATAACCTGAGCGGAAGTGGAGACTGCGGCAACTATATTTTGATTCGATCCCTCTTGCCCGGAATTCGGGCTCAACTCCGGGCCCTTTTGCCGGCTTCCTCCCTTTCTTATGTCAGAATTCAGGATATCGCTCTCAGCGACAATCCCATCGTGCTTACACAGTCTTTGGATGATGGCAAGCTCTCGGGGCCCTGGAGCATAGGCGAACCATTAAGTGCAACTTCCTTTTACTGGGTAAATGAGGGAGGAAATTGGACCGATCCCGGACAGTGGTCGCTGAACTCAGGGGGACTTCCTGGTAATTGCATACCCGGACCTAGAGATACGGTAATCTTCGATGCCAACTCCTTTTCCCTACCTAATCAGGTGGTATTTTTGTATGAAAACGCCTACTGTGCGGGAGTAGAGGCGGCTGCTATTGATGAGTTTGCCCGTATGGAGGGAGATGCTTCCCTATGGGAAATCAGGGGCTCGATGGCTCTTTCATCCCGTTGGACTTTTAACTTTACGGGAAAAACCACATTTACCGGCAATGGCAGCCTCGAACTAGATCAGGTATTCTTTCCCGGGAATATTGACATAGAGGGCAGCAGCTACACCCTGGTGGATAGCTTGCTTACAGGCAGGCAGCTCAGCCTGACAAGTGGGGATTTCAATGCTTCAAACAAATACATTCAAGCCCAAAAGCTGCTGAGGGAGGACGGAGGTGGTTTTCTGAACCTCTCCAATGCAGAGATTTTGCTCAACGGATCGGATACGGTATGGAGAAGTAAAGGGAGCAGCCTGGGAAACATAGATGCGGGAGGGGCAAGTTTTCGCCTCATCGATCCCGACCAATTGGGAGCCATATTTGTAGGGGACGGACTGGACTATGGGAGTTTGATCTTGGAAAATCCCTACACCGAATTGTTGGGAAGCAATAGCTTTGAACTGATCCAACTCAATCCCGGCAACACCCTGGCCATCGAAAATGCCACCTTACAGGAAGTGGATTCTCTTCAGGCCCGGGGAAGTTGTGATTCTCCGGTTTTCCTTCAGTCCATCTCCCAAGGGGATAGTGCAGCCCTGATCCGAAAAACCTCTTTCCCTTCTCTTCTCGTGGACCATGCGTATATCTCTCAACTGAGAGCTGATACGATGGGTGGAAGAAGCTACCTGGGCACCAATAGCCTGGGCTTCAACGATACAGCCGGATGGAAGCTTAGTGGAGCAGGAGTTGGGCAGGACCTTTACTGGATTGGTTCTACGGGTAATTGGTCTGATGCTTCCAATTGGTCCTCGACATCAGGAGGAACCGCGGGAACTTGCCTGCCCGGTGTGAATGACAACGTGATCTTCGATGCCAATTCATTCAGCAGCCCCAATGATACGGTATTTGTAGATATTACAGCCTATTTTGAAGACATGAGGTGGACAGGCCTCAGCCAAAATCCCATCCTCTTTCAATATCGCGACCTAAGTCCGGGGGGAGATGTAATCCTTCATCCCAATCTAACCTGGGAAAAAGCCGGCATTTCTCAGCAGACCAGTTTTCGGCCAGGAGGAGGGAAATCCATATTTCGCACCCAGTCCCTGGACCTCAATACCAGCCTTCAGCTATTGGCGGAGGGAAATACCGATACCCTGGAACTGGAGGGGGACTTGCTCCTGGATACTTTGTCCAGCATCATCATTACGAGAGGAAGTTTCCTGACCCAGGACTTTGATCTTCGGTCTGGAACTTTTTTTCTGGCTACCCTGGACCCCAAAGACATAGAATTGGGTGCTTCCCGGATTGAGGTTTTTTTCAGTTGGTTTATCTTGGGGATTGCCTCCGGATTGGACCTGGATGCCGGCACATCAGATATTTTTCTGGGAGGTTCAGGAACCCAGGCTTTGTTCTATGGGAATGGAGAGACCTATAACAATCTTACCCTCCTCCCCACCGAGGGAGACATCACCCTCATGAATGGCAACAACACTTTCGAGGACCTGACCCTCATGGCTGGAGCGAAAGTGGCCCTTCCCTCCGGAGGCAATCAGCGAATCAATGGCGATTTTTCAGCCTTGGGTACTTGCAGAGACAGCATAGACCTGGAAGTACAGTTTCCGGGAGGAATAGGCTCGGTGATCGATGTGAGCAATACCTCTCAACTTGAAGGAGAATGCCTGAACATCAAAGATATAGACCTAGAGGAAAACGGAGGCCTGGGAGGCTTTCAGGTACTTTTCAGCAGAAATTTGGGAAATACCTCGGGCTTCATCTTTTCCAACAGTCCCGCCACCTCAGCCTCTTTTGTTGCTCCTTCCGAGATTTGTGTGGAGGACAGCGTTGACTTCCAGTCTACGGCAACCGCTATTAGTGGAAACGCCAATGACCTGGACTACAATTGGGATTTTGGGGACGGGGACTCTTCATTTGTTCGGAATCCAAGGCATAAATACGCTTCAGGAGGCTCCTACCCGGTTTCTTTGACTTCTACCTACCTCAATGGATGCAGTGCCGGCGCTGAGGATACCCTTATCGTCAGCGAACCTAGCATTTCCCTGAACACCAGCGAGCCAAATTTTAGGTTTTGCGAGGGCAAGTCAGTGAGCCTGAGGGTCTCAGATTCTACCCTGAGTGATTATTCCTTTTTTATCAATGGAAACAGCATCTATACGGGTCCGGATCATGAAATTCAAAGCACCCAGATTCAGGATGGAGATGAGGTTTATGCCACGGCTATGGTTGCCGGATGTCTGGCAGTCAGCGATACCCTTACTTTTGAAGTGATCCCCGCACCTACTATTCAGCTCAGTTATCTGGGGGCCAGTACCATCGTCTGTGAAAGCGATACCCTTTCCTTTGTAGCCTCGGGCGGAGACTTGTATGAGTGGTTTATAGATAGAGTTTCTCAAAATTTTCCTTTTTCTGACAGCAGTTTCAGGACCACCTCCATCCAGGATAAACAGTCGGTGAGGGTAAGGGTGCAAGACCTTAGTACGGGCTGCAGTGCCCTGAGTGATGACAGCATAGAATTCACCGTTTTGCCCCTCCCCAACCTCAGCCTCCTGAGCAGCGATGCCGACAGGATCATCTGCCAGGGAGAATCGGTGACCTTTACTGCCTCCGGAGCTTTCGCCTACGAATATTTTATCGATGGAGTCTCTCAGACGCCTGTAAGCATCAACACCAGTTTTACGACCACCTCTATTCAAAATAGCAGCATCGTCAGTGTAGGAGGAAGCCTGCAAGGATGCCAGACAGAGGTGAGCCTAGCCCCTTTTACCGTCAATCCTACTCCCAACACCCAAATTAGTGCCTCAGACCCGGATACCTCAATTTGTCAGGGGGATCAGGTAAACTTTGTCCTTTCGGGAGCTGGGGCTTATCAGTTTCTGGTCAATGGAAACCCTCTTGGAAATATTTCAGGAAACAACATTTACAACAGCGATTCGATCCGGGATGGAGACCTGATTCGAGGCATAGGCTTTTTGGGCAATTGCAGTGATACGACGGGAGCCTTTGATTTTGAGGTTCGGGATTTGCCCCTGGTGAACCTGAATCGTTTGGGCAATGACAGCATCTGCGCCGGGGAGCTCTTGACTTTTTCTGCCAATGGGGCGGATGATTATCAGTTTTTTGTAGATGGAAATGCCCTGGGCCCCTTTTCACCCAATTCAACACTTACCCTGAACAATTTACAGACCGGAGAACTGGTTTCAGTAAGGGGGTTGACCAATGGCTGTTCGGCTTCTGCCCCTCAGACCTATGCTCAGGTAGTCAAAGCCCTTCCTCAACCCAATCTTTTCAAGATAACGCCGGGAACAAGCTTTTGCGAAGGGGAGGGAGTCAGTTTTGCAGGACTGGGAGCCGAGGAATATGAATTTTTTGTCAACGGAGTTTCTCAGGGAGGGCCTTCTCCTTCCAATCAAATTGTCCTGGACAACCTGCCTCCTGGAAATGTAGAGATAAGCCTTAAGGGATACAGTGGAGGTTGCGAGGGGATAAGCAGCGACACCATTGACTTACAGGTAATTGTTCTGCCTCAGGTTATGCTAAGCAGTCCCAACAACAGTCCCATCTGCCAGGGAGATACTGTCGGGGTACAGGCATCGGGAGCGACCTTCTATCAGTGGCTCCTTGATGGATCTCCCCTCGGTGGACAGGGAGCCGGCAATACAATTTTTCTTCCTAACCTTCAGTCGGGACAGTCCATCCAGGCCATAGGTACGCTCAATGGCTGTGCGGATACTTCTACAAATGCCTTGAACTTTGTCGTAGATCCTTTGCCAGCGACCAGCCTTACTGTCTCTGACCCAGACCTCATCGTTTGTGAAGGGGAAAGCCTGACCTTCACCAGCAGTGGGGCTGACCAATACCAGTTTTTTGTAGACGGAGTGCCTGTGGGACCTCCTTCCAATCTCGGTCAATACCAAACCGACAGCCTACAAAATCAGCAGGTGGTTTCCGTAAGCGGTTTTTTGGGAAATTGTCAGGCCGATGCACCCAATACCCTTACGCTAATCGTCAATCCCCTGCCCCAGGTCGGAATTTCCAGTAGCGATCCCGACACCAGCATTTGTGAGGGCGTTTCTGTGAGCATCAATGGCTCCGGAGCCTCTACTTATGAATTTCTCCTTGATGGCCTTAGTCTGGCTCCCCCAGGTCCTGTGAGCCAACTGATCCTTCCCAATCTCAGTGATGGACAGCAGATTTCTGTGATAGGCTACAGCGCTCAAAATTGTGCAGATACCAGTGATGCATTGACTTTTAAAGTTCTTCCAAGTCCTACTGTCGGTCTTATGGCCAACGACAACAATGACCGCCTTTGTAAGGGCGATACCCTGGTGTTTTCTGCCTCTGGAGCAGGGAGCTATGAGTTTTTTGTAGACGGAAACAGCGTACAAGGCCCCTCTTCCAATCCTGTATATGCTACTGATTCCCTTCGGCAAAATCAGCTGGTGGAAGTCCTGGGTAGCCTGGGACGCTGTTCTACCATGGGAGACAGCAGCTACTCTTTTCAGGTCGATACCCGCCCCAATCCCAGGTTGACCCTGGTCGGCGAGAGTGAAATCTGTGCCGGAGAGACCCTTATCCTGAATGCCAGTGGGGCACCTGAATTCCAATTTTTGCTGAATGGAAACCCTTTCGGAGGTATCAGTTTCAATGGACAATTGGCCATAAGCACTATTTCTGATGGCGAGGTCATCAGTGTGGAGGGATTGAATGGGGACTGCGTGGTGTCTGGAGACACGAGCTTTCAAATCCAGGTCAATGATTTTCCTTTCCAGGTGAACTTGCTCAGTTCTGATCCCGATCTTAGGGTTTGTTTTCAGGACAGCATAGAACTAAGTGCTTCGGGTGCAGTTGTTTACGAATTTTCGGTCAACGGCATCCCCGTTGCAGGGCCGGACTCCTCGGCTACCTTCAGGGTGAGCGAACTGGAGGATGGTGATGAAATTACAGTGAGGGGAGCTTTTGGAGACTGTTTTACTCCTTCATTGGATAGCCTGAGCTTTGAGGTTACAAAGCTGGACCTGGACCTGAGGGCCCTTCCTTCAAATCTCATCTGTGAGGGCCAAAGTGTACAGTTATTAGCCAGTGGAGCAGACAGGTACGAGTTTTTTGTGGAGGGACTTTCACAGGGAAGCCCTGGGGCGGCCCCTCAAGTCTCCATCAACAAGCTGAACGATGGAGCCCTTGCCGAAGTAGCTGGAATCGACAATGGATCAGGCTGCCGACAGCGGATTCAATACCCCATTCATTTTCGTGTCCTTCCCAATGCCATTGTGGCTCCTCAGGGTCCTATCACCCTATGCGAAGGGGAAGAATTGTGGCTCACGACTCCCAGTCAGGGTAGGCTGCAGTGGTTTAGAAATGGAGTTTCTCTCTTGGGCAGCAATTCGGATTCCCTACCAATCCAAGAGTCAGGCATTTACACGGTCGCTTTGGAGCAGGGAGGGGAAAACGAAGCCTGGACTGTAGGTAAAAATGCTCAGGGACAGTTGGGCGATAGCAGCACCATCGATCGCAGATTCCTGGAAGCGGCAGTGGAAAGTGAAGAGGTCAGGGATGTAGATGGAGGTGAAGCTTTCAGCCTGGCGGCTTTGGCAGACGGCAGGGTCCTCGCCTGGGGAGACAACAGTTTTGGGCAGTTGGGAGATGGGAGCTTTGTAGATCGGCGGGAAGCCAGGGAAGTGCCGGGCATCAATGATGCTGTCGAGGTTTCCGGTGGAAAATTGCACAGCCTGGTCTTGCTGGCTAACGGCAGGGTCATGGCTTTTGGAGATAATCGCTCCGGACAGTTAGGGCTGGGCAACAATGCAGTTAGTAATTTTCCATTTGAAGTAAGTGGCCTGACCGATATACGAGCCATCTCGGCGGGTAGCAGGCATTCTATGGCATTGGACAGACAGGGAAGACTTTATACATGGGGGGAAAATAGCGATGGACAATTGGGGGACAGCAGCACCCGGGACAGTAATTTACCCCTGGCCTTGGACAGCTCCTTGGTTTTTCAAGCCATCGCTGCTGGTGATGCTCATAGCCTGGCCCTTGGCTCCGATGGAAAGGTATACGCCTGGGGAAACAATGCCCTGGGGCAGTTGGGGATAGATAGCCTGGATTTTGCCTTTGATCCCCGCCTGATTGCCCTACCTGAAAAAATCGTCGATGTGGCGGCGGGAGCCTTTCATTCTTTGTTCTTAGGCGAAAGTGGGCGGCTTTATGTCAGTGGGGACAACAGCCAGGGGCAAACCGGACGGGGAGCCTTGGGTAGAAGCAGCAGGCCTACCCGTATTCAAGGAATACCCCCGGGGATAGGTCTTTTTGCTACTCCCTATCAGAGTTTTATCCTGCTGCCCGACACTAGCCTCTACGGCTGCGGCAGAAATGTCAGTGGCTCCTTGGGAAATGAAGACAGCAATAAGCTCGATCGTTTCACCTATCTTCCCTTATTGACAGGGGCTGTAGACATTAGCGGTGGACTGGATCACCTTCTTCTTAGGATGGGTTATGGAAGGTTTTGTGAAAGTAGTGAAGTGGAAATAGAGGTGAAGCCTGCCGCGACAGTATCCATCAGCCAGGAGGGGCAGGATTTGAAGGTAGACGATATAGGAGTGGATTATCGTTGGTTTGTCAATGGAAACCTATTGACCAATGAAAATGGCCCGCTGATCAGTCCCAGCATTGGAGGAGATTATATCGCCGAAGTCATCTTTGCCAATGGATGTAGCCGCCTGACTCCCCCCTTTAATTTTATGCCTGTCTATGTCCTGACAGACCTGGAAAATCTGATTGCCCTTTATCCCAATCCAGCTAAGGACATTCTCAAAATCGAGGTCTCTGACGGCTTTGCATACCTTCGAGCCCTCCGTATCTACGATGCCCTCGGCAAATCAGTGGTCAGTCAGCAATTTGAAAAAGGACTGACTGTCTTTCAGTTAGAGGTGCATAGCCTGGCTGCCGGAATGTATCAATTGGAAGTCAGTCTGTCAGATGGAGCCGTATATCGAAAGAAAATACAAATAAGGCATTAATAATAGGGCACTATTGCGTTTGATGCAAATCCATTTTGTCTTCAACGTGGATTATGTTTAGATTTGCAACACTGTTGCAATAAATGAGCCCAAGACTAAGGTACATATCGGCGTTTTTCTTATTACTTTCCCTGAGCTTCCTGCTTCCGGTGCGGTATGGACATGATTGTTTATCCCACACCCATGAGGAGAAGGATCAGGTCGTGAAAATCCTGGCGGATATCTTGGCCGAAGAAGTTTCTCCCGATTGTATCCTTTGTGAGCTTGAGTTTCCTCCATTCCTTCAGGACAAAAGTTGTGAGTTCAGAGACATTGTACCTGATTTTTCATACATCGCTTTTTCCTCTTACCAGATTCCTCACCTGGAAATTGTAGAGCCCTATACCCAGAGAGGCCCCCCACAAGCATTCGAAGCTTAGTTCTTCACCCACCATCGACTGTTTCAAATTCAACTTCATTTTCATGAACTTTCGATTGATCTGTTTCATATGGGCAGGTCTGACCCTGGGCACCCTTAGTGGCCAGGATTGTCAGATTACCGTCAGGGGCATTCTTAAAGGCGAATCCAGCCAGCAACCCCTGGCTTATGCCTCCGTCCAAATCAAGGAAATCCGAAAAGGAACCTTTACCGATTCTACAGGGCACTTTGAAATCAGCGGCCTCTGTCCGGATACCTATACCTTTATTTGTGATCACGTCGCCTGCGAGCACCTGGAGGTGACAACCTATGTGGGAGAGAATACAGAAACTAAAAATTTCACCCTTATCCATCACGAACAGCACCTGGATGAGGTTATCATCCTGGGCAATCAGCAGAGAGGACCTCCCACCGAAAGTGTGGCCCAAATCGAAGGACTGGAATTGGCAGAAAATGAAGGTAAATCTCTGGGAGATATATTAACCAACATGCCGGGCGTAAATGCCCTAAGGACAGGTCCCACTATTGTCAAACCTGTGATTCACGGGCTTCACAGCAACAGGGTCTTGATATTGAACAATGGTATTCGTCAGGAGGGTCAACAATGGGGCTCTGAACATGCTCCGGAGATCGATCCTTTCATTGCCAACAAACTTACTGTCATCAAAGGTGCCAATAGCCTTAGGTATGGACCAGGAGCCATAGGAGGAGTCATCTTGGTCGAGCCCGAGGAGATGAGGGACAGTGCAGGAGTAGGGGCGAAAGTTCATATGGTAGGACAGTCCAATGGAAGGCTGGGCATCATCTCTGGCCATATCGAGGGCAAAGTTCCCAATTTTCGTCCTTTGAGCTGGAGGATTCAGGGAACCCTAAAGAAAGGAGGAAACCTACGAAGCCCCGATTACTTCTTGGAAAACAGCGGGCAGCAAGAAGAAAACTTCTCCGCCAACCTCCATTATGAGACCTTTGCTCATGGAATAGATGTGTTTTACAGCCGTTTTCACTCTCGACTGGGAATTTTATCCTCGGCCCACCTTGGAGGAAGGAGTGACCTCGAAAGGGCACTGGCTAGTCCCATACCCTTAGGCGCAGATACGGTAGATTTTACTTATGACATTCGGAGACCCTATCAAGATATTACCCATAACCTCGTAAAGGTTAAGAACTATTGGCGATTGGCAGATATAGGAAAGGTGAACCTAATCTATGCCTATCAAGCCAACAACCGCCAGGAATTTGACAAACACAAACCCAGAGGAGTCGATGACAATGGGGAGGACATTGCCGAATTGGAATTTAAAATCAATACCCATACCCTGGAAGCTAATCTAAAACATGAATTGACCCCTCGGATAGAAGGATTGGTAGGAACTTCTGGCATTTATCAGAACAATAGGCTCAGGGGACGGATGTTTATCCCCAACTATATATTAATTGGAGGAGAGGTATTCTGGATAGAAAGATGGAAGGGTGAAAAGCTTGATATCGAAGCGGGAGTTCGTTACGACTATCGCTGGATCAACAGTGCCAGGGAGAAGAGGGGAGTAAATATTTTTTCCATCCGTGAATACCAAAGTATTTCAGCCAATGTGGGGGCGATTTATGAGGTCAACAGGAAATTGTCCATTAGGGCTAACCTGGGCCGTGCTTGGAGACCTCCCCATGTCAACGAGTTGTTTAGCGATGGTCTTCACCATGGAGCAGGCGCCTTCGAGAAAGGTGATTCAACCTTGTCGCCAGAAGAGGCAGTCAAACTTGTCAGCGATCTGACTTACAATGGAAGGCGGTTCAAGGCAGTGGTAACCCTTTATCAGCAGTGGTTTCGCAACTTTATTTACAGGCGACCAGGAGGAATCGAGCGGACAATACGAGGGGCTTTCCCAAGCTTTCAATATGACCAAACGGCGGCTAGCCTGACGGGAGCTGACCTGAATATGAGTTTTGAGATGCCTTTTGGGCTACGTTGGCAAGGGAAGGCTTCCTACCTTCGCGCCTGGAATACCAGCGAGGATGAGCCGCTCATTTTTATGCCTGCCAATTGGTTTTCTAACTCCCTACAGTACAACCTTCCTGTATCTGGCCGCCTTTCAGATGCTTATGTAAAAGTGACGTGGAGGCATGTATTCGAACAAACAAATGTACCGACCGGTGAAAATCCCATTGAGCGAGACTGGAGGCCTCCTCCACCGGCTTATGACCTGGTTGGCTTAGACCTTGGAACCAGGCTTGATTTTGGAAAGCAAAGTTTGAGAGTCATTCTCTCAGTTGACAACCTTTTCAACGTTACCTACCGGGACTATCTGAACCGATTCCGATACTATGCAGATGAGCCAGGAAGGAACATAAGCCTAAGATTAACTTATCATTTCAAACATTAATCATAAACCCAAATTTATCATGAAGTTTACATTTCAGAAATTTGCATTCATCTTCTTCGCCACGATTTTGGCCTTTTCTTTGACTTCTTGTGAGCCAGAGGATCCAGATGCCGGTGAGGAAACCATCACCACCGTAAGGTTGAACTTTGACAACGGCGTAAATGCTGTCACTTGGATGGAAGGACAATCTGCACCTGACATCACCTTGGCAGAAAACACCACCTACAAGGTTACTGTTGAGTTTTTGGATGAGTCAGACCCCAATGATGTTGAAGACATCACTGAGGAAATCGAAGAGGAAGACGACGAGCACCTAGTTTGCTACGAAGTGACCAGTGCCGACCTAAGCATCCAGCGTACTGACAGCGACGGACAGTTTGAGATTGGACTGGCTTCTGAGTGGACTACCGGAAGCGCTTCAACAGGAGTATTGGTCCTCGAACTCAGACACCAGCCTGGCGTCAAGGATGGTAGCTGTGATCCCGGAGATTCCGATGTAGAAGTGGATTTCAACGTGATTATTCAGTAATCAAGAATTTACAGTAGTGTGTAAACAGCCCGGTACAATGGCGTGAGCCAAGTCCGGGCACTTTTTTTGTTTTCTGGTAAAGTCATGCTCCCACTCCCTGGGCTGATTCCTAGCTCCCAGCCTGACTTTTTTGATCAATCAAGATCAATGTACACCCTTTCCTTCAACCTGAAACTTCTTTCCTGCCCCAAAATTTTCCTTTGATCTCCTTGGAAAGATATCCTATCTGCCCCAAATAAATTTTACGTGCACCTTTGATAAATGTACTCTATTTATACACATTAGATTACAATAAATATCAATTGTGTGTGACCATGAATCGAACTTCGTCTTCAGATCAGGGGTCTCACGATAAATTTTGTAGATTTATCTTTTGCCGAAAGGAACAAGCCAAGGATTTTCTGAGGGGGACCCTATCTGCTCAACTCGTGGAGCGTTTGGACCTTGACAGCCTTGAATTAATCAGTCCTGCCTTTGTAGATGGAAAGTTAAAGGATCAGGTTTCGGATTTGGTATTCAAATGCGACTATCGGGGAAAGAAGAGTTCTGAGGTTCACATCAGTTTTATTTTGGAGCACAAAAGCTTTGTGCTACGCTATCCTCACCTACAATTGTTGGGCTATATGACTCGCTTATGGAGGCGGCAATTAAGTCAGCAAAAACGCCTTTTCCCGATCATACCCATCATGATTTATCATGGACCTGCAGAATGGGAGCAGAGGGATTTTTGCCACCTACCCGGAGGGAATGGATGAGGAGCTAAGTTCTTTTTTTCCTGAGTTTTCGTTTTATCTTTTGAACATAAGAAATGAGGCCAAAGCAGCGATTGAAGTACCTGTCTTGAATCGCATCCTAAAGGGTATCGGTCATTTGGGGGAATAAGGTCCATAATCTAAGGAAGTATTTTCTGGTCAATCTCCCCTTTTTCGACTAACTTAACTATTCAATTAACAACCACTTTTACATGCCCCAACTATGGCTAATGGAACCCTTATGCAGTTTTTTCATTGGTACATACCCAATGATGGCTCCCACTGGAGAAAGCTTATCGCTGAAGTCCCCCAGCTGTCTGAAGACGGCATCACAGCTCTTTGGCTTCCTCCCGCCTACAAGGCCGCTGCCGGGATCGACGATGTAGGCTATGGGGTCTACGACATGTATGACCTGGGAGAATTCGACCAAAAAGGTACTGTCCGCACCAAATACGGGACCAAAGACGAATATTTCGCCGCCATACAGGCCGCTCACAATCACGACATTCAGGTATATGCCGATGTGGTCTTCAACCATAGAGGTGGAGCTGATGATTCCGAATTTGTCAAAGCCATTCGGGTCAACTGGGACAACAGGCAATTTACCTACGGTGGAGAAGAATGGATAGAAGCCTATACGGATTTCCATTTTCCTGGAAGAAAGGGGAAGTACTCCTCATTCAAATGGAATTACCGCCATTTTGATGGGGTGGACTGGGCGGCAAATCTAAGTGAAAATTCCATTTTTAAATTTGTGGGTAGGGGTAAAGACTGGGAGGCCATGGTTTCTGATGAAAATGGCAACTACGATTACCTGATGTTTTCTGATATTGACATGAATCATCCTGAGGTGCGTACCGAATTGGCTCGTTGGGGAAGATGGATCGTCCATGCCGCAGGGGTAGATGGATTTCGCCTGGATGCTGTAAAGCATATTCAATATAGTTTCTTTAGGGAATGGCTGAGCTACATGAGGAAGAGAGTCAGGGAAGATCTTTTTGCCGTAGGTGAATATTGGGCTTATGATGTAGAAAAGCTTCATGTATACATAGCCAATACTGGGGGGATGATGTCCCTCTTTGATGCTCCCTTGCATCACAACTTCTACCTGGCTTCACAGGAAGGCGGAAGCTATGACATGAGAAGGCTCATGGATAACACCCTTCTTCAACAGCAGTCAAGCCTGGCGGTCACCCTGGTCGGCAACCACGACACCCAGCCCCTTCAGGCATTGGAGGCACCGGTGAAGCCCTGGTTCAAGCCCCTGGCTTACGCCTTGATCCTCCTTTGGCATGAAGGCTATCCCTGCGTCTTCTATCCGGATTATTACGGGGCAAGCTATCGCGACAAAGGTGGCGATGGCAATTTTTACGACATTCATATCAGTTCGGTGGAAGAACTCCCCGCTCTGCTAAGGGCTCGCCAACAGCATGCCTACGGCCCACAGCATACCTATTGGGATCACTGGGATGTGGTAGGCTTTACCCGTGAGGGAGATGCTCATCGACCTGGATCAGGCCTGGCCGTACTCATGTCCAATGGCCACGGAGGGCACAAATGGATGTACATGGGCCATAGGAATGCAGGAAAAACTTATACCGACCTGTTGGGCAAACAAAGCCGGAAAGTCATCATTGATGAGGAAGGATGGGGCGAGTTCTGGACGGATGGCGGTTCAGTATCGGTTTGGGTAGCTCAATGATGCTAATATTTGGCCTTACACTGAACCAAGCATCCTAGCTGAGCAGCTTCCATATTAGGGTTTTGAGCTGATGGCGCTCGTCCATGTGGGTAGGCATCATCCCCTTGAGGCTGCGATCTACCTCTTCGATATAGCCCAGGTTGCGATAGGTCCTTCTAAGGTCAAAGCTACGGCTGCCATTAAGATAGTCCCGGGCCTGAAAATAGTTTACCTTGAGTTGGTTCTTGATGGAATTGGGGTCTTTGAAGCGGTAGCGGTGGACCAGGGCCACATAATGAAAGAAACGAAAGAGGTTGCTGACGATGAGGGTGGGAGGATTGATTTTGGTATTTTGGGTAAGCCGATCAATGATCATATGGGCCTGGTAGGTCTTGCGCTCACTTAGGGCATTGACCAACTCGAATACATTGAACTCCTTGTCGACGTTGATCATTTCATAGACAAAAGACTTGCTGAGCTTGGTTTTTTGAGTAGCCTTTAGCAAGACAAACATCTTTTCCAATTCGTTTTCGATCAGGTTGAGGTTGGTACCCAGGTTGGCTACCAGGATGGCAGGTATACCGGGGTCTGTCTCGAAGCCACTTTCCTTCAAAATTTGTTCGACGACCTGCTGCACATCCCTGTCGTAGAGTTTTTTGGCGTGAAAGTCTATCCCTGATTTTTTTACGGCTTCCACTCCTTTCTTGGGTAGGCCAGCCCTCTTATCTCTGTAGATCAGGACAAATATGGTGGATGGCACCGGCTGCTGTAGATAGGAAGGAAGTTTGTCGTTATCGGCTTTGTTGAGGCGATGGGCTTCTTTGAGAATGACCAACCGATGAGAGGCCATCATAGGAAAGCTGCGGCAAGCATTGACAATTTTGGAGATATTGGTCTCGGGGCCATAAAGCACCTCTCTGTTGAAAGATTCCTCGCCAGCTTGGAGTACCACTCCGGGAGTATCCAAAGCCTTTAGAATCTTATCCATGAAATACTCCTCCTCTCCATGTAGATAGTAAATAGGTTTGAATTTTTTCTCCTTTATGTCTTTGATAATCTGCCCGGCATTCATACAGATAAATATAATCAGCCTATGATCATTTTGGAAAAATCTTTCCCACAAGAGTGGAAAAAGGACCTTATAAAGCGATAACAGGGGACTGTCGAGCCTATGTCGTAGGGCTTTACTTTATCTGGATGGAAATTTTCCTTTAATTTATCTTCTAATTCAAAAATTTGCATATGAAAAGGACTGCTATATTTATTGCCCTTGGCCTCTTGCTCCTGTCATTCATTCCTCCTCAGCTTCTACCTAAAGAAGAAAAGGATAGAGAACTGGAAGCCAAGGTGGATGCTATCATGAATCGAATGAGCCTCAAAGACAAGGTGGGCGAAATGACCCAGCTCACCCTGGATATGCTGGCCGTAGGCCAACCCTACAACCTGGAAGTACCCACCCGCCTGGACAGCGCCAAACTCAGAGAGGCCCTTGTAGAACTAAGGGTGGGCTCCATCCTCAATGTTGGGGGATATGAGTACGACCTCGATACATGGCATGACTTTATTGGAACCATTCAACGCATCGCTACCACCGAAAAACTTACGGGCATTCCCGTTCTTTATGGAATTGATGCCATTCACGGAACCAATTACACCCAGGGTGCCAACCTTCACCCACAGCAGTTGGGGCTGGCGGCCACCTGGAATCCTGATTTAGGAGAGGAACTCGCAGCTATGACGGCTTATCAAGCTCGGGCTTCCTGGATTCCCTGGACCTTCGCCCCCGTTTTGGACATTGGAAGAGATCCCCGCTGGCCCCGTCTGTGGGAGACCTTTGGGGAGGATGTCTACTTGGCCAAAAACATGGGTGTAGCCATGGTAAAGGGCTTTCAGGGAGATGATATAAGCAATCCTTACAGGATTTCGGCCTGTCTCAAGCATTTTCTGGGATACAGCGTTACCCTGCGGGGCAAAGATCGGACCCAGGCATGGATTCCGGAGCGCCAGCTTAGGGAATATTTTATTCCCACCTTTCAGGCTGCGATTGACGCCGGTGCCGGGACGGTCATGATTTGTTCAGGAGAAATAAATGGCATTCCCGTTCATGAAAACGAAAAGATCCTGACCGACCTCCTACGTGAGGAAATGGGTTTTGAAGGCTTGGCTGTAACCGACTGGTCGGACATTCCCTACCTTTATCAGCGGCACAAGACAGCTAAAGATTATAAGGAGGCCATCAAAAACGCCATCCATGCAGGGATAGACATGAGCATGGTCCCCACCGACCTGGAGTTTCCCAAGCTTCTTCTCGAACTGGTGGAAGAAGGGGAGGTCCCTATCTCCCGAATCGACGAATCGGTACGTCGCATCTTGAGGGTGAAGGTGCAGTTGGGACTGTTTGAGAATCCTGTCCCAAAGGTCAAATTCCCCGACTTCGGCAGTGAGAAATTTGCCATGAAGTGTAGGGAGGCTGCCCGACAAGCCATTATTCTGGCAAAGAATGAAAATAATGTCCTTCCCCTCAACAAGGATCAAAAGATACTGGTGGCAGGTCCCACGGCCAATTCCCTGATACCTCTCAATGGAGGATGGACCCATACCTGGCAGGGCGACGATCCGGAGCGACAGACACCCGGAAAGAAAAATATCCTTCAGGCTATCCGGGAGAAGGTGGGTGAATCTCAGGTCAGCTATGTTCCGGGAAGTGAAATCGACAAGGAAATTGACCTAAAAGCTGCTTATAAAGCTGCCCGCCGTGCGGATGTGGTAGTCCTGTGTTTGGGGGAAATGTCCTACACCGAGGGCCCTGGAGATCTGAATGACCTCGACCTGCCCAAGGCCCAGCGAAACCTCGTAAAGGAAGTAGCCCGGGCTGGAAAACCCATTGTGGCTATCATGACAGAGGGCCGGCCACGGGTGATTTCAGACATAGAGGAAAAACTTGAGGGTATCCTGATTTCTTTCTACCCTGGTGATGAGGGGGGGATGGCCCTTTCGGAAATTCTGTTTGGAGAGGTCAACCCCAGCGGAAAACTCCCCATTACCTATCCACGCTACTCCAATGACCTGGTAACCTACGACCACAAAGGCACAGATGAGGTAGGGGGGCCCTTTGGATTTAATCCTCAGTTTGAATTTGGGCATGGGCTGAGCTATACCAGCTTCGCTTACAGCAACCTCAAGCTCAATCGTCAAACCTACCGTAAAAACGATCCCATAGAGATTTCTCTGACCCTGAAGAATACTGGCGACCGGGCAGGCACCGAAACTGTACAGGTCTATATAAGGGACGAGGTGGCCAGCATAACACCTTCGGTAAAGCGGCTTAGGGCCTTCCGGAGGGTAAGTCTGGAAGCTGGAGAAAGCCAAAAGCTAGGCTTTACCCTGATGCCCTCAGAACTTTCCTTCATCGGCCGGGACAACGAGTGGACCCTTGAAGCAGGAGCTTTTACTGTCATGGTAGGTGGGGAAAAAGTAGAATTTGAATTGAAATAAAACTGGTAGATATCCAAAAACCCGGTCATTCTTCTTGGTATCTCCACTGATCACTACCTTTTTTCCGTCATATTCGATGACATACCCAACTGCAGGTTCTACGGGCTCGTGATTGACGTCAAAGGCCTTGATGCTAATCCCATCTTCCTGGTAGACGTCCAAAACCGCATTTTCGGTAATTTCAAATTCACGGACAGTGGCCGGGGCCTTAGACAAATCCATGATTTCTGGCCCATGGTGATCTACACGGTATTGGTTATCAATGGAAAGAAATTGTTCGACAGATTTCATGATGGTGTCTAGCCCCTGAGGCCCGTAAACTGTTAATTCGTCGGTGCGACCCCTCATCCAGCTACGGCTGACCATATTGGGCAGGCCCATTATGTGGTCGGAATGGTAGTGGGTGATGAAAATCCCGTCTAATTCACTGAGGGACAGTTGAAAATTTTCGGACTTTTGTACCACCCCTGAACCTACGTCAAACATAAAAAAGCGCCATTTACAAAAACGGCCGTTCCTGATTGGGCCCTTTCTCCCGGTATGGGCGTTCCTGTCCCTACCGTTACCAGGACAATTTTGCCAGGGTCAGAGAGATAGTCTTTTGAAGCTAGCCGGCTGACTTGCCTATCTATGGCTTTTGAAACAATCTTTTCAGATGAGCAGGCAGAAAAAGACATTGATACAGTGATCAGAAGAAAAGAAACAAGCTTGTTCATAATTGAAAAATTTTAAGCTAAGGTTTAGAAATCCTAAAAAGATGGGTTTTACCCTACAGAATTACTCCTGATAAAATAAGATTGCCAAATTTGATTTTGGCCTACTTCTTAGATACTTTATTATTTCTGACCCGGATGAGCTAGGTAGGAGTAACGCCAATCATAGATGCAATAAATCGGAGGGGAAATTTTTTCAGCAAGTCGGGGTTGTTTTCCAATATGAACTGATACCTTTCTTTTGCTGTGCCCGTCAAAAAGAGATACTGAATTTTTACCAAATCCAGCATTTGTTCTGTCAGGTGCTTCCGGAAGACGATGTTAGCTGCTATTAGAACTGACCATCGCCATGGTAAACAACAGATGAGAAGGAATAAACAATTTGAAATTCAATGGATTATATCCAGTATGGAACTACAGGCGAAAAGATTTTGTAAAAATCTCTGGCAGCTATTATCTTATATTTTAATAAACAGAGGCAAAAATGGATACAGCAAAAGAGATAAGGTCGGATATTTTCGAGATCCTCATACAAGTTCAGGACATTGAGACCTTGAAGGTGATCCGACAAAAACTCGAGGTAATTTATAGTAAGGCATATAAAAAGGAAGAAGAAAAACCTCGACCGGCCTTCATGGAAGGAGTTAAGGGAATAAGGGAGGCAGTAACCCTGGAGCAATTGAAAAAAGAACAGAATTACAGTCCTTGTACATACGAAGAATTTAGGGCCGAGGCAGATGCTGTAGATTGGGATGATGTGACATTAAATGAGCTACTTGAAGCGATAAAATAGAAAGAAGTGGCCTATTTATTGGATACCAATGTGCTGATAATTCATAGCCGCAGTGCGGATATCGCCAGACGTATTGAGAGAGACCATCAATTGTTTGACGGCAGTAACGATCTCGCTGTTTTGGTAGTCACCATCGGCGAAGTTAATTCATTGATCGCCCAATACGATTACGGGAAAAGAAGGAAGAAAAGTATCCTAAACAAGCTCGACAAAGTACTCGAGATAGATATTAACATTCGTAAGATTTTGGATTTGTATGGTCAGATAGATGCGTACAGCCAGGGTAAATTAAAAGATAAGAAAGGAAATTTTACATCCAGAAATATGGGTAAGAACGATTTATGGATTGCGGCAACTGCCAGTGCATTTGATATGGTTTTAGTCACCACTGATCAGGATGTTGTGCATCTTGATGGTGAATTTGTAAAACTGAAATATGTCTATATCAGAAAATACAGAAATTGAAAATTAATCAACAGTAGCAAACACAGTGCATACGTCCATGCCTCCCGCTGGTCGGCGCGGCGCATATACTGGACCGTTGTGCATCATACAAAAAAAGCCCACGCGCAAACAGGCACACTGGGTTTTTGCCGACACGCAAAGCCACCAATCAAAAACCAAAAAAGCCTGTTTTGTTGCCAACGCTCGGACGAAAAGCATGAAATTTGCCTGTGCGATACGCGCAGACAGGAAACGGATAAAAAGAACTCAACATACATGGCAAAAAAGAACGGAATCGGAACGGAAGAACCCTTGGAGAAACAACTCTGGAAATCGGCTGACAAGCTGCGAAAAAACATCGACGCTGCGGAATACAAACACGTAGTACTCGGATTGATCTTCCTGAAGTATATTTCAGATGCGTTTGAAGAACTCTACGACAAACTAACAGCTGGAGAAGGCGAATATGCCGGAGCCGACCCAGAAGACAAAGACGAATACAAAGCCGAAAATGTATTCTTCGTTCCAGAGAAAGCCCGTTGGTCGTATTTGCTCTCACAAGCCAAACAACCCACCATTGGAAAATCGGTAGATGAAGCCATGGACTTCATCGAAAAGGAAAATGTCTCGCTGAAAGGCGTTTTGCCCAAAGTATATGCGCGCCAAAACCTGGACCCAACCAGTTTGGGGGAACTCATCGACATGATCGGAAACATTGCCCTTGGTGATGCCAAGGCTCGAAGTGCTGACGTGCTTGGTCATGTATTTGAATACTTTCTTGGAGAATTTGCCTTGGCTGAAGGCAAAAAGGGCGGACAGTTTTATACCCCGCGCAGCGTTGTAGAGTTGCTGGTAGAAATGCTCGAACCCTACAAGGGGCGGGTGTTCGACCCCTGCTGTGGCTCGGGCGGTATGTTTATTCAGTCCGAGAAATTCGTCACCAGCCACCAAGGACGCATCAACGACATCTCCATTTACGGACAGGAAAGCAACCAAACCACCTGGCGATTGGCCAAAATGAATTTGGCCATCCGGGGTATTGACAGCTCGCAGGTAAAATGGAATAACGAAGGCTCCTTTTTGAATGATGCCCATAAAGACCTAAAGGCCGATTACATCATTGCCAATCCACCTTTTAACGTGAGTGATTGGAGCGGAGATTTGCTGCGCACCGATGGCCGTTGGAAATACGGCACACCGCCCGCAGGAAATGCCAACTACGCTTGGATTCAACATTTTATGTACCACTTAGCACCGAGCGGACAAGCGGGTTTTGTGTTGGCGAAAGGTGCATTGACTTCGAAAAGTGGCGGTGAAGGCGACATCAGAAAAGAACTGGTAGAAGCCGATTTGATTGACTGCATCGTCAACCTACCTGCCAAGTTGTTTTTGAATACCCAGATTCCTGCTTCGTTGTGGTTTATGAGCCGCAATAAGAAAGGAGACCACCCCGCCCTGGCGGGCACCCCTCCACGGGAGGGGAATTACAGAAACCGCACCGGCGAAATTCTCTTCATCGACGCCCGCAACCTGGGGCATTTGATCAACCGTAGAACGAAAGAGCTATCGCAAGAAGACATCGACCAGATCACCGGCACCTACCACAACTGGCGCAATTCCCCTCCTGTGGAGGGGTGGCAGCCAGAGGCTGACGGGGTGGTTAAAAAGGGGGGGTAAGAAGACATCAAAGGCTTCTGCGCCGCCGTCCCCAAGGAACGGGTAGCCGAACTGGACTATGTGCTCACCCCCGGCCGCTACGTGGGCTTGGCCGAGGAAGAAGATGACTTTGACTTTACGGAGCGCTTTACTAGCTTAAAGGCTGAGTTTGAGGCACAGCTGAAAGAAGAAGCGGAATTGAATCAAAGAATAATTGCCAACCTCAGTCGTCTGAACCTTGATTTGGAGGATGCAAAGATTACTTGATTATGGAGCACAAAGAATTAACACATAAAATTATCGGTGCTGCTATGGAAGTGCACAAGCATTTAGGCAATGGCTTTCAGGAAGTAGTCTATCAAAGGGCATTGGCCATTGAAATGACGATGCAGGGGTTAAGCTACAGCAGGGAACATGAAATGCCTTTGCAATACAAAGGCTATGATGTAGGCACAAGAAGAGTTGATTTTTTGGTAGAAGATGAAATCATGGTCGAACTCAAAGCCATCATCAATCTGGAGGATGTGCATCTTGCTCAGGCTATGAATTATGTAGAAGCATACAATCTCAACATTGGATTGCTCATCAACTTTGGGGCAAAATCTTTACAGTTTAAAAGGGTGCACAACAACAATCCTAAAACAATCAGGCAATCATGAAAATCAAGAACAATCAAGGTTCAGACAACCTGCAAAAAAGGAAATGCTATGAGTGAGTGGAAGGAAATAGAGCTTTCCGAACTTATTAATTTTGGAAATGGAAAGAAAAAACCTGATTCAGATGGCAGTATTCCTATTTATGGAGGTAATGGAATATTAGGTTATTCGGCAGCTTACAATTACGAAAATGAAACAATAATTATTGGGCGCGTTGGCGCTTATTGTGGCTCTGTGTATTATGAGAACAAACCGATTTGGGTATCAGATAATGCCTTAGCGGCTAAGGCTAAAAATGGTAATTCAACAAAGTTTCTTTATTACTTTTTGAAGAATGCAAACTTGAATCAACATGCAGGCGGTTCAAGTCATCCATTGGTAACACAAACATTACTCAATTCTCTTGTATATGAAATCTGCGTTGATGAAATAGAGCAAAACTCAATCGCCTCCGTCCTTTCCAGCTTAGACGACAAAATAGACCTCCTCCACCGCCAAAACCAAACCCTGGAGCAAATGGCCGAGACGCTGTTTCGGCAGTGGTTTGTGGAGGAAGCGGATGAGGAGTGGGAGGAAGTTACCTTAAAAAGTTTGTGTAAAGTAATTACAAAAGGAACTACACCTACTTCTTTAAAAAGGCAATTTGTTGAAGTTGGGATTAACTTTATAAAGGTTAATTGTATTGATGAAAATGGTAATTTTCTCTATAAAAAGTTTAACTTCATAGACGATGAAACTCATCACGTTGCTCTTAAACGCTCAATACTTCAAGAAGATGACTTGCTCTATTCGATAGCAGGAACAATTGGTAGAATATCTGAAGTTACTCACGAGGTTCTTCCCGCTAACGTAAATCAAGCTTTAGCAATTTTAAGAGTAAACACTGATATTATTAATCCCTATTACGTGAAGTATTCACTTAAGGATCCAAATATCACATTTGACCTGCATTCCAAAATTGTCCATGCAGTTCAACCAAATTTAAGCTTAGGTGAAATAGGTTCAACTCTTATTCCATTACCTGACAAAGAAACAAGACAAAAATTTAATGAAGTAATAAATCCTATACAAGGAAAAATCAAATCCAACCAAACCCAAATCCGCACCCTTACCGCCCTGCGGGATACGCTACTGCCGAAGCTGATGAGTGGGGAGCTGCGGGTACAGTCCCATAGGGACGCAACCTTTGGTGTGCCGGGCATGTGCATGTGCTAGCAGGGTGTGAGTCCCTGTTGAGCCTAG